>NZ_JBLXFB010000010.1:0-191433 GCF_048262615.1 Antarctobacter sp.
CCCGGGTCAGGCCCGGGGCGGGGGGTGTGGGGTCCGGGGTGGGTGTTCGAAGGGCGTTATGCCTCCATCGGGGCGTTGTTCAGGGCCTCGATGATGGGGCCGAAGTCGGCGGCTTTGAGGGAGGCCCCGCCGACCAGAGCGCCGTCGACGTTGGGCACGGCGAAGATGTCGACCGCATTGGCGGGTTTGACAGAGCCGCCGTAGAGGATGCGGGTCGAGCGGCCCACGCCTGCGCCGAAGCGGCGTTCCAGACGGGCGCGGATAAAGCCGTGAACCTCGGCGATCTGGTCAAGCGTCGGCACCTTGCCGGTGCCGATGGCCCAGACCGGCTCATAGGCCACCACAAGCCGGTGGGCGGTGGCGCCGTCGGGGATCGACCCGGCAAGCTGCCCGCCGATGATGTCCAGCGTGTTGGCGTGCTCGCGCTCGTCCAGCGTTTCCCCGACGCAGACAATCGCGGTCAGCCCGGCTTCCCATGCGGCGTGGGTCTTGTCGCGGATCTGGGCGTCGGTCTCGCCGTGGTCTGTACGGCGTTCGGAATGACCGAGGATCACGTAGGCGGCCCCGGCGTCGGCCAGTTGTGGCGCGGAGAGATCGCCGGTGTGCGCGCCCGAGGCGGCGGCGTGGCAATCCTGTCCGCCGAAGGCGATGGCGGGGGCGGTGTCGGCCGCCAGCGCGATCAGCGTGGCAGGGGGGCAGATCAGCACCTCGGCGGCCCCTTCGGAGACGGCCAGCGCCGTCAACTCGGCCAGAGACGCCTTGGTCCCGTTCATTTTCCAGTTGCCCGCAGCCAGTTTGCGTCGCATGTGCCTCTCCCTGTTTTTCCGGATCAGTGTCACCGGGCAGCGCGCGGCGTCAAGCCCGCGTGCGCGGCGCGCGACGACGTGACAGGTGGGGGCGTCGCAGGCCCATGGGGGAGGGCCGCCGTCCGGCGCTCCTGACGGCCCTGCGGGCGCGCAGATCGCCCCGCACGCCGTCCCGTGAGGCGTGCCTTGCGGCGTGGGGGCCGTCCTGCGGTGTGCGCCTTGCGGCGCGTGCCTCTGTCCCGTCATACGCGCCTTGCGGCGCGTTGGGCGCTTCAGGAGTCACCAGGGAACAAACCCGCCTGTTCCCCAAACCCCTCCCTCGCTTTCTTGTTGCCTGAGCCACCCCCCGCACGGAGGCAAGGGCAAGCCGCGCAAGCGCGGGGCTGCGCCCCCTTGCCACCGCACGGGCGGCGGCTCTGATCGGCATCAAGCGAGGGAGGGCTCCGGGGAACAGGCTTTGGCCGGGGTATCAGAGGTGGCCGGGGTATCAGAGGTGGCGCAGCGCCTCGCGGGCGAGGGAGACCGCCTCTTCGGGGTCGTCAAGCGCCGCGCCGGGCAGGGTCCAGTAGGGCATGGCAGCGCTTTGCCCGGTCTTGCGGGTATAGGTCCAGCGGGTGCAGCCCATGTCCTCGAGCCGGGCGATGAAGGGGCCGGCCCCTTTGAGGAATATACCGCCTTCGGGGTGCAGGATCGCGAAGATGGTGCCGTCGTGATAGAGGCAGAGGCCGCCCATCATCCTGCGGGTGGTGATCGCTCCGAGGCCCGAAAAGAGATCCTTGGCAAAGGCAATCTCTTCGGGCGAGACGCTCACCCCTGGGCGTCCTGTTCGGCGGCGAGTTCTTCGACGTCCTTGAACTTGATCGACTCGCCGCAGCCGCAGGCATCCGCCACGTTGGGGTTGCGGAACTTGAACGCGGATTCCAGCAGCGCGGTTTCATAGTCGATTTCCGTGCCGAAGAGGAACATCTGCGCCATCGGCGCGATCAGCACCCGCGCGCCGTCCTGTTCGACCACCTCATCGTTGGTATCCGCCGCATCGACGTAGTCCATGGTGTATTCCATGCCCGCACAGCCGCCTTTCTTGACGCCGATCTTGAGCCCGAAGCGATTGTCACGCTCCATCAGCTTGCGGATCTGGCGCACGGCGGCGGGGGTGATCGTGACAGGGGATTGGCCGGGAATGCCGAACATCGGATGCTCCTTTTCTGACTGCAAACCTAGGGTATGCGGTGAGCCAGAACAAGGGGGGGCCGGGCGGCGGCGCGGCTTGTCAGGCGGCGGCGCGGCTGGACGCGACGCTGTCGACGGGCGGCACGATGTCGGGAAAGATGGTGACGCCCTCGTCCGCCTGCATTCTGGTGAGGCGGGCGATCAGCGCCTCCCGCGCGAGGCAGGCGGTGTCCCATGAGCTGTTGGGATCGCGGCAGGGGACCATGAACCAGACATCAATGCCAAAGGCGTCCTGTCCGGTCACCCGCACGGAGGATTTGTCGCGGTCGTCCAGATCGCTTTGGTCGAGATCGTCCAGCACCGCCTCAAAGCAGCGGCGCAGGCGGTCAATGTCCACCTCTGGTGCCAGCTTGAACTTGAGCACGCGGAGCATTTCCGGCTCTTTCAAGGCCCAGTTTTCAAACGTGGTGGCAGCGAATTCGCTGACCGGGACCACCAGGCGGGTGCCGTCCCAGTCGGCCAGTTGCACATAGGTGAAGTTGATCCGCTCCACATGGCAGAGCGCGCCTTTGTAGACCACGCGGTCGCCGATGCGGGCGGATTGGTTCAGCGCGATCTGGAGCGAGGCCAGGATATTGGTCAGGATGGTGCGCGCGGCAAAGCCGAGGATCAGGGTCAGTGCGCCCGCCGAGGCCAGCAGCGAAAACCCGTAGGTGCGGAACAGGTTGGCCGAGGCCAGCACGATGCCAAAGCCGAACAGAAAGACGATGATGACAAGAATGCGGCGCACGGCGGCGATGCGGGTGGCGCGGGTGCGGGCCTCGTCGAATTGCTGGCGGGTGAGGTCGAGTTCGTCAAAGCCGGTGATCTGGTCGAGGATGACCTCGATCACATTGACGATCAGCATCAGGGCGGCGGTGACAAACCCGGCGGCGATGAGCGGGGTCAAGACGCTGTTCAGACGACCGGAAAAGACAAAGACGGTCTGTGTGCCGAAGGCAAGGACCAGAGCAACGGCGGCCAGCACCATCGGCAGCCGCGCGGCGCGAAAGGCGGCGCGGGTGATGCGGCGGGTGGCGTGACGGCCGATCCCGCGCAGGGCGACGGCGGTGCCCTGACCGGCAAGCCCGGCCAGCAGCACCAGCAGCGGCAGGCCGAGAACCTCCCACCACATCAGCCGCCAGAAGGCGTGGCGGCGCAGGCCCTCGGGCAGCAGTTCCTCATATTGCGAGGGGCCGTAGGCGGCGTAAAGCGCGGGGATCTTTTGCACGGTCTGGCGCGAGACGACCCAGACCGGATTACCCTCCGCCGGTTTGATCCGGTCCAGTCGGATGGCGGCGGGAATGCCGTCCAGCTCGATCTCCCAGACCAGCAGGGAGCGGCGTTTCATGCCTGCGGTGGCGGAACTGGAGGTCTGACGGGCGTCCAGCGCGTCGGGCCGGTCAAGGATCTGCCCCCAGTCCAGCACGGCGCGCCGTTCGATCACGGTCAGCAGTTCACGCGCGAGGCGGGCCCCGTTGGCGGCCTGATCCTCTGGCGCGAGGTCGGACAGGTCCAGAAGATGCGCGCGGGACAGGCCCTCGGGGTCAGTGGGGGCGCTGCGCAGGAGCGATTCCATCGTGGCGCGCGGCGTGCTGCGGTCCAGCCAGTTGGGGGTGGGGCCAAGGCCGGGGTTGAGGGTTTCGACCTCAAACCACGGGGTGACGGACTGCGCCTGTGCAAGCGGGACCAGCAGCAGCAGCCAGAGGGTTGCCAGCAGCAGGGGGACAGAGTTCTCGGCGCGTTGCATCAGGGCGTCAACGCACCTGCGCCCGGTGTGGTTCCCGATCAGGCCGAGACGAGCGGCTCTGGCCGCAGGGCGGGCAGGGCGACCAGCACCGAGCTCAGCGCCACGCCCCAGAGCAGCCAGAGCAGGTGGACCGGGTCGGGCGTGTCGCCCAACAGGTGCCCGGCGACCGAGGTCATGGCCGCGCCGAACCCCAGCATGACCGCCCCGGACAGCCCGGCGGCGCTGCCCGCCAGATCCGGGCGCACCGACATGGCGCCCGCCATGCCCGCCGGTGTGCTCAGCCCGTTGGCCACGCCGATGACCGGCATCAGCAGGAAAAAGCGCCATGTTGCGCCAGGGTCCAGCGACCAGAGCAGCAGCGCCGCCCCAAGGCCCAGAGCCGAGACCAGCCGCCCGGCCAGCACCATTTGGGCCGGGGCCACCCGCCCGCCAAGTCGGCGCGAGACAAACGACCCGGCGACAAAGCCCAATGGCGGCAGGCCGACCAGCGCGCCGATGCTGCTTTCGGAAAGGCCGAAAACAGCCTGACCAAGGATCGGCGTCCCGGCGAGAAAGGCGGAGAAGATGCCGATGCCAAGGCCCATCGACAGGGTGTAGGACCAGAACCGGACATCGCGCAGCAGGGTGGGATAATTGCGGAACTGCGCGGCGACCCCCTGACCGCGGCGGGTGTTGGTCTCTCCCACGTCGCGCCAGCACAGCCAGAACAGACCGCCGCCCAGCACCGTGAAGACCCAGAGCGACGCGCGCCAGCCAAAGGCCTGATCCAGAAAGCCGCCGACCACCGGGGCCACCATCGGCCCCAGCGCGATGGCCATGCCGATGGTGGCCAGACGGCTGGTGGCCTCATTTGGCGGCGAGGTGTCGCGCACGATGGCGCGCGACAGCACGTTGCCCGCGATGACAGAGGTCTGAAGGATGCGGAATACCATGAAGCTGGTGAAATCCGGGGCCAGCGCGGTGCCCAGCGAGGCGGCGGTGAACAGCGCCAGCGACCAGAGCAGGATCGGCCTGCGCCCGTAGAGGTCCGACAGCGGCCCGATCAGCAGTTGCAGCCCCGCCGTGATCAGCATGAACAGCGAAATCGCAAGGCTGGCGCGGGCATAGGAGATGTCAAAGCCCGTCGCCATGTTCGCCAGTGAGGGCAGGAACATATTGATCGAGACGATGCCCAGCACCGTCATCAGAACGAGGGTGATCAGGCTGGGAGGGGTCAGGGGAATGGGGCGCATGGGGGCAATCTGATGAATGCCCCTGCGATACATGTTTTCGACGCCAGGCAACAGGCCCGGCGGAGCATTACATGAAGCCGAGTTCCAGCCGCGCCTCGTCAGACATCATGTCCATGCCCCAGGGCGGTTCCCAGGTCAGATCCACATCGACTTGTTTGACGCCCGGCAAGGGTTCGACCGCTTCGGCGACCCAGCCCGGCATCTCACCGGCCACCGGACAGCCCGGAGCGGTGAGCGTCATGATGATGCTGACCTCGTTCTGGTCGTTGATGTCGACGGTATACACCAATCCGAGGTCATAGATATTGACCGGAATTTCCGGGTCATAGACCGACCGGCACGCCTCGACGACTGTGTCGTAAAGCGGGTGGTCGGTGCTTGACGGGGCGATCAGGGGAGCGCCTTCCATCTGCGGGTTCGGCTCGGTCATGATGGTCTTTCGTTGGTCTCGGTTCTTTGGGATATAGGCGAGTGGGATAGTCAGGTAAAGGCGTAGCGGGAAATTTGACTGCATACGCAGGAGGCCGCGCAGAAGGCTGCGCGGGGGCCTGCGCGGTTCGCCGGGGGTCAGGAATCGTCGTCTGACACGATCCGTTTGACCGGGGTCGGGCGGACTTTTGCCTCTATGTGCTCATAGAGCAACCCGGCTATGTTCTTCTTTGTCGCGGTTTCAATGCCTTCGAAACCGGGGCTGGAGTTGACTTCCAGCACCTTGGGCCCGGATTCAGAGCGCAGCAGGTCCACCCCCGCCAGATTGAGCTTGAACGCCCGCGCCGCACGCAGCGCCGAGTCGCGTTCCTCCTTGGTGATGCGCACCACTTTGGCCGAGCCGCCGCGATGCAGGTTGGAGCGGAAATCGCCCTCTGCCCCGGTGCGTTTCATGGCCGCGACGACCTTGCCGCCGACAACCAGACAGCGGATGTCCTCTCCCGCCGCCTCTTTGACGAAGTCCTGCACGAGGAAATTCGCCTTGAGCCCGCGAAAGGCGTCGATCACGGATTCGGCAGCCTTTTTGGTTTCGGCCAGCACCACGCCTTTGCCTTGGGTCGATTCCAGCAGTTTGACGATCATCGGCGCGGTGCCCACCAGCCGCATCAGCGACTGGGTGTCCTTGGGCGAGGCGGCAAAGGCGGTGTTGGGCATACCGATCTTGTGCCGCGCCATCAGTTGATGGGCATAAAGTTTGTCGCGTGAGGCAGAGATCCCTTCGGAACCGTTCACGCAGAAGGTGCCGATGGTCTCGAACTGGCGAATGACGGCGGTGCCGTAGGAGGTGACGGATGCGCCGATGCGCGGGATCACCGCGTCGTAGCGCGGCAGGCGTTTGCCGTCGTAATGCACCTCTGGCGACAGGGCGTTGATCGCCATGTAGCAGCGGGTGGTGTCGATGACCTCAACCGTGTGGCCGCGCGCCTCGCCCTCTTCGACCATGCGGCGGGTGGAATAATTGTCCTCCCGGCTGAGGACGGCCACCCGCAGGCTGCGGTTCGGGGCGGCCTGACGCACGCGGGCGGTGGTGTAGACATCGTAGGACAGCCGCGGTTGCTGAAAACGGTCGGTGGCCACGATGGTGATGTGATCCTTGAGCGCCTCGCGCCCCAGCAACATGCGCGAGGCCATGGTGGAGCGGTCGGTCAGCGTGATTTCGATGCGCCAGCTTTCCTCGCCCACGCGGAGGGTCGAGGCGATGACGTACCGCGATTCCGTCTCTCCGTTGGAGGAAGTCACGTTGCGGCGGTCCACGATCCGCGCGGAGCAGGGAATCACAAGATCCTCGCGCCCCGGCACCGGGTGGACGGTAAAGCGGACCTTGGGGGTCGAGGCCGGGCCAAAGGTTTCGATGTCGAAGGCGTGCAGCGCCGATGTCCGTGCGCCGGTATCGACCTTGGCCCGCATCGCGGGCAGGCCGAGGTCAGGGAGCGAAACCCATTCTTCCCATCCAAAGCGGATCATTTCGGGATTCGGTTCCTGTTGGTCGTCCATATGGCCCTCCTCTCAGAGCCACTACAGCCCTAACAAGCCGTCCGCTTGGCAACAAGACCCGGCGCGGCCCGGCGGCGACGCTGTGGTCAATCGCGGACCCCGCCGACGCAGGGCCGGGCATTCCGGCGCGGTGTGCGGACACCTACACGACACGGGGCGCGCGTCTTGGACGGAGGTATTGCCATGTCGGCATTGTCGCCGGGCGCGATTGCCTGTCCAAAACCGGAGGTTTGGGGCAGGGTCAGGGGGCAGGGTGACGAAACGGGCTCGTCTTTACCTGTGCGTATTCGAACGCTTCTCTCGCGTCTATCGGGGTTTTGTGCGGCTGGTGTGGGTGTATCTTGACGAGCAGCGAACAGGAGGACGCAACATGAGCTGGAACCCCGCGCTGGACCCGCAGTGCCCCACCGGAGACGCGGTGGACAGTATCGACACCCTGATTATTCCGCGCGCCCGTGATCTGGGCGGCTTTGAGGTGCGCCGCGCCTTGCCCGCACCCAAGCGGCAAATGGTTGGCCCCTTCATCTTTTTCGACCAGATGGGACCGGCGGAGTTTCTGCCGACGCGGGGTCTGGACGTGCGCCCGCATCCGCACATCGGTCTGGCGACAATCAGCTATCTCTATCGTGGGCGGATGCATCACCGTGACAGCCTTGGCACCGACAAGTGGATAGAGCCGGGCGCGGTCAACTGGATGGTGGCCGGACACGGGATCACCCATTCAGAGCGGACGGACGACGACACGCAGACCGATCCGATGCCGTTCTTCGGTATTCAGACGTGGGTCGCGCTGCCGAAGGATCACGAGGATTCGGCTCCGGAGTTCATCCACGCCCCCAAGGACGCGCTGCCCGAGATGGACGGCGAAGGCAAACAGGTGCGGCTGATCCTTGGCAACGCCTGGGGCGCGCGGTCGCCGGTGCCAACGGCCTCGGAGATGTTCTATGCCGATGCG
Source organism: Antarctobacter sp. (assembly GCF_048262615.1). Lineage (GTDB taxonomy): Bacteria > Pseudomonadota > Alphaproteobacteria > Rhodobacterales > Rhodobacteraceae > Antarctobacter. The sequence continues at coordinate 7,936 of NZ_JBLXFB010000010.1, forward strand.
GTGTTGCAGCCGGGGGCTGCAATTCCGCTGCCCGAAGAGCATGAGGATCGTGGCGTCTATGTCGTCGAGGGGGCGGTCGAGGTGGCCGGGACAATTTATGAGTCCGGTCAGATGATGGTCTTTCGGCCCGGTGACCGGGTGTCGCTGCGCGCCGGGGCGCAGGGGGCGCGGCTGATGATGCTGGGCGGGGCCACTCTGGAAGGGGACAGGTTCATCTGGTGGAACTTTGTCGCCTCCTCGCGTGAGCGGATCGACGAGGCCAAAGAGGCATGGCGGCGCGGCGATTGGGAGACCGGCCGCTTTCAGCTGCCACCGGGGGACAACAGCGAGTTCATCCCGCTGCCCGACAGATAGGCCGCACCGTCAGACCGGGACGCTGCCGAAGCCGGTGGTTTGGGGAACGCAAAGCGTGCGGATCAGAGCGCGGCCCGGATCACCCGGCAGAGGCGACGGTGCGGACGAAGTTGCGCTTTTGCCAAAGCGGCCAGCCCATCATCTGACTCATGGTGCCGAACTTCATGCCGCGCGCGGTCAACCCGTCAAAGGTCTGCGGCATGGCGCGGACGGTGCCGCTCTGGATGTCGTGGGTCAGAATCACCGAACCGGGGCGCGAATGCGACAGGATCCGGCTGGCCACAACGCTTGCGCCCGGACGCCGCCAGTCCTGCGGGTCGACCGACCACAGGATCGTCGGCAGGCTGCGTGAGCGGTACAGCATCTGGCGCTGGCGATGGGTGAACGCGCCATAAGGCGGGCGGAATGTCACCGGCGGACGGCCTGTTACCTTGAAGATGGCATCCGAGGTCCGGTCGATCTGGTTCAGGACATAGCTGTCCGAATAGCCGGCAAGGTTGGGGTGCGACCAGCTGTGGTTGCCGATCTCGTGACCTTCGTCCGCAATCCGCTTGACAATATCCGGCCATGTGACGACCCTGCGACCAATAAGATAAAACGTGGCGCGCAGATCACGTGCTTTGAGCATATCGAGGAGTCTTGGGGTCAGGGTCGGATGCGGCCCGTCATCAAATGTCATTGCCACCACCGGAGACGCGGTATTGACCGCTGTCACTGTTACCCAGTCTTTTGACACCATGTCCTGAGGCAGGGAAATTTCAGGCGCGGCCCAAAGCGTGTCCGGGCGGAAAAAGGCAAGAGCGGCTGAGCCGGCGGACACGAATGTCCGGCGCGAGAAATTTGACATGATACGACCTTGGCAATGGCGGGCGAGCAGACCCTCCGACACAAGCCGGGACGTTCAAAAATGGCAAGGTATTTCCCGAAGGCGGGAAATCGCCGTCGCATGGGCGTGGCTAATCGGCAACGGAGTGTGGCGCGCAAACCTCGGAAAAATTGCGCCAGAAACCGGGCTGAAACCGCTTGACGGGGCAGGGGCCTGCGCTTAGAAGCCCTCTCACGCCAAGGCCAAGAGGTCACGGCGGCAGTCAAGCGGTTGTAGCTCAGTTGGTTAGAGTACCGGCCTGTCACGCCGGGGGTCGCGGGTTCGAGCCCCGTCAACCGCGCCAACACTGCCCCGAAACCCGATGCGCCCGGCGGAAATGCGCGGTTGTAGCTCAGTTGGTTAGAGTACCGGCCTGTCACGCCGGGGGTCGCGGGTTCGAGCCCCGTCAACCGCGCCATTTCCCCCTCTGAGGGGGCTTTCAAACATCCGAACAAAAATTCCCAACGGTGCGGAACCCGACGCGGGTGCGCGCGTTATCTGTGTGAACACCGGGGCGTGCGGGATGGCCAGTGTATGGAATACCTGACTGTCCCGTCCCCGGCCGATCGGCGAATGTAAGATGTCCGCAAAGAGACAGAGGCCGCTGATAGACTCGTCGTAGAGGGGCGCGTCGCAGAGGGTCGGGCAAACGTAAAAAAGGCGCCCCCAATGGGACGCCCGCACAAACGGATAAGACGGTGTAGGGTCAGCTTCCCCAGCTGCGCACCGGGCCGCAGTCCATATGGACAAAGTCGGACCGGGTGTAACGACCGACACCGCCGCCGCCACAGGCCTTGGCGGCACTGTACATCTGGCCGACCGAGCGGGAGGCCAGCCGAAGATCCGCCGCCTGCCCGTAGAGGTGGCGCGAATTCTTGGCGACGCCCGATGACCGGGCGCGCAGCATCGCGTTTGTCGACGGGCTGCGATAGCCCGAGATGAGCATATAGGGCTCGGACACATCCAGCAGGTTGTGCGCCGCCGCCATGATGTCGATCGTTCTTGCGTCGATTGACTTGATTTCGTCGTTGCGCCAGTCGCGCATGAAATAATTGATCTCCTTGATCGCGTCGGCGAGGTAGTCGCCCTCGATCCAGTAGATCATATCAACCCGTTCTCCGGTGCGACCGGAGTACATACGGATGCGGCGGATGTCGCCTGCACCGCGCAGAAAGCCTGCCGCGTTGGAGTAGGTGGGTGCTGCCGCAACAGCGGAGGCCGCAAATGCGCCAAGCAATGCGCGGCGCGTGAAACCGCCAGAAGTCATCTCTGTCATGTGAGCGCCTGTCCCGTAGTCGCCGTGTATACCTGTCGGCGCAACGTTGTGCGCCATCTGCCATCTATCCCCAGATGCCAAGGTGTATATGACACGAATCGAGTCCCTCAAAAAGAGTGATTTGTTGTTATTTGTAATGATCAAGGGGGAATTGGCGGGATTCTGCCCACCGTCACGCAACTGTGGCACGTTTGCGCAGAGTTGACACGGTTTCGACACGGTCGACATGTTGGCACAAATGTGAATAGACAGACGTAGCGCGCTGTATGCACTGTGGTTTTCGGGGAATGTTCGGGAAATGGTTGGTCGATGAAGGATTTGGGAATGCATATAAGGAACAAACGGGCGGTTTTGCAGGCCGTTGTTGCAGCAGGTGCCGTTTGGCTTGGGGCTGCGCTGCCACTGGCGGCGGAGGACGGGCTGACGCTGAAGGTTACTGCGTTCAAGCAGGCCGTGGCCGAAAGCATTGCCGAAGACGACAGCGTTGCCGCCTTTTACCGCGCCCGCGACTTTGCACCGATCTGGACCGGGGCCGGGGACGCGGACCGCGCCCGCCGCCTTGCGCTGATCGAGGCGTTCTCGCTGGCCGATGTGCACGGGCTGCCCGTGCGCCGTTATAATGCCCAAAGCCTGCTGAACCGAATGGCGCAGGCGTCCGACGGCCGTTCGCGCGGGTTGCTTGAGGTCGAACTGACCCGCACCTTCATCCAGTTTGCAAATGACCTGCAATCCGGCGTTCTGGAACCCGGCAAGATCATCGACGATATCAAGCGTGAGTTGCCGCGCCGTGATCCGCAGATGCTGCTGACCCGGCTGATCGACGAAGACCCGACAGCGGTTTTTCTCAGCCTGGTGCCCAACAGCCCGGAATACACCCGCCTGATGCGGGCCAAGCTGCGGCTGGAACACAAGGTGCGGCAAGGGGGCTGGGGGCCGACCGTTTCTGCGGGCAGTCTGCGTCCGGGCAATACCGGCAACGCGGTTGTGGCCCTGCGCAACCGGCTGACCCTGATGGGGTACATGAAACCGTCGCTCAGCATGTCCTATGACAGCGAGATGGAGGCGGCGGTCCGCGAGTTTCAGGAAGACCACGCCTTGCCCGAGGACGGAGTTGCCGGTGGCGATACCATGCGGGCGATCAACGTCGGCCCCGAGGAACGGCTGAAGTCGATCATGGTCGCGATGGAGCGGGAACGCTGGCTGAACCTGCCCGAGGGGCGCGGCAAGCGGCACGTTCTGGTCAACCTCGTGGACTTTCACGCGCAGATCATCGACGACGACAAGCTGACCTTTGAAACAAAGTCGGTCATCGGCCATCAGGCCCGTGACCGCCGCACGCCCGAGTTTTCGGACGTGATGGAACATATGGTCATCAACCCCTACTGGTATGTGCCGCAGTCGATCATCCGGGGGGAATACCTGCCGGCGCTGCGCAACAACCCCTACGCGGCGGGGCATCTGGAGTTCGTGGATTACCGTGGCCGCGTGGTCAGCCGCGAATCTGCGGCGGCCTATGCGGCCTCAGGCGGGGCGTTCCCCTATACCATGCGTCAGCGGCCGGGGCCGGGGAATGCGCTGGGGACGGTGAAGTTCATGTTCCCGAACGCCTATGCCATCTATCTGCACGACACCCCGTCGCAGCATCTGTTCTCGCGCGAGGTGCGGACCTTCAGCCACGGCTGTATCCGGCTCGACGATCCGCATGATTTTGCCTATGCGCTTTTGGCGCGGCAGATGGACGATCCCGAAACCTATTTTCAGACCACGCTGCGGTCCGGCCAGAACACCAAGGTGCCGCTGGAGACGCCGATTCCCGTGCACCTGATCTATCGGACCGCCTTTACCAAGGCGAAAGGCCACATGAACTATCGCAACGACGTCTACGGCCGGGACGAAATCCTGTGGCGCGCGCTGAACGACGAAGGGGTGGTCCTGCGGTCGGGTCGCAGCTAAACCTCATCCGGACAGAGCCGCGCTTCGTCCGGGAGATCACATGCCGTTCACCATCAAAGACATCGCAAGCGCCCTCGGCATGACTGCCGAGGGCGATCTTTCTCTGACCGTCAGCGGATTGGCTGAACCGGCTGACGCGGGGCCGGACCATCTGGCGCTGGCGTCGCGCCCGGAATACACCGAGACGCTGAGCCGGGGCCGCGCGCGCGCTGCGCTGCTGGCGGCGGGCACCGACTGGCGGGCGCTGGGACTGGAGGCCGCGATTCTGGCCGACCGGCCGCGTTTTGCCATGTCTGGCCTGACGGCGATGATGGACCCCGGCGCGGGCTATGGCCCCGGCATCCACCCGCAAACGGTGATCGACCCCGCGGCGGATCTGGGCGCGGGCGTGTCGGTGGGGCCGTTTACGGTGATCGAGGCCGGGGCGCAGATTGGTGCCGGGTCCGTCATCGGACCGCAGGTCTATATCGGGCGCGACGCGGTGATTGGCGCGGGCGCGTTTTTGCACAGCGGCGTGCGGATCATGGCGCGGGTCACGATTGGCGACCGGTTTGTGGCGCAGCCCAATGTCGTGATTGGCGGTGACGGGTTTTCCTTTGTCACGCCAGAGGTGTCGGGCGTGGAAAAGGCTCGCGCCTCTCTGGGCGAAGAGGGCACCGACAGCGCGCAGGTCTGGGCGCGGATTGCCAGTCTTGGCGCGGTGAGCATCGGCGACGATGTCGAGATCGGCGCCGGGTCAACGGTCGACAAGGGGACGATCCGCGACACGCGGATCGGCGACGGCACCAAGCTGGATAACCTTGTGCAGATTGGCCACAATGTCGTGATCGGGCGCAACTGCCTGCTGTGCGCCAACGCGGCGGTGGCCGGGTCCACGGTGATCGGCAACAACGTGGTGCTGGGCGGCAAGGCGGGGGTGTCGGACAACCTGCGGATCGGCGATGGCGCGATCCTTGGCGGGGCGTCGGTGGTTTTGTCCAACGTGCCTGCGGGCCGGGTGATGCTGGGATATCCGGCGATGAAGATGGACGCCCATGTCGAGTCCTACAAGGGATTGCGCCGGCTTCCGCGGCTGTTCCGTGACGTCGCAGAAATCAAGAAATCGGTTTCAAAGCTAATGGGAAATGACTAAGTCTCCGGCAAATCTGGACAAGCGTGGGGCCGAGGTCATGGACGTCAAGAAAGAGGTTCTTCAGATCATTGCGGATCAGGCGATGCTGGACGTTTCGGATGTGACGATGGAAAGCACACCCGAAGATCTGGGCATCGACTCTCTGGGATTGGTCGAGGCGATCTTTTCCATCGAAGAGAAATTCGACATTTCGGTGCCGTTCAACGCCAACGATCCTTCGGAATCGGACTTCGATATCTCGTCGGTGGCGAAGATCGTCGAGGGCATCGAAAAGCTGATTGCCGAGCAGACATCGTGAAACGTGTCGTCATTACCGGCGCGGGGACAATCAACGCGCTGGGTCAGGACGTGCCCGCCACGCTGGAGGCGATGCGCGAGGGGCGGTGCGGCATCGGCGAGCTGGAGTTTCGTGACGTCGAGCGTCTGGCCATCCGCATCGGCGGTCAGGTCAAGGGGTTTGAGCCGGAGACGGTTTTCAACCGACAGCAGATGGCGCTGTATGACCGGTTTACCCAGTTCACCCTGCTGGCGGCGCGCGAGGCTGTGGCGCAGTCGGGGTTGGAATTCAAAGGCGACCTGGCGGACAGTTCCGGCGTGGTGCTGGGCACCTCCGGCGGCGGAATGACGACGCTGGATGACAATTATCGCGCCGTCTACGAAGAGGGCAAGAACCGGGTCCATCCCTTTATCGTGCCCAAGCTGATGAACAATGCCGCCACCAGCCATGTCAGCATGGAGTTCAACGTCAAAGGCCCCAGCTTTACCGTGGCGACCGCCTGTGCCAGTTCCAATCACGCGATGGGGCAGGCGTTCAACATGATCCGGTCGGGCATGTGTACGGCGATGATCACCGGCGGGTCGGAATCGATGCTGTGCTTTGGCGGGGTGAAGGCCTGGGAAGGGCTGCGCGTCATGTCCAAGGACGCCTGCCGTCCGTTTTCGGCCACCCGCAACGGTATGGTGCAGGGCGAGGGCGCCGGGGTTTTTGTCTTTGAGGAATATGAGCACGCGCGCGCCCGTGGAGCGGAAGTTCTGGGCGAGGTGCTGGGCTTTGCCATGACCTCGGACGCCGCCGACATCGTGATGCCGTCGAAACATGGCGCCGCGCGGGCCATATCCGGCGCATTGAAGGACGCGCGTGTGGCCAAGGATCGGGTCGGCTATATCAACGCCCACGGCACCGGGACGGCGGCCAACGACAAGACCGAATGCGCCGCCGTTGCGGATGTGTTCGGCACCCATGCGGATGATCTGATGATTTCTTCGACCAAGTCGATGCACGGCCACCTGATCGGCGGCACCGGGGCGGTGGAGCTGCTGGCCTGCCTGATGGCGCTGAAGGACGGGGTGATTGCGCCCACCATCGGTTATGAGGAACCCGACCCGGAATGCGCACTGGACGTGGTGCCGAATGTGGCGCGCGAGGCGGAGGTGGATGTGGTGCTGTCCAACGCCTTTGCCTTTGGCGGGTTGAACGCGGTGCTGGTGCTGGCGCGCGCCTGAACTTTCGGTAATCCAAATGTGCGCCTTGCGGCGCGCCGGATGTCTCGACGGTGGCCTTTGGCCACCGTCTCGGGGCAGGGCGCTGCCCCGTCGCTGCGCTCCCCCGGGTGTATTTATGCAAAGAAGAAGCCTGAGGCGGTCCGCGGGGGGCTGACGTTCAGTGCCCGCGCCAGATCCAGCCGCCGCCGAAGATGCGCGAGCCTTCGGGCGCGTAGAAGACGCAGGCCTGACCGGGGCTGACGCCTTCTTCGGCCACCAGAAGTTCGACTTCGGCCTCGGTCTCGGAGATCGGGCGCACGATAGCCTCACGCGGGGGGCGGGTGGAGCGGACCTTGACGTTCAGGTGCCATTCCTTTTGCCCGGTGAAGGGGGTGTCGCCCAGCCAGTTGATTTCGCGCACCGGCACCGTACGGGTGGCCAGCAGGTCCTTGGGGCCGACGATGACCCGGCGCGTGTCCACGTCCAGTTTCACCACATAGAGCGGATCGGCCAGCCCGCCGATGCCAAGGCCGCGACGCTGGCCGATGGTGTAGTGGATCACGCCGTTGTGCGCACCCAGCACGCGCCCGTCCACATGCACGATCTCACCGGGTTCCGCCGATCCGGGGCGCAGTTTTTCGATCACGGCGGCATAGTTGCCGTCGGGCACAAAGCAGATGTCCTGACTGTCGGGTTTCATGGCCACGCTCAGCCCGTATTTCGCGGCCAGCGCGCGGGTCTCATCCTTTGACGGCAGGTGGCCCAGCGGGAAGCGCAGGAAATCCAGTTGCTGCGGCGTGGTCGAGAACAGGAAATAGCTTTGGTCGCGGGACGAATCGGCGGCGGAGTGCAGTTCCGGGCCGTTTTCGCCCGACATGCGCTGAATGTAGTGGCCGGTGGCCATGCAGTCGGCCTCGAGGTCTTTTGCGGTCTCCAAAAGATCCTTGAATTTTACACGTTCATTGCAGCGGATGCAGGGCACCGGCGTGGCGCCGCCCAGATAGCTGTCGGCGAATTCGTCGATTACCGCCTCGCGGAAGATGTTTTCATAGTCGAGGACGTAATGCGGAAAGCCCATTTCCTCGGCCACGCGGCGCGCGTCGTGGATGTCGATCCCGGCGCAGCAAGCGCCCTTTTTGGCCAGTGCAGCCCCATGATCGTAGAGCTGCAAGGTCACGCCGACCACGTCATAGCCTTCGTCTTTCAGCATCGCGGCGACCACGGAACTGTCGACGCCACCGGACATGGCGACGACCACACGGGTTTGCGACGGCGGCTTGGGCAGGCCCAGCGAATTCAGCGGGCGCGTGTCGAGGGGCATGACGTGTCTCCTTGGAATGCGCGGAATATAGGAAAATCCGAACTACTCACAAGGGGGCGTTTCAGGGGTCGTTAAGTGCCGCATGCCTTTATGGCCGCCACCGAAGTGTTGGAGTTCGGAAGATGTACCTGAAAAAGATCGAAGGTCCGCGTGCTGTAAGGCTGCCCGACGGCAGCACCATGACCCGCGCCGACCTGCCACCGAAAGAAACCCGGCGATGGGTCGCTTCGCGCAAGGCGGCGGTGGTCAAGGCTGTCACTTTCGGGCTTTTGACCCATGATCAGGCCAAGGACCACTACAGCCTCAGCGACGAGGAACTGCTGGAATGGGTCAAGGCCGCCACCCGGCACGGAGAAGATGCGCTGAAGGTCACGCGTGTTCAAAAATATCGTCAACCTTGAGTTGAATTGTTTGTCCGGACGGCTATGGTAAGGGGGCGTTAACCTTTTTCGCTCAGGTTGTATCTCAACCGATGACATTGCCCGGAGACAGTACATGCGTATCCTGCTGGTTGAAGATGATCCGACCACGTCGAAGAGCATCGAACTGATGCTGAGCCACGCCAACCTGAACGTCTATTCGACCGATATGGGCGAAGAGGGGATCGATCTGGCCAAGCTCTACGACTACGATCTGATCCTGCTGGACCTGAACCTGCCGGATATGAACGGGCATGAGGTTCTGCGCCAGTTGCGCGTGGCACGCATCGACACGCCTATCCTGATCCTGACCGGCGAGGATGACACGCAGTCAAAGATCAAGGGGTTCGGGTTCGGCGCGGACGACTACATGACCAAGCCGTTCCACCGTGACGAACTGGTGGCGCGCATCCACGCCATCATCCGCAGGTCGAAGGGGCACTCGCAGTCGATCATCCGCACGGGCAAGATATCGGTCAACCTTGACGCGAAAACGGTCGAGGTCGCGGGCAAGCCGGTGCATCTGACCGGCAAGGAATACCAGATGCTGGAACTGCTGAGCCTGCGCAAGGGGACAACGCTGACCAAGGAAATGTTCCTCAACCATCTTTACGGCGGTATGGATGAACCGGAGCTGAAGATCATCGACGTCTTTATCTGCAAGCTGCGCAAAAAGCTGTCCGAGGCGACCGGCGACGACAACTATATCGAGACCGTCTGGGGCCGTGGCTATGTCCTGCGCGATCCTGAACCCAGCCAGGACGAAACCAAGGCCATCGCCGCCAACGGCTGAGCGCTGGACCTCCTCCCGGCGCGCGCCTATCACTCTGTCAGGTGCAAATGCGGGGGCGGGGATGGGTGAAACACCGTTCAATGAAAAAGCGGTCACGGACCTGACCGAGGATGAGGCGCAAGAGGAGCTTGCGTCTCTTTCGCATGTTCTGGCCGAGGCGAACCAAGCCTATCATGGCAAAGATGCGCCAGCGATTTCGGATGCGGATTATGACGCCCTGAAACGGCGCAATGCCGAGATCGAGTCGCGCTTTCCGGCGCTGAAACGCGCGGACAGCCCGACCGAACAGGTGGGCGCGGCCCCGGCCGAAGGGTTCTCCAAGGTTCGGCACAGTGTCAGAATGTTGTCGCTGTCCAACGCCTTTGAGGATGCGGATATCGCCGATTTCGACGCGTCGATTCGCCGATACCTCGGGCTGGCGGGGGAAGCTCCGCTGGCCTATACCTCGGAACCCAAGATCGACGGGTTGTCGCTTGCGCTGCGCTATGAGAACGGCATGCTGGTGCAGGCGGCCACGCGTGGCGACGGGGCCGAGGGCGAGAATGTCACCGCCAATGCCCGTACCATCGGCGATATTCCCCAAACCCTGACCGGTGCGCCGGACGTTCTGGAGGTGCGCGGCGAAGTCTACATGAGCCATGCGGATTTCGAGGCGCTGAACCTGCGACAGGCGGACCGGGGCGGCAAGGCCTTTGCCAATCCACGCAACGCCGCCGCCGGGTCACTGCGCCAGCTTGATGCCGAAATCACGCGGAGCAGGCCGCTGCGATTCTTCGCCTATTCCTGGGGGGAACTGTCCGAACCTCTGGCCGAAACCCAGATCGGCGCCATCGAACGGCTTGCAGGTCTTGGGTTTCAGACCAACCCGCTGACGCAGCTTTGCGATGGACCCGATGACATGCTGGCGCATTACGCCCGGATCGAGGCGCAGCGCGCGACGCTGGGTTATGACATCGACGGGGTGGTCTACAAGGTCAACGATCTGGGCCTGCAAGGGCGGCTTGGGTTCCGCTCCACCACACCCCGCTGGGCCATCGCGCATAAATTCCCCGCCGAACTGGCCTGGACCCGGCTGGAGGCGATCGACATTCAGGTGGGGCGCACCGGCGCGCTCAGCCCGGTGGCGCGGCTGACGCCGGTGACGGTCGGCGGCGTCGTTGTGTCCAACGCGACATTGCACAATGAGGACTATATCCTTGGGCGCGACAGCCAGGGCAACACGATCCGTGACGGCAAGGACATCCGCCTCGGTGACTGGGTGCAGGTCTACCGCGCCGGGGATGTGATCCCCAAGGTGGCGGATGTCGACCTGTCGCAACGCCCCGAAGACGCGCAGCCCTACCTGTTTCCGACCACCTGCCCGGAGTGCGGATCGGAGGCGATCCGCGAAGAGGGCGATGCGATTCGCCGCTGCACCGGCGGACTGATCTGCCCGGCGCAGGCCGTGGAAAAATTGAAACACTTCGTCTCGCGCGGGGCCTTTGATATCGAGGGGCTGGGGGCCAAGCAGATCGAGATGTTCCACGGCGATGAGGTGCTTTCGATCCGCGAACCTGCCGATATTTTCACCCTTGAGGCGCGCGACGGGGAAACGCTGGCCCGGTTGAAAAATCGTGACGGATGGGGAGAAAAATCGGCGGCCAACCTGTTCGCGGCCATTCAGACCCGGCGACATATCGCGTTGGCCCGGATGATCTTTGCCTTGGGCATAAGACACGTCGGCGAGGCGGCGGCGCGTGATCTTGCGCTGCATTTCGGCAGTTGGGAGGCGCTGGCCCACGCCGTCGACACTGCGCGGCCTGCGGCCTTGGCGCAGCGCGCCGCGGATGAGGCAGAGCGGGGTGAACGCGTGCAGGCTGCGGAAGAAAACCGCCGCGCCCGGATCAAGGAAACCCGCGACGCCGCCATCGCTGACCGGAACCTGCCGGAGGCCGCAATGGACAGCTGGGCGGAGCTGACCGGGATCGACGGCATCGGGTCCGTCTTGGTGCTGTCCTTGTCGGACGCGCTGGCCAACACACAAGAGCGCGCCTCGATCGACCGTCTGGTGGCGCATCTGGACATCCAGCCGCCGGAACGCCCCGCCACAGAGGGCTCCCCGGTGGCGGGCAAGACAGTGGTGTTCACCGGCTCGCTGGAGCGGATGACCCGGGCCGAGGCCAAGGCGCGGGCGGAATCGCTGGGGGCCAAGGTATCGGGGTCGGTTTCGAAGAAAACCGACATTGTCGTGGCGGGTCCGGGCGCGGGCAGCAAGGAACAAAAGGCGCGCGACCTTGGCCTGACGGTCCTTGACGAGGATGGCTGGCTGGAGCTGATCGGCGCATGAGCGGACGGCCCGAGACGCTTTGGCCGCTGTTTGCCGACCTGACCGGGCTGGACGGCATCGGCCCCAAGACGGCGCAGGCGCTGGACGGTGCGGGTATCGAGACGCCCCGCGACCTGCTGATGACGTTGCCGTATTCGGGCATCGACCGGGCGCTGCGCGACAGCGTGCTGGACGTCGATCTGCCGGGGGTCGCCACCGTCGAGGCCACGATTGGCCGCCACCGGGCGGCATCGCGCAAGGGCGGGGCCTACCGGGTTGAGGCCGATGATGCCCGCACCCGGTTTCAGGTGGTCTTTTTCCGGGGCAATGGCGAGTACATTCAGCGCATGTTGCCAACCGGCCAGCGGCGTATCCTGTCGGGCCGGGTCGAACTGTTCGATGGGGTGCCGCAGATGGTCCACCCTGACCATATGCTGCATCCCGATGAGGCGGATGACCTGCCGGGGTTTGAGCCGGTCTATCCGCTGACCGGCAATGTCACGCAAAAGACCATGGCGCGCGCGATGGCGGATGCGCTGACCCGCGCGCCGGACCTGCCGGAGTGGATTGACCCCGCGCAAAAAGAGGCCGAGGATTGGCCGGATTGGGCCGAGGCCCTGCGCCGTGCCCATGCGCCCGAAGGTTTGCGCGATCTGGCCGCGACCGCCCCGGCGCGGACCCGGCTGGCCTATGACGAATTGATGGCGCATCAATTGACGTTGGCATTGGCCCGTGCGCACCGCCGCCGGGCGAGCGGGATTGTCAGCAGGGGCGATGGTCGCCTGTGCAAGCGGGTGCTGGCGGCGCTGCCCTATGCGCCGACCGGCGCGCAGACCCGCGCCATCGCCGAGATCACCGGGGACATGGGGGTGCCGCAGCGGATGAACCGGTTGTTGCAGGGCGACGTGGGGTCCGGCAAAACGCTGGTGGCGCTGATGGCACTGCTGACGGCGGTTGAGGCAGGCGGGCAGGGCGTCATGATGGCCCCGACAGAAATCCTTGCCCGTCAACACCTTGAAGGGTTGCGCCCGCTGGCCGAAAGCGCCGGTGTTGTGCTGGAACTGCTCACCGGGCGCGACAAGGGGGCAGAGCGCGCGGCCAAGCTGCGGGCCTTGGCGCAGGGCGATATCCAGATCCTCGTGGGCACCCATGCGGTGTTTCAGGCAGACGTCCAGTTTGCCGATCTGCGGCTGGCGGTGGTCGATGAACAGCACCGGTTCGGGGTGCGCCAGCGGATGGAACTGGGCCGCAAGGGGGCGGCGGCGGATGTGCTGGTCATGACCGCCACGCCGATCCCGCGCAGTCTGGCGCTGGCGCAATACGGCGACATGGATGTGTCTGTGCTGGACGAAAAGCCGCCGGGGCGCAAACCGGTGAAAACCGCGCTGCTGTCGAATGAACGGATGGAAGAGGTCGTCGATCATCTGCGTCAGGCCGTGACCGAGGGGCGGCAGGCCTATTGGGTTTGCCCGTTGGTTGAAGAAAGCGAAAGCTCTGACCTGATCGCCGCCGAGGCGCGGTTTCAACACCTGCGCGCGGCACTGGGGGAGGGGGTTGTAGGGCTGGTGCACGGCCAGATGCCACCAGTGGACAAGGACGCCGCCATGGCGCGGTTTGTTGCTGGCGACACCTCTGTTCTGGTGGCGACCACGGTGATCGAGGTGGGCGTGAACGTGCCCAATGCCTCGATCATGGTGATCGAACGGGCCGAGTCCTTTGGGCTGGCGCAGTTGCACCAGTTGCGCGGGCGAGTCGGGCGGGGCGACGCCGCCTCAACCTGTTTGCTGATGTATCAGCCGCCGCTGTCCGAGGGCGGACAGCGCCGCCTGACCACCCTGCGCGAGACCGAAGACGGGTTCCGCATTTCTGAGGTGGATCTTGAAATGCGCGGGGCAGGGGATGTGATCGGGGTGGCGCAATCGGGGCTGCCCCGGTTTCGTGTGGCTGACCTTGAACGGCAGGCCGGGTTGATGGCGGTGGCGCAGTCGGATGCCCGCCGCCTGCTGGCCGATGATCCCGAGTTGAAAACCCCCCGAGGACAGGCGGCGCGCCAGTTGCTCTGGCTGATGCGTCAGGATGAAGCGATCCGGCTGATTGGCGTTGGGTGACATCGATCTGAACGGGCCCGCGCGGGGTGCGACAGGGGCGGCTCACCCCGGAGAACGCATTTTGTTCTCAAATGTTCTCATTAAGTTCTTTACAACGCGTTAACGATATGAGAACAAAGGGTCAACAAACGGAACATTGGAGACGCGCCATGATCGAGACTGTCAAGACCGCCCTGCACCGCCAGCACGCGACGCTCTGGCAGGATGCCCTTGGCGTCATCTCTCTTGCGGTGATCTTTTTCGGCGCGCTGCACCTGCCTTCCGTTCTCTGAGTTTCTGCCTGCGTGTCTGTAACCCGGATCTGTCGCATGTCACCTGTCCCGATGTGCCACAACCTGTCCCCAACTCGGTTTTCCTGCCTGTAACCGATCACGATCCGGGGCCCTACAGATCGACACGCCCCTTGCCGCCGCCTCCTTGTCCCGGAGTGCGGCGGTTTTTTTGGCCTTGGGCACCTTGGCCTAGAACCTGTAGGCAAGTCTCAATCCGCCCCAATGCCGACCGCGCAGGGTGATCGGGGCCGACAGGTCTTTCATCATCACAAACTCGCCACCGCCCATGTCGCGGCGATAGACCTGTAGCAGAAAGGGTTTTGTATTGCGCCCGGCCTTCAGCCCCACGCGATCGTTGAAAATGCGCCGGTTGCGGCAGTGCGCGGCATTCCAGACCGGGTCGGCGCGTTGCGGTTGTGAGAACTTGCGGTTGTGGGTCGGCAGATAGCCATTGGTGTCCACCGCAGCGCAAAAGACGATCCGTTTGTCCCGGTCCAGAACCGGTTCCTGAATCGGCGGCAGGATCTTGTCCAGAACGCCGGTATAGGGGGCCAGCACCTGCTGAGGATCGGTGCCATCAATCGGGCGGTAGGTGCGCGTGAACAGGTCGGCCTCGGTCAGGCGTCCGTGATCCAGAGCTTGCGTCATGGCCTGCGCCACCTGTCCGGCAAGATCCTGCACCAGCGTGATCATCGGCCCGTCCGCACCATCGCCGCCAAGGGCAACGGCGTGCTGCAAAATACCCTCGGACGTGTCGATCAGCGTAAAGCAGCGGCGCGTCGCCTCATCCACGTCGGCGGCCACCTTGGACACCGAGACCGAAATCCGGTCCACGGCACCACGGGTGCGGTCCACGGCGGTCTTGGCCTGCGCCGCCTCGTCCGACAGCGCCTGTGCGCCGCCGCGCATCGCCCCGATCCCCTGTTCGATTTCCGACAGCGCACGATCGGTGTCATCTGCCTTTGCAAGGACCGAGTCCGCCTGCAACGCGGTGGTTTGCGCCTCACTGTGGAGGCGAGACATCCATTCGGCCAGCCGCGCGACGGTGGTGTCGATCTTCTTGGCGGCTTCGGCGGTTTTTTGGCTGAGATCCTGAACCGACTCGGCGACGATGGCGAATCCTTTGCCTGCCTGTCCCGCGCGGGCGGCCTCGATCTTGGCGTTCACGGCAAGGATGTGGACCTGCCACGCTATGTCCGAAATCTGTGTGTTCGAGGTCTGGACCGCGTTCAGCATGTCCTCAACCTCGGCGCTGCCCGCATGGACCGCGCGCACCCATTCCGCCAGGACCTGCGAGTTCTGCCCGGTTTCTCCGATGGTGCGGACAGAGGTTTGCACCCGTTGCAGGGTCATCTCTGCGGTTTCCGACATTTTCTGGACAGCGTCATGCATGCGGGCGCTGACCTCTGACAGGTCGGCGGTCTGACTGCCGACCTGTGTCAGTTCGGTCAGTTGCTGACTGCAACGGTTATCCAGATCCTGAAGAAAGCCGCCAATATCGACGGTTTCCCGGCCAAGGCCGGTTGCGGCCTCTGTGAGTTGCGCCAGTTCCCGGTCCAGATCAGGAGCGGACAAATCGGTGGAATGCTGCATGGCCGGCCTCTGTTTTCGCCCTGCTTAAGGCAGCAAGACAAACAGATGATTAAGCCGAATGAATTTGCCGGGCTTCCTGAACCGCCTCGCAGGCGGCATCCAGTGCCAGCATGATCGAGGCATGGCGGTTCTTGAACGAAGCCGCCGGGCGCAGCACCTCAAGCCCGTCGAAGGGCGCGGGCGGCGTGGGGCCGTCTTCCTTGAGCATGGTGCGCAGGGCATCGCGGGCGGCCATGATCGTCTCGGGCGTCTGTCCGATGATGGCACCGCCCACAACGGATGCCGCCGCCTGTCCCAGCGCACAGGCCTTTACGTCCTGACCATAGTCCGACACCTTGCCATCCCGCATCGAGATATCGACCGTTACGGTAGACCCACACAGCGGCGAGCGTTTCTTGACGCTGACCTGAGGCGCAGTCAGCCGCGTGTTGTGCGGGATGTCTGCGGCCAGTTCCAGAATGCGACCGGAATACAGCTTGATCAGGTCTGTTTCGCCACTCATGGCTTTCTCCTGCTGCGGGTTCCCCATACATAGGCAGCGCTGCCGCTGATGCAAAAGGTTTTTCCCATGGCGTTCGACCCCTCGACACTAAAGTATGATGATCGCGGCCTGATCCCCTGTATCGCGCAGGATGCCGAGGGGGGCGAGGTCTTGATGATGGCCTGGATGAACGCCGAGGCTGTGGCCAAGACGCTGGACACCGGGCGCGTGACCTATTGGTCGCGGTCGCGTCAGGCCTTTTGGATCAAGGGCGAAACCTCGGGGCATGTGCAGGAACTGGTTGATTTCCGGGTGGATTGTGACCGCGATTGCCTGCTGGCTCTGGTGCGGCAGACCGGCCCGGCCTGCCATACGAACCGGCGGTCCTGTTTCTATACGGCGGTGCGGGACGGTGACGAGGTTGAGCTGTCCAAGCCGATGGAAGGGTGATTTTCCAGAGGGTTACAAACCGACCTTCAGGCGAATGTCAGTGGGTGTAAGCCCCTCGGCCCGATAGGTGGCAATCGCGCGGGCGTCGTCCCGCTTGGCCAACCGGCGACCGTTTTCGTCCCGGATGAGGCGATGATGCAGGTACGTGGGTGTTGAAATGCCCAGCAGCGCCTGCAACAGGATATGTATCTGGGTCGCGTCATAAAGATCGGCGCCGCGAACGACATGGGTGATCTTTTGGGCGGCGTCGTCCAGCACAACCGACAGATGGTAAGAGCCAAGAAAATCTTTTCTGGACAAGACGATATCACCGACACCTGAGATCAATTCGTCTGCCGGGACAGGCACGTGCCGCCCCGGCAATTCGCCCAAAGGACCGGTTTCGGTGAACCCTGCCAATGGGGTTGGCAGGGATTTCAACGCCGCCGCCATATCCAGACGCAGCGCCATGCCCTCAGGCGGGTTGGCGCCTTCTCTCGGAGTGCGGTGGCGGCAGGTTCCCGGATAGATCAGCCCGTCCGGCCCATGCGGCGGCTCCGCGCCTTCCTGCGGGGCTGTCACCGCGTCGGCAATGTCGCGCCGTGTGCAGCGACACCCATAAAGCAGCCCACGCGACCAGAGGTCTTGCAAACCGGCGCGATAGACGTCCTGCCGGTCCGACTGGCGCAAGGGGTCTTCGTCCCACGCCAAGCCCAGCCATGAAAGGTCGTCGTAAATCTGCTGTTCCCATTCGGGGCGGGCGCGGGTGCGGTCGATATCCTCGATCCGCAACAGGAAACGCCCTCTGGCCGCGCGCGCCAAATCATGCGCGAGGATCGCGGAATAGGCGTGGCCCAGATGCAGCGGCCCGGTCGGGGATGGCGCAAAGCGCGTGGTGAAGTTCACACTTTTTCAAGCACATATACGGTGGAGTTGATGTTCTTCCCCGGCAGGTGCGGCCCGTGTTCGCGAAACAGTTGGCGCAGCCGTCCGTCGGCGATCCAGCGGTTCACCAGCGCCTCGAATGTCGGGTCTTCGAGCGTGTGATCGTTGAAGGAAAAGACACATTGCGCGCCCGCGTCCAGCGCCTCGAAGATGCGGTCCAACGCGGCCAGAGGCGCGGCCCCGGCACCGATGACCCCGATGGCGGCGACCGCCGCGTAGCCGGTGGGCACCGGATCGTCAGGGCCAATTGGCGTCAGGGTGCGGTAGATGTCTTTCTCGCGGGCGTGCGCCAACATGCCCGGAGACAGGTCGATGCCGTCGATGGTCGAAAACCCGGCAAGGCGCAGCGCGAGTCCCGACAGACCGGTGCCGCAACCAAAATCGAGAACGGGCGCTTGGGCGTCGCCCAAGGTGGCATGCAATGCCTCTGCGCAGCGGCGCGGGGTGGCATAGCCCTCGTCCTGCACGGCCTGTTCATAGGTCGCGGCCCAGCCGTCATACAGATCGCGGGTCTCATCCTCGGTGCGGGCCTTGTAGACCTTGTCGAAATACGGGTTGCTCATGTCCCCAGCGTTCTACTCTGCCGCCTGTCCGTCAACCCCCTGCTGCGCCAGCCAGTCGGTCCAGACCTCCTTGGCGCGGTCGGTATAGCCCTTATAGCGCTCGCGGCGGCCTTTGCGGCCCCCACGCAACCCTTCAAGCGGGCGGAACAGGCCAAAGTTCACGTTCATCGGCTGGAATGTCTTGGCCTCGGCACCGCCGGTGATGTGGTGGATCAGCGCGCCATGGGCGCTGTCCTGAGGGACGGAAGGCATTGAAACGCCAAGGATATCCGCCGCCGCCATGCGCCCGGCAAGCAACCCCATGGCCGAGGATTCAACGTAGCCCTCTACCCCCGTCACCTGTCCGGCAAAGCGGATATTCGGCTTGGACCGCAGGCGCATCTGGTTGTCCAGCAGCGTCGGGCTGTTCAGAAAGGTGTTGCGGTGAATGCCGCCCAGACGTGCGAAGCTGGCATCGTGAAGGCCGGGAATCATCCTGAAAACATCGGCTTGCGCGCCGTACTTCATCTTGGTTTGAAAGCCGACGATGTTGTACAAGGTCCCCAGCGCATTGTCCCGGCGCAACTGCACCACGGCATAGGGTTTGTTGTCCGGCTGGTGTGGATTGGTCAGGCCGATAGGCTTCATCGGACCAAAGCGCAGCGTCTCGCGTCCGCGCTCTGCCATGACCTCGATCGGCAGGCAGCCATCGAAATATCCCGCTGTCTCGCCCTCGTGAAATTCGGTTTTGTCGGCGGCCAGAAGGGCGTCGATAAACGCCTCGTACTGGTCTTTGGTCATCGGGCAGTTGAGATAGGCTTTTTGCTCTTCCTCGGTCTCGCCCTTGTCATAGCGCGATTGCCGCCACGCCACGGACATGTCGATGCTTTCCGCATAGACGATGGGTGCGATGGCGTCGAAAAACGCCAGCCGGTCGGCCCCGGTTTCCTGCTGGATCGCCGCGCCCAGACCGGCAGAGGTCAGCGGTCCGGTGGCAAAGATCCACTGGCCGTCGGCGGGCAATTCGGTGATTTCCTCATGCGAAATCAGGATGTTGGGGTGCGCTGTCAGCGCTTCTGTCACACTCTCGGCAAAGCCTTCGCGATCCACCGCCAGCGCGCCACCGGCGGGCAGGCGCCGGGCATAGGCGGTGCGCATGATCAAGCCGCCCGCCTGCAACATCTCCCAATGCAGCAGGCCCACGGCATTCTGTTCGTGATCGTCCGAGCGGAACGAGTTCGAACAGACCATTTCCCCGAGGTTGCCCGTCTGATGGGCAAAGGTCTTTACCTTGGGGCGCATCTCGTGAATCACCACGCGAACGCCCAGATTGGCCGCCTGCCAGGCGGCTTCGGAGCCGGCCATGCCGCCGCCGACGATATGCAGTTCCTGTGTCATGTCGCGCATCTAGAGCATCCGGACCCGCCTGCCAAGACGGCGGCGGAGATTGTGCATATTGTCGGTCTTGTACGCGAAAAATGTCGGTTTGTACAAAACCGGGTGCCCCCCTCGGGACGGCCGGGGCAGAGACAGACTTGAGTCGATGTTGCGCCATTGCGGCCTCTGCGCGAGACTGGGACTGCGGCCACCCGGCATGAGTCCGGGTGTTCACCGCCGACGCCAAGCTTGGCGTTGTCAGAAACAGGGAGGACAGAATGGCCAACAAGTACCAGGGTGGGTGCGACCACGTTCACGTGACGTCGGATGCAGACCCCATCGACAACCACGAATGCCATTGCAACGTCTGCAAGGCCGTCACCGGGCAGCAGCACACGCATGTCGCGTTCTTCAACTATGGCGATCTCAAGGTGGATCATCCCGACAAGATCGCCCGGCAGCCGTTCAACAAGGACAACCCGAACGGACCGCTGGAGCTGTGCACCTGTTCGGAGTGCGGTGCAGCGCTGATGCTGGACGACAAGATGAAGCGGATCCGTGTCGCCGTTCCGAATGTCATGGGCTACGACGATGCGGCGTTCCCGGACGCGACCTACCACGCGTTCTGGGATGAGAGCAAAGGCTATCCCAAGCCGTCGGACGGCCGCCCGGTCTACGATTCGCTGCAACCGGGGTTCGTCTGGCCCGCCGGGGCCTGAGGCCGGTCCGCCCGACCCATGGCGGAGGCCCGCCAAGACCCAAGGGGCGGCGTGCGGAGCGCGCATGCCGCCTGCGGGACGCCCGGAGAGGGGCGCGGTTTATCCCGTTGATGTCAGTCGCCTGTGCGGTCCTGCCAGTCCGGGGCGCGCTTTTCCAGAAAGGCGGCGATGCCCTCATCGGTGTCGCGCCACAGCATGTTTTCGACCATCACGTCGCTGGCAAAGGCATAGGCGTCGTCCAGCCCCATGGTGATCTGATCGTAAAACGCGCTCTTGCCGACCTTGACCGCCGCCGTCAGCTTGCCCGCCAACGTCTGCGCCAGTTCCTGCGTCGCGGCCTCCAACTGGTCGTGCGGAACGGCTTTGTTGATCAACCCGGCGCGCTCTGCCTCCTCCGACGATAAAAAACGCCCCGTGGTCAGCATCTCGAACGCTTTCTTGCGCGGGATATTGCGCGATAGGGCCACCATGGGCGTCGAACAGAACAGCCCGATGTTGACGCCATTGACGCCAAACCGCGTGCCCTCGGCCGCGATGGCCAGATCGCACGATGCCACCATCTGACAGCCCGCGGCGGTGGCAATGCCGTGGACCTGCGCGATAACCGGCTGGGGCAGGCGGGTCAGCCCGGTCATGACGCTGGCGCAGCGCGCGAACAGATCGGCGAAATAGGCGCGGCCCCGATCCTCGGCCTGTCGGCCCGCCTGCATCTGTTTCAGATCGTGTCCGGCGCAGAATGCCTTGCCCGCGCCAGAGATCACCACAACGCGGGTCTCGCGGTCCTCCGCCAGCGCATCGATCTGCGCCTGAAGGGCGGCCAGCATCTCATCCGAGAGTGCGTTCAGCCGCTCCGGCGCGTTCATGTGCAGATGGGCAATGCCACCCGCGTCGCGACGTTCCAGGATTTCCATCTTGTCCTCCTTGTTGGGGCCAGATTAGCTGCCCCCAAAAGAGGAGGAAAGCGCGTGGAACTCAAGATCACCGCCGAAGAAATGACCGTGTTTCTGGATGAGGTCTTCCCTCAGGTCGAGGGCATGTTCGGGATCGACCGGATGGAGGAGACCCTGCTGGTGATGCGCCTGTTCAACGACGAAAAACATCTGCGGCCCGGCGGTACGGTCTCCGGCCCGGCGATGTTTGCGCTGGCCGATGTGGCGGCCTATGTGGCGACGATGGGGTTTGTCGGCAAACAGGCGCTGGCGGTGACAACCCATTGCTCCATCGACTTCATGCGCAAACCGGTGGCGGGGGTCGACCTGCTGGCTGAGGCGCGGGTGCTGAAACTGGGCCGCGCCCTGTCGGTGACCGATGTGCTGCTGTTCAGCGAGGGCACGACCCAGCCGGTGGCCCATGCCTCACTGACCTATTCGATCCCGCCCGCGCGCGGATAAGCGCGTCACCTGAAATTCGGCGCGCGCTTTTGCATGCGGGCAAAGACCGCCTCCAGCTGGTTGGGCTGGCCGATGACCTCTGCCTGCAACTCGGCCTCCAGCCGCAAGGCCGCTGCCCGGTCCATCTGCCAGCTGTCGTTGACCAGCCGTTTGTCGCGGCGGATGGCGTCGGGATTCTTGCCCGCGATGGTCTGCGCCAGGGCGCGCGCCTCTGCCAGCGGGTCCTCACAGACGCGCGTCACAAGACCCAGCGCCGCCGCCTCTGCGGCCTCGACCACGCGCCCGGTAAAGATCAGCTCCTTGGCCTGATCGGCGCGCATCAGCCGGGGCAGGGTGGTGGTGATCCCCATGTCGGGGATCAGGCCCCAAGTGATTTCCATCACCGACATGCGGGTGTCTGGTGCGGCCAGCCGGATGTCTGCGCCAAGGGCAATCTGGAACCCCGCGCCATAGGTAACGCCGGTGAGCGCGGCGATGACCGGCACCTCCAGCTCCTGCCAGACGGTGCCGGGCTTTTGGAACATATTGGCGCTCTCGCCCTCCGGCACCTCAAGGATCTTTCCGATCAGTGCCTTTGGGTCGGGGTTGGCGGTGAACAGCGACGTGTCGATGCCGGAACAGAAATTTGGCCCCTCACCGCGCAGAACCACGGCGCGCAACCCTTCGGCGCGTTTGAGATCCTCTCCCGCCTGTGCCAGCCCTTCAAAGACCGACAGATCGACGGCGTTATGCTTGTCCGGGCGGTTGAGGATGACTTCGGCAATGGCGCCATCGCGGGTGACGCGGACGGTCTCGGACATGAATTGTGCTCCCTTGCGGCTGTTGGTGCCAGCATAGGGGCGGCATCGCCCGTGCGCATAGCCGTGACGTTGCGTGGTATGCGCCGGTGCTTTGGGGTATTTGGACAAAGAAGAAGCGCAGGGTCGTGGTTTCTTCTCTGGTAAAATACCTCCCGGGGGGGCCGCATAGCGGCGGGGGCAGTGCCCCCACTGTCACGGCAGCAGGGTCAGCACGTAGCGTGGCAGGGCAAAGGCCGCCTTGTGAACTTCGGGCGTGTAGTAATCGGTGGTCAGGCCCGCGTCCGAAAAACGTTGTTGCAGAATCTCAAGCGGCACCGCCCGCGCGTCGCCGTCCGTGCCCCAGCCAAAGGCCATCGGGCCGCCCGCGTAGGTGGGGACGGTGGCCATGTAGCAGGTCGCGTCTGCAAACAGCGCCTGAAAGGCGCGCATGGTGTTGGTCAGCTCATCGCCCTGCATGAAGGGCACCCCGTTTTGTGTGACGAGGATACCGCCCGGCGTCAGCGCGCGTTTCGCGTGCCCGTAGAAGGTGTCGGTGAACAGAACCTCACCCGGACCAATCGGATCGGTGCTGTCAACGATGATGACGTCAAAGCCGCCTTGAGTGACCTTCATGAATTCGGCTCCGTCGGCGATCACCAGATCCAGCCGCGGATCGTCAAAGGCGCCCTGCGACAGCATCGGCAGGTATTGTTTGGAGAAGTCCACCACACCGGCGTCGATTTCGACCATGGTGACATGATCGACAGAGGCGTGTTTCAGCACCTCGCGCGCCATACCACCGTCGCCGCCGCCGACGATACAGACGCGTTTGGCCGCGCCATGGGCGAGGATCGGCACGTGGGTCAGCATCTCGTGGTAGATGAAATTGTCGCCCTCGGTGGTCTGGATCACGTCGTCCAGCGTCAGGACACGGCCAAAGCTGCCG
This sequence comes from Antarctobacter sp., assembly GCF_048262615.1. Classification (GTDB taxonomy): domain Bacteria; phylum Pseudomonadota; class Alphaproteobacteria; order Rhodobacterales; family Rhodobacteraceae; genus Antarctobacter. The sequence continues at coordinate 31,418 of NZ_JBLXFB010000010.1, forward strand.
TTCTCGAACACGCGCAGGCGCTGGTGGTCGGTCTCACTGTCGTACAACAGTTTGTCGACGGTCAGGCTTTGTGCGTAGTGGCCGTGCAGCTGTTCGCGCATCCAGTCGGGCGAGTCGGTCATCTGTGATCTCCTGCGGGTCCCGGCCGCGAAACCAGCAGGCAGGCCGGGCATCTCAATTGGGATGGGTCAAGAAAAAAGGGCGGCACGGGCCGCCCTTGGTCCGGGTCAGGGTCGGGCACAGCGATCAGGCCGCGACGCCAGCCTCTGATACCACGCCTTCGCCGCGCTTGAGTTCCTTGACGCGCACGTCGGCGGTGCCAAAGGCGCGGGCCAGAACATCGACCGCTTTCCACGGTTGCGCGTCGCCGCACATGAAGACGTCAAACGCGCCGTAGCCGATTTCCGGCCATGTGTGGACCGAGATGTGGCTTTCCGCCAGCACCGCCACGCCGCTCACGCCTTGGGGGCTGAACTTGTGCGTGTGGATGTGCAGCAGGGTTGCGCCGCAGGTGTCCACGCAGTCACGAAAGGCCTGCTGAATGCGCGCCTCGTCGTCCAGGCCATGCCCGTCGACCACCTCGATGATGAGATGGGTTCCAGCAAAGACGCTGCCGTCTCGACGGATGAAATGATCATCGCGGTCGGCGTCGAACACGTCGCGCGGGGATGTGGAATCGTTCGCGGGGGCGAGACCCCGGGTGGTGTCTTCCTCTTGGGCGCCTGTCTCCAGACCGTACCCCAGTTGGAAGAGGTTGATGTCTTTCATGACATTCCTCCTTCAATCCAGTAGTGCGTTCCAGTCGGTCCCTTAGCGCCCCCCGAAGACACATGAGCCCAGCATGTGGCTGGGCGTCCGGGTTGGGATCGGGTCCGAAAGTGAGGCTCACCTAAGACCGACCTGTGAGTCGATCAACCCCTTTTTGCTGCATCTGCGAAGAAAGTTTTGTGACGGTTCCCGCGGCTACGGTGCTGCGCCTGCGCCCCAGAGCAGTCCGAAAGCGATGATCGCAAGGCTGACAGCAGCGGCGTAGTAGGTCAGCTTGCGCGGACAAAAGGGCCGTTCGCCAAAGCTGCGCCCGTCCAGACCGGAGACCACTACCTTCATCGGCTTGTCCTTCCAGCGATAGTGCAGAATCCAGACCGGCAGCAGGATGCGACGATAGCGGATGCCCGAGGTGTCGGTGTTGAAGGTGATGTCCGACACACCGCGTTTGTCGATATGCGCCTTGATGCGGTTGCGGATCAGCAGCCGTTTGTCGGATTCATTGGCTTCAAGCCCCTGTGCCACGCTCTGATGATGCCGTTCGGCGGCGAACCCCGCCAGATACCCGGCGCGATAGGGGCGCAGGCGGCGCGGGTCGAAGTGATGCAGGATGCCGTCGCGGATCAGCGGGGTGACATGCGGGCTGGCGGGCATCAGCAGGTCGTCAAAGGCGATCTTCATCTGGCCGCTGGTGCGGTGCTTGCTTCGGTTCTTGCCGCTGCCGGTGGTGTAACTGGCCCAATACTCCACCGCCTCTTGGCTGTCAAAGGTCCAGAACGGCGCGTAAAGCCCTGCGACACGGGCTTTTTCCACGGTTTCGGACAGGCCGCGCGGTGCCGCGATCCGGCCCCGGACCCAGTCCTGCGCTTGGGTCTGCGCAGCCTTGTCCGGCACCCGGAACGGGATCAGCGCGGTGGTGCGATAGCCGTGATCGGCGGTCGACAACACCACGGCGCCGTCGCAATAGGGGCACCGGTCCGACAGCGCCGCGCCGGTAAAGACCACCTCGCCGCCACAGGTTTCGCAGCGGTGGGCGCGCATGTCGGGCAGGTCGGGGGGCAGCGTTTCGGGCGTATCGGCGCGATAGTCGGTCTCGGCGTTGGCGGCGCTGTCCCAAGGGCTTTCCAGCCCCTGCGTGGTGCCGCAACTGGTGCACTGCAACATCTGCACATTGGGGTCGTAAACACATTGACCGCCGCAGGACGGGCACCGCAGCTCTGACTGATCTGTCCGGGGGGCGGTCACGAGTCCGCCTCCGACAGGGCGCTGGCGATGTGCAGAAGGATCTCCAGTCGCAGCCAGGACCGTGCCACGGCGCCGCCCGGATCGCCGGACGCGCCCCAGTCACCGATGATGGTGGCGGCAAACCAGACGGCCATCCCCCAGAAACCGATCATCGACCAGCCCGCCATGGTGCGCAGGAATCCGGCCGATCCGCGTTTCAACTCGTGCCGCGCCTCGTGGACCTCGACCATCTTGCGTATGACCCCCGCGCCAGAGGCGGTGGCGATCGCAAACAATAGAAGTCCGGACAAGAGGGGGCCGAGGGCGGGCATGGCAGGGACCTTGGTTCTGGTGCCACCATGTGATGCCCGTGCCGGGCAGAGGGCGCAAGTAGGGCTTGTGCCCATTGCCAGGGGCCTTGTCAGATCAGGGGTTTTTGGGGTATTATTTTACCATTATTGTAAGATGCTGTTTTTAAGCAATAAAATAAGACGTGACGCGCTTGACTGGAAATTTGGCCTGCGTATAACAGCGCAATCGGATTTCGGGCCGGGGCGCATGCCTTGGCCCTTCTCAATCGAACGGACACGTAACGTCATGAAAACCTACTCTGCGACTCCGGCAGACATCGACAAGAAATGGATCGTGATCGACGCCGAAGGCATCGTTCTGGGCCGTCTCGCCTCGATCGTCGCCACGCGCCTGCGCGGCAAGCACAAGCCGTCCTTCACACCGCACATGGACATGGGTGACAACGTCATCATCGTCAATGCGGACAAGATCCAATTGACCGGCAAAAAGCGCGAAGAGCACTTTTACTGGCACACCGGCCACCCCGGCGGGATCAAATCGCGCACCAAGGCGCAGATCCTTGAGGGCGCCCACCCAGAGCGTGTGGTCTTTCAGGCCGTCAAGCGCATGCTGCCGGGCAACCGCCTGTCGCGTCAGGTGCTGACCAACCTGCGTATCTACGCCGGTGCCGAGCACCCGCACGAGGCCCAGAACCCCGAGGTTCTGGACGTGAAAACGATGAACTCCAAGAACACCCGGGTGTCGAAATAATGGCTGATCAGATCAACTCTCTCGAAGAGCTGGGCGCCGCTGCGGGCGTCGAAGATGTTGTGGTCATGGAAGAGGCTCCGCGTGAGCCGGTTCGTGACGAATTGGGTCGCTCCTATGCCACCGGCAAGCGGAAGGACGCGGTTGCCCGCGTCTGGATCAAGCCGGGCTCCGGCAAGGTTGTGGTGAACGGCAAGGACATGGACAAGTACTTTGCGCGTCCGGTTCTGCAACTGATCCTGCGCCAGCCGATGCAGGTTGCCGGTGTCGAAGGCGAATTCGACGTCATGGCAACCGTCAAGGGCGGTGGCCTGACCGGTCAGGCCGGTGCGGTCAAGCACGGCATCTCGAAGGCGCTGCAACTGTACAACCCCAGCCTGCGCGGCGCGCTGAAGGCGGCAGGCTTCCTGACCCGCGACAGCCGTGTCGTTGAACGTAAGAAGTTCGGTAAGCGCAAAGCGCGTCGTTCGTTCCAGTTCTCGAAGCGCTAATTCGTTTCGGACAATCCAATTGCAGGGGCCCTTTGGGGCCCCTTCTTTTTTGTTTTGTGGGAAGGGGCGCTGCCCCGCTTGCCTGCGGCAAGCCCCCCGGGATATTTGAAGACAGAAGAAACTGGGGGCGCGGATGGACATCGTCGGGATCGAGGATGCGGGCCGGTTGGCGCGGCTGGTGTCGGGAGACGTAGACCCGGCACGGCTGACGCTGTTTTCCACGATGAAAAACGAGATGGGGTTCCTGCCGGCGTGGTTGGCGCATCACCGCGCCATCGGGTTTGAGCAGTTCCTGATCTGGGACGATGCCTCGGACGACGGATCGTTTGAGTATCTGTCGGCGCAGCCGGATGTGGCCGTCATGCAGTCCGACCTCGGATTCGGCGCGTTGCTGCGCTATCGCGATCCCGAAGGCGCGGAGCGTGAGGAACGGGTCGGAACCTATTTCAAGATCGCGTTGCCGCACCTGTTCTTTGACGGCGCTTTTGTTGGCTATGTGGATGCGGATGAGTTCCTGATCCTGCCGCCGGGGGTGGCGTCGATTGGTGAGGTGGTCGCCTGCTTGGCGTCAGAGGGCGCGCCTTCGGCGGTGGCCTCGGTGGTGGAGTTCTTTCCGGCCTCGGCCTCGGGGCTGGAGGGGGCGCTGCCGCAAAGCTTTGCGGATTTGCTCGCGGCCTATCCGTATTTTCAGGCCGAGCAACTGGTAGAGTTGCGCCGGGGCAGCCAGCCAGACCTGATGGGGAAATCAAAAACAGCACGTCTTTTCAAGATGTTTTCCGTCGAACCTAAAGTGGTCCGCCGGGGGTGGCATTGGCTGTGGATGCCCTCGCGCGAAAAGAAGGCGCAGGAGTTTCAGAAATCCCCCCGGCACAAGACGCCGCTGGTGCGTCGCGATGCCGATAGCCGTCTGACCGGGTCGCATTATGGCAATCTGCCGCCATCGCCCGACGTCTTGCTGACCGTGGCGCATTTTGTCTTTACCGCGCAGTTCGCGGACAAGATCGCGCGCGCGACGGAATGGGGCGCGCATGCCAATGCCGCTGCGAAATATCGCTACTACGCCGAACTGCTGGACAAGATGCGCGGCGCGGAGAACGGATTTCTGGATGAGAACTCGGTGGCTTATCAAGGGCCGCAGCAGTTGATCGACTGCGGCCTCATGCGCTGGTGAGCGCGGGTTTCATGTCGCGCTATTGAGCGCGAACCGTGCAGAGGGCCAGACCTCGGCGACTTGCGGCAGGCGGCGGGCCACGGCCCTGTAAACCGGCGCATAGTGGCGGGCGATTTCGGCCTCAAGGCCTTCAGAGACGCCAGACCCTTTGGCGCGGCTGTTGACCGCGCGCATGCCAGCCTGCGGGTCGACCGGAACACCGGCAAAGCGCGACAGGTCCACAATCCCGTTGGCGGTAAAGAGCGTCTCGAACGGCGTCACAAAGCGGTCCTCGGGGGCAAAGACGGCCTCGATCGCGTCCAGCGTCAGATCATAGCGCGTGCGGGCTTCGGCCTCTGGCGTGGCGTAGAACGCGGCCAGCGGTGCATCGTTCTCGGCGCTTTCGGCACGGCGGCCTTTTTCCATCTCCATCCGCAGGTGCGAACGCAAGCGATCCACAGGATCCCGCATGGAAAACAGAACCTTGACGGTGATACCTCGTGTTGAAAACCCGTCGCGCAGATGTGACAGCACCTCGGCCGGGAGCGCCGAATACGACGGGGTTATATCGCCGGTGCGGGTCACGCCGGGTTGGGTCAGAAGCCCGGCGAAATAGTCGAAATAGGCCGCCTCATCGCTTTGCAGACGCCAGCGCAGGTGGGCGGCCGGTTCCGGCGCGCCAAGCGCCACCTTGGTCCGCGCGCGCAGTTTGCCCAGCAACGACGGTTCCGGCGCGCGGTAGCGGGCAAAGACTCCGCCCAGCCGGTGTTCCCAAGCCTGATATTCGCCCAAGCGCCCGAAATCGGACCCAGGCTGCCGCGCCAGATAGGCCTGTATCCAGGACGATCCGCATTTCTGACCGCCAAGGCCAAGAAAGAAGGTTTTCGTCATTGTCGCTCCATCGACTCTGCCTGTGGGGTTCTAACCCAAAGCGGCGGTGTGGTCGCGGCTCATTTGTCGGCGGGCAACAGACCCAGCCCACGCAGGTAGACGCCGATGCCGGTCTCCAGCAAATCCTCGGGCGGGAAGGGCGCCTGACTGCCGGGGGAGTTGCGGGCGAACAATTCGACAACCCCATGCGACAGCGCCCAGATATGGGCCGAAAACATCGCCGGAGGTGGGCGTTTTTCCGGCGGGATATGCTGCGACAGCCGCTCTGCGGCCTTTTCCAGCACGCCGCGCGCGCGGGCCGAGACTGCCGCCAGTTCGGGCGAATGGTTCACCGAGACACCCGATTCGAACATCGCGATATAGTGGCCGGGGTATTTGCGCGCAAAGGCCAGATAGGCGCGGCCCGTGGCCTCGAAGGCCGCCAGATCGGACGGCTGGCCCTTCTTGTAGGCATAGTCCATCACGTCGGCAAAGATCTCATAGCCCTGTAGCGCCGCCTCGGCGATCAGATCCTCCCGCCCCGAAAAGTGCCGGTAGACGGCGGCGGGTGTGACGCCCGCCTGTTTGGCCGCCTCCGACAGGGTAAAGCCGGTGGGGCCTTTTTCCTCGATCAGTTTCAGCGCGGCATCGACCAGCGCCTGACGCAGGTTGCCGTGGTGATATCCGCGTTTCTTGATCATCATCCTGCGCGGGCGGCCCTCAGGCCTCCCAGATCTCCGGCCCGCCCAAAATCTTTGTATCGACCGAACCGAGGGCCTTGGGGTCCTTTTGGGTATAGTCCAGATGGCTGAGCAGGTGGCGGATGGCGGCCAGACGGGCGCGTTTCTTGTCGTCCGACCGGATCACCGTCCAGGGGGCAACAGACGTGTGGCTGCGGGCCAGCGTTTCCCGAATGGCGGTGGAATAGGCATCCCATTTGGCCAGCCCCTCGACGTCGATGGTGCTCAGCTTCCATTGTTTCAACGGATCGCTCTCGCGTTTGAGAAAGCGGCGCAGCTGTTCGCCGCGCCCGACGTTCAGCCAGAACTTGAACAGGTGAATGCCCTCATCCACCAGCATCTTTTCAAAATCCGGCACCTGGGTGAAGAAATGCTCGCGCTGATCGTTGTCGCAAAAGCCGAAGACATGTTCGACCACACCCCGGTTGTACCAGGACCGGTCGAAAAAGACGATTTCTCCGGCGGCGGGCAGGTGGTCGATGTAGCGCTGGAAATACCACTGCGTCGCTTCGCGGTCCGAGGGTTTGCCCAGAGCCACAACGCGCGCCCCGCGCGGGTTCAGGTTCATGCGAAACCGTTTGATCGTGCCGCCCTTGCCCGCGGCATCGCGGCCCTCAAAGACCATGGCGATGCGCGCGCCGGTGTCCTTGGACCAGGCCTGCATCTTGACCAGTTCGATCTGAAGGCGTTCCATTTCCTTGTCGTAGGTCTTGGACTTCATGCCCTCGGAATAGGGATAACCGGTATCAAGGATATCGTCCTTGTCGGCGCGGGTGATCGCCTCACGCACCGGTTTCGGCGCGTCGTTCTGGTAAAAGCTGGAAATCGCGCCGTCGAAAGGGAGCGTCATGGGGGCCTCCGTCGGTCTAAGTGACCGGTACTATGGAATGTTAATCGGATTAACGCAAACGCTTCGGGTGGCGGGTTCAGCGCAGACCGGCGCGGGTGGCGGCGCGGTGGATGGCCTCTATCACCGCGCCGGGACGGGCGTGTTGCGGCATGTGCCCGACGTCGGGCAGCGCGGTCAGCTGCACGTCGGGCAACAGCTTTGCCGCAGCCACGGCGTGAATGTCGAACCCCACGGTCTTGTCCGCCGTGCCGTGCAGCAATTCGACCGGCAGGTCGAGGGTGGGATAGCGGGCCGACATATCGGTCAGCGCGGGGCGCAGGTGATAGACCTGCCGTCCGTTGGCGCGGATGACAGGGCGTTGCAGGCTGAGACCGGGGCCAACGTGGGCAAGATAGCCATCGGGCATGTCTTGCGGGGCAAAAATTCCCGCAACCGCATCGCGGGTGCCCATCGGATCAAGGAACGCGGTGACCAAGGGCGCGACCAGCGCGCCGCCAAAGGCGTGGCCCAACAGCCGATACTGAAAATCCAGATCACCGGGCCAGGGCATGATCGCCCCGCCCAGCGTGACCAGCGCCGCCGCGTCATGGTCCAGACCCCATGCCATCGCCACCGCCCCGCCAAAGGAGTGACCGACGACAACAGGCCTGTGAACCCCCAGTTGCGCGGCGGCGGCGGCCAGAAGCGCCGCCTGATCCTGCGGCGTCTCGGCCTTGGTGTTGAACGCGCCGCGATACATCTCGCGCCGCCCGCTGTAGCCCAGTCCGGGCCGGTCAAAGACCGTCACGCGGTAATCCTGCGCCAGCTTGTCCACCAGATCGAAGGTAAAGTCGCGCAGGTTGCCGCTGGCCCCGTGCAGCAACACCACATCCGGGCCGCTGCCGCGTTGCACATAGTGGATCGGCACGCCGTCCACCTCGACAAAGGCGCCCACGGCGGGCCAGCGGTCCAGCGCCGCCGCCTCGCGAATCCCGGCACGCCACTGCACAAAGACGCCGCCCCCCAGCAGCGATGCAATAAGAAACGTTCCGATCATGCGCAGCACTGTTCCTGTCCTGTCCGTCTGCCCCTCAGCGGGCCGTCCCGATGGAAGATATCTCAAACGGGGTCGACTGGTAGATCTCATTGATCCAGTTGCCGTAAAGCAGATGCGCGTGGCTGCGCCAACGGTTCTGCGGCGGCAGGGCGGGGTTGTCGTCGGGATAGTAGTTGGCGGGCACGTTGATCGGTGTGCCGCTCTCTATGTCGCGGTCATACTCTTCCTTGAGCGTGCCGCTGTCGTATTCCAGATGGTTGAAGATATACAGCGCGCGGTGGCAGGGATCTTCGATCAGGCAGGGGCCGGTCTCGGTCGAATCGATCAGCACCGGCAGTCCGGCGGCGGCCACCTCTTCGCGGCGAATTTCGGTCCAGCGGGAAACCGGGATCACCATGTCATCGGAGAAACCGCGCAGATAGGGTGAGGCGGGCGCAAGGTTCTGGTGCCGCACCGCGCCAAAGGCCTTGGCCTCCAGCAGGTGTTTCTTCACCCCGTGGAAATGGTTGATCATCGCCATCCCGCCCCAGCAGACGCCAAAGGTGGAATGGACATGGGTTTGGGTCCAGTCAAAGACCTGACGCAGCTCGTCCCAATAGGTGACCTCGTCAAAGGGCAGATGTTCGATCGGCGCGCCGGTGATGATCAACCCGTCGAACTTTTCTCCGCTCTCGGCCACGTCCGAGAAGGGCCGGTAAAAGTTCTCCATATGTTCGGCGGCGGTGTTCTTGGCCTGATGCTCGCTCATCCGGATCAGCGACAGTTCGATCTGTAGCGGCGTGGCGCCGATCAGCCGACAAAACTGGTTTTCGGTCTGGATCTTCTTCGGCATCAGGTTCAACAACCCGATGCGCAGCGGCCGGATGTCCTGACGCGCGGCGTGCTCTTCTGCCATGACCATGACGCCCTCGCGCGTGAGCACGTCAAAGGCGGGCAGGTCGGAGGGCAGCTTGATGGGCATGTCAGGGGTCCTGTTGCGGCGAAGCGGTTAGATAGGGGATCGGCGGGGCCGGGACAAGGCGCGTGCGACCGCAGACCTAGCCGGGCAGGGCGCTGGCGATAAGGTCGGTGAAGTCTTCCTCGTTTTGCACGCGGGCCATATCCTCGGCCTCGACCGTCACGCCCCATTTCTGCGCCATGCCTTCGTACAGCGGCTGGCGGTGCGCCAGCGCGCGGGCATAGGTCCAGCGGATAAAGGCGTCCGGGTCGACCTTGTCCTCGGTCAGGCCGGTCTCCGCCAGATAGGCGGCCCACCCGGCGGCAAGGAAATCCGGGCGATAGGCCATTGGTTTCGGGGCCTTGTCAAAGCGGCGGATCAACTCGTCCGTATGGGCGTCAGAGCCGCGCACCCAGACCATCAGTGCCTGCTGGCTGAGCGCGGTCAGGATCTCGTCGTCGGGATTTTCCGGATCGACCCATTCGCAGATGCTGCCGCCGGTGTCGCAGATGAAATGCGGATAGCCATAGAGGTCTTCGGCGCGAGAGATAAAGTATTCCGTGTCCAGCAACGCCTGCCGTTCGGCACGTTCGAACTGGGCCTGCCGGCGGCGGTACTCGACCATCGGCAGGCCGCCCTTGGCCGGGTTTCCGGGCTTGCCCAGATAGGTCGAGACCGGCGTCAGGTTATGGAAAGAGATGTTCGACCCGATGTAGATCGAATCCGTCATCAGCAGATCGCGCAGGAACGGCACCTGCATCGCGTGCCGCTTGGCGTTGTCGACGATGTATTCGCCCATGTAGCGGGTGCCGATGCGGTAATCGATCGAGTAGTGGAACCAGCTGCCGGTGCCGCGCAACAGGTTCGACACATGGGTCTTTCCCAATCCCGACATGGCAAAGAGGACCACGCGTTTCTTCGGCGCATCGCGCCACGCGCGGGCATTGGGGTAGAGCATCGCAAGTCTTTCCCTGAAAACCGGTTTCAGGATGACCTACGCGCGGCGCGGCGCGGCGTCAAACCCTGACCGCACGGGCATACAGCCGCCCGTCCAATACGCTGAGCCCAAGCGCCAGCAGCGCCAGCCCGGCATAGGCCCCGGTGTGCAGATCCTCGCCGCGCACCAGCGCGCCCAGAAAGATCGCCGTGGGCGGGATCAGCAGCGTAACCAGCATCAGGTTGCCCGACCCGGCCATCGCCAGCACCCGGTAGTACAACAGATAGGCCAGCGCGGTGGCAATTAGCGCATAGTACAGGATCGCGGCCCATGTGGCCGGGGCAAGGGCCACGGAGGGCGCGCCCTCGGCCACCAGCGCCAGCGGCAGCATGATCGCGGTCGAGCAGGTCAGCATCCCGGCGGCGGCGGCCAGCGGGGCCAGCCCGCTCAGCCGAATGCGCGCCCATGCCCCCGCACAGGCATATGAAAATGTCCCCGCTATCACAGCAAGTTGCGCGGTCGAGGTGAGGTCAAGGTTAAGCAGGGCCATCGGCCCGATGGCGGTCACCACACCGGCAAACCCCAGACCGACCCCCAGCGCCTTGCGCGGCGTCAGGCGCTCATCGGCAAAGACCATCGCCGCCACAACCACGCCAAAGATCGCCGTCGTGGCGTTCAGGATCGAGGTCAGGCCAGTGGGGATATGCAACTGTCCCCAGGCCATCAGCGAAAACGGAATGGCGTTGTTCAGCAACCCCATCCCGAACAGCGCGACCCAGACCCGCCGCCCCATGGGCAGGGGGATGCCGCGCAACAGGATCACCGGCCAGAGCACGGCGGCGGCGATGCCGGTGCGGAACAGCACCGAGGTCAGCGGCCCGATTTCATCCAGTGCCGTGCGGATCGCCAGAAACGATCCGCCCCAGATCAGGCTCAGCAGGACCAGTTCGGCCCAGGCGCGCGGGGAAAGAGAGGTCTGTGTCATGGCATCTGGATACCCTTGGGCCAGCGCGCGGGCGATCCGGAAAATGCGGTTTCATCACCCGCCGGAACAGGAAACGCCCGGACCCATGCGGGTCCGGGCGCGTCCTTGTCGCAATGCCGGAAAGGCAGAGGAATCAGAAGGTCACTTCGGCCTTGAACCCGATGCCGACCGCGTGGTTGTCACGGAACTCGGCGGCCTTGATCCCGGCGACCCCTGCGTCTGCATCGCCCAGCCAGGAATAGTTGATCCCGCCAGAGATCTTGACCGGGCCCTCAGTGAACTGGCCACCAAAGGAAATACCCTTCAGCCCGTCAGTCGGACCCAGCGGCGACACGGTCCGGTTGCCGGTGGGCGGCTCATAGCTGAGCGTGACCGAACCCGCGAAACGATCATTGAACCGCTTGGCGACACCCAGCGTAAAGCGGTGCGCATCGTCGAGGTTCACAAGGTCGCTGCCCAGCCGCGTTGGAATGATGTCCACCGCCGAAAACTCTGTCCAGCGATAGGAGGCGGTGAGCAGGGTGCCCGCCGCGATCCCGGTCTGGAACTCAAGGTTGAAGCTTTGCGGTGAGACATAGTCGATCTCATCGTCGTAGCCCGGTGTGGTGCCGTCGAAAGTGGTGCCAAGCAGGCCTTCGCTGATGGTGGCGGTGTGCTTGGTTTCAAACCGATAGGTGCCCGCGATGCGCAGGGCGATATCGGGGATCTCATAGGCCGCGCCGATCAGGTAGTTCGGGCTGGTGGATTCCTTCATCCGGAAGGTATAGCCGCCGGTGGCGTTGAACCCGCCGACCGCGCCTGCAACCGCGCCGCCCAGTGCGGCGGTGGTGCCCGCGCCATAGGTGGTGTCGATCAGCGTGGCGGCGGCGGCATCGCCGCGCAAAGCAGCCCCCAGCGTCGCCGGATCAAGGCCGGGCACGGTGCGCGCCACACCGGCGGTCGCGATGGCCCCCGCATAGGCCTGACCGTTCAGCGACACATCCGCGTCGATGCTTTGCGCGCCGATGCCCGCAAAGACGCTGATGCGGTCGGTGATCTTGTAGCGGCCGACGATGGTCATCGCGTTGCTGTTGAGATCCGCCTTGGTCCCGCCCAGGGCGGAGGTCAGCGGATCGGCGTTGTAATCGACATCGACGCCATAAGGCTTGTCGGCGATGAACGCCCAGTTGAACCGCGCGTTGACCGATTTGGTGAACGACAGTCCGGTCTGCGAATAGCGCTTGGCGACATCGTAGCTGGACCCGCCCGCATCGGTGCCGGTCACCGAAGGCGTCACCAAGCCAAAGGTCAGCGCGGTGCTGCCGTCCTCGGCAAAGATGGCGGACGCGCTCTGTCCCGAGCGATCGAGTCCGGCGGCAAAAGCCGATCCGGTGGTCAAGGCCAGGACGCTGGCCCCCACAAGCATGTTCTTCATTCTTATATCCCTCGTCCCCTGAGCGTGGGGTGTCTCCTGCGACAAAAGCTACGGGGGAGATGGCTGTTCGGTCAATCTTTGACCGGACGTCACCCTTTGCGCGCGCAACGCAGCGTCACGTTTTTGTAACAGCTTGAACGGAGAGGGGCCGCGGGCGTTAACCTTTTGGCATCACGCGCGTTTGCGGGTTTCGAACCAGATATTGGCGTAATTGGCGCCAAAGATCACCAGTGCCCCGACCAGAACCAGCGGGTCCAGCGGTTCGGTGTAGAGCAGCACGCCGACAATCGCGATCACCGGCAGACGGGCAAAGTCGATGGGCATGACCACCGTGGCCGGGGCCAGCGACAAAGCGGTGGTCAGACAGAAATGCGCCACCAGCCCGGCAAAGGCGATCAGCACCACCCAGGGCAGGCTAGCCAGGGAAGGCAGGGTGATGTCGCCGTCGATCCCGGCGCAGATCAGGCCAAAGGCCGCCTGCATGACCGTCAGCCAGAACAGGATGCAGGTGATCTTTTCGGTGCGTGTCAGCAGCCGGGTATAGACTGCGGACCCGGCAAAGCCGATGGCCGCAAGGGCGGCGGTCAACTGGCCGATATGGGCGGTTTCCGGTGACGGGCGGGTGACGATCAGAATGCCGATAAAGCCGACCACGGCGGCGGCGACACGATTGGGGGTCAGCCGCTCTGACAGGATCAGCGCGCTCAGCACCATGACCCAGAACGGCGAGGTGAACTCCAGCGCAAAGACCTGCGCCAGCGGGATCGCCGCGATCGAGTAGAACCACAGGTTCTGGCCCGAGAAGTGAAAGATGTTGCGCAGCAGATGGGTGCCCATGCGGCGGCGGGTGATATCGCCCAACCGGCCCGCGAGGCCCGCGACCCCCACCACGATGACGATGCCGATCAACGAGCGGAACAGCATGATCTCAAAGGTGTCGAGGTCAAGGCTGACCGCCCGCCCGGCAATGGCCATCACCGTAAAAGAGGCGATGGCGCCCGTCATCCAGAGGCAGCCGCGCAGGGTATCGTGCATGGGAAATGGTCCTGTTCGTTCCGCCGCGCATCTGTGCAGAGCGCCCCGTAAATGTCCAGTGGCGGAAAAGGGGGCGCTGCCCCCGCCGCCCTGCGGGCGTCCCCCCCGGGGGATTTTTACAGAGAAGAAGCCCGGCGCGGCAGGATTGCCGGATAGCGGCGGGGGGGTATCGGTGGCGTGGTACTGCTGGCGTGGTCCGCGCTGCGGCGGCGCTGAACGGGCGTCACGTCTGAGGGGATTGCGCCAGCCCGGATTTGTGCCGCGCAAGCAAAAGGGCCGGTCGCAAAGCGCCCGACCCTTGGTCTCCGGTCCGACCTTTGGTCAGACCTCTTTCATGATCTGGTCCTTGGCGATGACCAGCAGGCTGCCGCGTTTGGCGCGGATCTCATCCGCGGTGGCCTTGTCGCCCAGATCGCCCGCGACCTTGCGCACCACGTCCTCATGGCCGGCTTCTTCGAAGTCCGCCTTGACGACCGCGATGGCGTAGGCGCTGGCGTCGTCGCCGGTCTTGCCCAGCAGTTCCGCCGCCCAGAGGCCCAGCAGCTTGTTGGCGCGCGCCTCGGCCCGGAACTTCATTTCCTCGTCATGGGCGTATTTGTTCTCGAACGCGTTTTCGCGGTCATCGAAGGTGGTCATTGCTCTCGCTCCCTCGGGAAAAATGGTTTGTGCAAGGTATGCCGCCCCCGAGGCCGCTTCGCAAGGCTGCGCAGGCGACCTGCGGCATAGAAACCACTTCGCGCCCCCCCGCGGCGGCGGTTTGCCGGGATCGACGGTCGGCGCGCGGCGTGGCCGGCTCGCCATGGGGCCCGGTGGAGCGGCCCATACGCGACGGGCAGTCTCTTGCAGCGGCGGCTCCCATGGCTTATGGCATCGGCACACCGCGCTTCGGCGCGGTTTCGTTGTTTCCCGGAAAGGGCCCTCATGGCACGGCGCAAGAAAATCTACGAAGGCAAGGCGAAGATCCTTTACGAAGGCCCCGAGCCGGGCACCATCGTGCAATACTTCAAGGATGACGCGACCGCCTTCAACGCCGAAAAGAAGGACGTGATCGAGGGCAAGGGCGTTCTGAACAACCGCCTGAGCGAATATTTCATGGTCGGCCTGAACGGCATCGGCGTGCCGACGCATTTCATCAAGCGTCTCAACATGCGTGAGCAGCTGGTCCGCGCCTGCGAGATCATTCCGCTGGAAATCATCGTGCGCAACTATGCCGCCGGGTCGCTGTCCAAGCGTCTGGGCATCGAAGAGGGCACCGCCCTGCCGCGCCCGGTCGTCGAATACTGCTACAAGGACGACAAGCTGGGCGATCCGCTGGTGACAGAGGAACACATCGGTGCCTTCGGCTGGGCCAGCCAGCAGGACATGGATGATATCGTGGCGCTGGCGCTGCGGGTGAACGACTATATGTCCGGGCTGATGTACGGTGTCGGCATTCGACTGGTCGATTTCAAGATCGAGGTCGGGCGTGTCTATGACGGCGACTATCAGCGCCTGATCGTGGCGGATGAGATTTCACCCGACAGCTGCAGGTTGTGGGACATCGAGACCGGCCAGAAGCTGGACAAGGACGTGTTCCGCCATGACCTTGGCAGCCTTGCGGATGCCTATACAGAGGTCGCGCGCCGTCTGGGTGTGATGCCGAAACAGGCCACCCACATCGCAAAGCCGAAGCTGATAAACTGAACGGTGTGATCCGGCTGGTGTGATCAGGAGGGGCTGAAACCACGTGGCGCGCCGGTCCCGGCGGGCCTGACGGTGGCGCGGGCCGCGCATGACGGGTCCGCGACCGGGACCGGTCCCCCCGGAGCAGCAGGCTGCGGCAGATCCGTGGCGCGCGCCCGGATCGGACCACCGTGCCGGGATTCCGGACTTGGCGGAACCACGTCCACAGGCGTAGGGTGACGACATTCCTTTTCCCGACGAGGCCCGACATGCGCCGAGTGTTTGCAATTTCTGCCATTGCCCTGCTGGCCGCCGCGCCGCTTTGCGCGCAACCGGTCGAATTTGACCCGTCGGATTTCGGCAAGATCGTCGTCGCCAAACGGCAATCCGCAGGCACCGGCTTTGTTCTGGAACAGGCCTTTGGCGACTACCAGAACGAACCCGTCATCTCCTACGGCGAAAAGAGCATCGCGCGCCGCCTTGGCCGTCCGGTCGGGCGGCTGGACGTGCTTTATGGCAATGGCAAGACCGGCTATTGCACCGCCTTTATCGTGGATAGTGAACACCTTGTGACCAACAACCACTGTATCCCCGGCGTCGGCGATCCGGGGGTTCAGGCGGCGCAATTTGTGGCGGGCTATGTCGATGCCGCCCATCCAGACACCGCCGAGAAATTTCAGGTGCAGCTTCAGGCGCTGGAAACCAGCGCGCCGCTGGATTATTCGGTGCTGCGCGTCTTTGGCGACCCGTCGGCCCGGTACGGCACGGTGGAACTGGCCGACGCCGACCCCGAAAGCTCAGAGTTTCTCTGGATCATCGGCCATCCGCAGGGGCAGGCCCAACATATCAGCCGCGAAGGCTGTGCCGCCGCCGATCCGCCGGTCTCGACCGAGGGCAAGGTGGTGCACAGTTGCGATACGCTGGGCGGCAACTCCGGGTCTCCGGTGTTTCGCATTTCCGACCGGCAGGTGGTGGCGCTGCACCACGCCGGCGACAGCCGCACCGGGTTCAACTTTGCCATTCCGATGACGCGCATTCTGGCCAACAGCAAGATCCTCAAGGCGGCCGCCCCCGCCGGTCCGATTGCGCCGCCGCCGGACGCCAAAAGCGCCTGTGAGGTGCTGTGGGGGGCTGCGGAACAACATGGCTGCCTTGGCTATCAGACCTTTCTGTCGCAATGCGGCGATCACGTTCTGGCCCCGCTGGCGCGCGGTCTGGCGGATCGGTCCTGCAAGGCGGATGTCGCCACCACACCGCCCACCGGCGGACCGGACCCGGCCGATGACCGTCTGAAGACCGAAATTGCCAAGGCGCTGGAAACCGCAGAGCGGCAGCGCGCCGAGATTTCCAAGGAAAGCGCCGCCGCCGAACGGGCGGTGCGCAGTCTGCAAGGCACCCTGAACCGCGCGCGGGCGCGGGCAGGCGATGCGGAATCCTCGTTCAAGCCGGGCAGCGCCGAGGTGGCGGGCCTGTGGCGCGGCGTCGCCGACCAGATCGACAGCGCCCTGTCAGAGGCCAGCGCGCGGGCGCAGGTCATGCCACGTATGCTGGACGACATGGACCGCCTGATCGACACCCTGCGCGGCGCGACGACAGAGGCAGAGGTGGATTCGGTCACCAAACGCACTTCCACCCTGTCCGAATCCAGCCGTGAGCGGCTGGCCTTTGTGGTGGCGCGCAAGACCGTCGTTGATAAGCTTTTTGCCGAAGGAGAGGCGACCGTGGTGGTGTTGTTGCAGGACTCGGTCAGGGATCAGACCGACACCTCGGCGGCCATCGCCCTGCGCAGCAAGATCCAGCAGGCGCAGACCGCGTCTCGCGCCCATCTCTCTGCGGCCCGCAAGGCCGGGATCGAGGCGCTGGAACATTATGCTGTCCATGAGCTTCTGATCCGCGATGCCTATGCGCAGGCTGCGGCAGCGAGAAAAGAGACCGGCCCGGCCAGCGCCGAGAGTGCCGCCCTGTGGGAGGCTCTGGCGCGCGGGCTGTCCGGAGAAGCGCGGCGGATGAAAAGCCGTGTCGACGGCATGCAGCGGTTTACCGATACCATCTCGACCACGCTGGCCACGCTGCCGGACGCCACGACAGAGGCGGATGTGACAACCACTCTGTTGCGGATCGAAGGCAACGCCGACCTGTCGGCGGATTGGCTGGGGCAGGTCGCAACCCGCACCGCCAGCGCGCGCGAACAATTCGCCGAGACAGAGGTCAAGGTGGCGGCGCTGCGGGCGACGGCGGAATCCACCACCGCCCGCCCGGCCATCGTCACCCGCTGCCTTGAGGTGGCCATGCCGATGTTCGCGGTCGAGGGCATCGCCGGTGTCTCGCGTGAGGATTTTGACGCCGGATCGGCAGAACTGGCCTGTAGCGCCGCGCGCAAGGTCAGTGACGACCCGGCGGTGCACTACGGGCTGGCGCGGGCGCTGATCGACCGCAAGCGGTACGATGAGGCGCTGCGGATCCTGCAAAATCCGCGCATGGACGGGTTTATCCCGGCGCGCTACTCGCTGGGCGTGGCCTACAACAGCGCGCTGGGTGTCCGTCAGGACTATGGCAAAGCTCTCGCGCTCTACCACGAGGCGACCAATGCGGGCTATCCGCAGGGCAAGTTCTCGCTGGGTGTGTATTACAGCCTCGGGCGGGCGGTCCGGGTGGATCACGCGCGGGCCGGGGCCTTGCTGGTGGAGTCCATCGCCGACGGCTATGCCCATCCGATCACGCAATTGCACAAACTGCCGGGCGCGACGACGCGGGCGATCCAGCTTGAACTGGTCACGCGCGGATATCTGTCCAGCCGGGATGTCGACGGGGCCTTTGGGCCAACCACGCGGCGCGCGCTGGAACAACTGGCCGCCGCCGCGGCGCGCTGATCACGTAACGGTGACCATGACGGATACAGCGGCGCGGCGCGCCGCTGTTTCGGCGATTGTTTCCGCATTGAAAAAACTGAAATCGTGGCCGGAAACACCCGCTTTCGCTGCTGTCGCGCCGGGAAAGGCAAGGAATTCTTTACTTGGCGGCAGGGGCACGGTCACGGTACGTTCAGACTGTATTCTTGCCAACGGGGACATTGTCATGCGTCTACTCATCTCAGCACTCGCACTTTGTGCAGGGGCGGTTGCCGGCGGCCAAGCCGCCGCGCAAACAGCACCCGCCGAGTTCGATCCAACGGATTTCGGAAAGATCATCATTCAGCCGCGCCAGTCCGCTGGCGGGGATGGTCTGGTCTTTGAACAGGCCTTCGGCGATTACCAGAACGAGCCGATCATCAAATACGGTGAAAACAGCCCGATCATCAAACTGGGCCGCCCGATCGGTCGTCTCGACATGCTGTTCACCAACGGAAAGACCGCATTTTGCACGGCCTTTATCGTCGATGACCAGCACATCCTGACCAACCACCACTGCATTCCCGGCATGGACGGCGATCCCACGGGGCGTGACAGCGGCGTGCAGGCGGCGCAATTTGTGGCCGGTTTCATCAAGCCCGGCAGCTCCGAAGGGGTCGACCGCTACACCGTCAGCCCGCAGATCATCGAAACCAGCCGCGAGCTGGACTACACGGTGCTGCGCGTCTTCGGCAATCCCTCGACCAAATACGGCATGCTGGAACTGGCAGAGGAAGATCCGGAAGACAGCGAATTCCTCTGGATCATCGGCCACCCGCAGGGGCAGGCCATGCACATCAGCCGCGAAGGCTGTGCCGCCGCCAACCCGGCGATCTCGGCCGAGGGCAAGCTGATGCACAGCTGCGACACGCTGGGCGGCAACTCCGGCTCGCCGGTCATTCGCCTGTCCGACAAGCGCGTTATCGGCCTGCACCACGCAGGCGACAGCCGCTCCGGCTTTAACATGGCGATCCCGATGACGCGGATTCTGCCGCAAAGCCGGGTGCTCAAGGCCTCGACCGGACCGGCAACCGGGCCGACCCGGACACCCACCCCGACGCCCACCCCGACCCCGCAGGTCAACGCCTGCTCGGCGATGTGGGCCGAGGCCAAGATCCTTGGCTGTGCCGGATATGAGGCCTATGCCGCCGATTGCGGCGACCACACCTTTGCCTCGATGGCGGCACGCATCATCGAGCGCGAGTGCGGCGTCCCGGTCAAGCCGGACAACACCGACATCGTCAAGCCCAAGGAAATTGACGGGCCGCTGCTGACGGTCAAGGCCTCGGGCGGTGACTATTCCGAACTGGCCGATGCCATCGCGGCCGCCGATCCTGGCACCCGGATCGAGGTCTATCCCGGCACCTACACCCGTGGCATCGACGTGGCCAAGCCGCTGGAAATCATCGGCATCGGCAACAAGCGCGACATCGTTCTGAAGGTCTCCGAGGACAACTCTGTCCGCTGGACCGCAGAGTCGGGCCGCATCGCCAACATGACCATCGCCCAGGACGGCGGCAAGTTCTTCAACTTTCACCTCGCCGCAGGCTCGGTGATCCTTGAGGACAGCGACCTGACCTCCAAGGGTCTGGCCGTGCTGGCCATCCGCAACAACAGCGGGGCCACCATCCGCCGCAACACCATCCACGACGGTGCGCAGGGCGGTATCTTCATGTTCGAAAGCGGCAAGGCGCTGATCGAAGACAACGAGATCTACGGCAACAGCCTTGCCGGTCTTGAGGTCAAGGAAGGCGCCGATCCCATCGTCAAGGGCAACATCATGCGCGACGGCGGCGGCTCTGGCATCTTCATCAACGAAGGCGGCAAGGGCCGGTATGAGGGCAACACCGTCTTCAACAACGCGCTGTCGGGTATCGAGGTAAAGGCTGCCGACAACCCGCTGATCTCTGGCAACACCATCCGCGACGGCCAGCAGGGCGGGATCATGACCTCGGACGATGCGGTGTCGCGCATCACCAAGAACGAGATCTACGGCAACGCCTATGCCTCGATCGAGATCAAGACCGGGGCCAACCCGCAGGTCTATGACAACATCCTGCGCGACGGTCAGCAGTCCGGTATCTACATCCACGACGGCGGCAACGGTGTGATCGAGAACAACCAGATCATCCGCAACGCGTTCTACGGAATCTCGGTGAAGGGCGACTCCAAACCCATCGTGCGCTCCAACACCATCGCCAGCAACGTCTACGAGGCGATCCGCATCCGCGAAGGTGGCGGCGGCACCTATGAGCGCAATGACCTGTCGAAAAACACCGCAGGCACCTTCCGCATCGAATCCGACGCCGGCAACGTGATCCGCATCGGCAACATCGAAGTGCCGGGGCAGGTCACAACCACGCCCAAGCCGGATCTCAGCGTCAACGTCCTGACGGTCAAGGCCTCGGGTGGCGGTGACTATTCTGATCTGGCCGCGGCCGTGGCAGCCGCCGACCCGGACACCCGGATCGAGGTCTATCCCGGCACCTATACCCGTGGCATCGACGTGTCGAAGCCGCTGGAAATCGTCGGGGTCGGGCCGGTGTCTGACATCGTGCTGAAAGTGGCCGATGACAACGCGGTGCGCTGGACGGCGGACTCGGGCCGGATTGCCCGCATGACGATCCTCCAGGACGGTGGCAAATACTTCAACGTCCACATCGCCGCCGGGTCCGTGACCCTTGAGGACAGCGTCCTCAGCTCCAAGGGTCTGGCCGTGCTGGCCATCCGCGACAACAAGGATGCCACCATCCGCCGCAACACCATCCGCGACGGCGCTCAGGGCGGTATCTTCATGTTCGAAGGCGGCAAGGCCACCATCGAAGGCAACGAGATCTACGGCAACAGCCTTGCCGGTCTTGAGGTCAAGGAAGGCGCCGATCCCTATGTCACCGGCAACACCATGCGCGATGGCGGCGGCTCTGGCATCTTCATCAACGAAGGCGGCAAGGGCCACTACGAAGGCAACACCGTCTACAACAACGGTCTCTCGGGCATCGAGGTGAAGGCCGCCGACGATCCGCTGATCATCGGCAACACCATCCGCGATGGCCAGCAAGGCGGGATCATGACCTCTGATGGTGCCATCTCGCGCATCACCGGAAACGAGATCTACGGCAATGCCTACGCCGGGATCGAGATCAAGACCAACGCCAACCCCTCGGTCTATGAAAACACCCTGCGGGACGGCCAACAGTCGGGCATCTACGTCCACGACGGCGGCAACGGTGTGATCGAGAACAACGAGATCTTCCGCAACGCGTTCTACGGCATCTCGGTCAAGGGCGCGTCCACGCCGATTGTCCGCGCCAACACGATCTCCAAGAACGTGTACGAGGCGATCCGCGTGCGCGAAGGCGGCGGCGGCACCTATGAGAACAACGATCTCACGGGCAACACCGCTGGCACCTTCCGGATCGAGGCCGACGCCGGCAGCGTGATCCGGCGCGGCAACAAGGAATAAGCGGCCCTCACGGACTGCGACGCGCCGTCCCTTCGGGGGCGGCGTTTTTCTTTGCCCTTGCATTCCCGCGCGTGATGCGGTTCCTGCGCGGCAAGCAATCGAGGGGACGATCATGAAAGTGCGCGTGCATGTGATGCTCAAGGACGGGGTGCTGGATCCGCAGGGCGAGGCCGTGCGCCACGCGCTTGGGGCGCTTGGCTTTGCGGGCGTCGGCTCTGTCCGTCAGGGCAAGGTCATCGAGATGGAACTGGCCGACGGCACCTCCGAGGCAACCGTGACCGATATGTGTGACAAGCTGCTCGCCAATACGGTGATCGAAAGCTACCGCATCGAAACGCTCTGATCCGGCGTCCTGCGGGACGCTTGGGGCCGGGGCCCGTTCCGGGGGGCGCAGACCGCCCATGTCTTGCCGAGGCGGCCAAAGGCCGCTAGGGCAGGGCGCATCCGCCAGACCGAGGGGAGTATACCCATGAAAGCCGCCGTCATCGTGTTTCCCGGTTCCAACTGCGACCGCGATCTGGCCCGCGCCTTTGAACAGGCCGGGTTGCAGGTCGATATGGTCTGGCACAAGGACACCGCGCTGCCCGCCGGTATCGACATCGTCGGCATTCCCGGCGGCTTTTCCTTTGGCGACTACCTGCGCTGCGGGGCCATCGCGGCCAACGCGCCGATTGTCGGCGCGGTCAAGGCCCACGCCGACCGTGGCGGCTATGTGCTGGGCATTTGCAACGGCTTTCAGGTGCTGACCGAAACCGGCCTGCTGCCCGGTGCCCTGCTGCGCAACGCCCGCCTGAAATACATCTGCCGCACCGTCGGCCTGCGCGCCGAGGCGCCTTCGGTCTATACCGAAGGCTACGGGGCGGGCACCGAAATCGCCCTGCCGATCGCGCATCATGACGGCAACTACTTTGCCGACGAGGCGACGCTGGATCGACTCGAAGGCGACGACCGCGTCGCCTTTCGCTACACCGACAACCCCAACGGCTCGGCCCGCGACATCGCCGGGGTGCTGTCCGCCAACCGCCGGGTGCTGGGCATGATGCCGCACCCCGAACGCGCAAGCGAAGCGGCGCACGGCAACGAGGATGGTGCGCGCCTTTTCGCCCATCTGACAGCGGCCCTGACCACCGCCTGACCTGAGCCGACTTGAGGGTCGGCCCCGCGCGGCCTATCCTGACCGCCATGGCAACGAGTGGCTCCAGGTCTGGTCTGCGTCGCGCCGGACCGTTCTCGGGCCGCGCGCGCATTGCGCTTGTGCTGTTGCTGCTGACGGCGGTGGGCACCGTCTGGATCACCAACTGGCTGCTGACCGAACGCTTTACCGAGACGACGCGCAACCGCGCCGAACTGCGGCTTGCGCTGTACTCGGGTAACCTGCTGTCCGAAATTCGCCGCAACGCCATTGTGCCGCAACTGCTGGCGCGCGACCCGGCGCTGATCTCCGCGCTCAACTCGCAGGACTTTTCGCAAAGCTCGCAGCGGCTGATCTCTTTCGCCGATGAGATCGGGGCCGCCTCGCTGATGCTGCTGGACCGCGACGGCCGCGCCGTCGCCGCCACCGACCGCAACCGGCTGGGGGAATCGCACCGCGAGGCGGCCTATTTCTTTGACGCGCTGCGCTCGAACACCACCGTGTTCACCGCGCTGGCGCAAGAGGCCGGCAACTACAGCTTTACCTACGCCCGCCGCATGGAAAGCGGCGGCGACACCGTCGGCGTCATCATGGTCGAGGTCGATCTGTCCAAGTTCGAAAGCGACTGGGCCAAGATCACCGACGCGGTCATCGTCACCAATTCCGAAGGCAAGATCATCCTGTCGACCGAACCGCGCTGGCGCGGTCTGACCCTGCAAGAGGCGCTGCTGCGCCAACCGGCGGAGGGGGCCATCGAACGCGCCATCCGGGCCACCGCCGACTGGACCGCGCAACAGGCCGACGCCTACCTGCGCGGCGAGGCGGTGATGCGTATCGACGGCACCATCCTGTTCCAGAACTGGACCCTGACCACCTTCACCACCTACACCTCGGTGCGCGAACGGGTGAACGCGGTGCTGGCGCTGGAGATCATGGGATTCGCCATCCTTGCGGCGCTGGTGTTCTACGCGCTGTCGCGGCAATCGGCGATCCGCATGGCGCTGTTCCAGCGCGACGCCACCGAACTGCGCGCCCTCAACACCCGTCTGAGCCGCGAAATCGCCGAGCGTGAGCGGGTGCAGAAAAACCTTGCCGTCGCCGAACAGTCGCTGGCGCAATCGTCGAAACTGGCCGCCCTTGGCGAGATGTCCGCCGCCGTCAGTCACGAATTGAACCAGCCGCTGGCGGCGATGAAAACCTATCTGGCGGGCGCACGCCTGCTGCTGCGCCGCAACCGCCCCGATGAGGCGCTGTCGGCCTTTCACCGCATCGACGACCTGATCGAGCGCATGGGCGCGATCACCCGTCAGCTCAAAAGCTTTGCCCGCAAGGGGCAGGAACAACTCAGCCCCGTCGACATGTCAGAGGCGCTGGCCTCGTCGCTTGCGATGATGGAGCCGCAACTGAAATCGCGCCGCGTCAAGATCACCAAGATCCTGCCCAACGGGCCGGTGCGCGTCATGGGCGACCGCATGCGGATCGAACAGGTTCTGGTTAACCTCTTGCGCAACGCGCTTGACGCCACCAAGTCCGTGGACGACCCGCAGGTCGAGATCATTCTCGCCTCGGGAGAAACCGCCACGCTGACCGTGCGCGACAATGGAACCGGGATCGAAGATCTGGATGCGCTCTTCGAGCCCTTTTATACAACCAAACTGCCCGGTGATGGCGTCGGCCTTGGGCTTGCCATTTCATCGGGTATCGTATCGGAACTGGGCGGGCGGCTGACCGCGCGCAACGGCGAGGACGGCGGTGCCGTCTTTGAAATGCAATTGCCCGTTCTGAACGAAACCACAGAAGCAGCGGAGTAAACGTGCCATGGCCAATGCAATGAAGATCGCCATCGTCGATGACGAACAGGACATGCGCCAGTCCATCAGCCAGTGGCTGGCCCTGTCGGGCTATGACACCGAAACCTTTTCCAGCGCCGAAGAGGCGTTGGGCGCGCTGAACGCCGATTATCCGGGAATTGTCATTTCGGACATCAAGATGCCCGGCATGGACGGCATTCAGTTCCTGAAAAAGCTGATGGGCGCGGACAGTGCCCTGCCGGTCATCATGATCACCGGCCACGGCGATGTGCCCATGGCGGTTGAGGCGATGCGCATCGGCGCGTTCGATTTCCTTGAAAAGCCGTTCAACCCCGACCGCATGTCCGACCTTGCCAAAAAGGCCACCAATGCGCGCCGTCTGACGCTGGACACCCGCGCGCTGCGGCGTGAACTGGGGGACGGCGGGCAGATCATGTCCAAGCTGATCGGGGCCAGCGCCTCGATGGAACGGCTGCGCGAGGATATCCTTGATCTGGGGCAGGCGGACGGCCACGTCCTGATCGAGGGTGAGACCGGCACCGGCAAGACACTGGTCGCCCACGCCCTGCACGCGGTGGGTGCGCGCGCGGGCAAGAAGTTCACGCTGGTCAGTTGCGGCGCAATGCCCGAAGACGCGCTGATGACCCGTCTCTTCGGCCCGATGCAGCCAGAGGACACACGCCTGCCCGCCATCGAAGAGGCGCGCGGCGGCACGCTGGTGCTGGAGGACATCGAGGTGCTGTCAGACGCCGCTCAGGCGCGGCTGCTGTCGGCGATCAACGATCAGGGCACCCCGCCCGAAACCCGCATCGTCGCCATTTCCAACCTTCAGGAAGAGGGCCGCACCTGCGAACAGGCGCTGCGCCCGGACCTGTATTACCGTCTGGCCGCGCTCAAGATCGTGGTGCCGCCGCTGCGCTCGCGCGGCGAGGACATCCTGACGCTGTTCACCCGCCTCAGCGAAAGCTATGCGGATGAATACGGCTGCGACGCGCCCAAGGTCTCCGCCCAAGAGGCAGCGCAATTGTTGCAGGCTCCGTGGCCCGGCAACGTGCGCCAGTTGATCAATCTCGCGGAACGCGCGGTGCTGCAATCGCGGCGCGGGCAGGGGACCATCGCCTCGCTGCTGATGAGCGACCATGACGACATGCAGCCGGTGATGACCACAGAGGGCAAGCCGCTCAAGGAATACGTCGAGGCGTTTGAACGTATGCTGATCGACAACACCATGCGCCGCCACAAGGGCTCTATTTCCGCCGTCATGGATGAACTTTGCCTGCCGCGCCGGACGCTGAATGAAAAGATGGCCAAATACGGTCTGGCGCGCGCCGATTACCTCTGATGCCGCGCGCGGGGGATCTGCCAGAGTTTTTTGCCGATCCGGTCTGGGGCGCGGAAAAACGCGCGCTTCGGGCCGTCCTCTCTGGCACACCGTTGGAGGAGGCGCTGAAATGGGGGCAGGCCTGTTATGTGTTTCAGGGGTCGAACGTCGCGATCATCGGCGGCTATTCTGATGGCTGCCGACTGGCCTTCTTCAAGGGCACGCTAATCGCTGACCCCGAAGGCGCGCTGATCCTGACCGGCCCGAACTCCCGCGCCTCCAAGTATTTCAGCTTTCAGACCGCGGATGAGGTGGAGGCCCGCGCCGACCAGATCCGCGATTACGTCACCCGCGCCATCGCGGTCGAGGCATCCGGGGCGACAGTGCATTTCGCCAAGGACGATCTGGAGGCCCCGGAGGAACTGACCGACAGGCTGGACAGCGACGAGGCCTTTCGCACCGCATGGGAGGCGCTGACCCCCGGCCGCAGGCGTGGCTATGTGCTGTATTTTTCCGGGGCGAAACAGGCCGCGACGCGGGTCAACCGGATCGACAAACACGCCCCCCGAATCCTGCAAGGCAAGGGCATGCAGGACCGCTGAAATCCGGGCGAAATCCTAACAAGACGTAAAAACGCCTCTGTAAGCCTTTGATCTTACAGAGACGCATTCTTGTCCACGCGTGGACAGGCTCAATGCAGCAGGCGGCCCATCGCGGCGGCCACATCGGCCATCCGTGCCGAAAAACCCCACTCATTGTCGTACCACGCCAGCACCCGAACCATCCGCTTGCCCACCACCTTGGTCTGGTCGGGGGCAAAGACAGAGGAATGGGTGGTGTGATTGAAATCGATCGAGACCTTTTGCTCGGGATCGTAGGACAGCACCGCCCCCATTCGCCCCGCCGCGGCCTCGGCCACCACTTCGTTCACATCCTCGACGGTCACATCCCGCGAGGCATAAAAGGTCAGATCGACGGCGGACACGTTCGGCGTCGGCACCCGCACGGCAGAGCCATCCAGCTTGCCCTTCAGATTCGGCAGCACCTCCCCCAACGCGGCGGCGGCCCCGGTCGAGGTCGGGATCATCGCCATCGCCGCGGCACGGGCGCGGTACAGATCCTTGTGGCGGCGGTCCAGCGTGGGCTGGTCGCCGGTATAGCTGTGGATCGTGGTCATGATGCCGCTCTCGATGCCAATGCCCTCATCCAGCACCTTCGCCAGCGGCGCGAGACAGTTGGTGGTGCACGACCCGTTCGACACCATGACCTCACCCTTGACCAGATCGCGGTGGTTGACGCCGTAGACCACGGTGCGCTGCACGTTCTTGGCAGGGGCGGAGATCAGCACCGACTTCGCGCCGCGCCCCAGATGGGCGTCGGCCTTGGTGCCGTCATTGAACTGGCCGGTGCATTCCAGAACAACGTCGCACCCGCTCCAATCGAGATCGGACAGCTCATACGAGGACATCACGTCAATCGGGCCACGGCCCAGATCGATGGCCTGATCCTTGACGGTCACATCGCCGGGAAAACGCCCGTGGATGCTGTCATAGCGCAGCAGGTGGGCATGGGTCTCAATCGGGCCGGGGGCGTTGATCCTGACCACCTGTACGTCGTTGCGCGCCGATTCCGCGATATGCGCCAAAGTGCAGCGGCCAATGCGGCCAAATCCATTGATCCCGATCGTGACGGTCATGCTTGCCTCCTGAAAACACCTGTTGGCTTTCGTATAGGCAGGGATTCTGCGTCTGCAAAGGCCATTAGCCTTTGCGAAACAACATGTTAGCGATAAACGTGGCAAGGTTGCGCGTGGTGGCGCTAACCCTTTCCACACGTTTGCGATAACGTGGGTCACGGGGGGGCAAATAACGAGTGAGATATGTTTGAAAACATCACAAGCCTTGTCGGACGGACTTTAATCGCGGCGCTGTTTCTTGCCGGAGCGGTGCAGAAAACGGTCGATCCCGGTGCGGCGCAGGCGCTGCTGGCCGGGTGGAACTGGCCCGAATCGCTGGTCTGGCTGGCCTTGGCTTTTAACGCGCTGGCGGGTCTGGCCCTTGTTCTGGGGCTGGCGGTGCGGCCGGTGGCTTTGTCGCTGGCGGGGTACTGTGCGCTGACCGCCTTTTTCCATCTGATCCCCGACGACCCATGGCAAATGAGCATTTTCGTCAAGAACTGGGCCATCGCGGGCGGCTGTCTGGTGCTGGCGGCACAGGGCGGCGGGGCGTGGCGCTTGCGGTTTGCGGACAAGCCACTAGTTTCCCGCTAAACGCAAAGGGAGAAGCGGCATGAGTGGACTTCTGGCACTTTTGGATGACGTCGCGGCCATCGCCAAGGTGGCGGCGGCCTCGGTGGATGACATCGGTGCCGCGGCGATGAAGGCAGGGTCCAAGACGGCGGGGGTGCTGATCGACGACGCTGCGGTGACGCCGAAATACATTCAGGGCTTCGAACCGGCGCGCGAATTGCCGATCATCTGGCGAATCTCGCGCGGGTCTCTGATCAACAAGCTGGTCTTCCTGATGCCGGCGGCGCTGCTGATGGCGGCCTTTGCGCCCTGGCTGGTCTGGCCGCTGCTGATCCTTGGGGGATGTTATCTCTGTTTCGAAGGGGCCGAAAAGATCGTGCATGTGCTGATGCGCCATGACGCGCATTCCGGCGGCCCCGACGGCAGTCACGATGTGGGCGACCCCACGCATCTGGAGGAAGCCAAGGTCAAAGGCGCGATCAAGACCGATTTCATCCTGTCGGCAGAGATCATGGTGATCTCGCTGTCCGCGATTGATGCGCCGAACTTCTGGATGCAGGCGGCGACTCTGGCCGTGGTCGCCGTTCTGATCACCTTTGTCGTCTACGGGGCCGTGGCGATCATTGTGAAAATGGATGACGTCGGCCTGTGGCTCAGCCGGGTTGGACGTCTGGGCATCACGCGGGGCATCGGTCGCTTCATCGTGAAATTCATGCCTGGGCTGCTCAAGGCGCTGGCCATTATCGGCACGGCGGCCATGCTGTGGGTCGGTGGCTCGATCATCGTGCATTCCAGCCATGAGATGGGCTGGCACTGGCCCGAAGAAACCGTGCATCACGCCGCCGTTGCGCTTGGGCAGGGCAACGCCGCGCTGGAATGGGCCGTGACCGCCGGGATCGACTTTATCATCGGCTTCCTTGTCGGGCTGGTCCTGATTCCCATCGGCACCAAGCTGGTTGCCCCGATCTGGGCACGGCTCTTTGGGGGCGACGCCACAAAGGCGCATTGACCCGCGGAGGTATCCTCGCAAAAGAAAACGGCGCGTCCACCGGGGACGCGCCGTTTTTTGTGTCATGTCGCGGGGGCGATCAGCGCGCGGTGGTCTGATCGAACGCGGCGGTAAAGCCTGACAGCGACATCGACAGGCTCACCGGCTTGTCCGGTGCCAGCATCGGCACCAGCATAACGCGGGCAGAGCTGCCGGCCTTGAATCGTTCGACGTCGTCGGCAAGGAAACCGACCCGCGCGAAACAGCCCTGCGCGTTGCAGAACGAATAGTCATACCGCTTTGCATCGCGGGAATCGACCTGCACGGTCAGCTTGGCAGGAAGCAGGGTTTCCAGCGGCACGGTGAACACACCGGCGGCCACGGCCTGACCTGCGTCCTTGACCTTGAAGATATAGACGTCGGCCAGCTTGGTGCCGTCTTCGTCTTCCAGCAATTGGTACATTTGGCAGATTTCACGGTCGTCGGCGACCTTGATGCACTGCACGGTCCAGTCCTTGTGGACTTCCTTGACGTAAGCTTCGGGCACATCGGGGGCAGCGCCGGTCGGCGGTGTCACCTGAACGGTCTCGCCAAGGTCAAGGCCGCTGCCAGCGGGCGGATCGCCGCCGTCGGCGGACTGGGCGTATCCCGCTCCAGCGCCCAGCGCGGCGATCAACGACAAAAGGATAAGCGGTTTTTTCATGATGTCCTCTAAAATCCGGTCATTGGCTGTGGATCGATTAACATGCGTCAGACGCAGTGTCAGGGAAGAAATGATGGCTGACGCAGGGTTGATGCGCGGAAAGCCGCAAATCCGCGGGCACAGTGTCCGCGATATTGGTCTGCCCAAGTGACACGGGCCTGCGATTCGTCCCAAAAAAAGGAAAAGGGCCCGTAGGCCCTTTTCCATTTCACTCCCTGTCGGACCGGCCGACTTTGTTATTGAGGGGACGCTAGAAGAAGACTTGCGCGCGGTCAACAGGGATTCCCACGATCTTTTCGCGCAAATTCGGATTTTCGCGGCACACAAAAAAGCCGCGCCCAGGGGCGCGGCCAGTCTGACAGGGAGGAAGTCTGTCCGGAGCAGGAGAGGACATGTTGCCCCGAACAGGAAACATACTGGCATCAAATGGTTAAGGATGTATGTTCCTGCCACGCGACCTAGGGAGAGAGTGCATGGGGAACGGAGTTTTCGTTGGCGGCGCCGGGGCGGATCATGCCGAAAAACAGTATCTGGATCTGGGATATGCCAACCGTCACGGGCTGGTCGCAGGGGCCACGGGCACGGGCAAGACCGTCACCTTGCAAATTCTGGCCGAGGGGTTTTCCGCCGCCGGCATCCCGGTCTTCATGGCGGATGTAAAGGGCGATTTGTCCGGTCTCGCGGTGGCCGGAACAGAGACCCACAAGCTGCACGGCGCATTCTCAGAGCGCAACGCCACCATCGGCTTTGACGATTTCACCTACGGGGCCTTTCCGGTCTGTTTCTGGGATCTGTTCGGCGAACAGGGCCATCCGGTGCGCACCACCGTGACAGAGATGGGCCCCTTGATGCTGTCGCGCCTCATGGACCTCTCCGAGGCGCAGGAGGGCATCCTGAACATCGCTTTCCGCCTCAGCGACGAAGAGGGCCTGCCGCTGCTGGATCTGGACGACCTGCGGTCGATGCTGGTCTGGATGGGGGAGCATCGCAAAGACCTGTCGCTGCGATACGGCAACATGTCCGTAGCCTCGATCGGGGCGATCCAGCGGCGCTTGCTGGTGCTGGAAAACGAAGGCGGCGGGGGGCTGTTCGGCGAACCGGCGCTGGAGTTGTCGGACCTGATGCAGCGCGCCCCGGATGGGCGTGGCATGGTCAATATCCTTGCCGCGGACAAGCTGATGCACAGCCCGCGTCTCTATGCGACGTTCCTGTTGTGGCTGCTGTCAGAGCTGTTCGAGGAACTGCCAGAGGTCGGCGACCCTGACAAACCCCGGCTGGTCTTCTTCTTTGATGAGGCGCATCTGCTGTTCGACGGCGCGCCAAAGGCATTGGTGGACAAGGTCGAACAGGTGGCCCGTCTGATCCGCTCCAAGGGGGTGGGCGTTTATTTTGTGACCCAGTCGCCAGACGACATCCCCGAGGATATCCTTGGCCAGTTGGGCAACCGGATTCAGCACGCCCTGCGGGCCTTTACCGCGCGCGACAGGCGGGCGCTGCGGCTGGCGGCGGAAACCTACCGTGACAACCCCGCGCTGGACATAGAAGAGGCCATTCGCACCGTTGGCGTGGGCGAGGCGGTGACCTCTTTCCTTGAACGCAAGGGCGCGCCCGGCATGGCGCGGCGCACGCTGATCCGCCCGCCGTCTTCCCAACTGGGACCGATCACACTGGCGGAACGGCGCGCGATCCTTGGGGCCTCGCCGCAGGCCGGGAAGTACGACACCCCGGTGGACCGCAATTCGGCTCATGAAATCCTGCGCGCCCGCGCCGAAAAAGCGGCCCGCGCGGCCGAAGAGGCGGAACGCGCAGAGGCCGAGGCAGAGGCGCAGGCCCGCGACCACAGCGCCGGACGGCGCTATTCGGGCACACGTGTCAGCCGGTCGACCTCAAAACCCGTGCGCCGCCGTGGCAAAAGCTTTGGCGAGGCGATGGGCGACATGGTGATGAAGGAACTGACCGGCACCACGGGCCGCCGCATCGTGCGCGGCGTGCTGGGTGGGCTGTTCCGGGGACGGTGAGGGGACTTGGTAGGCCCGGCAGGACTTGAACCCGCAACCAAGGCGTTATGAGCGCCCTGCTCTAACCAGTTGAGCTACAGGCCCACCGTGGTGGTCTTCGTACCAGAGCGCCCCGGCGCGTCAAGCGCACACGTTGCAGCGCGGCGCGCGATGCGATAATCGCGGGCGCAAACTTGGGCGCAGGGCCCGAAGGAGATCCCTATGAGCGACGGTAAGAACGGGCTGACCTATGCCCAGGCGGGCGTGGATATCGACGCGGGGAACGCATTGGTCGAGCGGATCAAGCCCGCCGCCAAGCGGACCAACCGCAGCGGAGTGATGAGCGGGCTGGGCGGCTTTGGCGCGCTGTTTGATCTCAAGGCCGCAGGGTATACCGATCCGGTCTTGGTTGCGGCGACCGACGGTGTGGGTACGAAACTGCGCATCGCCATCGACACCGGCCATGTGGACGGCGTGGGCATCGACCTTGTCGCCATGTGCGTGAACGACCTTGTCTGTCAGGGCGCGGAACCGCTGTTCTTTCTCGACTATTTCGCCACCGGCAAGCTGGAGACAGAGACCGCCGCCCGCGTCGTCGAGGGCATCGCCGAGGGCTGTGTGCGCTCTGGCTGCGCGCTGATCGGCGGCGAGACGGCCGAGATGCCGGGTATGTACCCGGCAGGGGATTTCGACCTTGCAGGCTTTGCCGTGGGCGCGATGGAACGCGGCTCGGCGCTGCCTGCGGGCGTGGCCGAAGGCGACGTGCTGCTGGGGCTTGGCTCGGACGGGGTGCATTCCAATGGCTACAGCCTTGTGCGCAAACTGGTCGAGGTGTCGGGGCTGGACTGGGACGCGCAATGCCCGTGGGGTCATACATCGCTGGGCGAGGCGCTGCTGACGCCCACGCGGCTGTATGTCAAACCCGCCCTGTCCGCGATCGGGGCAGGCGGTGTCAACGCGCTGGCCCATATCACCGGCGGCGGCCTGACGGAAAACCTGCCCCGCGTTCTGCCCGAAGGGCTGGGCGCGGAGATCGATCTGGACTCCTGGACCCTGCCGGACCTTTTTGCATGGATGCGCGGCGTGGGCAGCATCAGCGCGGCGGAGATGCTCAAGACCTTCAACTGCGGCATCGGCATGATCCTCGTCGTTGACCCCGAAAGAGAACACGCCATCGATGCACTGCTGACCGAGATGGGGGAACATGTTCACCGTCTGGGTCGTGTGACCGCCGGTGAGGGCGTGACCTACAGCGGATCGCTTGGGTGAAACGGGTCGCCATCTTTATTTCCGGCGGCGGGTCAAACATGGTCCGTCTGGTCGAGGACATGGCCCGTGACGACCATCCGGCGCGTCCTGTCCTGATCCTGTCCAACCGCGCGGACGCGGGCGGGCTGGCCAAGGCCAAGGCGATGGGCGTGGCCACGACGGTGGTCGATCACCGACCCTTTGGCAAGGACCGCGCCGCGTTCGAGGCCGCGCTGCAAGAGGCGCTTGCCCCCTTTGCGCCCGATATCCTTTGTCTGGCGGGGTTCATGCGGGTGCTGACAGCCGGGTTTGTGACGCCGTGGGAGGGGCGGATGCTCAATATCCATCCCTCGCTTTTGCCGAAATATCGCGGTCTGCACACCCATGCCCGCGCCATCGAGGCAGGCGACGCCGAGGCGGGGTGTACCGTCCACGAGGTCACACCGGAACTGGACGACGGTCCGATTCTGGGACAGGCGCGGGTGCCGATCCTGCCCGGTGACACGCCCGACACGCTGGCGGCACGGGTGCTGGAACAGGAGCATCGGCTGTACCCGGCGGTGTTGCGCCGCTTCGCCGCCGATGACCTGACGCCCGTGCTGTTTGATTGATCCTCGATTAACCTGGGGGCCACTTCCCTTTGCCCGGCAATCCTGTAGGATCGTGCGACGCGACGGGGACCAACACCAAAAGCAAAGTCGAATAACGCTTTATGCAGACAATCACCACGACCGATGAGCTCCGCGCCTTTTGTGAAGGCGCAGCAGAGCACCCTTATGTCACCGTCGACACAGAGTTCCTGCGTGAACGCACCTATTACTCCAAGCTGTGCCTGATCCAGCTGGCGGTACCGGGACGCGACGATGCGGAGGCCGTTCTGGTCGATCCCTTGGTCGAGGGCCTGTCGCTGGACCCGCTGATGGACCTGTTTCGCAATGAAAACGTGGTCAAGGTCTTTCACGCGGCCCGTCAGGATCTGGAGATCTTTCAGGTCGATCATGGGGTGATCCCGGTGCCGCTTTTCGACACGCAGGTCGCCGCCATGGTCTGCGGTTTCGGTGAGCAGGTTGGATATGAAACGCTGGTCAAACGCATCGCCAAGCAGCCGCTGGACAAAAGCTCTCGGTTCACTGACTGGTCGCGCCGCCCGCTGACCGATGCCCAGAAAACCTATGCGCTGGCGGATGTCACGCATCTGCGCCAGATCTACGAGTTCCTGAGCCAGAAGCTGGAGGAAACCGGCCGCGCGCGTTGGGTGGCCGAAGAACTGGCCACGCTGCTTGATCCGCAGACCTATGTGACGATGCCGCAGGACGCGTGGAAGCGGGTCAAGACCCGCTCCAACTCGCCGCGTTTTCTAGCGATCGTGCGCGAACTGGCCGCGTTCCGCGAAACCTATGCGCAGGAGCGCAACGTGCCGCGCAATCGCGTCTACAAGGACGATGCGCTGGTCGAACTGGCCTCGACCAAACCGGCGACGATGAATGACCTTGGCGGGTCACGCCTGCTGCTGCGTGAGGCGCGCAAAGGGGCCATTGCCGAGGGCATTCTGGCGGCGGTCAAGGCCGGGCAGGAGTGTCCCAAGGAAAACCTGCCCAAGGTCGACAATGACCGTGACAAGCTACAGGTGAACCCGGCGCTGGCGGATCTGCTGCGCGTGCTGCTGAAGGCCAAGACCGAAAGCTCGGGCGTGGCGTCGAAACTGATCGCCCCGGCCTCTGATCTGGACGCCATCGCCGCCGGTCAGCGCAACGTGGCGGCCCTTGGCGGCTGGCGCCGCGAAGTTTTCGGAGAGGACGCCCTGCGGCTGTGCGACGGCAAGATAGCCCTCGCGGCCAAGGGCAAGTCGGTGGTGGTCATCGACCTCTGACAGGTCGCGTCAGCGTTTGACCGTGCGCACATTGCGCGCGCCTTTGACCCGGATCACCCGGACATCGCGCAACTGGTTGTCTGTCACCCAGACCCCCGCCGTATGCGTCCGCGAGGCGATTGGCCCCTGCGACCGGCGCGGTTGCAGGCCGCGAAACGCATAGGTCAGCGTTCCCGATTGGCTTTCCTCGTCGATCTTGACCAGCTTCAGATCAAAGGCTTCAAGCTGATCGGCCACCGCCGTGGCGCGAATGATCGCCCCGCCGGGGCGGCGCTCGACCACCAGTTCGGTGATTTCGCCCAGATCGCTGCCACGATAGCTGGTGTCTTTCTCCCGCCGAAAGATCGATTCCTTGCGGCGCGGGATCAGCGGGTTGACCACGGCGTCGGAGGCGACGGCCACCGGGGCCGACTGGCTGCGTCCGAACCAGTTCAGCGGATTCACGCGGCTGTCGCGGACGGCGCCGCAGCTGGTCAGAACCAGCGCCGCGAAAAGGAGAACCGATACCGATTTGAACATGCCAAGCCCCCAGCGAGTTGTTCCAGAGGGTTAGCGCAGAACGACGCCGTTGAAAAGCACATCGCACGCGGTCGGGGGCTGGACCTTCGGCACGACGCCGCCTAGGTCTTCGCAAAAGGAGACGCACAATGGCGCAGGCGGCATTTGAAGAGGTGGTCGAGGATTTCGAGTTCCTGGAGGACTGGGAGGACCGCTATCGCATGGTGATCGAGATGGGCAAGGACATGACCCCCATGGACGACGCCCTGAAGGTGCCCGCCACCAAGGTCGAAGGCTGCGCCAGCCAGGTCTGGCTGCACATGACGCCGGAAAGCGGTGTCTTTCATTTCAGCGGCGACAGCGATGCACTGATCGTCAAGGGACTGATCGCCTTGCTGCACCGGCTGTACGACGGGCTGCCCATGACACAGGTGCAGGCCGTGGATGCCCGCGCCGAACTGGGCCGCCTTGGTTTGCATGACCATTTGTCGGCGCAGCGGTCGAACGGGCTGCGCGCGATGATCGAACGGATTCGCGAGCAGGCGGCCTAGTCGATCAGCGCATCCGCCCGGCGACCGGCCCGTTCAAGGTGAATGGGCAGCACGCGGCCATACAGCTGTTTGGTTCGTTCCGGCGCGCCGACCATGTCCGGTTCTTCGACGTAGGAAAAAATCGCCACATAGCGCGGGGTCGGCCCCTTCAGCGGCGCAACCCGATGCAGGCTGTAGCGCCCCTTGAACAATTGCAGGTCGCCCGGCTCCAGCGTCAGGCTTTTGACCTTGTCCGACGTTCCGGCCAGCACCTGCGCCACATCATCGAACTGTTCGGACAAACGGTTGCGGATCATCGGCGCGTATTCAAAGGCACCGCCGTCGTCGGCGTTCTGGATGGCCAGCGTGACGGTGAAATTGTTGGTGTCAAAGTGCCAGGGAAAGCCGTTTCCTTCGGTGGCCATGTTCACGATCACATCCGCCAGCGGATCGGCGTAGCGATGAAATCGGGTCTCTTGCAGGCAATCGCGGATGAAGGGATCAAAGGCGGCAAAGTCATGCACCGTGCGCAACGCGCCCGTGGGCGTGAAATTGTCGGCGGCAATAAAGGCATTGGACCGTTCATAGAACTGTCGACGCGGATCGTCCTGCGGCAGATCGGGGTTGTCGGCGGTGAAATAGGCGTTGGTGCGGGAAAAGCTGCGGTGGCCCTGATCGGCGACGCCGTCCGCCTCGGCGGCGATGGCGCGCACGCCCTGCGGAGTCAGGAACCCTTTGAGAACAGCGCAGCCGTCGTTGGCAAGATCCGCGCGCACCTTGTGCAACAGGGCATCCCGCCCGGTGCCATCAATCGGGTAGCGGCTGAGGTCGATCAAGTCGGCGGCGTTCATGGCGGATCCTCCCTTGGCTTTGCCCCAAGGGAACGACGCATTGCCGAGGACCGTCTGTCACGGAATCGACGCCGCCCGTGTCGCAAAACGCCAGAGGCACAGAGCGGGTCTTGCGCGAGTGCTTGAGCGCGTTCAGCCGTTGCCCGATCCGGTAAACCGCGCCGCATCCGCCGCCGCGCGCCGGATCGCGTTGGATTTGTGCATGGTCTCCTGATACTCGGCCTCCGGGTCGCTGTCGTAGACAACGCCGCCACCGGCCTGAATATAGAGCTTGTGATCCTTGACCAGCGCGGTGCGCAGGGCGATGCACATGTCCATGTCGCCCCCGGCGCTGAAATAGCCCACGCCACCGCCGTAGACGCCGCGTTTTTCCGGCTCCAGCTCGTCGATGATCTGCATCGCGCGGACCTTGGGCGCGCCGGACACCGTACCCGCGGGCAGACCCGCCAGCAGCGCGGACAGCGCGTCCTGATCGTCCGACAATTCACCCACCACGTTCGACACGATATGCATGACGTGGCTGTAGCGTTCGATGATGAACTGTTCGGTTGGACGCACGGTGCCGATCTTGGACACCTTGCCCGTGTCGTTGCGCCCCAGATCCAGCAGCATCAGGTGTTCGGCGAGTTCCTTCTGGTCCGCCAGCAGATCCTCTTCCAGCGCCTTGTCCTCAACGGGTGTCGCGCCGCGCGGGCGGGTGCCAGCGATTGGGCGAATCGTGACCTCATTGCCAAAGACCCGCACAAGGATCTCCGGGCTGGCACCGATCACCTGAAAGCCGCCAAAGTTGAAATAGAACATGAAGGGCGAGGGGTTGGTGCGCCGCAACGAGCGATAAAGCGCAAACGGCGGCAGCGGAAAATCCTGCGTCCAGCGCTGCGATGGCACCACCTGAAAGATATCGCCCGCGCGGATATAGTCCTTGGCCGTCTCGACGGCGGCCAGATAATCCGCATGGGCAAAGTTCGACACCGGTTCACCCAGTTCCACGGCGTCACCCAGATCGCGGCTGGCCTGGGGCAGGGCGCGTTCCAGATCGCGCACCGCGTCCATGACCCGTTCCGCCGCCTGTGCATAGGCTGCCTTGGCCGACAGTCCGTCCTGCACCCATGCAGGCGAAACCACCGTCACCTCACCCTTGACCCCGTCCAGCACCGCCACGACCGAGGGCCGCATCAGCAGCGCGTCGGGCAGGCCCAGCGGGTCGGGGTTCACGTCGGGCAGGTGTTCCACCAGCCGGATCATGTCATAGCCAAGATAACCGAACAGCCCCGCCGCGGCCTGCGGCAGGTCCTCGGGCAGGTCGATTCGCGATTCCGCCAGCAGCGCGCGCAACGCGGTCAGCGGCTCATCGCTTTGGGTTTCAAAGGCATCTGGGTCAAACCGCGCCATGCGGTTCAACCGGCTGCTCTGCCCGTGACACTGCCAAATCAGGTCCGGCTTCATCCCGATGATCGAATAGCGCCCGCGCACCTCTCCGCCGGTCACCGATTCCAGCATAAAGGCATCGCGCGCGGCCCCGGTCAGTTTCAGCATCAGCGACACCGGCGTGTCGAGATCGGCGGCCAGACGGGCATAGACCACCTGGTTGCGGCCTGCCTGATACGCTTCGGCAAAGCCGTCGAAGGAAGGGGTCAGTTGTACCATGGTCTCACTGAAAGTTGGCGTGCACCGCGTTGATGGCTGGCTGGTCCAGATCGACGCCCGCGCGGGTCTGAATATCGGTCGACAGCGCGCGGAACAGGTCCTGCGCCACGTCCTGCGCGGCCTGATCGCGGAAAAGCTGTGCCAGTTGCTTGGCCTGTTCGCTGTCCTTGTCGACGTCAAGGACGTCGTCCATGCGCACCACAACGGCCAGATCCCCGGCCCGCAGTGCGCGCACCTCATTGGGTTCCATGTCGAACACCGCATCCAGAACCGGGCGGGGCAGATCGGCGCCAAAGGCGGTGCGGGTCAGGCCCTCTTCGGTCTGGGGGACAAGGCCCGCGCCCTCAAAGGTCACGCCTTCGCCCAGTTCTTCGGCCAGCGCCTCGGCCCGCGCAAAGAGTGCATCGACCTTTTGCGCGCGTCGCCAATCCGCCTGAACCCGCAGCTCGACCTCCTCATAGGGGAAGGGCGTGGGGGCCAGAACCTCATCCAGCCGCAGGGCGAACACACCGCCGTCGCCCAATTGGGTGATGGCGGGATAATCCGAGATGTCGACCGCCTCTGCGGCGTCACGGAAAGCCGGATAACCGGCGATGTCCGCGTCGTTCTCACCGGTCCAGCCCAGTGTGCCCAGTTCCAGATCGGTGGAGGCGGCCAGTTCGTCCAGCGTCACACCGGCGGCCATCTCATCGTCAAAGCTTTGCATCTGCGTGTCGATCACACGGCGGGCACGGTCCAGCGCCAGTTCGCCGCGCAGCGCCGGAACCGCGTCCTCGAAAGAGGTCAGTTGCGCGGGCAGCACCGCATTGACACGGAACAGCGCCGGGCCAAGCGTCGTCGGGGCCGGGCCCACCACCTGACCCACATCGGCAGCAAAGACCGCCTCGGCCGCCTTGCCAAGGTCGCCTTGGGTCACGTCGCCCAGATCGGTGTCTGACAGGTCCAAGCCGCGCTCACGCACCAGATCCTCGAACGCCGCCTCGCCCGCATCGATCCGCGCCAGCGCGGCCTCTGCGGCGGCCTGATCGTTGAACACCAGCCGTTCGGCCAGACGCCGCTCGGGCAGGTCGAACTCTTCCTTGCGCTCGTCATAGGCGGCGCGCAGGCTGTCCTCGTCGACCTCGACGCTGTCCACGATCATCTCGGGCGTCAGCCAGACATAGGTCAGGCGCTTGGTCTCAGGGCGCGTGAAAAGGCCGATGTTTTCCTCGTAATGCGCGCGCAATTCGTCCTCTGTGGGGGCGGGCAGAACCTCCAGCTCGGTCTCGCTCACCTCGGCCCAGGTAAAGGCGCGGCGCTCTCCGGTATAGCCGATCAGCGTGTCGACATAGGTATCGGGCAGGCGCACCCCGGCCAGAACAGCCCCCTGCAACAGCGTGCTGGCGCTTTCGTCGCGCAGCTTTTCCTCAAATGCGCGTTCGTTCAGACCGGCATTGTCCAGCGTCAGCTTGTAGGCGTCGCGGTTAAAGCTGCCATCGACGCCCTGAAAGGCGCGGATCTTGCGCAGGTCACCGGCAAGCCGTTCGTCGCCCACGGAAATCCCGAGAACCGCAGCCTCATTTTCCAGCGCGGCGGTCACAACCAGCTGGCTCAGCACCTGCTGGGTCAGACCCAGTGACTGCGCCTGCTGAAAACTCAACGCCTGACCGGTGCGCTCCTGAAAGTTGCGCATTTCGGCCTGCAACGCGCGAAAATAATCCGAGGTGGAAATCTCCGCCTCGCCGACTTTCCCGATAGAGCGCACAGTGCCCGAGAAATTGGTGGCGCCAAAACCGCCCAGCCCCAACAGGAGCAGCCCCAGAAGGCCCCAGACGAGGTACTTGCCGATACCGGATTTTTTCGCTGCCATGGCACCCTCCCGCGAAGTTCTGCCCCTGTCTATTCCGCACCTTCCGGGGCCGCAAGGGGGCCATCGACCTGCGCCAGCCGCCGGGCGAATTCGGCGATGCCGGCCCGGTCGGAATTGGCAAAGGCCACGCGGAACTGGCGGTCGCCGCTGCTGTCGCCCTCTGGCGTGAACATCGTCGCGGGCAGGATCAGCACCCCCGCCTCACGCACAAGGCGCGGCGCAAGCTGTGCAGAGCCTTCCGCAAAGGGATGCTCGACATAGGCAAAATACGCGCCACAGCCCAACAGCTTCCAGCCTTTCGCCGCCAATGGGCCAAAATACTCTGCGATGGCCGCGCGGCGGTCGAGGATCTCATCGCGCTGCTCGGCCTTCCACTGGGCCAGATGCTCCAGCCCCCAGTGCGCCGCGCCCTGTCCCAGCGACGGCGCGCAGATCGCAACCGTGTCCTGAAACTTCTCGATCTGATGCAACATCCGCTCTGATCCGATGATCGCGCCGACACGATGCCCGGTCAGACGATAGACCTTGGAGAAACTGTAAAGCTGCACCAGCGTATCGTCCCAGCCGTCCCGCGTCAGCAACCCATGCGGCGCCCCGCTGCGCGAGTCGAAATCGCGATAGGTCTCATCCACGATCAGCCGGAGGCCGGTGTCCCGGCATAGATCAAAGAACCCCTCCAGCACGTCCGCCGGGTATTCGACACCACAGGGATTGTTCGGCGTCACCATGGCGATGGCGCGGGTACGCGGCGTGATCAGGGCGCGCGCCGCCTCGGGATCAGGCAACAGGTCGGGCCCGCAGGGCAGCGGCACCGCCTTGACCCCGCTCATATCCAGCCACATCTTGTGGTTGAAATACCACGGCACCGGCAGGATCACCTCGTCCCCCTCACCACAAGTCGCCGCGATCACGGCGGCAAAGGCCTGATTGCAGCCCGCGGTAATCGCCACCTGCCTGACCTCTACGGTCCCGCCGTAATGCGCGGCCCACTCCCTGGCCAGCGCCGCGCGCAAACCGGGACGGCCCAGCACCGGACCGTAGGCATGGCTGGACGGATCTTCCATCATCTGCGCCATCGCGGCGCGCATGGCGGGCGGTGGCGGGTCGGCAGGCGCCGCCTGACTGAGGTTGATCAACGGCCTGTCCGCGGGAAACGTGACCCCGCGCAGCCAGCGCTGCGCCTCCGGGATCGGCGGAAAGAAGGTGGCTTCAGTGCGCGTGACCATGGCCCAATACTCCGGCTGGATATTTCTTCTGTCCAAAAGCATCCCGGGAGCGCGAGGGCAGGGCCCTCGCCGGGGGTTTGGGGGCAAAGCCCCCAAGAGTGAGAGTGCGCCGTCAGGCGCGCCTTTGGATCACGCCCTCAATCGTCGCCGCGATAGGGTTTGACGTATTGCAGCGCCATGTCCCACGGGAAAAAGATCCAGGTGTCCTGGCTCACTTCGGTGATAAAGGTGTCGACCTGCGGGCGGCCCTGAGGTTTGGCATAGACCGTGGCCACATGCGCCTTGGGATAGAGGCTGCGCACCAGTTCCAGCGTCTTGCCGCTGTCCACCAGATCGTCGATGATCAGAATGCCTGTTCCGTCGCCCACCAGATCGGCGTCGGGGGATTTCAGCACCTCCGCCTCGCGGCGTTCATCGGCCTTGCCGCCGCCGGAATGATAGCTCCGGACGCTGATCGTATCGACGGTGCGGATGTCCAACTCGCGGGCGACAATCATCGCGGGGGCCATGCCGCCACGGGTGATGGCGACCACGGCCTTCCAGTACCCGTTGTCCGGGCCTTGCCCCTGCAACCGCCAGGCCAGAGCCCGCGCGTCGCGGTGCAGCTGGTCCCAACTGACATGAAAACCTTTTTCGTGCGGCAGGCGGTTGTCCATCCCTGTCTCCTCAGCTCAGCGCAATGTTCAGTCCGAATGTGGCGAAGGGTCCGCCGAAAAGTAGATGTCCATCCCGATCCATAACCCGGCACAGGGGCATCGTCCTAACGCCCCAGCAACAGGCGCAGGCCCAGCGCGCCCAGCACCAGCGCGGCGGCCCGGTCGATCACAGGCTTCAGTCGCAGATACCCGGCGCGCGCCCTCTGTGTCGACAGCAGAGCGGCAAAGGCGCCATAAGCGATCAGTTCAACGGCAAAGTGGTTGCCCACCACCAGCGCCCTGGCGGCCAGCGTCATATCGGGCGGAAAGATCACCACCAGCACCGAGGCCGCAAACAGCACGGATTTCGGGTTGGCCAGATTGACCAGCATCCCGTCGACAAAGGCACGCCCGCGGGGGCGCGGGCTATCGCCCACCGGCTGACGCGCATCGCGCCACAGCGTGTAGGCAATCCACAGCAGGTACAGCGCGCCTGAAATTTTCATGATGACAAACGCCGCCGGGAACAGGCGAAAAAGCACCTCCAGCCCCAGCAACGCCGCCCCGGTCCAGAGCGCCGCCATCAGGGCCAGTCCGCCCCCGGTTGCAAACCCCACCGAAAACCCGCCCGAGATCGATTGGCGCAGGGCGAACAGCAGCGCCGGTCCCGGTGCCGCCAGAGCGGCCAGCAAGGTCAGGTTGAAGGCAAGGATATGGGTCCAGTCCATGGGCGTCAGCCCTTGGACATGTCGGGCGCGTCCACCGCCTTCATGCCGACGACATGATAGCCCGCGTCCACATGATGCGTCTCGCCGGTGACACCGCTGCCCAGATCGGACAACAGGTACAGCGCCGATTTGCCCACGTCCTGAATGGTCACGTTGCGGCGCAGCGGCGAGTTGTATTCGTTCCACTTCATGATGTAGCGGAAATCGCCGATGCCGCTGGCGGCCAGCGTCTTGATCGGGCCGGCGCTGATCGCGTTGACGCGGATGCCGTCCTTGCCCAGATCCTCGGCCAGATACCGCACCGAGGCCTCCAGCGCCGCCTTGGCCACGCCCATCACATTATAATGCGGCATGATGCGTTCCGCGCCGTAGTAGGTCAGCGTCACGGCGCTGCCGCCGTTCTTCATCATCTTTTCGGCGCGCTGCATCACGCTGGTAAAGCTGTAGACCGATATATCCATCGTCAGGGTGAAATTGGACTTCGACGTATCCACATAGCGGCCGCGCAATTCGTTCTTGTCGGAAAAGCCGATGGCATGGACAACAAAGTCCAGAGTGTCCCAGCGGTCCTTCAGCGCGGCAAAAAGCGCGTCGATCGACGCCTCGTCCCCGACATCGCAGGGCAGCACGATATCCGACCCCAGTTGCCCGGCCAGCGGGTCGACCCGTTTCTTCAGCGCATCGCCCTGATAGGAAAAAGCCAATTCGGCCCCGGCGTCCGCACAGGCCTTTGCGATGCCCCAGGCGATCGACTTGTCATTGGCCAATCCCATGATCAGGCCGCGTTTTCCCGCCATCAACTGGTTTGACATTGTCGCCCTTTCCGCCAGATCGTCGTTGGAGCGACCTTTAGGGTATCGCTTGCGCACCATCAAGCCTGCCGTTGGCGCAAAACCGGCCTTGCATCCCGGGCGCCACAGGCGGCATGTCCCGGCAACGAGCCAAAGGAGAGACAGGATGACCGACCGTAGCGGGATATTTGCCGGGGACGATCCGTTTGTCATAGCCCGGAACTGGCTGGCAGAGGCCGTCGAAAGCGAGACCAACGATGCCAACGCCATTGCGCTGTCGACCGTCGACGCGGACGGGTTGCCGAACGCGCGCATGGTCCTTCTGAAAGAGATCGAGGATGCCGCCTTTGTCTTTTACACCAATTACGAAAGCAAAAAGGCGCAGGAAATCGATCAGGCGGGCAAGGCGGCCTTTGTCATGCATTGGAAATCCCTGCGCCGTCAGATCCGGGTGCGCGGTCTGGTAGACAAAGAGGACGGCCCGCAGGCCGACGCCTATTATACGTCGCGCTCTCTCAAGAGCCGGCTGGGCGCATGGGCCAGCCAACAGAGCCGACCGCTGGCCAGCCGCGCGGCGCTGATGGCCGAGGTTGCGCGGATCACCGCGCGCCACGGCACACATCCGCCGAGGCCGCCGTTCTGGGGTGGATATCGCATACATCCGCTGGAAATTGAATTCTGGGCGGACGGGGCCTTTCGGTTACATGACCGATTCCGCTGGTCTCGAAAGGATATGTCGACTCCTTGGGAAATTACGCGACTCAACCCGTGAACCATCTGAAACAACGTCGAATTTCTGCGTTCCGGCAATGAAAATCAATCCGGCGCGATTGCCCTTCTGACACAAAAATGGCAATTGACCCGTCTTGCGTTGAAGGCTGGCTTTGCTCCAAGACTCCGGGTGGGGATAAGTTGGTACAGTTGGAAACGACGTTGACACACGAGGAAATAGAACAGTCCGCGGTCGCGGGCCGGGTGAAATGGTTCGATCCGGTCAAGGGATTCGGGTTTGTCATATCGGACGACGGCGGGCCGGACATCTTGCTGCATGCGAATGTGCTGCGGAATTTCGGCCAGAGCTCGGTTGCGGACGGTGCGGTCATCGAGATCACGGTGCAGCGGACGGACCGGGGGGTTCAGGCCACGCAGGTTCTGAAGGTCGAACCGCCCGAAACACCGGACAGCGCACCGCTTGCGGATTTCGAACAGATCGACCCGGATGTGATGGCTCAGGCGGTCCTGCAACCGGCACGGGTCAAATGGTTCGACAAGGCTAAGGGTTTCGGGTTTGCAAATGTGTTCGGAAAACCCGAAGATGTGTTCATTCATATCGAGGTCCTGCGCCGCTCGGGACTCGCGGATTTGCAACCGGGCGAAGCCCTTGCCATCCGCGTCGTCGAGGGCAAGCGGGGACA
This sequence comes from Antarctobacter sp., assembly GCF_048262615.1. Classification (GTDB taxonomy): domain Bacteria; phylum Pseudomonadota; class Alphaproteobacteria; order Rhodobacterales; family Rhodobacteraceae; genus Antarctobacter. The sequence continues at coordinate 76,412 of NZ_JBLXFB010000010.1, forward strand.
TATGGCGATGGAAGTGACTGCATGGGAAAGCGCCTTGTCGCGATGAGTTTGATGGCCGCGCTGGTTGCGTGGCCGGTTTTGGGTCAGAGCGATGGCTCTGTCATATTGGAACAGGAAGCCGCGCCGCCGCCGATGCCCAGATCACCGGCGGCAGAGCCGCCCGTGCCGGTGGGCCCGGTGGCGGTGACGCCGCACGCGGTTGCGCCGGAGGACAGCGAGCCGGTGGCAAAGGCTGTGGCGGATTCCGAGCCGCCCGCCGAAGAAGTGCCGACAGATCCGCCCTTGGCCAAAGCCCCGGACGAGGAGCCACCGGCGCTGGAACCGATTCTGCCCATCGGCGATGAGCCGATTGCGGATGCCGGTGTCGATCCCGCCGCCAAAGCCGATCCCGACAACCGGATCGGCGCTTGCCGGGATGATACGCTGTATATCCGGGGCGATTTCGGCAAGGCCCGCTTTACCGTGGATGTGGTGCGAACCGCCGAGGAGCGGGCGCAGGGGCTGATGAATGTCAAATTCATGCCCACCAGCAAGGGGATGCTCTTTGTCTATCCGGCGCCGCAGCCCGTGGCCTTTTGGATGAAGAACACTTTGATCCCGCTCGACATGATCTTTGCCGACCGTCACGGGGTTGTGGTCAAGGTCCATCACAATGCCATTCCCGGCGATCTGACGTCGATTCCGGGCGGGGATCAGGTGCAGTTTGTGCTGGAGATCAACGGCGGCTGGGCCAAGCTGCTGCGCATCGAAGAAGGCGCGCAGATCCGCCATCCGGCGGTGCGTCGCGCCGCCTGGCCCTGCTGAGGGCAAAGGGGGCTTTTCAAACCTGTTTCGTGCGGATAAACCGCACGTGTCGTCGGGGCGTGGCGCAGCTTGGTAGCGCGTCTGTTTTGGGTACAGAAGGTCGTGAGTTCGAATCTCGCCGCCCCGACCACTTTCCTGCCATATCGTTTAGCGGGTTTAACGCTGTCCACGCGTGGACAGCGGGCCGGGTCAATAAAATCAATGGCTTGCAGAGGCAAATTCACACACCGTTAACACTCGGCCATGGCTCGCGGGGCCCACGCCCGAGGTGCTGAAAAGACAGGGGTCGGGGGCTTTGGCGCCGTGTCGGCGCGGCAGCCGTCGGGCCCTTGATGATTTTTTTGCGAAACTTTGAAACTTCCGAAATCCCCGCGCGTGTCTTTGATTACGAGAAACGCGACAGGAGGATATTTTCATGGCCCATTTGGCCTCAAATTACACGTCATTCGAAACGTTCCTGCAACAGGCGGATGCCTTCTGGACGGTCGATCTGGGGGCGCTCAACAGCTCGGGTGTCGAAGGCACCGCCGTGTTGGCCATGGTCACCGACGAGAGCGGATCGACCTATCTGAATATCGCGATCTCGGCCACCGGGCTGACTCCGTCGCAAACCCATGCCCAGCACATTCACGGGTTGTTCGACTCGAACGGGGTGCCGATCGATTCCGTGGCGCCGACAATTGCCGACGACGCTGACCGCGACGGCATGGTCGAGGTTCTGGAAGGTGTGGGCAAGTACGGCGACGTTTTGCTGCCGCTGACCTCTGGCGGCATGATGCCGGTGGCTGACGCCATGGGCCGCGTTTCGTTTATCCAGAGTTACGATCTGGGTGACGACAGCAATTTCTTCAGCCCTGTCACCATGTCGGACTACACCGCAGCCGACATCATGCCGCTGATCCTGCGCGAGATCGTGATTCACGGGGTCCAGATTCCGGACGGAATCGGCACGGGCACCGGCGGCGAAGTCTCTGGCGGCGCCAACGGCTATATCGGCATCCTTCCGGCGGCGGCAGGTGACATCGAGGTGGCCACACAGGAAGAGGCCCTTGCGATTCTGGCCGAACACCGCGCGACCGCAAGCGACACGGTGGTGTTGACGCCCGATCCCGACATGTTCGACGCCGGACCGGGCGATGACATGGTTGACGGCCTTGCCGGGAACGACACCATCACCGGCGGCGCGGACAATGACACCCTGATGGGGGGCACCGGGGCCGACATCCTTGAAGGAAACGGCGGCGACGACTGGATTGACGCGGGCCAGATGGATGTGAACGTCGCCAATGCGGCGGACGCGGGCGCGTCCGGCGGTCTGACGCTGGCACAATATGACAGCGGCATCGCGGGCGGCGCGGGCAACGACATGATCATGGGCGGCGCGGGTGACGAAATCCTGACCGGCGACGACGACAGCCGCACCGCTGCGGTCACGGGGTCGATGTTTGACGCCACCGCAGACGGCATGGACACCATCCACGGCGGCGGCGGCAACGACGAGATCCACACCGGTTCTTGGTCGGATGGCGATCAGGGGCTGCCCAACGCCCAGACCGGGATGATGGCGGACGTGGCCTATGGCGACGGCGGCGATGACATCCTGCGCGGGGCCGGGGGCAATGACATCCTGTTCGGCAACACCGGCAGCGACAACATCGGCGGCGGCGGCGGCGACGACATGATCTATGGCGACGGGGCCTTTACCGGCGATATCACCGGCATCACCGGGCAGGTCTACCGCCTGTACCAGTCCAGCTTTGACCGCGATCCCGATGCGCCGGGCTTTGAATCCTGGGCCACCGGACTGGGCGGCGGCGATTTCGACCTGAACCGTGTGGCCAGAGCCTTTTCCAACTCGCCCGAGTTTCAGGCCATCTTTGGCGGCGGCACAAATGAGGACTTTGTCCGCGCGATGTACCAGAACACGCTGGATCGCGGGGCCGATCCCGGCGGTCTGGCCCATTGGACCGGCAAGCTGGACGCAGGTGCAAGCCGCGCCGACGTGTTGCTAGGCTTCTCGGAAAGCGCCGAGCTGAAGGCGCGCAGCGCATCGGACATGATGGAGTGGGTCGAAGGGCAGGGCACCAATGACGTGCTGGCGGGCAACGGTGGCGCCAACACCCTGTCGGGCGGCTATCTGTCGGACACCTTCGTGTTTGGCACCGATGCCGGCAGCAGCCACAATGTGACCGACCTGGAATCCTGGGACATGCTGGATTTCACCGCCTTCGGTTACGCGGATGCGGATGCGGCCATCGCCCAGATGACCCAGCAGGGCGACGACGTGGTCTTTACCGATCAGAACGTCACCGTGACGCTGGAAGACACCCAACTGGCACAAGTGTCCGGAGACATGGTGCTGGTGTGATCGGACCCACTGCATGACCCCAGACCGTCCGGGCCATTTGGTCCGGGCGGTTTTTTTATGGCGTCGCGGGGGGTGAGGGAATCGCCAGCCACTAGATGTGGTGTGGCCTGTCCACTGTGACCCGATTTGCAGCGTTGAACGTGATCCGGTTGCAACATTCCCAACTGCGGCAGAAGTTAATAGAAATTAACCAACATTCCGTCCGCACCTGAAGTTATCCACAAGCATTTGTGCATAAAACCCCGTCTCTCCTTGAATTTCCGGGACTTGCTGCACGGCGGAGATTGTTAACGAAACCGACCTGAATCAGGCACGCCTACCGCCCCTAGTAGGCTGCCGCTTGGTCAACACAAAATATATGTAGATATTGCGAAAAACCCGTTGACGACTCTGGCTCAGGAAGGCCATCTTGTGCTGGCCGGTCGGGACATCCACTAGATGTAGTGGCTACCGGCAAGGGACAGACTAGCACAGCAGACACTCAGACGGGTCTTCGGACCGGAACCGCGTGGCAACCGCGGATGAGGTGCGGTTTTCCCTTGCCAACCCGCCGGCACGAAAAAACGGGACAGCACTTCAGGGGCACAGTAGCGATGAAAATCGAAAGAAGGTTCACCAAAACAGGTCAGGACGCATACGCGGAGATCGACTTTGTCACCACCAAGTCGGAAATCCGCAATCCGGACGGAACCACGGTCTTTGCGCTCGACGCACTTGAAGTGCCGGCAGGCTGGAGCCAGGTGGCCAGCGATGTGATCGCGCAGAAATACTTCCGCAAGGCGGGCGTTCCGGTCGAGCTCAAGCGCGTTCCCGAAGAGGGCGTGCCAGAGTTCCTGTGGCGCTCGGTTCCCGCATCCAAGGACACGGCCCGCACCGGTGAAACCAGCGCGCGTCAGGTGTTTGACCGTCTGGCCGGTGCCTGGACCTACTGGGGCTGGAAAGGTGGCTATTTCACCACCGAGGAGGACGCGCAGGCCTATTTCGACGAAATGCGCGTCATGCTGGCGACGCAGATGGCCGCGCCGAACTCTCCTCAGTGGTTCAACACCGGCCTGCACTGGGCCTATGGCATCGACGGTCCCGGTCAGGGCCACTACTACGTCGACTTCAAGACCGGCAAGCTGACCAAGTCCAAGTCGGCCTATGAGCACCCGCAGCCGCACGCCTGCTTTATCCAGTCGGTCGCCGACGATCTGGTCGGCGATGGCGGCATCATGGATCTGTGGGTCCGTGAGGCGCGCCTGTTCAAATACGGCTCCGGCACCGGCACCAATTTTTCCTCGCTGCGCGCCGCGAATGAGCCGCTGTCGGGCGGCGGCAAGTCGTCCGGCCTGATGGGCTTCCTCAAGATCGGTGACCGCGCGGCGGGTGCGATCAAGTCGGGCGGCACCACGCGCCGCGCCGCCAAGATGGTGATCTGCGATGCCGACCACCCGGATATCGAGGAATTCATCAACTGGAAGGTGAAGGAAGAGCAGAAGGTCGCCAGCATCGTCGCCGGCTCCAAGATGCACGAAAAGATGCTGAACGGCATCTTCGAGGCGATCCGCACATGGGACGGCACCGAAGAGGGCGCCTATGACCCCAAGGAAAACGATGCCCTGAAAAAGGCGATCCGCGCCGCGAAGCAGGCGATGATTCCCGAGACCTACATCAAGCGCGTGCTGGATTACGCCAAGCAGGGCTATGCCAGCATCGAATTCCCGACCTATGACACCGACTGGGACTCCGAGGCCTATGCCAGCGTCTCGGGCCAGAACTCGAACAACTCGATCCGTGTCACCGATGCCTTTCTCAAGGCGGTCCGCGAGGACAAGCCGTGGGAACTGATCCGCCGCACCGACGGGGCCGTCGCCAAGACCATCAAGGCGCGCGACCTGTGGGAACAGGTGGGCCACGCCGCATGGGCCTGCGCCGATCCGGGCATCCAGTTTCACGACACCGTCAACGCATGGCACACCTGCCCCGAAGACGGCGCGATCCGCGGATCGAACCCCTGTTCGGAATACATGTTCCTCGACGACACCGCCTGTAACCTTGCGTCGATGAACCTGCTGACCTTCCTGCACGACGGCAAGTTCGACGCCGAGGGCTATATCCACGCCACCCGCCTCTGGACGCTGACGCTGGAAATCTCGGTGACGATGGCGCAGTTCCCGTCCAAGGAAATCGCGCAGCGCAGCTATGACTTCCGCACGCTGGGTCTGGGCTATGCCAACATCGGCGGGCTGCTGATGAACATGGGCTTTGGCTATGACAGCGACGAGGGCCGCGCGCTGTGCGGCGCTCTGACCGCGATCATGACCGGCACCGCCTATGCCACCTCGGCCGAGATCGCCGGTGAACTGGGGGCATTCCCCGGCTACACCCGCAACCGCGACCACATGCTGCGGGTCATCCGCAACCACCGCAACGCCTCTTACGGCGCGACCGAGGGCTATGAGACCCTTGCGGTCAAGCCGGTGCCGCTGGATCTGGTGAACTGCCCGGACGAAACGCTGGTGCATCTGTCGATGTCCGCATGGGACGAGGCGCTGAGCCTTGGCGAAAAGAACGGCTATCGCAACGCGCAGGTATCGGTGATCGCGCCCACCGGGACCATCGGTCTGGTCATGGATTGCGACACCACCGGGATCGAGCCCGACTTTGCGCTGGTGAAGTTCAAGAAGCTGGCCGGTGGCGGTTACTTCAAGATCATCAACCGGTCGGTGCCCGGCGCGCTGGAGCATCTTGGCTATACCTCCAGCCAGATCGAAGAGATCATCGCCTATGCGGTGGGTCATCAGACGCTGGGCAATGCGCCGGGCATCAACCACACCGCCCTGATCGGTCACGGCTTTGGCCCGGCGCAGATTGACAAGATCGAGGGCGCACTGGCCTCGGCCTTTGACATCCGGTTCGTATTCAACCAGTGGACGCTGGGCGAAGGGTTCTGCCGCGACGTCCTTGGCATTCCGACCGAAAAGCTGACCGATCCCAGCTTTGACCTGCTGCGCCACCTTGGGTTCTCCAAGGCGGACATCGAGGCCGCCAACGACCACGTCTGCGGCACCATGACCCTCGAAGGGGCACCGCACCTCAAGGACGAGCATCTGAGCGTCTTCGATTGCGCCAACCCCTGCGGCAAGAAGGGCAAGCGCTATCTCAGCGTCGAGAGCCATATCCACATGATGGCGGCGGCGCAGTCGTTCATCTCTGGTGCGATCTCGAAGACGATCAACATGGCCAACGACGCCACGATCGAGGATTGTCAGAAGGCCTATGAACTGTCGTGGTCGCTGGGGGTGAAGGCCAACGCGCTGTACCGTGACGGATCGAAACTGTCGCAGCCGCTGGCCGCAGCCCTTGTCGAGGATGACGATGAGGCCGCAGAGATCCTCGAATCCGGCAACCAGACCGAAAAGGCCCAGGTTCTTGCCGAAAAGATCGTCGAAAAGGTGGTCATCAAGGAGATTGTGAAATCACAGCGGTCCAAGATGCCGGAACGCCGCAAGGGCTATACCCAAAAGGCCATCGTTGGCGGCCACAAGGTGTACCTGCGCACGGGTGAGTATCAGGACGGCAACCTTGGCGAGATCTTTATCGACATGCACAAGGAAGGCGCTGGCTTCCGTGCGATGATGAACAACTTTGCCATCGCGGTGTCGGTCGGTCTGCAATACGGCGTGCCGCTGGAGGAGTTTGTCGACGCCTTCACCTTCACCAAGTTCGAACCGGCGGGCATGGTGCAGGGCAACGACAGCATCAAGAACGCGACTTCGATCCTTGACTACATCTTCCGCGAACTGGCGGTCAGCTATCTGGACCGCACCGATCTGGCGCATGTGAAACCCGAAGGGGCGTCCTTTGACGACATCGGCCGGGGTGAGGAAGAAGGGGTGTCCAACCTCAAGGAACTGTCGGAATCCGCCGCGACCCGGTCGCTGGAAGTGCTGAAACAGATCAGCTCGACCGGCTACCTGCGCAAGCGGATGCCGCAGGAACTGGTGGTGCTGCAAGGTGGTCAGGCCACGGTGGCGCTGGAGGCCGGAACCGATGCCGAACAGGTGTTGCGCACACTGGTGCCTGCCACCGCTGCGGGGCCCAAGACCAGCGTTTCGTCCACCTCGACCATTGCGATCAGCACCGCTGTGACCCGCGCCAAGATGCAGGGCTACGAAGGCGAGGCCTGCAACGAGTGCGGCAACTACACGCTGGTGCGCAACGGCACCTGCATGAAGTGCAACACCTGCGGCGGCACCTCGGGCTGTAGCTGAGATTGCGGAGAAGTTCAAGATGACCACAATGCGCAAGCAGATCGATGGGGATTGCGAAGGCTTCAATGGAGAAAGCGTCTTCGTAATGACTGATGGATCAATTTATCGGCAAACGGAATATTACTACTGGTACAGTTACTCCTACATGCCGCACGTAACCATCGTAAATGATAGGGAAATTGTCATTCCAAATGCACCTAAAGTTATTCGCGTAGAAAGATTGAAATAGTCGGGGCGCAGAATAATCTTACCGACTTCGGACCGATCCAGGCTGTTGTGAAGGTTAGCAAGGGTTAGATGCAGGGAATACACTGAACAATGAAGGGCGCTGCCGAGACGACGTATTCGATAGGGATGGCGTCCTCAGAGCCCCCTTCTCCTTCACGTTCGCGATGACTTTAGCAGGGCGTCCGCGCCCTGCTATTTGAGACACCCCTGGGGGGGTGATGCGGGGCCCGTTGCCAGGGGCCCGCGTGGTTAGGGTGGTACTTGGGAGTCCCGTCCCGCCATCCGGTCCAGGGGTCGGTGCGCCGACCCCCGACGCAGACAAGGCCGCAGGCAAAAACAAACCTCGGGCGGTGAAACATACGAGCCTTGTCAGCGAAACTCAGAGCGTCCCTCCCCGGGGCGCTCTTTTTTTGTCCGATGACCGTTTGATCCCACGTTTGTCGCCCTCCGCGACTCATTTGCGGGTTCCCGCCGCCGGGGTTTGCGGCGCTCTTTCGGCGGTGGTGTGCCGGGGCGGGCGGCTGCGGGGCGCGGCTTCCCGCGCGGTGTTTTTGGGCGGCCTTGCTCCGCTGATGGGGCCACGGAAATCCGGCAACCCTCCGCGCGAAATCGGGTCGGCGGCGATGGGGGGATGCGGGGGGCGAAAATCACCTCCACCTTGCGGGTACTTTCAAACCACCACTCACGGAGGAAAGAACATGAAAGCCACTCTCGTCACCACCGCAGCCGTTGCCTTGCTGGCCCTTCCGGCCTTTGCACAGGACATGGACGGCCCGGACACCGATGGTGACGGCCTTGTCTCGCTGATCGAGGCGCAGGCCGCGTATCCGGACCTGTCGCAGGACGATTTTGCCCAGGCGGACACGGATGCGGACGGGTTCCTCGGGACCGAAGAGATGGAGGCCGCAATGGCCGCCGGGCTGATCCCCGCGCAAGACGGCGGCTGACGCGCCTCTTTGCGCCCCGCCGCTCAGGTGGCGGGGCGCGCTCTCCGGGACGGCACAGAGTGCCGTCGGGCTGAAGGTCGGGCCCAAAATCGGGCAATGCGTTGGGCTAGGATCAGCGGAATTCAATCCGGCAGTTCACCAACTCGCCAAAGATCGTGCGCTGACAGACGCGGACCCGCTGGCCCTGCGGTTCCGGCTGCGGGGCAGGGTCCAGCGCGGCGGGGCGGTTGAAGACCGGCGCAGGGGCGTTTTGCACGCGCTGGCGCTCTGCCTCTTCGCGGCGTTCTTCTTCAAGGAATTCGGCGTATTGCGCCTCACTCTGGCGCACCAGAACATCGCGTTGCGCGCTGTCCAGAAAGCCGGTGGCGTCAAAGCCGTTGCTGTCCTGCCAGTCCCGCAGCGCCTGCCGGGTGCCGGGGCCAAAGATCCCGTCCGCGCCCCGCGTGTCAAAGCCCAGCAGCGTCAGACGGTTCTGGATTGCCTGCCGGTCATCATAGCGCAGGTCCATCAGCGCCTCGGTGCCCGCCGTGGTTCTGGGCAAATCGCCCACCGCATCCACGATGATCGAGCCACTGGCATCCGCCGAGGCCATCTTGCGCGCGTCTTGCAGGGTCTGATCCTCGGGAATCAGCTTCCAGAAGTCGCGGAACGGGAATTCACGCCATTCTTCGGGCACCAGCCGGACATGGACCTCACGCAGACGCGGGTTGCCGCCGGTGGTCCAGTCCTTGCTCGTCCGCAGCTTGATCGACGCCGCCGGGTCGTCCGCCGTGGCGGGGGCCGAGGTCAGTTCCACCTGACAGCCAATCCACGACGGCACCCCGTCCACGATGGCCTCGACCAGATAGGTGGCCTTGCGGTGCGCCGATGCGCCGCTTTCACGCAGGACCCGGTGATCATAGACCGATTGGTCGGGGCGCGATCTGTCGGGATCGAAATCCGCGTTCTCGCGGATGCAGGCGCGGGTGACCATCTCGTCACCCAGACTGCTGGGGGCCTCGAACCCCTCCAGCCGCAGGCCAAGGGCGCGCGCCTCGTCAACCCGGTCGACATAGAGGATATCGCTGTCCTGAAGCGCCATGACCTGCGCCGCGAAATCCGCCGTCATCTGGAACTTGTCCATGCGGGCGGTGATCTCACTGGCGGATTTCAGCGCCGCATCCATCGCGGACAGGGTCTGGCCATCGGCGTATTGACCGGCGTCCAGCACGCGGGCCAGCGACCCGAACCCCAGTTCGGCGTTCAGATGCAGGCTCTTGTTCGGTTCCGGCTGGCGGTCCTTGCCGGAGCTGCTGCCGCCCAGAAAGGCAAAGGCGCAGGAACTCAGGCAGGCTGCGCCATCGTCGACGGCGGTGGGGATGCCCCGGTCATACAGGTAGTCGGCAATCCGGATCGCCTCGGCAAAGGAGCCGCCGGCGCTGTCCAGACACAGCGGCCGGGTGCCGCTGGCAAAACTGCGGCTGTCCAGCGCGCGGATCTTGTCGAGGTCGCCGGTGGCGATCTCCCCGGTCAAAGTCGCGGCGCAGTCGAAATGTTTGCCGGTGGTTGTCACGATGTCACCGGCCTTGGCCGGGACCGGCGCAAAGACCGCGCCGCACATCAGCGCGGGCAGGATGGATCGGCGGAATAGGGCAGCTGTCATCTTCACTCTCCAAACCTGTCAGCAGAACGACAGGACGACTCATAACCCGTTGCGGCCAGTGATCAAAGCTTGGGGAGGTCGGTTCGCCCGTGGTGCGGTAGCGGTGCAACCCTTTTGCAGCGCGCGAACAGGGGCTGGGGCCCGGCAGACAGGCCCGCGCGCACCTGTCCCGGACCTGATCCGGGACCGCCACCCTGCGGGTTCCGGTCGGGTCAGGTTTGCCGGAATAGATGAGGATTGAACCGCAAGTATCTGCTTTGAATGCTATATCGCGTATTGTCCGAGGCCGCTGCTTACGACCGCGCGACGTAACGGTCCCGGCGATGATTGATCGTCACCATCAGGTTCAGGATCACGGCCCCCAAAAGAGAGACCGCAACCACCTGCCAGTCAAAGATCGCCAGCGCCAGCGTGAACACCCCCAGATCAAAGCCCAGTTGCACCGCGCCCGCCGGAATCCCACGCGTGTCCTGCAACCACAGCGCGACAATCCCGACACCGCCCAGCGTCGCCCCGTGCCGGAACAGCACGATCAGCCCCAGCCCGGCCAGCACGCCGAACAGAACCGCGCTGACCGCCGGATGCTGCGGGTCGAGGTGTAACAGGGTCGGCAGCAGTTCGGTTTGCGCGGACATCAGGCCCACAGCGGCAAAGGTCTTGACGGTGAACCGCCAGCCCATCTGGCGGATCGCCAACAGGTAAAAGGGCAGGTTCAGCACAAAGAACACCGCGCCAAAGGACCAGCCGCCCGCATAGCTTGCGATCAGCGACAGCCCGGCAATCTGTCCGGTGATCAGGCCGCTTGCCTTAAGGAACATCACCGCCAGCGCCATCAGGCAGGTGCCGACCAACAGGCCAAGGGCATCCTCCCAAAGGCTGTGGCGATCGGCGGGGGGCAAGGAGAGCAGGGTCATGGCTTGGCGATGCCCCGCAAACCGTCTGAAAGGCAAGCATTTGGGGCGCAATTCCGCTTTGCGCCCCCGGCAAGGCTCAGCACAGCGGCATCAGCCCGCCAGTGCCTTGTTCAGGGTCTCGTCGATCTTTTCAAGGAAGCCCATGGTGGTCAGCCAGCCCTGATCCGGCCCGACCAGCAGCGCCAGATCCTTGGTCATGTGACCGGCTTCCACCGTCTCGATTATCACCCGTTCCAGCGTCTCGGCGAATGCGCGCAGCGGCGTGTTGTTGTCCAGCTTGGCGCGGTGCTTCAGCCCCCCGGTCCAGGCATAGATCGAGGCAATCGAGTTGGTCGAGGTCGACTGCCCGTCCTGATGCTGGCGATAATGCCGCGTGACCGTGCCATGGGCGGCCTCTGCCTCGACGATCTTGCCGTCAGGGGTCATCAACTGCGACGTCATCATACCGAGGCTGCCAAAGCCCTGCGCCACGGTGTCGGACTGCACGTCGCCGTCGTAGTTCTTGCAGGCCCAGACGAATTTTCCGTTCCATTTCAACGCACAGGCGACCATGTCGTCGATCAGACGGTGCTCGTACCAGATGCCCGCGTCCTTGAATTTTTCGGCGAACTCGGCCTCATAGATTTCCTGAAACAGGTCCTTGAAGCGCCCGTCATAGGCCTTGAGGATGGTGTTCTTGGTCGACAGATACACCGGCCATCCCAGATCCAGACCGTAATTCAGTGAGGCGCGGGCAAAGTCGCGGATCGAGGCGTCCTGATTGTACATGCCCATGTAGACGCCCGCGTCCGGCGCGTCATAGACCTCGCGCTCGATCACCTCGCCATTGGTGCCTTCCCATTTCATCGTCAGCTTGCCAGCGCTGGGAAAGTGGAAATCCGTCGCTTTGTACTGGTCGCCAAAGGCATGACGGCCCACCACGATGGGATCGGTCCAGCCCGGCACCAGACGCGGCACGTTGCGGCAGATGATCGGCTTGCGGAACACCACACCGCCAAGGATGTTGCGGATCGTGCCGTTGGGCGATTTCCACATCTTTTTCAGGCCAAATTCCTCGACCCGCGCTTCGTCCGGGGTGATGGTGGCGCATTTGACGGCGACGCCGACCTCCTTGGTCTTTTCGGCGGCGTCGATGGTGATCTGGTCCTCGGTCCGGTCGCGTTCTTCGATGCCCAGATCGTAGTAGAGCAGGTCAATGTCGAGATAGGGCAGGATCAGCTTTTGCTTGATGAAATCCCACATGATGCGGGTCATCTCATCCCCGTCCATTTCGACGATCGGGTTGTCGACCTTGATCTTTGTCATGATGCGCCCCTTCGGCATTGGGTGACTCGCCCTGTCATAGCGGTTTTCCGTGGGCGCGAGAATGCGGTATGCAAAGGTATACCGCATTAAATGGCTATGCCGGGGCAAAGCCCGCCTTTGGCGCGATTTTAGGCAATAATTTTTGAGCATTAATCGGTGGGTAAGGGCCCGGACGCTACCCCACGGGATGAGGTACTGGTCGGAGAGTCATGTCATGAGTGGCCCCATGTCGTTTATGGATCGGTTGGACGGGCGTTTGCTTGCCACCTGCGTCAACCTGCTTTTTGTGCCGCTGGCCTTTGGGGTCATCTGGCTTTCCGGGCAGGCCATGTCCCCGCTGCTGTTGGTCGGACTGCCATTGGCGGCCGTCGGCGCGGTGCTTGCGCGGCGCCTGCCGGGGGGGCCGGGCGATGCGCTCATTGCCACCATGCTCATCGCGCAGGCGATGCTTGTGACGGTGCAGCTTGCCGGGCACCCGTGGCAAAGCGAAACCTATGTCATCTATTTTGTCCTGCTGGCCATCGTCTCGACCCAGCGGCGGGTCCGCGTGCTGGTCTGGGCCTGCGCCATGACAGCGGTGTTTCTGCTGGTGTCGGCGATTTACTGGCCGTCGCCGGGCCTGGCCATGGGCGAAGGCGGGGCCGCGCTGGTGCGCAGCGGATTACACGCGGTTTTGGTGGCGCTCGAAGGCGGGGTTCTGGGCGTTGCCATCCTCCAGCGGCGCAATTCGCGCGAACAGATCAAACAGGCCGCATCCCGGCTGGAGCTGGAGCGCCGGATGGCCAAAGATGCCCAGGCCGAGGCGGAGGCCGCGCAGCGCACCTCGCAGGAAGTGGTCGACAAGGTGCGCGTGGCGCTGTCACGGCTGAGCGGGCGGGACATGACCTGTTCCATCGCGCCGCCCTTTCCGACCACGCATGAGATCATGCGTCAGGATTTCAACACCACTGTCGAGACGCTGCGCGATGCGTTTCTCAGCTCCAGCGACCTTGCCGGATCGCTGACCGACGACGCGCAGGTTCTGGCGCAACAGATGATGGAGATGTCCGGGCAGTCCGATCAACAGGCGCGGCGATTGTCCGACATGACAGAGGCCGCGGCGCAGCTTTTGCAAAAGTTGACGGTAACAGTGGAAGAGGCCGGTCAGGCCGCCACGGCCACCGGGCAGGTCCACAGCAGCGCCGAACAGATCGATACGGTGACCACTCAGGCGGTGTCGGCCATGCGCGGGATTGAGGACAGCTCCCGACAGATTTCGCGCATCGTCGACCTGATTGACGACGTGGCGTTTCAGACCAACCTGCTGGCGCTCAACGCCGGGGTCGAGGCGGCGCGCGCCGGTCCCTCGGGCAAGGGGTTTGCGGTGGTCGCCACCGAGGTCCGGCATTTGGCGCAATCCACGTCAGAGGCCGCCGGTGGCATACGCAAGCTGATCACACACAGCGGCGAACAGGTCAAAAGCGGGGCGGAACTGGTGGATGCGGTTGGTCGAAGCGTGTCGGAAATTCTCAAGACTGTGACACAGGCCAGGGCGCTCACAGATACCATTTCGGTCCGCAATTCAGAACTTGTCGGGGCGGTTGAGGGATTGAACCGCACCATCTGCGATGTGGACCGGCAATTTGGTCAGACGGTTGAAACCGGGAAACAACTGGCCGCGCGGTCGCGCAAGATGACCATCGCCTCCAAAAAGCTGTCCTGCGACATAGAGGCGTTCACCTTTACCGAGGCCGATCTGATCCGTGGCATGTCAGAGGCATGACCCCCGGTTTCAGCCCGCGGCGGCCTCGGCCCGGCGCATCGCGGCCATCAGCATCTGCCCGGCGATGGCAAAGACCAGCACGCCCAGCGTCAGCGGGATCGCCGTGCCATTGAACAGCAGACCGACAGGAACCGCCAGCAGCACCGCCGCCACCGTCGCGATAAACCCGATGATCGAGGCGGCCATGCCCGCGATATGCCCCATGGGTTCCATGGCGATGGCGTTCAGGTTGCCTATGGTCAGGCCCGCCTGAAAAAACGCCATGAACTGCCAGAAAAAGAACATCGAAAACAGCGCGTTCCCGGCCACCCCCGCGACCAGAGCCGCCAGCATCACACCGCTGACAACGATCTGAACGCCCAGCATCAGCGACACCAGCCGCCGCATCCCGATCCGCATCACCAGCATGGCATTCGCCACGCTTCCCGAGGCGGACAGCAGCGCGGTCGCGCCGAACCAGATCGGAAAACTCTCGGCCCGGTCAAACACGCCTTCATAGATCGGCTGGATGCTGGAAATCGTGGCGAACAACATCCCGAACACAAGGCTTTGCACCGCGATGGACAGGCGCACCACCGGGTTGGCCAGCATTTCACGGGTCGCCGACATCAGCGCCGCCGCACGGAACGGACGCCGTGCGGTGCGCGGCAGCGTTTCGGGCAGGCGCAGCGCCAGCCAGACGCTCAGAACGCTTGCGAAGATCACAAAGGCCCAGAAAATTGCCGTCCACCCGGAGACCGCCATCAGCCCCGCGCCGATGCTGGGTGCGATGGCCGGCACCAGCGTGAAGACGATCATCACAAAGGACATGACTTGCGCCATCTGCCGCCCGACAAACAGATCGCGGATGATCGCCATGGCCACCACCCGCGGCCCGGACGCCCCCAGCCCCTGCACCAGCCGCGCCGCCAGCAGCAGCCCAAGGCTGTCGGCCTGCGCCGCCAGTCCGGCGGAGACGATGTAGAGCGCGCAGCCCGCCAACACCACGGGTTTGCGCCCGAAGGTATCGGACAACGGCCCGGTGAACAGCGTGCCCAGCCCCATGCCCAGAACAAAGACCGTCACCACCAGTTGCACCTGATTGGGGGCCTGCGGGCTGAGTTCCGCAGCCATGGCGGGCAGGGCCGGCAACATGGCGTCGATCGAAAAGGCGATGGTCGCGGCCAGCATCGCCATCAGCGCAATGAGTTCGACACGTCCGGGCATGGCGGAGCGGGCGGCCGCGACCGTCTGTCGGGCATCTGGGGCGGCGTCCCGTGGAGTGTGCATTGCGACCTCGGATTTTGGTCCGCCGCCCTTACCACGCCTGCCGGGGGAGGAACAGATCAACCGGAAGCGTCGGGCCGGTCGTCTTCATTCGCGGCGCGCGGCATGTCCTTGTCCTGTCCCAGACGGGCCACCAGCCATTCGGTATGTTCCTCGCGCTTGCGCATGGCGAAGACGCCGAACTGCTGGACCGCCACCGCGAAAATCCCAAGCCCCAGCAGGATAAACACGGTGGTGCCGATCTTGCCCGCCGGGGTCGCCGGCACCAGTTCGCCGTAGCCGACCGTCGACAGCGTCACCACGGAGAAGAAATAGGAATCGAGCCAGCTCCAGCCTTCGACATAGCGAAAGAACACGGTGCCAAGGGCGATGATCAGCACCAGTGTCAGGACCAGGGTCAGGAGTCGCAGTCTGGTCATGCGGCAGGATCGGCCCCCGCGCGCAGTTCCTCGATCACCCGGCGCCACAGGTCGGGCGGCTGCGCGCCGGGGACCGCGTGGCGGCCCGCAACGATGAAGGTGGGAACAGAGGTGATCCCCATGCCGCGCGCCGCGGCATCGCGCTCGACAATCTCCTTGCGGTCCTCGTCGGACCGCAGCAGGCGCAGGATCAGGCTGGCGTCCATGCCCTGATCGTCGGCCACATCGGCCAGAACCTCGGCGTCCCCAATGTCGCGCCCTTCGACGAAATAGGCGCGGAACAGGGCCGAGACGACAGGCGTCTGACGCCCTTCGATCCCGGCCCAATGGATCAGACGATGCGCGTCCACGGTGTTCGGGGTCTTGGCGATCGTATCGAGATGCAGGGTCAGACCGGCCGCCTCGGCGTTTTCATGCACCGGCAGATAGGCCTGTACCGCGCCCTCCTTGCCGCCGAATTTCGTTTCCAGATAGGCGCGGCGGTCCATGCCCGCGGCGGGCATGTCCGGGTTCAGCATGAACGGCAGCCAGCGGATCTGGAACGGATGATCCGGGAAATCCTGCAACGCGCGGTCAAGATGCGCCTTGCCGATATAGCACCACGGGCAGATGGGATCGGAAAAGATGTCGAGCTGGATCATGGGGGCCTCGTATTTTCTACCTAGATGGCACGCTGTCGGCGCAGAGTCGAATTTTCGTCGAAAATTCGTCTCTCCTAGCCGATGACATGCGCCTTGAGCCGGGTGCGCAGCAGTTTGCCATTGGGGTTGCGGGGCAGGGCATCGACGCGGACAAAGCTGCGCGGGCATTTGTAGCGCGCCAGCCGGGCGGCGGCCTCGGCCTTCAGCCGGTCCTCGTCCAGTTCCTGCTCCGCCGTGTAAAAGGCGGCGACGATGCGCACATCTTCCTTGACGGCGATGTCCGTCACCGCCAGTTCGATCACCCCCGGCAGTCCGGCCAGCGCCGCCTCGACCTCCAGCGGCGAGACCCGGTAGCCACCGGCGTTCATCATGTCGTCGTTGCGGCCCAGATAGGTGATATGCCCGTCCGCATCCATCGTCCCGTGATCGCCGGTCAGAAACCAGTCGCCGCTGAATTTCTCCGCCGTGGCCTCTGGCGCACCGACATAGCGCAGCATCAGGCCGGGGTCGTTGCGGTCCACGGCGATGACGCCTTCGGTGTTCAGGGGGCCGGGTTGTCCGTCGGCGTCAAGGATCGCCACCCGTCGCCCGCTCTGCGGGCGTCCCAAAGTGCCCGGCACCCCCGGCACCCCCGGCGCAGCAGAGATGAAGGTGGAACATTCCGACATGCCGTAGGCCTCAAAGATCTCTGTGCCGGTCGCTGCGCGCCAACCGTCGCGCAGCGTGGCGGACAGCTTTTCCCCCGCCGCCAGCCCATGCCGCAGCGCGGGCATCGGGGGGAGCGGGAACTTCAGCATCTGCCGGTAGACGCCCGGCGCTGCGGCAAAGATCGTCGCCTCGAACCGTTTCATCAACAGGGCCAATTGCGCGGGATCGCTGCCGGCGGCGGGGATCAGCGCGGTGGCGCCACGGGTCCAGGGATCCATCAGCCCGGTGCCCAGCGTGTAGGTCCAGTTGAAGGCCCCGGCATGCAGCAGCCTGTCCTCAGGCCCCAGCCCGTACCAGCCGTCCATCATCATCTGTCGCGCCCAGATCGCGCGGTGCGCATGACCCACCGCGCGCGGCGTTCCAGAGGTGCCGGAGGTGTAGATGATATAGGCCAGCCGCTCCGGGTCGCCCAGGACATAGTCGGCGGCGGGCAGAGCATGCCACGCCTCATAGGTCTGGGGTCCGAACACCGGCAGATCCGTCTCCGGGCAGGGGACGTTTTCGGCACGAAGTATGGCCTTTGGGGCAAGATGGTCGATGATCTTGGTCACTTCCGGCGCGGTCAGCTGCGACGAGGTCGGAACCGGCACGATGCCCGCGGCGATGGCGCCAAGGTAGGCAATCGGGAAATCGATCGTATTGCCCAGCCGCATCAGCAGGATGTCACCGGGGACAAGGCCCGCCTGTCGCAACCCGGTGGCCGTCCCGCGCACCGCCGCTGTCAGCCGGGCGTAGGACCAGCGCTGTGCCCCGGTCGGACGCACCACCGCCAGCGCGATCTTGTCAGGCACGGCCGCGCCTGCGGCCAGCACATGGGCGGCCAGATTGAAGTTGGCCGGGCAGGGCGCAAAAGGCCCCTCATCGAAGAGCGAATGGGTCAGGGTCATGATGTTTCGCCTAGCCCGCCGCGCCCCGGCCCGCAAGAGGCGCGCTTGCAACACCCCCGACCGCATCCTATAGCACAGGACTATGTCGCGAGATCCCAAATCCCTGATCCGTATTGCCCGCGAGTCCGGCGATGCGCCCCAGCCAGAGCCGCTGGACCTTGGCAACCGCGTGCGCGAGTTGCGCAAGGAACGCAATTGGACGCTGGAACAGGCGGCCCGTCAGGCAGGGCTGGCCCGGTCCACCCTGTCCAAGATCGAAAACGGCCAGATGTCGCCCACCTACGACGCGCTGAAAAAGCTCGCCGTGGGGCTGGAGATTTCGGTGCCGCAGCTGTTCACGCCGCCGCAGCAGGAAAAGGTCAATGGCCGGATGGCGGTGACCCGCTCGAACGAGGGGCAAAGCCATGCCACCGCCACCTATGAGCACGAGTTGCTGGCCGAAAGCCTGACGCGCAAAAAGATGCTGCCGTACCGGGCGCGGGTCCGGGCCCGCAGCATGGAAGAGTTCGACGGCTGGGTGCGCCACGACGGCGAGGAATTCCTGTATGTCCTGACCGGCGTCGTCAAGCTGTTCACAGAGTTCTACGAACCCATCGAGATGAAGCGCGGCGACAGCGCCTATTACGACGCGACCATGGGGCACAACGTCGTGTCGGTCTCCCCCGAGGACGCAACGATCCTCTGGGTGACATCGCTGGGCTGATCCCGCTACTGGCTCGACAGTTCTGTCGCGCGCCGGGCGAGATCCTCGCGGTGCATGAAATCCTGTAGCGCGTCGCGGGCCTCTTCGACGGTCAGTTCATGCATGTCTGCGATATGCCGGGTCAGCGCGCGGCTGTCACGGGGTGGGTCTGCCAGACGACTGCGGTCCAGCCGTGGAAACCGCGACTGCAACCCGACAACCATGTTGTCCCAGTTGGCCGATAGTTCATGCCAGTTCATGTCAGGCGCTCCTTCATGTCCGCCTAATCTGAAATGTATCTTTTTTGACAGCGTCGAAAAAGAGGCCAAGCCGCCGCAGGTCAGGTCGCGGCGCACGCGCCGCAAGGGCCTTGGCGTTTCGCGCCGACCTGTCCGTTTGCGGGGGACGGTCGGCGCCGGTGGCAACGGGGCTCAGCGTTCCGGCAACAGCCCGCGGGGCGAGAACCGCAGCACCATCAACAGGATCACCCCCATGGTCAGCAGGCGCATGTGCTGCACGCTGTCCAGAAGATGCGCCTTGAGGTTGGAATCGTCGGGCATCCAGCTGGTGACCCATGTCATGAAACCGGGGCCAAGCGTTTCCACCTGCACCCAGAGGAACCAGATCAGGAAACCGCCCAGAACCGCGCCAAGGTTGTTGCCCGATCCGCCGACGATCACCATCACCCAGATCAGAAAGGTGTAGCGCAGCGGCTGGTAGCTGGTCGGGATCAACTGCCCGTCCAGCGTGGTCATCATCGCCCCGGCAATGCCGCAGATGGCAGAGCCAAGGATAAAGACCTGAAGGTGGCGATAGGTGACGTCCTTGCCCATGGCGCGCGACGAGGTTTCGTTGTCACGGATCGCCCGCATCATCCGGCCCCACGGCGAGTTCAGCGCCAGTTGCGCCAGCACCAGCAGGATCACCAGCACCACCGCGAACATCAGCCCGTAGCTGATCTTGATATAGAGCGTCGAGGCCGCTGTCGGTTCCAGTCCGAACCCCGCCGCGCGCTCGACAAACGTGGGATCGTTTTGCAGGTCGATGGCGTCGCGGACCGGGCGCGGCAGGCCGGTGACGTTCTTGACGCCACGGGTCAGCCATTCCTCGTTTTTCATGATCGCGATGATGATCTCGGAGATGCCCAGCGTCGCGATGGCCAGATAGTCCGACCGCAGCCCCAGCGCCGTCTTGCCGATGATCCACGCCGCCCCGGCGGCGAGGAATCCGCCGACCACCCAGCCGATCACCACCGGCAGGCCCAGACCGCCCAGAAAGCCGGTGCCGGCAGGGTTCACCGCCTCGATGGCGTCCACGGCCGGATCACGCACCATCCGGTAGAGGATGAAACCCGCGATCAGCAGCGCCGCCGCCAGATAGCGGTTCTGGGTCTTTTTCCATGCGAAGAAGGTCAGGATGATGGTGCCCGCGCCAAGGATCAGCGCAAACAGCGCCCGCGCGCCCCCGGCGGCCCATGCCTCTTGCACCGGGTCGACAGAGGTCAGCACCACGGCCATGCCGCCAAGGGCGACAAACCCCATGACGCCGACGTTGAACAGCCCGGCGATGCCCCATTGCAGGTTCACCCCCAGCGCCATGATGGCGCTGATCAGTCCCATGTTCAGGATGACCAGCGCAAGATCCCAGCTTTGGAAAACCCCGGTGCCGATGATCAGCAGGGCGACAACGCCAAACAGTGTGGCGGTTCGGATCTGGTTGCTCATACCGATTTCCCCTTGAACAGGCCCGTGGGCTTGAACAGCAGCACCACCACGAGGATCATGAAGCTGACCGCGAATTTGTATTCCGTGGCCATAAGTTGCACGAGGCCGGATGGCTCCAGCGCGTCAGGCATCAGGTAGACCAGCACCTTTTTCCACGCATAGGTGATCGCCACCTCGGAAAAGGCGATGACAAACCCGCCCGCGATGGCCCCGAGAGGCGAGCCCAATCCGCCGACGATGGCGGCGGCAAAGATCGGCAGCAGCAACTGGAAATAGGTGAAGGGTTTGTACGACTTGTCCAGCCCGTAGAGCGTGCCGGCAATGGTGACCAGCGCCGCCACGATCAGCCAAGTCACCATGACCACCCGTTCCGGGTTGATCCCCGACAGCAGCGCCAGATCCTCATTGTCGGAATAGGCGCGCATGGATTTGCCGGTGCGGGTCTTGTTCAGGAACCAGAACAGCGCGATCACCACAAGGATCGCGGTGATCACCGTCAGCCCCTGCGTCGTCTTGATGCCCAGCCCCTCTTCGAGGCCGGTCATCTCCTTGAAGTCGCGCACGTTGATGATGAACCGCTCACCATCGTCGAACCGCTGGTCATCGGTGCCAAGGATAAAGCGCGTCAGCCCGTTGTAGATGAACATCACCCCGATGGAGACGATCACAAAGACTACCGGCTTGGCCTTTTGGCCGCGGTAAAAGCGATAGATCCCCCGGTCGGTGATCAGCATCAGCGCGGCGGTTCCGGCGATCCCGAAGGGAATCGCCAGCAGCGCGGTGGGCAGCGGCCCCAGACTGATGCCCCATGACTGGAACAGCCATGTGAACAGGATCACCACCATGGTGCCAAAGGCCATGGTGTCGCCATGTGCAAAGTTGGAAAAGCGCAGGATGCCATAGATCAGCGTCACCCCCAGCGCCCCAAGCGCCAGCTGGCTGCCATAGGTCATCGCGGGGATGAGCACGAAGTTGGATAGCGCCACGATGGCGTTGAGAAAATCCATCAGGTGTTGCCCTCGTTGGTCGGCCGCGCGGTTGCTCCGGCGGCTCTTGTTGTGTGTGTGTCGGTCATGCGCCCGGTCATTTGAACAGTCACTCCGTGACCACGCAGTCGCCGTGATAGGTCACGACCATCAGCGGATCGGCGAAATGGACGCTCAGTTTGGCGATGCCTTCGGGGGTCTGGCTGAGCAGGTAGCTGGCATGGGCATCGGAGGCGTCGATCACCAGCACACCGTTGACCACGCGCGCGGTGCCCTTGGCCGGGCCGGTGCCCATATCCAGCACCGCGTCGCCGGGCATCTGTTTGGGCAGATCGACGTCATGGCCGAACTGGGCAAAGGTGCAGGCCTCTTCTTCAAGGCATTCCACCGTGTAGGTGCACGACATCAGCGCCGCGCCCTGTTTTTCGATGATATCGGCGACCGCCGCCGTGGCGCATCCCGTCAGGGCCATGGCCAGAACCGTTTTTTGCATCATCCGGTGTCCTTGCATCTGCCTTGCCACGGGGTCTGGTCGGCATCGCTCAGCCGCGCCGCGCCGTCCCGGTCCATCGTCAGCAGCCATCCCCGGTCCGGAGCCCAAAAGCCGCGCTGCCCGGTCTCGGACAGGATCGCCTCGGCGGTGAACCCGTCGTCGTCGCCAAGCCTCACCCGGCTGATACGCCTGCGCGGCGGCTCATTCCGGTCCAGTGGCGGCGCGAAACTGGCGCTGTCCAGATCGAAGCGCAGCGACAGCCGGTCGTCCCCCCGCGCCAGATCACAGTCATACGTCTCGACCGCCGCCCGCGCGGGACTGTGCAGCGCCCCCAGCAGGAGCGACCCCAGTACCGCGTGTTCCACGGCCCGCACCTCAGCCCCCCAGAAAGCTCTTGCGGACTTCGGGATCGGCCAAAAGCTCTTTGCCGGTCCCGGTAAAGGCGTTGCGCCCCTGAACCAGAACATAGCCCTTGTCCGCGATTTCCAGCGCCTGCCGCGCGTTCTGTTCCACCATCAGGATCGAAATGCCGGTGCGCGCCACCTCGATGATGCGGTCGAACAGTTCATCCATCACGATGGGAGAGACCCCGGCGGTGGGCTCATCCAGCATCAGAACCTTGGGTTTGGTCATCAGCGCACGGCCCACGGCGACCTGCTGACGTTGACCGCCCGACAGTTCCCCCGCCGGTTGGCGGCGCTTTTCGCGCAGGATCGGGAACAGGTCATAGACCTGCTCCATCGTGGTGCGGAAATCGTCCAGCCGGATAAAGGCCCCCATCTCAAGGTTTTCCTCGACGGTCATCGAGGTGAAGATATTGGAGGTCTGCGGGACAAAGCCCATGCCCTGCGCCACCCGGTCCTGCGGTGTCAGCGCGGTGATGTCGTGGCCGTCGAGGCGCACCGCGCCGCTGCGCACATCCAGCATCCCGAACACCGCCTTCATCGCGGTGGATTTGCCCGCGCCGTTGGGGCCGACAATCACCGCGATCTCTCCCTTGTCGACGGCGATGGTGCAGTCGTGCAGGATGTCCGGCCCCTTGCCGTAACCGCCGGTCATGGTGTCACCGATCAGGAACGGCCCGCCGGGGGCGTCCTTGATCGGGCCGGATTTACGGGTCGAGTCGATCTCGCTGGGCTTGCTGGCCTTGGTGATCGAGGCGTCCTTGTTGCCGCGGTCGTTCTGGTATGGGTTGTCGCTCATGCCTGCGCCACCTGGTCCTTGTTCTTCAGCCCGGTGCCCAGATAGGCCTCGATCACCGCCTCGTTGGCCTTGATCTCATCCAGCGTGCCCTCGGCCAGTTTCTTGCCCTCGGCCATGACGATGACCGGGTCGCAGATGCGGCCAATGAAATCCATGTCGTGTTCGATCACGCAGAAGGTGTAATCGCGTTCCTGATTGAGCCGCACGATGGTATCCGCGATGGTGTTCAGCAGCGTGCGGTTCACGCCTGCGCCGACCTCATCCAGAAACACGATCTTGGCGTCGACCATCATCGTGCGCCCCAGTTCCAGCAGCTTTTTCTGGCCGCCGGAAATGGCCCCGGCGGGGTGATCCGCCAGATGCGAAATGGTCAGAAAATCAAGCACCTCGTCCGCCTTGGCGCGCAGGGCGCGTTCCTCTTCGGCGATGCGTTTTCGGCCAAACCATGTGTTCCACAGCGCCTCACCGGATTGCCCGCCCGGCACCATCATCAGGTTCTCGCGGCAAGTCATCGAGTGGAACTCATGCGCGATCTGGAAAGTGCGCAGCAGGCCCTTGTGAAACAGCTCATGCGGCGGCAGGCCGGTGATGTCCTCACCGTCCATCGTCACCGTGCCGCTGGTCGGTTCCAGCGCGCCCGCGATCACGTTGAACAGCGTTGTCTTGCCCGCGCCGTTGGGCCCGACAAGCCCGGTGATCGACCCTGTGGCGATCTCAAGCGAGGCACCGTCGACGGCCCGGAACGCACCGAAATGCCGGTGCAGGTTATCCACCTTGATCAAGGATTATCCCCCAAGAGCGCCGCCCGCAGGGGTGGCGTCCTCAAATAGCGAAAAAAGCAGCCCGACAGATGTCGGGCTGCTCTTGTCACGGTTCCGGTTTACTTGAACGAGACGGTTTCCGCAGCACCACCCGTGATGGTGTAGTACTTGTAGCTGCCAGCGGCTTCACCCGGTCCGATCAGCTCGACACCCGATGCGCCGACATAGTCGATGTCGCCACCACCGGCGAGGATTTCCAGCGCCTTGCCCAGTTCGCCCGGCAGGATCGGCTCACCCGGCGCGTTGGCCACGTCCATCAGGTTGGCGGCAATCGCGTCGGAGGTGGCTGCGCCACCCTTCATCATCGCCAGCGCGATCAGCGCGGCGGCGTCATAGGACTCACGCGTGTAAGAGCTGTCGCCGTTGATGCCCGCCGCTGCGGTGATGGTGGCAAACGCGTCCGCGCCTGCGCCCTCGGCCCAAGGCACGGTGCCGATCGACCCTTCCAGAGCGTCGGCCAGTTCGGTGAACAGGGTGTCGCCATACATGCCGTCGCCCATGACATAGGTGTCAAACGCGCCGGTGTCATAAGACGCCTGAATGATGCCTTTGCCGCCCTGGTCGGTATAGCCCAGAACAATCAGCGCCTGACCGCCAGCCGAGGCAAGCGCGCCGATTTCGGCCGAATAGTCTGCCTTGCCGTCGTCATGCGGTGCCGACAGGGTGATGGTGCCCGCAAAGGACGATGCAAACGCATCGGCAAACCCTTTGCCGTAGTCGTTGTTGGTATAGGTCACCGCAACTTCGGTGATGCCCTTCTCGGCAAGGATCTCGGCCAGAACGGCACCCTGACGGGCATCCGACGGCGAGGTGCGGAAGAACAGGCCGTTGTCTTCGGCGGTCGACAGCGCCGGCGAGGTGGCGGAGGGCGATACCATCGGCACGCCGTTCGGCACGGCCACGTTCGACAGGATCGCGCCGGTCACGCCGGAACAATCCGCGCCCATGATGGCGACGACGCCTTCGGTGGTGACAAGCCGTTCTGCGGCGGCTGTGGCGGCGGCGGCGTCGATGCAGGTCGAATCCGCGCGGGTCGGGGCCAGCGTCACACCATCCAGGAATGTACCGGCTGCGTTGACCTCGGAGATGGCCAGTTCGGCGGCGTCCGCCATCGCGGGGGTGATCGATTCAATCGGCCCGGTGAACCCGAGGATGATGCCGATCTTGGCCTCGGATGCATGGCTTCCGGCCAGAGCGGCAGAGGCGACGAGGGTGCAGGCCGTGGTGGCCATAAGCAGTTTTTTCATTGTTAATCTCCCGTGTTGGATCTTGTGTCCTGGCGCGAGCCTAAGGAGGGTTTTGGAAAAAGGGAAGGGGCCTTGCATGTGATGGTTTTCCCTTCTCTCCCCCTTGTTAGACAAAGCGACACGGCCATATCGCAAAGGGAACAGGAGGTGAATTCATGATTTTCAAACCTGCCGTAACGGCACTTGCCGTCGGTCTTGCCGGCCCGCTGGCCGCCGAGGCGATCCAGACCTCTGCCGGTCCGATGACCGCCGAACCGATGGTCGCGGACCTCGACACCCCCTGGGCTTTCGACTTTCTTCCCGATGGGGCCATTCTGGTCACCGAAAGAGACGGCCAACTGCTGCGGATCGCGGGCGACACCCGGACAGAGGTGCGGGGTGTGCCAAAGGTTGTGGCGGACGGGCAGGGCGGCCTTTTGGACATCCTCGTGCCGCGCGATTTCGCCACCCGCCGAGAGCTGTTCTTTACCTATGCCAAACGGCAGGGCTTTCGCGGATCGGGAACGGCGGTCTACCGTGCGCGATTGTCTGAGGATGGCACGCGGCTGGAGGACGGCACCACCATCTTTGAAATCGCGCGCGGCACCAGGGGCGGTTACCACTTCGGCTCGCGTCTGGTCGAGGCATCTGACGGGCACCTCTTTGTGACCGTGGGCGACCGGGGCGACGGACCCAAGGCGCAGGACCTGTCGATGCACAACGGGTCGGTGTTGCGGATCACCCGCGACGGCGCGCCCGCGCCGGGCAATCCGCTGATCGGCACCGAGGGCGCGCTGGCCGAGATCTGGTCCTGGGGGCACCGCAATCCGCAGGGCGCGGCGCTGGATGCCAGCGGCCAGCTTTGGGCCGTCGAACACGGGGCCAAGGGCGGCGATGAGGTGAACCGGATCGATCCGGGCGTGAACTATGGCTGGCCGGTGATTTCCTACGGGGTCAATTACGATGGTCGCAAACTGGGCGAAGGCACCGCCAAGGAGGGCATGGCGCAGCCCGTCCACTATTGGGACCCTTCCATCGCGCCCTCGGGCATGACCTTTTATGACGGCGCCGTGGCAGAGTGGTCGGGCAACGCCTTTATCGGGTCGCTCAAGTTCGATTACATCTCGCGGCTGACCGGCGACCCGCTGGCAGAGGTCGAGCAGATCAAGGGCGATGAAACCCTGCGCGTGCGCGATGTGGATCAGGGGCCGGACGGGGCGCTGTGGTTCCTCAGCGTCGGCAATGGCGTGCTGTACCGGCTGGTGCCTGCCGGGGACTGACCTGCGCGCGGTGCGTTTCCATTTGGTCAATCTCTGCGCCGCATCTTCGCCCGTGGTACCACCGAAAACCGGATCAACGCCCCTCTTGGGGGCCTTTCGATCTGCGCAGACCGAGGGGGCGACGCCCCAAGAGGCCGGGTTTGACAGCCCGGTGGCATGATCCGACCGGCGGCCGCCGTTCTTCGGACCTTTCACAAAGCCGATACCGACAGACCTGCCCAAGGCCCCGGCCTTGCGGCGGGCGTCAGGCCTGCGCGGGCATTGCCAGACTGTAATAGGCGCTGTCGCAAACCTCATAGCCGCCATAGAGGTAATCGCCGACCACAGTGCGATCATGGGTGAACCCCAGCTTTTCCAGCAACCGGACAGAGCCGGTATTGCGCGGGTCCAGATCGGCGGTCAGCCGGGTCAGATCGGGGCGGCGGCGGGCGATTTCGGTCAGGATGGCGGACATCGCCTCATAGGCCAGACCCTGCCCCCAATAGTCGGGGTTCAGGATATAGCCGACCTCCGGGTCGCGCCACATCCCGGCCTTGCCGATGCAGCGCCCGTCCTTTTCGAGGATGTATTCAACGCGCCCGTCATGCCCGTAGCCGTTCATGAAATAGCGCAGGAACTCCGCCGTCTGAGCAATATCGTCATGCGCAGGGCGCGACCAGTAGCGCATGACACTGGGGTCCGACAAGATCCTGTGCAGCGGCTCCAGATCGGTCAGCCGCCCCGGACGGAGCAGCAACCGCTCTGTCCGGATCATACCGACAGGCGCGTGGCCTGTGCGCCGCGTTCCCGGTAAGGCGTTGTCTTGTAATGCGCGCGGTAGCATTTCGAGAAATGCGAGGGCGAGGCGAACCCGCAGGCCAGCGCCACGTTGATCACGCTCATTTCCGTCTGCATCAACAGGTTGCGGGCCTTTTGCAGGCGCAATTCCATATAATACCGCTTCGGTGAGCGGTTGAGGTAGCGCCGGAACAGCCGCTCCAGCTGGCGGGTCGACATGCCCACCTCCTTGGCAAGGATCGCCGGGCTGATCGGTTCCTCGATGTTGGTCTCCATCATCTGGATGACCTGACTCAGCTTGGGGTGGCGCACGCCGATGCGGGTGGGCACAGACAGGCGCTGGGTGTCCTGATCGGTGCGGATCGAGGAATAGATCTGCTGGTCGGCCACGGCGGTGGCCAGTTCCTCGCCGTGGTCGTTGGCGATGATTTGCAGGAACAGGTCAATCGAAGAGGTGCCCCCGGCGGTGGTCAGCCGGTTGCCGTCAATGGTAAAGACCGATTTGGTCAGCTCGACCTCGTCGAACTCTTCCGAGAAACTGTCCTGATTTTCCCAGTGGATGGTGGCGCGCTTGCCGTCCATCAACCCGGCCTTGGCCAGCGCATAGGTGGCCGTGCACAGCCCGCCCATGGTCAGCCCCTTGCGGGCCTCGCGCCGCAGCCAGCTGAGCAGCCGCTTGGTGGTGGCCTGCTGCACCTCGGCGCCGCCGCAGATCACAACCGTGTCGTCGCGGTGCAATTCGTCCAGCCCGCCGTCCAGATGAAATATCGTTCCGGTGGAACAGGTCGCGGTTTCGCCGCCTTCGCCAACCACCCGCCATTCGTACAGCTTTTTCTGCGACATGCGGTTGGCCAGCCGCAGGCAATCCAGTGCGGCGGCAAACGACAGCATGGTGAAATTGTCCAGCAGAACAAAGACAAAGCGGCGCGGCTTGGGCGGGACGCTGTCGAGTTCGATGACCTGGCGCTGCGGCGGGGGAAACATGGAAAGCCACCTTCGTGATCGTGTTGCGGCATCCTGTCCGCAATTTTATCGTGGCACATGGGCAGAACTCCCCCGCAGCGTCAAGACATGTCGCAAACTAATCGCCGTCCGACCCGAATGCGCGCGCTGTGCTGTCTGCACCGGGTTTGGCGTTGCGGGGGGCGGAAAACGCGGCGTCGGTCCCCGAAACCGGCAGCGCCGGGGCCGATTGCCAAAGGATGAGGCAAAGGAAAAACACGGCTGGTCAGGGGGCGGGACGTGACGTATACCCCTTGACCGTTAGCGCTCAAATTGATGACCGGAGAGAACAGATGACCGAGTGGCAGAAATCGAACTGGCGTGCCAAGCCGCGGGTTCAGATGCCCGAGTATACGGACGCCGAAGCCCTGACCGCTGTCGAGGCGCAGATGGCCAAGTATCCGCCGCTCGTCTTTGCCGGCGAAGCGCGCAGGCTGAAACAGCATCTGGCCGCCGCCGGCCGCGGTGAGGCGTTCCTGTTGCAGGGCGGCGATTGCGCCGAAAGCTTTGAACAATTCTCGGCCGATGCGATCCGCGACACCTTCAAGGTGATGTTGCAGATGGCCATGGTGCTGACCTACGGGGCCAAGGTTCCGGTGGTCAAGGTGGGCCGCATGGCGGGCCAGTTCGCCAAGCCGCGCAGCGCGCCCACAGAGGTCAAGGATGGCGTCGAGCTGCCCAGCTACCGGGGCGACATCATCAACAAGCTGGCCTTCACGCCAGAGGCGCGCATCCCCGATCCGCGCAACATGTTGCAGGCCTACACGCAGGCCGCGGCGACGCTGAACCTGCTGCGCGCCTTTTCCACCGGCGGCTATGCCGACGTGCACAAGGTTCACCAGTGGACGCTGGGTTTCACCGAAAGCGAAAAGGCCGCGCGTTACCGCGAGATGTCGACGCGCATTCAGGACGCGCTGGATTTCCTCACCGCGGCGGGTGTCACCGGCGATCAGGCGCACACCCTGCACACGGTCGATTTTTACACCAGCCACGAGTCGCTGCTGCTGGAATACGAAGAGGCGCTGTGCCGTCAGGATTCCACGTCCGGCAACTGGCTGGCGGGGTCGGGTCACATGATCTGGATCGGCGACCGCACCCGGCAGCCGGACGGCGCGCATGTGGAATACGCACGCGGCGTGCTGAACCCGGTGGGCCTGAAATGCGGCCCGACGACCACCTCTGAGGACCTCAAGGTTCTGATGCAAACGCTGAACCCCAAGAACGAAGAGGGCAAGCTGACCCTGATCGCACGCTTCGGCGCGGGCAAGGTGGGTGAAAACCTGCCGCGTCTGATCAAGGCGGTGCAGGAAGAGGGCGCCAAGGTGACTTGGGTCTGCGACCCGATGCACGGCAACGTCATCAAATCGGCCACCGGCTACAAGACGCGGCCTTTCGACTCGATCCTGCGCGAAGTGCGCGAGTTCTTTGGTGTGCATGAGGCCGAGGGCACCATCCCCGGCGGCGTGCATTTCGAGATGACGGGCCTTGACGTGACCGAATGCACCGGCGGCGTGCGCGAAGTCACCGATGAGGATCTGTCGGACCGCTACCACACCGCCTGCGACCCGCGCCTGAACGCCTCGCAGTCGCTGGAACTGGCGTTCCTCGTGGCCGAGGAACTGGTGACACGCCGGGCCAAGGCGGCAGAGGCTGCAAGCGCCTGATTTCAGCGTTCCGGTTGAATGATCAAGACGCCTCCGCAGGACACTGCGGGGGCGTTTTCCGTTTTGGGACACTCAGGCCGACTATAGACCGCCCGGTGTAAGGGCATCGGTGGCCCCACGCGGGGGTCTGGGCAGCACGTACAGGGTCCAGCCGCTTGCGCCGCCTTTTGACACAAAAAGACCCCGACCGTGCGGTCGGGGCCTGTCCTCTCGCGCGTCCCTGTCAGAGCCGCGCAATCAGTCGTTGCTGACCACAAGGCGCAGATGGCCCGGTGCACCTGCCTCCGGGGCCGGGACCGGCGGCGTCGCGGGCGGGCGCGACACAAAGCGCGCCGGGTCTTCTTGCAGGGTCTGCGGTGCAATCTGGCTTTCAGTGGTCGGCACGGTGCCGATCTCCTTGCCCGACAGCGCCGGGGCCACGTCGACGTGGCGCAGGGTGAACCGTCGCGGCGTGCGGCCGATCCGGCCTTGGCTGACCAAAGCGCCCAGCGCGCGGGTCTGGTCGCCGAAATCAGAGCGCAGCGGCAACAGGATCATATGCGCCTCCAGATCCGGTTTGCCAAATCCGCCCTCGGCGGCCAGATCAAGCCGCACGATGGCCGGGTCGGCAAACAGCTTGGCCACCGCTTCGCCAAACCGTTCGCGGTCGGGCGGCGCGATCAGGCAGGACAGCGGCATCCCGGCGATCTGCATCCCCATGATGTCGTTCAGATGTGTGCCGGCAACGCGGACCTTGGCCATGGTCGGCGCAATCCGTTCCATCAGAAAGGCGTTTTCCAGCGCGTCTTCCATTCCGCGCGGATCAATCTGGCTGCGCATCGGCACCGCGTCCTTGGCGCACAGCCCGTGCCAATAGGCCTCGACCTGTCGCAGCGGCGCCAACCGCCGCATCTTTTCGCGCTCCGTCATCGAAACGATGCCCTTGCCCTTATCACCTTTGCCCAACATGCCTGGCTCCTGTCGTCCGGTGCGGCTTGGCAAGGCCCGTTGGCCATCCAGCCTGCTTAATATACGTTACTGAAACCTTACTAGCAGAGGTTCGTCTCAAATTCGTCCCAATTCTTCGGCGAAGGTTAACGGAATGCTCAAAATCTAACCCTGACTTGCACCCGGCAGCGTCTGCCGATACCTCGGTTCGCAGGACGGCGGAGGGTGCTTGATGCGGCAATCAATGACGGGCTTTGCAAGCCGGAGCGGACAGGGTCTGGGCCGCAGCTGGACGTGGGAACTGCGCGGGGTCAACGGCAAGGGGCTGGACCTGCGGCTGCGGGTTCCCGACGGGATCGACGGGCTGGAGGCCGGGGTGCGCGCGCGCTGCGCGGCCAAGCTCAAGCGCGGCAACCTGCAAATCTCATTGAAACTGGCCGCCGATGAGGCCGAGGGCGGCCTGCGGCTGGATGAGACGCAGTTGAAGGCGGTCTTGGCCGCCATGCACCGAATCGAGGCGGACGCCATGGCCGAGGGCCTGTCGCTTGCACCCTCGACGGCGGCGGAAATCGTCGGCTTGCGCGGGGTGCTGACGGCAGAGGTGCCAGAGGCCGACCCGGCGGCGCTGGTCTCTGCGCTGCTGGTGGATTTCGATGCTGCGCTGACAGAGTTCATCGCCATGCGCCGCTCCGAAGGCGCGGCGCTGAGCGCCATTCTGGCCGGGCAACTGGCCGAAATCGCGGCACTGGTCGATGAGGCGGCCCTGGCCGTGGCGGAGCGCCAGCCGCAACAGGCAGAGCGGCTGCGCGACCAACTGCGCCGCATCACCGAAAACGCCGACGGTGTCGATGCCGCGCGCATCGCGCAGGAACTGGCGGTCATCGCCGTCAAATCCGACATCACCGAGGAAATCGACCGCCTGCGCGCCCATATCGCCGCCGCGCGCGATCTGCTGGCGGCCGAGGGGGCGGTGGGCCGCAAGTTCGACTTCCTGATGCAGGAATTCAACCGCGAGGCCAATACGCTGTGCGCCAAGTCCGGCGACACCCGGCTGACGCAGGCGGGACTGGCGCTGAAGACGCTGATCGACCAGATGCGCGAGCAGGTCCAGAACGTGGAGTGACCCGGACATGAACATGACCAAGACGCGACGCGGCCTGCTGATCATCCTGTCCTCGCCCTCTGGCGCGGGCAAATCCACCCTGTCGCGCCGTCTGCTGGACTGGGACCCGTCGCTCAGCTTTTCGGTCTCGGCCACCACGCGCAAACCGCGTCCGGGCGAGGCGGACGGCAAGGACTATCACTTTATGTCCGAGGAGGCCTTCAAACGCACGGTGAACGAAGGCGGGATGCTGGAGCACGCGCACGTCTTTGGCCATTTCTACGGCTCGCCGCGCGCGCCGGTGGAAACCGCCATCGGGCAGGGTCGGGATGTGCTGTTCGACATCGACTGGCAGGGCGCGCAGCAGATCGTCAACTCCGGCCTCGGGCCACACACGCTGTCGGTCTTTATCCTGCCGCCCTCGATTGCCGAGTTGCGCCGCCGTCTGGTCAGCCGGGGGCAGGACGCCGCCGATGTGATCGCCAAGCGGATGCAGAAAAGCTGGGATGAGATCAGCCATTGGGGCAGCTATGATTACGTTCTGGTCAACGATGATCTGGAGGCGACGCTGGAGCGGCTCAAGACCATCGTGATCGCAACGCGGCTGCGCCGCTCACAGCAACCGGGGCTGGTGGACCATGTCCGCAGCCTGCAAACCGAATTCGAGGAGTTGTCATGACGTTGTATGCTTTGGACGGCATCGCCCCGCATCTGGCCGATGATGCATGGGCCGCGCCAGACGCCAACCTGATCGGCAAGGTGGTGCTGGAGGCGCGCGCCTCGGTCTGGTTCGGCTGTACCCTGCGCGGCGACAATGAGGAAATCCGCGTGGGCGTTGGCTCCAACGTGCAAGAGAACGTCGTCTGCCACACCGACATGGGCTATCCGCTGGTGATCGGGCCGGGCTGCACCATCGGCCACAAGGTCATGCTGCACGGCTGCACCATCGGTGAGAACAGCCTGATCGGCATGGGAGCCACGATCCTGAACGGCGCCAAGATCGGCAGGAACTGCCTGATCGGCGCGGGATCGCTGATCACCGAGGGCAAGGAAATCCCCGATGGCAGTCTGGTGATGGGGATGCCCGGCAAGGTGGTGCGGCAACTGGACGAGGCCGCCATCGAGGGGCTGCGCAAATCGGCGCTGGGGTATCAGGCCAACGCCGCGCGCTTTGCCGCCGGGCTGAAGGCGTTGTAACGCCAGACCGTCCGCATCAACGGGCCGGGGCCTTGGTCAATCAGTCCCGCGCCCGAACGATCTGATCCGCATGGATCGTCGGCAGCAGGGTCTCGCGCTGTTCGGTGTGCAAGCCCTCGGATCGCCACCTGCCACCGTGCTGCACCAGCCGCATGAAGCCTTTGAAACGGGGCACGGCAAGCACGCATCCCCGCAGGATAAAGGTCTCGTGGAAGCCGACGATCTGCCGTTCATCCGGGTCGGCAAAGAACGCCCCCCGACAGACGCGATGATATTCGGAAATCCCCATGGTGTTAAAGCCGTCCCGCGCCGCGCGGGCCACGGTCAGCCATTCCTCATGGGTATCGAACAGCCGCGCGGCATCCAGCGCGGTGATGCGGTTGGGCACCGAAATGCAGGTGGTCAGAGCGCTCCAGTCGCGATTCCAGAAATGTTCGTTGATCTCGTCGATCACCGTCTGGTACTGCGCCACGGCCCGCGGGACCGAGCTTTCCATGATCTGCTCGGCGGACAGCCCGCTGTGAATAGGCGTGATCCCCTTGATGTCTGTTGTCGTCCCCAAGGGATGCTCCGATGTCTGCGTGGGTCGGGTCGTAGTTCCTATCCGGTGTCAAAGATAGTCAATCATCGTGATAAATTATGTCGCAGGCGGGTCCGGGCGGGCGGGAACACGCCTATCGACCGTTTCAGACCAATGGGATAAGCAGCCGACGCAACAACGGTCCTTTGGGGGGATAAGATGAAGGTGACACAGCATTGGCCTGCGGACCGCAGGGGGCCGGTCTGTATGTCCTTGGCCGTCAATCTCTTTTCCGCGACGGGGCGCATCGTGGCCGGTCCGGGGAGGCGCTGAGATGCCTGCGTTTATCTCTGGCTTTGTCGACGCGGTGCCGCTGCCCGCGCTGGTGATCCGCTCTGATGAACGGATCGAGGCGGCCAACCCGCTGGCGCAGACCCTGCTGGGTTCGGGGATTGTCGGGCGGCATTTCATCACCGCCCTGCGACAGCCACAGCTTCTGGACGCGATCGAGAACAGCCTGCGGGACCGCGCGCCGCGCGCCGCCGATTACATGGGCAACGACGGACGGCAGGACACCACCTTTCGGGTGGCGGTGCGCCCGGTAGACCTGCCGATCGGGGCGGCGGTGCTGGTCAGCTTCGAGGATGTGACCCACGCCGAACAACTGATCCAGATGCGGCGCGATTTTGTGGCCAACGTCAGCCACGAGCTGAAAACGCCGCTGACCGCGCTGATCGGCTTTATCGAAACGCTGAAAGGTCCGGCGCGCAATGACCCGGCGGCGCAGGCGCGGTTCCTGAACATCATGGAGGCCGAGGCCCACCGGATGAACCGGCTGGTCAGCGACCTGCTGTCCCTCAGCCGGGTCGAGGCGGATGAACGTGTCCGCCCGACAGAGCGCCTGAACCTTGGGGACTTGATCCTTGCCACCATCAGCGGCCTGTCGCCGCTGGCTCAGGAGGCGGATGTCACGCTTCGGCACGATCTGCCCAACACCCGCGTGGTGATCCCCGGCGATCAGGACCAGTTGCATCAAGTGCTGACCAATCTGGTCGAGAACGCGATCAAATATTGCGGTGCGGGCACCAGCGTGACGGTGCGGCTGGGGCCGCCGGACTATGCGCCGGGCCTGCGTGAGCAGGCCGTGACACTGGTCATTCAGGACACCGGGCCGGGGATCGACCCGATCCATCTGCCGCGCCTGACGGAACGGTTCTACCGCATCGACAACCACCGCTCACGCGAGTTGGGGGGCACAGGGCTGGGGCTGGCCATCGTCAAACACATCGTCAACCGGCATCGCGGACGGCTGAAAATACAGAGCAAGCCGGGGCAGGGCACCCGATTCACCATCACGCTGCCGGTGAAATGACCGTGCCTGCGGGTGTCTTGAGCGCACCGGTGTAACAGCCGCTGGCCGTGGGTCAGGGGGCACCGGTCTTTGTCATGTTACATACCGGCGCCGCAGCGCCGCGGCGGGCGCAAATCTTTTGGCCCGGTCGGACGCGCGCGGTGGGGCCGGGGCCGGGGCCGGCGGGCAGGGGGGCAGGGGGCACCCTGATCCGGCGCGGGATTCTGTGAGGAATCAATAAGGTTGCATCGGGTCCGTCCCACAACTGGGTGGCGCGCGGTTGCATTGAGGGGCCCGGCACCCGTCAGGGGTGAAATCCGTGGGTGACATAACGTCAACTCCGGAGTCGTCATAAAACCGTTACATGAACGTCACAAAAGCATAGCGTCGGGCCTTTAGCGGTCCGGGACAAGGTCATCGTGGGGATGATCGATTCCTAGGTTCACGGAGCTTTCCATGAAATTCGCTAAACTGACCGCCTCCACTCTGGCGATTGCCGCTGTGTCCGCCACCTCTGCTGTCGCGCGCGACAACATTCAGGTTGCCGGATCGTCGACCGTTCTGCCCTATGCCTCGATTGTGGCAGAAGCCTTTGGCGACAACACCGACTTCCCGACACCGGTCGTTGAATCGGGCGGCTCCTCCGCCGGGCTCAAGCGGTTCTGTCAGGGCGTTGGCGAAGAGCACACCGATGTGGCGAACGCATCGCGCAAGATCCGCGAAAAAGAGATCCAGGCCTGCGCCGAAAACGGCGTGACCGACATCATCGAAGTCCGCATCGGCTATGACGGCATTGTCTTCGCCTCGCAGCAGGGCGGCCCGGACTACACCGCCTTCACGCAAGCGGACATCTTCAACGCGTTGGCCCCCAAGGTCATGGTGGACGGCGCGCTGGTCGACAACCCCTATACCAAATGGTCGGACTTCAACGCCGATCTGCCGGACGCCGAAATCCTCGCGTTCATTCCGGGCACCAAGCACGGCACCCGCGAAGTGTTCGAGGAAAAGGTCATCGCGGTCGGCTGTGAGGCCACCGGCGCATTCGACGCCATGATCGCCGCGGGCATGTCCGAAGACGACGCCGAAGATGCCTGCCTTGAGGTCCGCACCGATGGTCGTTCGGTCGACATCGACGGCGACTACACCGAAACGCTGGCCTCCATCGACGCCAACGTGAACGGCATCGGCGTGTTCGGTCTCGCGTTCTACGAGAACAACACCGACAAGCTGAAGGTCGCCACCATGGCCGGTGTCGCCCCCTCGACCGAGACCATCGCATCGGGCGACTACCCGGTGTCGCGTCCGCTGTATTTCTACGTCAAGAAAGCGCACATCGGCGTGATCCCCGGCCTGAAACTCTACGCTCAGTTCTTCATCTCCGACGAACTGGCAGGCCCCTCCGGCCCGCTGGCCAACTATGGCCTCGTGTCCGACCCCGAGCTGGGCAAGATCCAGCAGATCGTCGCGGACGAAGTCGTCATGGGCGGCGGCATGTAATCCACCCGTCCACGGGTTGATGACGCCAGAGACCATCGGAGGCGGCATATTTCGCCGCCTCCCTTTCCTTTTAGGACCTTTTCACAACCACAGACTTCGGGGGGCATATGCCTGTTTTCTGGCTCATCGTGATCGTGCTCGCGCTGGCGGCCGTAGGATTTATCCTCGGCCGGTCCCGCGCGATGCAAAGCGCCGGGGGCGACAGACGAGAGCTGCACTCGCTGCCGGCCTACTATGGCTCGAACGTGGCGCTGAAATCGCTTGTTCCGGCAATGCTGCTGATGATCGTCTGGCTGATCGCGCAGCCCTTCGTCGTCAACAATATCGTGTCGGGCATGATCCCTGACAGCCAGATTTCCGAAGGCTCCAGCCGCGGGCTGGTTCTGGCCGAGGTGCGCCGCACCGCCGACGGGCTGGACAATGCGGTGGCTTTAGGCGCCATGACCGAAGCCATGGCGGATCGCGGCAACGCGGATCTCACCGACATCACCGCCCGCCTGAAAGAGGCGGGGCAGGTTGTGACCGGCGAGATCACCCAGCCGATTTTCCACGCGGCGCAGCGGTATCGCGCGCTGAATGGCACCGGCAAATGGATCATGACCGCGCTTGTCCTGCTGGTCGCCGTCGCGGGCGGTCTGTGGGGGCTGCGCGAAACCAACGCCGCGTTCCGCGCCCGCAACGTGGTGGAACAGGGCGTCATGGCGCTGTTGATGGCCGCCGCCTCGATCGCGGTGCTGACCACCATCGGGATCGTCTTTTCGCTGATCGGCAACACATGGGTGTTCTTCAAGCTCTATCCGGCCGGGGATTTCTTTACCCTGCTGGAATGGGCACCCAGCTTTTCGGGCCGGGGCGGATCATCCAGTCTGGGGGTTCTGCCGCTGCTCTGGGGGACGTTCTATATCTCTGTCGTGGCGCTGCTGGTGGCGGTGCCCGTGGGGTTGTTCGCCGCCGTCTACCTGTCGGAATATGCCTCTCCGACGGTGCGCAGCATTGCCAAGCCGATGCTGGAGGTGCTGGCCGGTATCCCGACCATCGTCTACGGCCTCTTCGCCCTGCTGACCATCGGCCCGATGCTGCTGACGGTCTTTGGCCCCGATGCCGCCGGATGGATGGGCGGGCAGCGCGCGGTGATCACCGCCGGTCTGGCCATGGGCATCATGCTGATCCCCTTTGTCAGTTCGCTGTCCGACGACATCATCAACGCGGTGCCGCAGGCGATGCGTGACGGCTCTTACGGGTTGGGCGCGACCAAGTCGGAAACCATCAAGCAGGTGATCCTGCCTGCCGCCCTGCCGGGCATCGTGGGCGCCGTCCTTCTGGCCGCCAGCCGCGCCATCGGCGAGACCATGATCGTGGTGCTGGGGGCAGGGGCCGCCGCGCGGCTGAGCCTGAACCCCTTCGAGGCGATGACCACCGTGACCGCCAAGATCGTCAGCCAGTTGACCGGCGACAGCGACTTTGCCTCGCCAGAGGCGCTGGTGGCCTTCGCCCTTGGCATGACCCTCTTTATCCTGACGCTGGGGCTGAACGTTTTCGCCCTGTATATCGTGCGCAAATATCGGGAGCAGTACGACTAATGACCGACGCAAGCATGGACACCCCCACCCCGCGCCGGAAGAAGATCTCGCTGGTCGCCGACGACGCGCGCACGAAAAAGCGCAACGCCGCGGAAAAGCGGTTCCGGGCCTATGGCATCGGGGCCATCGCCATCGGCCTGTTCTTCCTGCTGGTGCTGGCCGTCTCGATCCTGCGGTCGGGCATCCCGGCCTTCACCACCACGGTGGTCAGTGTCGAGTTCACCCTGCAACAGGAAGACTACGACGCCGCCGAAAAGCAACTGTTCAAGACCAAGGCCTATTCGAACTACTTCATCACCGCGCTGCAAACCAACCTTGAAGGGCAGGGCATCAAGGTCTCTTTCGATGAGGCCGCGATCGAGCGCATCATGGGCAAGATCGGCAGCACGCTGCGTGAATACTACCGCGCCAATCCCGACAAGCTGGGAGAGCCGGTCGACTTCAGCCTCAGCGCATCCTCGCGCGTGGACGGCTATTTCAAGGGCCGTGTGACCCGCGAGGGCATTCAGGACAGCCGCTTTCTGATGAAGACCGACCTTGATCTGGTCGATGCTCTGGCCGAGGCCGGGATCGTCACCACGACCTTTGACTGGAACTTCATCACCGGGGCGGACTCTGGCGTGGACAACCCCGGCGGGGCCGGGATCGGGGCCTCGGTCGCGGGATCGTTCTTCATGATGCTGGTGGTGCTGTTCCTGTCGCTGCCCATCGGCGTCGCCGCCTCGATCTATCTGGAGGAGTTTGCCCCGCAGAACCGCTGGACCGATCTGGTCGAGGTCAATATCTCGAACCTTGCCGCTGTGCCGTCGATTGTCTTTGGCATCCTCGGTCTGGCGGTGTTCATCCAGTTCGCGCATCTGCCGCAGTCCGCGCCGCTGGTGGGTGGTCTGGTGCTGACACTGATGACGCTGCCGACCATCATCATCTCGACCCGCGCCTCGCTGAAGGCGGTGCCGCCGTCGATCCGCGACGCGGCGCTGGGGGTTGGTGCCTCGAAGATGCAGTCGGTCTTTCACCACGTCCTGCCCTTGGCGATGCCCGGCATCCTGACCGGCACCATCATCGGTCTGGCGCAGGCGCTGGGGGAAACCGCGCCGTTGCTGCTGATCGGCATGGTGGGCTTTGTCGCCCGTGGCTATCCCGACGGCTTCATCAGCGGGTTCATCGACCCAAACTCGGCCATGCCCGCCCAGATCTACACATGGGCCGCGCGCGCCGACGCCAGCTTTTATGAAAAGGCCTGGGGCGGTATCATCATCCTGCTGATCTTTCTGCTGACCATGAACATCATCGCCATCATTCTGCGCCGCCGCTTCGAGCGCCGCTGGTAAGCGCCCGGTGACAGGACTAGGAGAACACACAATGTACGACGTTTCGAACACGGAGAGCCGCGTGGATCAGCAGGACATCAAGATCAGCGCCCGCAATGTGCAGGTCTACTATGGCACCAATCAGGCCATCAAGGACGTGAACTGCGAGATCGAGGACAAGACCGTGACCGCCTTTATCGGTCCCTCGGGCTGTGGCAAATCCACCTTCCTGCGCTGCCTGAACCGGATGAACGACACCATCGACATCTGCCGCGTCGAGGGCGACATCTCGATCGACGGCGAAGACATCTACGACAAGCGTGTCGATCCGGTGCAGTTGCGCGCCAAGGTCGGGATGGTGTTTCAAAAGCCGAACCCCTTCCCGAAATCGATCTATGACAACATCGCCTATGGCCCGCGCATTCATGGGCTGGCCAGAAACAAGGCCGATCTGGATGAGATCGTGGAACGGTCGCTGCGCCGCGGTGCCATCTGGGATGAGGTCAAGGACCGGCTGGACGCGCCGGGCACCGGCCTGTCGGGCGGTCAGCAACAACGCCTGTGCATCGCCCGCGCCATCGCCACCGAACCCGAGGTGCTGCTGATGGACGAACCCTGCTCGGCGCTGGACCCCATCGCCACCAGTCAGGTCGAGGAACTGATCGACGAATTGCGGCAGGAGTATTCGGTGGTCATCGTCACCCACTCGATGCAGCAGGCCGCGCGGGTCAGCCAGAAGACCGCCTTCTTTCACCTTGGACATCTGGTGGAATACGGCGACACCGGCAAGATCTTTACCAACCCGGTGGACAGCCGCACCGAAAGCTACATCACAGGGCGGATCGGATAATGAAAGAGCTCAAGCAACATATCGCCAGCGCGTTTGACCGCGATCTCGAAGGCATTCAGGCCAAGATCATGAAGATGGGCGGTCTGGCCGAGGCCGCCATCATGAGCGCCGCCAAATCGCTGGAGATGCGCGACGAGGATCTGGCCAATCAGGTGCGCCGTGGCGACGCGGCCATCGACGCGCTGGAG
Organism: Antarctobacter sp.; assembly: GCF_048262615.1. GTDB lineage: Bacteria > Pseudomonadota > Alphaproteobacteria > Rhodobacterales > Rhodobacteraceae > Antarctobacter. The sequence continues at coordinate 116,939 of NZ_JBLXFB010000010.1, forward strand.
GAAAGCCTGAACGAAGAGGCCGCCCGCGTGATCGCCCTGCGCGCGCCCACCGCCTCGGACCTGCGGATTGTCCTGTCGGTGATGCGCATGTCGGCCAACCTTGAACGGATCGGCGATCTGTCCAAGAACATGGCCAAGCGCACCACGGTTCTGGTGCAGATGCAGCAGATCGGCGGCACTTCGCAATCGCTGCGCCGGATGGCGCGCGAGGTCGAACTGATGCTTAAGGACGCGCTGGATTCCTACATCCAGCGTGACGAGGCCAAGGCGCTGGACGTGATCGAACGCGACCGCGACGTCGATCAGATGTACAACACGCTGTTCCGCGAGTTCCTGACCTTTATGCTGGAGGACCCGCGCAACATCACCGCCTGCATGCACCTGCATTTCATCGCCAAGAACATCGAACGCATGGGCGACCATGTGACCTCGATTGCGGAACAGGTCGTGTTCCTGACATCCGGGCGCAAGCCCGAGGATATTCGCATCAAGGATGACCGCACCTCGACCGATGCCAGCCTGTCTCTGGATGTGCTGGACGACGACGGGGACAGTGAGGACTGAACATATGCCCGCAGATCAGCCAACGGTTCTGGTGGTCGAGGATGAGGCCGCCCAGCGAGAGGTGCTGACCTACAATCTCGAAGCAGAGGGGTTTCGCGTTGCACGTGCCGAAAACGGTGAAGAGGCGCTTGTCCTGATCGAAGAGGAAAACCCGGACATCATCGTTCTGGACTGGATGTTGCCCAATGTCTCGGGGATCGAGGTCTGCCGCCAGATCAAGACCCGACCGGACACCCGCAACGTGCCGATCATCATGCTCTCGGCCCGCTCGGAAGAGGTGGACCGGGTGCGCGGCCTTGAAACCGGGGCGGACGACTATGTGGTCAAACCCTATTCGGTGATCGAACTGATGGCCCGCGTCCGCGCGCAACTGCGCCGGGCACGGCCCGCGGCGGCGGGTTTGCGGCTGGAGTATGAGGACATCATGCTGGATTCCGAAACCCACCGCGTCACCCGCAACGACAAGCCGCTGAAACTGGGCCCGACCGAATTTCGCCTGCTGACCACCTTCATGGAAAAGCCGGGCCGGGTCTGGTCGCGTGAGCAATTGCTGGACCGGGTCTGGGGCCGCGACATCTATGTCGATACCCGCACCGTGGACGTCCACATCGGGCGGCTGCGCAAGGCGCTGTGCCAGCACGGCGGCACCGACCCGCTGCGCACGGTACGCGGCGCGGGCTACGCGCTGGGGTGACGGTGGTTTCTGTCCCGATCCCATGACACAGGCCGCGCCAAGGCCCACTGGCGCGGCCTTTTTTTCGGTTTCTTGTGCGGTCTGGCCTGCAATCGCTTGAACTCTGCCGCGACTGCGTCATTTTGATCCGGGATTATGCTCACGGGGGTCTCATGTTTCGTTGTCTTGTCGCGTTTTTCGCTTTGCTCATATCCGTCACCGCTGTCTCTGCCCATGAGGTCCGACCCGCCATCGGCGATCTGTCCACCAAGGACGGCGCGGTCTCGCTGGTCCTGCGTCTGAGCATGGAGCCGGTGCTTGCAGGCGTCGATCTGGAGGGCGTCGAGGACACCAACGACACCGACCGGGCCGAGGCCGTGGACCGGCTGCGCGCGCTGGACCCGGCGGCGCTGAAGGCCGAGATCGAGACCGCCATGGACGGCGTGCTGACCCGGATTGGCGTTGCGGCGGACGGCACCGGCGTGCCGCTGGCCGTCACCGGGATCGAGGTCGACGACGTGCCGCAGATCGACCTGCCGCGCGAAGCCCGCCTGTTCCTGAGCGGCGACCTGCCCGGCGGCGCACAGGCCCTGACCGTCACATGGCCCTCGGATTATGGCACCCTGATCCTGCGTCAGATCGATGTCGAGGACGGCTTTACCGGCTATCTGACCGGTGGCACCTCCGATCCCATCGCCATCGCAGGCGGCGACGCACTGTCGGGTATCGGGACGTTCGGTTACTACATCCCGGTCGGATTCGAGCATATCCTGCCGATGGGTCTGGACCATATCCTGTTTGTGCTGGGGCTGTTCTTTCTGTCCACCCGGCTGGGTCCGCTGCTCTGGCAGATCTCGGCCTTTACGCTGGCCCATACGGTCACGCTGGCGCTTGGCGCGCTGGGATATGTCAATATTCCCGGCAGCATCGTGGAGCCGATCATCGCCGCCTCCATCGTCTATGTGGCGGTCGAAAACATCGTCTCGGACAAGCTGCACCGCTGGCGACCTGCGGTGATCTTTGTCTTTGGTCTGCTGCACGGGTTGGGCTTTGCCTCTGTTCTGGGGGAATTCGGCCTGCCTGCGGATCAGTTCATCCCGGCGCTGATCGGCTTCAACGTCGGCGTCGAACTGGGCCAGTTGACGGTGATCGCCATCGCCTTTCTGCTGGTGTTCCTCGCGCAGCGGGTCGACGCGGGGCGCACCGATCTGCGCACCGGGCAGGTGGTCTACGGCATCCTTGCGCTGGCCTTTGTCGGCTTTGGCTTTGTGCTGAACGGGCCGGGGTTCACCGCCGTCATGGGCGCGGGCGCGCCGGTGTTCCTGTGGCCGCTGGCGGCGCTGTGCCTGCTATGCCTGCTTTCGGCCACCTTTGTCAGCGACGTGCGCGCCTACCGCCACTTCGTCGCCGTTCCGGCCTCGCTGGCCATCGCCTGCGTCGGTGCCTACTGGTTTGTGGAGCGGGTCTTTCTGTAATCCGACCGTCGAGTGGCGCCCCTGAAAGTGGAATGATTGGACATCAATGGCCCGATCCGACTAACCTTATGAGAGAAATCATCATTGGGGGGTCGCGGGTTGGGCGAATTTGTTATCGGGGCCGGAAAGGCCGAGACCGACTCCAAACGCTTTCTCAAGCGCCCGCTCATGGGTTTCAACGATGAAAAGCAGATCGCGGAAAGCCTGAACAGCTTGGTGGCCGCCCGCGCATTTGTGATCGAATCCGATGGCACCATGATCGCGCTTGTGGTGGCCGACATCTGGTCCGGGACCCAGAATATCCGCACGGCGCTGCTCAAGCGGCTCAGGGAGACGGATCTGGGTGCGCGCTTGCCGGACGATCACCTCATGGTGGCGGGCACGCATACCCACAGCGGGCCATCCGGGATCACCGATCACCGGCTTTATGCTCAGCTGTCGGGCGGATATTCGCAGGCGGTTGTCGATGAGATTGCGCTGGCGATGTACAACGCCTTGCAGACGGCCGACCAGACCCGACGCGCCGCCCGGATCGAGATCCGGGACATCGCGGACAAGGGGGATGCCGCCAGTGGTGCATGGTTCGGCAACAGGTCGCTTGACGCCTACAAGGCCAACCCCGAGGTGGAACGGAACCGCTACAGGTCAGCCGTGGAAAAGGACTTTGCCACGCTGCTGTTTCGGGAAACCGACACTGGCGCGCTGATCGGATCGCTGAACTTCCTTGCCGTTCATGGCACCGCGCTCGGGCCCGATAACCACAAGCTGAGCGGCGACATTCCCGGCCATGTCGCGAACCGCCTTGAGGGCTTCGTTGCAAACGGGAAACTGGCTGGCGCGGCGCCCTTTGTGGCCGGTGTCCTGAATGGTTGCTGCGGCGATATTTCCCCGAACATGAAGGCCAGCGGCGATGGCTATGTCCAAAAGCACAAGCGCGTGCCGCACAACCCGATTGCGCAGGCTGCGCATTGGGGCGAAGAGGCGATCGACTGGTTCAAGGGCTTGTTCGCCGACAACCCTGCGCCACCCCAGACCGAGGAGGACGGCCTTATCGCGCTGGCGGACGAGATCGGCAATGCCTTTGCCGCCGCGCATGGGGCGCCCGAAAGCAAGACACACCTGTCGTCTTATCCCACGACCGTGGAGGGAAAAGTCCACGCAGCCTACGGCACGCCAGACATGACCAACTGGCAGGACGGCGACAAACGCACCTGGCGCGGCGCTGTGGGCCTGTCGACCCTCGCGGGCGCAGTGATGGATGGGCCGGGGCCGCTCGGGCTGCGCGAAGGTATCACTGCGCAGAATGCGAACCTCACAGAGCGCGGGCTCTGGGCGCTTATGATGGAGGTGTCGTCGCGCACGCCGAAAAAGGACATTAGTCAGATGACCGGCCCGGCGTCGAATGCACTGACCGGGACGATCGTGGGCTTGCTCAAGATGAAGTTCGACATGGATTCGGACGCGATCTCTGCCGGGTCGGACTATGTTGTGGGGCAGGCACCCAAACCCGTTGCGATCCTCACCCGTCGCCTCTCACCCGAGTGCCCGCCCAAACAGGTGTTCTGGCTGGGGCCGATCCTTATCGCGGCGCTGCCGGGTGAGATGACGACCATGGCCGGCCGTCGTTTGCGTGCCGCTCTGGGGCAGGTTCGCGGCCCTCACGGGCAGGGTCCGTCGCACGTCCTGACCGTCTGCTATGCCAATGACTATTGCCAGTACATCACCACGCCAGAGGAATACGGCTGCCAGCACTACGAGGGCGCGTCGACCCTGTTCGGTAAGCACACCCTTGACGCGCATGTCGCCCATCTGACGGATCTGGCGCATATCTAGCGTGCCGGGGCAGGGGGCGGGCAATCCCCCTTGCGCCCTGCCCACACCTGCTGTAAAGGCCGCTCCACGTACTCCGCAGGCGGGGGCGGGCGCTTTGGGGGAGACATCCCCAGACGTCCACCGGTTGAGGCATCCGCCTTGATCCCCCGCCAAGGCATAAACCGGAAAGGATAGAAGCATGGCTCTTCCCGAGTTCAACATGCGTCAGCTGCTGGAAGCTGGCGTTCACTTTGGCCACCAGACGCAGCGCTGGAACCCCCGCATGGGCGAGTTCATCTACGGCGCGCGCAACGGCATCCACATCATGGACCTGACGCAGACCGTCCCGATGCTGGACGCGGCGCTGAACGCGATCCGCGAGTGCGTTGCCAAAAACGGCCGCGTGCTGTTTGTCGGCACCAAGCGTCAGGCCGCTGTTCCGATCGCCGAAGCCGCTGAAAAATGCGCCCAGTATTACATGAACCACCGTTGGCTGGGCGGCACGCTCACCAACTGGCAGACCGTGTCCAAGTCGATCAACCGCCTGCGGGAAATCGACGAAAAGATGGAAAACGGCGCCGAAGGCCTCACCAAGAAAGAGCGCCTGAACATGGAACGCGACCAGTCCAAGCTGCAAGCGTCGCTGGGCGGTATCCGTGAAATGGGCGGCGTGCCGGACATGCTGTTCGTCATCGACGTCAAGAAAGAAGCACTGGCCGTGGCCGAAGCGAACAAGCTGGGCATCCCGGTTGTCGCCATCGTCGACACCAACTGCTCGCCCGCTGGCATCGACTACATCATCCCCGGCAACGACGACGCGGCACGCGCCATCGCGCTGTACTGCGATCTGGTCAGCCGCGCTGCGCTGGACGGCATGACCGGCCAGATGGAGGCCGCTGGCATCGACCTTGGCGCGCTTGAAGATGCGCCTGTCGAAGAGACGCTGGTTGAGGCCGGTGAAAAGGCCGAAGGCTGATTGCCTTCGCGGGCGGTGTCGCAAAAGCGATACAGGCCCATGACATGAGGGGTGGCCAAAGCTGCGGGTTTCAGATCCGCGGCGGCCACCCGACCTCCTGCAATGAGACGATGAGGAGAGCCAACCATGGCGATCACTGCTGCACAGGTTAAAGAACTGCGCGAAATGACTGGCGCAGGCATGATGGATGCCAAAAAGGCGCTGGTGGAAACCGACGGCGACATGGAAGCGGCCATTGACTGGCTGCGCACCAAGGGTCTGGCCAAGGCGGCCAAGAAATCCGGCCGTACCGCGGCCGAGGGCCTCGTGGCCGTTCAGGTCAAAGGCGGCAAGGGTGTCGCTGTCGAAGTGAACTCGGAAACCGACTTTGTCGCCAAGAACGCCGACTTCCAGAAGATGGTTGCCGGTATTGCCGACGTCGCGCTGACCGTTTCGGACGTCGAGGCGCTCAAGGCGGCCGACATGGGCGGCAAGACGGTCTCCGACGTGATCACCGACAAGATCGCCACCATCGGCGAGAACATGTCCCTGCGCCGCATGGCCATGGTCGAGGGTGACGTTGTGGCGGCCTATGTCCACAACGCGGCCACCGATGGCATGGGCCAGATCGGCGTTCTGGTCGCGCTGAAGGGCGGCACCGAAGAGTTCGGCAAGCAGGTCGGCATGCACATCGCCGCCATGAACCCGGCGGCCCTGAACGAAGCCTCGCTTGATCCCGCCGTGGTCGAGAAGGAAAAGCAGGTCCAGATCGACATCGCCAAGGAATCGGGCAAGCCCGACGCGGTGATCGAAAAGATGATCGTTGGCCGGATGAAGAAATTCATGGCCGAAGTGACCCTGATGGGCCAGCAGTTCGCGCTGGACACCGACAAGACCGTCGAGCAGGCCGCCAAGGACGCGGGCGCAGAGGTTGTCGGCTTTGTCCGCATGCAGGTCGGCGAAGGCATCGAAAAGGTCCAAGAGGACTTTGCCGCCGAAGTGGCCAAGGCTGCACAGGGCTAAGCCTTAGGCTGCAATCAGCCTGATCCGTGAAAACCAAATGCGCCCCGGACCCTCGTCCGGGGCGCATTTGCGTCCGGCAGAGGCGCAATTCACAAGCTCTAGGCAATCTCCCGCCGGAAAGTGCCGGTTCCGGCAATGCAGGGTTGCGGGACGGGCCGTGGCCCATCATGCTGCCTGAACCACCTCTGGAGCAGACCGGACCCCGGACCCGGCAACACAGGCATACACGACAGGCCCAACACGACAGAGCCAACACGCGCAACGGACAGGGCAGGGCGCAGGAATTGAATTCGGGGCCCCCGGTGAGACATTGGGGATGAGATCCAGGGACCCCGAAAAGGTGCTGGCCGACGGAAGCGGTAATTGCCCCGTCGAACCAGCGTCCGGCTGACGCCGGTAGAGCCACATGGCCCGGAAATTCGCGGGTTGCGGCCCCTTCGTTCCATGGCCAAAGCCACCACTCACGGAACAAGTGAACAATCGCAATTAACCTATGGTAAAGGAAGTACGGATTTCCTGACCAAAGAGTAAACTGCCCAGAGTCACGCAAAAATCACGCAAAGACGCCGGATAATTCCCCATTGTGTCAAGGGATTACCCCAGAGCCTGCCCAGTGGTGCCGACGGCGTGGTCAGCGACCGCCTATTGTGCTGCGAGGATATACATTTGGTTGTGAAACGCCGCTTTGGCCACGGCCTGCGCCGTTGTCTCGACGTTCAGCGTTTCACGTGCAAGGCGCAGGTGCTTTTCGATGGTGGCCTGCGTCAGCCCCATGATCGTCGCGATATCCTGCATCGTCTTGCCGTCACCGACCCATTCCAGCGCCTCGCGCTGGCGTGGAGTCAGGTTCTGTCCGGCCAGCGGCAGCGGCAGGGTCATGATCTTGAGATGCACCAGATTGTTCAGCAGGATGATGTCCTGCCCGTGCTTTGCCCAGATCGCATCGGCCTCATCTTGATTCAGTTCCGGCCGCGTGGTCAGTGAGATCGCCCCCTTGGCGCGGTGCGACACCGACTGAAAGCTGATCGTATAACCCGCGTGGACCTTGTGTTGCAGGTTGAAGGCGACAACCTTGGCCGCCTTGTCGTCCAGCGTGCCCTTGTTGATCTGCTCGGCCATCACGCGCCAGCTACAGTGGCCTTCGTTCTCCAGCGCCCAGCGGACCATTGGCGCGTACCGATACAGCCCGTCCTCGACAAAGCCCTTGCGGTAGGCGGGCGTGTGGTTGGTCAGCACGATAAAATCGTTCGGATCGCCAAAGCTGGTCGCCGTCATGAAACGCGTAAAGCCGTAGATCAGCCGATCGAAGCCATAGCTGTCCATCCGTGCACAGTGCTTTTCCCACAGTTCCTGCACGTCATGGGCATTGGTCAGTTCGATCAGGTAATCTCTCAGCTCGGGGGTCATGACCGCGTCTCCAGAAAGCCCAGCATGGCGTCAATGGCCAGTTTATACCCGTTTGCGCCGAATCCCGCTATGACGCCGATGGCCACGGGCGCGATATACGAGGTGTGGCGAAAACTCTCGCGGGCATGAACGTTCGACAGGTGCAGTTCCACCGTTGGCATTTCCGCGCCCTTGATGGCGTCCATCAGCGCAATCGAGGTGTGCGTATAGGCCCCGGCGTTCAGCACGATGCCCGCGTGTTTGCCGCGCGCCTCGTGGATATATGTCACCAACGCGCCCTCGTGGTTGGACTGCGCACAGGTCACATCCACACCGCGCGTCTTGCCATGGGCGACACACATCTCTTCGACATCGGCGAGGGTGGTGTGGCCGTAAATCTCCGGCTGGCGCGTGCCCAGCAGGTTGAGATTGGGGCCATTCAGAACAAGGATCGAGGTCATGCGCGTCTCCAGGGTTTGTCTGTTTGGTACGGTCTGCGGGGCGGGCCTGTCCAGTGTCCCGCTAGGCTCCGGCCGGTTCTGCTGTCAATCGTTGCGCTCGGGTCGCTAAATGGCGCGTATTTCCTGCTTCTTTTCAGGCGCTTCGGCACCATACAACCCCAGAGATACCTGCGCGCCATCAATGCACGCGGATTTTGGGGTAACCCGGCGCAGCGCAGCCGAATCTCAGATCTGTCGACATTTGCGCACTGAGGTCGGAAAACCTGCGTCCGGGGGGCGTCTGGCCACTAACTTATTTACATAATACTGATTATCGGTACTTTATACGCCGCATGACGCACGCCCCCCAATAAGCGTTTGCCGGTGCTTTCAGACCCTTGAGGCTTTGCCGCCAAGAGGATCATCCCCCTGAAAAGATCCAATGCAGGCGGCAAGACCACCTGCATTGCTGTTGTTCGGCACCGGACAGACGGACCGGATGCACCGACCGGGCCTGTGGTGGCCCTGCCCGGCATGGTTATCTCCGCGAAACGGTCAATCCTAGAAAAACGCCTGCAACCCGGTCTGCGCCCGGCCAAGGATCAGCGCGTGCACGTCATGTGTGCCCTCGTAGGTGTTCACGGTCTCAAGGTTCATCATGTGGCGAATCACCTGAAACTCACCCGAGATGCCGTTGCCGCCGTGCATGTCCCGCGCCAGCCGCGCGATGTCCAGCGCCTTGCCGCAGTTGTTGCGCTTCAGGATTGAGATCATTTCGGGCGCGGCCCTGGCTTCATCCATCAGACGGCCCAGCCGCAGGCAGCCTTGCAGCCCCAGTGCAATCTCGGTCTGCATGTCGGCCAATTTCTTCTGGAACAGTTGCGTCTGCGCCAAGGGTTTGCCGAATTGCCTGCGGTCCAGACCGTATTGCCGCGCCGCGTGCCAGCAGAACTCCGCCGCCCCCAGAGCGCCCCAGCTGATGCCGTAACGGGCACGGTTGAGACATCCAAAAGGCCCTTTAAGTCCTTGAACATGCGGCAACAACGCCTCTTCGCCCACTTCGACGCCTTCCAGCACCACTTCGCCGGTCACAGAGGCGCGCAGGCTGAGTTTGTTGCCCACCTTGGGCGCGGACAGGCCTTTGGTGCCTTTCTCCAGCACAAAGCCCCGGATCTTGCCGTCATGGGCGTCGGATTTCGCCCAGATCACAAAGACATCCGCGATCGGGCTGTTGGAAATCCACATCTTGGAGCCGGTCAGACGATAGCCGCCGTCGATCTTTTCGGCGCGGGTCTTCATGCTGCCCGGATCGCTGCCGGCGTCCGGTTCGGTGAGGCCAAAGCAGCCGATCCACTCGCCGCTGGCCAGTTTCGGCAGGTATTTCTTGCGTTGCTCCTCGGAGCCGTAGGCATAGATCGGGTACATCACAAGGCTGGACTGCACCGACATCATCGACCGGTAGCCGGAATCCACCCGCTCGATTTCCCGCGCGACAAGGCCGTAGGACACGTAGGAACTGCCCAGCCCGCCGTATTCCTCGGGCACGGTGATGCCCAGCAGGCCCATCTCGCCCATCTCGGCAAAGATGCCGGGATCGACGGTTTCCTGCGCAAAGGCATCAATGATGCGCGGCGCCAGTTTCTCCTGCGCAAAGCTGCGCGCGCCTTCGGCCAGCATGCGCTCTTCGTCCGACAGCTGATCCGTCAGCCGGAACGGGTCCTGCCAGTCGAACCCGGCCAGATCCGGCGCGTCCTTGGGTTTCAGGGTCGGTTTGGGGTCGGTCATCTCATTCATGCTGGGCTCCTCATGTCCTGTTGTGGGCAGTATAGCTTGCGCGGGCGGAATGAAAAAACGACATTATTGCAGGAATACATGAGGAATCGGAATGCATCTGCCCTCCCTGCCCGCCTTGCGCGCGCTAGAGGCGCTGGACCGTCTGGGCAGCGCCACTGCCGTCGCGCAGGAATTGAACCTGACGCAAAGCGCCGTCTCGCGGCAACTCAAGACCCTTGAGGAGCAACTGGGCGCATCGCTTTTCCGGCGTGGAAACAGGGCCTTGCGGCTGACTCCTCAGGCGCGTGTCTTTGCCGGGGCGGTGCGCGAAACGCTGGACCGGCTGACAGAGGCGGCGATGGCGCTGCGGCTGGACCCGACGGGCGGCGCGCTCAACCTTGCGATCCTGCCCAGCTTTGGCATGCGCTGGCTGGTGCCGCGCCTGCCGGATTTCACCCGCCGCCATCCGCAAGTGACGGTGAACATGACCACCCGCCTGCGCCCCTTCAGCTTTGCCACCGAACCCTTTGATGCCGCACTCCATTTCGGAACGCCCGACTGGCCCGACACCCATCACCTGAAGCTGATGACAGAGACCGTGCAACCGCTGGCCGCGCCTACATTGCTGCCCGACGGGCCGCTGCCGCTGGAGGCGCTGCGCCGTCTGCCGCTGCTGCACATCCAGACCCGGCCAGAGGCTTGGGCGGGCTGGTTCGCGGCGCAGGGCCTGTCCCCCGGACCGCTGCCCGGTGCCAGCTTCGACCAGTTCACCGCGATCCTTCAGGCGGCGCTGCACGGCCTTGGCGTGGCGCTGCTGCCCGATTACCTCAGCGTGGCAGAGCGCGCCGCAGGCACCCTGCGGCCCGCCCACCACGCGGCACCGGTCAGCCTTGGGGCCTATTACCTCGTCTGGCCCGCCGACCGCCCGACGCCCCCGGCGCTGCGCGACTTTCGCGACTGGCTGGGCCTGTGCGCCGACGAAGACGACCTGTTGCCGCGATGACAGGTCGGATGCGGCTTGCACCGGCCTGCCCTTCGCGCGAAAACCACGCAGTATGACACCGCATGACCCGGATATCCTTTGCATCGGCTCCGTCCTCTGGGACGTGATCGGCCGGTGCGCAGACCCCATGCTGCAAGGCAATGACAAACCCGGCCGCATCACCCGCGTGCCCGGTGGCGTGGCGCTGAACATCGCCATGACGCTGGCGGGTCTGGGGATGCGGCCCGCGCTGCTGTCGGTGGTGGGCCGCGATGCCGAGGGCGCGGAACTGGCGCAGGAATGCCGCCGTCTGGGTCTGGACACCAGCCACCTGACCTTTGCCGACGATCTGCCCACCGACCGTTACATGGCGATCGAGGCACCGGGCGGTCTGGTCGCCGCCATCGCCGATGCCCATTCGCTGGAGGCGGCGGGCGCGCGTATTCTGTCGCCGCTGATCGCGGGGCCGCTGGGTAGCGCGGACAGACCCTATACCGGGCTGATCGCGCTGGACGGCAACCTGACAGAGGCGCTGCTGACAGAGATGGCCGCCCATCCCGCCTTTGCGATGGCCGACCTGCGCATCGCCCCCGCCAGTCCGGGCAAGGCAACGCGGCTGAACCCCTTTCTGGGCGCCGGTCGCGGCACGCTGTATGTCAACCTCGAAGAGGCCTGCCTGCTCTGCGCAGAGCCGTTCACCAGCGCCGCACAGGCCGCCGCCGCCTTGGTGGCGCGGGGCGCATCGCGCGCCCTTGTGACCCATGGCGGCAACACCTGCTGCGATGCCTGCGCCGCGCAGACCGTCACGCAAACCCCGCCCGCCGTCACCGTGACCCGCATCACCGGCGCGGGCGACACCTTTATGGCGGCGCATATCGCCGCCGAACGCGCCGGGCATGACCGCCCGGAGGCCCTGCGCCGCGCGCTGGACGCCGCCGCCACCTATGTATCCGGAGATGTTTCCCCATGACCCAGTTCACCCGCTCTGCCGCCGTTGCTCAGGCGCTTGACGCCGGTCGCCCCGTTGTCGCGCTGGAAAGCACCATCGTCACCCACGGCATGCCCTGGCCGCAAAACCTTGAGGTTGCCCGCCGGGTCGAGGCGACGATCCGCGACGCCGGGGCCACCCCGGCGACAATTGCCGTGCTGGACGGCACCCTGCATGTCGGGCTTGAGGACGACCAGTTGGAACAGCTTGCGCAGGCCAAACAGGTGGCCAAGCTGTCGCGCGCCGATATGGCGGTCTGCATGGCGCGGGGCGGCACCGGGTCGACCACGGTCGCCGCGACGATGATCGCGGCAAAGCTGGCCGGGGTAGAGGTGTTTGCCACCGGCGGTATTGGTGGCGTGCATCGCGGGGCGGAAAACTCCTTTGACATCTCCGCCGACCTTCAGGAACTGGCACAGACCGCCGTGACGGTGGTGGCCGCCGGGGCCAAGGCGATCCTCGACCTGCCCAAGACGCTGGAAGTGCTGGAAACGCTGGGCGTGCCGGTCATGGCCTACGGGCAGGACCAACTGCCCGCCTTCTGGTCGCGTGAGGCGGGGCTGCGCGCGCCGCTGCGCGCCGACACCGCCTTGCAGATTGCACAGGCGCACCGGATGCGCGCGCGTCTTGGCCTGCCCGGCGGGCAGCTTATCGCCAACCCGATCCCCGCCGAGGCAGAGATCCCGCGCGCCACGCTGGCCCCGATCATCGCCGAGGCCACCCGCGACGCGCAGACCCACGGCATCGCCGGCAAGGCGCTGACGCCCTACCTGTTGCAGCGCATCTACGAATTGTCCGAGGGCCGCTCGCTAGAGGCGAATATCGCGCTGGTTCTGAACAATGCCCGTCTGGCTGCGGCAATTGCGCTGGAATTGAGCAGCCTGCCCGCCTGATCACCCGGATTGCGCTTCCGCCCATTGTAGACCGGGCGCGATCCCCCTACCTTGATACGGATCGTCCCGGGACCTGCGATGACAACGCCATTTGACTCGACTTCCTCTCCGAAACGCGCGGGGCTGCTGACGCGGCTGCGCAATTCGTTCCTGACCGGGATCGTGGTGATCGCACCGGTTGGCCTGACCGTCTGGCTGATCTGGACGGTTGTCGGCTGGGTCGATGGCTTTGTCTGGCCCTTTGTGCCCGATTCCTATCAGCCCAACGCGCTGCTCAACCGCTGGATGACCGGGCCGGACGGGCCGCGTGTGCCTTGGCTGTTTGACCTGCTGGACCGCAACAACGATGGCCGGATAGAGGTCAACGTGCGCGGTCTGGGCGTTGTGGTCTTCCTGATCTTCACCGTGCTGGTGGGCTGGATCGCCAAGGGGCTGATTGGCCGCTCGATGATCACCTTCGCCGAAAGCCTTGTGCAACGCACCCCCGTTGTCCGCTCGATCTATTCCGGACTCAAGCAACTGGCCGAAACGATCTTTGCGCAAAGTGAGCGCAGCTTTGAAAAGGCCTGCCTGATCGAATACCCGCGTCAGGGTATATGGGTCATCGGGTTCATCTCGACTCAGGCCAAGGGCGAGGTGGCGAAAAAGGTGTTGCCAGAGGGCGAGCTGATGTCGATCTTCATTCCGACCACGCCCAACCCGACCTCGGGGTTCCTGTTGTTCCTGCCCAAGGAAGACGTGATCGAACTGGAGATGTCGCTGGAGGATGCGGCCAAGCTGGTGATTTCTGCCGGGCTGGTCTACCCCAACGGGCAGGACGCCAAACAGGCGCTTGAGGCGCAGTTCAGACAGGCGTCTTAAGCGTCCATTTCCTAACGAAACGTGAATTCGTCTCTGGAAGCCCTTGATTTCATTCAGGCGGCTGTCTGTCCACGCGTGGACAGCGGGCATGGGGGTTCAATTGAACATGGCCCGCAGGTCCGCTGTCTGACGCGCCCCAAGATCGCTCAGATGATGCTCCAGAAACCGCCCCGCCGCCCGCCGCCCCGCGTCTTTCAGCTGGGCGATCACCGTGGGCACCGGCACCGATTTCGTGGCCACCGACAGCGAATTCATCAGCGCATCGTCGGCGATCATATGGACGCGCACATCCTTCATGCTGCCCGGCTGCAAGGCCCCGCTGTGCAGCAGGCGCTGGACAAATTCGATCGCCCGCAGGTCCCGCAGCAAGGCGGAGTTAAAGCTGATCTCATTGATCCTGTTCTGGATCTCCGGCGGGCTGACGGGGGTCTTGTCCCGCAGCAGAGGGTTGATGTTCACCACCACCACATCGTCGGGCAGATGCGGCGCAAAGAACGGAAACAGCGCCGGATTGCCGGTATAGCCGCCATCCCAGAACGGTTCGATATTGCCGGTGAGCGGGTCTTCAAGCTCGACCGCCTGAAACATCGTCGGCAGACAGGCCGAGGCAAGGATCGCCTGCGTGGTGATCGCCTCTCCCTTGAAGACGCGGATCTTGCCGTCCCGGACCTGCGTGGCACAGACAAAAAACTCCGGCTCGCTGTGGGCGCAGACCTTGCCGAAATCCAGCCGCTCGACAATCCGTTCCAACGGGTTGCGATAGAGCGGCCCCCAGGCATAGGGCGACACCATGCGCGTCATCGCGTCGCCGACACTGTATGGCAGCGAATATTCCAGGCTCTTGCTGATCAGGCCGGGCTGCGGAAGCCATGCCTGCATCCAGTCCGGCAGCGCCTCATCCTTGAGCGCGCCGATCTGTTCCCAGACCCAGTCAAGGTTGTCCTTTGCGGCCGTTGCGCCGCCACTCAGCAGCCCCGCCTTGACCGCAGCCCCGTTGAGCGCCCCCGCTGAGGTGCCAGAGATCGCGGCGATCTCTATCTCCGGCGCTTCCAGCAGCCGGTCCAGCACGCCCCAAGTGAACGCGCCATGCGCACCGCCGCCCTGAAGGGCGAGATTGATCCTGACCGGTTTTGCCATCGCGCGCTCCACTGTGTTTCTGGTGTGTTTCCGGGCTATAGAAATTCCGGCCTGCGAACCGCGAGGGATGGACCATGCGCCCCATCCCCCTGCCCGTTTCAGATCAAAGTGCGGTCCAGCCGCCGTCCACGCTGATCGTGGTGCCGGTGATCTGCGCCGCCGCGTCGGAACACAGGAACACCGCCGTGCCGCCCATCTGCTCGACCGTGGCGAACTCTTTGGACGGCTGGCGTTTCAGCATGACCTCACGGATCACCGTTTCGCGGTCCATGCCGTATTCCTTCATCGTGTCGGGGATCTGCGCCTCGACCAGCGGGGTCAGAACATAGCCCGGACAGATGGCATTGGCGGTGATCGGCTCCTCCGCCGTTTCCAGCGCCACGGCCTTGGTCATGCCGACGATGCCGTGTTTGGCGGCGATATAGGCGCTCTTGTAGGGCGAGGCGGTCAGCCCATGCGCCGAGGCGATGTTGACCACCCGGCCCCAGCCCGCCTTGCGCATCATCGGCAGCGCGGCGGCGGTGGTGTGGAAGGCCGAATTGAGGTTGATGGCGATGATCGCATCCCATTTCGCGACCGGGAATTCGTCAATCGGCGCGACATGCTGGATGCCCGCGTTGTTGATCAGGATATCGCAGGCACCGGCCTTTTCGATCAGCGCGCGCGCCTCATCGCCTTTGGACATGTCGGCCTGAATATAGCGGACCTCGACGCCGTGTTCCTTGGCGATGCTCTTGGCAAGGTCGTGATCCTCATCCCGGTCGGTGAAGGAGTTGATCACCACCGAGGCCCCAGCGCGGGCCATCTCATGCGCGATGCCCAGACCGATGCCTGAGTTCGATCCGGTAATGACGGCGGTTTTTCCCTGAAGCGACATGTGTGCCCCCTGATCTCTGTTGTGTTTGCATGTGCAGCATAGGCGCGCGTGCACCGGTATGCACCTGCTCAATCACAGTGCGCCGACACAAATGGCGTCACCTGTCGGCGGGTTGTCGCGGATGTGACCTGCGGGTGATCAAAGACGGCTGTTGCAGGACGTGTTTGCCTGTCATTGCAGCTGAGCATCAGACAAAAAAAGACCCCGGCACAAGGCCGGGGTTCAGTCATTGAGGCAGGTTTCATACAGGCAAGAAACCTATCGAGCAGTGCCCTTGTTATAAGCGTTTCGAACTTTGAGTCCAAGCTAAAAGTTTGAAAAGGCGTAAAAGCAGCGGTACGCTTGGCTTCAAGAAAACAAGGGCGGACAAGGATCGTTGCCGAAATGTACATAAATTCTTTCCGAAATCTGACCGCGAAAATCGTCGCGGTCGGGGCGATTCTTTCCGCGGGCAGCCTGTGGGCCGACCCGCAGCATGGCATAGCTATGTACGGGGCGCCGCAGCTTCCACCTGATTTTGTGTCACTCCCCTACGCAAATCCGGACGCCCCGACCGGCGGCAAGATCATCACCGGCGAACTTGGCAGCTATGACAGCCTCAATCCGCTGATCCTCAAGGGCTCTGCGCCCTGGCAATTGCGCTTTCTCGTTTACGAAAGCCTGATGGGCCGGAACTGGGATGAGCCCTTTGCCCTGTACGGGCTTCTTGCCGAATCGATAGAGATTGGCCCGAATCGGGAGTGGGTCGAATTCACCCTGCGGCCAGAGGCGCGGTTCTCTGACGGAAGTCCGGTCACGGTCGAAGACGTGATGTGGTCTTATGAGACGCTGGCCACCAAAGGGGACCCGCGCTATCGCGGTCTTTGGGACAAGGTCGAGAGCATGGAGCAGACCGGCGACGCCTCTGTCCGGTTCACCTTTAACGAAGAGAATCCGGAACTGGCGCTGATCGTCGGCATCCGCCCGATCCTGCAAAAGGCCCAGTGGGAGGGGCTGGATTTCGAGAATTCCAGCCTCGATCTGGTGCCGATCACCTCTGCGCCTTATGTGATCGGCGACTATGAGGCCGGTCGCTATGTCGAACTGACCCGCAACCCCGACTACTGGGGCAAGGATCTGCCGTTCCGCCGTGGCACCAACAACCTTGATGCGATCCGGCTGGAGTTCTTTGCCGACGACACCGCGCTGTTCGAAGCGTTCAAATCCGGGATCATCAACACCATCCGCGAAACCAACGCGGAAAAGTGGAAGACACAGTATGATTTCCCGGCGGTGCGCAACGGCGACATCGTGCTGTCCGAGGTCGGGCACCAGCGCCCCACCGGCATCACCGGGTTCGTGATGAACACCCGCCTGCCGCAATTTTCCGATTGGCGCGTGCGCGAGGCAATGATCCATGCCTTCAACTTTGAGTACATCAACGACACCCTGACCGGCGGCGCGCAGCCGCGGATCACCTCATACTTTGGCAACTCATTGCTGGGGATGCGCGACGGCCCCGCGACAGGTCTGGTGAAAGACCTGCTGACCCCCTTTGCGGATGAGTTGCTGCCCGGCGCGCTGGAGGGGTACACCCTGCCCGTCTCTGACGGCACCGCGCGCAACCGCAAGAACCTTGCCAAGGCGATCGACCTGATGGCCGAGGCAGGCTGGACGGTGCAGGACGGTGTGATGAAGGACGCTGACGGGACGCCGTTTACCTTTGAGATCCTGTTGCAACAGGGTCAGGGGGAAAACGTGTCGATGGCCGAGATCTTTATCCGGGCGCTGGAGCGCATGGGGATCACTGCCGAGGTGAACATGATCGACCCGGCGCAATACAAGGAACGCACCACCCGGTTCGAATTCCAGATGACCACCTATCGGCGTGGTCTATCCCTGAGCCCCGGCAATGAACAAACCTCATACTGGGGGATCGACGCGGCGGATCAAGAAGGGTCGATGAACTGGATGGGGGTGAAAAGCCCGGCAATCGAGGCGATGATCGCCGCCCTGCTGGGGGCGGAGTCCCGCGATGAATTTCTGGCCGCGACCCGCGCGCTGGACCGGGTGTTGACCACCGGACGCTACGTGATCCCGGTGCAGGACCAATTCGCTGTCAGCCGGATCGCCCACGCCAAGGAACTGACCTATCCCGACAGTTTGCCGATCTACGGGGACTGGCTGGGCTTTCAGCCCGATGTCTGGTGGTGGGAGGACAAGTGACCCAGCCCCGGCTGGGGACAACGTTTGGTGACACGCGCGCAGGGCAGCCCCCTGCGCGCGTTTTTCTTTTGCCGGTGGTGCCGGGTTCAGAGCATGGCTTTGCAGTGACCGGGTGAGGCAGGTTTGCCGATGTGGTGCGGGTTCTGCACGATGATCCAGCGCGCCGGTTGGCCCGGTGCCTGCGTGCGCCGATAGGTGCACCCCTTGGGCGTGGTCATGTAGTCGCCCTGCGGGCCAACGACGCCTTGGGTGGTGATAAACGGTTGCGCCTGCGCCATGAACAGCGTTTCGGGCAAATCCGCCGCCGGGGCGGTCAAGCTGGCAAGGCCGATGCTGGCGGCGGCGAGGGTCATGAGGGCCATCTGGGGTCTCCCTTGGATCGACATGTGACAGTGCCGCTTTGGCAGGCGGCGCGATGTCCGCAACCTGCCCCATCAGCCTTTCGGCGAGGTGACCGTGACGCGGCGAAATCGTGGCGCCTGTCCCGCATTTTTCGAAAATGCCCGGCATCCTGCGCGGGCGGGACGTCAGAGCGCGATGACGATATCGGCGCGCAGTCCGCCCAACGCCTCACTTTCGCCAAGCCGCAGAACCCCGCCGTGGGCCCGCGCGATGTCGGCGGCAATGGCCAGACCCAGCCCGACACCGGACCCCTTGTCCTGATTGCGCGCCGGGTCCAGCCTGACAAAGGGGCGCAAGGCGTCGTCGCGTCGGTCGGGTGGAATGCCGGGGCCGTCATCCTCTACCCGCAGTCGCAGGGACCGCTCTGCCAATTGCACGGACACCTGACAGGACGTGGCATAGCGGCCCGCATTGGCCACGAGGTTCTCGACCGCGCGGCGCAGGGCGCGCGGGCGCAGCATCACCGTGCCCTGCCCCACCATCTCACCCAGCGCCACCTTCTGACCGCCACGTTGCGCGTCCTCGACGATCCGCCGCACCAGATCAAAAGGATCGGTGCGCTCCGAGGAGGCGGTTTCGGCATCGCCGCGGGCGAAATCCAGAAAGGCATCGATCAGGCGCTGCATCTCTTCGACGTCATGTTCCAGCGGTTCGCGGTCTTCATCGTCCAGCAATGACAATCCCAGCCGCAGCCGTGTCAGCGGCGTCCGCAGGTCATGGCTGACGCCCGACAGCATCATGGTGCGTTGATCGATATGCCGTTCGATCCGCGCGCGCATGTCCAGAAAGGCATGACCGGCGGCGCGCACCTCGACGGCCCCGGCGGGCGAGTAGCGCACGTTGCGGCCCTTGCCAAAGGCCTCTGCCGCTGCGGCCAGACGGGTGATCGGGCGCAATTGGTTGCGCATATACAAAAAGGCGATCAGCGTCATCAACGCGCCAAAAAACACCATGTTTACAAAAAGTTGGTGGGCGTTGGCTGCGGACACCCGCGTGCGGTCCAGCGCAATCCGGTACAATTGGTCCGCATTGCGCAAATACAGCACAACCGCGCGGTTGTCCGGCAATTCGATGCGCTCCAGCGCCGGGATGCGCATGAAAAGCTCACGGTTGACCACCAGACCGGTGAAATCATACCACCGCCGCAGGTTCGCTTTTGGCAAGGCATCGTCGCCGGTCGCCACCGGTTGCAGCCGCAGCCGCGTCGCATTTCCCAATTCCGGCAGATCCGCCATCACAAGGTTCACCTCGCGGGCCAGTTCGGTGCTCATCTGCACGGTCACGCCCTCAAAGTGGCGTTGGATAAAGACGATCGACACCACCAGTTGCAGCGTCACAACCGGAAGAACGAGGATCAGCGCGGCACGGCCATAGAGGCTGCGGGGCATATATTGTTTGAGCCAGGTGAAGGACATGCGCTAAACCTAGCCCGCAGCGCCCCGGCGTGCCATCGCCAAAAGGACCCCCTGTCATGCGTGATCCGCAGCCCGATTTTCACCCCGTGTCCGGGGTGGCCGAGGTGTTGGCGCCGGGAGTGCGCCGCGTTCTGGCGCCCAACCCCTCGCCGATGACCTACCGGGGCACCAACAGCTATCTGCTGGGCACGCGCGACATTGCCGTGATCGATCCGGGGCCCGACGACCGGGGGCATCTTGAGGCGATCCTGCGCGCGCTCATGCCGGGGCAGCGGGTGACTCATATCCTTGTGACGCACGCGCATCTGGATCACTCGCCTTTGGCGCGCGCGCTGTCGCAACAGACCGGCGCGCCCATTTTGGGGTTCGGTCCGCCAGAGGCAGGTCGCCGCCCGGTCATGCAGGCCCTCGCCGAGGGCGGCCTTGTGGGCGGGGGTGAAGGCGTCGACAGAGGGTTTGTCCCGGATCAGGCGCTGGCCGACGGAGACATCGTCCAAGCGGACGGCTGGCGCATCGAAGCGCTGCACACACCGGGCCACATGGCCAATCATCTCAGTTTTGCTTGCGGCGACGTGCTGTTTTCCGGGGACCTTGTGATGGGCTGGGCAAGTTCACTTGTGTCCCCACCGGACGGCGACCTGACGGCCTTCATGGCCTCTCTGGAACGCCTGCAAACCCGCGACTGGTCGGTGTTTCATGCGGGCCACGGCGCACCTGTGCTGGACCCCGCCGCGCGACTGGCCGAACTCCTTGCCCACCGCCGCGCCCGAGAGGCGGCAATCCTTGACGCCCTCACCGACGGACCCGCCACTGCCCGCGCCCTTGCAGACCGGATCTACACCGACACGCCAGCCGCCCTGCTGCCCGCCGCCGCCCGCAATGTACTGTCGCATCTTATTGATATGACGGAAAACTTCCGTGTCGAACCGGACAGGGAATTGGCGGAAGACGCCCAGTTTCGCAGGCTCTGAGCGACAGCTTCAGAAATCCGCATTTTTGTGACAATACCCTCTGGACGCCCGGATTCGACATTGCTATACGGCTGCACGTGTTCCGGCGTAGCTCAGCGGTAGAGCAGTTGACTGTTAATCAATTGGTCGTAGGTTCGATCCCTACCGCCGGAGCCAAAACTTCCTGAGAGACTGATTTCCAAGGATTTTCTCCGTCTACATTCGGAGAGTTCTTGGCGTGGCACATCTCCTGTCCCACCGCGTGGCACAAACGCTGGCACAGGAGTCGCAGACTTGCGTTTCAGGACCGCATCGCAACCGCATCTCGAATACCGCCCGAGCGGGTTCCATTGGCGTCGTCGCTGGCCCCAGGCCCTACGGGCCTGGGGTCCGGAGGTCTCTCCAAAAAAAATGTCACTGCTCCTCTCGCTTCGATCCCACGTCCTCCCCGACGCGAAGGCCTTGGCTCAGAAACTCACCCTTCTGAGTGACATTGCCTTCGCCGGTGTGACGGAGAGGACGATGGCGATAGCGCCGGACATCATGGAGAGGCTCTTGGACGGGCTCAGCCGGTTTCTCATCGACGTGGCCGAGACCGCGCGCGAGGTCGCCCCCGTTCGCACCCCGGAGGTGGCCGCCTATGAGTTGCAGTGTTCCGACGCCGCGATTGCGACCGTCCGTGATGTAATCCGGCTTCGGGATCGGGACATGGCTCGGGATCCACTCCGGCAAGTGGCCGACCGCCTCGGAATCCCGCTCGACGAGACAGACCCGGACTGGCAGAGGCTGGCCTACCGAGCCTTGCGGGTCATCCTTGATGCGAACGAAGAGAACTTCCGCCGGGATCACGGGGCCTACTCGACACCGACGGCCGTGTTCTCCCGGGCATTGACCAGACAGGTAGCTACACGCTCCATCTCTCAGCCCTATTCAGCGCCATCCCTTACGCAGAACGATGCACCTCCCGCTCCGGTGTATCCTGCTGCGCCCGTCGCGCCTGTTCCGTCGTATCCCGTGTTGGCGCCCGATCCCGCCGGGGGCGCCGCGGCACGGCCGATCGAAAAAGAAATGCCAAAAGACGTCGCTCCGGAGACCTCAGTGGCGCCGGTTCAGGAAATCTGCACAACACACGACACCTCCCCCGGCCCGACGATCCTGGACACGGCCGAGGTTTATATCGAGAAACGCTCGCGGGGCTACAGAACCTTCAAGTTCAATGAAAACCCGAACCCGAAGGGTGGCGAGAGCTGGGCAAAGAACTCGGCGGCGAATGTCCGATCAACGGCACGATTGATGGAGCGCATCCTTGGGGCCAAGTCCCTGAATGACGTCGTGCACGAGGAGCTCACTGCTGCTTTCACACTCATGCAGCGCATTCCACGAAACTACCAGGCCAAGACCGACAAGCGGTCCCCTCAGGTGGCTGCCGATGAGGCCGACGAACAAGAACGGCGGAACGAGGAAATTACCCGGGCCAGAATGACGAAAAAAGGCGAGAGCCCCGGCAAGATCGAGATCACTATCCTGCGCGAGAGGCTGCCGCGGCTCAAGGCAGCGACGATCTACCGGCACATGCAGGATTTCCAGCGTGTCTTCAAGTTCGCCGTGCGTCAGGGTGAAGCCCGGGAAAACATGATGGCGGATCACATCTGGGAGTCCGCCGAAGTTGAGCGCCGCATGCTCCTTG
Source organism: Antarctobacter sp. (assembly GCF_048262615.1). Taxonomy (GTDB): domain Bacteria; phylum Pseudomonadota; class Alphaproteobacteria; order Rhodobacterales; family Rhodobacteraceae; genus Antarctobacter. Next base: position 139,437 of record NZ_JBLXFB010000010.1, read on the forward strand.
AGGATGATACGGAGCGGCAGACGTGGTGCGGTCACCTGGGCAAGCTGTTCCGAACGCCAATCTTCCAAGACAAGCTCAAAGATTCCGGAGATCCCATGTTCTGGGGACCGCTGATCGCCCTTCACATGGGTCTCCGCAGCGAGGAGGTCTTGCAGCTGCATACGGATGATATCCAGGTCATTGACGAGATTCCCTGCATCGTCCTCAAGCAATGCCCTGGGCAAAGCCTAAAGAGCATGGCCGCGCGTCGGACCGTGCCGATCCATCGCAACCTGCTCAAGCTTGGCCTGATGCAGCTCGTCGAAGAGCGCCGGCGCGCCGAAGAGCCGCGTCTCTTCCCGTGGCTGGAGCGGAGCGCCAACAAGAAGACCTTTACGGAAACGTTCTCGAAGCGCTTTACCCGCTATCGCAAAGACCACGAATGCTATGATCCGCAGCGAGATTTCCATTCCTTCCGGACCACATTCAACCATCTCCTGATCGAACTCGAGTGCCAGGACAGCCACCGGAAGTACCTGATGGGGCATGTGGAACGTGATGTGAACATCACCAACTACAACCCGCATGGTTTCGCCAAGAAGACCTTGCAGAAATGGGTCAACATGATCGAGATCGACATCTCAATGATCCGGAAGCCCTTTGGCGACATGCCTCTTGCTGACATCACCAACCTGGCGGATCGCCGGGTGTCCGCATGACTTGAGGGCTGAGAGGACGCGCCCTACGAAATACAGACAGACACCCGACCGAGCCACCCCGTGCCAGAAGGGTGGATCGGCTTGGCCGCGAGGAGCGGATCAGACCTGCAGGCGCAGGTTAACGATTCTCTCCGCTTTGATCCGCGCGTCCGCGACCTCGAGCATGCATTGCAGCCGCCGGAGGCTCTGCAGCATGGAAGAAGCGGACTCCCCACGCGCCGTCAGCTCCCGCCGCTTCTCCACCGATCCGACCGCTCCGTGATCCGGATCGTTGTGGCCATGGAATACCTGCGTGATCATTGTCGTCTCCGCGTCGAGTTCCGCCTCGAGAATGCGTATGATCGGATCGAGATTCTTGCCCGCCTCGGTGTCGATCCATTTATGGCCGGAGAGCATCGCGAGGTCCCGTAGGAAAGATGCCCGCTCCATTGCACCAGAAAAGACATCGAGATGCCTCAGACTGTCGCTGATCTGCCGGGTTTCCAGCAGGATATTCGCGAAGAGATCCTCTACCGGCATTTGAATGTAGCATTTGAACATGACCACTCCTTGGGTTTTCCGGCGGCGCACCATGCGACCGCCTTTCAAGGCGCCGGCGCGCACGCCGGCGGAGAGGTCAGGCCGCGTCCCGGCCCGCTTCGTCTGTGTGCTCCGAGACGGTTTGTGTATGCTCTCTTTCGATTTCGGCGAGCAGGTCACCAAGCGCGTCGGCAAGGAGGCACAGACCGTTGACCGCCGGATCGTCCGGAGAAAGATCGCAGAAATATGGCGCGTCTGTGGAGTCGGGATCACTGCCGACTTGCAGGCAAAACAAATCGTGCAGCCATCGCAGTTCGCGCCAGCAATAGTGGTCCATGCGATTGGCGCGCCGCAAGCGGGCGGTCAACCTCTCGCAACGACACTGCGCGCCGACGCCGCCGAGCAGTCCTGCCCCATGAACGAGGTCCTGGTAATTCCGGGTGACGAACCCTTCGGCGGCTCGCATCGCGGCTTTGCTGCGCGCCGCATTTGATGTTGGGGACATCTCAAATTCCTTTTCTTTGCGCGGACAGTCGTGCCCGCATCAAGCGTCCTTTCTCTCCTTTCTTGGACAGGGTTTCGGGTCGGCGTTCCCAGTAGCAGCCAGAGGAATTCCAATGGCCGACCCTTTGTTTCATCGTGCGCTGGCCGGATGAGACCGGCGCGCCCTCAACGAGAGGGGCGCGTCGGTTTCTGCAGGCAGCATCTTGCAGGCTTTCATTGTTCGCTGCCGCGCGGCGTTACGCATTCTTGGGCATTCATCACGCTGATTGCATCAACAACCGCCCGGGCCATTCTGATGTCGACCTTGATTGCTCGAAGTTGAGGTTAGGCCCCTTGCCCGGAAGAATGCCAGCGCTTGCAGGCATTCATGCGCTGAGAGACGCCGTGCGAATACGAACGCGGTCGGGTAGCGCGCATACCATCGGTCTGGAGCTGGATGGTGACCCATGGTGGCGAGAGCATCGAGCGCGGTTTCGCGCAATGGTCCGCAGTCAAAATAGTACTCGGCTTCTTCAATCCCGGGATCAAATCCGAACGTCTGATCTCCAAGATCCAGGACGCCTGAAACGAGCGTGAATGGTTTAAGATCGGAGTGCATATATTCGCACCATGCCCATGCCTTGCCGAGATCAGTGGCGAGGCGGGTCTTGTCTCCAGTGAATGGCGCAGATCTGCCAGTCATGACATCCTCCCGATAATTGGGCGTTCCCGATAGCAGCCAGAGGAATTTCAATGGCCGCCCTTTGTTTCGTCATGAGCTGGCCGGATGAGACCGGCGCGCCGACAACGAGAGGGGCGCGTCGGTCTCCAACGGCCTTGCCCTACGCATTTACTCGTGGGTTCAGCAGTCTCTGTCTGTTCTTATCCGGTCCGCCTCCGGGATCGACCGGGAATTCGGACAGGCCGACCGATGCGACCGGTCACGCCACGGGGCTTCGGAATCGCGGGCTTTTTCTTCTTCTTGGCGATTTTGGCTGCTTCTCTGGCATTGCCATCTGTATCGGCGATCATCCCTCTTGCGGATTGCCAGAGGCGCTGCGCCGAAGTGCCGATGCACTCGGTCGCGTAGGCGTCTCCCGCCCTGTCGGTGGCATGCCCGAGATGGGTTCTGATGATCTGGGCGGCACGAACCGGATCATGACGACGCAGGTAGTCTGCCGCGAGCGTGCGCAGATCATGCGACGGAACGCCGATCAGCGACTTCGTAAGTTCAGACGGGAGATCGCGGTAGGGCGTCTCAGCGGAGAGAGACAGCCAGTTGTGGCCGGTGAGTTCCAGATATCGGTGGACGACCAGTCGGTCTGGCCTGCCGCCGAGAATCCAGCGATCGAGCAGCGCGCAGACCTCCGGCCACAGTCGGCCAGATTCGGTCTCATGACCGGTCTTTTCCTGCATCCAGGTCGCACGCCACACACCGTCCGGATCCCGCACAAGTTCATGACCGAAGCGCCACCGCACGACATCACCCTTGCGCGGCGGCTTGTTCATCAGCACGAGAGAGAGGACCGCCGCTTGCAGTTTGCGCCGACCAGCGGCGCTGTGCGGTGGAAGCAGACGGTTCTTTTCGATCGCATCGCCGGCTCGGTCCACGACGTAGGAGAACCCGCCGCGCTCCATCAGCTTGGCGATGCGCACCTCCTTGTTCTTGCACTCAAGATCCGCCCGGTTACGCAGGTCTTTCGACACAGATCGCATCGCGTCCAGACTGTCTCGGTTTTCTCCCCCAGCCCGACCGAGAGCGATCAGCCCATCAAGGTAGTTCGCGGCCGTTACCGTCTTTATGCGCCTGTCGGCATCGGGATGGTTCAGAAATGCGTCCTCCAGGTCCATCGCCGTGATGAAGCCGAAATCCGCCGTCGCCCGCCCCTCCGACACGGCTTCTGCACATCGATCTACACTCGCTATGTAGCGCTGGCGGCTGGACTCCTTGATCTTGGCTTTCTGCAGTGCATTCAGATGTTCTCTCCACCGGTCAGGCCATTGTTGACCTTCCTCCCGGAGCGGCGACTCGGCTGTCTTGGGCGGGGGGCGCCGACGCGCATACCATTCGTCGCTGACCTCGACCGCTTCCGCCGTGCAAACATGCGGCGCATGGCGCGAAAGCGCGCGCAGGAGTGTCCGGAATGTGGATTCGGATTGCGCCGCCTCGCGGAAGCACTGCGCCGGCGGCATCGAGATCGAAGCGCGGTGTTTGTGCACGGAGGCGAACAACCTGCCGACCACGGCGGCAGCCCCGGGCTCGAGATCATGCCGGTCCTCCAGCAGGAGGCGCCGGATCGCCGTGGGTGCAGGGGCGAGATGCTCTTCGATGGTCTTCCGTGTCATTTGATCCTCCCCTTGAGACGCTTGAATATGTCCGGATGATGGGCGAGGAGCGCCTCACGCACGGCCGCAGCCGCGGCTTCGCCCGAGTCCTTCGCGTAGTGGGCGCGGGCGACAGCCTCGGTGTTGGCAAGCACCGAGGCCACGCTGGCGAAATTGCCGGGATCGACGGCCAGCATCAGCGTGCCGGTCGCGTGACGGCACTGGTGCGGGGTCAGGCCGAGGCCGAGATGGCGATCTCCGAGGTCCCACAGCTCTCCAATGGCTGCAGCCGACATGGCGCCTGTCGGAAGTCGCAGGCCGGCCTTGCGCAGGCGCGGCATAGCTTTCCCTGGGAAGAGGTATGGCGATCTCTCGAGACCCCGGAGCTTTGCCAGACGGGGCCGGTGGACCATCTGCCAATCCCACAGGATCTCTGCATCGCGGCCGACCACCTCCACGGTAAGCGCGTTGCGGTTCTTGACCTCACCCGCAACGAACCGGATTTCGGCAAATGCGCGATCCTCAATCCAGTGCACGTTGCGTGGGCATTTATCCGCTCCAGAAATGCGGGAAGTGAACAGGTTTCCCGGCCGCAGAGGCCGCGACACTTGGATCGCGTACGCGGCCGCGACCGCAAAGAGCCTCAGCGCTCGTTCTTCACCATCGGTGGTCGTCGCCTCGGCAAGTGCCTGTGTGGCAACGGCGTGGAGGCGAGACGGGGCATGCACGTAGGTTGCGGCCAGATGTGGATTCTTGCGGAGCCTGTCACAGACAGCCGTCGCCTCGGCGGTCATCTCGTCCGGCGGCAGGATGTAATCCTCGTAAACAAGCTTGATTACATTGAGCAGCGCGACCTTCTCCGGATCCTGAAGACCATGCCGTGCCAATGTCATAAGGTTCGTGAAGCGCGACCACAGGGTCGAGCTTTCATCCGCATCCTTGAGCGTGTCGGACGCGGCGCAACGCGTGATCTGGGATTTGCACGCCGCCTCCAAAGCCTCGGCCGTGAAGAGCGCATCGAGCGTCGAGAGCTCGTCGAAGTCCATGGACGGCAACACCTGTTCGCGCAGCAACCACGTGATGGCCTGCCGATATCCCGCTGTGGCCGTTTTCGCGTTCTTCGGTGAACGGCCCCGCTGGCGTTTCCGTTCGGCAACCTCTTTGTCGATGTCGACCGCCGGGCGCCCTGCGGCGATTTGCTCCTTCGCCCAAGACTTCAGGCTGCTCGGGAGAACCATGGCCCGCTCGAATACCCGCTCGGCGTCGGCGCGGAATACCTCCGGCAGGTCCTTCCAGAGAATCCGGCGCGCCCGATGTAGTCCCGGCGAAGGCGGCGTGACGAGATTGCAGGACGGGAGAAGCTCGGTGATTTCCGGCCAAAGATTGTGCCCGTTTCGAAGGCGTTCGATCAGGTTCGGGATCTTGCGCAAGGATTTCCGGACTCCCGTCGTCGCTTCTCCCCAGACACGATCGAATTCCGGCTGGTCGAGTTCATCGAACGGCACAAGGCATCGCGCGCGCAAGGTCAGAAGGGGCTTGTGAAACGAAGTCGGCAGAGGGTCGCCCCGATCTGCAAACCCTTCATGGGCCCTCACGAGGTCGATCACTTTCGTATAGGTCGCACGGTCCTCCTGCGCGGGCTGCGCACAGCCACGGGCGGCCCAGAAACGCTCGATCAGGGCGCGAAGGCGCGCATTCCCTCGACGCCGCGCAGCATCGAGATCCGCCGCTCGCGACACCATTCCGTACGGCGCGGGCGCCACGTTCGTTTCGAAGTAAACCGGGTCGTCTGATATCAGATGGAGTTCCTCGTCGGCATAACTCATGCGCGCGGGCACCTTCTTCAATTCCAGGACCGCGTATCGGTCTTCGCCGGCCTCCTCGGCCCATGAAAGGAGGTCGGACATCGAGGCGCTCGATTTCGAGGCGTGCGTTGAATTTTGGCTTGTATGATAGGTCATGTGTTCTCCTGAGCTTGAGCCGCTTCGGCAGCGCCCTAGATGTGAGGGGCGCCGCCGCAGCGCTCAGGAGATCGGGCCCGAAAGCCCGGTTCGCACAGCTTGTCGCAATTTTCCTTCGGCTCGCACGAAGGACCCCAAGCATAACGCCAATTTATGCTTGGGGTCCGATGTGCAACGAGCCGGGATTGTCCCATTGAGACGCAGAAACCGATGGTCACACTGTGCGACGGCGTCAGACATGATCGAAGAAATCCTCCGGCAGGTCGATGTCGAGTTCGGCCATCAGCCAGTCGCGGGCATCCGCACGGTTCATCCGGACGCTTCCAAAGACCGATCGTGTCGGCAAACCGGCATCGATCCAACGCTCGACCGTCTTGATGCAGACGTTCAGTCGACCGGCGAGCTGGCGTTTGCTCATGAGCGGCTGCCGATAGTGGTCCATCCGGGCACCGCGCGGAAAGGTCCCGTTCTCGAGCGCCCAGACATTCTGCCATTCGATACGATGGTGGCCATTGAGGATGATACTGGGGAGGTCGCCGTCACTGATGTAGCGCCGAACGGTCTCCGGCCGCAGCTGCCAGTGATCGGCAACTTCTTTGACTTTCAACATTTCCTGCCTCCTTTGCTATTGTGGCCAGAGGCAATTAGTCGCGACTTCCCACGCTCTGAAATGTAAATCCAAAATTTTTGGAAACTGCCACGAACGGAGCGATGGCGTCGCTCGACATCTACCGTCGGCGCAGGGAACAAAGAAGCGACATTGGATGAACCATGCAGGGTATCAACCACGTGAGCCCGGCGCCTGCAGTCCGGGGAAATCTCGTCATACCGCGGGGTTTTTGCGTCAAAATGCGGGGAAATCTCGTCATCCCGGGGGGGATTCGCGTCACAACGCGGGATTTTTGCGTTATACTTCTATGTAACGGCTTGATTTAACGACATGAATTCACCCCTGAATCAAGAGAATCTTGAATCCCCCTGAAAGAGCCTTGATGCTTTGCTCAACCTCTCTTGTGCGCGCTTCAAGCAGTCGGGTGTCGAAAGATTTGTCGTCCGTGAAGAAAAATCGCTTCTGGCTTTTTCTGTCCGTTCGAGACGACCCATTTACTGCCTGAGCGAGAGAGCAACTCACGCAAACGGACAGATGAAGTCTTCGCGGCGCGCAGCTGAGATGAAGTCAGTCCCAAGCGTTCTGGCCAGGTCGCTCACCTTCGGTCACCTTGCGTGGCCCATGAAAGCGCAATGCGCCGTGAAGGCGCATTGCAACCACTGGGGGCTTGTCCCCTGACTTCGGCGCCGGAGTCGATCGGGGTCGGAAAACGGAGCCGTGCGGCGCGCAGCACGATGATGTTTTTCGACCTCGACCAGTCTGAATGCGGCAAGGCGACATGTCCGTCTATCCATACCTGTTCTCACCCTGACACACCGGAGCAACGCCTCACTCGCATTACATTAAACCCCATATGGTACAGTGGAAGTTACCAGAGGCGCCAAAAAGTCTCCTCGGAGTCCAACGAAATGATCGGTGTCGTTACGACTCCAGTGTTCGTGATATCAGGTCGCCCAGGGCAGACCGCCGAATGCGGCCTACTTTGGGGCTCCATCCGGCTACCAACCCAGTGGCGACAAGATCGGGCCCGATGGTGACCAGGTCACAGCCGGTCTGTTCGCGCATGAGATCGTCGAAGGTCTGGTAATCCTCACCCTCGCCGAGTTCGAGCAGCAGAAGGGCCTGGCCCAGAAACCCCTTGGAGATGGGATCCGGAAAGCGCTGGGAGACGCGCCATTCCCTGGCCACCTCGATGGGATCGTTCGCCTTGGACATCTTGCGGATGAGTTCGATCGTTTCCGAGGGAATGCCGCCGGCGGCCGAAAGAATCGCCTCCCGCGTTGCCGGCTTGTCGAGTTCCAGCTCCTCGATCATATGCAGATGCACCCGGATCATTTCCGCGCCCCAGGCCGAGAGGAACTGTGCCTGATCCGAGCGACGGTTGGCCAGCTCCCGCGAGGCCGAGTCGGCCGCGTCGAGGATGATCACGGGACGGACATGTCCGCTGATGACGCGCGGCTGACGCTCGAGCCAGGACACCTCTTCGATGGCGTCCTTCGCACTGCCCGGTGTGTGCACGACGATCGTCATCCTGCCGGCGCCGACCTGGGCCTTGTCGATGCGGGCCCGCAGGTCCTTGCGATTGTCGACCAGGTGGACGGGAATGTCGGTGTTCGGCGCGCCCGGCAGGCGGGCCGTTTCCGATATGGCCTTCAGTGCCCGACCGACCTTGGACAAACCAAGCGGCTCGAGGCCGCAGACCAGCTGAACGGGCGGCGACTCCCGGTGAACGATGCGCTCGATCTGCAGGTCGGTGAGCGGGCTATAGGGCAGGTCTTGCTGTGCGTGGAGGTGGCCACCGGTCGCGTAGCGCCGCCGGTGCACGGACCGGTCGTAGGCGACCGTGGGATCCTTCTCCTCGATCTCGCCAAGAGCATGGTAGATGTCGTCGATCGAGCCCAGCATCGCGGCAACCTGCCGCGTTCGCAGAAGGTAGGTGTAGCGGTTGGTCTGCGGGATCGGCACCCGGCCGAGCACGCCGAGATCGAAGAGCTCCTCGAGGAGGGCCTCGAAAGCTGCCTGAGAGGGCTGTTCCGCCGTCCTGGGCCAGAAGGCCGCCGCCTCGTCGAGAAGCTCAGCCGGGGTGAATCCGGATACCAGGGACTTGTGTTCAAAGCCTTCGGCGTTGAGCCTCGCGAGCGTGTAGGCGACGAGCGCGTAGCGCGGATCGAGATCCAGCGTCAGGTGGAACTTCTCCCGGATGCGGGTCTCGATCTGACGATAGCCCCGGTGGGTGAAGAGGTCGCCCGTTGGGATCGTCCAGAGCGGGCCGTCATCCGATAGGCGGTAAGCCTTCCCGCTGCCTTGGCCGTGCATGGAGGCGAGAAGCCCCTTGGCGTATTCCTGGACGAGCGAGGGATAGTAGTTGGCCCAGGCGAGGATCTCCTCGACCGCCTCCATGGACTGGAAACGGAACCCCGCGGCCCGCATCGGCTTGACGACCAGGTCATGCGCGGCGCGCTTGTCGTCCTCCGTGCGGTTCAGGGGCCCGATGCAGATCGGCTGGCCGAGATGGGCGAGCGGCGAGTTGGGCTGTCGGTGCATCCGCTGGACGTTGTGAAGGCCGGCGAAGACCACCTTGAAAGCCCGCCCGGTGTCTTCCATCAGTTCCTTGAGGCGGCTGAGCTCGGGATAATCGGCCTTGGTGTCTGCGGCCATGAAATGGTCGGTCTCGTCGAACATGCACACGACCTGCGCCTCGGGCCTGGTCGAGAACCAGCCCTTGATGTCGCGGCAGATGCTGTCGGCATCGCGGCTTGCCGGCTTGACCACGTTGTGCGGCACCAGCATCGCGTTGAGGTGCGACCAGATTTCGGACGTCTTTTCCGCGTTGCCGAGGGGTTTCACCTCGCGCCGCACAACGATGCGGCTTTCCTCCGGCGCATGCCGCGTCTTGGCCACGTGGTTCAGGAGTGCCGATTTGCCCAGCTGGCGCCCGCCGTAAACGAGGCAGCCATCGGCGGTTTTCGACATTATGTAGCGGACCTCCTCCTCCCGGCCGAAGAACATCTCCGGCGGGATCTGGCCGGCATCCGTGGTGTAGGGCTCGACGCGCCCGTAGGGCAGGCCGCACTCGAAGAACGTGCGCGCCCGGGTGTCGCGCCGAGTCGCGGCAAAAGCGACCAGAGCCTCGTCGATCAGCAGTGCCGGAGTGGCGGTGGCGCGCAGGCGCTCGGCGAACTCGTGGCGCCGGGCAGCATCGGCGACGCCGGCCACGAGCAGGATGGTGGGCATGTCGCCGGCCGCCTTGAGGGCCGCCTCGGGCAGAATGTCCGGGCCGATCATCAGCAGGCGGTAGCCGGCCGCGGCCTTGGAGCCGAAGACCGGTGGCAGGAACCAGCCATCGGTCCGGATCGTGCCGGTCATCCTCGCCTGCCAGGCCTTGGTGCGTCCGATCTGCTTGCTGTCGTGAAGCTTCACGTTCTCGAAGCCGATCTCTTCGAAGAAGGCCCGGATGTCGTTGATGGCCGGCTTGCGCGACACCATGGCGTGCATGATGTCGCGGTAGAGCGAGATGAATTCCAGGCCAGCCTTGCGACGGTCCTCGTCGATGGCGAGCGGCCCCTCACCCTTGAGTGCGGCCTGGAACTGGGCCGGGGCGGCCGGCCAGTCGGCCGAAGCGGCATAGGTGATGAACTCGGGGGTGAAATGCTTGATGAGACCCTCGAGCTCGGTCTCGAAGGTCGCCGCGGAGCGGCCGTCGCGCAGCTGCGCGATCCGGTCCTCGATCGCCTCGATCGTCAGGTCGTCGAGGGCGCCTGTGAGCATGTCCGCCTCGTCGGCGTTCCGGTCGTTTCGGTATTGCCCGATCCGGGCGACCTGGTCGTCGCGGATGTTCGACTCAATCGTGCCGGAGATGTCGTCGAGCTCGACGGCATGGACCGGGATGTCGGCCAGATCGTGGATCTCCGACCCGGAGCCGACCGCAGCGAGGCGCTCGAGCGCGATCTGGCACCAGTTGAGGCGCCGCGTGATTTCGTCCTGGTGGTTGTAATCGACCTTTGCCAGCGTCTTGAGGCGACGTTCGCGCCGCTCGATCTCCGCTTGCCATGTTTCGGCGAACACCGACATCTCGCGCCGGATGTCCGCGTCCGCATCGATCGAGAAGCGCGCGGCGAGGCGCATGGCGGTGTCGAAGGCGGCCTCGCGCCTGGCGCGGTCCAGCGCCTCCGCGGGACCGGGGATGCCCTCCGTCAGGGCCTCCCGGAAGGCATCGAAGCGCAGGTCGGGCGCGGTGATCGCATCGCGCGTGGCGGCGGGAAGCAGGTCGCGCTCGGCCGTGATCGCCGCCTCCAGTGTGGCGAAGGAGCCGGAGTCGGACCCTTCGATGGCCCGGATGGCTTCGCGGGCCTGCAGGGCGATCCATCCTGCAAGGGCGCGCTCCACCGGATCGCCGGCGTTCCCGGCCTCGGCTTCGAGGGCGCCGGCCGCCTTTTCGAGGCGGGTCTGCAGGTTGCCGATCGCCGCGCGCAGCTTCGCGTCGGATTTCTGCCCCTGGCTGCCCTCGCGTTCCACGGCCTTCAGCCAGCTGTCGAGAAGCCCGAGCGGCTCGTCGAACTGGCGATGAAGATACTCGATCCCCTTGGGATGAAGCCGGGACGCGTTGCGACCGGCTTCGGCCGCGAATTCGACGGAATGCGCCTCGATGTCGGAGTGGGAATCCAGCTGGTCGATGGCCTGGCGCGCCAGCTCCGGAGCCTCCGGGGCGTTCTTCTCGATGGCCGTCCGAGCCGCGCCGATCAGTCCCTGGTCCGAGACCACATGATGCATGAACATGGTCGCGAAGTGCCAGCGGGAGGTCTTCTGCGAGTAGGTTTCGCACCAGTCCGACAGCTGGGTCGCCAGCCGCTTCTTGAGCGGGACGCGCTGCGCGCCGGAAATCCGCGCCAATTCGTCCGGGTCGGGCGGGAAGTCGTAATCGAGCGCGGCGATGGACTCGGCGGCCGGCAGAAGGTGCTGGCCGAGGCTGCCCCGGCAGAGCTCGGGAAGCACGCTGCGAAGACCCGAGGAGGCCTCGAGGATGGTGGGCCGGATGAGCGCCCCGAGCAGCATGACCGAGCCGCTCTCCCCGGGCTTCTCCGAAAGCGCCCGGTTTGCGATGGAAAGAAAGCGCTGGGTGTCGAGGCCGTATTCCCGGTGGGGTGCGCGGGAGCCGGCAGCAGTGCGCAGGACGGAGGCCTCGATTGGCCAGGCATGGCCGCCTGCCTCGAAGGCTTCGGCGGAATCGGCCGCCACCCCGATGAGGTTGCGCGCGATGAGATCGACGAGGGTTTCCTCGGGAACCGGCGCCGGGGATGTGGTGGCGCGGGTGCCATCGGAGCGGGGCGCAACATCCGTCTCCGCGGCCGCAGGGATGGGTGCCGCCTCTTCGAGAGGGAGGCCGTCTTCGCCGGGACCGAACTCCTCTGACGGATCCTCCGGTGACTTCTCGTGCGCGCCCTCGTCAGCCGCGTCCGTGGACGGCTCGGAAGGCGCAGGGGCGGCGGACTCATCCTCCCCGTTCAGGGTGTCCGCGACGTCAGCGTCCTCGCTCTCCGTGGTCTCTTCGGATGCCTGCGTATTCTCGGGAGCCGGTGCGGCGGATTCGAACGCGTCGGGCACCGCCGCTTCGGAGGGTTCCGCCCCGGCCCCGCTCTCGTCGGCGCCCGCCTCGGTTTCCTCGTCCGGTTCCTCGTCGGCCTCCTCTTCGAGACCGTCCGTGTCGCCGCGGAACATGTCGCGCGCGGCGTGATGGGAGGCTTCCTCCTCGGCGAAATCTTTGATGATGAGCTCGCGAATGTCCTCGGGAAGATCGTCCTCCGTCTCGATCGCTCCGGCGATGATCTTCTCGATCATATCTGCGTAGCTGTCGCGTGCCTCGGTGTCGGCCTCGAGCCGAGCCTTCGTCTCGCGCGCTTCGGGGACGAGTTTTTCCAGCGCGTCGTAATCCTCTTCCTCGTGTGCGCTGGCGATCTTCTCCCTGGCTTGCTTGGCCCGCTCTTCCGTCTCCGGAAGCCTGTCCTGCAGGTCAACGAAGCGCTCGAGGATGCCCGCAGAGCGCAGTCGTCCGAGAAGCTGCAAGCCGGCCTTTGGGACGGTGCTGCCGTCGATGGTGAATCCTGCGCTCCTGTAGGATTTCAGCAGGACTTCGGTGATGATGCCCGCATGGTGGTGCGCATGTTGCGCGCCGATCTCCGCCAGGCGGGCGAGGCGGGAGAAATCCTCCGTCGGCGAGGTGAGATCGAGCATCCCGGTAAGGACTTGCATCGTGGTCGTGAGGTGTTCGTGATAGGTTAATGACCGTGCCCGAGGATAGTCGGTATGGATCTCGATCAGGTCTTCGGCATGAGCGCGCCAGTCGGTGATCTCGTCGAGATCGTCGAGAAGATCGTTCACAGAGGCGATTTCATCCTCCGGCACGAGGACCGAATAGGCCGCCTGGGTGAGCGCCACAGTGTCCATTTCCTCGAGCTTGCGGTAGTAGGCTTGGATTGCGTATTCGCAGAAAGCACCGATCGCGACCTCGGGGTCGGGATCGGGCATGCCGAGTTCGTGCACCCGGTGGTGAAGGTGTTCGTTGGATCTCAGCCGGAGTTTCATCAGCGGAAGCTTCATGAGGACCTTTCCGATCCTGTCGCGTGAACTGCTCCGTCCGCGGACCTTCCCCTTGAGGCGCGCAGTGCCGACCTCCACCTCGAGCGCCGGCAGCGCCCAGGGGGCGTTCTCGCAGGCATCGAGAATGGCGCCATAGACGCTGACGGGATCCTTGGGGTCGGTGTCGAGCTCCATGTAGTCGATGATCGTCCGCAGGTCGCGCACGGAAAAATGCGCGGCACTGGCAAGACGCTCGGCGGCATCAGGGCAGATCTTTCGCAGCGGAAAGGCTCCGAAGATCGCCGGTGGCTCCCATTCCTCCATGTCCCAGGTCATCATCTGCGTGATCGCGGCTGGCGTTCCGGAGAACTTCGGAGGTCCGGAGACAGGGCCTCCGAGAGTCGAGATTGCCGTTGCTGGCTTCGAGTCATCGAACGTCATGCGGGCCTTTCTGTCTTTCTCAGGCATTCCATTGGGGGTCAATCCGGACGCCGGCGTCGATCAGGATCGACTCTATCCAGGCAAGAGCGGGCCTTCGATCGAATTCCGGCCAGTATCTCTGGTTGGAATAGTCGTTGAGGCATCGCGTGCAGCTCGTCGTGCAGTCGGGATTCTCGCAGGCGAGCAGCGCCCGGGCCGAGAGCAGCAGATCCCGCGCCAGGAAGCCGTCTTCCTGAGTCAGGCGGGTAGCATACCCGGCCCCGCCGGACACCGAGTCGTAGAGCACCACGACAAGGTATCCGTCGAGGCGTTGCACGAGGGCGCGCAGGTCGCGCGGATCTGTTTCGAGCAGTTCCGCGGCGCCGAGTCGCATCGCCTCCTGGAGTGTTCGGTCGAGTCCCGACCCCGGGGCGATCGCGGAGCCGTCCGGGGCTCGCGGGACAGTCTCGAAGAGGATGCCGCGCACATCGGTCTCGAAGACATGTGCAAGATCGACGGGGTAGACCGGTTGCGCGGGGTCGAAACGGCAGGGTTGTCCGCTGCGCGGGTTTTCGTGCGGCTCGATCCGCGAGGGTTGTTGCCAGGCATGCTCGGGACCGTGGCCGCGGACCGGAACGGCGTGTTCGCAGTTGCGGCACCAAGCGAAGCCGCCGCGATGGCGGCCCCTGTTCACGGTGATGATCCGCCCGAGCTCATGGTCCGGTCGGTTCGAGCCGGGAGCATGGAAGGTGAGGATTCCCGGAAGGTCCGTCGGCTGGTATTTGACTCTCGGGGCCTCTGTCAGCAGCAGCGCCTCGTCCGAAACCGTCGGGCGCAGGCGGCTGGCGCCGGGATCGCGGCCCTGGCCGTCGGACACGGATGTGAGAAACCCGTGCGGGCGAACGAAGGCGCGGGTGGCGTTGATCTTGCTGAAGGCGGATCCGCATTGCTGGCATTCGGGGTCCGGATCCATGCCTTGCGGAGTGACCTGCGGAGACCGGCAGAACTCGCAGATCCGGTAGCGAGCCCGTTCGATGAATGCGTCGTCTCCGGTGAACTTGGACCGCTTGGAGATGCCCGCGCTGGTCCAGACACGGCCGCCGGCGACGACTTCTGCCCCGGGCGCATATTCGGAAATGCCGATGGAGCCGTCCCGGTCGAGTTCGAGTATGGCGCTGTCGGCGGTCTGGCCGGCGCTGTTCAGGACCTCCAGGGAGACCGAATGGACCGGGAAGGAGTAGGTGGGAATGACCGCGCGCCGGGAGAGCTGGTCGATGAGGAACTGGTTCATGTAGAGCCGCTGCTGGGTGCGCAGAACGCCCAAGGATCGGTCGATTTTCTGAAACTTCTCGGCTGCCGTCCTGTCGAGAGCGGCGCGGCGCTCCTCGAGGTCGTCGATGGCGTCCTGCATCAGACCCCACCGGCCCCAGATGGCATCGGCGAAGTCCCTGATACGGCGACGCAGCGTCTCGGACAGGCCCGGCGCATCGAGCGCGATCGTCCGGTTCTCCGCCGGAAGGCGCTGACCGAGATTGGCGGCCTCTTCGATATGCGTCCCGGCATTGGAGAGCCAATCTTCGAAGTCGGCATCGAATGCCGCGCGCTCGGCCTCGGTCAGCGCCTCAGCGAAGACGTCACGCAGTCGTGGCGATCCGGATCTCTGGTATTGCGCGAGCCGGTGCTCGAGGAAGCGCGCGAGCAGCATCGAGAGCTGGTGGCGCTGGAAGAACCCGGCATTGTCGAGGCTCAGGTAGGGGATGATCGGCTGCGCGGCGAGATACTCGGTGAATTTCTCGTAGACCGCACGGTCGTAGCGCCCGGAGCGCGCGGTGGTCAGGACGATCGGGGCGACTTGGGCGCGCCGCCCTGCCCGTCCGGCCCGCTGCTGGTAGTTGGCGATCGAGGGCGGGACATTCTTGCAAAGGACCGCCTCGAGATCGCCGAGGTCGACGCCCATTTCCATCGTCGTCGTGCAGGAAAGCAGGTTGACCTCGCCGGCCTTGAAATCCTCTTCGATATCCGTGCGAACCTCGCCGGCGATCGCGGCGGTGTGCTCGCGGGCGATGCCCATGAGGGGGTGCTCGTTGTAGCGCGCGACGTAGTGGTTGCGCCGCGCGAGATCGGCACGTTCGTCTGCTGTGATCTCGCGAAGCCTGCCGTCGCAATACATGGCCTGGCAGACGCCGGCCGTGTCGAACTGGGTGCGGCTGCCGCAGGTCAGGCACTGGTAGAGGCTGACCTCGGACCCGGGCACGACGATGAGGGACCGGTCGAGCTTCAGTCCCCGGCCAACCCCGTGCTTTGCCGTCATCGAGCGCGGGTTCTCGATCGCCTTCCAGAACTGCGTCAGCGCGTCTCGTGCCAGGTTGTCGTCGATCGTCGTGCCGCTTGCGGCGGCCATTTTCTCCAGGAGCGCGGTGAAGCGGTTCGCCCGCCCCGCCGCGGGGACGAGAACCAGCGGAAGGCTGGTGTGAGGATTGCGCTCACGCGTGACGCAGCGGTTTTTCTGGGCAGCGATACGTGTCCAGATCGACTCGTCGACGAGATCGATCATGCCGGATTCCTTCTCGGCGATCGCGCGATGTTCCCGGATCATCTTCAGGATGTAACGCACGAAGGGCTCGGCGTAATCCTGGAGCGCCGCGGGCAGCACTTTCCGAACGGCATGCACGGGCCGTTCGATCTGGGCGTAGTCTATCCCGATCAGGCCGAAGCCCTCGAGGCTCAGGCGCCCACGCCCGAAGACGGTGATCTCGGCTGCCATGAGCGCCTTGAGACGGAGCAACTCGTTGGGCCCGGTCTCGAGTTCGGGCACCACGCCGGGCCGGTAGAGACGAAGCCCGTCCCGGCGCAGCTCGCGGGCGACCGCCCCGACGAGGTTGTCGATGTCCGCCCGCCCACCATCGGCGATCGCCCGCAGGATGGCACTGCGCAGCGCCTGTTCCCGGGAGGTGCGCTCGAAGAAGGGGGCAAAGAAGGCCGCGTCCTGGCGGTTGTCGGAGAAGACGAGCAGGTTGCGACCACCCATGGGCGGGCTGGTGCCGGCTTCCTTCCCAGGCAGGGCCTCGAGCAGGGTCTGCGACGCGACGGCAGCAATCGCCTCGTCGCCGGGCCGGACGGTCGTCACCGGCTCGAGATAGCGGGTCGAGCGGTGCCCGCAGGCGGCACAGCGCGCCATGTAGCGCGACCCGTCGTCAGGATCCTCTTCGAGGCGGACATCCTCGAGGGAGACCGATCCGGCGTCGTCCGGATCCATCGGTTGGCCCGTGAGGGGATCGATGCCGATGATCTGGCCCTGGTCCGAGGAATCGGTTTCGTGGTCTTCCTCGACCGCAATGCCGCCGGGAACGAGGCGGAGAAGGCGCCGGCTTCCGGACCCGGGAAGAGGATCGAGGCCCGCCGGGCCCTCCCATGCCTCGAGATAGGGCTCGCCGCAGTTCCGGCAGACGAAAAGTTCGTAGGCGGGTCGTCCATCGCCGTCATGTTCGGCGCCGATGACGATCCCGGCAAGGTTTTCCGGAACATCGGCGCGAAGCGAGACACCGGTGCGGTCGGGCGCGCGCGAGATCAGGTGATAGCGCGCCGGCAGGAGCGGGAAGACCGTGGACTCCTGGCTCACCGCGAGAACCCCGATCGAGATCAGCCCGACGAGGGCCGGAATGGCGTCCTCGCCGGCATTCGGAAAGACCTCGCGCGCCAGTGTGCCGATCGGCATGGCCCCGCTTTCCAGCTGATGGGCAATGGCATGGATTTCCTCGAATCCGGAAAGGCGCTCGATCAGGGCGTCCCCGATCGAGGGGGCGTCCTCGAGGGCAAGTTCGGGCAGGTCGAGAAGATCGGCCTCGAAGTTCCAGTCCTCGACGGTGAGCGGAGTGCCGTTCTGTTCCGCCTCGCCGGCGGCTGCGGCGAGAGCCCCGGCCTGCGCCCAGCGCGCCGCGTCGAGGCCGCTCCTGGACGGCGTCCGCGCAAGGCTCGGATGAGCCTTCCTCTGCGAGGTGATGACCGCGGCCTCACCGGCGAAGGGCTCGCCGAAAAGGCGTGACGCGAAGCCTGCGAGTTCCGTCTTGCGGCCGGGATCGAGCGAGGCGGATGTGCCGACACAGCGGACATGCTCGTCCGGGATTCCGAGATGCGCCTTGAGGCGGCGCAGAAGGAAGGCCACCTCGATCGCCTGGGCGCCCGCGTAGGTGTGGATCTCGTCCAGAACGATCCAGCGCAGGTCCGCGCCCGCCAGGAGTTGGCGGTTCGTTGGCAGGAGCAGGATATGCTCGAGCATGGCGTAGTTCGTGATCAGAATGTGTGGCGGCGTGGCACGCATTTCGGCCCGCGAGAGAAGCCAGTTCCCGGGGACGTCCGCATCCTCGCCGAAGGCCTCGACGAAACTCGGGGTCGAGCGGAGACGGGTGACCTCCTCCTCCCGGGTGGCGCGGGACTTGACCTGACCCGTGTAGCGACCGAGCGTGATCCCCGGGTCGCCGAGGTCGCGAAACAGTAGCTGGGAAATCCGGCCCAGTTGGTCGTTCGCTAGGGCATTGAGCGGGTAGACGAGGATCGCGCGCACACCCGGCCTCGAAAGGTCGCCCTGGGCGAGGATGTCATCGACGAGCGGGTAGAGAAAGCTCTCGGTCTTGCCCGACCCGGTGCCGGTCGCGACGAGGTAGTTTTCCTCGCGGCGGAGGGCTTCGGCCTGATGGGCGTGAAGGGGCCTGGTCCAGACGGACGGAGCATTCTCCGCGAAGGCCGACCATTCCGGCGCCAGCCGGCCGCGCGCATGCAGCTCGGCGAGGCTCTCCCCCTTCTCGAAGTCCGGAAGGGTCTCGACATAGGGCCCCTTGACGAAGTTCAACGCGCCGATGCTCCGGCGGAGCTGCTCGGCAAGTTCCGGTGCGCGGATCTCGTTGATGGGCGACGAGGTCGCCACGAAACGGGCCATCGTCTGGTTGAGATGATCGCGGAACTGGTTGGGGTCGAGGTTGGTCATGCGGAGGCGTCCTGTTCGATGGCGCGTGTCCAGAGCGCGCGGAAATAGACGAAGAACTCGACCCCTGCCCGAAGGATGAGAGTCAGGACCTGGCCGACCTCGTGCCGCGACAGGCCCGTCCGGAACTCGATGTCGTCGATGAAGGCCGCGGCGCGGCGCGCCGCGCAGGCGCGCGCAAAGCGCTCGATCAGTGCCGCGAAGCGCGCGGGACGAGGGTCGCCGCCGCCGCCCTGGTCGAAGGAGCGAAGCAGGTCGAGTTCGGCGACATGGGTATCGCACAGGAGGCGCGCCGTGCTGGCCTGCGTCCCCTGCCCCTTGAGGATGCGCAGGTCTGTCTCGTTCAGCCTGAAACGCAGGATCCTGAACGCGTGCTGGAGGGCGGCGGCATCGAGACCCGGGGGGATGGCGTCGTCCGATCCCAGGCGCTCCAGCCAGTCAGCCGCCGGTGTGTCGCCATGGACCGATGGTGCGGCTGCGGGCGCCGGGATGTCCTTCATGCGGTCGAGCGGGGAGAGGCCCGAGCTCTCGGGCAATCCGGCATAGGCGTGCAGCGGCGCCTCGAAGAGCCAGGGCGCCACGCCGGCGAGGTCGTGCCGTGGCGGCTCGCCATCCTGGCGGGAGACGCCCAGGACCGACTTCACCGGGCTCAGCATCCCGGATCGGGCAAAGGGCGCGAAGGCGGCCTCGTAGGCGGGCGCGATCGCCGCCGACAGCTGGCCACCCAAAGCGTCGGGCTCCGGGTCGGAAAGAAACCGGGCAAGCTGCAGCAGGTCCCGAAGGGCCGGGTCATTCATCTCCCCCGGCAGGCCCAGCGCGACGGGCGCGCCGGTCGCATCCCGGAGCGGGGTGAAATCCTCCTCGCCACCGGTGCGGACGAGGAGCATCGCACGAGCGGGTCCGCGATGCCGCCGCTTGTCGATCGTGACGGCGATGCGGCCTGCCTCCATCTCGTTGTCGACGCAGACGCCGTCGAGCGGCGCGTTCGGCGCGGGGTGGCGCCCGAAGGTGTGGTCGCCCTCCCGGGTGTGCCCTTGCGTGTCCTCGATGCGCAGACGCAGCGCGTTGAGCGGCCGGGTCGGCGCAAAGACGAGGCGAAGAGCGTCGTCGCTCTCGTCGACGGACATGGCAGCGGGATCGTCGAGGCGCCGGATCCGCGCGAGAAGATCGACGCGTCCTTCAGCGCGCCGGAGGGCAATCCGGTCATCGCCGCCCTCCTGCATCTCGAGCTCCGACGCGCCGATCTCGAGACTCTGACGCAGCAGAAACGGCCGGCGTTTCTCCTTTCCCAGGACCAGAAGGGCGGCGTCGCGGTCGGGAGACCTCAGAAGCAGCGTGTCGTGCCGGTTCTCATGGCCAAGGGTGAGCGTTGCGCCGCGAGGAACGTAGTGCCGCTCCCCCGTGGCAATGCGACAGTGCCAGAGCTTCTCGCTGCGCGCGGCGAGCCGAAACTCCCTCGTGTCACCCTCTCGCCGCAGGGCGAGGATCGGCGCCTCCACGTCGGAGCGCGGATCGACGGAGACTGTCCGGGGCCCCACGGTGAGCCCTGCCGATCTTGCCGGGTCGAAAGTCGCGGGCAGCGGCGCGTCTTCGAGATCGCCCTGGGGCGCGGCAACGCCCGGCCAAATCCAGCAGGTGGTGGACAGTTCCGCGCGCGCCTCGAGGTCTCCGGCTGCGCCCGGAGCGAGAACCTCGAAGATGACCGGGCGGGGATCGGCCGCCACATCAAGTCCGAAATCGGCGAATGGCAGTGTCGCGAGACCGTCGGCACCGACCCGGATGGACACGAACTGCGTCTCGCCTTCATGCCGGGCCCTGACGATCCGGCCCTGGCCGCCGATCTCGGGGTCGATCCGAAGCACGAGACCGCCGTCGCAGGAGAAGAGCGCATGGCTGCCGTCGCGTCCAAGGGCGGTTCCGTCGATCCAGAGGGCGGCGTCCGTGGGCGTGTGCAGCGTGAGGTCGGACCTGTCCTCGAAGCGGAGCGTCTCGCCCGTCTCGACCCATGCGACGAAGATCCCGGGATCTGCGGAAGGGATCGCGTCGCCGAAGCTGGCGCAGCGGAAGGGCGACCGCGACAGGGCGACCAGGTGCAGGGCGGCAATGTCGGCCGCATCCTCGGACCGGGTCACCCGGGCCAGGAATGCACCGCTGTCGGCATCGAAAAGGAGAACCTCACCGGGCGCGGGCGCGAATGGGACATCCTGATGGATATTGCCGGCGCTCCAGGCCACCTTGTCGGGCCAGGGCGGAGCAATCCGCAAGCGCTGTGACCCGGACATCTGGGTCGGAAAGAGTCCCGTCTTGATGCGCTGGGTCATGCGGGATGCCTCGGCCTCAAGGGCGAGATGGTCTCCGGTCCAGAAGACCCTGGGCGGACCCACGAGGTCGGTCCGGGTGCGACCGAATAGCCGTGCGGCGACGTCATACGCCTCGAACAGCCGTTTCTCTGCCTCGCCCTGCGGATCGATACCGCGGCGCCATGCCTCGAACCGCCGCGCACAATAGGCCGATCGATCGAAGTCGATCGCGGCATGAAGGCGCGTCAGGGTGGGACAGCGATCCCGCACCGCTCGGCGCTGCCAGGCCCGTGCGGCGGGCGTGTCCTCGATGGCTGGAGGGCCGACATGCAGGGCAGCGCCCACGAACGCCCGCGCAAGATCCGGATGTTGGGAATGCGCCGGCCCCAGCGGGGCGAAGAAGAGATCCGTGGGTTCGTTGCCGGACACCGGAAGCCCGAGGTGGCGCGCAGCGCGCCGGAAGCGGGATTTGAGGTCGTTCCTCGAGGAGGTTTCGGAAAAGTCCTCACCGACGAAATCGCTGATATGAGCGTAGACGTCCCGCGTCGAGATCCCGTAGCGCGCGGCGAGAGGATAGAGGACGGCCCACACGCCGAGGGCGGGCGCGCGGGTTAGGAGCCGCCAGAGAGGTTGTGCGCCAACAACGGAGATCGCAGTTTCCCGCATTGCCGTGCCCAGCCGGACATCGGCGATGAACGGGGTCGAGCCAGCCCCCGTCCAAGCGGAGACGATGGCGTTTTCGATATCGCTGAGACCAGGGTGTTCAGATATTGGGGTTGGAATCTCGACACCTCATACATGGCATTACTGTGCGAAGCAGGAAACTATGAAAGATCCTCAGCGATAATCACTGCATAACCAATTTTTCCAAATCGGATCAAAATGATTCCGATAGCCATTCATTTTTGTGACACTCCCCAAGTATCTATGCGGCAGGCCAGAAATTGAAGGAAGACGGATTATGCGGCCTCATGGCTCGATACGCAAACGGCGGAGGAACCCCTGCTCCGGGACCCTGTCATAGACATCGAAGCTCGGCTGCGCCTTCGGTTGCCATACCCGGCCGAACTCCACGGAACATGATAGCGGCGTTGCTGGAAAGACAGACAGATCGACATCGTGTCCATGCTGGTTCTGGATCTCATCGAAAGTGCGACGCGCAATCTCCCTGAACCGCCGAAGATCGTCCTTGTGCCGAATGATGCCCGCGCGGTGAATGTCGCTGCTGATCTCCCAGATCGAGACGTCGGTTCCGAGTGCCTTGACCACGGCATCATCGCTGACTTCGTTGGTGATGGAGAGCTTCAGGGCAACCCTCTTACCGCCTGATGCCCCGCGATGCAGATCGAACTGGACCTCCTCCCGGTCCTCCGGCCAGGACCACTGCACGGGCTCGCGTTGCAGTTCGAAGACGTCGGCATCCGAGATGTCGGAGAGCAATCGCCCCAACTCCATCAGGAGGGGGATCGGGGCGAGGCCGAAGACCGAAAGATGGCGGATGTCACCGCCCTCGAACCGGCCGAGCACTTTGCTGGCGAAATCTGCTCGGAGCACGTCCGGCTGTACCTGCCAATAGGTCGGGTCCGTGTCCTTGTAGTGCATGCCCTTGACCTTGATCTCGATGGGCCTGGCCTCCGCCGGCGTGCGATGCGGCAGGATAGCCGCCACACAATCATCGAAAGGAACGGCGGTTTCGTTCGGGCCGATCGGCGCGCTGAACTGGACAATGTGAGAGCGGCGGTTCGGGCCGGCCGACAGCACCATATCGACCCACGCCTCGTGATCCCGTTTCATCTGTCGAAGGCGCTCGGGCGGATAGGCGTCCGGGTTCTCGCGGTCGACCTCGCGATGACAAGGATCGCATAGGAGCATGACGTTTGTATGGTCATTGGCGAGACGCGGTGAGAGCTTCTCATCGCCCCTGGGTCCATTGACGCTGTCGGCAATGATGTGGGCGACGTAGCCCTTATTCGCGCCGGAGTTTCCCGACACCAGGTGGCCGATCAGCGGCTCGTTACAGTTCTGGAACTGACATCGTCCGGCGGACTTCGCCCATACGATGCGCCTGGTCTTGTCATTCAGATTTCGGGTTCCACTCTCGCCCATGTCTCGTCCTCACTGCACCCGCCTGAAGGGGCGGTTTCTATGGATTCTTCGCTGCACTTCTCGGGGCGACAGCTTCGGAGTCAGGTCGACCAACCGCCCAAGCCACGCCTCCGCCGTTTCCGCGCTCACCTGCATCCAGAAATCCTCGAGCGGGGTGCCGCAGCACTCCTCCGCTGACAGTCGGCCTCCGCAGGGGCACCCGGCCTCCATGTCCAGAGGGTCATCGTCGCGCCGGCGTTCCAGAACATTCCGAACCTCGGTCTTTCTCGGGCGGCACCCAATGAGTTCGGCCACCGCATCGATCCAGCCATCGACCCCATGACCCCATTCGTCGAACGGCCAGTCCTTGCCCTCCCGTCGGAGTAGCTGGCTCAGGAAGAAGTTCCTGAGCGGCCCCTCCAGGAAGGCCCCGATCGACGGGTCCTTCTGGGTCACCACCCATGTCTCGAACACGGTGACGCAGCAGACACCCGCGGACGAACAATGGAAGCTGTCACGCCTGGGAATGCTGTCATCCAGCATCGTTACCCTCGGCTCAGTCGCCGGATAGTCGGCTGGAATCTCGATCTTGATGCGATGCTCCGCCAACGGACCACGATCCCGGTAGGCAGGCAGCTTCGCCAACAGCAGGTAGGTGCCCTCCACGACGACCGCCTCATCCCGGACCGCAATCTCCAGGTAAGGCTGGTCGACGTAGAGGGCATCCCGGACGTCTCGCAGGAGTGTCTTCACCGCTTCATTCACCGGGGAACCAGGGCTTCGTCGTGGCCCCCGAGGCTTTTACCGCGGCGGCCTCTTCGGCGGCCACGGCCGCGCTGGCAGCCACTGCGGCCGTAGTCAGGGACATCAGGGGCGCGACCTTGCGGATCGTTTCAGCCGTCATGCTATCCCGGAACGCGGGCGGGATAGCGTCGAACCGGCTGCCGGCCAGGTAGGCGAGGACGTCCTGGCGGGCGCGTGCGATCCAACGCTCGAAATTCCTGCGCTTGACCGGTTTGTCCTCCCACTTGTCGGCGAAATTCTCCGCCGGATAGGACGGGTTCGGGATCACAGCGACGGGTCCGAGGTCCTCGATCGCACGCTGCATCTTGGGCAGGATGTTTCGAAGCGTCTCCGAGATCGTCGTCTCGCCATTGTAGGCTTGTGCCGCCAGGGTGGAGATGATGATCGAGATCGGCTTGTGCTCATCTCCGTCGAACATCACGTCCCGATGCCGCTTCAGCAGCTTGATGGCGTCCTGGAGGGGCGTCTGGACCTCGTGGTTCGGAAAGTCCTCGACCGAAGCGATGACGCGGCCAGCGGCGTTCATCTGGGCACGCTTCTCCTCGAGCACCTTGCGCTGACGGCCGCGGAACCAGCGGAGATAACCCTTCGGGTTACTGACGAGCCAGGTCGCACCGCGCACATGATAGCCGTCATGCTTCTTGTCGGTGATGCCGATCGCCGTGCTGGTGTAGGAGCGGACCACATCGAGATCGTAGCCGGCGGCGACGAGCGACGCCACGTAGCCGCCTGTCCCGGGGATGCTCGGCAGGATGTCCATGTGGAAGTCCGCCTCGTCGGCATATTCCATCGTCCAGCAGCGCCGACAATCTTGCGGCGCCTGCTTCATCTGATGCCTCGTGGCATAGGCCTTGATTTCCAGGCCTACCAAGCTCTTGAGTTCGGCCTGCGACATCCGCGTGTGGTCGCCCTTTTCAAGCTCGCACACCACGTCGACATCGTAGGCGTCGCCGTCGCCGACGGGGCGGATGACGGTTCCCAGGGCGAACGAGCCCTGAGCCGAGATCTTCGGCTTCAGGTGATGAACCTTCGAGTCCGGGCGGTCGAGCCATTCGCCGATGGACCGATACCGGCCACGCGCCTTCTCGTCATAGGTCTGCGGAATAGAGATCTCCCGGACGATGGCCCGGAGGGTGCCTTCCTTGGAAGTGATCTGTTTGTCTTTCGGAACGTTCATGCGATTTCTTTCTCTGCTCGGTGATGCGTCACCATATCATGGGGAAGGGCTGCCAGCGGGCCCTTGTTATGGTATGCGCACCAAAGCGAGAGTTCCGGACACACGGAGCCAAGAAAATTTGTCCGGCGTCATGGTTCTCGGGCGCAGACACTAATAGCGGCAACGAGGGCGGCCCATGCAGCAGGCGAAAACCGAAGACCAGTTCCACACCGTTGAGGAGTTCAAGGCTGCGCTTTCTTTCGGGGAAGCAGATTGGACCTACCTCCGGCGCCTCGCGCGAAACCGATGCCGGGTCCGCCGACCGGGAGAAGAAGATGAGGTCATCCAGGAGGCGATCTGCAGAGCGCTCGAGGGCAAGCGCCGGTGGCCGAAGGGGCTGAACCTCTTCGCCTTCCTCTCTGGCGTGATGAAGAGCATCGTGTCCGAGAGCCCGAAAATCGGGTTCCGGCGTAACATTGACCGGGACATCGATGCGGCGGCCGATGCGATTTCAGAGGACGCCAGCGCGGCCGATCTGGTGCTCGAAACCGAGGTCGTGACCTATGTCATGGCACTTTTCGAAGACGATGCAGAAGCCGAGGCCCTGGCTGAAGGCATCATGGAGGGCTGGGAGAAGGACGATCTCCTTGGCCTCTTCAATGGCGACGTGACCCGCTACGAGACTGTGCGCAAGCGCTTCAG
Source organism: Antarctobacter sp. (assembly GCF_048262615.1). Classification (GTDB taxonomy): domain Bacteria; phylum Pseudomonadota; class Alphaproteobacteria; order Rhodobacterales; family Rhodobacteraceae; genus Antarctobacter. The sequence continues at coordinate 165,051 of NZ_JBLXFB010000010.1, forward strand.
ACGTAAGGTAAATGCGCACCCGAAACTCAAGAGTATGATCCATGGTGAATGACAAAATGTCGAAGCTCGATCGTCTCGAGGAAGCCATCAACGAGGACATCCTGGCGATGACGCCAGAGGAAATTCTCGAAGAAGCCAAGGCTGATGGCGAAGACACAGCGGCTTTTGCCAAGTCCATGGATGTGTGGCTGCAAGGTGCGATCGCTCAAGCCGACTCGACACGCCTGAAGAATGCTCGAGCAGCTCTTGAACGCGACCGAGATCGGTCGAACGCCAACGTTGACCCGATGAGAAAGCGCGGGGCGAAATCACGGCCTGAAGGCTTCGCTCCTGACACTATGGCCGCGCGAAATGGCAAGGAATTGTCCGAGCGCGACAGGGCGGCTCTCGATGAGGATTTTGATGAGCTGTTCGACGATGACGCATGGGGAGATGATCAGGACGAAACCGATAAATGACCCATCAACCTCGGACCGCGGCAAGGCTTCTTGAATCTCTCTCGATCAACGAGCCCGAAGGGATCGACCTGGAAGCCATTGCGTGGCTGAGCGGCGCGAAAGTCAAGTATCGCGAACTGGACGGTTGTGATGCCTGCATTGCCGGCAGGGCAGATGTTGGCAGAGCGATAATCTCGATCGACAATCGAAGTCTTCCCCGCCGACAGCGGTTTTCCCTGGCGCACGAAATAGGACACTGGGAATGGCACCGCGGGCATCAGCTTCTGTGCAGCAAGGATGATATCAGGGGCAGCGGGATCAAGCTGAAAGGCCTCTCACGAGAGGCCGCGGCCAACCGGTTTGCCGCGGAATTGCTGATGCCTGGTTTCATGATCAAGAACGCGATGCGTGACTTCAATCGTCTCGACATGAAAACTGTGAGGGAGCTGGCGGCGCGTTTCAATGTCAGCCTGACTGCGATGGCTTATCGTCTGGTCGAGAGCGATGTGCACCCTTCCCTGCTCGTCGCATACGGCAAAGACGGACGTCACTGGTTCGTTCGGTCGAAGAGCATCGCCGAGATATGGTTTCCTAAGGATCGCCTGGACGATGAAAGCGGAGCCTACGATATCCTGTTCGGCACCGCTCAGGATGACCGCTTCATGTCGACCGTCGAGGGCGACACATGGTTCGATGTCGATTGGGCTGACCAGATCGAGCTGGGTGAGCAATCGTTCAGAACTCAAGAGAACGAGGTTGTTTCGCTACTGGTGGCGCGAAGCAAGAGGATGCTCGCCGACTGAGAGCCGGCCGGGAGTCGTCGGCCACGAACGTCATGAGGCCGCAGGCGAACTGACGGTCATCCCAGGATGGTGCTCAACTATGCATGTTGCGCCACACGCCGGCCATTCCCGGCAAAAGCGACGCTGTCAATGCCCGCCATTCAGCAATGAAATCAATATTCGGACGCTTCAGAATTCCGGAAAAGAATAGGGGGTCTGGTCAACGACCGTCTCGGATTGCGTGTGGATGTTACGCGGCATCATGTTGAAGGATCGGCCACCATCGAACCTCCTCGGCGCCGAGTTCGGCCAGCGCTTGGTTTACCCGAGTCAGGGGGTTCTCGTAGTTGAAGTAAGTCTGGCCCGTCCATGCCGTGGGGTGGGCGCAGTAGACTGTCCGGGCGTTAATCTCGGGCTCCGCGCGAAGGCGTCGCCAAGTCGCGGCGTGAAACAGCTTCCGAGCCTTTCCGCCGAGTTGCAAGAACACCGGTCCGCCCCCCTCTCGCGTTATCATCCCCAGGATCAGATGCTGCACCACGGGCCTCCATACCTTCAGGTGCACATCGAGATGTGCTCTTGCCCGCCCCGTAAAAGTCCAAGCCGCATTGACGCAAAGCACCCCCTGTGCGGCCAAGTCGTCGAAGTATCTCGGCATGACGGGAGGGGCGACGTCTCCGATGTCTACTGCATCCCAGATTCCGGTCCAGTCGTCCTCTTCTTCTGAAATACCCAGGTCGGGGCGTGCACAAGCCGCCGCCGACTGGAGTAGCCTTCGCAGACTATCGGCCGCAGTCGCGGGGTCGTTTCCATCCCACGCGCCGTCCTCGAAGGCCCGCCCCGTTGCCCGGTCGCGTCGCGGATAGGGGTCCTGACCGAGGATCACTACCCGGACCTGATCGGGTGTAAGGCCGTCGAAAGCGCGGACCATGTGTGGGCCCTCAACGGCTTCTTCGGCCTCCCTTACATGTCCGAGCTCCAGGCGGTCCGGAAAAAGATCAGGGACGTCCCACCCGGGGAGTTCGCCCAGGTCCGGCTCGACGCCCTCGAAAAAGTCGCGCCACACTGGCTCCAGGTCCTCCCGCCATTCTCTGGCCAGATGCGCTGTCAGGCGTTCACTCAATGCCACCATGGTGTCCCTTGCCCGCCTCTTTTTTTCCTCGCCGAGCCTTACACGACAAACCGTCGCGCGCACCGGATAGCCGGCGAACACTCCTTGTGGCAAGCTTGGAAGGCGCAGCGGTGGGCACTTGATCGATGGCACATCGTACGCCACATTCGAAGTCTCATAGCGGATTCGGACAGGATTCGCTGCGCCGCATTTATGGAAAATCAACCACCTAGATATTGCGCTCCGGCCCCTACCGCCGGAGACAATCAAAAAAAGCCCAACAAAGCCAATGGCTTAGCTGGGTTTTTTTGTTTGGCAAGGTCATTCTTATCCCTCTGTGCCCCAAAGGGCGGTTTTTACTGCGCCCAAGGTAACGCCGACCAAACTCGAACGCGCGGCTCTCGATGCGAAGATCTCGCGGCTCCGGGTCGCGAAACTTCTCCGTCATGGGCGCAAGGTGAACTGGAGATGTCCCGGTTTGACGCCAGTATCTCGCCCGCGACAGTCTGGAACGCGCCCCGAGGTCGCGGCAGGTTCAGGATCAGGGTCATGGGCTGCGCCCCATGGGGACCGGCGAACGCCAGTGGCAATCGCGCCTGCCTCTCTGCGAAAGCATCGAGCCTTACCACGACAACAGCTTCGGCGTCGGTTTGCTGCGGTTTGCCGGATGCTACGCACAACAACCATCCTTGCGGCACGCCGTCAAAACGGATCCGCCTGCGCGGATCGTCATCAAGCGTCACCTCCCGCGCCGAGACATTGGGAGCGACCACGTTCTCCGTGACCCCGGTATCCAGCGGGAAACGAAAGCGCGCCGACCGGTGCCAGACGCAGCCGTTGTCGATCCGGATCGACGCCCTGAACCCGTTGCGGCGCAGGTCTGCCGCCTCCTCGCCTTCGATCCATGCTGACCAATGATCGTTTTCACCGCGTCGCAGCACCGGCGTCATCGGGTCTGTCATCACCCGATGACGAGCAGAAACGAGAACTGCGTTGGGCCACAGGATTCGCGCCGCATCCCAATCGAGCCGCAAAGAAAGGGCGTCGCTCCAGCCCGGCTTGACCCGGTCAAGAAACGGCTCGATCGCCTGCGCCGACATGCCATCGGGCGCGAGTTCCCTCAACTCGAGGACTGCGAACGCGAAATCCACGAAGGGCGCGTGATATTCGCGCGTGCGGTAGCCGACGGGAAGGGGCCACGTCCTCCGGGCCGCGAAACCGAGTGCAACATCCTGCGGACAGCCCAGTCCGATGCGGGAAAGATCGGCCACCAATCCGACCGGCGCGGCGCGATAGCTGCCCCGCTGGTCGCTCAGACGCCTGACCGGGATCCCGCCTTCTGCCGCGATGGCGCGCAGATGCTGCGCGCCGCTTTCCAACCGCCGAACAGAGCGCCCCATGTGCGCCATGCCCACGCCCGTGATGTCACTCAGCAGTTGCTGGGCGAGCGTATTGCCCAGGGGCTCCGTCAGGAATTCCCACGACAGTCCGCGACCGTCATACTCTTTCGGATACCTTCCCGCCGCCCAAAGAACAAAGGGCGTTGCCGCAGAATGAATATGGTAAAGTTTCAGGTTTGCCCAATAGTCTCTTCGGGATGAGTGCAATATTCTCCATCAAGTCGATATGCGGATAGAGCGCGCCCATCGGGATCAATGCCGTGAAGATCCGGCAAATCCTTAATAACAGTCATCTTTCTATGTCTGCCCCTGTTTCTGATCCTGTCGCCGGACCTGAGAAGACGCAGGATGCGTTTTTCGAATATGACCCATGGCAATAACCCAGGGTCTGTTCATGGGAATACAATCCGAAATGGGTCAAGGTACTAAATCCATTCTAAATCTTATACATGACAAGACATGATATGCACGTTCGTGGATACCATGCAGCTTTGCATCCGGCACCCTTCGACCGAACGATTCGTTGACAAATTCATTGGACCGGAAGACGCTGACAGAAACTGTCACCCACGTCGGAGATCAATATGTCCTTCAGCAAGGCCGCCGACCTGCTTCGGCTTGCCGACATGGCGACGGCGCGTTTCGAGGGTGTATCACTTCAAGAGATCACCGAAGAGTTCGGGTGCGACCATCGCACGGCGCAACGGATGGCTCGCGCCTTCGAAGCCGCGTTTCCGCAGGCCGAGGTGAAGGACGACGCGGACCGCCGGCGACGGTGGCGCCTTCCCCGCTCCGACCCGCGCTGGCTACAGGCCCAAGGGATCCGTGACGGTGAACTCGCCGCGCTGGACATGGCGGCGCGGCGCGCAGAACGCGACGGTGCACCGGACGACGCGAAGCGGCTACGCGCTCTACGGGACCGGCTGCTCGCGGCGATGCCGTCTTCGCAGGCCCGCCGGACCGAGGCCGACGCCGAGGCATTGCTCGAGGCACAGGGCTTCGCCTCGCGTCCCGGTCCACGTGTCGTGCCTGACCTGCACATGCTGGGGGCGCTGACCGAGGCGCTGCGCGCGCCCTTCACGATCGCGGTTCACTACGCGTCTGCAAATGGCACTATTTCCGATCGCCTGCTGAAACCCTATGGTCTGCTGCTCGGCATCCGCCGCTACCTCGTCGCTCTGCCGGTTGACGGCGATGGCAAGATGCGCCGCTTTCGACTCGACCGCATCCGCGAGGTCCGGATAACTGGTCAGGGATTCGTCCGCGCACCAGACTTTGACCTCGCCCAATTCTCGGCTCAGGCCTTTGGCTCGTTTCATTCGGATGAAGAGTATGGTCCGGTCGCATGGCGATTTACGCCTGACGCCGCATCCGTCGCCCGTCAGTTCGTCTTTCACCCCGCGCAGGAAATGATTGAAGAGCCCGACGGGGCGCTCACCGTGAGGTTCACTGCGTCGGGCCACATGGAAATGGCCTGGCATCTGTATCAATGGGGCGACCAGGTCGAGGTTCTGACCCCCGCCCCCCTGCGGGAGATGGTCGCCGAACATCGTCGGGCCGATTTCCCCGCCCTGCCCTGACCCTGTCAGCTTTTGCCACCCCGCTGCGCCACGGTGGGGGAGACGATAGTTTATGATTCGAAAAGGTTCTTCATGCGTATTGATCCCCTGATAACCCGCTCTCCGGCGACCGGCGCGCAGCGCCCCGTCACCGAGGATCTGATGGCAGAGGTTTATCTGGCACCACGGCGGCCTGCGCTGAACCTCGTCGATCATCTCGGTTCGGCGGCGCCTTGGTCCGACAGCTTTGCCGCTGCTCCGGTTGAGACCGCCCAAGCCGTCGAGGCAGGCCTGCTGGCCCTTGCCCATGCCACGCCGTCTCTCGATCCCGCCGATGTCGTGCCCGACAGCCTGCCCGCGGGGCGCGCCCGCTCCCATGTGACTGCCTTGCGCGATCTTTGGCGGGACGTCGGGACACTGCCCGGTCCTTTGAACACTTGGCGCCACGTTTTGCATAGCCGGGCCGCTGACGCGCTGGAACCGCTGCCCCTGATTGGACAGGAATGCGCGTTTGCCACCCCGGCGGAAGCCGCGCTGGAACACGCCCTGCGCACGCATCACGGTCACGCAGACGGACCTTCACGGAATGCCAAGGCCACCGAGGGAAGCGCATTGCGGCACTTGCAGGATCATTGCGGGAAAGGCTCTGATCCGATCACGCCAGATGCGTCTGTTGCCTGCTACGGCCTGCGCGACCCACACGAGGAGGCCGGCTTCGCAGCCGCCAAGGCACAGGCAATGCTGGATGAGGGACGTGTGGATCAACTGGGAGAAATCGGTCTGCTGGTCCCGGACGGCGCCGCGTATCCGATGGCTCTGCGCGAGGCCTTTGACCGCGTCGGCCTGCCGATTTCGGGTCTGCCTGCCCAGGAGGCCAGGCGCGATGGTCCGGGAGAGGTTCTATCGCTCCTGCTCGCCGCGCTCACCGGCCCGGCACCGCGCACTGCCTTGGCCTCGCTCTACATCTCGCACGGGATGCCCTGGCCGCCCGAGACCGGGCGCAGGATGGCGCGCGAGGTGATCGACCGGGGCTGGTCGCGCACGGCCTCGGAGTTCACCGGCCCGGCCCGCGAGCTGCTGGATGCGCTGCGTCCCTGCGACACGCCGGAACAACTCTTCGGACGGCTTGGGGCCATCGCACGGGCCGCGCCTGAGGCCGATTTGCATCCGCGCATCGCCACCCTGAAGGCTGCGTCCGGCGACGCCCTTGACTGGACGCTGCTGCATCGCCTCGCCGCTCCTCGCCTTGTCGCGGCGGAAGGCCATGACCGATTTGTCGAAGGCGTGTCCCTATTCACAGAGGCTGCCCTGCCTTGGCGCCCGGTCCGGCAGTTGATCGTGCTCGGCATGGCCGGACGGCACTGGCCGCGCCTGCCAAGCTCCGGCCCGTTCTTCACCGAGGGCGAGATCGCGATGATCCGCGATGCCGGCCTGCTGCTGCATGGACGACAACAGAAACTTGCCCGAGGATTGGAACTGTTCCGTCGGCAACTGGGCGTCGCCACCGAGGGTTTGACCCTGCTTGTTCCGGCGCTGGACCTGAGAGGCGACCGGTTGACGCCTTCGACCGGCCTTGCACTGATCGCGCACATGCTGGGTGCGGAGGAACCGGGCGATCTTGTCGTCGACCTACGCTCGCAGCCGCATGAGGACTGGCCTGTCGCAGCCACACGCGCCATCCCTGTTCCGAAAGGCGGCGCACCCGAGCTGCCAGATGACGGCCTGATCCACATCCAGCGTGGCGTCAGCACCCCCGACAGACCCGGCGTCGACCTCCTGAGCTTGCGCGAAACCAAGGACGGCCCGCTGCCGCATTCGCCTTCGCGGCTGGAAACCCTGCTGGTCAGTCCGCTGGGCTGGCTGCTGGACGAGTTGGGCGCAAAGGATCTGACCTGGGCCCCCGAGACGCTGGACGTGATGACCCTCGGCACCCTGATGCACCAGGTGCTTGAAGATACCTTTGCAGAGGGCGTCCCGGTGCCGGAGGCAACCGCACTCGACGCAGCAATTCCGGGCCATCTCGATGCTGCGATCCGCCGTCATGCTGCCTGGTTGACTGACGCCGCCTGGGCCACCGAACGCAGCAGCCTGCTGCGCGAGGCGCGCGACATTTGCACGGCATGGGCGGATTTCCTGCATCGGACTGGCGCGGAAGTCCTGCACAACGAGATCACGTTGAAGGGCGAGCACGGCGGCCTGCTGCTGCACGGCAAGGCCGACTGCCTATTGAAGTTGCCCGACGGGCGCATCCTGGTGGTTGACCACAAACGATCCGGATCGCGCGGACGGAGCGAGCGGATGACCAAAGGCTGGGACCTGCAAGTCGCACTTTACCGGGCAATGCTGGAACGGCCCACGGAAGAGACGGCATTGACCCGGCTCGTCGCCGACGGTGCACAGATCGTCACGGCCTACCACATGCTGCGCGACGGCACCGTCCTGTCGGATGGACAAGGCGGCGTTGTGCCAAGGGTGGAAACGGCGGGCGAGGACGCGTCTGCCAATGCGATGGACCACCTGACGCAGGTGTTGGCCGAGGTCGGCGCAGGCACGATCCGTCTTAACCATGCCGACGATGCAAGAACCTTCGACAAGGACCGCGGGATCAAGGCCTACGCGCTCGACAATACATTGGTGGCGGCCTTCAGCCTTCCGGAAACCGCAACAGAGGAGGACGCACAATGACGAAGCTGTCCCTCGTGCCCGCCGGGGCTGGCGCTGGCAAGACATACCACATCCAGAAGACGCTGGGGGAATGGGTCGAAACCGGCGAGGTCGCGCCCGGCCGCATCCTTGCCGTGACCTTCACCGAGGCGGCGGCCGCCGAGATGCGCGACCGCGTGCGCAGCGAACTGATGGACCGCGGACGCCTTCACGACGCTCTGGACATCGACCGCGCCTACATCGGGACAATCCACGCGCTGGGGCAGCGGCTGCTGACGGAACACACCTTCGCCGCCGGGCGCTCTCCAGACAGCCGCCTGCTGAGCGAGCCGGAACGCGATCTGCTGATCCGGCTCGAGATGCACCGCTGCGCCGCGCTTGAGCCGCTGATGGCGGATCTGGGGCGGTTCGGCTACACTTGGGATTTCCTTACCGGGTCCAGCGCCGACGACAGGTTTCGCGCCGATGTTCTGAAGACGGTCGACCTGATCCGTGGCCTTGGCGCGCGCGGGCAGTCGTCCGAGATCCTGAAGCCCGCGCTCGATGCGCTCACCCAAGGATATGGCCCGGTTGATCCTGATGGCGCAGCGTTGACGGCAACACTGCAACGCGCGGTCCGCGATCTGCTGGACGCCTTCCCCGACAGTCTCGCCTCGCGATTTGCAGAGACAAAGACAGTGCGCGAGGCTTTCGCCAAGGATCACCGGCTATTGCGCAAGGCCATGCATCCAGAGAATCTCGAAAAGGACTGGGCGCTTTGGCACAATCTTCGCAACCTCCGCGTCTCCAACAGCAGGTCGAAAACACCCGAGGGTTACGACATCCGGGCCGAAGCCGTCATTGAGGCCGCAAACGCGCTGCCACGGCACCCCGGGCCGCTTTGCGATGCCCGGGCGCATCTGAACGCGCTTGTCACCGGAGCGCAGCAGGTTCTCGCCGCATACGAGGCAGCCAAGCGCAGGGCCGGGTTGATCGACTACGCCGACATGATCGCCGAAGCCGAGGGCCTGCTGCGCACCCGGCCCGAGATCTTGCAAGCTGTTCTGGGCGAGATCGACTGCGTGGTGATCGACGAGTTTCAGGACACCAACCCGGTGCAATTTGCCCTGCTCTGGCGCCTGGCGCGCGGGGCGAAACGGGCATTGATCGTCGGAGATACCAAGCAATCGATCATGGGTTTCCAAGGCGCCGACCCGCGCCTCAGCGACTCCTTGCAGGCCGCCAGACCAGACACCGTCACGCCGCTCTACCGCAACTGGCGGTCCGATCCGCGGATCATGGAGATGGTCAACGCGCTCGGCCCGACACTGTTCGACCACTATGACCCCCTGACGCCGCAACGCGCTGCAACCGGTGAGACCGCGCTGGAAGTGCTGCACCTTACGAAAGGCCGCAAGGACACCACGCCAGAGTGCATCGCCAATCGCGTTGCCGACATTCTGGAGTCCGGGACGCAGGTTTGGGACAAGGCGCGAAAGGCGATGCGTCCCGCCCGCTCCAGCGACGTGGCCGTGCTGACCTTCACCCACACCAAGGCCAGCGCCGCGGCCGCCGCACTCGAGGCGCACGGCCTGCCGGTGCGCATCCGGCAGGACGGCTGGCTCACCTCGCCGGCAATGCGCGCGGCCCGTGCCGCCCTCGCCTATGTCGCTGACCCTGACGATCTGAACGCCGCACTGACCTGGCTGAGCCTCGGCCCGCCGCGCATGCCGCTGGAGGATGCCCTGCGCAACTCGGTCGATGGCGTGCTTGGCGCGCATGTTTCTCTCACGGCCCTGCGCAACCTGAACGCGCGCGCAGCGACACGTCCCGTCGCCGAGACGGTCGGCGCCGTCCTGCACGCGGGTGCCCTGCGCGACTGGGCGGCCGGACTGGCACAACCGGCACAGGCGCTGGCCGATCTCGCACGGGTCGAGTCCGAAGCGCAGGAATTCGACACCATGGCGATGGACCTGCGCGCCGCGGCCGGGTTCCATGGCGCGGGGTTGCAGGTCTTTCTCGGCTGGATCGCGGGCCAGTCCGCCAAGGATTGGGACCGCCATCCCGACCCGGATGGCTGGTCGTCCTCCGGAATCGAGATTTGCACCTGGCACGCCGCAAAGGGGCGCGAATGGCCGATCACGGTTGTCGCCGGGCTGGACAAGGCGATTGCCGAACGTCCCGGCACCCTGCGCGCCGATTTTGATGGTTTCGACGATCTGGACAATGTGCTCGATCATGCCGGACTGGGCTACCTGCCCGACTTTGCCGCGCCGGACTCCCAGGCGCCTTTCACCGAGGCCGGTCGCCCGGAAGATGAGCGCGGCGCGGCCCGCGAGCTCTATGTCGCGCTGACGCGCGCGCGGGACCGGCTGATCCTTGTCATGCCGCGGGAACGGACCAAAGCGCGCGACACCGCAGAGCGCATGGTCGACCTGCTGCGCGACCGCGCCGGTTTCGATACATCAGAAGGCGCACTGACGGTGGCGGGCAAGTCCTTTGCTGCCGGAGTTGCAGAGGGTATCCCCGATGAACCTGACCAACCTGCGCGGGTTGCCACCGACACATATCGCCGTTTCGGGATCCCGCGCGACATGCCGGACACGCCCCGGACACCATGGCGCCGCAGCCCCTCGACCATCGTGGGGACCGAACCGGCGCCTGCCGCGCCGCTCAGGACCATCCAACTGGCGGACGGCGTTGCCGAGACCCGCACAGGCAGCGCAACCGAGCGTGGCACCGCGTGGCACCTGGCTTTCCGCGTTCTTGCCGCGCGTCCCGACATGGCAGATCGGATCGCCGCCGCCACCGGCCTGCCCGACGCCGCCATTGCCCAGATCGGTCAACAGGCAAAGGCCCTGACCAGCTGGCTGGCTGATCAGGGTTACGACCGGCTCCACTTCGAGTTGCCCTTGCAGGAGACCGCGGCCGATGGAACAGAGAAAAACGCCATCCTCGACTGCCTCGCCGAGGGACCGAAGGGGCTGATGATCGTGGATCACAAATCCGGCCCCTGCCCCGACCCCGACGCGCGCTTTGCGGGCTACCGGCCGCAACTGGACGCCTATTCGGCCATGGTCCGGGCGAAATGGCCCGACAAGCCGCTGAACGCAATAGCCATATACTGGATGAGCGAAGGCAATCTGAGCCTTGCGGAAACACTGATCGCGGAGGCCCTCTGATGTCATTTCTCGCCTGGATCGACTTCGATCAGGCCGACCGGGATCGCACCCGCCGGATCATGGACCTGTTCGGTCAGGAAGATAGCCGCGACGAGCTGGGCCTCGGCTCGGTGCGCGATGCATTGGCGGACCTCATGTTCCCCGGCACGTCCACGATCCAGACACGTTTGCGCTACATGTTCTTCGTTCCGTGGATTTTCCAGATGGCAGGGGCGCACAGGGGCACGGCGGTTGCGCGGCAAGAGCTCGCCCGCGCGCTTGAAATCCGCCTCATCGAGGCCCTTGTCCGCGGAGGGGAAACACAGAACGTCATCGGCAGCGCGGCGCGGGAAAAGCTCAAGCGGATGCCGAGCGATGTCTACTGGGCCGGTCTGCTGACCCTGGGCATCCGTCGTTTCCAGGGCAGCCGGAGCGCATGCCTCGAGGCAACGCCGGGAGAAGCCGCAGCGCTGTGGGCCGCCGGTTTGCCGTCCGTTCCCGAGGATTTCCTTGCCAAGCCGGACAGTTCGGCACACTTCAAGCCGACCTCGGAAGAAGCAGGCTTTCTGCGCGACCGCCTTACCCACGAAGCACCACACAGTCTGTTTACGCTCTTGTCCCGCCAGACACGCGCGGCCGATTGCGACATGATCTGGCAACATCCTGCCCGCGCAGAATGGCCTCAGGACATTCAGGCAATTGTAGATCATGCCGAGCGGTTCTCGCGCCTGATGCATGGAGCTTCCCTGCTCTACAATCTCATGTTGTCGGAAAAGGCGGCGGACATGCAGGCCGCCGAAAGCAGCGCATGGCACGAGCGGGTTACAACATATTCCGAGCGCCTTAATGCGTGGAAAGATGAGCGCCCCGAAGAGTTGTTTTCCAACTGGGATCTGACCGATCTCTGGGTCCGCTCAAAGGGGACCATTCATGACGTCAAACCGCACAGCCGCCGGTTCATCGAGGCGTGGCGCGATATCGTGTTGATGAGCCGAAGTGATGTCAGGGGGCACGCTGCGGCGCGCGCCCTTGTCCGGGACCGGGAGAGCCGCCTCAAGGGGCCGAAGTCGCGGTTTCGCAACGACGGTGCCCTTATGCGGTGGCGTGGAGCATCCGGGACGACCCCGCTGAATTTCCGGTGGACGCCGGTCGTCTCGAACCACGTTCAGGATCTGGTCAATGCAGGATAACGCCGCCCTTGATCCGGAAAACCGCGCGCTCTACGCCGAAATCCTGAGGGCGCCGGCGGGATACGACCTCGACGCCGCCGTGGCGACAACCTACACGCTGGACTTCGAGACCGCGCTCGTCGTGCCTGCGACCCTTGCCTTTCACGCGGCCGAAAATCGGCAGGAGACACTTGATACGCCGCTGGCCCTGCTCGAAGGTCTGGAACGCTTGTCCGCGCGGATCGCCATTTTCTGCGAGGCTGGCCGCATCAAGGCCATGCCGAAAGGCGCCAACCGCCTGACGGCGCTTCTTGAGGACACCGTGACCGAAGTCACCGCGCCACGCGGCGGTGCCTTTCATCCGAAACTCTGGCTTTTGCGTTTCGCTCCGATCGGGGGCCACGGGCAATCGCGCCTCAGGCTGGCGCTGCTGTCGCGCAACCTGACCACGGATGCATCCTGGGACCTGTCGCTATCGCTGGATGGCCAGATCGGGGAGACGCAGAAGGACCAGAACGCGCCTCTGGTCGATTTGGTCACGGCGCTGCCCGGACTTGCCTCCGGCAGGACGACACCGGACCACGTGACGAAAATGGTCTCGTCACTTGCAGCGGATCTTGCCCGCGCCGACTGGGAGCATCCCGAGCATATTCGCAAGATTACCTTCGCCGTGAACGGGCTGACAGATCGCGTCTGGCAGCCACAAATCGGACGCAAGCTCGGGATCATTTCGCCTTTTGTGACTGACCGGGCTCTCACGACGCTGTGCCGAGGCGTCGCTGCGGAAAACGCCAGCCTTCTCAGCCGGGCAGAGGAGTTGGCGCTGCTAAAACCCGAGACGCTGTCGCGGTTCGGAAACGTCCTCGTTCTGGATGAAATGGCAGAGACCGAAGATGGCGAAGAAAGTGAGCAATCTTCGATGGGGCCGGTCCCCGCCCGTGGCCTGCATGCCAAGGCCTTCATCACGGAGCGGTATTCGAGCACGGAGATCACGATGGGATCGGGCAATGCCACGTCACCTGCCCTGCTTGGCGGAGAGAACGTAGAGGTCTTTGCCACCCTGTCCGGATACAGCAGTCACCTTGGCACGGTCGAGGACCAGATGTCGCCGGAGCGTCTGGGCCGCTTCCTCAGGACCTATGTCCCCTACAAGCCTGACGATACCGCAAAGGAAGACGCCGCCGACGCGCGGCTTGAGCAATTTCGCCGTGTGCTGGCCGGAGCATCGTTGAACTTGCGCTGCGAGGCACTCGAGAATGGCCAAATTCTGCTGCACCTGTCGGCAGAGGAAGAGGTGGTCATTCCAGATGACATCGATTTACGCCTTTGGCCCATTGTCGCCGGGTCAGACCATGGTGTCGATCTGACCGCATTGAATGAACAGGAACGCCCGCTGGCGCGGCTCCCGCTCAGGGACGTGACGCGCTGGATCGGGGTCCGGATGCGCGATAGCGAAAGCGGACTGGAACAGGATTTTACCCTTGGCTCCATGTTGGTGGATCTACCCGAGGCGCGGACCTCCGAAATCCTGCGCGCCCTGATCGAAAACCGGGACGCATTCCTGCGCTACATCCGGCTCTTGTTGGGCGACGTATCCGAGGCCGCAAAGGCGCTGTTTGCTGCCGGTCAGGGCGGCGATTTGTCCGGCGTGTTCGGCACAGGCCAGGAGTCGCCGATCCTTGAGAACATGGTGCGCGCGCTGTCTGGCGACGGTCGCCAGTTGCGCGACATCGAACGGCTGGTGTCGCGTCTGCGCGATCCCGACACGGACCGCTGCGACATCATCCCCGAAGAGTTCCTGCACCTCTGGGAGACCTTTCGCGCGGTCATGCCGGAGGACAACCGCCATGACTGACCGCTTTTACGCCGAAGACGCGCTGCGCCCGCTGAAGGCGTTCCAGCGCAAGACAGTCGATTATGTCGCAAAACGTTTGCTGACCGATCCCGACGCGGTGCGCCATTTTCTGGTCGCCGACGAGGTCGGCCTTGGCAAGACGATGGTGGCGCGCGGCGTGATCGCCCGCACCATCGAGGCGCTTCAGGATACCGTGCCCCGGATTGACATCGTCTACATCTGTTCCAACGGGGCCATCGCGAAACAGAACGTCGCCCGCCTGAATGTCATGGGCGGCGAACGTACGCGGGTCCTGCCGACACGCCTGACCATGCTCTGCCTGGAACTGGCCAAGGCCGGGGGCATCAAGCGCGAAGGCGTGAACTTTTTCAGCCTGACCCCCGGAACCTCGCCGGATCTGAAACAGGGCGGCGGCAGGCAGGAAGAACGCGCCCTGATCTACAGGCTGATCCGAAGCCGGTTCGACAAGCCGGATCAACGGACACTCCGCAAGATGTTCATGCGGCCGGCCGGCCCCAAAGGGTGGAGGGCCACGCGGAAATGGGTCAACCAGCAGGACATCGAGACATCCATTGCAGGACGGTTCCGGGCGGCGCTGGACAGAGAGCCAGAGGTGCTCGATCACCTCGGGGAGTTGATAGGTCGGTTTCGTCTGTATGGTGACTCCGACAAAGAGGTGCGGCAAGCAATCGATCGGTGCGTGATGACCCTGCGCACGATCCTCGCCCGCGAAAGCGCCGAGGCGCTGGAACCGGATCTGATCGTTCTGGACGAATTCCAGAGGTTCACAGAGCTTCTGCACGGCGAAGGCGAGGCCGCCGACCTGGCCCGCAAATTGTTCGATGCCGTCGACCCCGACGGAAACCAGTCAAAAGTCCTGCTGCTGTCCGCGACCCCCTACAGGATGTTGTCCCTGCGCGAGGACGAGGCGGATGCTGGCGATCACTACCGCGAGTTCCTTGATGTCCTGAGCTTCCTTTTCGGAAATCGCGGACCCGCGGTGCGTGCCGAGCTTGAGGGCGAGATGCGTCGTTACCGCCTTGCCATGCAGGGTCTGCCAGGCAGTTTCGATGATGCCCGCAAGATCAAGGCCGATATCGAAGGCACCTTGCGGAGCGTCATCGCCCGCACGGAACGCGTCTCCGAAACAGCCGAGCGGGACGCCATGATGCGGGATGTGGATGTTCCGGTCACCATCGAACCTGCCGACCTGATCGAAGCCCGCGCGGTGGCGCGCGTGGCGGATGCCGCCGATGCGCCCGGCACCGTCGAATACTGGAAGTCCGCTCCCTACCTGCTGAGTTTCCTGCGTGACTACAAGCTGGGCCAGCGCCTCGATCATCTCAAGGATGCGCCGGGCACCGCCCTGCTGAAGGCGATCCGGAACGCGCAGAGCGCCCAGATCGACACCGCCGCCATCGAAGAGTATCGCCCGATCCCGGACAACAACGGCCGGATGCGTGCGCTCAAGGACATTGCGTACAGGGACGGCATGGCGAAACGCCTCTGGATGCCCCCCAGCATGCCCTATTTCGGTCCGCGCATCACAGCGAGCAAACTGCTGATCTTCTCGCAATGGGCCATGGTGCCTGACGCAATCGCCGCGCTTTTGTCCTACGAAAGTGAACGCGAAATGGGCATGGGCCGCACCGGACGGAGCTACACGGCGCGCCATCCCCAACTGCTCAATTTCAACCGCAATAAGGACCGACTGACAGGGCTGCGCGCCCTGCCCCTCGTCATACCGTCTCCAACCCTCGCGGCGGCGGTCGATCCGCTCGAGATCTTTCGATCATCCGGTCCCTTGCCTGATGCGGGCGCAATGCGGGCGCGCGTTTCCGGGCTCTTGCAAGATCTGGTGTCCACCCTTGCCGCACGCCTTCAACCGGTGCGGAGAGGATGGTCCCTGTTCCGCCGATCAAAGGCCGAACCTGGAACGGGTGACGCGGATCCCGAACGCTCAGTGACCTGGGACTGGGCTTGCGCTGCGGCGCTCGATATCCGGTCGAGTGCATTCGCCAAATGGCTTTCGTCGGGGGATATCCTGACGGACATGGTCAGGGCCGACGGGCAAGATGGCTGGCACGACCATCTCCACGCTCTCGGCGACGCTGCGGCCGCCGATATCCTGCATGGGCAACCCGACCGCCGGATTCTCATTGACCACCTGACAGACCTCGCCCTTGGCAGCCCGGCGACCTGTGCCCTGCGCGCCCTGCATCGCGTGGCGCCCGACCTCCAACTTGACGACCCCAACCTGTTGCACGCGGCCACGCGGATCGGCATGGCCTTCCGTGGTCTCTTTAACCAGCCGGAAAGCCAGGCGGCCCTGCGTACCGGAACTGACGACGCCTATTGGCAATCGGTCCTGCATCATTGCGTGGACCACGATCTGCAATCGGTGATGGACGAATACGTCCATGTCCTTCTGGAATCCGAAGGTCTGATGGACGCGGATCCGTCCCACATTGTCGGCAGACTGGCTGAGACCATCGACGAAGCACTGTCACTCAAGCCTTCACAAATCGAGATCAAGCACTACCGCGCGCGGCGCGCCCGCATCGAGATCTCGTCCGCCATCCGGATGCGCGGCCGGTTCGCCACCCGCCTGCTTCAGCAGGCGCAGGAAGACGGGGCACAGCGGACCGACACGGTGCGCACCGCATTCAACTCCCCGTTCCGGCCCTTTGTTCTTGCTTCGACGTCCGTCGGACAGGAAGGGCTGGATTTTCACCCCTACTGCCACAGGCTGGTGCACTGGAACCTGCCGACGAACCCGGTGGATCTGGAGCAGCGAGAGGGCCGCGTTCATCGATACAAAAACCATGCTGTGCGACTGAACCTCGCAACGAAATTCGAAAGCACCCTCCGGAACGGGGCGCCTCTCATGGATCCTTGGCGAAGCATGTTCCAGACAGCGCTGGATCAAGCCGTCCGCCCGGGGGATATGGAACCGTTCTGGCTGCTTGACGGCGCAACGCGCATCGAACGTTACGCGCTGTCCCTTCCTTTCAGCCGCGAGGCCGCGCTTCTCGGGTGGCTCAAAAGGTCCGTTGCGCTGTATCGCCTGGCATTCGGTCAGCCGCGCCAGGACGATCTGATCTCATTCCTTGAGGGTCTGGACAGGTCGGCAGAGCACATTGACCTGTCCGAACTCCAAATCAGCCTGAGGCCCGTCTGAACGGTGTTTGGGGCTCTGATGCAGATCGCACCCCACGCTATGAACAACCCGGACCGGCGCTTCACGAGACAACGGCAATGCCTGTGCCCCGCCGCTCCGATCCAAGCGGGGCAAAAGGGCTGGTCACGTTTCCATCTTTTCGGCAGGCGATGGTCGCAAAAACCGTCCTCTCGCCGCCGCCCGATCAAGGTCTTTTCCATGCGCACCACATTCGGCGCGTGGCACCGAGGACTGGCATTGTGTCCGGGGTGATCGCATGGCCGACCTGATCGGTCTGTTGCTCCGGTGCGGCGATCCAACAAACGGTGTCTGCCGCTGGACGCCTTGCAGAGGCCGGACCCGCATCCGCGCGGTCTTGATCGGACACCGCAAGCAGCCAGATTCGCCATGTCGCGTTCGCGGCCCACGACGCACCGCGCGCGCATGGCATCAAATCCGCTCCAGCACCTCTGTCAGCAGCCGTTCCGCCGCGCGCGACAGCTTCCGGCTGCGGTCGCGGATCACAAAATAGCTTGGCACGATGATCGGTCGTCGCAGATGCACAGCGTCGATATTGGCACCGATATCGGCGTGCACCAGCAGTTCCTTGACTTCTTCGGACTGCGGCGCAATCGCCTGACCACGGGCGACCTGCGCCAAAGCCACCAGCAGAGAGGAACTGTTCAGCACCCGTGGCGGGGTCGGCACCCCTTCGGCGTGAAAGGCGGCCTCGACCACTTGCCGGATCGGCATGCCGCGTTCCTGCATGACCCATGGAAATCCGGTCAGTTCAGACAAGGCCACATCCTTGCGCCGCGCCAGCGGATGCGTGACATGCACCAGCAGGGCCACCACCTCAGTCCGGGCCGGATGGACGCGGAAATTGCGGCTGTCATGGGTCGGAGGAAAGCGCCCGAGAATGAAATCGTACCGTCCTTCCTCAAGCTGACGGATCAACTCGGTCGATGGGGCGACATCGACATTGATCTCCAGATCCGGGCTGCTTTCAAGCACCGCCTGCACCGCCGGCATCAAACAGCCCGCAGCAGGCCCCGTGACAGAGCCGACCCGCACCTCTCCCAGTGCCCCGGCCTGCAACAGCCCCAGTTCGTGTTCAAGGGTCTCGACCTCTCCCAGAATGACCCGCGCGTGGCGCACAAAGGCCGCCCCGGCAGAAGACAGCTCCATGCCTTTGGGATGACGGGTGAACAGCGGGCTGCCGATGGTTTTTTCAAAGTCAGACAGGATGCGCGAGGCGGCGGGCTGCGAGATCGCAAGCGCCTGCGCCGCAAGCTGCAATTGTTGGGTTTCCGCGATCTTGAGGATCAGCTCAAGATGCGCGGGTTTCATGCGTCGCGCGATATCCATGGATGTGACATACCATTTTTCATATGCAGATCGTCAATAACAGAATTTTACAGGTATGCTTCACACAAGTAACGTGCCGCCACGGATCACTCTGATCCGTGAGACAAAATGGCGCCGACGCAGGAGGCGGGCGCTGATCCTGGGAGGGACATCATGACCATGAAACTTCTGCTCGCTTCGGCGGCAGTGGCGTTGACCGGCTTTGGCGCCATGGCTGAAACCGTCGGCATCGCGATGCCGACCAAATCCTCGTCGCGCTGGATTTCCGACGGCGAGTCGATGGTGGAACAGTTCAAGGCCGCAGGCTACGACACCATCCTGCAATACGCCGAAGACGACATCCCCAACCAGTTGGCCCAGATCGAGAACATGATCACCAACGGCGTCGACGTGCTGGTGATCGCCGCCATCGACGGCACAACCCTGTCGAGCGCGCTGGAAAACGCGCATTTCGCCGATATCCACGTAATCGCCTATGACCGGCTGATCCGCGACAGCGAATATGTCAGCTATTACGCCACCTTCGACAACTTCAAGGTCGGCGTGCAACAGGCCAGCAGCCTTGTCTCCGGTCTGAAAGACCGCTTTGGCGACGGCCCCTACAATGTCGAACTGTTCGGCGGCTCGCCCGACGACAACAACGCCTATTTCTTTTACAACGGGGCCATGTCGGTGCTGCAACCGCTGATCGACGCGGGCACCGTCAACATCGTTTCCGGCCAGATGGGCATGGACACCGTGGGCACCCTGCGCTGGGACGGCGCGGTGGCGCAGGCGCGGATGGATAACCTGTTGTCGGCGCATTACACCGACAAGCAGGTGCACGGCGTTCTGTCCCCCTATGACGGTCTGTCCATCGGTATCATCTCGTCGCTCAAGGGCGTCGGCTATGGCTCTGGCGATCAGAAGATGCCGATTGTCTCCGGGCAGGACGCGGAAATCCGGTCGGTCAAATCCATGCTGGCGGGTGAGCAGTATTCCACCGTGTTCAAGGACACCCGCGAACTGGCGCGCGTGACCGTGGGCATGGCCGAGGCGCTGCTGGCCGGTGGTGAGCCTGAGATCAACGACACCACCACCTATGACAACGGTGTCAAGATCATCCCGTCCTACCTGCTGGAACCGGTCTCTGTGGATCTGTCCAACTGGGAAGACGTGATCATCGGCTCCGGCTACTACACCATGGACCAGGTCAAGTAACATTGGTTCCTCTCGGGGCCCGTCCGCCCGGCTGCGGACGGGCGGGCCTTGGCAACCACAAAGGGCATGGACATGGCGGCGCTACTCGAAATGCGCGGGATCACCAAGGCGTTCCCGGGGGTCAAGGCGTTGGACGCGGTCAATCTGACCGTTCAGGCCGGAGAGATCCACGCGCTGGTCGGAGAAAACGGGGCGGGCAAATCCACCCTGATGAAGGTGCTCTCGGGCGTCTATCCGGCGGGCAGCTACGACGGCGAAATTCACTATGACGGCGCGCTGGCGGAATTCGCCAACATCTCGGACTCCGAGGCGCGCGGGGTCATCATCATCCATCAGGAACTGGCGCTGGTGCCGCTGCTGTCGATCGCCGAGAACCTGTTTCTGGGCAACGAACGCGCCAAGGCGGGCGTGATCGACTGGCGCGACACCAACCAGCGCACCGGGGCGCTGCTCAAGAAGGTCGGCCTGAAAGAGCCGCCCAGCACGCTGGTGGACAAGCTGGGGGTCGGCAAGCAGCAACTGGTCGAGATCGCCAAGGCGCTGTCCAAAGAGGTGCGCCTGCTGATCCTCGACGAACCCACCGCCGCCCTGTCGGAAAGCGACAGTCAGGCGCTGCTGGACCTGATGCTGGAACTCAAGACGCAGGGCGTCACCCAGATCATCATCAGCCACAAACTGAACGAGGTGCGCCGCGTCGCCGACACCGTGACCGTTATCCGCGACGGGTCTACCGTCTCCACGATGGACGCCCGCGCCGAGCCGATCACCGAGGATCGCATCGTGCGCGACATGGTGGGCCGCGACATGGCGCATCGCTACCCTGCCCGCGAACGGCGCGCCGGCGATGTGCTGATGGAGGTCAAGGGCTGGAACGTCTGGCACCCGCTGCACACCGACCGGCAGGTCATCCACGACATCAATCTGGCGGTCCGCGCTGGTGAGGTTGTGGGCATCGCGGGTCTGATGGGCGCGGGCCGCACCGAACTGGCCATGAGCCTCTTTGGCCGCTCCTACGGGCGCGCCATCACCGGCAGCGTCGAGATCGGCGGCACGCCGGTCGATGTCAGCACTGTCAGCCGCGCCATCGACGCCGGGCTGGCCTATGTGACCGAGGACCGCAAATCGCTGGGTCTGATCCTGGATGAGACGATCCAGCGCAATATCACACTGGCCAATCTCGACGCGGTCTCTCGTGGGCAGGTCCTGAACGAGACGGCAGAGACCCGCGTGGCCGAGGACTATCGCAAGGCGCTGAACATCCGCACGCCCAGCGTCTTTCAGCAGGTGGTGAACCTGTCGGGGGGCAACCAGCAAAAGGTCGTGCTGTCGAAATGGCTGTTCGCGCAGCCAGAGGTTCTGATCCTCGATGAACCGACGCGCGGCATCGATGTGGGCGCGAAATTCGAGATTTACGGAATCATCAACGACCTGTCCGCACAGGGCAAAGGCGTGGTGATGATCTCATCCGAGATGCCCGAACTGTTGGGCATGTGCGACCGCATCTACGTAATGAACGAGGGCGCCTTTGTGGGTGAACTCAGCGCCGAAGAGGCCAGCCAAGAGCGCATCATGTCGCTCATCGTGACCGAGTAGGAGAGCCGGACATGGATATTGCCGAGCACGGGGCCGACGCCCCGCAAAAACAGGGGATCAGCGATTACCTTGTGCGCCACCTGCGCGAATACGGGCTGCTGTTTGCGCTGATCGCCATCATGGGCTTCTTTCAGATCGTGACGGGCGGCACCCTGCTGAAGCCGGTGAACGTCACCAACCTGTTGTTGCAAAACAGCTATATCGTGATCATGGCGCTGGGCATGCTGATTGTCATCGTCAGCGGCAACATCGACCTGTCGGTGGGCTCTGTCATGGGGTTTGTCGGCGCGCTGGCGGCGGTCATGATCGTCGAATGGGAACAGTCGACCGCCGTCACCATGATCACCTGCATGATCGCGGGCGGTCTGATCGGGGCGGCGCAGGGCTACTGGATCGCCTATTGGAAGATCCCGTCGTTCATCGTGACGCTGGCGGGCATGCTGGTGTTTCGCGGCGCATCTCTGTGGCTGCTCGAAGGGCAGTCCCTTGGCCCCTTCCCGCGTGAATTCCAGATGCTGTCCAATGGCTTTGTCCCCGACATCTTTCCGGCGGGGGTCAGCCAGACCGTTGCCGATCTTCTGGGACAAAAGCGGGTCAACGTGCTGGCGCTGGGCACCGGCATCGTCGCCGCCGCGCTGATCCTCTGGATGGAACTGAAAGCCCGCGCCCAGAACCGCGCCTATGGTGTCACGGGCGAACCCCAAGCCTTTTTCATCGCCCGCATCGGCATCATCTCCGTCGCGCTGATCTTTATCCTGTTCAAGCTGTCGACCTTTCGCGGCCTGCCCAACGTACTGATCACCATGGGTGTGCTCACGATCATCTATGCCTTTTTCACCGAACGCACCGTGATGGGGCGGCGCATCTATGCGCTGGGCGGCAACGAAAAGGCCGCCAAGCTGTCCGGGATCAAGACCGAGCGGCTGACCTTTCTTGCCTTCACCAACATGGGCGTTCTGGCCGCGATTGCGGGCATGGTCTTTGCCGCCCGGCTGAATTCGGCCACACCCAAGGCAGGTTTTGCGCTGGAACTGGACGTGATCGCCGCCGTGTTCATCGGCGGGGCATCCATGTCCGGAGGCGTCGGCAAGATCGTCGGCGCGGTTGTCGGGGCCTTTCTGATGGGTGTGCTGAACAACGGCATGTCAATCCTTGGCATCGGCATCGACTACCAGCAGGTGATCAAGGGTCTGGTGCTGCTCGCTGCCGTGATCTTTGACGTCTACAACAAATCCAGGCAGGCGTGACATGACCTTCAAACCGGCACAATGGCCCCGCAAGCTGCGCAGTCAGGAATGGTACGGCGGCACCTCGCGCGATGTCATCTATCACCGGGGCTGGCTCAAGAACCAAGGCTATCCGGATGACCTGTTCGACGGACGGCCCGTGATCGGCATCCTCAACACGTGGTCCGATCTGACACCCTGCAACGGCCACCTGCGCGAACTGGCCGAAAAGGTAAAGGCGGGCATCTGGGAGGCCGGTGGTTTCCCGGTCGAGGTGCCGGTGTTCTCGGCCTCCGAGAACACCTTTCGCCCCACGGCGATGATGTTCCGCAACCTCGCCGCCCTGTCGATCGAGGAACAGATCCGCGGCCAGCCGATGGACGGCTGCGTCCTGCTGGTGGGCTGTGACAAGACCACGCCCTCTCTGCTGATGGCGGCGGCCTCCTGCGATCTGCCGTCCATTGTCGTCACCGGCGGGCCGATGCTGAACGGATGGTTTCAGGGTGAGCGCGTCGGCGCGGGCACCCACCTGTGGCGCTTCTCCGAGGCGGTGAAGGCCGGAGAGATGACACAGGATGAATTTCTGGATGCCGAGGCCGCGGTGACCCGCTCGTCCGGCACCTGCAACACGATGGGCACCGCGTCCAGCATGGCCAGCATGGCCGAGGCGCTGGGTATGGCGCTGTCTGGCAACGCGGCAATCCCGGCGGTGGACAGCCGCCGCCGCGTCATGGCGCAATTGTCCGGGCGGCGCATCGTGCAGATGGTCAAGGACGATCTCAAACCGTCCGATATCCTGACGCGCGAGGCGTTTGAAAACGCCATTCGCACCAATGGTGCGGTGGGCGGGTCGACCAACACCGTTGTGCACCTGCTGGCCATTGCGGGACGCACCGGGGTCGATATCACACTGGACGATTGGGACCGATGCGGACGGGATGTGGCCACGATCCTGAACCTGCAACCCTCGGGCAAATACCTGATGGAAGAGTTCTTTTACGCCGGTGGGCTGCCGGTCGTGCTGAAACGGCTGGGCGAGGCGGGCAAGTTGCACCGCGAGGCGCTGACCGTATCGGGCGAGCCGATCTGGGAAGAGGTCAAGAACGCGACAAACTGGAATGAGGACGTGATCCTGCCGGTGGACAAGGCGCTGACATCGCAGGGCGGCATAGCCGTGCTCAAGGGCAACCTTGCCCCCAAGGGCGCGGTGCTGAAACCCTCTGCCGCCTCGCCGCATTTGATGCAGCATCGTGGCCGCGCCGTCGTCTTTGAGGACATCGACGACTACAAGGCCCGGATCGAGGATGACGCGCTGGACATTGATGAGACCTGTATCATGGTGCTGAAAAACTGCGGACCCAAGGGTTATCCCGGCATGGCAGAGGTGGGCAACATGGGCCTGCCGCCCAAGGTGCTGAAGCGCGGCATCAAGGACATGATCCGCATTTCGGACGCGCGTATGTCCGGCACCGCCTATGGCACGGTAATCCTGCACACCTCCCCCGAGGCGGCCTCTGGCGGACCGCTGGCGGTGGTCCGCAGCGGCGACATGATCGAGGTCGACGTCCCTGCCCGCCGCCTGCATCTGGATATCCCGGAGGCAGAATTGCAGGCCCGTCTGGCCGACTGGAAACCCAGCCATGACCGCGCCGAAAGCGGGTATGCCTGGCTGCACCAGCAACATGTCGAAGGGGCCGACAGCGGTGCCGACCTCGACTTTCTTAAAGGCTGCCGGGGCGCGCCTGTCGGAAAGGACTCGCATTGATGGACATCGCACTTATCGGCATTGGCAAGATCGCGGTGGATCAACATGTGCCCGCCATTGCCGCCTCGCCGGACTGGGACCTGGCCGCAACTGTGTCGCGACAGGGCAGCGTGGACGGTGTCGACAGCTATACCGACTTTGCCCGGATGCTGGCCGAGCGGCCCGAAATTCGGGTCGTCTCGCTCTGCCTGCCGCCGGTGCCGCGCTTTGACTATGCCGCCGCCGCCCTTGCCGCCGGTCGCCATGTCATGCTGGAAAAACCGCCCGGTGCGTCGCTGTCGGAATGCCACCGGCTGATCGACATGGCGCGCGCGCAGGGGGTTTGCCTGTATGCCACCTGGCACTCGCGCGAGGCGGCGATGGTTGCCCCGGCGAAGGCATGGCTGGCCGACAAGACGCTGAAAAAGCTTACCGTCACGTGGAAAGAGGACGTGCGCCGCTGGCATCCCGGACAGGACTGGATCTGGGAACCGGGCGGTCTGGGGGTGTTTGATCCCGGCATCAACGCCCTGTCCATCGTGACGGAAATCCTGCCCGATCCGATCCACCTGACCGAGGCCAGGCTGGAGGTGCCGGAAAACAAGCAAGGCCCGATCGCGGCCAGCCTGCGGTTCGCCCATCCGGCGGGTGCCGATGTCAGCGCGGTCTTCGACTGGCGGCAGGACGGCGACCAGATCTGGACCATCGTGGCCGAGACCGATGGCGGCACGCTGGCCTTGCACGACGGCGGTGCGCGTATGGTCATTGGCGGGCAGGACCAAACCGCCGAAGGACCGGCGCTGACCGGCGAATATCCCCGTCTTTACGCCAACATGGCCCGACTGGTGTCGACCGGTGACAGCGACGTGGATCTGTCCCCCCTGCGCCATGTGGCCGATGCCTTCTTGTTGGGCCGACGCCAGAGCGTTGCCCCGTTTTACGACTGACCTTGCCGCACCCGAAAGGACTCGACATGAAATCGCCCCTGACCGGCATCCTGCCCGTGGCCCCCACCCCGTTTCACGACGATGGCCGCGTCGATGAGGACGGCATGCGCCGCGTTCTGGACTGCATCATCGACCAGGGCGTCGATGCGATCTGCATCCTCGCCAATTACTCTGAACAGTTCCTGTTGTCCGATGAGGAACGCGCCACGCTGATGCGGATCAGTCTGGAACATGTGGCGGGCCGGGTGCCGGTGATCGTCACCATCAGCCATTTCTACACCGGCATCGTGGTCGAACGCGCCAAGGCGGCGCAGGCGCTGGGGGCGGCCATGGTGATGATGATGCCGCCCTATCACGGTGTCGGACTGGTTCCGGCAGAGGCCGGGATCTATGAGCATTTCCAGGCGGTCTCAGACGCCATCGACATCCCGATCATGGTGCAGGACGCGCCGCTGTCCGGGTGCCAACTGTCGGTGCCCCTGCTGGTTCGCATGGCGAAAGAGCTGAAAAACGTCAGCTATTTCAAGATGGAGATGCCCTTTGCCGCCGACAAGCTGGCGGCGCTGATCGAGGCGGGCGGCGATCACATCGTCGGGCCGTTTGACGGCGAAGAGGCCGCAACCCTGCTGGCGGATCTGGACGCAGGCTGCACCGGGACCATGACCTCGGGGCTGCAATGTGAACACATCGGCGGCATCATCCGCAGCTATCTGGCGGGCGACACCGGCGCGGCTCTGGCGCAATGGACGCGCTGCCTGCCGCTGATCAACCATGAAAATCGCCAATGTGGGTTGCGCGCCACCAAGGTGGTGATGAAAGAAGGCGGGGTTATCGGGTCGGACCATGTGCGCCACCCGCTCAAACCAATGTCCCCACGCACGCGGGACCGTCTGCTGCACCTCGCAGGCGACCTGGACCTCATTGCCCTGAAATGGGGCAAATAAGGAGATACGAACCATGCCCGACACCTTTACCCCCCACGGCCAGCACCTGATCGCAGGCGAATGGGTTGCCAGCGCGGCCAGTTTTGC
>NZ_JBLXFB010000011.1:0-160434 GCF_048262615.1 Antarctobacter sp.
CCCGTCTGTTGATCTATGCCGCCACGCTGATGGCCGGTGGCATGGGCGTCGATCAGGCGCTTGAGGCCGCTATCGTGCAACCCCTCAGCGATGAGCCCGACGTGGGCGTGGCGCTGCGGGATCTGATCTCGACAATCTACGGGTGAAAAAGATGCGCCTATCCGATCTCATGGAACCGGAAGAGACCGTCGGGAACCTCTGGCACGACATGGCCAGCGGAATCGGACAGGCCGTCACCTATCCAGAGGCGGGCGTGACGCTCGCCTCTGTCCGGCCCAGCCTGTCCGTGCTGTTTCGCGCGCTGGGCGGGGCCGCCGGGGTCGAGCTGGCCGAGGCCGCGCCGACCCTCGTCCGCCACCGCCAGCCGATGCGCCGCAAGCTGGGCGCGGAGCGCGACCGCGAATGGGTGGCGCAATACGATGGCGAGCGGCTGTCGCTGCCGCCCTTCATCGCCAGTTTTCCAGAGGCGCGGCTGAACCGCGCCGCCTATTTCTGGCTGACGGCCCTTGCCACTGTCAGCGATCCCGCCGAACTGGATCTCGCCTGTGATGGTCCGGCATTCGACTGCGTGCAGATCCGCGCCAATGCCGCCGCCGCCGACGCCGCCTATGCGCTCTGCCCCGGTTTGCGGGGGTACTATGCGGACATGGCCGAGTTTTGCGCCGCCGCCCGCCCCGATCTGACGCGCCCCGCGCAGGAAGCCATCTTTGAGACCGCGATCCGGGATCAACTCTGCGGCGGCTCGCCCGTCATCGCGTCACCTGACACACCGCGCGGCTACAAACCCTTTGCGCCGGTGCCGATCTGGCTGCGCTTTGCGCGCCCCGGATCGGGCAGCGCCGCGACCGAGGAACAGGCCGATCCTGCGGCGCCGCCCCCCACCGCCGCGCTGACCAGTCGCAAACTGGGCATGCGCAAGGATCAGGACCAGCAGAACCGCAAGGACAGCTTTATCATTCACCGGTTCGAGTCGATCCTGTCATGGGTCGAGTCGATGAACATCAACCGCAGCGTCGACGATGACGACGACGAAAACGCCCAAAAGGCCGCCGACGATCAGGACAACATCACCCTGTCGAAACACGACCGAAAGGCCGCCACCCGGCTGCGCCTGCACCTTGATCTGTCGCCCGCCGATGCCGACCATGAGGCGCTGGCAGGCGAACACACCTATCCGGAATGGAACCACCGTTCGCGCAGTTACATGGAGGGCCATTGCCGGGTGCTGGACGCCCCCGCGCAACCCGACGCCGCCCATCCCTACCGCGCCGACGCGCGCCGCATCCGCGAAGTGCGTCGCCAGTTCGAGGCGCTGCGCCCGCGCCGCATCCTGCAACCGCGTCAGGTGGACGGCAGCGAACTGGATCTTGACGCGCTGCTGACCGCGCGGGCCGATCTGGTCGCCACCGGGCGCGGATCGGACCGGATCTGGCAGGCCGCGCGGCAGACCGAACGCGACCTGTCGGTCGCCTTCCTGATCGACACCTCGCGCTCGACCGAGGCGGCCATCGGCGACACCTCGGTGATCGAGGTCGCGCGCGAGGCGATGGCCGCGCTGGCCGCAGGCATCGACGCCGCCGGGGATCGGCTGGGGATCTGGGGCTTTTCCTCGCTCCGCCGCGACCGGGTGTTCCTGACCCGCTGCAAAGACTTCGACGCGCCGATGAACGCCGAGATCACCGCCAATATCGGTGCACTGAAACCCGGCCACTACACGCGACTTGGCGCGGCCATCCGCCACGTCAGCGCGCAACTGGCGGCAGAACCGTCCCAGCACAAGCTGCTGATCGTGCTGACCGACGGCAAACCCAACGACCTGGACCACTACGAGGGCCAGCACGGCATCGAGGACTGCCACATGGCCGTACGCGAGGCCCGCCTTGCAGGCCACGCCCTGCACGGCGTCATCATCGACGAAGACGGGCAGGACTGGTTCGCCCGCATCTTCGGGCGCGGCGGCTTCACCCTGCTGCCCAACCCGGAACGCCTGACCCGCGCCCTGCCCGACATCTATCGCAGACTCACTCAGGAGACCTGATATGCACAAACTTGCCATCTTCCCCGCCTTTTTCGCCGCCCCCGCATGGGCCGAAGCATTCGACCGCCCGATCCCGCAGGCACAATCCGCCACCGCCGAATTCTGGTATGCCGTGGCCTGCCTCGCGCTGGTCCTGTCCATGGTCGCGGTGCAGCGGCTGGTGTCCCGGCGATGAACAGACACGGCTGGTCAACACGGTGGATTGCTCTGGTCCTGTACCCGTTCGGGGCGGGCGCGATGGGCGTGAATGTGTTCTTTGCCGCGCTGATCTTTAGCTGGGTCGGCGGCCCGGTCCTGACGACCGGCTGGGCCATCGCCATCGGTTGCGTGATCGGCGTTCCGGCCACATGGGCCTTTGCGCGCCATATCCGGCACCTGATGGACGAGGCTGACGCACAGGCGGCAGATTGAAAAGGAGCCCATTATGGCACTCAGTTCCGCAGAGCAGATGCGCGCGTGGCGGGGGCCGGCGCTGTTCAGTTTCGGCTTTCGCCCCTTCTTTCTGTTCGGCGCGATCTGGGCGGCGTTTGCCATGGTCCTTTGGATCACGGCGCTGTCGGGCGCGCTGGACCTGCCCACCCGGTTCGATCCGGTGTCGTGGCATGCGCATGAATTCCTGTTTGGCTATCTCGGCGCGGTTCTGGCGGGCTTTCTGCTGACCGCCGTGCCGAACTGGACCGGACGGCTGCCGCTGGTGGGCTGGCCCTTGGCCGCGCTTTTTGCCCTCTGGTGCGCGGGGCGAGTCGCGGTTCTGTTCTCCGCCCTTTTGCCGATGGGCGTCGCGGCTGTCATCGACCTTGGCTTTCCGCTGGTCCTTGGCGCGGTGATCCTGCGCGAGATCGTGGCGGGCAAGAACTGGCGCAACCTGATGGTGCTGGGATTGCTGACCGTCTTCACCCTTGCCAATGCGCTGTTTCACCTTGAGGCGGCGCGCGGCGATTATGCCGCGCAAGGGATCGGTCTGCGCCTTGGTCTGGCCACCGCGATCATGATGATTGGCGTGATCGGCGGTCGCATCATCCCGTCCTTTACCCGCAACTGGCTGGTCAAAGAGGGGCAAAACGCGCGACCTGCACCGCCGATGCAGCGGTTCGACAAGGCCGTGCTGCTGGCCAGCCTTGCGGGTCTGCTGCTGTGGGTGGCGGTCCCGTCAGACCCGGTCACGGCGGTGGCGCTGTTGGCAATGGGCGCGCTGCACGTCATGCGCTTGGCGCGCTGGCAAGGGCACCGAACCGGGGCGGAGCCGCTGGTCTGGGTGCTGCACGTCGCCTACGCCTTTGTCCCGCTGGGGGCGATTTCGCTGGGGCTGGCGGGGCTGACCGGCACCGGAGCCGCCGCCGCGCAGCATCTGTGGATGGCCGGGGCCATCGGCTCGATGACGCTGGCGGTGATGACGCGGGCAACGCTGGGCCATTCCGGGCAACCGCTGCTGGCCGACCGCTGGACGGTGTTGATCTACCTGTCGTTTTTCGGCTCTGTGGCGGCGCGGGTCGGGGCCGACGCCCTGCCGGTCCTCATCCATGTCTCGGGGCTGTTGTGGCTCATTGCCTTTGGCGGGTTCGCCATGGTCTATGGTCGCCTGCTGTTGCGCAAAAGAGCTAAGGAGTAACGCATGACCTGGACCGGATTTGCCGCCGTCTTCGTGGCGTTTTTCCTGACCCATTCCGTCCCGGTGCGCCCAGCCGTGAAATCGCGGGTTGTTGGCGCATTGGGCGCGCGCGGGTTCACGATTGGCTACTCCCTGTTGTCGCTGGCAATGCTGGCGCTGCTAATCCGGGCGGCGTCACTGGCCCCCTATGTCCAGCTATGGCCACAGATGGAATGGCAGCGTCACGTCGTTCACATAGGAATGCTGGCGGTCTGCCTGATCCTTGCGCTGTCCATCGCGCGGCCCAATCCGTTTTCCTTCGGCGGCGCGCGAAACGCCGAATTTGACCCCGCGCGCCCCGGCATCGTGCGTTGGGTCCGCCACCCGATCCTGCTGTCTCTGGCGCTCTGGGCCGGGTTGCACCTGCTGCCGAATGGCGACCTTGCCCATGTGATCCTGTTCGGCGTTCTGGGGGCCTTTGCCGTCGCGGGGCGCGCGATCATCGACCGCCGCAACCGCCGCCTGATGGGTCCGCAGGTCTGGGAGGATCTGCGCAACCGCGTGGCCGCCGGGCCGCGCTTTCATGCGCCCGCCTCTTGGGGGCGCTTGGCCATCCGCCTTGCATTGGGCGTGGCGGGCTTTGCCGTGCTGCTATGGATGCATCCGGTGGTGATCGGCGTCCCGGCCCTTTGACGGGCCTGCCTATTCACCACCGCTCGCACCGTTTCCGGCCAGCAGAGGCGTCGCCCCTTGGCGCAAAGACCAAGACCGCCACTGAGGCACATCCCGCCCCGTTTGCAGGGAGTTATCCCTGCCGCAGGCGTTGATCAGATGCATCCTTGGCCAGCGCAGCCATCCGGTAGAACCCATGCGCCATCTTGGAATATGGCGTCAGCAGGAAAAAGGTCAGCACAGCCCCAAGGTGCAATTGCAAAAGCCAGCCAACCGATACGGTCCCGGACGCCGCGTAGAGCACCAGACCCGACGCCGCCACGACAAAGAGCAAAACGACAAAGGCCATCTCACCGCCCCAAGCCGAGGGGGCCCCAAGGTTCGGATCGGCCTTGGTCTTGAGCCACGCCAGCCCCGCCGTTCCAAGGCACAACAGCACCCCGCCCGGCACGCCCAGCAGTTTGGGCAAGCTGAGGAACCCGTAAGGGGCCTCCATCCCCAAGACATAGTGGAGCAGCGTCCCGCTGGAGGTTGACGCGAAACACAGCAGAAAGCCGTAGAGCACCGCCTGATGAAAGTGCCGCCGCGCCTGACTGAACCGGTCTTCATCCTCGAAATTGCAACCATCGCCGTGCCCGCCGTCGAGGTTTTTCATCCGCCCGGCCGAACGCACAGCCTGCATGATATCTGACAGGACCAGCCCCTGCCCCCCCACCGTGCGCCAATAGGTCCGCAACGACACGGCCAGCGCAGCCAGTGGCAGCAAAAAAGCAGGCGCAAAGATCGCGACCATCAATCCGTGGGACATGTACGCATAAAACCCTTCGCCACTGGCGGGCCGCAGCCCCTGCGCCAGCGCAAAGATCAGCGCAAAGCCCAGAACCAGCCCGGCGGCGATCAACACGCCGCTTCGGTCAAAAAGAGTGCCAAAACCGGCGGGCCATGCGTGGGATTTCCAGCTGTCTTGCCGCACCTCGGCCAGCGCCTTGGGCAAGTTCAGATCGAACTCATGCGGGGCGGTGTATTGGCAGGCGTAGTAACACCCCCGGCAGTTGTGGCAGAGGTTCGCCAGTTGCGTGATGTCGCCATCGCTGAAGGCGCGCTCACGATGCAGCGCGGGAAAGACGCTGCAATAGCCTTCGCAATAGCGGCAGGCATTGCAGATTTCCGATTGACGGCGCGCCTCGGCGATCAGGTCAGGTTGCATTTGCATGGGTCGCGGCCTCCTTGCCTGCGATGCGTCCAAAGACGGTTCCGATGGTCATGCCGAACCCGGCAAGATAGCCTTGGCCAAGGATCGATCCGGCCATGGTTTCCCCGGCAGCCCAAAGATTGCTGATCGGCGCATTGCCGACCGAGCATTGCGCATGGTCGTCCACCTTCAGACCCAAATAGGTAAAGGTGACACCGGTGCGCAGCGAATAGCCATAGAACGGCGCTTCGGTGATGGGGCGGGCCCAGTTGGTCTTGGGTGGGTTCAGCCCTTGGGTGGATACCCCATCCAGTTCCGTCGGGTGGAAATTGGCCGTGTCCCCGCAGGCGTTGTTGAACTCTTCGACGGTTGCGCGCAGGGCCTCAGGCGGCAGGCCCATCTTGTCGGCCAGGTCTTCCAGCGTGTCCGCCTTGATTGGTGGAAAGACCGAAGGCATGAACAGTTCCAGCGATTTCGCGTCGATGATCACATAGCCAACCTGATCGGGCTGTGCCGCGACAAGGCGCCCCCAGATCGCGTAGCGTTTGGGCCAGACGTCCTCACCCTCATCGTAGAACCGCTGCGCATCCTTGTTCACCACGATGGAAAAGGGCACGCAGTCCAGCCGCGTGACGATGCCGCCGTCGAATTTCGGCGCGCGCCCGTCGATGGCGACCGCGTGACATTGGGTCGGGTCGCCCACCTGCGCTACGCCTTGATCCAGCAGATCGGCCAGCACGACGCCCCGATTGTAAGGTGTGCCGCGAATGAGAAAATTCTTGGCCGCCGGTCCCCACGCGCGGGCCAGCCAATCGGTATCCGCCTGAAAGCCGCCAGCGGCGACAACCACGGATTTCGCGACAATCCGCTGGGTCTGCCCGTTCTGCGTCACCTCCAGCCATGCAATCCGGTCGCCATCCAGTTCCAAATGGGTGACGGCGGCCTCATAGCGCACTTCCACCCCCAGTTTTTCAGCCGTGCGATAGTAGGCGTTCACCAGACCTTTGCCGCCGCCAAGAAAGAACGCATTTGTTCGCGCCAGCGACAGCGTTCCCGACAGCGACGGTTGAAACCGCACGCCGTGCTGTTGCATCCACGGCAGGCACTCCTCGGAGGTGCGGATGGCAAGTCGCGCCAGCCCCTCGTCGGTCTTGCCGTCCGTGACTTTCATCAGATCGGCGAGGTATTCGTCCTCTGTATAACTGTCGACCAGCGGGCCAAGCGGCCCATGGTGCATGCAGCGAAAGTTGCGCGTATGGCGCGAGTTGCCGCCGCGATAGGGTTTCGGTGCGGTTTCAAGGATGAGAACACGGGCACCGGCCTCTGCGGCGGTCATTGCGGCGCACAGCGCGGCATTGCCGCCGCCGATCACCGCCACATCCCAATTCTCCTCTGTCCAATCCTCCGGAGTGGCTGTCATAGCTTGTCCTTTCAGAAGTCATCCATGCCGCGGTCACGTTCCCGCAGGGTGCGTATGCGCATGCGTTGCGCGGCCTCGATATGGGCGCGCATGGCCGTTTCCGCCGCTGCCCCGTCCCGCGCCATGAGACCCTCCAACAGGCGGCGATGTTCCTCGACGGCCTCAACCGCACGGGCGCTGTCATACATCTGTGATGTCCCGAGGATCATCAGCGCCCGTTGCAACGACAACATCGACCGGGCGAGGAAACGGTTCTTGGCGGCATCCAGCAGCGTGGCATGGAAGATACGATTGAGGCGCGAGGCATCTGGCCCGGTTCCGGCCCCGGCCAGTTGCTCATTCAGGGCAGCCAGTTCCAGCAGTTCGACTTCGGACGCCGCGCGCGCCGCCAGCCGCGCAGCGGTGCCTTCCAGAACGGCGCGCATTTCATACAGTTCCATGACCTCGGCGTAGTCAAGTTTTCGGACACTGGCACCGATGCGCGGCACATGGGCCACCAACCCATCCGCCTCAAGCTGGCGGATCGCCTCGCGCACCGGTGTGCGGCTGACACCCAGACGCTCGGCAAGTTCTGTTTCGCGCAAGCGTTCGCCCGGCATCAACCGGCCTTCGCGAATCTCGTCCAGCAGTCGCTGGTAGGTCGCATTGCCCTGCGAAGCCCCGCCGTTTTGCGCCTCGTCTTCCGCGTTCATACGCACCCCCTTGCAAATTGTATGCAGATGGATACAGTTGGGCACAAAGCGAGTCAATCCTGCCTAGGAGCCATTTATTGCCCCCTGCCCTGTCCGATCCTGGCCTCACCGGTCGCCGCGCCCTGACCTTCGTTCTTGCAGCCTTGGGAACCGGGGTGTTCTGGTTGCTCGGGCTGCCGCTTCCTTTCCTCTTTGGACCGATGGCTTTTTGCCTGTTTGCGGCTCTGGCGCATCTGCCGCTCAAGGGTTTCGGACAGGTGTCGGTCGGCGCGCGCACCATCCTTGGCGTTGCGGTCGGGGCCTCGATCACACCGGAACTGTTCGGGGAATTGCCGCGCATGGGGTTGTCGATCGCACTGATCCCGGTCTTTATCGCCTTGATCGGGCTGGTCGGGGTGCCGTTCTTTCGCAGGCTCTGGGGGTTTGATGCGCCCACCGCCTATTACGCCGCCATGCCCGGCGGATTGCAGGATATGGTGATCTTCGGGACAGAGGCCGGCGGCAATCCGCGCGCCTTGTCCCTGATTCACGGCACGCGTGTCCTGATCATCGTGACGCTGGCGCCCTTCTTTCTGTCCCATTTCTATGGCGCGGCCCTGACAAACCCGATTGGCGCACCCGCGACAGAGATTCCGCTCCATGAACTGGCGCTGATGGTTGCGGCGGCATGGGTCGGCTGGAAAGGCGGCGAAAGGATCAAGCTGTTCGGCGCGTCGATCCTTGGGCCGCTGATCGTGACAGCGGTGCTGTCGCTGTCGGGCTTCATCCACTCGCGCCCCCCGGCAGAGGCGATCCTCCTGGCGCAATTCTTTATCGGCGCAGGGATCGGCGTGCAATTTACCGGGGTCACATGGCGAGAGCTGACCCGCGTCGTATCGGCAGGGCTCGCTTATGTGCTCTTGCTGGCGGTGCTGGCGGCGGGCTTTTCAGGTCTGGTGACCGGCCTTGGCCTTGGACGACCGATCGACGCCTTTCTGGCCTTTGCGCCGGGCGGTCAGGCCGAAATGACGGTGCTTGCCATCGTCACCGGAGCCGACCTGGGGTTTGTGATCACCCACCACCTGACGCGCATCGTGCTGGTGATTGTCGGCGCGCCGGTGGTGGCGGGGATCATGCGCCGGTCCAGACTTCGGGATTGACCATGTGTATTGGGGCCCCCTGCGCATAGGCGCGCACCTGTTCGAAGATATCCGTGAACTGGGTGTCGAACTCATCCTCTGTGACAAACCCGATGTGCGGCGTGCAGATCAGGTTGGGATGCGCCAGCAGGGGATCGGCGGGATCGGTCATCGGTTCGGTGTCAAAGACATCCACCGCCGCCTGTCCGGGCCGTCCGGCGTTCAGCGCTTGCAAAAGCGCACCCGGCGCCACCAGCCCCGCGCGTGAGGTATTCACGAACAGCGCCCCCGGTTGCATCAGGGCAAGATCCTCGGCGGTGACGATTCCGCGGGTTTCGGGTGTCAGCCGGACATGAACCGACACCACGTCGCTGTCGGCGAAAAACGCCTTGCGGCTGGGGGCAACCGTCTGTCCGTCCGCCAGAGCCCGAGCGCGGCCCGCGTCCGACCCCCACCAGATCACGTCCATCCCGAAGGCGCGGGCATAGTCGGCCACGGCGCGCGCGATCCTGCCATAACCGTACAGGCCCAGCCGTCGACCGCGCAGCGTCTTGCCCACGCCGATCTGCCAGTGTCCCGCCTTGGTCGCGGCCATCTGTTGCGGGATCTGACGCATGCCCGCGATCATCAGTCCAAAGGTCAGCTCGGCCGCGGCGTAATTCGCGCCGTCAGCCCCGGTTTTGGAGCAGAACAACACGCCGCTGTCGGTGCAGGCCGACACGTCGACATGCGGATACGCCCCGCGCTGCGACACCAGTTTCAGGTTGGGCAGGCGCTCGATCAAGCTGCGGGTGACGGGTGTGCGTTCGCGAAAAAGCACCAAGGCCTCTGCCTCGGCCAGTCGCTCCGCCAAGGCCGCCTCATCGGAAAGGTGATCGGTCCAGACCGTCACCTCATGGCCGTCAAGCAATCGGAAACAAGGCAGCCCGCGCAGCGTATCGAACCAGTCGTCCAGAACATGCACCTTCATCGGCTTTCCACCCCTGCGCCGGGCCGCAACGTGCGCGGCGTGGCAATAAAGACATCCGCATCCAATGCGGTCAGCGCCTTGCGCACGCGGGTCCGCGTGGCCAGAAGATGCGTGTATTGCGCATCGCACCCCGAAACAGGACCGGGATAGGTCGCCAGATCATCGGTCAATATATCAATGGCCGTGCGAAGCAGCGCTGCCGCCTGTTCAATTTCTGTGAGATCGGACATTCGGACACCCCTGATCAATTGCTCCGCATACAACGGTATACATTGCCGGAGGCCAAATCAACTGTCCCTTCAGTGGGACAGCAGAACCGGAATGCGGATGTCGCGCAGGATGCTGACCGTCAAGCCGCCCAGCAGATCCTCGCGGAACTTGGAATGTTCGTAGGCCCCCATGACCAGCAGCGAAGGATCGTGGCGGTCACAATAGGACAGGATCGACGCGGCCACGGCGTGCCCATCAGGCCATCCGTGATGGACCGCCTCAACATCATGGCGCGACAGATGCAGCATCAATGCCTCCAGTCCGGACACCTCGCCCACGGTCAGCACACTGACCTTTCCCTGTGCCTCCAGCAGGCGCAGGCTGTCGGACAATGCGCGGGCGGCGGCGCGGCTGCCGTCCCATGCCAGCGCGGCGTGGCTGTGGCGGGCTTCGGCGTCGTAACCTTCGGGGACCACAACAACCGGCCGCCCGGACAGCAGCGCAATCTTGTCGGGATGCAGGCGAACGTGTTCGTCATCGTCATCCATCTGGCGTCCGACAAGGATCATGTCATAGGACCGCGCCGCCTCGGACAGGGTCTTGTCGACGCGACCGGGGCGCGCCTCAAAGCTGAGCGCCTCGCCAAGGCCCAGCTCCGGGCGTAGCGCATTCAGGCGATCCTCTATGGCTGTCAGGATGCCAAGCTTGGCTTCGGCCAGCAGATTGCGGGCCTCCTGCGGAATCCAGCGTGACCGCGTGTCAAAGGTCTCATGCGTCGAATGCGCCAGCATCGCGGTGACATGGGCACCGCGTTCGCGGGCCAGCGACGCGGCATAGCGCAAGGCCGCCTCCGAGGTTTCGGACCCGTTGAAGGCCACAAGAAGGTTCATGATCGGCATATCACGCGCCCTTCCAAATGCGGGAGGGCACAAAGACGTTCCCGTCGGCCAGCTTGCGCGCGGTGCGCAAAAGACCGGCGGAGTTGAGCGAGAAACCATCGGCGGTATTGAAGTCCACCAGCACCTCGATCGTGCCGGAAGGATGCTCCAGCACCACGTTCGCGGGGCTTTGGGTGGGACGGTCCAGCATCCCGTCGGCCACGGTCCCCGGTGTCAGGGCGCAGGAGGCGAGGCACTGAGAGCCTGTGACCGCCATGCTGGGATGCGTGTTCCACGGCATGAAATACCGTGCGGCAATCGTGCCGCCGTCCTTGGCCGGGGCAAGAAGCGCAAACTTGGGAATGACCGATTTGGTCACATCCCCCAATCCCATCCTCTTGCCCGCCTCGATACGGATCGCCTCGAACCGGGCAAAGAATTCGGTGTTCGCATCCAGATCGGCGGCGGTTTCATAACCGGTCAGACCGAAATCCTGCGCCCGCGCAATGGCGATCGGCATGGCCACATCCATGCAGGTCACTTCAATACCGTCGATCACATCGCGCAGGTTGCCGGTCGGCAGGAATTTGCCCGTCGAGGACCCGACCACCCCCATGAAGTTCAGCGCAACCGGGGCCGCGGCCCCCGGCACACCGGCAATTTCAGTCTGCCCGTCATAGGTCAGGGCGCCACCGGGGGTTTGCACACGTGCCAGCACCTTGGCGCCGGTGTTCACGGCGCGGATTCTGACCTCTGTCTCATCGCCAGTTGGCGTGATCAGACCCATTTCGATGGCTGCGGGGCCAACCCCGGACAGGATATTGCCGCAGGTGGGTTTGAAGTCCACCAGCCGGTCCTCGACCGAAACCTGTGCAAAGAAATAGTCCACATCGGCCCAGTCGTCCTCGGACACCGACAGCATGGCGACCTTGGTCGTGACCGCCGCGCCGCCGCCGATGCCGTCGATGTTCAGCGGGTGCCCCGACCCCACGGCGGCAATCAGCACCTCGGCCAGAGTTGCACGGTCCTTGGGCAGGTCCGCGCGGCGAAAGTACGGCCCGCGCGACGTGCCGCCGCGCATGAAGATATAGGGAATACCGGTTTGCGTCATGACAATCCTCCGATCATTTCAGCGGCCATGGAAGGTCCGCGTAGGACTGCAACAGCCCCGGCGGGAAGTCGCGGTTCAACGCCCCGGCCATCACACACATCAACGCGATGCCCGCCGCCGTCAGAATCAACGTCCGCGCCCACCCCGATTGCGCGCGCACCCGCAGGAAGGCAACCAGAAAGCCCACCAGCGCGAGGATAAAGCCGACAAGCCATGTCGCGGCGATCAGGCCAACGAACCACGCCAGCGTCGACCACAGGCCATACGGCGCATCGGCGTCTTCTCCGGCCACTTCCTTGTCGGCAAAGATAGAGTCCGTCTCCGGCCGCAGGATCATCTGCACCATCAAGATCAGGCTGCACGTCAGCGTAATCCCCCCGATGACCAAGGGTATGATCTTGTCGGTCATGTTGTAGTCAGGGATCATGTTGGCGTTGATCAGCGCGGCAACGGCATAGGCGGTGATGACCATCAGAAAGACGATGGGCGCGCGCTTGGAACCGGACTTGACGTCGCCTTCGGCCATGATGGATTTGGCCTGACGGATGCCCAGCACAACCGACACCACCGTCACGATGATCAGGATGATCACGATGGGCGAAAAGATATAGTCCATGCCCTCTTCGAACGACTTGCGAAAGCGGAAGGACGCAATCTGGAACGCCTGGTTCGAGAATTTCTCGACCGGGTTCGACAGCACGAAACCGATCAGGAAGGCCGGGCGCGACCAGTCGAAGCGGCGCAGGAAGATGCCGATCATGCCGATGGCCAAGAGCGCCAGCAGGTCTTCGAAGTTCTGACCGGACTGGAACGCCGCGAAGGAGATCAGCATGAACAGGAACGGCGCGAGGTAGGTAAAGCGGATGGTCGTCAGCTTGGCGATGCCGCCAGAGGCCGCGATGCACAGCAGGGTGCCCACCACGTTCGCCAGCGCCAGCAGCCAGACAATCGAATAGGTGATGTCGAGGTTGTCGCGCAGCATCGACGGGCCGACCTCGATGTCGCCGGATCCCAGCAGCGCGATGGCCCCGATGAAGATCGCCATAGATCCAGAGCCGGGGATGCCGAACAGCAGGGTCGGCACAAGGCCGCCGCCTTCCTTGGCGTTATTGGAGCTTTCCGGCCCGATCACGCCGCGGATTTCACCCTTGCCGAAATTCGACTTGTCCTTGGTGGTCTGCACCGCGTGGCCATAGGCGATCCAGTCAACGACCGACCCGCCAAGACCCGGAATGACGCCAACCAGCACGCCGATCAGCGAGCAGCGCACCGACAGCCATTTGTTGTCGACCCAGTCGCGCACGCCGTCCATCCAGCCAGAGCCAAGCGAGGCGTCTTTGGCGATGGACCGGTCCTGCCGCAAAAGCGAAACGATCTCCGGGATGGCAAAGATACCCAAACCCACGATCACCAGCTTCAATCCGTCGGTCAGATAGGGGATGTCATAGGAAGCCATCCGCAGGCTGCCGCCGGCGTCCGCCTCACCGATCGTCCCAATCAGCATGCCCAAGCCAGCCGCCGCCACACCCTTGAGCGCAACTCGCCCGGCCAGCACCGCCACCATCGACAGGCCCAGAACCGAGATCATCAGCATTTCCGGCAGACCAAAGGCCAGCACGATGGGACGCGCGATCAGGATAAAGAGCGTCAGGAACAGCGCGCCGACAAGCCCGCCAAATAGCGACGAGGTAAAGGCCGCCGACAGCGCCCGCGCCGCCTGCCCCTTCTTGGCCATCGGAAAGCCGTCCAGAACCGTCGCCTGAGAGGCCGAAGAGCCCGGAATGCCCATAAGCACAGAGGCGAAGGTGTCTGAGGTTGGCACCACCGCGACCATGCCGATCATCAGGGCAAGACCCAGTATCGGGTCCATGCCGAACATGAAGGGCAACAGCAAGGACAGGCCCGCAATGCCGCCAAGACCGGGGAAAACCCCCACGGCAAGGCCCATGACAACACCAAGGACAAGATACCCAAGCACCGTCGGTTGTAAGATCAGGGCCCATGCATCGGCCAGAGCCGGCAGGGCGGTTGCGAACGCGTCCATCGCAGCCCCTCAATTATCAAAATGTGAAAAGGGAAAACGGCCTCGGGGCTATCCCGAGGCCGTTGATGGTCAGGCTTACTTCAGCGAGACGCCGTAGGCTTCTTCCAGCCAGTTGGTGACAAATGCCTTGGCCTCGGGCGAAACGGTGGTGCCGGCCACGGTGGCCTTTTTGGCGCCTTCACCCACAAAGACCGGGTACTTGCCGACCTGCTTGGCGGCCAATGCCGCGAAACCGTCTGCCTTGCGGACCGCGTCGAATGCGGTGGTATAGGCATCGACAACATCCTGCGGCGTGTCGCCGGGCAGGAAAGCGATCTTTTGCACCGGGAAACCCGAGACAAAGAACGCTTTCCATGCGTCCCACGACTCGCCGCTGGTTTCGCAACCATCGGTCGCTTCGCAGACTTCCTTGAAGGTCGGGATGTCCGGGAAGGTCGGATCACGCACGATGTTGCCGTCGTCGTCCAGCGCGCCCCAGCTCATCATCGGAACGGCGGTGCCAGCGGCGACCAGATCGGCGGACGCGCCCAGATACGCCGAGGATGTCTGGTAGTCGATGGTGGCTTCGCCACGCTCGAACATCAGACGACCGTCGCCACGACCCTTGATGCCAAAGACCGGCTCGACGTTCATGCCCAGCATTTCCCATGCCAGCAGCGGCACCAGATCAAGCCGGGTTGCCCCCTGCGAGCCATAGATGAAATCGATGTCTTTCAGCCCGTTGGCCGACCCGTCGAACTTGGCACCATCCTCGGCGTTCAGATAGGCCACGCCACCGGTGCCAGAGGCCATGACCGGAATCCAGTCGCTGTACTCATACCGGACGCGGGGATCGCCCAGCAAATAGGGGAACTGGGTAGAGCCGGAGGTGCCGAACAGCAGGGTGCCGTCATCATGTTTCTGGGTCTGGAACCAGTTCGCGCCCTTGGTCGAACCCGCACCCGGCATGAACTTGACCACCACGGTCGGATTGCCCGGCAGTTGTGCGGACAGCAGCGGCCCAAAGAAGTTGGCCCATTTGGCCGAACCACCTGTTTCCGAGAACGGGATCACCCATTCGATGGTCTTGCCCGAGAAATCGACTTCGGCCAGTGCGGGCGAGGCGGCCAAAAGGGCGGCTGCGGCGACTGTGCTTGCGAAATTCTTGATGGTCATTGGTGTCCTCCCATGGACGGTTTATTGTCGTTCGGGCAGGCGCCCGGCGATGCTGTCTGACGTGCAGGGACCGAATCCCTCCTCCAACGCGGGCAAAATGCGGCCTCAACCTTGCACGAAACTTGCGCAACGTGACAATAAAGTGCCCATGCGGATAGCAGTCATCGAAGACAATACAGATCTGGCCAACGGTTTGGCCTACAGCCTGCGGGACCGCGGGCATTCCGTCGATGTGCTGCACGACGGGGCCGAAGCGGATGCCTTTCTCGCGCAGGAAGGCGCGGACCTTGTGGTTCTGGACATCAATCTGCCGGGGATGGGTGGACTGGATGTGCTGCGCGCCATGCGCCGCCGGGGCGATGGCACCCCGGTGATCCTGCTGACCGCGCGCAGCGACACCCGCGAGCGGGTCGACGGACTGGATGCGGGTGCGGACGACTATCTGACCAAACCCTTTGAGATGGACGAGCTGGAGGCCCGCCTGCGCGCGCTGTCGCGCCGCAAGAACCTTGTCTATTCGGAACGCGATACGCTGGGGCGATTGGTCTTTGACCGGGTCAGTCGCCAACTGATGGACGGCGATCAGCCCCTTGACGTGCCGCGCAAGGAAATTGCCACGCTGGAATGCCTGTTGGAACGGCGCGGGCGCATCGTGTCAAAGGCGCAGCTGCTGGCGCATGTCTATGGCACCGGCGCGGATGTGGACGACAGCGCGATAGAGCCGCATGTCTCACGCCTGCGCCGCAGGCTGAGCGGCTATGATGTGCGCATCAAGACCGCGCGCGGCCTTGGCTACATGCTGGAAGCCGACGGAACATGACCAAAGGCGCGATGTCCCTGCGCTTGCGGCTGTTCCTGTTGATCCTGTCGCCCCTGTTGCTGGTTGCCGTTTTGCTGGGGATCTGGCGGTTTGCCGTGGCGCAGGCCACCGCCGAAGATCTCTTTGACCGGGGCCTCTTGGCCGCCGCGCTGGCCATTTCCCGCGATGTGGCGATTTCAGAGGGCGACGCGCTGTCGCCGCGCACCCGGACGCTGATTTCGAACGCGGGCGGCGGAGAGGTGTTCTATCACGTCACCGGACCGGGCGGCATCTACGTCACCGGATACGCCTATCCGCCCGCGTGGCGGTCGCCGGAAGAGACGGATGAGCCACGCTACAAGTTCGCGGAATACCGGGCAGAGCCGGTGCGGGTCTTGCGCATGGCCGAGACGACCACAATCGGCAATCTGACCGGCAAGACAATTGTCACCGTCTGGCAGCGTATGAGCGATCGCAACGCATTCGCCGCCGGTCTTGCCCGGCGGGCCTTTGCGATGATCGCGGGCCTGACCGCCACGATCGCGGTTCTGGTCTGGTTCGGCGTTGATTTCGGGTTGCGCCCGTTGCGCGGATTGCAGGATGCAATTGAACGCCGCTCTCCGGATGACCTGAGCCGGATACAACGCCCCGTCCCGACCGAAGTCACCGGTATTGTCGCCACGCTGAACCGGCTGTTCGGCCAAGTGGACCAAAGCATCCAGACACATCAGGCCTTTATCTCGGACGCGGCGCACCAATTGCGCAATCCGGCCTCGGCGCTGCTGGTGCTGGCAGAGGCGCTTCCCCATGTCTCGGATCCCGATGAGAAACGCCGCCGGGAGCAGGACCTGATCCACGCCGCCCGCACATCTGCCCGTCTGGCGGAACAGCTTTTGTCCCTCGAACGCCTGCGCCACGGAGGCATGGGCGAAGTCCACAGCTTTGAACTGAACACGATGGTCGAGGCGGTTTGCGCGGATGTGGCGCCGGATTTCCTTGGCCGCGATCTGGCGTTTTCCTTTGATCCGTCGTCACAGCCCCTGCCTCTGCGAGGCGATCCGGTGCTGATCGGCGAAGCCGTGCGAAACCTTATCGACAATACCCTGCGTCATGCCGGTCCGGACCTGAGCAAGGTCACCGTGCGGCTGTCACGGGAGGGATCGACCGGATGCATCACCGTGGCGGACGACGGCATAGGCCTGCCGCCCGACGCCGAGGCGGTCATTTTCCGCCGGTTCGGACAGTTAAAACCCAGCGAAGGCAGCGGCCTTGGCCTGTCCTTCGTGCAAGAGGTGGCGCGTCTGCATGGCGGTACGGTTACAGCCTCCGACGATCACGGTGCGCGTTTCACGGTGCACCTGCCACTTGCCGACGCGGGCTAGGCGCGGGTCGTGATCCCCGCGTGCAGTTCCGTCGGAACATCCACGAGCCGCCCGCCGTTCCCCAGATCCAGCGCCGCCTGCCAGACAAGGTGCGCCCGCAGACGCGGCGTTGCGCTGACCGGGGTCAGCGCCCCATGCGCCAGCCGCACGGACATGTCCCAATCCGCATCCTCAAGATCGCGCCATTCCACGTCCAGATGGATGGCCGCATGGTGCACAAGGCTGCGCAAGGCCCGCGCGGGCAGGGTCGCGGCCAGCGCGATGTCCGCCAGTCGCGCCGCCTCTGGCGGGATCGGGTTTGGCTCTGTCGCGTTTCGAATGCCCGCGACAAGAACCGCCAGCGCCCTCGCGTGATGGCCGACTTCGG
This sequence comes from Antarctobacter sp., assembly GCF_048262615.1. Lineage (GTDB taxonomy): Bacteria > Pseudomonadota > Alphaproteobacteria > Rhodobacterales > Rhodobacteraceae > Antarctobacter. The sequence continues at coordinate 17,637 of NZ_JBLXFB010000011.1, forward strand.
CGATCACCTCGGCCCGGCTGCGTCCGGCGCGCAGCGACGGCTCTGACAGCGCCGTATCCGGCAATTCCCCCAGCTTGCGGGCAAAATAGGCGGTGCCGCGACGCGCCAACAGCAGGTCCGCCGCCGGGGCCGAAGGCGCATCATAGCGCGCCCCCGCCCCCTGCCGCGCCCGCAGGGCCGCGCGCGCCGCATCGTCCGACGGGTTCATCCGCCTTCGACCATCGTGCGCATGAAGTTCAGCCGCTCCATGATCGGGGCATCGGAAAAGCGGAACAGGTCAAACTGGGTCTCTGCCTGCAAGGACCACGGCACCCAGGACGGGATCACGAACATATCGCCCGTCTCCAGCGTGTGGCTTTGCCCGCCCATCACCACGGCCCCCCGGCCCTCAAAGACCTGAAAGACGGTAGAGCCGACCTCGCGCCGTTCGGGCGTCTGGGTGCCCGCACGCAAACGATGGAACTCGCACCGGATGGTCGGCATCACGTCGCCACCCGTAGTCGGGTTCACATAGCGGATCGCCGCGTGGCCCTGTTCGACCGTGGCGGGCTGGCCCTCATCCTCCAGCAACAACTGCTCCGTCAGCGCGCGGTCGGTGTGCTCCCAGCGATAGGCCCCGATGGGGGAGGCCACGGTGTTCTGCAACTGGGACAGCGGGCGCAGGCCGGGGTGGCACCACAGCCGTTCCCCGCGCGAATAATTGGGCGTCGCATAGTCCGTCACCCGGTCCGAGCCGAACTCGAAAAAGCCCACATCCATCTGCTGGCTGAATGGAATGTCCAGCCCGTCGATCCATGCCATCGGCGCATCGCGGTCGTTGTGGTGGCCGTGGAACCGCCAGCCGGGCGTCAGCAGCAGGTCGCCCCGCGACATGCGCACCGGGTCGCCGTCAACCACGGTCCAGACGCCCTCCCCCTCGACCACGAACCGAAAGGCGTTCTGCGCATGGCGGTGTTCGGGCGCGGTCTCACGCGGGCCAAGATACTGGATCGCCGCCCAAAGCGTCGGCGAAACATAAGCCTTACCCCCCAGACCCGGATTGGCCAGCCCGATGGCACGGCGTTCGCCGCCGCGACCCACCGGCACCAACTCCCCCGATTTCTCGGCCAGAGGCAGCAGGTCCGCCCATTTCCAGACGTGCGGCACCGCCTGCGGTTTGGGATGCATTGGCATCAGGTCGCCGGTCTGGGTCCACAGCGGGTTCAGGTGGTTGTCCTTGAACCCCTGATAAAGCGCGCGCAACTCCGGCGTATCCTCGGGCGACATCCCGTGGGCGACGTTGTCGTGATCGAGTTCCTGTGTCATGGGTCTCCTCTCCCTCGTCAGGCTGCATCCGGCTGCGCAGGCGGCGCTGCACGGGTAAAGGCGGGCAATTCGTCCAGCGCCGCAAAAACCCGCGCGATGGTCGGCCAGTCGGCCAGCGGAATATCGAAGCGCCGGTTGTTCCAGACCTGCGCATAAAGACAAAGATCGGCCAGCCCCGGCGTGTCGCCATGACAGTAGCGCCCGGTTTGCGGGTCCTGCAATGCCTGCTCCAGCGCGTCGAAGGTGGTGCGCACCCAATGGATGAACCAGTCGCCTTGCGCCGCCTCGTCCGCGCCGAACTGGTCGCGCAGACGGACCAGCACGCGCAGGTTGTTAAGTGGATGGATTTCGCAGGAGATCATCTGCGCCAGCCCACGCACCCGCGCCCGGCCCAGCGGATCGGCGGGCAGCAGCGCGGGTGTGGGGTGGGTCTCTTCCAGCCACTCGATGATGGCAAGCGACTGGATCAGGACCGTTCCATCGTCCAGTTCCAGTGCAGGAACCAACCCCTGCGGGTGCTTTGCCAGATACCCCGGCCGCCGCGTTTCCCCTGCTCTGAGGGCGTAGGGAACGTATCCGTAGTCCAACCCCTTGAGGTTCAGCGCCGCGCGCAGCCGGGTCGAGGTCGATGACCGAAAGAAGTTGTGCAGCCGCAGTGTCATTCCCGTGGCCCGATGGTTGTGGTCAGATCGCCCAGCCCCTCGATGGACACGACACAGGTGTCGCCCTCGACCAGCGGCCCCACGCCTGCCGGGGTCCCTGTCATGATCAGGTCGCCCGGTTGCAGGTCGATCGAATGCGACAGGATCGACACGATCTCTGGCACCGACCAGATCAGCTCTGACAGGTCGGCGTCCTGTTTGACCGCGCCATTCACGGTCAGGCGGATGCGGCCCTTGGACGGATGGCCAACCTTGGACACCGGATGCACCGGGGCGATGGGGGCGGAGCGGTCGAACCCCTTGCCCATGTCCCAAGGACGCCCCTGTTCCCGCGCTGTCAGTTGCAGGTCCCGGCGGGTCAGGTCATTGCCGACGGCATAGCCCCAGACGTGATCCAGCGCCTTGTCCTCGGGGAGGTTGCGGCCGCCGGTGCCGATCACGGCCACCAGTTCCGCCTCGTAGTGAAAGTTCCCGGTCTGCGGCGGATAGGGCAGCGTCGCGCCATCCGCGACCACCGCATCGGCGGGCTTGAGAAAGAAGAACGGCGGATCGCGATCTGGGTCCTTGCCCATCTCGCGGGCATGGGCGGCATAGTTGCGACCCACGCAAAAGATGCGGCGCACGGGGATGCGGTCCTCGCTGCCTGCGACGGCGACGCTTGGCGTGGCGGCAGGTTCGAAAACAAAGCTCATGAGGCTGATCCTTTTGCAGGTTTATGTGTCGGCGATCCCGGCGGGCGCAGCGCTGTCCAGCCCGTTGGAGCCGTAGAGCCAGTTCAATTGCCGGTACCAGTCATCCGGGCTCATCGAGCGCATGATGCTGTTGCGCACCGCGGCCTTGGCGTCGTCGGGGTGATAGATGTATTCACCGATCAACCGCGAGTTCATCTGTACCCGCGCGGTGCGCACCCTGCGCATGTCCTGATAGCGTTGCAGCGCATCCTCGGCCGTTGCGCCAAAATGCGCGACGCAATGGGACAGCGCCACCGCGTCCTCCATCGCCATGCAGGCGCCTTGGGCGAAGTATTGCAGCATCGGGTGGGCCGCATCGCCCAACAGCGCCACGCGCCCATCCACCCAGTTCGAGATCGGCTCACGGTCGCACAGCACCCAGAGCTTCCAGTTGTCGCCGTGTTCGATGATCTGCCGCGCCTTGGGGTGGATGTGTTCAAACCCCTGCGCCACCTCTTCGCGCGGCACCGGGCGGCCCGCAATCGCCTCTTTCACGTCGCGGTGATAGGTGACGACCAGATTGTAGACCTTTCCGCCCTTCAGCGGGTAATGCACGATGTGGCATTTGGGGCCCGCCCAGAGTGTCGCCGCGTTCCAGCGCAGATCCTCTGGCATCTGCTCGGTCGGAATGACGCTGCGATAGGTGGTGTGGCCGGAAATACGCGGCTCTCCGTCACCCACCATCTGCGCGCGGATGGGCGACCGCAGCCCTTCGGCTGCAATCAGGAACCGCCCCTTGATCGGGTCGCGTCCGTCCAGCAACAAGGTGGCGCTGCTGCCGTCCTGCGCGTAGCCCAGAACTCGGTGATCCGTCCGCAGATCGATCAGCGGGCTGTCCTGACAGTATTTCAACAGCACGCCATGCAGATCGGCGCGATGCACCACGGCGTAGGGGTTGCCGTAAAACGCGCGAAACGGCGCATCCAGCGGGATCGCGGTGATGTCCTCTGCGGTCTGCGCATCCATCAGGCGCAAATGGTCGATGTAGACCGCACAGGCCCGCGCCTCATCCCCCACCCCCAGATAATCGAAACAGTGAAAGGCGTTCGGCCCGATCTGAATGCCTGCCCCGATCTCACCCAGTTGGGCCGCCTGTTCGACGACAATGCTGCGATGGCCCTTGCGGGCCAGCCCGCAGGCCGCCGCCAGCCCGCCGATCCCGCCGCCCGCAATGATGATTGGCAGATCATTCATGGCTCTGGTCCTTCTCCAAATGCGGTCAGCCGCTTTGCTTGGCGGGCCCCGCCCATGTGCGCCGCCACGCGCCGCGCTTTTGTATGTAGACATATCATTTGCAGGCTTATCATTGCGCGTCAAGAAAAAGATGCGTATACATACTAAAGCCAGGAAAAACCTCTTGAGCCGTGGACTTTACAAGGACGGCAGGGGCACGACGCGCAGGAAACAGAACATGGACGATGGGCAGAACGAAGCGGTTGGTTCCCTCGAATCGCTTGCCGGGCATCTCATTCGGCGCCTGCACCAGACCTCGACTCAGGTCTTTCACAGCCGGACAAAGGCAGCCGGTCTGGACCTGACGCCGGTCCAGTTCGCCGCGATGAAGGAGATCCGTGAGACCCCCGGCATCGATCAGGCCAGTCTGGCCGCCCGCATCGCCTATGACCGCGCGACCATTGGCGGCGTGATCGACCGGCTGGAACAGAAAGGCTGGGTTCACCGGACCATTAGCCCGCGCGACCGGCGCGCGCGCGAAGTGACACTGACCGAGGCCGGGAAACGGATTTTCGCGAAGGCACTGCCGGTCGTGCAGGCGTTGCAGGCCGACATCCTGCCCGGTCTCAGCCCTGACGAGAAACGGCTGTTCCTTGAACTCGCGCAAAAATCGACATTGGACCGGAAAACCCTGGCGTCTCTCACCCGCTGAGCCTGTCGGCAAAAAACCGTTCGAAATGGCGTCAAGATCAAAGAAACCGGGCCTGAGGGGTGCGGAATTAAGACCCCGTTAAGAAGAAAGTGTCATTTTGATGAAAAAAATCGAGCGGTAAGGAAGCAACATGTACACTGATGACCTGATTGAACGCGCTGTCCACTCTGCATCGCGCTGCGAGGCGCAAGGCTTTCATGAGACAGCAAAATCCCTGCGGGCCCTGGCCGAGGAAATTCGTCTCGTGGCCAACACCTCCATGATGTCGCCGGGGTTCTGTGACAGTCCGGCTCCTGCATTTCAGCAGCGGTCTTAATCCAGCCTTTACGCCAGCGGGTTAGCACTCACTGGACGATCTTCGGGGGCGAAAATGGACGACCTTTATGCTGAAGTCATGAGTTTGCTGCACGACACCGGCGCTTTTGCCAATTGGCAAAAGGACAAGCGGATATCGCGCGCGGTCGCGGAGACGCACACCATCGCGGCAGCGGATTTACCCGACCTGGCCGTTGCGGAGGCGCAGTCTTCGCAGCGGTTCCATCCGTTTCCCGATCAGGGGGGTGTCTCGCCCGGTCACTCCTCTGCTGCGAACAGTTCCAGCGCGCGGCGACTGCCGCGACCTATGTCACCGTCTATCGGGCCGGAGTAAAACTCCGCCGCCTTCAGCTGGCGCTGCACCTCGCGTCGAAATTCCAGGTCAAAGGCCAATGCGCGCCCCTCGATCAGCAAGAGGCGCGCATCGTCTTCCCCCGCGCGCAACTGCTCCAACAGACCGGCAACCTGCTTGTCCAGCGGCAGGTCGGCGGGAACGAAATCCGGCAACCCCTCGCGCAATACCTTCGATGCGGGCAGCAAAACCCCATCCGGCAGGCGGACCGCCACCCGGTCCAGCAATGCCGGGTCCGACAGGAACAGCGTCGCCCCGACCTGCGCCACGGTGCCTTGCGAAAATGGTGCCAGACGTGCCTTGACCTGCCCGTCAATCATGTCCCAGAGGACCACGCCCGCAGGGGCCAGCCCCGCCGCGATCCGCAGCCCGTCCGGGCTAAAGGCCAGCGCGCGCGCCTCGGCGCCGCCGGTCTCCAGCCGCCACAAGAACCTGTCCACCGCAATGTCCCACAGCAGGATCTGGGCCATGCCCTCTTCGGCCACGGCGACAAAGCGCCCGTCAGGGCTGACACGCATCGCGCGCGGCGCATGATCCAGTGCCCCGAACCGGCGCAGCAGTTGCCCGTCTTCGGCATTCCACAGGGCAAGCATCCAGGTGTCCGGTTGATCCGGTTCCTGAACCAGCCCGACGATTTCTGCCGCCTCGCCCCGATAGGCCAACATGCCAATTCTGGAAAAAGGCATCTCCAGTGTCACTTGCGTCTCTCCCGTGACGGGGTCCGCAAGGATGACTTCGGGGGCAGGCGCATTGCGCCCGATCGCCAGCACCGCACCATCCGGCGACAAAGCGGCGACCTCTCCCGGCCAGGAGCGGCGTTGTGCGCCGGTTTGTGCGTCCAACAGCGCCACAGGGCCCCCATTGGGGACACGGATCAGAAAATCCCCTGTTTCCCCAAAGTCCAGCGAGGCCGCCAAGGAGGCCCCGCCGATCTCACGCACATCCCCGCCTTTGGAAAAATCATACTGGCGAAGCGGCATCCCGTCGCCCTGAACCGCCAACGCCGCCCCGTCCGGACGCCATGCCAGCGCAACCGGCCCTTCGGGTCCGTCGCCATCGCTGGCAAATGTGACCTTCCCGTCTTGCCACGACCAGATCTGCAACCGCTGTGTCGCGCTGTCGCCGGGCCGACCGGACCCGCCCAGCGCAAGCCGCGAACTGTCAGGACTGAACGCAAGGGCGGATACGAAATCGCCGTCAGGATGCAGGATCGCGGGTGCCGCACCCGTGACCGGATCGGCAAAGACCAGTCCCGAAACGGCACCCGCCTCATATCCGATCAGGTGTGCGCCGTCAGCTGTCAGAGCCGCGTCGGAAAAGCTGCGCCCCTCCACGTCACGCATCAAGCCACCGTCGTCGAGGCCGAAAAGCTGCACCGTACCCCCCACCGACGACAGGAACACCGCTGCATTGCCCGTCGCATGTATCCCAAGCAGCCGCCCCCCCTGTGCCGGGCCGATCCGTCCTGCAAAGGTGCCAGTCTCCACCGCCCAGCGCAGGCCCATGACATCCGCCGCCCCGGCGATCAAGACCCTGCCGTCGCCCGTGAAAGCCAGCCCGGAGATCGCAACAGCCGGTCCGTCCACCTGCGCCATCCCGCGCAACAAAGCCCCGGTCCCTGCGTCATGCAGCGCAACGCTGTCAGGCTTTGCAAGGGCCAACAAACGCCCGTCCGGGCTGTACCTCAGCAGGGTCACAGAGTCAGTGTCTGACATCTGCCATTGGCGCGCCCCGGTTTCGACCTGCCAGACCGAAACACCCGGCTGTTTGCCCGCTTGCGCCACAGCAAGTTGCGTTGCGTCGGGGGAGAATGCGAGCGCGCTCACTGGACCGGCACCGGTCAGCGCAAGAGCCGGCAGCGGGTCCAATGCGGGAAGTTTGAACATCTCGATTGACCACGCGTTTTCCGCGCCCTTGTACCGGGCGAGGGCAAGCCGCTGGCCGTCCGGAGCAAGCGCGATGGCCCCCGTACCGGGCGCAATGTAGCGCCGCGCCGCCAGCGATCCGTCGGCAACCCGCCAAAGGGACAGGACCGCGTGACGCTGTCCCAATCGGGTGACGGTCACGGCATAGTCTGTGGCCCCGGCGGTCAATCGCGCCTCTGGCCCCGTCAGATCGCCAACCGGCCCCGTCATCAGGTCGATTCCTGTGCCCGGCGGCAGATAGGGCAAGGCAACCCCGTAGACCGCTGGCCTGCCGTCTGCGCGCCCGACCGGAAACGCCTTTGTCGGGTCCGCGTCCTGAACCACAATGTCGGCGTCTTTCAGGTCCGGTGTGGGGTCCGGACCAGCGGCCTCTGGCGCAGGCGGTGGGGTCACGGGATCGGGGGCATCCGCAGCGGGTGCCAGACCGCACCGCACCGCCGACGCTCCCACACAGGTCTCGCCCTGCGCCAAGGCCCGTAGCAGGGGGGACTGCTCTATCAGGCTGGCCATGGCCACGGCGCGCCCTCCCTGTCCGCGCGTGTCGAGGTGCATGGCGAGGACCTGACCCTTGTCGTCCAGAACTGGCGCACCGGCGCTGCCGGGCAGGGTGGCGCAACCAAGCGACAGCCGTCCACCGGGTGCGCCAGCGCTGCGCAAGGCACAGCCCTCGCGCCACACGAACAGCGACTCTCCGAAAGGATGCGCGAGGATCATCAGCGGTGTGCCTGTCGGCGTCGGCGTTTCCGTCGAAAGGGGCAAAGCCGTGCCCGCCCCCGTCGTTGCCCGCAACACCGCATAGCCCGCAGGTGCATCCATCTCGACCGGCGTGATGTCGACCGGAAAGCGGTTGCCCTGATCGCTTTCGCGTGGCGCGTGATAGCCGGTGATAAAGTCGATGCGCGCGATGCCGGTGGGTTTCCGCGCGGTCAGAGCGGGGTCGTCGAGCACGCCCGGACCGCAACGATGCGCTGTCAAAAGCAGCATCTCGGCAACAAGGAACCCGGTGCAGGCCACGATGAATGTACCGCCGTCGGTTTGCACCTCTACCCGAACCTGCCCGACACCCCGCGCCGCCTGCCGGGCCACGGTGGGCGGCGTGTAGCGGATAACAGGCTTGGCCGCGCTGTCCTTGATCCGGGCGCGGTTGCGCGCGACCACGCGGGCGGGGGCTTCCATCACCAGACGGTCAAACTCTGACCCGTCAAAGACCGGCAGGCCCTGTGCCGCAGCCCCGCCGCCAAAGGCCACGGCCCCGAGCACGAAAAGACCGAAACGCAACCTGAGCAGGCGTCGGACCCGCGTCATCACCGAACCCTCTGAAATGTCCAAAACAACTTCTCCGGTCAGGACGTTAGAGGGATTCTCCCTGACCGTCGACCCGCGCGGTCAGGTCCCGCGCAGGTGTCCGCCTGTGGCCCAACCATCAAAGACCGCCAGCGCCGTCTCGGCAAACGCCGGGTCATTGATATGCGCGTCCAGTTCGACAAGCTGTACATTCGCGGGGCATGAGGCGCGTATTTCCTCAAGGAACCCGCGCAGCCCCTCGGGATCGCTAAGCGGTCCGCCGGGGCGGTCCCATTCATTGCCCCCCTGTAAAGGCAGCAACAAGACGACGGGTCCAGACGCGCCAGCCAGCTTGTCACAGATCGCGCGCGCCATCTCGCGCCGCTGGTCGGCAGTCATCATCACCGACGACAACAGCCGATTGTGGGCATGTACCTCTTGCCCCGCCAGTCGGGCGGGCACCTCTTGCCAGCCGACAAAATCCACCAGATCGTAACAGCCAATAGACACGATCTGCGGCGTTCCGCTGCGGCCTGCGCCGGTCATCCGGTCGGCCCCGGCGCTGATGGTCGATCCCATCAGGTGATTGCCCACCTCCTGCGGCGCGAAATCCATCACCGCCGCAAAGGCCCCTTCAGCCGCAAGGCTCTCGAACGCGCGGCCGCCCATGCCGGTGGCGTGGAACACCGCCACCTCAAAGCCCCGCGCCTCCAGCGCCGGTTTCAGCGCCACCATGTAGCGCAGCACCGTCTTGCCAAAGCTGGTCATGCCGATCAGCGGGCGGCGGCGATCGCCCCGCTCAACCGCGCGCGCCGCCCCCAGCACCGCCCCCGCCGCCTGAGACAGCGACGCCTTGCAGACAGAGTTCAAACCATAAAGCCCGCCCGCCCAGAGGATCATCTGCACATCCGCAGGCAGACGATCGGGCGGGATCAACGCAGAAAAGGAAACCGTCGAAACGATGTATTTCGGCACCCCGATGGGCAGCGCCGAGCAGACATCCAGCGCCAGATCGGTGCCCATCGTCCCGCCCAGCGCGATCACCCCGTCAATCCGGCCCTCGCGGTGCAGGCGCGCCGTCAACAGTGCCGCCCCTTTGGCCATGATCTGCATCGCAAGGTTTTCGTCCCCGCCATCGACAGCCTCACGGATCGTGTGCCCGCCCGCTTGCGCGACGTCCTGTTTGGAAAAATCCGTTGGCTGCGATGGATCACCCAGCACGCTGACGTCCATCGTCAGCACGCCGCCGCCCTGCCCCCGGATCACTTGGGCAAGGTAAGTCAGCTCCTCGTCCTTGGTGTCAAAGGTGCCGACGATCAGGATGGTGCGGTCTGCGCTCATAGCTTGATCCACGCGGTCTTGAGGTCGAGGTATTTGTCAAAGGCGTGCAGCGACTTGTCGTGCCCGTTGCCTGACTGTTTCACACCGCCCAGCGGCACCGTCATGTCGGAGCCGCCATAGGTGTTCACATGCACGATGCCCGCCTTGATGCGTCGGATCATCCGGTGCGCGCGCGACAGGTTTGAGGTCCAGACCGCCGCTGCCAGACCGTAATCGGTGCCATTGGCAATCGCCACCGCCTGTTCCTCGGAATCGAAGGGGATCACCGCCAGCACCGGGCCGAACACCTCTTCGCGTGCCAGCCGGTCGGCGGGGTCGACGCCGGTCACGATGGTCGGCTCCATGAAATAGCCGCCCGTGTCTTGCAGAGTGCGCGCGCCGCCGATGCGGATGTCCCGGCCCAGCGCCCGCGCCTCTGCCACGAACCCAAGGTTCTGCTCCAACTGGCGCAGGCTGTTGACCGCCCCGGCAGAGGTTGCGGGGTCCAGAGGATCACCGACCTTCATATCGCGCACATATTCTGTCAGGTCCGCGACAAAGGCATCGTGGATCGACCGTTCGACCAACAGACGCGACCCGGCCACGCAGACCTGCCCCGCATTGCGGAAGATCCCGTTGGCCGAAACCTTGACCGCCTCTTTCAGGTCGGGCGCATCGGCAAAGACGATGTTCGGGGACTTGCCCCCCAGTTCCAGATAGACCCGTTTCAGGTTCGACCGGGCCGAGGCCTCCAGCAGACGCCGCCCCGTGGCCCCTGATCCGGTGAACACCAGCACATCCACATCCATCGACTCGGCGATGGCCGCGCCGACCACCGCGCCCTCGCCCGTGACCACGTTCAATACACCGTCCGGCAAACCCGCCTGTTGCGCCAGTTCCGCGATCCGCAGCAGGGTAAGCGAGGCCGTTTCCGCAGGTTTCAATACCACCGAACAGCCCGCCGCCAGCGCCGGGCCCAGTTTCCACGCGCCGATCATCAACGGGAAGTTCCACGGCACGATGGCCCCCACCACGCCGACAGGCTCACGGTGAACAAGGCCAAGGCTGCCATCCCCTGTCGGCGCGATCTCACCATAGATCTTGTCGATGGCTTCGGCGTAGTAGCGGATCGTGCCCGCCGCCGACAGCGGCTCTGCCTTTAGCGCCATGCCGATCTCTGTGCCGTTGTCGCGCACGCCCAGCACCGCAAGGTCCAGCGCCTGTTCCTCGATCAGGTCAGCCCATTTCAACAGCACCTGTTTGCGCGCGGCAGGTGGCAGCCCCGCCCAGCGCCCATCGTCAAAAGCGCGCCGCGCCGCTGCCACCGCGGCCTCGGCGTCGGTCGTTGTGCCCCGCGCAAGGGACGTCAGCACCTTGCCGTCCAGAGGCGAGATCACCTCCATCTCTGCCCCGTCCGAAGCGGCGACAAAAGCCCCGTCGATCAGGTGGCGGGCCGGCGGCACATCCGCCCTGCGCAATTCTTCGATCCGCGAAAGATCCAGCATTGTCTCAGTTTCCTTGCGTGTCGTGCATGTCGTGATCGTGTTCGGAGTCTTTCAGCCCGGCCTTTCGTTCCCGCCAGACACCCCAGACGTGCAGCACGATGAGCGCGATAATGGCGAGGGCGATACAGGCGGCGATGGGGCGGTCGACAAAATCCAGCGGCGTTTTCACCCGCGCCATGGCGCTGCGCAGCTTGACCTCCATGATGCCGCCCAGAACCATGCCAAGGATGATCGGCACCACCGGCAGGTTCTGCCGTTTCAGGATCAAACCAAACAGGCCGAACCCGGCGGCAATCGCGCAATCGGTCATGGAATTGCGCAGGGAATAGACGCCGACAAAGCTGAGGATCAGGATGGTCAGACCCAGAAAGCGGGTGGGAATGCGGATGATGCGCAGCAGCAGGTTCGACGAGAAGATCATGAAGACGATGACAATCACGTTCAGCAGGATCATCGCGATGTACAGCGCATAGACAAAGTCCAACTGGTTCTGGAACAGCGCCGGGCCGGGTGTCACGTTGTGCACGTAAAACACCGACAGCATCATGGCGGTCAGCGCCTCGCCGGGGATGCCCAGCGCCAACAGCGGGATCATCGCGGCGGCGGGAACCGCGTTGTTGGCCGACTCCGAGGCCACCAGCCCCTCGGGTGAGCCTTTGCCAAACGCCTCGGGGGTTTTCGAGGTCTTCTGCGCGTAGGTATAGCTCAGGAACTGCGCCGTGAACTCACCCACGCCGGGGATCATCCCCATCAGCACGCCAAAGCCGGAGCCGACAGCGGCGATACGCTTGAACCGGAACACCTCGCCGATGGCGCGGAGCATGGAGCCGCGGATGGGCTGGGTATCGGGGGCGCTGTCCGCTTCGCTGAGCAGTTGAAAGGCCTGTGACAGGGCGAACAGGCCAAGCACCACCACGATCAGGTCGAAACCGCCGACCAGCCAATCCTGCCCAAAGGTGTAGCGCTGGGTGTATTTGACCGGCTCCAGCCCGACGGTGCCAAGGAAAATGCCAAAGGCGGCCAGCATCCCGGCGGCAAAGGTCTGGCCACGGTGGGCAAGGATCACCAGAACGATCCCCAGCAGGGCGGCAAGGAATATCTCGCGTGAGCCGAACATCGGCGCGATTTTCGCCAGCAGCGGTGACAGCAGGATCAGCGCCACAATCGACAGGATGCCCGACACGAAGGACGCGCCATAGGCCAGCCCCAGCGCGCGCAGCGCCTCGCCCTTTTGGGTCATCGGGTGGCCGTCATAGGTGGTCAGCGCGTTGACCGCCGTTCCGGGCGTGTTGATCAGGATGGCGGGCAGCGCACCGCCGAACATCGACGACCCGTAGATGCCCAGCAACATGGTCAGCCCCACCAAAGGGTCCAGCGCAAAGGTCGCGGGCAGCAGGATCGCGATGGCCACCGGCGGGCCGACGCCGGGAATTGCCCCGATGATGACCCCGCCGATAGAGCCGATGAGCAAGGCCAGCACCACGTCGAAACGCGCCAGCATCTCCAGTCCGGACAGAAAGGTGTCCATCGCTCAGCCCCTTTCAGAGGTATGTCATGAGGAAGGTGCGCAAGGCACCGGCGGGCAGCAATTCATAGACCTGTCCGGCGGGGATCTTGACCTGCAATAGCGACTTGAACACCACCACCACGGTCACGGCAAACACAGTGGCCGTCAGCAGCCAGCGCGCCGACCGATAGCCCAGCCGCCACGCCAGCACGCAGGCAAACACCACCGATCCGGCGAGGTAGCCAACCACCGGCACCATCAGAACATAGGCCATGAACCAGCCGGCGTATTCCACCGACTTCAGCCAAGCCAGCACCTCGGCCCCGCGGCCGGGGATACGGTCGGACACCAGTGCGCCGAAAAGATGCAGCAGGCTGAACAGCAGCATCGCCCCGACAGAGACGGCGGGCCAAAAGGCGGGTTGGGCAAACAGTTTTGTCCGCTTCACCCATTGGGTTTCCTGCGGCAGCATCACGAACAGAAACAGCGCCAAGAGGCAAAACAGACCGGCAAAGACAAGGTCGCCGGGTCGCCGGTAGCGTTTGAAAAGGTCCTGAAAGGTCTGGAACCGGCGCATCTGCGCTCCCCCAAGGTTATAGGACGCCCCCACGTTGGGGGCGTCCGGCCAGGATCAGTCGCCGATCAGCTCGGACACGGTGCCCAGTGTGACCGCGTCCTTGTCCATCTGCGCCATGGACGCCTTTGCGTCCTGCCAGTAGATCAGCGCGCCGGTCTCTGCGGCCAGCATTTGCGCCGCGTCCGAGGTGACGACCTCCTGTGCTACGGCGGCGATTTTCTCGCGCACATCGGCGGGGGTGTCCTTGTGCACAAACAGCCCGTTCCACAGCGAGATGTCCAGATTGGGCGCGATCTCACCCACTGTGCGCGCGTCCGGCGTCAGCGCGGTGCGCTGCGACCCGATAGAGGCCAGCACGGTGAGATCGTCCAGACAGGGCTTGATCAGTTGCAGCGTGGTGTTGATCACATCCACGTCGCCCGAGGCCAGCGTGTTGCAGTCCAGCGCGTCAAACGCCGCCTCTGCCGCGTAGTCAAAACCCATTTCCTTTGCGAGCGCGAATGTCACCTGTGTCGGGATCAGGAACGACCCGAAGTGGCCCAGCGCCACATCGTTGTCCTGCGCGTATTCGGCCAGTTCCTCCATCGTGCCATATGGCGCGTCGCCGGAAGCGGCGATGACAAAGGGATAGGTCAGGAAAATGCCGACCGGCTCAAACGGGTTGGGGTTCAGCGCCGGGATGCCGGTTTCGGGACCGATCAGCGGCACGCCGATCACGAAAGAGCCGACCGTATAGCCATCCGCCGGGGCCTGCGCGACCTCAACCGCACCGGGGAACGGGCCGCCACCGCCGCCGGGCTTGTTCACCACCGCCGCAGGCACGCCGTAGGTCTCCTGAAACTTCTCGGCAATGAGCCGGGTCAGCACATCCTCAAGGTCGCCCGGCGGCCAGGGCACAACAAACTCCACCGGTTTCTCGGGATACTCGGCCTGAGCGGCCAGCGGCAGCGCAAGAGCCAGCAGCGCGGCGCTCGCTTTCAATAGAGCCTTCATGTCATCCTCCTGTTGATCGGTTCACTATATGAACCTGTGGTGCATTAATTGTTGCACTTGCGATGAATTTCTGTCAACGTTTCTTTCGTGGATACCCTGAAAGAGTTTCGAAAGGTCGCGCGGCACCAATGGGAACGGTCACAAAAGCCCTTGAATTGCTGAACTATTTCTCACGTACCAAGCCCGAGATCGGGCTGGTCGAATTCGCGCGCATGGTTGGTCGGGACAAGGCAACGGTGCACCGGCACCTGGTCGAGCTTGAGGCAAATGGATTCGTTGAACAGCACCCGCTGACCCGCGCCTATCGGCTGGGACCGGCCATCCTGCGGTTGACGGCGGTGCGCGAGGCGACCCATCCGACCCGCCGCATCCTGCGCCCCATCATCGAAAGTCTGGCCGCCGACGTCGGGGAACTGTGCCACACCTCGCTTTTGCAAGGCGATATGCTTTCACCGCTGTTTCATTCCGATCCGATGGTGCACGGCACGCAGGTCCACTTCGACGAAGGTGAGATGTTGCCGCTGCACGCCACCTCTTCCGGCCTGTCCGTGCTGGCGTTTTCGCCGCCTGACGTGATCGACCGCATCCTGTCGCAACCGCTGAAGGCCTATACCGATCTGACACTGACCGATCCCGCCTTTCTGCGCTCTGTGCTGGATGACATCCGGCAGAGCGGGCTGTGCAGCCTCGATCAGGCGTTTGACCGCGAGGTGTCCTCTGTCGGCGGGCCGATCTTTGGCCCCGAGGGGACGCCGATCGGCGCGCTTGCCGTGGCAGTGCCTGCGGTCCGCGTCTCACGCGAAAAGATGACGGCAATCCTGAGCGCCCTGCGCGGAGCGATCCGGCAGGCCACCATTTCAACCGGGGGCACCCTGCCCCGCGGCCATGCCGCGCTGTGGGAAACGCCCCTGCCCCGCCATACCCAGCCGAACGAGGTCTGACATGAAAGATTCGAACTTTCTGATCGAAAACAACGCCCGCCACCTCTGGCACCCGATGGCGCATCCGGCCGACAGCCTTGCCAATCCGCCCGACATCATCGTCGGCGGCGACGGGGTCGAGATCACCGATGTGGACGGCCACCGCACGGTCGATGCGGTGGGCGGACTGTGGAACGTCAATCTGGGCTATTCCTGCGCCCCGGTGAAGGCGGCCATTGCCGACCAGTTGGAGCGCCTGCCCTATTATTCGATCTTTCGCGGCACCACCAATGATGCGGTGATCGAACTCAGCACCATGCTGCGCGATTTCTTTGCGCCCGATGGCCTCAGCCGCGCCTTTTTCACCTCCGGCGGGTCCGACAGCGTCGAGATCGCGCTGCGCCTTGCCCGCCAGTATCACAAGGTCCGGGGCGAGGCCGGGCGGGTGAAATACCTTTCGCTGAAAAAGGGCTACCACGGCACCCATACGCTGGGGGCCAGCGTCAACGGCAACGCCAATTTCCGCACGCAGTATGAACCGATGATGCCCGGCTGCTATCACATCCCGGCCCCCTATACCTATCGCAACCCGTTCAATGAGACAGACCCCGCGCGGCTGGCCCAGCTTTGCCTTGCCGCGCTGGAGGATGAGATCGCCTTTCAGGGGGCCGACACCATCGCCGCCATGATCATGGAGCCGGTGCTGGGCGCGGGCGGCGTGATCCCGCCGCATCCCAGCTTTATGCCCGGCGTGCGCGAGATCTGTTCGCGTCACGGCATCCTGCTGATCGCCGATGAGGTCATCACCGCCTTTGGCCGCACCGGCAGTTGGTCAGGTTCACGTCACTGGGGGGTGCAACCCGACCTGATGTGTACCGCCAAGGCCATCACCAACGGTTATTTCCCTTTCGGTGCGGTCATGATCTCGGACGCGGTGGCCGAGGTCTTTGAGGGCGACACCAGCGGCAAGGGCGCGATTGGATCGGGCTACACCTATTCCGGCCATCCGGTTGGGGCAGCGGCGGCCATCGCCTGTTTGCAGGAAACCCAGAGGTTGCAGGTCAAGGACAACGCCGCCGCGCGCGGCGCACAGCTTTACGACGGTCTCCTGGCGCTCAAGGAGAAACACGCTCTGATTGGCGACGTGCGGGGTGGGCACGGGTTGATGTGCGCCATCGAGCTGGTGTCTGATCGCGCGACCAAGACGCCTATCGACAAAAAGACCATCGGCGACGTGCACCGCACGACCTATGAAAACGGCGCCATGGTCCGGGTCTCTGGCCCCAATATCATCTTCTCACCGCCGCTGATCCTGACCGAAGGACACGTCCGGACGATCCTGTCCGCGCTGGATGCTGGCCTGACGGCGCAGAGTTGACCTTGTCCCACACACGCGGACTGCTTCAGGGCGGACCACCCGCCCCGGACCTGATCCGGGGCCTCGGGCCCCGACCCTTGCCGAAACGGGCCTTACCTTGGCGTTCTGTCCGGGTGCGCGGCGGCAAAAGCCGGGATTTCGGCCAGCGCCGCGTCGACCCTCCGGACCTTGGGCATTCCGTCCATGTCCACCCCCCATCTTCGGGCGTTGTACACCTGCGGCACAAGGCAGAGATCGGCAAGGGAGATCCGGTTCCCGTGGCAGAAATCGCCACCTTCCAGCAACGTTTCGACCGCCGCCAAACCCGGAGCGATAAAGGCCCGCATCCAGCCCTCCATCGCAATCACCCCGCCCGATTGCGTGACCGCGTGTTTCGCGACCCTCAGGTTGCAGACCGGATGGATATCGACCGCCGTGGCCTGCGCCAGCGCCCGCACCCGCGCCCTCCCGGCGGCCGTCTTCGGCAACAGCCCCAGGTTCCGTGTCTCATCCAGATACTCGACAATCGCAAGCGACTGCGTCAGCCGCAGCCCGTCGATCTCCAGCACCGGGACCAGACCTTGCGGGTTGCGCGCCAAATGCTCTGGCGATTGCTGCGCCCCCTCGACCAGATCCACCGGCACGCTTTCCCAGTCCACCCCGGCCAGACCCAAGGCGATACGCACCCGGTAGCTGGCCGATGACCGCCAATAGTCAAACAATCGGATCATGGCATGTCCCCCCTGCGCCCCCAAAAGAAAAGAGCACGCTTGTTTCACTTGCAACGATAACCTTGACTTCATTGCAGATGCAATGAATATTACCCGCAAGTCCGAATCCGGTTCAGACCGACATCTGGGAGGAACACCATGACCCGTCACGACCTGCCGCAGGGCATGATCCGCGCGACCAACACCACCGGCCCCCATGAGGGATACATGCCGGGCTGGGCCAATGACTTTGAGACAGAGGCATTGCCTGACGCGCTGCCGCAAGGGATGAACAGCCCGCAAAAGTGCAACTATGGACTTTACGGCGAACAACTGTCCGGCACCGCCTTCACCGATGTGCGGCCAGAGCGCACATGGTGTTATCGCATCCGCCCCTCGGTCAAACATTCCGCGCGCTACACCAAGATCGACCTGCCTTACTGGAAATCCGCGCCCAATGTGGACCCGGATGTCACCAGCCTTGGCCAGTACCGCTGGGATCCGGTGCCGCATTCCGATGCGGGCCTGACGTGGCTGACAGGCATGCGCACCATGACCACCGCAGGCGACGTGAATACCCAAGTGGGCATGGCCAGCCATATCTACCTGATCACCGAGTCGATGCAGGACGCCTATTTCTTTTCCGCCGACAGCGAGTTGCTGGTGGTCCCGCAGGAGGGCCGTCTGCGCTTTTGCACCGAACTGGGCATCATCGACGTCGAGCCAAAGGAAATCGCCATCCTGCCGCGCGGCCTGGTGTACCGGGTCGAGGTGTTGGAAGGGCCGTGCCGCGGCTTTGTCTGCGAAAACTACGGGCAGAAATTCGAATTGCCGGGGCGCGGTCCCATCGGCGCGAACTGCATGGCCAACCCGCGCGATTTCAAGGCCCCCGTCGCCGCCTTCGAGGACCGCGAGGTGCCCTCGACCCTGACGATCAAGTGGTGCGGTCAGTTTCATGAGACCCGGATCGGGCAAAGCCCGCTGGACGTGGTCGCATGGCACGGCAATTACGCCCCCTACAAATACGACCTGCGCACCTATTGCCCCGTGGGCGCGATCCTGTTCGACCACCCGGACCCGTCGATCTTTACCGTGCTGACCGCGCCCTCTGGCGTGCCGGGGACGGCCAATATCGACTTTGTGCTGTTCCGCGAACGCTGGATGGTGGCGGAAAACACCTTCCGCCCGCCGTGGTATCACAAGAACATCATGTCCGAACTGATGGGCAACATCTATGGCCAGTACGATGCCAAGCCGCAGGGCTTTGTCCCCGGCGGGATGAGCCTGCACAACATGATGCTACCCCACGGGCCGGACCGAAACGCCTTTGAAGGCGCGTCCAACGCCAATCTTGGGCCGGACAAGCTGGACAACACCATGTCCTTTATGTTCGAGACCCGTTTCCCGCAGCATCTGACGCAATTCGCCGGACAGGAGGCCCCGTTGCAGGACGACTATATTGACTGCTGGGACAGCCTTGAGAAGAAATTCGACGGCACGCCGGGCAAAAAGTAGGGGACAAGGGGGGCCAGCCCCCTGTCCACACATCGAAACACCAGACGACCGGAGCCTCTGAATGCCGCTTCTTAAATCTTGGGTAGAGAGTGCGAACTCCCCCGACACGGATTTCCCGCTGAACAACCTGCCCTACGGGAGCTTTCGCGCCGAGGACGGCGAGGCCCATTGCGGCATCGCCATCGGCGACATGATCCTTGACGTCACCACGCTGGAGGCCGATGGCCTGGTCCAGATGGACGATGAGGACACGGTTTTTGCCTTTGGCGACTGGACAGAATTCATGTCGCTGGGCCCCGCCGCATGGGCCGCCTTTCGTGCGACGGCGACAGAGATGCTGGCCAAGGGTGCGCCGGACGCCGAGGCGCTGACCGCCTATCTGGTCCCGCAGGCCGGGGCCAGGATGCTGATGCCCTTCATGGTGGCCGAATACACCGATTTCTATGCCTCCAAGAACCACGCCACCAATGTTGGCACCATGTTCCGGGGCGCGGAAAACGCGCTGCCGCAGAACTGGTTGTCGATCCCGATCGGCTACAACGGTCGGGCCTCCTCGGTTGTGGTGTCGGGCACCGATGTGCGCCGCCCCTGGGGCCAGTTGAAAGGCCCGAACGACGACCTGCCGCGCTTTGCCCCCTGTGTCCGGTTCGATCTGGAACTGGAGATGGGGGCCATTGTCGGCGTCCCCTCCGAAGGTCCGGTCACGGTGACCGAGGCTGACGAGATGCTATTTGGCTATGTGCTGCTGAACGACTGGTCCGCGCGCGATATTCAGGCGTGGGAGTACCAGCCGCTGGGGCCGTTTCAGTCCAAGGCGACCGCCACCACGATCAGTCCGTGGATTGTGCCCAAGGCCGCGCTGGAACCGTTCCGCGTCTCCACGCCAGAGCGCGAGCGCGTGCTGCTGGACTACCTCAAGGAACCCGGCCCGATGCTGTACGATATCGCGCTGGAGGTGGGCCTTGCGCCCGAAGGCAAACCCGAGACGGTGATCGCGCGGACGAATTACAAAGAGATGTACTATTCCTCGGCCCAGCAACTGGCGCATCACACCTCCAGCGGCTGCCCGATGTCGGTGGGTGATCTGCTGGGCTCCGGCACGATCTCCGGCACCACCAAGGACAGCCGCGGCGCGCTGCTGGAACTCACCTGGGGCGGCAAGGAACCGGTCACGCTGGACAGCGGCGAGACGCGCAATTTTCTGGAGGACGGCGATACGCTGACCTTGCGGGGCGCGGCCAAGGGCGATGGCTATCGCGTCGGTTTTGGCGACTGCACCGGTACGGTGCTGCCCGCGCTGGACGATCCCTATGGTGGGCGGAAATGACCCTAGCCGCCCTGCTGCCACTGAAGGACCGACTCCAACGGCCAGAACAGCATCAGGACATTCAGCGCCAGACCGTCGCGGATCAGGAAGGCGGTCAGAACCTCAAGGCCGATCACGATGGCCACGCTGACCCAGACCGGCAAGGCGCGGGCAAGGTAGAAACCGACAACCATCGCGATCACGTCGAACACAGAATTGATCACGCTGTCGCCGTTGTAGTCGAGCGAGACCGTCACCGCGCGATAGCGTTCAATCACCAAGGGCGTATTCTCAAGGATCTCCCAGCCCGCCTCGACAATCAGCGCGATGGCAAACCGCAGGTTCAGGCTCAGACGTCGGGCGACCAGCGCAAGCACGCCGAAAAACAGCAGCCCGTGGATCAGGTGACTGGGCGAATAGAGATCGAACAGATGCTGGCTGCCTTCGCGCGGCGGGGCATCGGGGCCGGTCCAGAAAGAGACATGACCGCAGGGGCAGATCAGATCGCGCCCCATGAGGACCAGAACCACCGCCATCGCGGCGGTGATGAACAAAAAGATGAGCGCGGGTTTCAGGCCATGTGTCATGACTTGCGATGGAATCACAAAGGCGCGTTTGCGTCCAGAGACTTGAAAGGGATCACATGACAAAGGCCTTTGCATCCGCCGGAGACATGGCAGAAAAGAAGACCAGCTTTACCCAGGTGGGTGAGGGTCTGTACGCCTTCACCGCAGAGGGTGACCCCAACACCGGCGTCATCATCGGCGACGACAGCGTGATGATCGTCGAGGCGCAGGCCACCCCGCGCCTTGCCCGCAAGGTGATGGAGCATGTGCGTTCGGTGACGGATAAGCCGATCAGCCATCTGGTGCTGACTCACTACCATGCGGTGCGCGTTCTGGGTGCCTCGGCCTATGGCGCGCGGGAAATCATCATGTCCGACGTGGCCCGGTCGATGGTGGCCGAGCGCGGGCAGGAGGACTGGGACAGCGAATTCGACCGCTTTCCGCGCCTGTTTCAGGGGCATGAGGAAATCCCCGGCCTGACGTGGCCAACCACGACGTTTTCGGACTCGATGACCGTCTACCTTGGCAACCGCCGCGTCGACATCATGCATCTGGGCCGCGCCCATACGGCGGGTGACGCGGTTGTCTGGGTGCCCGATCAGGAGGTCATGTTCACCGGCGACATCGTCGAATACCACTCGGCCTGCTACTGCGGCGACGGGCATTTTGGCGACTGGGAAGACACGCTGTCCAACATCGCCATGTTCGAACCCAAGAGCATCGCACCGGGACGCGGCGACGCGCTGGTCGGCGAGGAAATGGTCGCACGCGCCATCGCGGCAACAGCCGATTTCGTGAACTCGACATACAAGCCGGTGGCCAAGGTCGTCGCCCGTGGCGGGTCGCTGAAAGAGGCGTGGGATGCCTGCCGCGCCGAATGCGACCCCAAGTTCAGCGATTACGCGATCTACGAACACTGTCTGCCCTTCAATGTCGCCCGCGCCTATGACGAAGCCCGCGGCATCGACACGCCACGCGTCTGGACGGCGCAACGGGACAAAGACATGTGGGCGCAGTTGCAGGGATAAACACATTGAGGTGCGCGTATTCCGCGCACCTTTCCCACCACCGGAACGGAGGAGCCGGTATGTACAAGATTTTCGGCGCAACACTGATCAGCCTGATGACCGCAGGCACGGCCCATGCGGCAACCATTGAAAGAGTTGGCCCGATCCAGACGGACCCTGCCTTGGGATGCAGCCTTAAGGTAAGTGGGCAAATCCAGTCTGGCGATGCCGACGCTCTATTGGCGCTCCTGCAATCCGAAACCGCCAAAGTGGACAACTTCCCGTCCCCCCGAACCGACAGTCAGGTTGTCTTATGTTTGGAAAGCCCGGGCGGTTCCTTTGCCGAGGCCATCGCGATGGCCCATGTGATCTACGACAATGCAGTGACGACCCGAGTCGATCCGGGCGCTGAGTGCCTGTCAGCCTGTGCAGTGGCTTTCATGGGCGGCAACCTTGACACGAGGTCTGGCCAAGGCTGGAAGTCCAGCCGCTATGTGCATCCGACATCGCGCCTTGGTTTTCACGCGCCTGCATTGGTCCTGCCGGAGGGCCAATTCACGCGTGACGACGTTCAGACCGCATATGGCATCGCAATTCAGGCGGTGGGCATGATTTCACGGGACGCCAGAAAACTCCGGATTTCCCAAGACGTTCTGACACGGATGTTCAACCACACAGGCGAAGATTTCCACTACGTCCAACGGATTGATCACCTCAACGCCTATGGCCTTCAGCTATATGGGTATGATGTGCCGCCGATGTCCTTTGAGGCCACCAATACCGCATGCTGGAATGCCTGGCGCTGGTATGCCGACCTTCCCAGAGAGACCGACACATTGAGCGATTTCCAGTCGTTTACCGCCAGTTTCCAAATCTCGCGAAGCAACGGCCTGCCAGAGTTCTTTCCCTTCGACGGATCAATGTTTTGCAAACACCAAGTACAGGCCTTTGGTGGTGGGAATCTTGACAGGGTTGTGCAGTCCGAATTGACGAACTTCGCTGACATCCGCCTCGACAGCTATCATCCCCAATGGGTCCGTTACCCCGGCCCGATGCCCCTAGTCGACATCCGTCCCGGCAATCAGCGCGACTTCTGAGAGGACCATCCAATGATCCACGACCGATACCAGCTTGCCTTCAAGCTCTATCCGTACGAACGCTCCGGCGATCAGGACACGGACCAACCCGTCCGGCATCCGGTTGTCGTCATGGGCGGTGGTCCCATCGGCATCGCCACGGCGCTGGACCTTGGCCTTCAGGGCATTCCGGTCGTCGTTCTGGACGATCACGAGGGCATCGGCATGGGCAGCCGCGCGATTTGTTTCGCCAAGCGCAGCCTCGAGATTGCCGACCGCTATGGCTGCGGCAAACCGATGCTGGACAAGGGCGTGGTCTGGAATCTTGGCAAGGTGTTCCACGACGACCGCAAGGTGTTCGAGTTCAACCTGCTGCCAGAGGAAGGGCATAAGTTCCCCGCCTTCATCAACCTGCAACAGCCCTATTTCGAACGCTTCCTTGTAGAGCGTGTGCGTGAGGCGCAGGCCAATGGCGCGCCGATCAAGTTGCGCGGCAAGAACCGCGTCGACAATGTCACCCCCCACGACGATCACGTCACGCTGGAGATCACAACGCCCGACGGCCCGTACACCATCGAGGCCGATTGGCTGATCGGATGTGATGGCGCCTCCAGCCCGCTGCGCGGCATGATGGGGCTGGATTTCGAAGGCCGCGTCTTTGAGGACAGCTTTCTCATCGCTGACATCAAGATGGTGAACGACACCTTCCCGACCGAGCGTTGGTTCTGGTTTGAACCTTATTTCAAATCCGGTGCCTCGACCCTGCTGCACAAACAGCCCGATGGCGTCTGGCGGGTCGATTTCCAGATCGGCTGGGACGTGGACCGCAAGAAAGAACTGCAAGAGGAAAACGTCCGCGCCCGGCTGGACGCCATGCTGGGTGAGGTCGACTATGAGATCGTCTGGACCTCGATCTATACCTTCCAATGCCGCCGGATGAAAAAATTTCGCCACGGGCGCGTGCTGTTTGCAGGCGACTCCGCGCATCAGGTGTCGCCTTTTGGGGCGCGCGGCGCGAATTCCGGAATGCAGGACGTCGACAACCTTGGCTGGAAACTGGGTCTGGTGGTCGGCGGCAAGGCACCGGAGAGCCTGCTGGACAGCTACGATACAGAACGCGTCTTTGGCGCGGATGAGAACATCCTGAACTCCACAAGGTCGACCGATTTCATCACCCCCAAGTCCAAGATCAGCTACACGTTCCGCAACGCTGTGCTGGACCTTGCCGAACAGTATGAATTTGCGCGCCCGCTGGTGAATTCCGGCCGCCTGTCGGTGCCCTGCACCTATGATGCTGGCCCGCTGAACAGCGCGGATGCGCTGCCCGGTGGCCCCGTACGCACGCGCCCCGGCAGTCCCTGCCCCGACGTGCCTCTGGATGATGGGTTCTTGCTGGACCGGCTGGGCGGCGGCTTTGTCCTGCTGACCATCGATGCCGAGGCCCCGGATAGCCTTGACGAGGGTGGGATACCGCTGACCCGCGTGGCGCTGTCCGCCGCCGATGGCATGAAAGACCTGCTGGCCGCGCGGTATCTGGGCGAGGCCGCATCCGGCGTCTACCTGATCCGCCCGGATCAACATGTGGCCGCGCGCTGGCACACCTTTGACGATGCCGCCACCCGCGCGGCCCTGCGCCTTGCCGTTGGATTGGAGTAACAGATGGCCGACCTGACACTGACCCCCAACCTCGACCGTCCGGACGATTTTTACGCCGCGTTGATCGCAGCCCACGACGGATTGAGCGAGGACGACAGCGCCGCCTTCAACGCGCGTCTGATCCTGATCCTTGCGAACCAGATCGGCGACGCGCAGGTGATCGGTGCGGCCCTGAAGGCCGCCGCGAAACCGGACAGATGAACATTGAGGCCCCTGATGGATAAGCTGACCCTACAGTTGGAGTCTTTCTTTCCCTATCGCCTTGCGGTGGCGGCAGAAGGGTTCTCGCGAAATCTGGTTGAGGTTTATGGCCGCGAATTTGGTCTCAGCCGTGAGGAGTGGCGGCTGCTGTTTCTGCTGGCGGGCGAAGAAAAGGTCACCTCGCGCGACCTGGGCCGCCGATCCACTTTGGACAGGGTTCAGGTCAGCCGCGCGTCGCAGCGGCTGGAGGACAAGGGTCTGATCACCCGGAAGGTCGCGCCGGATGACCGCCGTTTGCGGGTTTACACCTGCACCAAAAAGGGGCGTGCCTTGTTCGCCGAGGCGCTGCCACAAGTCGAACATCGGTCGAGTGAGATCTTGCGCGCCATGTCGCCCGAAGATCGCGCCGCGCTGGAACGGGGACTGGATGCGCTGACCGACGCGATTGGCAATCGGACCGGCCTGCCCGACACAGAGCGCGACCCCCTGCCCTAATACGGGTTCTTCGCCCCGCGATCGGTCGACAAGGACTGTTGCCGCCGTTCCACCAGCAATTCGATGGCATCGGCCAGATGCTCTCGGTCGATGTGGTGGTCGCCGCGCGCAACCCGGATGCGATGCGCCTCGATCATCACATCCGCATGGCGACAGCCCTCGGGCGGCTCAAACCTGTAGCTGGCCAATTCGATGCGCAGGCCCAGCGGATCGCGGAAATAGATCGAGTCCATGAACCCCCGGTCCACCGGACCGGAATGCGACACGCCACGCGCATCCAACCGCGCCGCCGCCTGCCAAAAGCTGGCCTGACTGACGTTCAGCGCCAGATGATGCAGCGATCCCGTCGCCTCTGGCACGGATGTGGCATCGGGCTTGCGGGTCTCATTGGTGAATATCGTGATCAAACGGCCATCGCCCGGATCAAAGTACAGGTGCCCCTCGTCCGGGGCATCAAGGTTCGGTTGATCAAAAATGAAGGGCATGCCCAGCACCCCCTCCCAGAAATCAATCGAGGTCTGGCGGTCGGCCCCGATCAGCGTGATGTGGTGCACGCCCTGCGTCTGAAGCTTTCGGATTTTGTCTGGCTGGCTCATTCCGTTCCCCCCGGTGTTGCGCATGGCGCACGCCATGCCCTGTCGAAAGAATGGGTCAGTTTGCGCAAAGTTCAAACACTTGGTCGATGGGCGTGGTTGACCTCAGGCCCCCTGATCGGCGCTGGACCGGCGATAGGCTGCGGGTGTCTGCCCCGTGCGGCGACGGAAGGCGCGCTCAAAGCTGCTGGCCTCGGAATAGCCCAGTCGGTCCGCGATTTCAGGGATCGGCAGGCCGGTTTTGGCAAGCAAGGTCATTGCACGGAGATCGCGGCACTGGCCGAGGATCTCGGCAAAGCTGGTGCCTTCATCGGCCAGCCTGCGCCGCAGGCTGCGCCGTGACAGCCCCAGTTGCCGGGCGACCAATGTCTGATCCGCACAGCCATTGCCCATTGTCAGCATCACCTGTCGCCTTGTCCGCTCTACCAGAGTGCAGTCGCGTTCCAGCCGGATGGCGACTTCGGTCAACTCTGTAGACCGCATCTGAAAGCGCCGCAGATCCCCGCCGGGCATCGGCCTGTCCAGAAGCCCCGCGCTGAAAGTCAGCGCGTTGGTGTCCGCCTGATAGATAACCGGGCTGAACGCCGCCGCTCCGCTGCGATGATCGGCCCCTTGGTCGGGATGTTCAAAGCACAGCTCCGTCGGGCACCAGCCCGCCCCGGCCACACGGGCGATCATTGATGCAAAGACCCCGATGGTCAGCTCCGCGTCCTGATCCCGTGGCCAGATGTTCGCATCCAGAATGCGGTAGGACAGGCAGGCCTCACCGCCACGGACCTCCAGCCGAAAATCCGTCTCGTCCTGCACCGTGTTGAAGGCCCGTTCGACCAGCCGCAGGGCCGCGCCCAATGTCGGCGCCGCCATCGCCGCGCGGCCCACCTCTCCGATATTGGTGACGTCGAAATTGGCCCCCACAAAGCGGCCAAAATGCGGGGCATGCAGGCGGCTGGCGGCGATCTGGTTCAGCGTGACAAACTGCCGGAGCGGCAGCGAAGAAGGCCGCGCCAAAAGGTCCGGCATCTCAACGGCCGCGGCGGCGCACAGTTGCGAGACGTCGCCACCAAGGTCGCGCACAATCCGAATCGGATCGCGAATGGCGGTGGCAACGATTTGAGCGGTTTCTGGCATTTCGGCTTGATACGCTTGAGTTGGCTGGCCCCTGTGGGAGCTTAGCATCGCTTGATTGGAACGCAAAATAGCGCGCGCGCAAGGTGTCGCCGCCACGCGCCACGCAAATTGTCCGAAAATGTCAGATGCAATGCATCAATCTGTTTCTACGCTGGCGTCATGATCAACAAGTACACCCCCAGCGTTCCGGACTTGGCGATAGCGGGCGGCGGTCCTGCGGGCGCGATTGCCGCTATTCTGCTGACGCGTGCCGGGGCGCGGGTGACGCTGGTCGACGGCGCGCCGCGGACCGATTGGGTCGAGGGTGCCGGGGCGCGGCTGGTGGCTGCCATGAAAGCCCAAGATCTGGCGCTGGAGGGTCTGGGCCCGATGGTCGAACGCCGGGTCCGCTGGGGCGACCTGACCGGGGTTCCCAACCGCGAACACATCCTGTCGCGCCGCGCTTTTGACGCCGGGCTGCGCACACAGGCCAAGGCGGAAGGCGTGACACTGGTCAACGGCACCGTGGCCAAGGTGCAACCGGGCGCGATCCTGCTGGCCGACGGGCGGCGCATCGCGGCGGGACTGGTGTTTGAGGCACGCGGACGCCGCGCCCGCACCGCGCCGGGCCGCAAACGCGGGGTGCCGACTGTCAGCCTGTCCGCCGCCACCAAGGCCTGCGCGCCCGGCGCAGAGGTCATCGCCCACGCCAAAGGCTGGATCTGGCGGATCAGCGATGGCGCGCGCGGCTGGACCCAAGTGACCGTTGACGCCGATGCCGCGCGTGATCCCGCACAGGTCTGGCGCGACATGACCGGGTTTGACCTGCCTGACACGGCACGCGTCACCGGTGCCGAATTGCGGCTGTCCGCGCCCGATCTTGACCCCGACATGCCGCGCCTTGGCGACGCCGCCGTGGCAATGGACCCGCTGTCCGGACACGGGCTGTTCTGGGCGCTGGCCTCTGCCTTGATGGCCGCACCGCTGGCCGAGGCGCTGCTCAGCGGCCAAACAGACCTTGCCCGCCGGTTTTACAAAGGCCGCGTTGTCGCGACCTTTGACCGACAAGCCCGCGTCGGACGCGATTTCTACCGGGCTGCCGGTCTTGACGGCCCCTTCTGGCAGGCGCGTCGTCTCTGGCCCGACGACATCCCCGCAGAGCCGGTCCCGCCCGCCGCCGCCTTTCTTGACCGCCGTGTGGTGGTGCGTGGCGGTCGGCTGGCCGAGACAGACGTCCTGATCACGCCGCAGGAGCCGGAAGGCGTCGCATTTGTCGGCGGGGTCGAGATCGGGCCGGTTCTGGCCCGACTGCGCCACGGCGCGCTGCCCGACAAGGACACCTTTGCCCGTCACATCCTGACGGACGCACCGCCCGCAACCGCATGTCGCATTCACGATTGGCTGACCGAGCGCGGCATTCCGACCGCACCGGCAACGAACAACAAGGAGGTTACAACATGATGAACCGAGGAGGCGCGCTGGTGCTCGCCGCCATTTGCACCGTGGCCGGGGGTTTCGCCCAAGCGCAGGACGGCAAGGACCTGCTGGAAACCACCTGCGGCACCTGCCACGCGATGACCGATGCCGGGCTGACGCGCATTTCCGGACAACGGAAATCACCCGAGGGCTGGCTGATGACCATTGTCCGGATGCGCATGTATCATGGTCTGGACATCTCTGTCGACGAACAGGCGGAGCTGGTTGCCTACCTTGCCGACACACAGGGCCTTGCCCCGTCGGAAACCGCCGATTGGCGCTATGCGCTTGAAAAGGACCCCGCCCACGTCGAAGCCATAGACGAGCCGTTGGGAACGATGTGCGCGCGCTGCCATACCGGCGCGCGGGTCGCGTTGCAGCGACGGACCGCCGAAGAGTGGTCCCTGCACATGGATTTCCACGTCGGCCAGTTCCCCACAATCGAATATCAGGCGCTTGGCCGCGACCGCGAGTGGTACAAGATCGCCTCGGAAGAGATCGCGCCGCTGCTGGCCGAAACCTATCCGCTGGAAACCGATGCATGGGCCGCGTGGCAGGCAGCGGACAAACCCGATGTGGCCGGTGACTGGGTTGTGCTGACCGATCTGCCGGGAAGCGGCCCGGCCTATGGCACGCTGACCGTCGCGGGCGACGCCGCGCCTTACGCCGTGACCGGAGAAATGACGCTGGCGGACGGCACCACCGCGCCGGTTGGCGGGCAGATGAACCTTTACACAGGGTTTGAATGGCGCGCCAACCTGACCATCGGCGGCACCGCCTACCGGCAGGTGCTGGCCATGTCCGAGGACGGCAGCGCCCTTGCAGGCCGCCAGTTCCTGCGCGACGACGACAGTCTTGGCGGGACACTGAAAGCGGCCAAGGTCGGCAGCGGACCCGCCCTGCTGGGCGTGGTGCCAGAGGCCATTGCCGGGCAGGATGCCACGGTTCAGGTCGTCGGCACCGGGCTGGACGACATGCGGATCGAAGGCAGCAACGGCCTTGCCGATCAGGTCACGACAAATGCCTTTGGCGCGACCGCGCATCTGGCTGGCGAAAGCGCCGGGTTCACCTTTACCGCTGGCGATGACACGGCCAAGGCCGCGCTGTTTGACACCCTTGACCGCCTGACGGTCGAACCCGGCTTTACCATTGCCCGCGTCGGCGGTGGCTCTGACACGGGTCCTGCGCCGGTGCCCGCACGCTTCAAGGCGATTGGCTGGTGGAACGGGCCGGACGGCACCCCCGACACGGACGACGACATCCGCCTAGGTGCCGTCGATGCCGAATGGAGCGTCGAAAACCACAACGATATCGCCGAGGCGATGAAGGATGCGGCCTTTGCCGGACAGATCGGCGCCGACGGGATCTTTACCCCCGCCGTGGCCGGACCCAACCCGGACCGCCCGTTCTCGACCAACAACGCGGGGGACCTCAAGATCGTCGCCAAGGCGGCGGGTCTGACCGGCGATGCACAGTTGATCGTGACCGTGCAGCGTTTCATCGATCCGCCGATCCGCTGAGGGAGACACAGATGGGATACCTACGTTTTCAACCACACAATGCCCACATGGTGCGCGTGGAAGAGCGGAACCTGCTCTTTCACATCCCCACCACCTCGTTGTTTGAACTCGACGCGCTGGATGGAGAGGTTCTGGGCTACTTCGCCGAACGGGGTGATGTCGCCGAGGCCGACATGCGCGACCGTTTCAAGGGACAAGACCCCGCGCAACTGGCCGAAAAGCTGCAAGGGCTGCTGGATCTCGACATCCTGACCGATGGCAGGCCGGTGACGGCCGAACGCCCGGACATCAAGATCGAGAACTTTCCCCTGTCCACGATCATCCTGAACGTGAACACCGGCTGCAACCTTGCCTGTTCCTACTGCTACAAGGAGGACCTTGATACCCCCAACGCCGGGCGCAAGATGGCCTTTGACACGGCGGTGCAGTCCATCGACCTGCTGCTCAAGGAAAGCCCGGACCGCGAGGCCTATAACATCGTCTTTTTCGGGGGTGAGCCGCTGTCCAACATGCCGCTGATCCGCGACGTGGTGGCCCATGCAGAGCCGCGCTTTGCCGCTTTGGGCAAGGAGGTGAACTTTACCCTGACCACCAATGCGACGCTGCTTACGGAAACGCTGGTGGACTGGCTGGACGCACACCGCTTTGGCCTGACCGTGTCGATGGACGGGCCCAAGGCCCTGCATGACCTCAACCGCAAGACCGTTGGCGGCAAAGGCTCTTACGATGCGGTTGCCGCCAAGGCGCGGATGCTGTTGTCACGCTACAAATCGCGCCCCGTGGGCGCGCGGGTGACGCTGACAGCCGGTGTGACCAAGGTTGAGGAAATCTGGGACCACCTGAAAAACGACATCGGCTTTGCCGAGGTTGGTTTCAGCCCGGTGACCTCCGGCGACATGACCGCCTTCAACCTCAGCGGCGATGAACTGCTGGAGGTCTTCGAGGGCATGAAATCGCTGGGCCGCCGTTATCACCGCGAGGCACGTGAGGGCAGCAACATCGGCTTTTCCAACATGCACCAGCTGATGCAGGATCTGTGGGAGGGCCGCTCCAAGGCGCTGCCCTGTGGTGCGGGCATCGGGATGCTGGCGGTGGACCATTCCGGCACCATCAACCTGTGCCATCGGTTCACCGGCACGGACCTCAAATTCGGCGACGTGACGACAGGGATCGAAAAGCCCAAGCTGGCCGGCTTCCTCGAAAGCCGTCTGGACCGCACCGACAAGGGCTGTGCCACGTGCCGGATTCGCAACCTATGCTCGGGCGGCTGCTACCACGAAAGCTATGCGCATTTCAGCGACCCGCTGAAACCGGCGTATCACTATTGCGACCTGATGCGGGACTGGATCGATTTCGGCATCGAGGTCTACGGCGACCTGATCGCCACCAACCCGCAGTATTTCCACGACCACATTGCCCCCAGAAAGGCGAACCACAAATGAAACCGCTGAACCAGAAAGCCGCGCGGACGCTTCAGGCCGCGGCGGAAGACAAGATGGACGAGGTCCGCGCCATGCAGACCGTGACCGCAGGCTGCGCCACCACCTTTGACCCCGGATGGGAGGTCGATCCCTTTGGTGGCGTCGCCGCCCTGTGCCAGCCGATGGAGGCCGATCTTTACGGCTGTTCCGACCCCTGCTGGTGGCCCGCGCAGGTGCCCGACACCATGGTCACCTACCCCGACTGGAGCGCGGACGCCCCCAATGCTGCCGACGACTGGCGCGCGCTTGGCACGGTTTTCCCCAAGGACTCGAACACGTGAGGCGCATGATGAAAAACGCATTTCTTCTGACCGCGCTCCTTGCGGCGGCCACACCCGCCGCCGCCAAGGACCTGCTGGTCACCGTCGCCAAGCCCGGCAACCTCTATGTCTATGACGCGGCGGAACGCGCCTTGGTCAAGGACTGCCCGATGGGAACGGAGATGAGCCCCGGCGTGATCCAGATGTCCCCCGACGGCAAGACGGCCTATGTGCTGGTCAACCGCTGGCAGGACGTGATCGGGATCGACATCGAGACCTGCGAAAAGGTGTTCTATGCGGCGCAATCGACGGATGAGGTCACGCGCCGCTCGATCGCGTCGCTGGCAGTCGCCGCCGACGGCTCCGAGATCTACACCGTCCGCAACCCCACGCGAAAGCTGGTCGATCGCTACGAGGTGATGGAACCGGAGTTTGCCGTCTATGCCGCCGATGGCGGGCTGGAGGCAGAGCCGCTGCGCACCTACCCTGCCCCGCGCCGGTCGACCGTGATGCAGACCGGCGATGACGGCACGGTCTACATCGGCGGGCATGAGATCTATGGCATGGACCCCGCCAGCGGCACGCTGGAGGTGGCCATTCCCAACGCCAGCTGGGACCGCCCCCTGCACAGCCCGCCGGATGTTCTGGCCTTTTGGCCCATCGGCACCCAAAACGCAGAGTTCATGCTGATGTATACCGCCGCCGTGTTCAGCGACGAGACGCAGACCGAACTGGCGGATTTTGTCTGGGGCTTTTCCTCTGTCGATCTGGAAACCGGCGACACCACGGTGCAGGATTTTGCCTCGCTTGAGGTGCTGATGTTCTCGGGCGTGCGCGACCCGAACGCCGAGAACCTGCTGTACGGCGTCTATACCCAACTGTCGAAACATGACGTGGACACCCGCGAGTTGATCAAGCGCGTCGACTTGCCCCATACCTATTACGTCATCAATATCTCGACCGACGGCAAGGAGCTTTATGTGGCCGGAACCAATGACGATATCGGCGTCTACGATGCCGAAACGCTGGAGCGGATCGGCGAGATGCTGGTGCCCTCGGGCGGCGACATGGGCACCGCGACGCTACAGGTCGTGCAGGTCGATTGACCCTGGCACGTCCGATCAAACGGCGTGACACCACGCTGTCCGCGCGTCTCGGCCATTGGGCCGGGGCGCGCCTTTTCGATGATCGCGCGGCGGGTTGGCTGTTGCCGATCCTCCTGCCCCGGCTGCGTATTCTGGGGGTTCTGCTGGGTCTTGGCCTGATAGCGGCGCTGGCCGCTCTGGCGCCGCCCTACCTGACCAAACTGGTGATTGATCAGGGCCTGATGGCCGGTGACCCGCAGGCGCTGGTCTTTTGGTCGCTGATGTTGCTGGCGGTGGGCTTTGCCAGTCTTGCGATGGGGGCCTTCAACTCGGTCCTGCACATGCGGGCCTCTATCGCGATGCTCGCCGATCTGCGCGGGCTGCTGACACGTACCGTTCTGGAACGCTCTGCCGCGTGGCGCGCGCGGGGGCGGACGGGGGAAATCCTTGCCCGGATCGACGGCGACGCGGGCGAGGTGCAGCAATTCGCCTTCAACGCGCTGCTGACCGGCTCCTCCGGTGTGTTGCGGCTGGTCGGCGGGGCGGCGATGCTGTTCCTGCTGAACTGGAAACTGGCGTTGCTGGCGGTGTCTCTGGCCCCTCTGGAACTGGCGTTTTTCGCCTTCGCACGCCCACGGACGGAAAAACTTGCACGGGAAACACGGGCCGAACGCGGACAGTTCGCCGGGCAGGTCGCCGAGATGATCGCCGGGCACGGGGCCATTCAGGCGGCGCGGGCCGAGGCACCGGTCGCCCGCAGCATCGCCCGCCGTCAGACCACCCTGAACGCCGCCCTGATGCGCGCGCAACTGTGGGGAGAGGTCACGCGCGGCGTCCCCACCGGGTTGGCGGCGCTGGTGCGGTCGGCGATTTTCCTTGTCGGCGGGTTGATGGTGATCGACGGGACTTGGCCGCTTGGCTCGCTGATTGCCTTTATCGCCTACCTCGGGTTTCTCGTCGGCCCGATGCAATCGCTGATGGGTCTCTGGCATGCGCAGGCGCGGACCAAGGCGGCGCTGGACCGGCTGTCGGGGATCATGGTGGCCGAGGACGCCCTGCTGTGGCCCGACACGCCTTTGCCCCTGCCTAAGGGGCCGCTGGATCTACGGCTGAAGGATGTAGCCGTCTCACACGGCGCGCGGGAGATCGCCGCCGGGATCACCTTTGACATTCCGGCGGGCACCAAACTGCGCCTGACCGGGCCAAGCGGGGTGGGAAAATCCACGCTCCTTGCGCTGTTCCAACGCCATGCCGACCCAGAACAGGGCCACATCCTGCTGGGCGGTTGCGACCTGCGCAGCCTGTCGCGTCAGGATTTGCGCGGCGCGGTGGCCTTTGTGCCGCAACGCCCCTTTGTGATCGAAGGCACCGTGGCCGAAAACCTTGCCATGTCCGCGCCCGACGCCACGCGGACCGCGATGCAGGAGGTCCTGTCCCTTGTCGGTCTGTCGGACCGTTTCGCCGCCCGTGGCGGGCTGGACGCTTGGCTGGGCGAAGACGGCTTGACCCTGTCGGGGGGAGAACGCCAACGGCTCTGTGTGGCGCGTGCGATGCTGCGTCCGTTCCGCGTGCTGATTCTGGATGAGGCGCTGTCAGAGGTGGATGCCGCCCTTGTCGCCGGGACCATCGCCGCCCTCGACACCCGACATGCCCAAGCGACGCGGATCATTGTCACCCACGGCAATGAGGCCGCCTATGGCCGGTTCGATACCACGGTTGACCTGTCACGCTGGGCCGCATCATGACGCGTGTCGCGCTGATCGACGGGCCGCTGGCCCCTGACAGCCCCGGCATCGCCGAGGTGATCGACCCTGCCGGGGGGGCAATATTGCGCAGCCCCGCTGGACAACATGCGGTCGCCATCGCCGCCGCGATCCGGTCAGAGGCCCCCGGCGCCGCAATCATCAGCATTCCGGTTTTTCGGGGGCGTCTTGCGGCCTCGGTCGCCGATCTGGTCGCGGCGCTGCGGCTGGCCGCCGACACCGACGCCGCAATCGTGCATTGCTCGCTGGGGCTGGGCCGGAACGCGCCAGAGGTCGCCGAGGCCATCGCCGCGCTGGCGGATCGGGTTGTGGTTGCCTCTGCCGTGGCGCGCGGCGGGCCGGTCTGGCCCGCCGCCCTTCCGCCGGTGATCGCGGTTCAGGGCGACGCCCGTTGCGCGCCGGGCCAATGGTCCCACCTTGCCCTGCCCACAGCGGACTTCGGCGCCTGCCCGCACCTTGGGCACAGGCCGGGTGTCGCCGGTCCCAGCATCGCCGCCGCACATGTCACCGGCGTGCTTGCCGCGCAGGGCCTGACGTGCCCATCTGCGGCGAAGGCGTTTCTTGAATCGGGCGCATCTCATCGCGGACGCGAACGCCGGACCGCAACACCATGACCCCCGTGTGCGCACCTGTGGGAGGGGCGCGACGTCAGGCAATCAGGGGCGCGATTGGCAATCGAGACGCCCGCTATGCCGTCCCGCCGATACAGGCGACCGCTGCCCGCGCCAGATGGGCGGACGCCGCAACACCGTCGATCAGTGGCACGGCGGTCCTCGCCGCCAATGCGGACTTGAGCGGGGCCATGCCCGCGCAGCCCAGCACCGCGCAGGCAGCCCCGTCTTCACTGCGGGCCAGATCGACCTCGGCGGCGATCCTGTCAATCGTTT
This sequence comes from Antarctobacter sp., assembly GCF_048262615.1. Classification (GTDB taxonomy): domain Bacteria; phylum Pseudomonadota; class Alphaproteobacteria; order Rhodobacterales; family Rhodobacteraceae; genus Antarctobacter. Next base: position 52,979 of record NZ_JBLXFB010000011.1, read on the forward strand.
CCGGCGCGCCCTTGTCGATGGTCAGAACCGGCAGGCCGCTTGCCCGGACCGGGGCGGCCAGCCCTGAAAACCCGAGCCTGTCGATATTCTGCTGAATGACCGGGATCGAAACGGCAAGCGAGGTGACCACGGAAAAGCGCATCCCCAGCAACGCGGCCATCACGTAAGACGCCTGCCCGATGCCCAGCACCGGACAATCGGCCTGCGCCTGCGCTTCGACAAGGCCGGTGTCGTCAAAACAGGCGATGACGACCGCATCCGCGCCCGCGGACCGGGCTATTGCCAGCCTGGACAGGACACCTGGCACCGCCAGATCACCGTCCTCGGCCCCTTGGATCGCGGCCGGACCATCGCTGTTTGTCATCCCGACAATCTCAATCCCGGGCAGCGCCTGCCGCGCCGTCGCCACGATCCCCCGTGTCATGCTTTCTGTCGCATTGGGGTTGATATAGACGATCTTCATACGCCTTTGCCCGCATCCGACCCCTGACGCGCGCGGCGCTTGTTCATGAGCCATGCGCTCAGGACAAACACCGCGATGATCCCGAAGGAAAACAGGGTGGTCAGGGTGCCCAGCGCAAAGATCACCGGCGTGGTGACATTTGTGGTCATGCCAAAGATTTCCAGCGGCAGGGTGTTGTAGCTGCCCGCGGTCAGCAATGTCCGGGCAAACTCGTCATAGGACAGGGTAAAGCCAAACAGGGCGACCCCAATCAGCGACGGCGCGATGATCGGCAGGACAACGTGGCGGATTGTCTGCCACGCGTTCGCGCCCTGATCGCGCGCGGCCTCTTCATAGCTTTTGTCAAAGCGGTTGAAGACGGCGAACATGATCAACAGGCCAAAGGGCAGCGTCCACGTCAGTTGTGACCCGAACCCGGAGGTCGCCCAATGCACCCTCAGCCCCAACTGGTTGAAGATCAGCCCGACGCCCAGCGACACAAGGATCGACGGGATCACCAAGGATGTGATGGCCGCGTAAAACAGGATGGCCGATCCGGCAAAGCGTTTGCGAAATGCCAGCCCGGCCATGACCGAGACCACAACCGTGGTGACCATGACCAACAGACCAAGACCCAAACTGCGCCGGAACGCGCCCCAGATATCGCCCACCGCCTGTTCCTGAAACAGGTCGCGGAACCAGTGCAGCGAAACGCCGTTCATCGGAAAGGTGAGGCCACCTTGCGGACCCTGAAAGCTGAGGATGCCGATGGTCAGGATCGGGCCATAGAGAAACAGCACAAACAGGCCAAAGAAGGCGGCAAGCACGTAGAAACTGCGGGGGCGGCGTTCCATCTTACAGCTCCTTTCGGATGTTGACGAAGCGCAGCAGGATCGCGATCACGATCAGCACAGTGCAGAGCAGCACAACGGCGGTGGCGGCGGCGGAGGGGTATTGCAACAAGGCAATATCGTTCGAGATCAAGCGCCCCACATTGGCGCGCTGCGATCCGCTCATGAAACGCACGGTGATGAAATCGCCCATCACCAGCGTCACCACAAAGATCGTGCCGATCATGATCCCCGGCTTGGTCAGCGGAATGATCACATGTACCAGCGTCTGAAAGCCCGACGCACCATTGTCCCGCGCGGCTTCCAGCAGGGATTTGTCGATCCGCATCATGGTGTTGAAGATCGGAACCACCATGAACAGCGTATAAAGATGCACAAAGGCAAGGATCACCGAGAAATCGGAATACAGCAGCCAATCCAGCGGCTCGTCGATCACGCCCCAACCGATCAACGTCTGGTTGGCGATGCCGTTGCGCCCCAGAAACGGAATCCAAGAGATCATCCTGATGATGTTCGAGGTCCAGAACGGGATCGTGCAGATCAGGAACAGCGCGATCTGAACTGTCAGGCTGCGCACGTGGAAGGCGAGGAAATAGGCAACGGTAAAGCCGATGGTCAGGGTCAGCGCCCATGTGATGAAGGCGTATCGGAACGTCGCGCCAAACACCTTGTATGTCACCGGGGACGAGAACAGGAATTCGTAATTGTCCCATAGGAACGCGGGATAGATCGAAAATTCGGTCGCGCCCCAAAAGCTGACAATCACGATCATGATGATCGGCGCGATCAGGAAACCCACCAGCACCAGCGTCAGCGGCGCGGCCTGCACCCATCCCAGCACATGCCGATTTTTCAGATAATTCGCCGCCATCGGGCCTCCGCACGTCTCGCGCTACATTTCGGGCTTTTCGAGGTGCGGGGAGAGAGTTCCCCCCGCACCGGGACGCCTCGCAAGACGCGAGGCAACGGGTATCAGGCTGCGATGAACTCGTTCCACTTGCGAACCATGTACTGGTTCTCGTCCATGACCGCGTTCCAGCAGGCCACAGCGCCCATGCGGTCCTCGAACGACCCGCCATCGCGGACATCCCCGGCCGAGGCCAGCACGTCGCCGCCGGGCGAGGTGATGTCGCCGGTGGCAGGCTTGCCCTCGAACCAGTAGCCCCACTCGTTTTCTGACATGAAGTCCTTGGAGGTTTCCGGCACAGCCGAATAGTAGCCCTGACGCATCAGGTAGCCGCCGACCCAGCCAGAGAGATACCAGTTGATGTACTCATAAGCGGCGTCCAGCTCGATTCCCGTCAGGGACGAGGACAGGCCGATGCCGCCGCCCCATGAGCGGTAGCCCTCTTTCAGGGGTTGGTAGACGCAAGGAATGCCGCGTGATTTGACGGCAGTGATGGCAGGCGACCACATGGATTGGATCACCACCTCTCCGCTTGCCATCAGGTTCACCGACTCGTCGAATGTTTTCCAGAAGGCGCGGAACTGGCCGTTCTGTTTGGCCTCGGTGAAGATCGCCATGGTCTTGTCGATCTCGTCGCGGGTCATATTGCCCTTGTCGCCATACTGGATCTCACCCATCGCCTCGCAGACCATGGCCATGTCCATGATGCCGATTGAGGAAATATCGAGGATCGAGGCCTTGCCCTTGAACTCGGGGTTCAGCAGTTCGGCCCAAGTCTCGATCGGGCGGCCGATCAGGTCGGGGCGGATGCCCAGCGTATCTGCGTTGTAGATCGTCGGGATCAGCGTCATCCAGTTGGTCTGCTCATCGGCAAAGGTCTTGGCCCCCTGCTCGGGCACAAAACCCACGGTATGCGGCGCGGTGCCCTGTGCGATCACGCTGTCCGGGGTCAGCTTGCCGGATTTGAAGATGCCGACGATCTTGTCGTAGTTGGCGATCTTCGACACATCCATGGCCTGTAGATTGCCGGTCGGCCAGACCTTTTTGCAGATCCAGTATTCGATGTCCGCAATGTCAAAGCTGTCGGGCTGGGTGGCGGCGCGCTGGGTGACGCTGTCGCTGTCCAGCGCGGTCATTTCCAGCGTAAAGCCAAGATCCTCTTTCACTTTCTTGGCCACGTCGTTCAGGTTCGACACCCCGGTGCCGAACTGACGCAGAACAATGTCCTTGGTGTCCTGCGCCCAAAGCATCGGGGCTGGCAGGGCAGAAGCGGCCAAAGCCGCGCCCCCGGCCTTGAGCATCGCACGGCGGGAATATCCGACCTTGGGTTTCGACATGATATCAGTCCTCTCTGTTGAACCGTCTGGATTTGGGGGGAACGTGGCCGTTCAGGCCATGAGGCGGTGCAGCCGCCCCTCGTCCCAACGCAGCGTGACCGCTTCGCCGGGGGATTTTGGGGAGGCGAAAAACTGGTCCTCGGGCAGCAGGGCCAGCACCTCGTCACCGCTGTCGGTCCTGGTCGTGACCGCAACCGACGCGCCCTGATATTCGACCGCAACAACCGTCGCAGGCATTCCATCGGGGGCCAGCCTGACCGCGTCCGCGCGCACCGTGACCTTGCCCTCGGGCAAGGCAAGGACGTTGTGGCCGCCGATGAACCGCGCGACGAATTCTGTGCGCGGCGCGGCCCAGACCTCTCGCGCGGGGCCAGCCTGTTCGATCACGGCGTCGTTCATCACGACGATTTCATCCGCCAGCGCCAAGGCCTCGTCCTGTCCGTGGGTGACGTGGATAAAGGTGATGCCCAGTTCACGTTGCAGCTTTTTCAGCTCGGACCGCATGCGGATGCGCAAAAACGGGTCTAGCGCCGAAAGCGGCTCGTCCAGCAGCAGGACCTTGGGTTGCGTCACCAGCGCGCGGGCCAATGCCACCCGTTGTTGCTGCCCGCCCGACAGTTGCGCCGGAAGACGGTCTGCAAGCTGGGTCATGTCCACCAGTTCCAGCAGTTCATCCGCCTTCTTGTGGCGCGCGCCCTTGTCCATGCCTTTCATGCGCAGCGAAAACGCCACGTTGTCGCGCACCGACAGGTGCGGGAACAGGGCGTAATTCTGGAACATCATCGCCGTGCCACGCTGCGCTGGCGGCAGGTTGGACACGTCATGGCCATCCAGCAGGATCGAGCCTTCGCTGACCTCTTCATGCCCGGCGATCATCCGCAGGGTCGATGACTTGCCACAGCCCGACGGCCCCAGCAGACAGACATAGCTGCCCGGTGCGAACACATGGTTCAAATCGCGCACGGCAATCGTATTGCCATAGCGTTTGGTCACGTGAACCAGTTCCAGATCGTATCCCGTCCGCATGCCGTCCTCATCAGATTGTTGGGATCAGGATGGGATCAGGATTGCGCGCGGGGCAGGTTTTTCCGGCTTGCGCACCGCCAAAGACCTGCTTCGGGCAGAAAATGTGCAATTGTGGCGCCTATGTGTGCAAAATTGCGCCCAAAACTGTATACAATAATGGATGCGAAGCTGATAGTCAGCTCGGCCTTGTCCGTCCGTTGCCGAATCGCAAAGATGGACCGGCAGGAAAACGGCGGCAGTACGGTATGAACAGTTTCCACAGTAAACCTTGGTCCAGCGAAACCGTCGCCGCCGATCTGGAACGCGCGATCCATGAACACCGCCTGCCCCCCGGCACAAAACTGGGCGAGGATGAACTGGGCGAGGCCTATGGCATCAGCCGCACCATCGTGCGCGCCGCCTTGCTGGCGCTGTCGCATCGTCATCTGATCGAACTGAAACGCAACCGGGGCGCGTTTGTCGCGCAGCCGTCCGTGCGCGAGTCGCGCGAGGTTTTTGAGGCCCGCGCCCTTCTGGAGCCGCGCACCGCCCATTCCGCCGCCGAGCGCATGACCGAGGACAACCTCACCCTGCTGCGGGAAAACATCGAACAGGAACACGCCGCGCTGGATGCGCGGGAAAATGGCCGGGCGCTGTTCCTGTCCGGCCAATTTCACATTGAAATCGCGCGGATCGCCGACCAGACCACCATCGAGGCCTTTGTGTCCGAACTCATCTCGCGGTCGTCGCTGATTATCGCGCTGTACTGGCGGCGGCGCGCGGCGATGTGCGAAACGCAGGCCCACCACGCGCTGCTGGACGCCTTTGCCGCCCGCGATGGTGCGCTGGCGGAACAGTTGATGAAAAGTCACCTTCTGGACCTTGTCGCCTCTTTGGACCTGCGCAATGTCACCCAACCCCCAACCTCTCTGCGTGAGGCGCTGAACCGATGATCCCGGCCTATCGCACCGCCACTTTGGCCGAGGTCCGCACGATGCTCGACTGGGCCGCTGCCGAAGGCTGGAACCCCGGACTGCACGACGCAGAGGCCTTTTACGCGACAAATCCCGGCGGCTTTTTCGTCGCCGAGGTGGACGGAACGCTGGCTGCGGCCATTTCAGTCGTCACCCATTCAGACGATTTCGCCTTTCTTGGCCTGTACCTGTGCCGCCCAGAGTATCGTGGCCGGGGAATAGGCTATTCCCTTTGGGGGCATGCCTTGAAGCAGGCGGTAAACCGGACCGTCGGGCTGGACGGCGTGCCCGAGCAAGAGGCCAATTATGCCAAGTCGGGCTTCGTTCGGACCGGTCGAACGCGTCGGTATTGCGGAACGCTACCCGCCACCCGGTTGTCAGTGCCGATCGCCGAGGTCAATGATGCAGAGACGCTTATCAAATTGGACCATGCCGCAAACGGATATGCGCGGCGGCGCTTTCTTGAGACATGGACAGGCCAAAGCGATACCCGAAAAACCATCCTGCTCAGACGTGGGGATGCGATGTCGGGGTTCGCGACGGCGCGCCTATGCCGACAGGGGTGCAAGATCGGGCCGGTGGTGGCCCCGTCCGTCGAGGACGCTTTTGGCCTTGTGCAACAGGCCGCCGCAGCCCTTGATCAGACAGACGTCATCGTCGACGTTCCAGACCATGCCACCGGTTTGACAGAAGTGTTACGTGGCGCGGGCTTTGTCGAGACCTTCTCGACCGCGCGCATGTACCGGGGCACCCCGCCCACCGTGGGCGAGACGCTGCACGCCATTGCCACAATGGAACTGGGCTGAGGGTCTGAAGGGCCCCCGTGGCAGACACCCCGCAACGCCCGCGCAAACCGATATCACGTCCGGACAGAACACAGCGCCGGTCAATGCTGCCCTTGTTCAAAGGTCGCCAAAGCGGCGGCCAACAAGGGGTGATCCTTCGCATGGTCCTGCACCGGGATTCCGGCCCGTGCCGCGTCTGCCGCCTGTCGCAGAGATGTCACGCCAGCGCCCGGTCCATCGGGATGGCTCATGATGCCGCCCCCTGCGCAGAACAGAAAATCCTGATTGCCAAGGAAGGCCGCGCATTCGCCCATCTGCCAGACTGTCTGGCCCGATGAAAAGACCGGCAAGGCAGACCGGGCCGTTCCCGGCAACGCGGTTTGAACGGCCCTTGCAGCCTCCTTCACCAGGTTGTCCGGCTCTGTGAACTTGTTGCGCAGTCCGTTCACATGCAGATGGTCGGCACCCGCCATTCGCCAGATTTTTTGCTGCACCGGATATGAAATGCCAATGTCCGGCGACCGTGACATCAACCCCCATCCGTTCCGGTGCCCGTGAAGCGGAAGCTTTGACCGGTCGCGCAGAAACCGGATGCCGCTCAGCCCGACCCAGTTGAGCGAGACCATGGCGCATGTCGCGCCAAGACGCTCCAACAGGTCAGCGCGCTGCGCCATCTCGTCAATCTCACCGGTGATATTGAACGCATACATCACCTTGCGCCCCGTCGCGTCGGCATGGCGGTTCAGCACGTCCATAACAGCCCTTGCCCGGTCTTCCAGCGTATTGCCGGGTCCGCTGGACTGCAATTCGTCGTCCTTGATGAAATCGACACCGGCCGCGGCCAATGTGTCGACAAGCGCGGCGGTGTCCTCGACCGTCAGGCCGATGCTGGGCTTGATGATGGTCCCGATCATTGGTCCCTCGGGCACGCCCATCAGTTGACGGGTGCCCTCAATGCCATGGGCCGGTCCCGGAAGTGCAGCGGCAAAGCGTTCTGGCACCTCCAGTCCGATCAGGCGAATGGCCGATATCTCGGCCAGCTCAAACAGGTTGCCGGCGATTGTCGCCATGAGGTTCGGCAGAGACGGTCCGATATTGTCGACCGGCCAGCTGAGCCGGACAAGTCCCCGCTCATAGGTGTCAACCGTCAACCGGCACGGCAAGGCGGGTGTCCCCGAGGTGCCTGTCACCTCGATATGTTCGACCCGCGCCGCAGCGCGGTCGCGCAATTCGTCGGTTTCCGAGGCAAGACGCACGAACGTTCCCGTCGACTGCTCACCGGCGACCACGGCTGCGGCCCGTTCCAGACCGACAGGTGACTCGATTTCATATGTTGCCTCAAAACGTTCTGCGCTCATGTGCGTTTACCCCCTCCGTCGCGAACCCAGCCGAAATAATCGGGCGAGCCCATTTGTCCGCCCTTCAGGGCAATTTCCAAACCGTCCATCGGCCCGGTCGCCCGCGCGCGACAGATCGCAGCGCCGGGGATCGTCGGGGCCACCGCTTCGAGCGCGTAGATGCCAAGCGCCTCGCAGACCCGGCCAGAGGTGTCGCCGCCCGACACCGCGATACGGCGCAGGCCCAGATCATCGACCAAGGCCCGCATGATCCGCCCAAGGGCGCGCCCGATCAGGTCGTTGGCATGGTCCATGTCGCCAGCGGCGGCCTTACGGACGCGATCCAATGCGGGATCGTCGGGCCCCTCTGCGGTAAAGACGATTGGCGGCATTCCGGCGGCGCATGCGTCCTTGGCCGCTGCCAAAGCCTGATCCTCGGCGCGGGAGGCGTCACGTCCCAAAAGGCTTGCCGCGTCGAGGCGAATGGGCGCGAACCCGTTGCTGCGGGCCCACGATATCTGGGCCGCGCTGGTCGGCGAGACAGACCCCGAAACAACGGCAAACCGGTCGTCGCGTCCCAGACCCGGCGGCGCAGGCTGGGTATCGATCATGCCTTTGCTCTGCAGGTATGAGACCAGAGCATATTCCACCCCCTGCGATCCGACGACAAAGCGGCTGTTATGCCGGTGGTCCCACAACAGCCGACCGACCTGGGCCTGTTGTTCAACAGAGATCATGTCCACCGTCCAGATGTCCGGGGCCCCGGAGAATTTCTGATCCGCACACCCCTTGGCAAAGTCTTCCAGCGTGATGCACCCTGTGGGGATCTGCGTCTGCGCCGCCAGATGACGCGCGACGTCCGCCTCTGCCATCGGGGTGACAGGGTGATGGGCCATGACCGGATGCCGGTCCAGCCGATACACGCCATCGGCGGCGGAACAAAAAAGCGACCCGAATGCCTGATAGCGGCGCATTTCCGGGGCCGCCGTGACCACCGCAACAGGTGCCGCCCCAAAGTGCTGACGCCCAATGTCGATGGCCTTGCCAATTGATCCGACAGACGGGGAGGAATCGAGCGTCGAGCAGATCTTATAGTGGATGAACTCGGCGCGGGTCCGATCAAGGAAATCATAGATCGGGGGCAGGTTGTCGGCCATCCAGGCTGGCGACCGCGTCCGGGCCAGCGTTGCAACGCCGATGCCCGACAGTCCCCTGCTTGCCGCCAAGGCCTCTGGTCCGGGGGCCGACAAATACAGGAGAGACCGCAGCCCTGCAAAGCTGAGAACCTCCATGACGGCGGCGGCACCGGTGAAATCGTCGCCCAGCCACGCCACCAAAGGTCGGTCGAAGCTGTTGGCAGATACATCGCTCATGCTATATATCACCTCATCATACCAGTTCGGATTTAAACCCGAACCATCGCGAGGTCAACGGCGCTTAGGGTCTATAGAGTTGACTTCCTGTCCTCTGATCGGGGATCTGGCATTAAAAAAGACGGACCGTGAAACATGTCGACCGACACACCACCCAAACCCACGGACAAGATCGTCAGGCTGAAGCTCTCTGAGCAAGTCCTTGACCGCCTGCGCGAAATGATCCGCAGCGGCGATCTGAAACCGGGGGACTACATGCCCTCTGAACGGGCCCTGATGGAGCAGTTCAGTGTTGGCAGACCGGCTGTTCGGGAGGCATTGCAGTCTTTGCACACCCAAGGGCTGATCACGATCAGCCACGGCGAGCGTAGCCGGGTGAATGAGTTGTCGGCCAATCTGGTGCTGGACCAAAGCGATATGGTCGCGAACATCCTATTGGACGCGGTGCCCGCCAATCTGGAACACCTGAAAGAAGCGCGCCGCATGTTCGAACTTGGGATCGTCCGGGCCGCCGCCGAAAGGGCGACGGACAAGGATGTCGAAAAGCTGCGCTCATTGCTCACCAAACAGCAGTCGTTCCTGACCCGTGAGCTGGATGTCCGAAACTTCGTCGAAACGGACATGGCGTTTCATACCGGCATCGCGGATATTCTGGGCAATCCGGTGATCACGGCCGCGTCCAGCGCCATGCTGCGATGGCTCCAGGAATATCATACGGCCCTGTTGCATTGGTCGGACAACGAACAGATCACGCTGGATGAACACGCCCGCATCATCCAGCGCATTGCCGCCAACGATGCCGACGGTGCCGTAGAAGAGATGAGCAGCCACCTTGATCGTTCGCGGGAAAAGTTCATGCCGCGCCGCACGTCCTGACTTTGCCGCTCGCAACGGGCGATGTCGCATGTACGTTCCGATCGGCCGGGCAGTCTGACAAATTGAGCACAGAACGTGCGCCATTTCAGGAGGTTTTGGGTGGAGAACGCAGACACTCTTTTGAAACTCTACGGAATTGACGACCCCACGCAGGTGATGCGGCAGGTCTCGGTTGGTCCGCTCACGTTCTTCTATTCGCAGGATGGGCTTCGACGCCTGTCGTGGCATGGAACGGAACTTGTCCGCGCTTTGGCCTGGCCCATCCGCGATGAAAACTGGGGCACCTATCCGGCGCGGCTCATCGCCGAGGCCATCGACGACAGCGACGGGTTTTCTGCCGATCTGACGTTCGAGGTTGGCGACGGCAGGTTGATCTGTGACCTGAGCGTCCGCGCTTTCGCCTCGGGCGAGGTGTCTGCCGAGCTGGTGATGACCCCCAAAGGCGGACCGTTTTCCACCAATCGCGCGGGGTTCACCGTTCTGCATCCGATCAAGGGCATTGCCGGGGCGCCGCTGCATGTGTCCCACGCCGATGGAACCGCGGAGGACACAGCGTTCCCCAAGCATATCCAGCCCGACCAACCGGTGAAGGACATCGCCGGGCTGCGCTACGGCCATGACGGTCAATCGGTCAAAATCATGTTTGACGGCGAAATCTTTGAGATGGAGGACCAGCGCAACTGGTCCGATGCCTCTTTCAAGACCTATTGTGTGCCACTGGTTTATCCCTTCACGTACACCATCACAGACCCAACGCGACAATCTATTCGCATGACGTTCTCCGGTAGCGCTGTGCCGGTGAAGGCTGGCGGCGCAGCGGCCGCCCTGAGGGTTGAAACCTCCAGCCGTCAGGCTCTGGACATAGGTCTGGCCGTAGAGACCGGCTGGTTGCCAAAGCTTGCCACCGCCGCACTCGATGTGTCTTACGTTCTGTTGCGCACCTCCCCCGGGGACACCGATCTGCCCACACTTGCCGCGTTTGCAAGGGACTTCCCCGCCACCGAACTAGAGATTGTCCTGCCGGACGACATGCCGGTCGACGACGGGTTGCGCGATGTGGCCGCGGAGATCGCGTCGGCGGGTCTTGCGCCGAACCGTGTCATCGCCCTGCGCGCCTCCTACCTTGCCAGCCACCAACCGGTCGGACCGTGGCCCGAAGGCCCCGCACCGAACGACATGCTGGGGGCCGTACGCGCCGCCTTTCCCCAAGCCGCTGTGGGCGGCGGCATGCTGACGAATTTCACCGAAGTGAACCGCTGTCGCCCGGACGTTGCAGGCTGTGATTACATCACACACGGGCTGACGCCGCTTGTTCACGCGGGCGACGACATGTCGGTTCTGGAAACGCTGGAGACCCTGCCGCAGATCTTCGACAGCACGGCGGCCTTGGCAAACGGTCTGCCTTACAGGCTGGGTTTGGCCAGCATCGGCATGCGCTCAAACCCCTACGGTGCCGCCGTGGCCGAAAACCCGACACAGGTGCGGCGCACCATGGCGCGGATCGACCCTCGGCACCGGGGGCTGTTCGGGGCCGCCTATGCCGTGGGCGTTCTGGCGGCGACGGAACACAGCACTATTCAGGCACTGTGCCTGGGCGCTCCGGTGGGGCCATTCGGTTTGATGTACAGTCCGGCAGAGTATCCGCAAGCCGGCTATGACAAGTCAGACCGGGTCGTTTACCCGCTGTACCACATCGTGCGCGCGGCCTGCGGTATGGCGGGGCACCCAAGGGTGTCGCTGGACGGATTGCCGGATGGTGTCGCCGGGTATGGCGCAGAAATTGACGGTACGTTTTGTTTCATGCTGGCCAATGTCACGGACAGGGCGCGACATGTGGAGTTTGGCACAGCGGCGAAGATCCTGCGCCTTGACGTGGAAACCTTTGATGCGGCCACCACGTCCGTTGACTGGCTGGATACGGCAACGCGATCCAAGGAGGCGGATCTGGAGTTGCAGCCCTTTTCGATTGCCTTCGTCACAACGGATATTTGGTAAGGCGTCACTCTGGACGTCGCGCGCCACAGTGCGTCGGAAAACCGCTGTGGACGTTGAAAGCAGGCGATCAATCAGAGGTCAGACTGGTCTCGCCCCGGATTGCCGCCCCGCACGTGTCTGTCGGGCCGAGGTCACAGCGTGCTGGTTGCGATCGTTTGACCCTCGGCGGCTGACCGATAAGCGGCCTCAACCAGCGTTAGTGTCCTGATGTTGTCGGCCCCTGAGGTTTCCGGGGCGGTGCCGTGCGTCAGACACTCGACGAAGTGTTTTTGTATGATGTAGACGCTTTCCTGAATGTTGTGCCACGGGCGTTCCGCCCAGTCCAAAAGCGGCGGAGACACATCGCGGGTCTCTATTGATCCGTCCGTGTGGATCTCAAGCCGATAGCCCGACTTCAGAAACAAAGACCCCTTGTCGCCATCCACTTCCAACAGCGTCTCGGGAAACGTCTCTGGCGTGCGCCGCGTGGCGTAGGAACAATCGACCACGCTGGCCATGCCGCTGTCGTGGGTCAGCAGGATGGTGGCGACGTCCTCGCCGGTGATGTTTGGATTGACCCGCGTCGTCTGCGCGGCAACCCGCGTGACATCGCCCATCAGCGCCCGCACGACATCCAGAACGTGAATGCCCAGATCCTCGATGATGAACCGCTGCCCCTTGGCCAGATAAGGCTGCCCCGAGAAGACATCATAACCGGACCGAAACGCCGCACGGCAGAAAAAAGGCGTGCCGATTGCATTGTTCCGCAGGGCGTCGATGGCGGCGCGGATGGGCGACTGCCACCTGAAGTTTTCGTGCACCATCAGAACCTTACCCGCCGCATCGGCGGCATGAACCATGGCACGGGCATCTTCAAGGGTCTCGGCAAAAGGCTTTTGGCAAATGACATTTACGCCTTTGCCAATCGCCAGTTCGACCAAGGCACGATGGCTGGACACCGTTGTGATGATGTCAACGAAATCCAGATCTTCGCTGTCCAGCATTGCGGCCGCGTCAGAAAACAGCGCCTTGATGCCAAAGGCCTTGCCCATACCGGCCAATCGGTCGGGGTCAGTGTCGCACAGTGCGACGATCTTGGCCCCCTCGACCATGTTCCAGCCGTTCAAATGGTTGCCGGCAAAGAACCCGGCGCCGATGATCCCGCCCCTCAGCATGGTCGGCTCAGGTGATCCGTTCGATGCTGGCGGCGATTTCGTCAGGTTCGAAGACGCGCTTCCAATCATCTTTCATCAGCATCGGCAGGCCGTTTTCGATGGCCTTGTAGCAGGCATCCGAAAAGACGCCGTCGATATGGCCAAAGGTCACCGCGCCAAGGATATTCATGTGACCCAGCAGGAAATCGCGGGCAGCCTCTTCCGGCACGCCGCGGGCGACAACTTCGTCCATCGCCTCTTTCATCACATACAGCAGCGACGCACAGACGGTTTCGGAAAGACCCGGTTCCAGCAGCGCCAGTTGGTCGACCGTGACGCGATGCGACCGCACAACCGGCGCATAGATCGCCTTGCCCACCTTTTCGCCAAGCGCATAGTGTTCATCCGGCCCCTGCATCAGCGCGTTGACGATGCCCTGTTTTGCGGCAATGCCGCCAAAGTGGTCATTGCGGCCCTCGGCGGTGTCCTCGTCGTTGAAGATCGGCGGATGGCAAGGGTGGGTGATGAAATAGGTGACGTCTTCGCGTTTTGGCAAATGCCCGGCAAAGGGCCCCGCCGCGTCCAGACAGATGACGATTGCGCCCGGCTCGACCATATCGATGATCGCATGTGACACTACCTTGATCGCTGTGTCCGGCACCGCAAGTAGAACAACCTCAGCGCCTTTGAGCGCGTCTTCGGCGGGCACGCAGGTCTTGCCCAATGCGTCCTTCAACCGGGCCTGCCCGGCCTCGGAAATCTCGACGTGCGCAACGTCAAAATCTGTATCAAGCAGGTTGCGGGCACTTCGCATACCCATTTTTCCGCCTGCACCAAAGAGTGCGACCTTCGTCATGAGAATCTCCTCGCCAACTGGTATGATAACTATATGATCATGACTGAACGAGCGCAATACCAGACTTTCTCGCGCTCCGGACACCCGGAGAACGTGCAGGGGTAGCTGGCGAATACGCGATTTTTCGGTCCGAAACGACGGGTCAAGAAACCGTTTCAGAGGGGCGGTTTCGGCCTCGATACCCGGCGCAGCATCTACGCCCCCCCTGTCCGGAGCAGTCATTGGACCTGACAAGGCGCACCGGCATATCTGCGCGCCGTGACGAAACCGGTGGCGCGGGATGGGTCGCCTAGCACGGACCAAGGATGCGCGCCCCGACCTTGACGAAAGATCCGGGGCGACGCAGGTCCAAACCGTTTACCCGCGCGCCGCGACCTTGCCTTGATAGCTGTCCAGATCACGGATCAGGTTCTGGCCGGTGGGCACATCCATCCGGCGACAGAATTCATCCCAGATGGCCCCGAACGGCATATCCTTGAACTCTTCCGTCACCACGAAACGGGTCGTGAAATCCAGCGCGGTTTCGGCGGCCCTCAACCGATCCAGCGGAAGCAACAAAGACCGCAACAGCGCCTTTTGCATGTTCCGGGTGCCGATGACCCAGGCCGCCGTGCGGCTGATGGTGGCATCGAAGAAATCCAGCCCGATATGCGTGCGGCCCAAAAGATCGCCGCTGACCAGTTCATTGGCCATGGCCTGAATATCGTCGTTCAGCAGGATCACGTGATCGCTGTCCCACCGCATCGGGCGCGAGACATGCAGCAACAATTCATCCAGCGACAAGGCACAGGCGGACAGTTTGTCGGCGATGTTCTCTGTCGGATGGAAATGCCCCATGTCGAGGCACAGCAGGGTGCCTTTGCGGATCGCGTAGCCAAAGTAGAATTCGTGGCTGCCAACGGTACAGGCCTCTACCCCGATGCCGAACAGTTTGCTCTCGACCGCGTCGCGCATCATGGCCCGGTCCTGCTGCGGGGCCAGCATCTGGTCCAGCGACTCTTGCAGCCGGGCGCGCGCGGCCATGCGGTCAATCGGCGTGTCCTTGAACCCGTCCGGCACCCAGATGTTGTTGAGGCAGGGGCTGCCCTGCGCCGCCCCCATCTGCGCCGCGATATCCCGGCAGCGGCGGCCGTGTTCGATCCAGAAGTCGCGGATACCCTTGTCAGGGTGCGCAAGGGTCAGGTTATCGTCCGCCTTGGCGTGTGCAAAAAAGGTCGGGTTGAAATCCAGCGCGACACCGGTTTGCGCGGCCCAGTCCACCCAAGGGGCGAAATGGCGGAACTCGATCTCATCGCGGTCCGGTGTTTCGTCCGTGTCCATGTAGATGGCATGCAGGTTGAGACGGTGACTGCCGGGAATGTTTGCATAGGCAAACTCCAGATCGGCGCGCAACTCGTCCGGGGTGCGGGCGCGCCCCGGATGATTGCCCGTCGCCTGAATGCCGCCGCCCGAGGTTCCGGTGGATGTCTCAAACCCCACAACGTCATCGCCCTGCCAGCAATGCATGGAAATCGGGATGGTCTTGAGGGCGTCAATCGCGGCTTCGGTATCGACACCCCAATCGGCGAACTGCGCCTTGGCGCTGTCATAAAGGTTCATGGTCTTCCTCCCTACGGCGCGATGGGAGTGCATCCCACCGCCCGCCCCTGTCTTAGCGCGTAAAGGCCTGCACGTTTCCGGCATCGACGTTCAGAATGTTGCCGGTCGACTTGGCCGACGTCTCGGCGGCAAAGAAATAAGCCGCCTCGGCGATGTCCTCGGGCAAGACGGACCGTTTCAGCAGCGACCGCTTGCGGTACATCTCTTCCAGACCGTCCTTGTCGGTGCCGTATGTTCCGGCGCGCTGTTCCAGCCATTCGCCTTCCCAGATCTTGGAGCCGCGCAAAACCGCGTCAGGGTTCACCACGTTCACCCGAATGCCCGCTTCGGCCCCTTCGAGCGCCAGACAACGCGCCAGATGGATTTCCGACGCCTTGGCCGTGCAATAGGCAGAGGCATTCGGGCTGGCGGCAAGGCCGTTCTTGGAGGCGACAAAGACAATCGAACCGCCCATTCCCTGCACGCGCATCACCTTGAACGCTTCGCGCGAGACAAGGAAATATCCCGTCGACAGGATCTCCATGTTCTTGTTCCACAGCGCCAGCGTGGTTTCCTCGACCGGGGCCGACGATGCGATACCGGCATTGGAGACAAGGATATCCACGCCGCCAAATTCGACCGCCATTTCGGCATATGCGGCGGCAACGGCGTTTTCGTCGGTGACGTTCATCATGACCGTTCGCACCACGTCCTTGCCGTACCGTTTGGCCATGGCGTTTTGGGTCGCCTTCAGGCTGTCCTCTGCGATATCGGCCAGCATCACGCAGGCGCCTTCGGCCAGATAGCGTTCCGCCGTGGCCGCGCCGATGCCGCCTGCCCCGCCGGTGATCAGCGCCACCCGGCCTGCCAGCGATTTCGGTTTCGGCATCCGTTGCAGCTTGGCCTCTTCCAAGAGCCAGTATTCGATGTCGAACGCTTCTTGCTCCGGCAGGCCGGTGTATGCGCTGACGGAGGACGCCCCGCGCATCACGTTGATCGCATTGACGTAGAATTCACCCGATATCCGCGCCGTGGCCTTGTCCTTTGCAAAGGTGATCATGCCGACGCCGGGCACAAGGTAGACCACCGCGTTGGGATCGCGCAGCGCCGGGGAATCGTCGTGTTTGCAGCGGTCGTAATAGGCCTTGTAGTCTTCGCGGTAGGCGTTGATCTGCGCGGGCAACCCTGCCAGCACTTCCTCCAGATTGCCTTTCGCCGGGTCGAAACGCACCACCAGCGGGCGGATCTTGGTGCGCAGAAAATGGTCGGGGCAAGAGGTGCCCAGCGCGGCCAGTGGCTCCATCCCCTTGGCATTGACGAATTCCAGCACCGCCTCGCTGTCGTTGAAATGGCCGACCATGTGCTGGTTGCCGGACACGAATCCGCGAATGGCGGGCATCAACCGTGCGGCAACCGCCCGGCGTTCGGCGGTCGGCAGGCTCTGGTGCATCGCGCCGCCAAAGGCCGCGACGCCTTCGGTCTTTTCCGTCAGCCATTTGGTGGCGGTATTGATCACCTCAATGGTCTTGTCATAGCAGGACTTTGCCGTGTCACCCCAGGTGAACAGCCCGTGGCTTTCCAGCACGACGCCATCGGCATCGGGGTTTTCGAGACAGAATTTCTCCAGCCACAGCCCCAGTTCGTAGCCCGGCTTTTTCCACGGCAGCCAGCCGATCTTGTCGCCAAACACCTCTTGCGTCAGGTCTTTGGAATTCTTCGACGCCGCAATGGCGATGATTGCGTCGGCATGAACGTGATCGACATGCTTGCGCGGCACATAGGCGTGCAACGGCGTGTCGATAGAGGCAGCGCGCGGGTTCAGCTTGTAAGTGCAATGGGGCAGATAGGCGACCATTTCGTCTTCGAACGCGACCCCGCGATACAGACCTTTCAGCGCCTGCAACTTGTCCATGTAGAGCGTTGCAAACCCGTCCATCGTGATCGAGCCGATGTCGCCGCCCGACCCCTTGACCCAAAGCACCTCGACCTGCTCGCCGGTCAGGGGGTCGACCTCCATCACCTTGGCTGACGTGTTGCCGCCACCGTAATTGGTCACCCGCTTGTCGGACCCCAGAATGTTGGAGCGATAAAGCAGCAGCTCCGACTCGGTCATGTTCTGCGCTTTGCTTTGATCCCAGCGGTTCTCAAGAAGCTGATTTTCTGTGGTTTTCAACATGGCGTCCTCCCATTTGGCGCCTGGCGCCCGCGATAGATTGTTGCCGGGAAATTGCGCCGGGTGCGGCGCAATGTCAATCTAAAACAATCACAACCAATCATGCTGCGCCGCAGAATGATTGGTTGTGATCAAAATTGATTGACAGAAGCGGCGAATCTGGCCAGTGTCATCGGCAAGGGAGGACCAGATGCACGAGAAAGAGCGCCACAGGATCATTCTGTCTGCCGTACAGGACAGGCCGGTCGTGACCGTGATCGACCTGTGCAATCTGACCGATGCGTCCGAGGCCACGATCCGCCGCGACATCGCATCTCTGGACACCCAGAAAAAGCTGCGCCGGGTGCGCGGTGGCGCAGAGGCCATCAGCCCGCCGCAATTTGTGGGCCTTGCCGGTCGCCCCTTTTCCGTCAGCGAAACCATGCACAGCCGCGAAAAACAGGCGATTGCCCGCGCCGCCGTCGATCTGTGTTCGGATGGCGATTCAATCATCATCAACGGTGGCACAACCACCTTTCAGATGGTGCATCCGCTGGCCTCGCGCCGGTGTCAGGTCTTTACCAACTCGTTCCCCATCGCCGAGCACCTGCTGAAGCATTCCAAGAACACTGTCATGCTGTCCGGCGGGGTGATCTACCGCGAACAGAACATCATCCTGTCCCCCTTCGACAATGACGTGACGCGGAATTTCTATGCCCGCCGCATGTTCATGGGCGCGCAGGGGCTGGGACCGATCGGTTTGATGGAGGCCGATCCGCTGCTGATCCAGGCCGAGCAAAAGCTGATCGGTCAAGCCGACGAACTGGTGGTTCTTGTCGACAGTTCAAAATTCGAAAACCGGTCAAGTCTGGTGCTTTGCCCACTGGACCGCATTGATACCGTGATCACCGACGAGGGGATCACGGACAAGGCCGCCGCCATGCTTGAGGCCGCGGACGTAACGCTGATCGTCGCCCAGTCCGGCGCGGTCCAGCAGGAGGGCGAGGCAGCCACATAGCTGACCTCAACACGAAACGTGATCTTAGGGAGGACACCATGATCCGTCGCAACTTTACCAAGCTTCTCGCCGGGGCAAGCCTTGCCGCCAGCCTCATGGGCACCAGCGCCATGGCGCAGGACAACATGCGCATCGCGCTTGTGGTCAAGGCCCTTGGCATCGGCTTCTTCGAGGCCGCTCATAAAGGCGCCGAAGAGGCTGCCGCAGAATTGGGCGGGGTCGAGATTATCTACACCGGACCGACCGGAACCACCGCCGAAGAGCAGATCGAGGTCATCAACTCCCTGATCGCGCAACGAGTCGACGCCATCGCGGTTTCGGCCAATGACACCGACGCGCTGGTTCCGGCCCTGAAAAAGGCCATGCAGCGCGGCATCACCGTGATCTCATGGGATTCAGGTGTGGCTCCCGAAGGCCGCCAGATGCACCTCAACCCCTCGTCCAACCCGCTGATCGGCAACATGATCATCAAGCTGGCCGCCGATCACCTGCCCGATGGCGGACAGGTAGCCCTGTTGTCGGCCACCACCACCTCGACCAACCAGAACATCTGGATCTCCGAGATGGAAAAGGTCATGGGCAACTATCCCGGCATCGAGGTGGTGACGACGGTCTACGGCGACGATCTGGCTGACAAGTCCTACCGCGAGGCGCAGGGGCTGATGCAAAAGTACCCTGACCTCGACGCGATCATCGCGCCGACCAGCGTGGGCATCGTGGCGGCCGCACAGGCCGTCGTGGACGCCGGCAAGGTGGGACAGGTCAACGTGACCGGCCTTGGCCTGCCTTCGGAAATGGCGGGGGCCATCGACAGCGGCGCGTCCAAGTCCTTTGCCATCTGGAACCCGATCGATCTGGGGTATTCGGCGACGATGATCGCCCACGCCCTTGCCACCGATGCCGCCAAGGCAGAGCCGGGTGCCGAGATCCCGATGGGCCGCATGGGCACCGTCACGCTGGACGAAAACAACGAGGGCGCGATGGCCGATCCCTTTGTCTACGACAGCTCGAACATCGACGACTTCAAATCGATCTTCTGATCGTCTGATCCGATGTCCTTCGGCCCCGGCGCTTTGACGTGCCGGGGCCCCGAAAACAGATTGCCGACATGCTCATGCAAACCCAGACAGATGCCGCCAACCGGACGGCCCCCATTCTTGCACTCGACGGGATCACCAAGACCTTTCCCGGAGTCAAGGCGCTCGACGGTGTGTCGCTGCGGCTTTACCCCGGTCAGGTCACGGCGCTGGTCGGTGAGAACGGCGCAGGCAAGTCGACGGTGGTCAAGACGCTGACAGGTATCTACCAGCCTGACGGCGGTGACATCCTGCTCGATGGCCTGGCCACGCGATTTGCAAACTCGCAGGACGCGGCCAAGGCGGGCATCACCGCAATCCATCAGGAAACCGTCCTGTTCGACGAACTCACCGTGGCCGAGAACATCTTTCTTGGCCATGCGCCGCGCAACGCGCTTGGTCTGATCGACTGGAAGACGATGCAGCGGCGGGCATTGGAAATCCTCGGCAGCATCGGTGCCGAGATCGATCCGGGCCATCGTTTGCGCGATCTGGGCATTGCCAACAAACATCTGGTCGCAATTGCCCGCGCCCTGTCCATCGACGCCCGTGTGGTGATCATGGACGAACCCACCGCAGCCTTGTCCCATAAGGAGATTCAGGAACTCTACGAATTGGTGGAGACGCTGAAGGCGCAAGGAAAAGCGATCCTGTTCATCAGCCACAAGTTCGATGAGATCTTCCGCATCGCCGACCGTTATACCGTCTTCCGCGATGGTCAGTTTGTCGGCGACGGGCTGATTTCCGATGTGACAGAGGCCGAACTGGTCAAGATGATGGTTGGCCGCGATGTCTCTCAGGTCTTTCCCGTGCGTCAGAGCCATATCGGCGACGAGGTGCTTCAGGTTGTCGGCTACGATCACCCGACGGAATTTGCCGACATCGGCTTTACCCTGCGCCGGGGTGAAATCCTTGGCTTTTACGGACTGGTCGGCGCAGGCCGGTCCGAGTTCATGCAAGCCCTGTTCGGCATCACCAAACCGTCGAAAGGCGTGACCAAGATCGACGGCGAGATCCGCATCATCCGGTCGCCAGCCGACGCCATCAATCACGGGGTTGTCTACGTCCCCGAGGATCGCGGCAAACAAGGGGCGATCACCGCGCTGCCGATTTTTCAGAACGTCACCTTGCCGTCGCTGGGCCGCACCTCGCACAAGGGGTTCCTGCGTTTGGCGGAGGAATTCAGCCTTGCACGGGAATACACCCGGCGGCTGGACCTGCGCGCGGCGTCACTGGATACCGAGGTCGGCAATCTGTCCGGCGGCAACCAGCAAAAGGTGGTGATTGCCAAATGGCTGGCGACCCAGCCCAAGGTGATCATCCTCGATGAACCGACCAAGGGCATCGACATCGGATCAAAGGCGGCGGTGCATGAGTTCATGGCCGAACTGGCCGCGCAGGGTCTGGCCGTGATCATGGTCAGCTCTGAGATCCCGGAAATCCTTGGCATGTCCGACCGGGTGATCGTCATGCGCGAAGGCCGCATCGCCGCCGAACTGGCGGGCGACGACCTGACCCCCGAAACCCTTGTCCGTCACGCGGCCGGAATCTGAGGACCCGTTATGCTCCATCGCATTATCACTTCGCGCGAAACCCTGCTGCTCGGTGCGATAGCCGTGCTGCTGGCCTTGATCGCCACCCGCTTTCCGGCATTTGTCGCGCCTTCGAACCTTGCGGATGTGTTCAACGACACCTCTCCGCTGATCCTGCTGGCCATCGGGCAGATGGTCGTGATCCTGACCAAGTGTATCGACCTGTCGGTGGCCGCCAATCTGGCCCTGACCGGCATGGTCGTTTCCATGATCAATGTCGCCTTTCCCGGCGTGCCGGTTGCGGTGATCCTGCTTGTCGCCATCGCGCTGGGCACCGTCATGGGAATGGCCAACGGTGTGCTTGTCTGGAAACTGGGCATTCCGCCTATCGTGGTGACGCTTGGCACCATGACCATCTTTCGCGGCATCATCTTTCTGATTTCAGACGGGAAATGGGTCAACAGCCATGAAATGAGCCCGGCGTTCAAGGCGTTTCCGCGGGCTGACCTTATGGGTCTGCCGGTCCTAAGCTGGATTGCGATCCTTGCCGTGATCGTCCTGACAATCGTCATGTCACGCACGTCACTGGGCCGCGCGGCCTATGCGGTGGGCGGCAATCCCCATGCCGCGACCTATACCGGCATCGACGTGGGGCGCACCCAGTTCTGGGCCTTCACCATCTCCGGCGCGCTGGCCGGGCTGACCGGCTATCTTTGGGTGTCGCGCTACGCGGTGTCCTATGTGGACATCGCCAGCGGGTTCGAATTGGACGTGGTCGCGGCCTGCGTGATCGGCGGCATTTCCATCGCCGGCGGCATTGGCACGGTTGGCGGGGCGCTGTTGGGCGCGCTGTTCCTTGGCGTAATCAAGAATGCGCTGCCGGTCATCAATGTCTCACCGTTCTGGCAACTCGCCATCTCGGGGGCGGCGATCATCATTGCCGTCGCAGTCAACGCCCGTGCCTCACAGACCAAGGGCCGGATCATCCTCAAGTCAGCGGAGCACGCGGTATGACCGATACAACCCGTTTCATCCCCGACCGGCTGCAATCGCCGTTTCAAAAGCGCCTGAAAAGCTGGGAATCGCTGTTGCTGGTGGTGGCCATCGCCATTTTTGTCGCCAATAGCTTTGCCTCGCCTTACTTTCTGAACGCCTGGAACCTCAGCGACGCGACCTTCAACTTTACCGAAAAGGCGATGATCGCCTTTGCCATGGCGCTGCTGATCATCTCTGGCGAAATCGACCTGTCGGTCGCGGCAATCATCGCGCTGGCCTCGACCGCGATGGGCGCGGCCGTCGAGGCCGGGGCGGGCACGCCGGTGCTGATCGCTGTCGGGCTTGGCACCGGCCTGATCTGCGGTGCGTTCAACGGCGTTCTGGTCACCCGGATGGGCCTGCCCTCAATCGTTGTCACCATCGGCACGATGAGCCTGTTTCGCGGCATCAGCTTTATCGTGCTGGGTGACCAAGTCTACAAAGGCTATCCGTCAGACTTTGCCTTTTTCGGTCAGGGCTACGTGTTCTGGGTGATCTCTTTCGAACTGATGCTGTTTGCCATCCTGGCGGTGTTCTACGGCATCCTCCTGCACAAGACCAACTTTGGCCGCGCGGTCTATGCCATCGGAAACAACCCGACGGGCGCGCTGTTCTCCGGAATTCGGGTGGCACGTGTCAAATTCATCCTGTTCCTGCTGACCGGGCTGATGGCCGGTGTCGCGGCGGTCTGTCTGACCGCCCGGCTGGGCTCTACCCGTCCCTCCATCGCCTTCGGCTGGGAGCTGGAGGTGGTCACGATGGTGGTCCTTGGCGGCGTCAATATCCTTGGCGGATCGGGCAGCATACCGGGTGTGGTGATCGCGGCCTTTGTCATGGGGCTGGTGACGTTCGGTCTGGGGCTGCTGAACGTGCCGGGCATCGTGATGTCCATCGTCATCGGCGCGCTTTTGATCGGGGTCATCGCGCTGCCCCGGCTCTGGTCCATGTGGAAGGCACGGTGATGGAAAAACACGCCTTCAAGATGCGGCTGAATCCGGGCTGCGAGGCCGAGTATCGCAAACGCCACGATGAGATCTGGCCGGATCTGGTGCGTCTTCTGAAAGAGGCCGGTGTTTCGGACTATTCGATCCACCTCGACCGGGACACCGATACGCTGTTCGGTGTCCTCTGGCGGACAGAGAACCACGGGATGGATGCCCTCCCCACGACCGAAATCATGCGGAAATGGTGGGCGCACATGGCGGACATCATGGAAACCCACCCCGACAATGAACCCGTGGTGACGGAGCTTGTCTGCGTCTTTCACATGCCATGAAGACGGGTCATGTCGCCGTCATCGACATCGGCAAGACCAATGCCAAACTGGCGCTGGTCGACCTTGCCGACCTGTCGGAAATCGCCGTCATCACGCGGCCCAACACGGTGCGTCCCGGACCGCCCTACCCGCATTTCGACACCGAAGGGCATTGGGCCTTCCTGTTGGACGGGTTGAGGGACTTTCACGCCCAGCACGGTGTCCAGGCGATTTCGATCACCACCCACGGCGCCTGTGCCGCATTGCTGGACCGTGACGGCGCGCTGGCGGCGCCCATTCTTGACTATGAGCACACCGGCCCCGACGAGACCGCCGCCGACTATGACGCGATCCGCCCGCCCTTCGCAGAAACCGGTTCGCCAAGACTGCGCCTGGGTCTCAACATCGGCGCGCAGCTGTTCTGGCAGTTTGCGACCGACCGCGGGCTGGCCGAACGCACGCATCAGATCGTGACCTATCCGCAATACTGGGGCCACCGTCTGACCGGGATCGGGGCAACCGACGTGACTTCTCTGGGCTGTCACAGCGACCTGTGGAACCCGCATCGCCGCTGTTTTTCGTCACTTGTCGACGCGCTTGGCATCCGCGACAAGATCGCGCCCGCCAAGAAATCCAGCGACATTCTGGGGCCAGTCCTGCCGGACATTGCCGCGCGCACCGGGTTGGCCCCGGATACGCCGGTTTTTTGCGGCATCCACGACTCCAACGCGTCGCTGCTGCCGCATATCCTTGCCAACAGGCAACCGTTCAGCGTGGTGTCCACCGGGACATGGGTTGTCGCGATGACCGTTGGCGGGCAGGACGTCACACTGGACCCGGAACAGGACGTGCTGATCAACGTCAACGCGCTGGGCGACCCGGTCCCCTCTGCCCGCTTCATGGGCGGACGGGAACATGATCTGGCGACGCAGGGGCCTTATCCGGAACCCGACGACGCCGCGCTGGCTGTCGTCTTGGCAGAACAGCGTATGATTTTGCCCGGATTCGCCCCGGAAACCGGCCCCTTTCGCGGACAAAAGGCCCGATGGGTCGGGGCCGTGCCTGCGCCCGGCACCGCCTTGCGCGGCGCAGAAGTTGCGCTTTACCTCGCGCTTGTCGTCGCGCGGTGCCTGCAAAATACGGGCCACCGGGGGTCCATCATCGTCGAGGGGCCCTTTGCGGCCAATCCGGTTTTCCTGCGCATGTTGGCGGTCGCGACGCAGTCGACGGTTGTGGCATCGAAAGGCCAGACCGGGACCAGCCAAGGGGCCGCAATTGTCGCCTGCCAAGAGGCACGGGCCGCCGCCGAGGGGGACGCCTTTTCACTTGCCGAAGAGCCGCGCCTGACCGAAATGCGCGCCTATGCCGACGCTTGGACGCACGCCGTAGGCGATCCTGCGTTCTGACCATCACCCGGCGCGGCCTCTTGGGCGGACAACACAAGAGCCGCGCCATTCCTTGCTGTGGATCTGTTGGGCTTTGGAACTTCGCACCAAAGAGCACCAGTCCCAGCCCCTGCCCCCGCTCCGAGAATCTGGCCCCAGAATTCGGGCCCGGAATTCAGCCCCGGAGGTCAGCACCAGCCATCAGCCGACAGCGCCTTGTAACATTGGTATCCTGCTCACCGCGCTCGTCAAACAGCCGTGCCCAGGTTCGTGCCCTCGTCAATCTCCGTGGCGATCTTTGACCAGTGTCAGACCACTCTTGCGGTGATCGGCGGCACGATTTCCCCCCTTCAAACGCACAAAGTAATCCACCCAAACGGGGATCTGCCCCCGCTTTCCGATTTTGCGGGTCGCGGCTTGCGGCGGATTTCCAGATTGCCATTGTCGCGCTTGCCGACTAGAATACTAGTCTGCAATTAGTGACGAGGGAGCACATGGCTGGAAAATTGAAAGTTCTGGTTTACGGAACCGGCTTTGCCGGACAGGGACACGCCCAAGCATTCCGGGCAGCGGGGGCAGAGGTGGTCGGCATTGTCGGTCGCACCCCGAGCGTCGTCAGCGACGTGGCCGCGCAGTTGGCGATCCCTTTTTCCGGCACCGATTGGCAAGAGGCCCTGACCACCTGCCGTCCCGACATCGTCTCCATTGCGACGCCCGGCGGCGCGCATTTTGCACCGATCAAGCAGGCCATCGCCGCTGGCTGCCACGTGTTTTGCGATAAACCCATGACGGAAAGCGGCGAAACAGCCGCAGAACTGGCCAGCCTCGCCCGTGCCAAGGGGGTCAAGACGGCATATGCCGCCAGCTTTCGCTATGCGGCAAGCGTCCTGCATGCCAAGCGGCTGGTCGCCGAAGGCGCGATTGGCGCGCCGACCGAGGTGGAGTGCATCTCACACTTCAACCTTGAGTGCGACATCCCCTTTGGCTGGTCCCACCGCAAGGAAGACGGCGGCGGGCGGCTGAACAACAACTTTACCCATACACTGTCGATCGCCTGTTCGGTCATCGGTGAAACGATCCTGTCGGTCATCGGCGAGGTACGGGACGATCTCGGGCGTGCGCCCATCGTCGAGGGGGTGCACAACTTTGCCACCCGGCGGAACTTCATTCCGGACGATCTGAACGACCCATCGCTGAAATGGGGAGAAAGCAACGTCGAGTGGTCCTACACCGTACTGGCAAAACTGGAGAGCCCGTTGGCTGACCAGCCGGTCTCTGTGCTGTTCAAGCATGGCGGGCTGGTGCCCCGGTTTCACGACGACCACATCGTCTTTTACGGAACAAAAGGCGCCATCTACATCAAGGGCCATTACGGCAGCGGGCAACTGTACCACTGGGGCCGCGATAAGGTCTGGACGGAACTGGCCCTGCCGCACGACATCGCCGCTGCCGTCCCGGATGTGCAGGGCGAAACAGAACAGTGCTGGCACTACCTTGCGCGGATGTTCGTCAAGGACATCCAGGGCGAAGCGGTTGAACCGTATCCAACCTTTCACCAAGGCAGCCAGTATCAGCAGATCATCGACCTGATCCGCCGCAACGACAACTGGACCGACGTGTCCCACCTGACCTGAGGAAGGCAAAATGAAAATCACCGATGCAAAGGTCTTTGTCGGCGGACCAAAGAAGAACTACGTCACCCTCAAGATCATGACCGATCAAGGGGTTTACGGGCTTGGCGACGCCACGCTGAACAACCGCGAGACGCTGCCCGCGAAATACCTGCAAGACTACTTGATCCCCAATCTGATCGGGATGGACCCGCGCAACAGCGAGGACATCTGGCAGTTTTTCTACCGTGGCGCCTATTTCCGGCGCGGCCCCATCGCCATGGCGGCGTTTGGGGCCATCGACATGGCGCTGTGGGACATCAAGGGCAAGCTTGCGAACATGCCGCTTTACCAGCTTTTCGGTGGCAAGAGCCGCGAGGGCGCGTTGACCTACGCCCATGCCACGGGGGCCGATCTGGAGGATCTGATGGACTCCGTCGCGCATTACATCGAGCAGGGATACAAGGCCGTTCGCGTGCAATGCGGCATTCCGGGGATGCCCTCGGCCAGCTATGCGGTGCCCGAGAAGAAGGGGGACGTAAAGAACTACATCACCAATTACAGCGGTATCCGGCCCAAGGTCGAAGTTTGGGATACCGGAAAGTACATGCGCTACATGCCCGGCGCATTGATGGAAATCCGCGAGCGGTTTGGTCCGGAAATAGAGATCCTGCATGACGTGCATCACCGGCTGACCCCGCGCGAGGCCGCCGAGTTTGCCAAGGCGGTGGAACCCGTCGGCCTGTTCTGGCTGGAAGACCCGACACCGGCAGAGGATCAGAACGCCCTGCGCCTGTTGCGGCAGCACTCCACCGTGCCTGTGGCCATTGGTGAGGTCTTCAACTCGATCTGGGAATGCAACCGGTTGATCGAAGACGAGCTGATCGACTTCGTCCGCGTCGCGGTCACCTATGTGGGCGGCATCACCCACGCGAAACGCATCGTCGATCTTGCCGGGTTGCATCACGTCAAGACCGGCTTTCACGGCGCACCCAGCCATTCGCCGATCAGCATGGCGGCACAGGCGCATCTGAACGCCTGGGCCCCGAATTTCGGCATTCAGGAATACCTTGTGCTGGGCACACCCGAATGCGACGCACTGTTTCCCGCCGCACACAGGATGGAAAACGGCATGGTCTTTGTCAGCGATGCCCCCGGCCTTGGGGTCGACTTTGACGAGACAGAGGCCGCGCGCTATGACTATGCGCCGGGCAGCCACCCCATCGTGCGGTTGGAAGACGGAACTATGTGGAACTATTGACTCTAGTCCGGTGCAACGCCCTGCTTCCACCGCCCCTTGCGCAGGCGGAGGTGGAAGGGGCCGAACTTGATCAATTCCTCCGCCAGCAGCAGAGAAAAGACCCAAGTCACCGAGAGGTCTAGCCAAAGCACCGCCACGGCGGTGGCCGGCACCCGGAACAGCCATTGCGACCAGACGAAAATGTGCATGACATAGACCGTATCCCCACCCGCGCGAAGCGTGTTGCCGCAGATCGCGTTCGATCCCTTGGGGAAGGGCAGCAGCAACAGGATGGGCAGAAAACTGATGAGCGTGGCCTGCGTGTCCACGTGCAACTCTGAATAGATCCATGGCGTCGACAGGCAGACGCCCGCGTAGGTGATCGAGACAAATGTCGCGGCCACCAAGGCACCACGCCATGCCCCGGTCAGGAACCCGTCCAGATCCTCTGCCGGCGTGGCACGGCCCAAAAGCTGTGCCACGATGATCCCCGTCGCCTGCGCCCAGCTCATGCCGACCGTACCAGCAACCTGCACCCATGGCATGATGATGGTCATCGCCGCGAACTGGATCACCGGCAGCGTCGCGTAGATCAGGCCGCAGACACTCATCGCAATGGTGGCGCTGCCAAAGGTGGCGGCGATGGGCAGCGCAAAGACAAGGTGCCGCCGGACCGTCGCGGCAAAGCTGCCGTTGCGCCATCCGGCGCGGCGCAACAGGTCGCCGTGACGCCGCAACAACCGCCGCGCCAGAAACCCGACCTGCACCGTTGAGGCAAGGGCACTGCCCATGGCGGCCCCCAGAACGCCGAATTCGGGCGCGCCGAACAGTCCGTGAATCAGGATGAGGCTGGCCGCGATATTGATCGGGACGGCCATCAGATAGCTGAGGGCCGGCATTCGGGTATCCCCGCACCCGTTGAAAAAACTTGTCAGACACTGGCCGATGGCCTCGGCCAGAACGACCAAGGCAAAAACCGACAGGTAGCGCCGCGCTTCGGCGGCGATCCAAGCATCATGGGCCAATGTGTCGATGATCGCGCCAGCGGACAGACCAAGGATGGCCAGCCCCGCCACGACAACCACGACGTTGATCGTCAGCCCGGCCAACAAGGCCGATTTCATAAAGACCGGATCGCCGGTGCCAAAGGCCTGCGCGATGCGGATCTGGGTGGCGTTCGAAAACGCCACGATGAGACCCAGCAGCAGCCCCGCGATAGAGGCCGAAAGGCCCAGCACCGCGACCGCCGGTTCCCCCAACGAGGATACAAGATAGGCATCTACGACAACAATGCCGTGCAGCATCAAGGCCTTGAAGGTCAGCGGCCAAGCCAGATCAAAAACCGCGCGGGCGGCGGAGGTGTTCGGGGCACCAATGGAGTAGGTCATTTTCGGAAAGAATCCTTGTGCGACCGGTCGCATGGATCACGTCCGGACCTCGCGCGCGCGGGATCGGCCGCGCAGGACGTGGTGTCGTGACAGACGCCGGTCAGGGAATATCGGTCGCGGGCCGCGACCTCGCTTCAGCGGTCTTCGGGATCGAAGTAGTTCGCGTTACTCTTGGAGATGGCCTCGATGGTGGAATCCAGCCGCGACAGGTGCAGCATGCCTGCCTTGACCGCCGCCTCCTCGTCGCCTGCCGAAATCGCCGCTGCAATCACTTCGTGATCTTCCAGCAGTTGCGGCATCCGGTCTTCCTTGGAGAGGCCCAGTGTGCAGAGCCGGTCGACCTTGGCCTTTTCGGACGAGATGACCTCAAAGGCAAAGTCGACGCCCGCAATGTCGCACAGCGTCTTGTGAAAGGCATAATCCAGCGTTCCGAAGGCGCTGAAATCCCCGTCGGCAATCACCTTGCGCTGTTCGACAAGACAGGATTCCAGTCGTCCGGCGCCGTCGGCGTCACACAGACGGGCAGCGCGGCGCAGCACCTCGGCCTCGACCGCGGCCCGGACAAAGCGCGACTTTTCGATTTCGCGCGACGAAAAGCGTTTCACTTCGGTGGCGCGCTGCGGGCGGATCAGGAGCAGGTCGAGATTGGCGAGACGCGTGAAGGCATCGCGCACGGGCTGGCGCGACACCCCGAACTGCGCCGCGATCTCGGCTTCGGAAATCCTGTCGCCGGGGCGCAGGCGCAGCGACGATATCTCGCCGTAGAGATGGTCAAAAATCTCATCGACGGTGGTTCGGCGTTCATGGGCCAGTGTCGGCTGCATCACAAGATCCTTTTGGGTGCGGGTTTTATAGACGCGGAATCCGGAAAGGCCAACGTCGTCGGCCCCGTACGGTGCGTCGGGGTGTCATCGGGCAAGGACAGCAAGGACCGATGCGTGTCGGTCGGTGGCTGCAAGTGCCCGGCCTGAGGGCGGCAGTTGCCCGCCAAAAATGCGCGGGCGGTCGTTTCCGAATTGATAATCATTTCAACCTCTCTGCTCCGCGACGGGCAACCAGCGCCCGCCCGAGTCTCAACTTTATACTAGTATTCCAGATTTACGACTAGTATACCAGATGGAAATTCAGGCGAATCGTATCGCCTTGGAACCGGCGGGAGGCCGGGACGATTTGCAAAACCGGCCCATGCCACGCGCAGGGCAGTCTGGAGGAGGGCTCATGTCAGGGGTTCGTTTAGAAGGCATCGTAAAGACCTATGGCGCCGTGCAGGTCGTGCACGGCATCGACCTGGTGGTGCAGGAGAAGGAATTCGTCGTGCTTGTCGGCCCGTCCGGCTGCGGCAAGTCCACCACGCTGCGCATGATTGCGGGGCTGGAAGAGATTTCGGACGGCGATCTGACCATCGACGGACGGTTGGTGAACCGGGTCGCACCCAAGGATCGCGACGTGGCGATGGTGTTCCAGAACTATGCGCTTTATCCGCATCTGAACGTCGCCGACAACATCGCCTTTGGCCTGCGCATCCGCAAGGAAAGCAAGGAAAACATCGCCGCCTCCGTGGACGAGGTGGGCAAAATCCTGGGGCTGACGCCCTATCTGGAACGCCGTCCGGCGGATCTTTCGGGCGGCCAGCGCCAGCGGGTCGCCATGGGCCGGGCCATCGTGCGCCGCCCCAAGGTGTTCCTCTTTGACGAGCCGCTGTCGAACCTCGACGCCAAGCTGCGCACCCAGATGCGGGCGGAAATCAAGCGCCTGCACAAACGGCTGGGCGCAACCAGCATCTACGTCACCCATGATCAGGTCGAGGCGATGACCCTCGCGGATCGCATCGTTGTCATGCACGACGGGCGGATCGAACAGATCGGCACCCCGATGGAACTGTTCCTGAACCCCGCCAACACCTTTGTCGCGGGGTTCCTTGGCTCTCCGCCGATGAACATGGTCAAGGCCACAATCGGCGCGGGCGATCAGGGCCCGGTCGCAGAGTTCGGCGGCCAGAGCGTCCAGCTGCAACCGCTGCCATCGTTGCAGAATGCCGTGGGGCGGGACGTGACACTGGGCATTCGGCCAGAGTTCGTCACCGTGGCGGATGACAGCACCTCGGGGCGTGTCGGTCTGGATGTCGATCTTGTCGAAACTCTGGGCTCAGAGGCGCTTATCCATGCCAATCTTCAGGGCGACCCTTTTGTGATCCGCACCGACACCGTCGGCCAGATGAATATCCTCGACGGCATTTCCGGGTTCACCATCGCCCCGCACCTGATCAAGGTGTTCGACGCTCAGAACGGTCAGGCGCTGCCCGGACAGGTGCTGGTCCAATGAGCAGCGATCCCGATTTCATCTCTTCCGCCGGGCCAAAGACCGAAGAACTGGTCTTTGACGCCTCCGAAGCACAGCGCCGCCGCAAGCCCAGCCGCGTCCAACGGGTGGGCGACCACCTGAAGCGGGAATGGCAGCTCTACGTCATGCTGATCCCGACGATCCTGTGGCTGCTGATCTTCCTCTACAAGCCGATGTACGGCTTGCAGATCGCCTTTAAGGATTACTCGATCTTCCGCGGCGTCGCGGGCAGCCCGTGGATCGGGTTCGCGCATTTCGAGGCGCTGTTCGGCAACGACCAGTTCCTGCGCGCGCTCAAGAACACCATCATCATGAGCGCCTACGGCCTGCTGTTCGGCTTTCCGGTGCCGATCCTGCTGGCGCTGATGTTCAACGAGGTGCTGAACCAGACCTTCAAGAAATCCGCGCAGACCATTGTCTACCTGCCGCATTTCATCTCGTCGGTGATCATCGCGGGGATTGTGATGACCGCCTTCTCGCCATCGGCAGGGATCGTGAACACCTTCCTCGGCTGGTTTGGTGTCGATCCTGTCTACTTCCTGACCAAGCCGGAATGGTTCCGCCCGATCTTTATCGGCACGGGCATCTGGCAAGAGGCCGGGTTCCAGTCGATCGTCTATCTGGCCGCCATCGCGGGGGTGTCGCCGACGCTGTATGAATCGGCCGTGGTCGATGGCGCCAGCCGCTGGCAGATGATGTGGAAAATCACCGTCCCGTCGATCATGCCGACGATCATCATCATGCTGATCATCCGCATCGGCAACATCCTCGAAGTCAGCTTCGAGATGATCATCCTGCTGTACCAGCCGGCGACCTACCAGACCGCCGACGTGGTCAACACCTTCATCTACCGCCAGGGCCTTCAGGGTGGGCAGTACGACTTTGCCGCCGCTGCCGGACTGTTCAACGCGCTGGTTGCCTTCGTTCTGGTGATGACCGCGAACACGATCTCCAAGCGCTATTCGCGCACGTCACTGTGGTGAGGAGGAAAGATCAATGGCCAACATGAATCTCTATTCGCGCGGCGACAAGCTGTTCGTCATCGTCAACATGGTGCTGATCGCGCTGTTCACGATCTCCACGCTTTACCCGTTCATCTACATCGCCTCGCTGTCGATGAGCACCGGTTTCGAGGCCCGCGCCGGCAATGTCATCCTGACGCCGGTGGGCTTTACGCTGGAGGCCTACAAGCAGGTCCTGTCAGAGCCGCAGTTCTGGATCAGCTACAAGAACACCTTTATCTACACCATCGGCGGCACGCTGATGAGCATGGTGTTCATCATCCCCGGCGCCTACGCCCTGTCACGCCCGCAGCTATACGGGCGGCGGTTCTGGAACCTGATGGTGGCCTTCACCATGTGGTTCAACGCAGGCCTGATCCCGTTCTTCCTGAACATGCGCGACCTCGGCCTGCTGGACAGCTACTTTGGCATCATCATCGGCTTTGCAGTCAACGGCTTCAACATCATCCTGCTGCGCAACTTCTTCGAGGGCATTCCGCAGTCCTTCGAAGAGGCCGCGCGGATGGACGGCGCCAATGAGTTTCAGGTGCTGTGGAAGGTCTACGTCCCGCTGTCCAAGCCCGCCATCGCCACCGTCGCCCTGTTCTGCATCGTGTCGCGCTGGAACGGCTTTTTCTGGGCCATGGTGCTGCTACAGGACGAGGACAAGATCCCGCTTCAGGTCTACCTGCGCCACGTCATCACCGAACTGACCGATGACGAAACCTTTGCCGCCACGCTGATCAACGCGCCCTTTTCCGTCGAGACCGTCAGCGCCGCGATCATCGTCTGCTCGATCATCCCGATCCTGCTCATCTACCCGTTCCTTCAGAAGTACTTCAGCAAGGGCATCCTGCTGGGTGGGGTGAAGGAATGACCACGCATCATCAAGAACTTCGCAATAGGGAGGACACCATGCGAACCTTCAGACTGGCACTTGCCATCCTGGGTACCACGGCCATGACGGCCCCGGCCTTCGCCGACAGCCACCTGCAAATCGTCGACAGCCCTCTGGACCTGTCGGTCCACATGCACTGGCCGCGCAGCCAGGGCTATGACGAGACCTACCCGGTCGAGCTGAAAGCCCGCGAACTGACGGGTATTCACCTCAAGGAGGCCACCGTCGGCCGCAACACCAAGGATTCGGCAGAGGCCATGAACCTGCTGATCGCCTCGGGCAACATGCCCGACATCGTCGGCGGTCATCTGATCCAGCAGCCGGTCAACGAATACGGCCCGCAGGGCGCCTTTCTGCCGCTGAACGAGCTGGTCGAAGAGCACGCGCCGAACATCAAGGCCTTCTGGGACAGCCACCCCGGCCTGAAGGAGGCGATCTCGGCCTTTGACGGCAACTATTACTACATCCCCTACCTGCCCGACGGCAAATATGGCCGGGCCTATTTCATCCGTCAGGACTGGCTGGACAAGCTGGGACTGGAACAGCCGCAGAACGTCGATGACCTGTATAATGTGCTGGTGGCCTTCCGCGA
This sequence comes from Antarctobacter sp., assembly GCF_048262615.1. GTDB lineage: Bacteria > Pseudomonadota > Alphaproteobacteria > Rhodobacterales > Rhodobacteraceae > Antarctobacter. The sequence goes on from NZ_JBLXFB010000011.1 coordinate 86,950, forward strand.
TCAGGACCCCAACGGCAACGGCCTCAAGGACGAGGTGCCGTCCTTCTTCCGCGACTGGGAAGAGGCCATCCGTCTGGTCACGCTGTGGGATGCGCGGTCGTCCGGGTCGGACACCTACCATGACTTCTACGTCAACGCCGAAGGCAAGGTGGCGCACCCCTACGCGCAGGACGCCTATCGCGACGGTCTGGCCCATGTGGCCAAGTGGTATGCCGAAGGGCTGATCGACCCCGAAGTGTTCACCCGCGGCTCTTCCGCCCGCGAATACCTGCTGGGCGAGAACCTGGGCGGGATGACCCATGACTGGTTCGCCTCGACCTCGGGCTATAACGCCGCGCTGGCGGACAAGGTCGACGGCTTCAACTTTGTGCCGTTCCTGCCGCCGGCATCGGCCGGGGGCGTGCGGATGGAAGAGCACCGCCGCATCCCGATCAAACCGGATGGCTGGGCGATCAGCCACAACAACAAGCACCCGGTCGAGACGATCAAGTACTTTGACTTCTGGTTCAGCGAAGAAGGCCGCCTGCTGTCGAACTTCGGCGTCGAGGGCGATACCTGGGACATGGTCGACGGCGAGCCGATCTACAAGGAAGAGGTGCTGACCAACGGCCAGCCGGTCAACGCCCAGATGTGGGCGGTGGGCGCGCAGATCCAGCGCGGCTACTGGCAGGACTACCGTTATGAGTGGCAGTGGACCGCCGAGGCTGCCCGCAAGGGGATTGAGCTGTACGACCAGCACGACATTCTGGTCGATCAGTTCCTTGGTGTCGCCTTCAACAAGGACGAACAGGCCATCTTTGACCGCTACTGGCCGTCGATCCGCACCTACATGCTGGAGCGCCAGCAGGCATGGGTGCTGGGCACCGGCGACGTCACCGCGGAATGGGACGACTACGTCAAGACGCTGAACAAGATGGGCTACGAAAAGGTCATCGAGGTCCTGAACACCGCCTACAAGCGGCAGTACGGCTGACTCTCGTCCCATCGACAAAGACATGTGCGGCCCGCTGTTGGCCGCACATCCCCCACCGTGCAAGCAACAGAAAGTCCTGACCGATGCCCGGCGCACCCGCCCCCATGCTCGACGAACCCAACACCGGCCGCCTGACCATCCAGTATGCACCAGACGCACAGAGCGAGATCGTCGAAAATCCGCCGCGTTTCACATGGCTGCCCGTGATCGAGGACGAGGCGCAGTACGTGCTGCGGATCTCGGCCGATCCGGGTTTCCCGACAGGGTCCACACACTTTTATTGCCGGTTGCCGGTGAATTTCTTTACGCCGGACGTGGTTCTGGAACCCGGCGACTACCATTGGTCATACGCGGTCTGCGACCCGGAGTCGGGCAAACCCACAACCACCTGGAGCACGGTGCGCAGCTTTACCGTGCCCGCAGGTCTGCCGGAGTCCCCACTGCCATCGCGCAAGGCCCGCTTTGGAAAGACCGCCCCGGAACACCCGCGCCTCTGGCTGAGCGCCGATCGGCTGGTAGAATTCAAAAACGCCGTCGAGGCCGACCCGGCCCATTGCACGTGGGAAACCTTTTACCAGAAATCCGTCCTGCCATGGATGGACCGCGCGGTGATGCGGGAACCTGCGGGCTATCCCAACAACCAGCGGGTCGCGCCGGTCTGGCGCCAGACCTATATCGACCTGCAAGAGCACATGTACGCCGTGCGTCACCTTGCCATCGGCGGTCAGGTGACCGGCGACCAGGGGATGCTGGACCGCGCCAAGGACTGGTTGCTGGAAGCGGCAAGCTGGGACCCCATGGGCGTCACCTCGCGCGCCTATACCGACGAATGGGCCTACCGTGTCTGCAATGCCTTGGCATGGGGCTATGACTGGCTTTACGACCAGATGAGCGACGCGGAACGCGCCACGGTGCGTGCCGCCCTGCTGGCCCGCACCCGCGACATCGCCGAACATGCGATCGTCAACGCCAAGATCCACCTCTTCCCCTATGACAGCCATGCGGTCCGCTCGGTCTCGCTGACGCTGGTCCCGGCCTGTATCGCCCTGCTGGGCGATGACGCGGACGACGAGGCCCGTGACTGGCTCAACTACTGCATCGAATTCCTCGCCACCGTCTATTCGCCCTGGGGCGACAGCGATGGCGGCTGGGCCGAGGGCACGAATTACTGGATGATGGGCATGGCCTATCTGATCGAGGCGGCGAACCGGTTGAAAAGCTTTGCCGGCATTGACCTCTACAAGCGGCCGTTTTTTCGCAACACCGGGGATTTCCCACTATACTGCAAGGCACCCGACACCCGCCGCGCCACCTTTGGCGACGACAGCACGCAGGGCGATCTGCCCTGCATCAAGACCGGCATCAACCTGCGCCAATACGCGGGCGTCACCGGCAACGGTGCCTACCAATGGTATCATGAGGAACTGGCCCGGCTGAACCCGGACACCGAAGACGCCTTTTACAATTGGGGCTGGTGGGACACCCATTTCGACGAACTGACCTATCTGACCGACTACCCGCAGGTCGAGGCGACGCCACCTGAAAGCGGGTTCCGCCATTTCCGCGGCATTGGCTGGGTCGGCATCCAGCACGCCATGGCGGACCCGGACAACCACATCCAGTTCGTGTTCAAGTCCTCGCGCTTTGGCTCGATCAGCCACAGCCACGGCGACCAGAACGCCTTTTGCATGGCAGCCTACGGCGAGGATCTGGCGATCCAGTCGGGCTATTACGTGGCCTTCAACTCGAGCATGCACCGGCTCTGGCGGCGACAGACCGTGTCCAAGAACGCCATCCTGATCAACGGCAAGGGCCAATACGCCGAAAAGGACAAGGCCAAGGCGATCGCCGCATCGGGCAAGATCCTTGCCGCCGAAACGCGAGAGGATCACATCTACATCAAGGGGGACGCCACCGCCGCCTATCAATCGTTGTCGCCTGAGGTGACACTGGCGGAACGCGAAATCTACTTTGTGCGCAACAGCTATTTCGTCATCGTCGACAAGGTCGACGCCGAGACGCCTGTCACCCTCGACTGGTTGCTGCACGCCAACGCCCCCTATGACCTTGGCAAGACGACTTTCCGCTACACCGGCCAGCGCGCCGGGTTCTACGGGCAGGTGGTCTGGTCCGAGGCGGGCAAACCGGTCCTGACCCAGGAGACCGGCTTTCCCAATGTCGATCCGGCGGATTACGACGGCCTGCCCGTCAGCACCTGCCTGCATGCGCAATACCCGGCCTCGACCCGCCACCGGATCGCCACCCTGCTGGTGCCCTACCGGCTGGACGCGCCAAAGCGGATCTTCAACTTCATGGATGATCAGGGCTACGACGCCGATCTCTATTTCACCGACACCGACGAGAACACCTTCAAGGTGGTGATGAAAAAGCTGGCCAATACCTGACCGACGCCGCCCATGGCCCCGGACCGGCGGTCCGGGGCCAGACCGAAAACAGCCATCTTGGATATGTGCCATGACTGTCAAAAACTACTTTCCCGAAAGCGAAAACACGCTTTTCGACGCCGGTGGCGGGCTGACCCGCAAGGTCGGTGCCTACAACGACAACGCGATGGTCGTCGAAGTGCATTTCGAGACCGGCACAGTGGCGGCATTGCACAGCCACCCGCACGAACAGATCACCTACGTGATCTCGGGCAAGTTCGCCTTCACGGTCGGTGACGACAGCTACATCGTTTCCGCCGGAGACTCGCTCTACAAACAACCCAACATCGTACACGGCGCGACCTGCCTGGAGGCGGGAACGCTGTTGGATATCTTCACGCCGCACCGCGAAGATTTCCTCTGATCACAAAAAACTCAAAGACTTATGGGAGAAACGGTATGTCCAAACCCGTCATCGGATTCATCGGCCTCGGCCTTATGGGCGGCAACATGGTGGAGAACCTTCAGCAGAAGGGCTTCGAACTGGTTGTCATGGACCTCAACAAGGATGCGGTGAACGCGGTCCTCGACCGGGGCAACGCGCGTGAGGCCGCCACGCCCAAGGATCTGGCAGAGGCGAGCGATATCGTGATGCTGTGCCTGACCACCTCCGAAGTGGTCGAAAAGGTTGTCTATGGCGACAACGGGATTCTGGCGGGCATCCGCGAAGGCGCGGTGCTGATCGACTACGGCACCTCCATTCCGGCCTCCACCCGCAAGATCGGCGCGGATCTGGCCGCCAAGGGCGCAGGCATGATCGACGCCCCCCTGGGCCGCACCCCGGCGCATGCCAAGGACGGGCTGCTGAACATCATGGCGGCGGGCGACAAGGCGACCTTTGACAAGGTCAAGCCGGTGCTGGACGCGCAGGGCGAGAACGTCTTTTACCTTGGCGCGCTGGGCGCGGGCCACACCACCAAGCTGATCAACAACTTCATGGGCATGACAACCGTCTGCACCATGAGCCAGGCCTTTGCCGTGGCCGACCGTGCCGGTGTCGACCGCCAGCAGCTCTACGACATCATGTCGACCGGCCCGTCGAATTCGCCCTTCATGAAGTTCTGCAAGCACTACGCCGTGGATGGCGTCAGCGATCTGGGCTTTTCGATCAACAACGCCAACAAGGATCTGGGCTATTTCCTGAAGATGGCCGAGGATCTGGGCACGCGGGCCGAGATTGCCGAAGGCACCTCGCACAACCTTCAGGCTGCCGTGACCGCCGGGATGGGGGACGGCAACGTGCCAGAGATCTTTGACTATTTCCGCAAGCTCGGGGCCTGATCGCGCCATCGGGGAACGGGTCTCCGCGCGGTCACGCGGAGCCCCGCCACCGACACGGCATGCGTTTTCATCACCGGCGCAATCTTTGATCACAATGGCCACTGGCTGTTTGGCTGAAAGGCACGATGCACTATGAGCGAATACCCCATTGTCGTGGCAGACGACGGCATCACCCGGCAAATTCTGGCGGATCATCCGGACCTGATGATGGTCGCCTGCCAGTATGAAAAGCCGGGTGCGGCGCGCGCCCTGCACCACCACCGGCAAGTTCAGACCACATTCGTCCAGAGCGGACGCTTTCGCTTTTGTCTTGGCGGGGCGGAACACGAGGTCGGGCCGGGCGACAGCCTGGTCATTCCGTCGGGCCTGCACCATGGGTGCACATGTCTCGAACCGGGAACCATGATCGACAGTTTCACGCCCCGGCGGGACGACTTCCTGTGACCCGGCCTCAGCATGTCCTTTGTATCGGCGAGTGTATGGCCGAACTGGCACCGCTGGACATGGTCGGGGACTACCGGTTGGGCTATGCGGGCGACACCTTCAATACCGCCTGGTATCTGCGCCAACTGAACCCGGATCAGGACGTGTCCTATCTCAGCGCCGTCGGATGCGATGCGATCTCGGCCGACATGCTCCGTTTCATGGCAGAGGCCGGGATCGGCACCGACCATATCGCCCGCTGCCCCGGCCACAGCGTCGGGCTCTACATGATCTCGCTGATCGACGGAGAGCGCAGTTTTTCCTACTGGCGTGACACCTCGGCGGCGCGGCTGCTGGCGCGGGACGAAACGGCCATGATCGCAGCGATTGACGCGGCCGATCTGGTCTATTTTTCCGGGATCACCCTTGCCATCCTATCCGAAGTTGCGCGGGAGCGGCTCTTGCGCGTCTTGCAGGACGCGCGCGCAGCGGGCCGCACCATCGCATTCGATCCCAATCTGCGCCCCGGACTATGGCCTGACCCCAAGGAGATGCAAACAGCCATCATGCAAGGGGCCAGTGTCAGCGATATCGTGCTGCCCTCGTTCGAAGACGAAGCCATGCATTTCGGTGACCCCGACCCGCAAGGCACCATCGCGCGCTATGCGGCCGCCGGCGCGACGGTGGTGATTGTCAAGAATGGTGCCGATCCGGTGCTGGCCCTGTACGATGGCGCAACGTTGCGTGTCGATGTCCCCAAGGTGGGGCGCGTGGTCGATACCACCTCGGCCGGCGACAGCTTTAACGCGGGGTTCCTGACGGGCTGGGGTGAGACCCTGCCAATGGCGGCAAGGGTCCGGCGCGCCTCGGCCGTCGCCGGCCAAGTGGTGGGCGGCAAAGGGGCGCTGGTCACGCTCGACGACGCGGCGCTTGCGGCTGCCCGTGCCCTGTCGCCTGTCCTGACCTGACCACGGCGCGCCGGTCGCAGCGCAGCGCCGGGTATACCGGTACCCCCTTGACCCGGTGGGCTGACGCCATCTGCCGTCTGTTTCACCTGACGGTGCCCACCCCGCCCTGCGCAAAACCGGGGTTTCGCCGCACACCGTCATGTCGTGCAGGGCGCGGGAAAGTCATCGCGAAACGGTCTTGCGGTCAGGCTTCAGACGCGATCCGGGGCGCGGGATGTAAACCCCGCGTTCGGCGGTGCGTTTGGCCTTCACCCTGTGCCGCCGGTTCACGGCTTGTGGTCTTTGGGTCAGCTCCGACGGGGCGAAAGCCAGATAAGCGTGATGTTTTCCGGATCCGACCCCAAAACAAACACCGTCTCAACGTGGCCTATTCCAGATCCGGCGCCCCGGCCCGAATTTCGGCCGGACGCCGGTTGACCATGATCAGCCCTGTCAGGATCGCCGCGTATCCGAGGAAATGATAAGGCCGCAAAACCTCTCCGAGAAAGACGGTGGCAAGCACCGACGACGCGATGGGGGCCGCATAGAGGAAGGCAGCCGCTCTTTGCGGCCCGATCTCCGACAATCCATAGATGAAGAAAACATTGCCAATCAGTGTCGGCCCCAGCGCGCAATAAAGAACGATCAGCAAGGCCGCCGATTGGCTGTCGGGTGCTGCCGCAACGATTGGCTGCCCCAGAATGCAAACCGCCACAAGGAAATAGGGAAGTGAGACGACCGCCGTGCCGAATGCGGCTGTGACGGTGGTCAGGGTGAACGCGGGCAGATGCCCGGAATAGCGCCGCAGCCGGATACTGAACCATGCAAAGAGGATCGCAGCGCAAAGTGCCATGAAATTGCCGGTGCGCGCCTCGATCCGCGTCAATGTCATCAGGTCGCCGCGCGCGATGATCAAAAGCGTTCCCAGCATTGCAATCGAAAGCCCCGCCCATTGCAGGCCGCCCAGTCGGGTGTCGCGGTGGCGCAGGGTCATCAGCGCCACCCAGGCCGGGGTCGTGGCATTGATCATGCTGACCTCGACCGCACGACTGTGATAGGCCCCCGCCACCAGCAATGCAGAGAAAAGGCCGACCCCCAGCGTTCCGATCACGCAGAGGTCGCGCCAGTGCGACCGGATCAGCGCCCGGTGGCGGCGGATCGAGGGCCAGGCGATGGCAAGCATGATCGGCAACGCCAGCGCCCATCGCCAGAACACAAAAGCCGCCAACGGAACGATGCCGTTGGCGGCTCTGGCGACCACGTGGTTGCTGCCCCACAAGATGGCCGTGCCAAGCAGCGCGCAGATGCCAAGGGTTGCGGGACGCATGGGTGTCAGGCGGGCTCGAAGGTCCAGACGACCTCGGGTGCAAGCCCCGCGTCCAGGAAAAGATTGCTGACCGGGCAGCGCTCTTCCACCAGCGATTCCAGCTGCGCGCGGCGCTCGGGCGACTCTGGGCTGTGCATCCGCACCACCAGCCGGGCCGCCGAAAAGCGGGGGATCGGACTCATGGCGCCTTTGGCGGCGCGGAACTTGACATCCGCCTCGGCGTCAACGGTGAGGTCGGAATAGGCAAACCCCATGGCGTCCGCGATCTTGGTCACGGTCACAAGCTGGCAGGCGGCCAGCCCCGAGGTCACATATTCCAAGGGCGATGGCCCCTTGTCGGTGCCACCCGCGATTTCCGGTTCATCCGCCGTCATCGGGCCGAAATGGCGGACGTTCAGATCCATCCGGCAGCCCGACACATGCGCGGCCCGAGCCACTCGGGCACGCTTGTTGCGGTTTTCGTTCACGGTCACGGTCATGTCAGGCCCCCGCCGCTTCGGGCGTTGCCACTGGCCGGTGTCCGCGTTGCGAGACGTGCCATGGCAGCATCAGCCGTTCCATGAAATCCACCGCGTAGAACAGGATGGTGCCCATCAGTCCCAACAGCACCAGTGAGACAAAGACCCGCGTGGTGTCGAACTGCCCCTGTGCCACCAGAACCAGAAAGCCCAGTCCGTTCCCGCCCGCCACAAACTCTCCGACGATGGCGCCGACCAAGGCAAAGGAGACCGCGACCTTCATGCCCGCAAAGAGGCTTGGCAAGGCGTTGGGGAACTGGATCTTCATCAGCACCTGAAAGCGCGACGCGCGCGAGGTCTTGGCCAGGCTGATCATGTCCGGCTCGACCGAGCGCAGGCCCAGAACGGTGTCGATGACGATGGGAAAGATCGCCAGCATGATCGCCACCGCCAGCTTCGGCGCGACGCCGACCCCCAGCCAGATCACAAAGAGCGGGGCCAGCGCCACCTTGGGCACAGAGTTGAGCGCCACCAGCAAGGTATAGACCGTCCGTTCCAGAAAGGGCGACTGCACGATACAGACCGCAAGGAACACCCCAAGGATCACCGACAGCGCAAACGCCACGGCGGTGGTCGAGAGCGTGTAGCCCATATGTTTCAGGAAGACGCCGGGGCTGGACATAAACTCTGCCCAGACGGCAGAGGGCGGCGGCAGGAAGATCAGCGGGGGCTGGAAAATGGCCACCGCCACCTCCCACAGCAGGACCGACACGACCAGCACAATCACCACGTCGCGGGCCCGGTTGTCGCCCGACAGGGCGGTCAGAAGCGGTTTCATTCTTTCAAGATCCCCAGTTCGGCAAAGTGATGGCGGATGCGCTGCGTATACGCGCCGAATTCCCGCGTTTCGCGGATTGACAGCGGGCGCGGGCGCGGCAGGTCGATGTCGATCACGTCGACGATGGCTCCGGGGCTGCGCGACATCATCACCACGCGGTCCGAGAGATAGACCGCCTCGGCGATGGAATGCGTGATGAAGAGCACCGTCTTTTCGCTGCCCTGCCAGATCCGCGTCAGTTCCAGATTCAGATCGTCCCGCGTCATGGCGTCAAGCGCGCCAAAGGGTTCATCCATCAGCAACATGTCGGGATCACAGAGCAGCGCCCGGCAGATCGAGGCGCGCTGGCGCATGCCGCCCGACAACTCCCACGGGTACATCTTTTCAAACCCGCCAAGGCCGAACCGTTGCAACAGTTCCGCGGCGCGGGCGCGGTATTGGGCCTTTGGCAGGTTCCGGAATTCGGCCTGCAACAGCACGTTGTCGATAATCGTGCGCCAGTCCAGCAGCACGTCGCGCTGGAACACCATGCCCAGCGACTCTGGCGGACCGGAGAGCGCCCCCCCGGCCACCTGCATGGCGCCAGAGGTCACCGGCTCCAGCCCGGCAAGGCACTTGAACAACGTGCTCTTGCCGCAGCCGGAGGGGCCGACGATGCTGACGAACTCGCCGGGGCGGATATCAAGGTTGATGTCCTCCAGCGCCACCACGTTGCCCCGAGGAGAGGCATAGACCTTCCCCACGGAGGTGATCTGGACATAGGGTGCGGCCGTGTCGCTCACTTGAAAACTTCCATCCATCTTGGTCCTGCCTCACTCGACAAGATCATTGGTGAAGTAGTCGGTCGCGGTCCAGCCGGACGCGATGAGACCGATCTTTTCCATCCCGGCCAGCGCCTGCGCCCAGTCCGCCTCTGCCTGCCAGCCGATCGGGTGCCCCTCGGTCGCGGGCGTGTCGAAATAGTCGACCGTCAGCTGAATCTGCGCACGCAAGACGTCGGGGTTCAGCTTGGCATCCGGACGCATGGCAAGGATCGCCTCGACTCCGGCCTGCGGGTTTTCCTTGATTTCGGCCCATGCGCGCTGTTGCACCGCGACCAGCTTGGCCAGATCCGCGCCGCGATCGGCTATCGTGTCCTCGGAGGCGATCAACCCATAGCTGGGAAAGTAGAGATCGGCGAGGTCGAGCATCAGGCACTTCGACGGGCGCGAGGCCTCGGCCACCGGAATGGCAGAGCCGATGGTGGACATCAGCCCGTCCGCGCGACCTGCGGTATAGGTGCCCCAAAGCGCGGCGGGGTCGACGAACAGCACCTCTGCGTCGCCCTCGTCCAGCCCGCCCGCAGCAAGGAAATCGTTGATATAGGCCGCCCAGGGGCTGGCCGCGAAGACCACCAGCGACTTGCCCTTGAGGTCCGCGATCTGCGCCACCTCAGAGTCCTTGTCCACAAGGATGCAGAGGTCGGTCTTGCGCTGGAACCCGGCGAAGGAGGTCACCTTGGCCCCCTCTTCGCGCGCGGCCCCCAACAGACCCAACTGCACCTGCCCCACATCGACACGCCCCGCGTTCACCAGTTGCAGCGTGTTGCCCGAGCCACGCCCGTCCTGCACCTCGACGTTCAGACCGGCCTCTTCGAACCAGCCCATGTGCTGAGCCAGATGCATCCCGGCATGTACGCCCCATGGCGAAAAATCGAGCCGGACAGTCAATTGCTCCTGCGCGCCCGCCGACGCGGCAAAGCCGATCGCCAAGGCCATCGCCGACACGGCGGCGCGAATAGTTCCACTGTTGGTACGGATCATCTGAAGGCTCCCTGTGATATGATTTGATTCGAGACTAGCTAGTACAATAAATATGGCAAGTTTTATTTTCGACCAGTTTTGCATCAGTGTTACTTGGTTATTTTTCTTGACCGACCTAATCTCATTAACTAACCATCCAGTCCAATAGTAGCAGGGAAGGCGGTTACATGACCACAGAATCACTGGCGCGCATCGGCGTGGATATTGGCGGAACCTTCACCGATCTGGTGCTGACGGATACGGGCGGAAAGCTGTATCACCGCAAGGTGGCTTCGACGCCTCCGGCCCCCGAAATGGCGGTTCTGACCGGCGTCGCCGAGATCATGCAGGACGCCCGGATCGACGCCGCGCGAATCGGTGAGATCGTGCATGGAACGACGGTCGGATCGAACACACTGTTGCAGAAGCTGGGCGCACGGACCGGGCTGATCACCACGCGCGGCTTCCGCGACGTGCTGGAAATCGGACGGCTGCGCACGCCGGGCATGTTCGACCTGCAATGGCAAAAGCCCGAGCCGCTGGTGCGGCGCCGCTACCGCTGCGAGGTAACCGAACGCATCGCCGCCGACGGTACGGTTCTGACCCCGCTGGACATTGAGGACTTGCTGCGCGTCGGACAAAAGCTTGTGGACGAGGGACTGACCTCGCTCGCCATTTGCTTTCTGAACTCGTACCGCAACCCGGTGCATGAAATCGCCGCCGGAGAGGCGTTGGCCAAGGCATTCCCCGATCTCGAAATCACTACCTCCGTCTCGGTTCTGCCCGAGGCAAAGGAATATGAACGCACCAGCACCGCCGTGGTGAACGCCTATGTCCGCCCCGCCCTGAAAAGCTACCTCACCCGGCTGGAGGATGGGTTGCGCGCGCTGGGAATCGACGCGCCGCTGATGGTCTGCAACTCCAACGGCGCGCTGGCCTCTTCGGCCACCGCGCGGGAAAAGCCGGTCTTCTTCATCTCGTCGGGCCGGGCGGCGGGTGCCGCGGGCGGCGGACGCCTCGGCGCCGCGCTGGAAACCGCGAATCTGGTGGTGTTCGACATGGGCGGCACCACGGCCTCTGCCTCTCTGGTGGCCGAAGGCGCCCTCAGCCGGGTCAGCGAATATGAATTCCGCTCCGGCATCTCGACCCCCAGCCGTTTTATCAAGGCGGGCGGTTACATGATGAGCGTCCCGGCGGTGGACGTGGCCGAGGTCGGCAGCGGCGCAGGCTCCATCGCCCATGTGGACGAAGGCGGGCTGATGAAGGTCGGCCCGATTTCTGCCGGCGCAGAGCCGGGGCCGGTCTGCTACGGCATTGGCGGCGACCGTCCGACTGTAACAGATGCGAACCTCATTCTGGGGTACCTGCCGCAGCAGTTGGCGGGCGGGTCGCGCGCATTGGATATCACCCGCGCGACCGACGTGATTGGCCGCGACCTCGCAGAGCCGTTTGGACTGTCCGCCGAACAGGCGGCCTGGGGTGTGCGCGCGGTGGTCAATGCCAACATGGCCCGCGCCATCCGCGCGGTCACGGTCGAGCGCGGTGTTGATCCGCGCGACTTCGACCTGGTGGCCATCGGCGGCTCGGGCCCGGTCCATGCGGCCGACATCGCGCGGCTGCTGTCGATGAAGCGCATTCTGGTGCCCGCGTCCCCCGGTGTCTTCACCGCCATGGGAATGCTTGCAGGGGATGTAGAGCGTTACTTCATCGCCCCCTTCCCCGGAATGCTCGAAGACATTGACGCAGGTGCCGCCCTCACCCGTATCGAAACGCTGAAGGCAGAGGCCCATGCCGCGGTGCTGGCCGAGGGCATCCCCGCCGAGGCCATCGCGCTTTCGGCAGAGATCGACCTGCGGTTTCGCGGGCAGGAACTGTCGCTGTCTGTCGCGCTGGGCGATCCGGTCGACCCCGAAGCGATCCGCGCGCGCTATCTTGACGCCTACCGCACCATTTACAGCTACACGCCGACCGATCAGGTCGAAATGGTCAGCCTGCGCGTCACCGGGCGCGGCGAGCGCCCCGGCAAGCTGGACTTCCGCCTGCCGCGTGATCCAGAGGCAGAGACCCCGGCAACGACGCGCCGAGTCTATTTCGGCGAAGAGCACGGCTGGTGCGACACGCCCTGCTTTAGCCGCTTTGGCGCACCCGCGACCCTGATTGGCCCGGCGATCCTTGAAGGCACCGACAGCACCGTCGTGATCCCGCCGGATGCGCGCTGCACCCGCGACCCCTATCTCAACATCCTGATCGAAATGGACGCCGACGCATGAAGGACACAACCATGACCGCCAGCATCGACCCCGTCACCTTTGCCGTGTTGAAAAGCGCGCTGGAAAGCATCGTCGACGACATGGCCTATACCGTTATGCGCACCGCGCGCTCACCCATCGTGCGCGACGTTCTGGATTACTCCACCACCATGTGCGACGCAAAGGGCCGCATTCTGGCGCAGGCCAAGACCGTCGCGCTGCATCTGGGGGCCGTGCCCGATGCCGTCGATTCGCTGATGAATCACTATGGCGACGACCTGCATCCGGGCGACGTGATCATCTTCAACGACCCCTATGATGGCGGCATGCACCTGCCCGACATTTTCATGTTCAAGCCGATCTTTTCGGGCGACCGTCATGTCGGTTTCTCAGTCGTGATCTGCCACCATTGCGACATGGGCGGGCGGGTGCCCGGCTCCAACGCGTCGGATTCGACCGAGATCTTTCAGGAGGGCCTGCGCATCCCGCCACTGAAGTTCTACAACAAAGGGGTGCGCGACGACACGTTACTGGCCATGATCCGCACCAACGTCCGCCTGCCCGCGCTGGTCGTCGGCGATCTGGAGGCGCAGCTTGCCACCTGCGCGCTGGGCGAACGCGAGCTTTTGCGACTGGTCGACAAATACGGCGCGGACATGCTGGAAGAGTTTCTGGCCGAATTCCTCGACTACGGCGAACGGCTGACCCGCAAGGCGATCGCCACCTGGCCGGACGGCGACTACACCTTCACCGACTTTATCGACGGCGACGGCTTTGACGAGACGCCGATCCCGATCAAGGTGACGATCACCGTAAAGGGCGACCACCTGACCGTCGATTTCACCGGCAGCGCGCCGCAGGTCCGGGGGGCGATCAACTCGACCCTGTCGTTTGTCAAATCCGCCACCTATCTGGGCATCCGCTGCGTGCTGGACAATGACGTGCCGAACAATGCGGGGGTTTATCGGTGCATCGACATCAGCGCCCCCAAGGGCACGCTGCTGAACCCCGAATTTCCCGCCCCTGTCGCGGCGCGCGCCCTGACCGGCTACCGCGTGGCGGACACGGTACTGGGGGCGCTTGCGGGCATCGTGCCGGACCGGGTCGCGGCGGCGGGCGAAGGCGGCAACTCGGTGGTCTGCCTTGGCGGCTATGACAAGCAGACCCGCGAACCGTTCATCCTTGTCGACATGATCAACGGCGCGCTTGGCGGGCGGGCGACGCTGGACGGCGTCGATGGCGTCACCAACCCCTGCCAGAACATGTCCAACATGCCGGTCGAGATCATGGAGGCGACCTATCCGATCCGCATCGAGGAATACGGGCTGCGCCCGGACAGCTGTGGTGCCGGAAAGCAGCGCGGCGGCCTCAGCGTGATCCGCAGCTATCGCCTGCTGGCGGACGAAGCGGTGATGCAACTGCGCACCGATCGATACCAGACCCGGCCATACGGCCTTTTCGGGGGCGGTCCGGGCGCTCCGTCGCGCAACCTGTTCTCCCAGGGGGGCGCGGCGGAGAGTTTTGAACTGCTGGCCAGCAAGGTCACCCGCGAGATCACCCGCGGTGCCTTGCTGCGCCACGAACAAGCGGGGGGCGGCGGCTATGGCGATCCCTTTGAACGCGCGCCCGAGGCGGTGCTGGAGGATGTGCTGGACGGCAAGATCAGCGTTGGGTTCGCGCGCGCAGAGTTCGGCGTGGCGGTGACCGGCGATGCGCTGGACCGCGTCGAAACAGAGACGCTGCGCCGTGCGCGGGTGGCGTGATGGACCTCTCGCGCTTCGCCATCAACCAGATCACCACCAAGAACTGGACCCTCGCGCAGGCGGTCGACGGCTACGCCCGCGCGGGCGTGCCCGGAATCGGCGTCTGGACCGAATACGCCGACGCGCACGGGGCCAGCGCGGCGCAACTGATCCGCGACGCGGGGCTTTTTGTGCCCTGCCTCTGCACCAGCGCCTGGGTGAACCTGACCGACAAGGCGGCCTTTGCCGCCGCCCTGGATGAGAACCGGCGCAGGCTCGACCTCGCCGCAGAGCTGGGGGCCAAGACGCTGGTCGTGGTGCCCGGCAGCCTCGCCACCGGCGAAAAAGACCTGCGCGCCGCGCGCGCGCGGGTGGGTGACGCGCTCGAAGCGCTGCTTCCCCATGCGCGCGCCGCTGGCGTCGCGCTGGGGCTGGAGCCGCTGCACCCGATGTATGCCGCCGACCGTTCCTGCCTGTCGACATTCGCGCAATGCCTCGACCTTTGCGAACGGCTGGGAGAGGGAAGCGGCCTTGTGGCCGACGTCTATCACTGCTGGTGGGATCCGGATTTCGAGGACGGGCTACGCAAGGCCGGCCCGGAAAAGATCCTGACCTTTCATCTCTGCGACTGGCTGGCTCCGACCCGCGACCTCTATCAGGACCGTGGCATGGTGGGGGACGGTGTCATCGACATCGCCCGCTACCGTGGCATATTGGACGAGATTGGCTACGATGGGCCGTTCGAGATCGAGATCTTCTCGAAGCTGGACTGGTGGACGCGGGACGGGGATGAAACGGTGCGCATGTCGGTGGACCGCTGCGCTCCTTTTGTGGCCCCAAGACCGACGCCCGCTCTGGCCTGACGCCTGTTACTGACGAGGTTCCCGATTGCCCAAAGCCCGCTCTGCCCCCGCCCCGGATGCGCCAAAGACCCGCATTCGCGATGCCATCCGCACGCAGGAACGCATTCTCAAGGCCGCCCAGGCCGAGTTCTCGCGCAAGGGCTATGACGGTGCCCGCGTCGACGCGATCATCGCGCGGGCGAAAATCTCCAAGAACCTGCTGTATCACCATTTTCGCAGCAAGGAAGAGCTCTACATCCGGGTGCTGGAGCGGATCTACGAAACGCTCCGGCGACGGCAGGGCGACATCCCCCTGAGCGGCCTTGATCCGGTCGAGGCGATGCAGCGGCTGTGCGAAGACACCTTTCAGGTCTTCATCGACGAGCCTGACATCATTTCCATGCTGAACACCGAAAACCTGTACCGGGGCAAGCACATCGCCAAATCGCCGGCGATCCGGGCGATGTACGATCGGCTGTCCGATACCATCCGCTCGATCCTCAGGGCGGGCGAGGAGGCGGGCGTCTTTCGCACCGACATCGACCCGGTGGAACTCTATATCTCGATCTCCGGGCTGGGGTATTTCTACCTGTCGAACCAATACACCCTGTCCATGATCTTCGACCGGGAACTGGCCGCCCCGGAAAGCATCCAGAGCCGCAAGGCACATATCACGGACGTGATCCTGTCCTACCTGACGCGCGGTGTTGTCCCACCGACGCCCGAAACCAACTGAACGGAGACCCAGACACATGGCACATGCATTCGGCACGACCAGCGGTGACACTGCCACGCAGGACCGCCCGAACCGACCCGACCTCGACGGAGAGGAAGTCACGCAGGCGCGCGTCGAACTGGCGGCCTGCTTTCGCTATGCCGCGCGGCTGGGCATGCAGGAAGGCATCTGCAACCACTTTTCCCTGATGGTTCCGGGCTATGACGACCTGTTCCTTGTCAATCCCTACGGCAAGGCCTTCGCAGAGCTGACCGCCTCCGACCTGCTGATCTGCGATTTCGACGGCAATGTGGTCTCTGGCTCCGGCACGCCCGAGGCGACCGCCTTCTATATCCATGCCCGCCTGCACAAGGCGCTGCCGCGCGCACGGGCGGCGTTTCACACCCATATGCCCTATGCCACGGCGCTGACCATGACCGAGGGCGACCCGCTGATCTTTGCCGGGCAGACCGCGCTGAAATTCTATGGCCGCACCGTGGTCGACGAGAATTACAACGGCCTTGCGCTGGACGAACGCGAAGGCGACCGGATCGCCGCCGCCGTGGGCGAGGCAGACATCGTCTTCATGAAACATCACGGGGTGATGGTGCTGGCCGGATCGGCGGCCGAGGCTTGGGATGATCTCTATTACCTCGAACGCGCCTGCGAGGTGCAGTGTCTTGCCCTGTCCACGGGTCGCCGGATCGTGCCCGTCGCGCCCGAGATCGCCAAGGCCACCGCCCGCCAGATGCGCGACGAAGACGCCGAGTCCGCGCGGCTGCATCTGGCCAGCAATATGCGCATTCTCGACCAAGAGGAGCCGTTGTACAGGTCTTGAAGCAAGCACCGGCGCCAGATCCGGACAGGCGAAAGACCTGACTTGCGCCGGTTGGCGCCATCGTTCCAGCGACTCAGATCCCCCGCCTGCGGTGGACCTTGGCCGCGCTGGTGGCACGTCAGGCCACCTTGCAGCCAAGGCTCCACAGCCCGGAAGGGCATGAAAGAGCGGAGAAAAGCCTCGCTGACACATGACCCCGGTCTGTGGCGTTGAAGTATCCGGGCAGCCGCCGCTGCCCCGATAGCCCCATGCGGGTCTCGCTGGTCGCTGACAATTCCTGACACATGTGCAAAGCCACCGGTGGCAGGAACAGGATGAACGCACCAATCCCGGCGCGGCGGCCCTTTATGTACGCCCCGAAGACCTACCCCCCCGCAGCCCCCCGTTGTGACGCAGCGACAAAGGCAGGTCGTTGCCAGAACCGTATCACGCTGAATACCGCATGCGTTTTCCACACGCCCAAACCAAGCGACCGGGCGTCTGGCCCGAACGCACAAGTGAGCCGCCAGAAAAGGTCACGGGGTCAGAGTTTCTGGCGACCCCGGCAGGATTCGAACCTGCAACCTGCCCCTTAGGAGGGGGCTGCTCTATCCAGTTGAGCCACGGGGCCGTGCGATTGTTGGATAACCGCTCCGCGTGCTGCTGTCACCCTTGGAATGGCCGGAAGGACGGCTCTGCCGCCACCCGGCGATGTCCGCCCTTGCGAGGCCTGCGCCACGGCCAAAGACACGCGCCTCCGGGTCCCGTCCCCCTTGCGCACCGCCCTGATTGCGATAACGTATCGATATCCCTCTAAAAGGAAATTCCCTTGGCCGCAGACGATACCCGCCCGCTCACCCTTCGCGATGTTTCAGAGGCTTCCGGTGTTTCGGAAATGACCGTATCCCGCGTCCTGCGCAACCGTGGCGACGTCAGCCAGGCGACCCGTGAAAAGGTGCTGGAGGCGGCCAAGACGCTGGGCTACGTGCCCAACAAGATCGCCGGTGCGCTGGCCAGCCAGCGGGTCAATCTGGTGGCCGTGATCATCCCCAGCCTGCGCAACATGGTCTTCCCCGAGGTTCTTTCCGGGATCAGCGCCGTGCTGGAAGAAACCGATTTGCAGCCGGTTGTGGGCGTCACCGACTACATGCCGGAAAAGGAAGAGCGTGTTCTGTATGAAATGCTGTCGTGGCGGCCTTCCGGGGTGATTGTCGCCGGGCTGGAACATACAGACGCCGCGCGCGCGATGCTCAAGGCAGCCGGCATTCCGGTGGTCGAGATCATGGATACGGACGGCAAACCCATCGATTGCGCCGTGGGCATCAGCCACCGCCGCGCCGGGCGCGAAATGGCCCGTGCGATCCTCAAACAGGGGTATCAGCGCATCGGTTTCATGGGCACCAAGATGCCGCTGGACCACCGCGCCCGCAAACGGTTCGAAGGCTTTACAGAGGCGCTGGCCAAGGACGGCATCGAAGTCGTCGATCAGGAGTTCTACTCTGGCGGATCGGCGCTCCGCAAAGGACGCGAGATGACCCGCGCCATGCTGGAACGCGAACCGGAACTGGATTTCCTCTACTATTCCAACGACATGATCGCTGCCGGGGGCCTGATGCACCTGCTGGATGCCGGGATCGACATCCCCGGACAGGTGGGCCTTGCCGGGTTCAACGGGGTCGAATTGCTGGACGGCTTGCCGCGCAATCTGGCGACGATGGATGCCTGCCGGACAGAGATCGGTCGCAAGGCGGCGCAGATCATCGCCGCGCGGGTCGAAAACCCCGACACAGCGACAGAGCCGGTCATCGAACTGACGCCCACGATCGACTACGGCGATACGCTGAAACGCCGCTAAGGCCCGCGCACGTCCCTGCCGCGCGCCGCCGTCCCGGACCTGATCCGGGACCTCCCGGCGGGCACACAGGTGCCGCCCGAAACGCCCCTACCCCGAACCGCGCGCCGCGTTCACAATTGCAACCGCCTCAGCCACCGCGTCTTCGATGGCCATCTTTGAAGTGTCCAGAGTGGTTGCGTCCTCTGCCGGTTTCAGTGGCGCATCGGCCCGGTTCATGTCGCGGGCATCGCGCACCAGCACATCGG
This sequence comes from Antarctobacter sp., assembly GCF_048262615.1. Lineage (GTDB taxonomy): Bacteria > Pseudomonadota > Alphaproteobacteria > Rhodobacterales > Rhodobacteraceae > Antarctobacter. Next base: position 105,887 of record NZ_JBLXFB010000011.1, read on the forward strand.
CCAGCACCTCGTCCAGCGTCACCGCGTGACCCGCCGCCACCAGCTCGCGCCAGCGCCGTTCGGCCCGCACCTCGGCGCTGGCGATGACAAACAGCTTGGCCTCCGCCTCGGGGCAGATCACCGTGCCGATGTCGCGCCCGTCCAGCACCGCCCCGCCGGAACGCCGCGAAAAGGCGCGCTGCACGTCCACCAGCGCCGCACGCACGGCGGGCAGCGCCGCCACCTTGGACGCCGCCTGCGCCACGTCGGGCCCCCGCAGCTCACCCGCATCCAGACTGGTCACGTCCAGCGCCTGCGCCGCCTCGACCGGGTCGACCCCCTCCAGCATCTTGCGACCGACCGCACGGTACAGCAGGCCGGTGTCCAGATGGGCAAAGCCGAAGCGCGCCGCCAATTGCCGCGCTATGGTGCCCTTGCCGCTGGCCGCAGGCCCGTCGATGGCGATGGTAAAGCTCATGTTACGCTCCCTTGGTCCCGATCCAGGCCAGTCGCCGTCTGACAACAATCACCGGCCCGATTTGCATTCCCCGGCCGCCCGACGCGCCAGACTTGCCAGAGCCCGCCGCCGCCGCGACTTGCGGCCAGGTCACCAGAACCGTGGTGACAAAAACCGCCAGTGTACGGCCCGTCAAAAGCAGACAGGCCGCGCGGCTCAACCACGCGTGACCTCGGCCCCTAGCCCGCCCATCAACGCCTCGAATATCGGAAAGCTGGTGGCAATCGGGCCGCCGTCATCCACCGACATCGGCCGGTTGCTGGCCATCCCCATGACAAGGAACGACATGGCGATGCGGTGATCCAGATGGCTTTCCGCCGTCACGCCGCCCGGCACGTTGCCATGCCCCCGGCCCTCGACCGTCCACCAATCCTCGCCTTCCTCGACATGCACGCCCGCCGCGCGCAGGCCCGTGGCCATGGCGTCGATGCGGTCGCTTTCCTTGACGCGCAGTTCCTTGACGCCCGGCATATGGGTGCGCCCCTCGGCGAAGGCGGCGACCACGGACAACACCGGATATTCGTCGATCATGCTGGCGGCGCGCTCTGCCGGGACCTCGATACCCTTGAGATCCGGCGAAAAGCGCGCCCGCAGGTCCGCCACCGGCTCCCCGCCTTCCTCACGCATGTTCTCGAACGTCAGATCCGCGCCCATCTCTTGCAGGGTAAAGAACAGCCCCGCCCGCGTCGGGTTCAGCCCGATGTTCGGCACCAAGACGTCAGAGCCTTCGACAATCAGCGCCGCACAGACCGGAAACGCCGCCGAAGACGGATCGCGCGGCACGATGATGGTCTGCGGCGTCAACTCGGGCCGCCCTTGTAGCGTGATCACCCGGCCCTCATCCGTGACTTCGGTCGAAATCACCGCCCCAAAGCCCGCCAGCATCCGTTCCGAATGGTCGCGGGTCGCCTCATGCTCGATCACCACGGTCTCACCGGGCGCGTTCAAGCCCGCCAGCAGCACGGCGGATTTCACCTGCGCCGAGGGCACCGGCACCACATAGCGCACCGGCAAAGGGTCCGCCGCCCCGACGATGGTCATCGGCAGCCGCCCACCCGACCGGCCATAGGACCGCGTCCCGAACAGCGCCAGCGGATCGGTCACCCGCGCCATCGGCCGTTTGTTCAGGCTGGCATCGCCGGTAAAGGTCGCCGTGATCGGAGAGGTCGCCATCGCGCCCATGATCAGCCGCACGCCGGTGCCGGAATTGCCACAGTCGATGACATTTCCCGGCTCGCCAAAACCGCCCACACCGACGCCATGCACATGCCACGTGTCGCCGATCTTTTCGATCTCGGCCCCAAAGGCCTGCATCGCCTTGGCGGTGTCCAGCACGTCCTGACCTTCCAGCAGACCGGTTACCTTGGTCTCTCCCACCGCCATCGCGCCAAGGATCAGCGACCGGTGCGAAATCGACTTGTCGCCGGGCACATGCGCCTCGCCCTTCAGCGGGCCGGAGGCGCGGGCAGTCATCGGGATCGGGGTGCCGTGGGCGGACATGGGCGCTCTCCTCGCAAAATCGTCGCCGCCTGATAACAAGCGGCCGCGCAGAGGTCCATCGCGCTCATGCAGGGTCATCGCCCGCGGTTTCTTCTGTCCGGAAATATCTCGGGGGGATCGCCTGAAAGGCGATGGGGGCAGCGCCCCCTATCCCAACCCCGCCATCGCAAACAACGGCAAGGCGGCCAGCGCCCAGCCAAGCCCCAGATCATCAAAATCGCCTTCGGGTTCTGCGTCCTCCTCCGGCTCTTCCGGCGCGTCCGGTGGACCACGGAACAGATCGAAGGAATCCGCGTGATCCTGCTGATCGGGCGCGAATCCCAACACCGTCAACAGGTCCTGCGCGGCCTGCGCCGGATCGGCAGCGGTGGGGGGCGGCGGCGCAGGCTCGGTCCGGGGAAGCAGATCGTTGATCTCGGACCAGAAGTCGCGGGCCTCCCCCTCATCCCGTCCCGGTCCCGACGGGGTCTGGGAGGGGCGGGCAGATGTCGGCTCTGCCGCATCGAAAGACATCACCTGCGCCCAGTTTTGCAGCGCCGCATCCGGCCCCTCGGCCTCTGCCGCCTCGGGGGCGTCCTCTTGCCTGTCATCTTGGGCCCTGATGTTGAACAAGACATCCGTGTCCGCAATTTCACGCTCTGCGGTCGGGGCCGGGTTCGGAGTTGGGTTCTGGGCCGGGTCCGGATCGCTGCCGGAAAAATCTCTGGCCTGCGCCAGACCAGGTCTTGGCGCTTCGGCCACAAGGTCCGGCGCATCGGCCTGCGCCTCTGGCACCGGATCGACCAACGGCTCCATCTCGGCGGGTTCGTCAAGGACCACGACCGGACCCGCCGGACCCGCCCCCGGCGCGGTGCTGTCGAACACCGGCGCAAACGAGGCTGTCGGGGTCACATCCACCAGCCGCAATTGCAAAATCTCACCCTCGGCCAGCACCACATCCACCTGTCCGCCGTCATAGACGTCCTCCGGGGCCAGCCGTTCCAGAACCGCCGCCGAAGAGGTATCGCCCGGCGCCTGCCCCGGAGCGACGCCCAGCACCACCGCCTCGACCCCGCCGACATCCGCCACCAGCGGGCGCAGATCGACACCGCTTTGCACCACGCCACCGCCCTGCGGCGCGGTGATATACAGCAGCATGTCGTCGCCATCGGCAAAGCCATGCACCTCGATCCCCGCGCCCTCATACTCTGTCTCGCGGGCATCGTTCGGTGCGAAATCCAGCATCGTCATGCCGGGCAGGTTCTCCGACATCAGCGCAAACATCTCACCGGGGGGCGTGTTGCCGGAATAGCGCATTCCTTCGCTCAGCGCCGACGGCGTGTTCTGGATCAGCGGCCAGACCTGCGCCGCATCCACCCCCTCGGCCATAAACGCCTCGACCTGTTCCAGCATCTCCTGCGCCTGAAACAGACCGTAGTCCTGCGCCTCATCCAGCGAGGAGGAATTGGACCGCAGGTTCCATTCGGTCACATGGATCTCAAGATCCGGGTTTTCCTCAAACCACGTGTCCTGAATCTGATCGAGGTGGAAATACCGCGTGTGCGGCGCATCGGGACCGCGCGAATAGACATGCGCGATGATGCCGTCCACGGCGTCCAGTTCTGCCGCGTCGAACTGTTCGATCACCAGCAGGTTGTTGACCTCGGTCCAGTCGATCCGCGCGTTTGGCGACAAATTCAGCCCGTAGGTGGCGTTCAGATCGGCGGCAATCTCGGCGTCGGTAAAGCCGTCATAGACCTCATCCAGCGAGGAGTCGCCAAAGTTGGTGCCCATCTGCACCAGAATATCGACCTCTGCCGCCTCGGGGTACAGCGGGGCCAGCGCCTGCAATTCGCTGTCGATAATGCGCGTCATCTCGGACGCGACGCGGCCATATTCGACCGCGTTCATCCGCCCAGACCCCCAGTATTCATTGCCAATCTCGAACCCCGCGACCGGCGCATCGCCGTAGTCGCCGGTGATCACCTCGCGCACGAACCCGCGCAGTTCCGCCTCATCCACCGCTGCTAACCGGTCACCATTGTCGTCAAACCGCGTGGCAGAAATCTGTTCGCGCGTCGGCAGCACAATTGTTATCGCGCGGCCGGTGTCGCCCGCGTAATCCATCGCGTCCGACAGCGGCATGAAATACACCACTTCGCCGGTCTCATTGTCGGTGGCGGTGATGGCGTCGGGGTTCGAGAGGTCAAAAAAGCTCTCTGTCAGCGACCCGCCGGGATAGCGCAGACTAGTAACGCCCAGCGCCTCAACCGCTTCGGCATGGCTGCCGGGGCCGGTCATCGGCGCGCGCGGCGCAAGAAGGTTGCCGCCAAACAGCCAAGCGGTGGCGGCCTCGCCAGCACTGGCAAGGGGTACGGAAAGGATGGGCATGATCGCCTCTGCCTGAGGGAAACTCAGGGGCAGATTGGCGAAGAAACGGAAACGAAGTGTCTACACGGGCCGGACAATGCCTAAAACTGGAACAATCACGCCCCACGCCCGCCCGCCAGCAGCGCCGCCGCCAGCATGTCCGCCGCCGAGGTGCTCAGCGCCAGCGGCGTGTCGTGTAGCATCGACAGCCGCGTCAGCGCCTGTAAATCCACATCTCCGCCATGCGGCACCGTCGGGTCGGCGAAAAAGATCACCGCGTCCAGTTCGCCAGTCGCCACCAGCGCGCCCAGTTGCTGATCGCCGCCCCGGTCGCCGCGCTGCAACCGGCGGATGGCCAGTTCTGGGGCCAGTTCGGACAACATGCGCCCGGTGCCCCCGGTGCAGATCAGCCTATGCCCCGCCAGCGCCGCGCGGTGCCGCAGCACCCATGCGCGCAACTGCGCCTTGCGCGTGTCATGCGCCACCAGCGCCAGCCGCCGGGGGGCTGTGGACACCGCCCGCGCCCGCGCCGTGATCGCCAGTATCGCGCGCACCTGCGCCGCGAACCCGCTGCCCTCTGCCGGAAAGACCCCGGACAGCGCCGCCGTGCCCACGGTGAACCCTGCCGCGCCCGCCTGCGCGCAGGCCGCAACCCGGTCTTCGCTGTCGATGCTGCCCGCCATGATCACCGGTTTGCCCACCGCGCCGCAGACCGCCTTCATCAGCGCGGGCACCGCGCCATCGAACCGATAGGCCAACAGGTCCAGCCCGTGCACATGTTCAAAATCCGCCAACTCACGCGCCGAGGCGGCGATATCCTCAATCGGGCCCTCCAGCACGCTGGGATGGCCGGTGATCTTCCCCGGAAACGGATAGTACCGCAGCGGATGGTGGCGCGTGACCTCTGTCACCTCACGCGCCCGCGTCCCGCCCAGCAGGCAATCCACGTCGATCTCGACCGCCGCGCGGGCCGAGGCCAGTTCACTGTCCGCGTCAAGGCTGACCACCTCCAGATACGACCGCCCCCCGGCGCTGCGGATCGCCGCCGCCAGCCCCTTCAACTCGGACAATGGCAGGCCCACGTCCTTGAATCCGATGTGGCGCACCCCGCCTTCCAGCGCCTCTTCCAGACGCGCGCGGGCGTCGGGGATGGTGCGGTCATTGGCGGTCAGCATGAGGATAAAATCAAAGGCCATGGCTCAGATCTCCGTTGCGGTCAGGGGTGTGGCGCGGGTCCATGTGGCGGCGGCCTCTGCAATACGCAGGTGCGGCGCGTGCAGGCTGGCGTCTATCAGGTCTGACAGATGCCCCAGCGCCTCCCCCGGTGCCAGACCGCCCGCGATCAAAGCCGAAAAGACATCGCCCACCCCCTGCGGCACACCCTTGCGCAGCGGCACCGGACAGACCTGCGCGCCCTCTGCCGTCACCCGCAGCACCCCGGTTGTCCCCGGCCCGACGGGGGCAGAGGTGACAAGCACCTCTTGCGCAGGGTCCAACAGGGTTTCGGCAGCGGCGCGGGCCGCCTGCATATCGTCAACCGGCGCGCGCGTCAGCCAGCCCAGTTCAAACAGGTTCGGCGTCAGCACATCCGCCAGCGGCAGCAAGCTGTCGCGCAGCGCCTCTGCCGCCGCTTCGGCCAGATACAGCCCCTTGGGCGCATCGCCCAACACCGGGTCAATCACGATGCGCGCCCCAAGGCGGCGCATCCTCTCCACCAGACCGGCGGCCAAGGCCACATGCTCAGGCGTGGGCAGATACCCCACCAGCAGCGCGTCCTGCTCTGCAAGCCAGCCGTTCGCCGCCACCGCGTCGATCATCGCGCCAAGCTGTTCGGGCGGGACCGGCATCCCGGCCACATGCGGCCAGCCGGGATGATTGGACAGCATCACCGTCGGCAGTTGCGTGACCGTATGGCCCAGCGCCTGCAACGCCGGAGCGCCCGCCGACGCGCCGACATGGCCATGCGCCACCCAGCTGGACAGGATCAGGATGCGGGCCATGCGCTGCGCCTTTGAGCCAAAACCTGCCGCACCACGGTCAGAACCGTTCGACCCAAGGGCGAATGGCGATCTCTTGCGACCATGCGCTGCGGTCCTGTTCGATCAGGTGGCGATAGGTGCGGGCAATCGCCTCGGGCTGCAACATGGAACCCGGCGCATCCGCAGGCTCGACCCGGCCGGGGTTCAGGATCGCCCCGTCGATATTGACCCAGGCGACATGGATGCCCTTGGGGTGCAACTCCCGTGCCATGCTTTCCGCCAAACCACGCTGCGCGAACTTGCCCATCGCAAACGGGGCCGACTGGGCAAAGCCCTTGACCCCCGCCGACGCCCCGGTGAACAGGATGGTGCCGCGTGTGCCGCCCACCGGCTCTGCCGCCAGCATCCGGCGCGCCGCATGTTTTCCGGCCAGAAAGGCCCCCACGGCGGTGACCTCGATGGCCCTGCGCACCTCCTCGGCGTCCAGTTCCGCCACCGGGCCGCGCACCCGCGCGGAGGGGTTATAGATCACCACGCGCGGCGCATCGGACAGATCATCGAACAGCCGCCTGACCGCCGACTCGTCCGTCGCCTCCAGCAGCACCGCCCGCGCCCCGGTCTCTTGCACCACGGCGCGCATCCGGTCGCCGGTCCGTGCGGCCAGTGTCAGCCGGTGATCCCGGCCCAGCTCGCGCGCCAGCGCGGCGGACAGCCCGTCCCCGGCCCCGATGATGACGGCCTGCGGTTTATCCATCCAGCTTTCCTCCCTGAGCGGCTTACACGACCTTGACCCCGATTTGAGTCTATCATAGGACATAACCCGCTGAGCGGGCGTTGTGTAATGGTAAGACCTCAGCCTTCCAAGCTGATGATACGGGTTCGATTCCCGTCGCCCGCTCCATAATCCTTCCCGTATCGGACATGTCCCGCGTCAAGACGGCGCTTGACCCCCGCGCCCCGCGTGGCAAAACGCCCTGTGCGTGACAAGGAAGGAGCCCCCATGGCCGCCAAGACCACCCCCGGCACCGGTGAGCAAGAGCGTGAGAAATCCCGCCGCCTCAAATCCCTGCGCGCGCTCTGGCCCTTTCTGGCACCCTATCGGCTGTTGATGCTGGCCGCGCTTGGGGCGCTGACCGCCACCGCTACGGTGTCGCTGATCCTGCCGCTGGCCGTGCGCCGCGTGGTGGACAATTTCAACACCGAGGACGGCGCGCTGCTGGACCAGTATTTCGGGGCCGCGCTGCTGATTGCGGCGCTGCTGGCGACCGGCACCGCGCTGCGCTACGCGCTGGTGACGCGGCTGGGCGAACGGGTGGTGGCCGATATCCGCAAGGCGGTCTTTGACAAGGTCATCGGCCTGTCGCCCGCCTTCTACGAAAAAATCATGACCGGCGAGGTGCTCAGCCGGATCACCACCGACACAACGCTGATCCTGTCGGTCATCGGCTCGTCGATCTCGATCGCGCTGCGCAACGTGCTGCTGTTTGTCGGCGGCATTGTCCTGATGCTGTTCACCTCGGCCAAGCTGACCGGCCTTGTGCTGCTGATCGTGCCCGCCGTCGTCATTCCGATCCTTGTGCTGGGCCGTCGCGTGCGCAAGCTCAGCCGCGAAAATCAGGACTGGATCGCGGCCTCGTCCGGCAATGCCTCCGAGGCGCTGACCAGCGTGCAGACCGTGCAGGCCTACACCCATGAGACCCAGTCGCGCGGTGCCTTTGCCGATGTGACAGAGAAAAGCTTTGACGCCGCGCGCAAACGGATCTGGACCCGCGCGCTCATGACGATGATCGTCATTTTCCTTGTCTTCACCGGCATTGTCGGCGTGCTCTGGATCGGCGCATGGGACGTGCGCGCAGGCGGCATGAGCGCCGGCACCCTGATCCAGTTCGTGATCTATTCCGTCATGGTCGCCGGTGCCGTGGGCGCCCTGTCCGAAGTGTTCGGCGAGTTGCAACGCGCCGCCGGGGCCACCGAACGCCTTGTGGAACTGCTTCAGGCCGAAGACACCGTCAGCGACCCGGCCCGGCCCCTGCCCGTCCCCACCCCCGTGCGCGGTGAGATCACCTTTGACAACATCAGCTTTTCCTACCCCTCGCGCCCCGGTGTGTCGGCGCTGGCAGAGGTCAATCTGACCATCGCACCGGGCGAAACCGTGGCCCTTGTCGGTCCCTCGGGCGCGGGCAAGACCACCATCATCCAGTTGATCCAGCGGTTCTACGATCCCGCAGAGGGCCGTATTCTGCTGGACGGCGTGGCGCTGGACGGCATGGCGCGGCATGACTTCCGCCGCCACATGGCGCTGGTCCCACAAGACCCGGTGATCTTTGCCGCCTCGGCGCGCGACAACATCCGCTTTGGCCGCCCCGACGCCACGGATGCGCAGGTCGAGGCCGCCGCCCGCGCCGCCGCCGCGCATGAGTTCCTCACCGCCCTGCCGGACGGCTACGACAGCTATCTGGGCGAACGCGGCGTGATGCTGTCAGGTGGCCAGAAACAGCGCGTCGCCATCGCCCGCGCCATCCTGCGCGACGCCCCCGTCCTGCTGCTGGATGAGGCGACCAGCGCGCTGGACGCCGAAAGCGAACGCGCCGTGCAACAGGCCGTCGATACTCTGGCCGAAGGGCGCACCACGATCATCGTCGCCCACCGCCTTGCCACGGTGAAAAAGGCCGACCGCATCGTGGTCATGGAGAACGGCCGCATCGTCGCCACCGGCACCCATGACGCGCTGGTCGCCGAAGGCGGGCTGTACGCCCGCCTCGCCCGCCTCCAGTTCACCGAAGGCATGGCGGCAGAGTAACGCCGTAGGGCGGGCTTCAGCCCGCCACCCCTCCGCACGCGCAACACAGCAAAAAGGGCCGCCCCCGAAAGGGAGCGGCCCACTGTCTTTGCAGGGACGACTTTGCCGGGACGGGACACCCCGCCCACAAAGCCTGTTACTTCATGGTGATCCGGCCATCGGTGTAAGGCTGATACGCGCCATCCTTGGCGAGATACTCCGCCGTCACATCCGCCAGATCGGGGCCAAAGTCATAGGCGTTCTCGGCATCCTTGAACATCGCATAGCCGTCGCCGCCGTTGCGCACATAGTTGTTCGACACCGCGCCATAGACCTTGTCCATCTCGACCGGCGCGCCGCCCACCATGACCTCGGAAATCCGGCTGCCCGGCTCGGCGCTGGCATCCACGGTGAACGTCATGCCCGCCACTTGCGGGAAACGGCCCGCGCCTTCCTCAATCTGGCTGACGCCGTTTTCCAGCGCCTCGACCAGTGTCGCGCCGGTGATCTGGAAGGTCGACAGCGTGTTCTGGAACGGCAGCACGGTCAGCACTTCGCCCATTGTCACCTCACCCGCGTCGATCGAGGCCCGCAGCCCGCCGCTGTTGGCGATGGCCACGTCGATGCCCTGATCCTTGACCCGGTCCAGCATGGCATCCGCCACAAGGTTGCCCATCGAACATTCCATGGCGCGGCAGACGTCGCGATTGCCTTCGATGGCTTCGGCAGCCTCTGCCACCACCTTGTTGCGGATCTCGTCCAGCGGCGCGGCGGCCTCGGCGATGCGCGCCTTGACGGCGTCATCCTCTGTCACCGATGCGTCGATCAACAGCGGACCGCCCTCGGCAGAGATCACTTCCCCGGCGTCGTTGAAAGTCACGTTCAACTCGCCCAGATATTTGCCGTAGGCATAGGCCTGAACGATCTGAACGCCGTTCACGACTGTCGGATACGCGCCCGCAGCCCCCTCCATGTCCCCCAGCAGGGTATTGGAATGGCCGCCCACGATCACGTCAACGCCGGTGGTGTTCTCGGCCACCCGCTGATCGACGCCATAGCCCGAGTGCGACAGAACGATGATCTTGTTCACGCCCATCTCGGTCAGCTTGTCGACCTCACCCTGCACCGCATCCGACGGATCGGTGAAGATGATGTTGTCGCCGGGGCTGGCCAACTCGTCGGTGTCCTGCGGTGTCAGACCGATCAGGCCCAGCTTTTCGCCGCCGCGCTCGATCACCGTGGATTTCATCAGCGCGTCCGCCAGCAGCGGCTCACCGGACACATCCGCGTTCGACATCAGGATCGGGAATTCCACCGCATCCAGAAAGCCGCGCAAAACTTCGGGGCCATCGTCGAATTCATGGTTGCCGACGGTCATGCCGTCATAGCCCATGAGGTTCATCATCTCGGCGGCCAGCTTACCCTTGTAATAGGTGTAGAACAGCGTGCCCTGAAACTGGTCGCCGCCATCCACAAGGATGTGGTTGTTGGTGCGCGCCTTGGCCGCGTTGATCGCGGTGATCAGACGCGCCGAGCCGCCAAAGCATTTGCCCTCGGCGTTGTCCTCTGCGGAACAGCCCGAATCATACTTGCTGATCGGCTCGAACCGGGCGTGAAAATCGTTGGTGTGCAGGATCGTCAGCGAATAATCCGCCTGTGCAGCCCCGGCGATCAACGCCAGCGTGGCAGCACCTGTCATCATGCGAAACATGAGGTTTCCTCTCTGTCGGTTTTGTTTATGGCAATAGCAGACCCCGGCGCGTGCCAAGAGTCAAAGCCTGACTTTGCGTCTGGCTCACGGCTGTAACAGCACGATGAAAGCGGCCCGGTCCCGTGCCGCCGCATTCCGCGCCACGCTTGACCCCGCTCACGCGGCGCGGCATCACTCGGGCCATGGAAATCTACAAGATCCTCCGCGCCGACGAGTGGTCGGCCCTGCGCAGCCAAAAGCAAACCGCTGGCGCGCCCATCGACGTCGCCGACGGTTTTATCCATTTCTCGACCGCCCAGCAGGCGCAAGAGACGGCGGCGAAACATTTCGCCGGGGTAGAGGGGCTGTTTCTGGCGGCGCTGGACAGCGACACCTTGGGCGATGCGCTGAAATGGGAGGTGTCGCGCGGCGATGCCCTGTTCCCGCATCTCTACGGCCCGCTGCGGCTGGCCGACATCCTCTGGTGTCAGCCGCTGCCCTTGGGCGCGGACGGCACCCACAGTTTCCCCGCCGGCATTGCATGAACGACCACATCGACCCCACGCGCGCCCAGTTCGACGCCTTCAAGGCGCTCGACCGCGATGAACCCTGCGAGATGCTGAACCTCGTCCGCCTGCGCGACACCGCGCAATATCCCCACGGGCATGAGCTGGCGGACTCGGGCCACAGCGGGGCCGAGGCTTACCGCCTCTACGGCACACACAGCGGCCCGGTCTTTGCCCGCGTCGGGGGCAAGATCCTGTGGCGTGGCGATTTCCGCAGCGTGCTGACCGGGCCGGAGGCCGAGCATTGGGACCATGTTTTTGTCGCCCGCTACCCCTCTGCGCACGCCTTTCTGGCCATGGTGACGGACGCCGCGTATCAGCGCGCCGTTGTTCACCGTCAGGCCGCCGTGTTGGACTCGCGCCTGATCCGCTGTGCCCCTGCCCCCGCCGGAGAAGTGTTCGGATGACCCCGCTTGAACGTCTTGGCCTGACGGTCATGCACCGGATGGACCCGGAAACCGCCCATGGGCTGGCGCTGCGCGCACTTCAGGCCGGTGTGGCCCACAGCCCCGGCCTTGTGACCTCAAACCGCCTGCGCACCTCCGTCGCGGGCCTCAACCTGCCCAACCCTGTCGGCCTCGCCGCCGGGTTCGACAAAAACGCCACAGCCCTTCAGGGCCTGTCCCGCGCCGGGTTTGGCTTTGTCGAGGTCGGTGCCGCCACGCCCCGCCCGCAGCCGGGCAACCCCCGCCCGCGCCTGTTCCGCCTGACCGAGGACCGCGCCGCGATCAACCGCTTCGGCTTTAACAACGACGGGATGGAGGCGATCGGCGCGCGGCTGACCACCCGCCCTCGTGATCTGATCCTTGGCCTGAACCTGGGGGCGAACAAAGACAGCGCCGACCGCGCCGGGGATTTCGCCCGCGTGCTGACCCATTGCGGCGCCAACGTGGATTTCGCCACCGTCAACGTCAGCTCCCCCAACACCGAAAAACTGCGCGACCTGCAAGGCAAGGCGGCGCTCTCGGCCCTGCTCGCGGGCGTCATGCAGGCCCGCGACGCGCTGACGACCCCCATTCCGGTCTTCCTGAAAATCGCGCCGGATCTTGACGACACCGAACTCGCCGACGTGGCCGAGGTCGCGCTGTCCTCCGGCGTGGCGGGCATCATCGCCACCAACACCACCCTGTCGCGGGCGGGCCTGCGCTCGCCCCACGCCAGCCAAATGGGCGGACTGTCCGGCGAACCGCTGTTCGACCGCGCCACCCGCGTTCTCGCCCGCCTGTCGCAACTGACCGATGGCGCGCTGCCGCTGATCGGCGTCGGCGGCGTCGGCTCTGCCGAACAGGCCTACGAAAAGATCCGCGCGGGCGCGAGCGTGGTGCAACTCTACACCGCGCTGGTCTACGGCGGCCTCAGCCTTGTGCAGGAGATCGCCGAGGGGCTGGACACCCTGCTGGCACGCGACGGATTCGACACGGTCGCACAGGCCGTCGGCAGCGGGCGCGGCGCGTGGCTGTGACAGCCCTCGGGCCAATGCCGCGCCTCACAGGCGCGGCACGTCCTCCGCCGCTTTCGCCGCGTCTACAAAATCCGAAATCTTCACCGCATCCTTGATCCCCGGCGCGGATTCCACGCCCGAGGACACATCGACCTGCGCCGCCCCGGTCATCGCCACGGCGCGGCCCACGTTCTCGGGCGTCAGCCCGCCGGCCAGCAACCAGGGCCGCGACCAACGCCGCCCGGCAATCAGCCGCCAGTCAAAGGCCAACCCATTGCCGCCCGGCAAATCCGCGCCCTTGGGCGGCTTGGCATCCACAAGGATCTGATCCGCAACCCGCTGATACAGCACAAGGCTATCCAGATCCGCCGCCTCGGCAACCCCCACCGCCTTCATCACCGGCAAGCCCCAGCGCGCGCGCACCTCGGCCACCCGGTCCGGCGGCTCTGAGCCGTGCAACTGGATCATGTCAAGAGGCACCACCCCGGTGATCTCCTCCAGCAAATCATCCGAGGGGTTCACCACCAGCGCAACCTTGGCCAGCCCCACCGGCGCGCGCACTGCCAGCTCGCGCGCCACCGAAACAGACACATGCCGCGGGCTCTTGGGAAAAAACACAAAGCCCGCATAAGACGCCCCCGCCGCCACCACGGCGTCGACATCCTCCGGCCGTCTCAGACCACAGATCTTCACGCGGGTATCGGCCATGCGCGCCTCGGTTTCTTCTCTGTAAAAATAACCCGGGGTGAATGCGCCCAAAGGCGCAGAGGGGCAGCGCCCCTCCCCCGCAACGGCGCGGCGATCATCTGGCCTGATCCAGAATCGCCAGCACCTCGTCCTTGTCCTTGTCACGCTCGGCCTGCGTCTTCTTCAACTGACGCTCCAGCTTGCGCACCTCGGTCTTCTTGGCAGAGGCCTCGGCGCGGTACTTGTATTCGCGCAGCCACTCATAAACCTCGCCCAGCACCCAGCCCAGCACCAGAAAGCCCAGCGCCACCGCGAACAGCGGCATCTCGACCGAGAACGCCAGCCTGTCCATCTGCGGAAGACGCGCCAGCCCCTCGGGCAGCGTGTTCAGCGTCACCCACTGCAAGTTCGCGACACAGACAACCGTGAGGACAATGAGCAGAATCGCGTAAAAGGCATATAGAGCGTAGCGCATGGATTACTTTCCGTTCAGGCGGTCCCGCAGCAGCTTGCCGGTCTTGAAGAAGGGCACGTGCTTTTCCTCGACCTCGACCGACTCCCCGGTGCGGGGGTTCCGCCCGACGCGCGCGTCCCGCTTCTTGACCGAAAAGGCCCCGAAGCCCCGCAGCTCGACCCGGTCGCCCCGAGCCATGGCGTTGGTGATCTCTTCGAAGATCGTGTTCACGATCCTCTCCACATCACGCTGATATAGATGCGGGTTCTCATCCGCAATCTTCTGGATCAATTCAGATCTGATCATACCCCACATCCCCCGTGGACTCGGCGTTTGCCTTGTTATTTGCCGGAACTATACGCGCGGGATTACCAAACGGGAACCATCCTTTTCCGGGGAAAACTCAGGTTTTGCAGCGCTTTGCCGGTCAAATCCGGTGCACCGGCGGGAATCCCCGCCGTCCTGCCAGCGATGGTGCCTCACAATATCACGCCAGCGGGGTCCGCGATTCGCCCTGCGCGACCACGCGGCGGGGGCCGATTTCCATCACATTGTATCCGTTAGGGAATGCTCAAGACATCACTCGCATAGTCGCCACAACGATTGACTGAACGGGCCGCCGCCATGGCTTGTTTTCCGTTGCATGGACTGGAGAGAATTTGACACCCTTGGTTTTTCCGGGCGCCGTCCGCCGGGCCCTGGCGCTTGTCTTGCGCAGGCCCGTTGCGTTCGCCGCAAGGTCCGGCCTGCTTCTGGCCTTCTGTGTTGCCGGCGCAGGCAGCGCGCGGGCCGACGACCACATCCTTGCCGTCGGAGCCTGTCCGGCCTGGGCCGGGGTGCCCCCGGCGGTCTGCGAAACCGCCGTGACAGAGGTCACGGCAGCCTTGTCGGCGCGGTACAACGTGCCGGAGTCACAGGTCCATACCCTCCTGAATGCGCGGGCCACGGTCACCGGTTTTGTGGATTTTCTGAATGCCCTGCCGCCGATCGCCGCTGATGACCGGGTCTTTCTGTACATTGTCATGCACAACGGTGGGGGTCATCAGGACCGCGCCGCCTCGGCCAAGGACGACATTCTGGTGTTCTGGTCCGACAGTGACCCCGGCGTGATCGAATTTGCCATTGCCGAAGGCAAATGGCTCCGCGCCAGCGACTTTGGCGACGCAATCGGGCAACTCGGGATGGGGACATTGGTGGCCATCCTCGAAGACTGCCAGTCCGGCGCACTGGGTCTTGAGATCCTGCACGAAACGACCCCGAAAACCGACCGTGTCGCCACCATCGCATCCGCGCAGGCGGGCCAATACGCAAACCTGACTCTGGACTACAAACAGCCGCTGTTCAGCAGCCTGCTGGTCGCCGCGATGCGCGGCCCAAAGGTGCCGCTGTCAGAGCTGCTGACCACCGTTTCCGGTCAGGTCACCGACAGTTCGGGGCCGATCTGCGCCGCGCACAAGGTCAAATCAGCGACCGCTGGCGGCTTCACCCCCGACTGTCGGCAAACACCCGTCATCCGGGATCCGCAGGCGGTCTTGCCCGGCCTGTGATCCCGCACCAGATGTGGTCACGCACGCGCGCGGCCCCATGCCCGGCCATTCCGGCCTCATCAGAGCGTCCGTCGCTCATCCCCCCAAGTGGAGAATGACTATGAAATATGCAATGGCAGCCGCAATTCTCGCAGCATCGACCCTGTCCGCTCAAGCATTCCACATCAGCATCGGTTTTGCGGAAGAAGGTGCAAACGCCGTCCTCTGTGTCGTCAACGATGTCACCGTGCTGGCGGAAAAGTCCGCGGATTGCGATGCCATCGGTGGCATGACCAGCCATGAGGTGACCCCGGTCGCCAAATAAGCGCGCCCTTTTCGCAGCACTTCAAGACCCCGCGTCATGGCGGGGTCTTGTTTCCATCACGGGCCTCGCCTGCCGGATTGCCCGCCGCGGCAACGACAGCCCGAAACCGGCCTGCCGCCTCTTCAGCCTGCGGGGGATGGATGGACCCCCGTCGCCAACCGGACGTCCGGATGACCCGGTCCGGGACACGGACCCCCGCCAAGGGCACCGTCACCCACACCGTCACACACGGACGACCACACCCACACCGCAACCCGCCACGACGTCACGGGCACACACGCGGGCACACCGCCCGTTGTCGCCCCGCCCCACCGTCGCGCCGCAGTTGGCCTTGCTACTGACAGACCGCCGCAAACTCGGTCCAGTCCCCGGACGCCTTGTCCGCAGGCTGGAAATAGACCAGCCGCAGCCCCGCCTCGGCGCAGGTCTTGGCCGCCTCCGTTCTGACATCCTGCGCTGTCCAGGCAGAACCATAGCGCCCGCGAAGCTGCTTTTGCCCTTTAACCTCGACCCGGCGCATGGTCATCCCGGTGCCGCCGGGCGGGGGCCGGTCCTGCATGACCTCTGTCCCGTCGTCGGGGAGTACAATCTGGTCTTGCGCGGCACACGGCCCCGCCAAGATCAGCCCCAAGACCATCAGCACAACATGCTTCATCCGGATCTCCCGTCCCGAACGCCCCCGCGGCGTCCCCCGCAGGAAAGCAAAAAGGCCCCGCAAATGCGAGGCCTTTTCGGTGTCTTTACGGAAACGAGATTACTCGTCGCGCTTCAGAGCCGCGCCAAGGATGTCGCCCAGCGACGCCCCCGAGTCGGAGGACCCGAACTGTTCCACGGCTTCTTTCTCTTCGGCGATCTCGCGTGCCTTGATCGACAGACCCAGACGGCGGGTCTTCGTGTCGATGTTGGTGACGCGCACGTCGACCTTGTCACCGGTCGAGAAACGCTCGGGGCGCTGCTCGGCACGATCACGCGACAGGTCAGAGCGGCGGATGAAGGATTTCATGCCTTCGTATTCCACCTCGATGCCGCCATCCTCGATCGCGGTAACCTCAACGGTCACGATCGAGCCACGGCGCACGCCATCGGCCGCTTCGGCGAACTTGTCGCCGCCCAGCGCCTTGATCGAGAGCGAGATACGCTCTTTCTCGACGTCCACTTCAGAGACAACTGCCTGAACGATATCGCCCTTGCGGTATTCCTGAATGGCTTCTTCGCCGCGCTGGTCCCACGACAGGTCGGACAGGTGAACCATGCCGTCGATCTCGCCGTCGAGGCCGATGAACAGACCGAATTCGGTGATGTTCTTGACTTCGCCTTCGACCTGCGTGTTCTCGGGGTGGGTTTCTGCAAACACCTCCCACGGGTTGCGCATGGTCTGCTTGAGACCCAGCGAAACGCGACGCTTGGCACCGTCGATTTCCAGCACCATGACGTCCACTTCCTGCGAGGTGGAGACGATCTTGCCGGGGTGCACGTTCTTCTTGGTCCAGGACATCTCGGAGACGTGGACCAGACCTTCGACACCGGGCTCCAGCTCAACAAATGCGCCGTAATCGGTGATGTTGGTCACGCGGCCCTTGTGGACCGAGGCCAGCGGGTACTTGACGCCCACCAGATCCCACGGATCTTCCTGAAGCTGCTTCATGCCCAGGCTGATACGGTGGGTTTCCTTGTTGATCTTGATGACCTGAACCTTGACGGTTTCGCCGATCGACAGGATCTCGGAGGGGTGGTTCACACGGCGCCATGCCATGTCGGTGACGTGCAGCAGGCCGTCAACGCCACCCAGATCGACGAATGCGCCGTACTCGGTGATGTTCTTGACCACGCCGTCAACCGCGTCGCCCTCTTGCAGCTTGCCGATGACCTCGGCGCGCTGTTCGGCGCGGCTCTCTTCGAGGATCGCGCGGCGCGACACAACGATGTTGCCACGGCGACGGTCCATTTTCAGGATCTGGAACGGCTGCTTGAGACCCATGAGCGGGCCGGCATCGCGCACAGGGCGCACATCGACCTGGGAACCGGGCAGGAAGGCCACGGCGCCGCCGAGATCGACGGTAAAGCCGCCCTTGACCCGGCCAAAGATCGCACCTTCGACGCGGGCGTCGTCGGCGTAGGCTTTTTCCAGACGGTCCCAGGCTTCCTCGCGGCGGGCCATCTCGCGTGAGATGACGGCTTCGCCACGGGCGTTTTCGGCGGCGCGGAGGTAAACCTCGACTTCGTCGCCAACGTGCACCTCGGGGCTTTCGCCCGGTTCCGCGAATTCTTTCAGATCGACGCGGCCTTCCATCTTGTAACCGACGTCGATGATGGCTTGTCCCGCTTCGATTGCGATGACTTTGCCTTTGACAACAGACCCTTCGTCGGGCGTGTCCATTTCGAGGCTTTCATTAAGGAGGGCCTCGAATTCCTCCATCGATGCGCTAGGCATATGTGTGTACGGTCCTTTACAACAGTTTTCTGGCCATGCGGTTGTCTCCGCCGGTCTGGGATGATGTCCGCCTTCGGCGAAACAAATTGGTCACTCGGTCTTCCGCAAAACAAAGAGGGCCGGATGTTGTCCGACCCTGCTCGATCTCTTTGTCGCGGCGTTTGATGCCTTGTCGACGTTCGCGCGTATAGACCACGCAAAGCCGCCGGTCAAGACATCCGCCCCGGTTGCCCCTTGCGGGCCGGACGTAGGCCGGGCTTCAGCCCGGCACCACCACCGGACCCCGGCACCACCGGCCCCCACCGCGGCCGCCTGTCCTGCCCCGTCACCCGGCTGCAAAGACCTCACCGCCCATGGCGGCGGTCATCTTCATCGGCAATTCCTCTGCCGCCTGCGACCGGATTTCGGCGATCCGCGCCTGTGCCGCGTCCGCCGTCGCGGCATCCGCGTATTCCGTCACAACCATGAAACTGCGGTCCGCCACCCGCACCATAGAGACCCGCTGCGCCCCGACCGACTTGACCAGCGGCACGTATTTTTCACGCGCCAAGGTCTCCATCTCGTCGGTCCAGTCGTCTGTTTCCCAATGCGAAATCGTAAAATGTGCCATAGAAAGTTCCTCCCCTTTCAATGCCGCACCGGAAAGGTGCGGTCCGGGTATACTGCGCCTATTCCGGCGAATCAGGAAGCACAGCCCCGAACCCCGCCAGAGCGGACGGTCATCGGCGGGTCTTCACATTGGCGGCACCGGGCCTATCTTAATCCTGTTAACATTGTCCCTTGCCGCCGCACCGGAGACCGGAATGAACTATGTCCTCGCCCTTTTCCTGCCGCCGCTCTCGATCCTTCTGACCGGGCGGCCGATCCTGTCGATCGTCGTCTTCCTGATCTGGATTCCGGCGATCATCTTTTCGGGCGGGCTGACGCATCCGATGTTCATCGCGCTGGCCTGGATCCTGATTTACCAATCCGGCGAAGAGCGCAGGACGCGGCGCATCGAACGCAGCGGCAGGACCGATTGAGGCCCCCCAAAACACCTCAAACGTTACCCAAAGGTAAAAACGTCTCTGTAACCCCTTGATATTCCTATGGGCCAACGCTGTCCACGCGTGGACACCCCCTCAGGCCACCTGAAGGCCCCGGCTCCAGACGCCCCTCAGCAGGGGCACCTGTCCCGATACCCCAAAGCGCATCAGATCGGCCCGCTTGCCTGTCGCCAGCACCCCCCGGTCGTCCAGCCCCACCGCCTCGGCGGGGGCCTTGGTCACGGTCGCGAGGCCCCGTGGCAGATCGCCCCAGATCTCGCCCAGCCTGACCGCCGCCAGCAGCAGCGCCGCCGGAACATAATCGGAGGAGACGATGTCCAGCAGGTCCAGCCGCGCCAGCTCCTCCGCCGCCACGTTGCCGGAATGCGAGCCGCCCCGGATCAGGTTGGGCGCCCCCATCATCACCGCGATGCCATGTGTCCGGCAGGCCCGCGCCGCCTCGGCGCTGGTCGGGAACTCCGCCAGCCGGATGCCATAGCCCGCCGAGGTCTCGACCTGCGCGCGCGTGGTGTCGTCATGGCTGGCCAGCACCGCCCCGAACCGCGCCGCCTCTGCCACGGTCGCCGCCTCATGCGCCGCACCATAACGGTCGCGCAGGGCCTTCAACTCGGCGATATGTTCGATGACCTCGGCGTCCGACAGCCCCAGTCTGCCCTTCTTGTAGGCCATGAGCTTGTCGATATCCCGAAACTGCCGCTGCCCCGGCGTGTGATCCATCAGGCTGACCAGCCCGACGCGGTCCTCGCGCCCGAACTCTGCCAGTTCCTCAACCAATGTCTCCGAGCAGACCTCGGCCCGCAGGTGCAGGAAATGACTGATCTTGAGCATGTCGGCGGCGCGCAGATCCAGCATTTCCCGCGACAGCGCCCGCGCGTATTTCAGGTAACGCCCGCGCCCGGACGGAATGGACCCGATCCGCATGGCATCGAACACCGTGGTGATCCCGGTCGAGGCCAGTTCCGCATCATGCGCCACGATGGCCGCCGCATGGGGCCAATCGACCCCCGGACGCGGCTGGATGTGGCGTTCCAGATTGTCGGTGTGCAGTTCGATCATCCCCGGCGCGAGGTAATCGCCGCCGCAATCCACCGCGCCCGCGGGCACCGATGCCCCCTCGCCCATCCCGGCGATGACTCCGTTTTCAGCACGTACCCAGCCGCGCGCCACCCGGTCAGGCAGCACCAGTGTCGCATTGGCAAGCGTGAGCCCGTCTGTCACGTCCGCGTTACACGCATTGGCCATAGGCCCGGAGAGAGTGGAGGTCGTCATGCATTTCTCCCGTTACGCTGTCTACGTGACCCTTCCAAAGGGTCCGCTGTCTGAATTCGGTGCTCAATGGCTGGGGTGGAACGCCGCAACCGGCGAACGCCCCGATGCCCCGATGATCCACGGTCTGCCGATGCCTGCCCATGACATTACCGACACGCCGCGCAAATACGGGTTGCACGGCACCATAAAACCGCCGTTCCGCCTTGCGGACGGGCACAGTTTCAACGCGCTGCACGATGGGTTCGCCGCGTTCTGCGCCGCGCATGGGCCGGTGACACTGGACGGTCTGGCGCTGACCCGGCTGGGCAGCTTTCTGGCGCTGACGCCAGTGGGGGACACGGACGCGCTGACGACGCTCGCCGCGCGGGCGGTTGAGACACTGGACCCGTTCCGCGCGCCGCCGACAGAGGCCGAGATGGCCAAGCGCCGCAAGTCCGGCCTCAGTGACCGGCAGAACGCCCTGCTGGCGCAATGGGGCTATCCCTATGTCATGGACCAGTTCCGCTTTCACATCACGCTGAGCGGTCGGCTGGGCACGGCGGATGCCGAACAGGTCCGCGCCGCGCTGTTGCCGTATATCGACCAGCGCCTGCCGCGTCCGTTCTCGGTGGATGCGCTGACGCTGTGCGGCGAGGATCAGACCGGATATTTCCACGAATTGCACCGTTACCCCCTTTGCGGCTGAAGCCGGGTCAGGATCGTGTTCACCGTTTGCTCCAGCGGGCCGGTGTTCTCGACGCTGATCACCGGCAGACCCTTGGGCAGGGGCGACGCTGTACGGCGCAGCCGGTCCGCGATCTGGTCGGCGGTTTCGCGGCCCCGCCCGGCCAGACGCTGCGCCAGCACCTCAACCGGCGCGGCCAGCGACAGGACGGCAAACCCGGCAAAGCGCGCCTGAGCCCGCGCAAGCACCCCGCGCGACAGGTTGGCCAGCACATCGCGGCCCTGCGCGATCTCGGAATCGACCTCGGTCGGAATACCATAGGCCAGCCCATGCGCCCGCCACGACAGGGCAAACCCTCCGGCGGTTTCGATCCGGTCAAACTCTGCCCCCGAGACGCGGATATGATCCTCTCCGCCCGCCTCTTCGGGGCGGGTGATCCTGCGGCGCGCAACCACAAAGCGCGGATCGCGCGCGGACAGCGCCGCCATCACGCTGTCCTTTCCGACACCCGAAGGACCGACAACAGCGATGAAGCGCCCCGCCGTCATGCCGCCAGTCCGGGCGTGAATTGCGTCACGTCGATTTCGCGGTCGCAGACCCGCTCGCGCGCTGCCTGATCGTGAAAGATGCCGACAATGGCCGCGCCGCGCGCCTTGGCCTCTTCGATGAGGGCCAGCACGGTTTCGCGGTTTGCGGCGTCCAGAGAGGCGGTCGGCTCATCCAGCAGCAACGCCGGATAGGCATGGGCAAACCCGCGCGCGATGTTCACGCGCTGCTGTTCGCCGCCGGAAAAGGTGGTGGGCGACAACGACCAGAGCCGCTCTGGAATGCGCAACCGGGTGAGCAGCGCGCGCGCCCGGTCCCGCGCCGCATCACGGTCGACGCCGACGGCAAGCAGCGGCTCTGCTACCACGTCCAGTGTCGGCACCCGTGGCACCACGCGCAGGAACTGGCTGACATAGCCCAACACCTCGCGGCGCAGGCGGATGATCTCACGCGGTTCGGCCCGCGCCACGTCCACCCCGCCCACCATGATGCGGCCAGAGGCGGCAAGGTAGTTGCCGTAAATCATCCGCATCAGTGTCGACTTCCCCGCGCCCGAGGCCCCGGTCAGCGCCACGCACGCGCCCCGGTCGACGCTCAGCGAGGCGCCGTCCATCACCCGGATCACCGCCGCGCCCTGATTGTGCAGGGTGAATGTCTTGGACAGGTCGCGAATGTCGATCATGGCGCTCATAGCCAATCCTTCCATTTGAAGAACACGTACGTTCCCAGCGCCGATCCGGCCATCAACCCGGTGGCGATCAGGTAGCCGTATTTCTGGCCCAGCCCCGGCAGCACCTCAAAGTTCATGCCATAGACAGAGGCCACCAGCGTCGGCGGCAGGAACAGCACCGCAACCACCGACAGGGTGCGGTTTGCGTTGCTCTGATCCAGATTGACCATGCCAAGGACCACATCCGTCACATGGGCCACCCGCCCGGTCAGAAAGTCAGAGTGAACCACCAATGAGCGGATGTCCCGCGTATGCGCCTTGAGCACCGATTGCAGGTTCTGACCGGATTTTTTGGGGATGTTCAGCGAAAAGGTGGTCAGCGCCCGTTCCAGCGTCAGCAGCGACAGCCGGTAGCTGGCCAGTTCCTCACCCCGTTTCCCGACGGCGCGCAGCGTCGTCTTCAGCTCTTCTTCGGGTTCGTCCCGCTCAAACAGGTCGCGCGCGGCAGCGTCCAGCGCCCGGCCGGCGCCCTCCAGCAGGTCGGCAATACGCGAGACGATTTCCTCGATCAGGCCAAGGAACAGGTGCAGCGGCCCGCCACATCCGGATGCGGTCAGCGCCGCATGATCCGGGAACGTCTCAAAGCTGCGGGGGGCGTGATAGCGGACGGTGACCATGCGAGTCGGCGTCAGCAAAAAGGCGACCGGGCCAAAGCTGCGCCGCTTGTCCGCGTCCAGTCCGGGCAGCATGACGGTCAGCACCTCCGTGTCGCCCTCGCGGTAGAGCCGGTTCGAGACCTCGATCTCTTCCATGTCGTCCAGCGACGGCACCTGAACGCCCAGCGCCTCGACCGCCGCGACCTGCTCTGCCGAGGGGTTATGGAGATCGATCCAATGCGCGGGCTCGGGGGACGCGTCGGGTGCAAGCGGGTGCAGGCGATTGTCGGCAATGTGATACGCATACATCATCAGACTTGTAGTACCGATGAAACAAGGAGCTGGGTATAGGCGTGTTGCGGATCGTCCAGAACCTGATCGGTCAGACCCGCCTCGACCACATGCCCGTCTTTCATCACCATCAAGCGGTCCGCCAGCAGGCGCACAACGGCAAGGTCGTGGGTGACGATGATCGCGCTCAACCCCATTTCGCGCACCAAGCCGCGCAACAGATCCAGCAAACGCGCCTGAACAGAGACATCCAGACCGCCGGTCGGTTCGTCCATGAAGACAAGGCGCGGCCCGGTCACAAGGTTGCGGGCGATTTGCAGGCGTTGCTGCATGCCGCCGGAAAAGGCGGTGGGGCGGTCGTCGATGCGGGTGGCGTCGATCTCGACCCGGCCCAGCCAATCCTCGGCCGCCTCGCGGATCTCACCGTAGTGGCGCGCGCCGACGGCCATCAGCCGTTCCCCCACGTTGCCCCCTGCGCTGACGTTCATGCGCAGCCCGTCGCGGGCGTGCTGGTGGACAAAGGCCCAGTCGGTGCGGCCCAGCATCCGGCGTTCGGCTTCCGACATGGTGACGGTGTCGCGCAGCCCCTCGGCACGGGTGTCGAACAGGACGCGCCCCGCGTCGGGCACCAGATGCCCCGCCATGCAGTTGAGCAGCGTTGATTTGCCCGACCCGCTTTCGCCCACGATCCCCATGACCTCACCGGGCCAGAGATCGAAACTCACATCCGCACAACCGATACGGGCACCGTAGCGCCTTGTCAGGTTTTCGACCTTGAGCAGCGGTGTCATGCGGCAGCCTCCGAGGCGGCCTTGGCCCCCACATGCCCCGCCGCCCGGCGCGCGCGGCAGAAATCCGTGTCCGAGCAGACAAACATGCGCCCTCCTTCGTCATCCACGATCACCTCGTCCAGATAGCTGTGCTCTGCCGCGCACAGATCGCAGGCGGCATCGGCCTTGGTCGCCTCAAAGGGGAAGTCGCGGAAATCGAGGCTGACAACCTCGGTGTAAGGCGGCAGCGCATAGATGCGTTGTTCACGCCCCGCGCCGAAAAGCTGGATCGCCGCATTGCCTGACATCTTGGGGTTGTCGAACTTGGGGATCGGCGAAGGGTCCATGACATAGCGCCCCTCAACCCTGACCGGATAGGCGTAGGAGGTGGCGATCTGCCCGTGCCGCGCGATGTCCTCATACAGCTTTACATGCATCAGCCCGTAGTCCTCCAGCGCGTGCATCTTGCGAGTCTCGATCTCGGACGGTTCCAGAAAGCGCAGCGGCTCCGGGATCGGCACCTGATAGACAAGGATCTGATCCTCACGCAACGGTTCCTCCGGGATGCGGTGACGGGTCTGGATCACGCTCGCCTTGGCGGTTTCCTCGGTCGTGGCCACCCCTGCCGTGCGCTCAAAGAACTTGCGGATCGACACTGCGTTGGTGGTGTCGTCGGCCCCCTGATCAATCACCTTCAGGGTGTCCTCTGGCGTCAGGGTTGCCGCCGAC
The DNA here is from genome assembly GCF_048262615.1 of Antarctobacter sp. Lineage (GTDB taxonomy): Bacteria > Pseudomonadota > Alphaproteobacteria > Rhodobacterales > Rhodobacteraceae > Antarctobacter. The sequence continues at coordinate 130,751 of NZ_JBLXFB010000011.1, forward strand.
ACCTGCACGCCGCCGGTGCCCCAGCCATAGGGCATGGGCATCTCGCGGCTGGCAAAGGGCACCTGATAGCCGGGCACGGCAAGCCCCTTGAGAATGGCCCGGCGGATCATCCGCTTGGTCTGTTCGTCGAGGTAGGCAAAATTGTAGTTGTTCAATTCGCGCGCATTTTCGGGCGTCTGATCGAGCTTTTGTTTCACATTCTTGCCCTCTTTTCCCAATACCCCATCGGCCTGAAACCCGCGAAAGGACCGTCTCCATGTTCCCGATTGTCACTGCCCTGCTTGTCGTCTTCTGCCTTGCCCTGATCGCCAAGGTGATCCACGCGCGCAACACAAAGGGCTGACCGGCTCATTCCGCAGCCCCGGCTTGGTCGCCTGACGCCGCGCGGCGCAATTTGCGCACCAGTTCCAGTTCCGACTGGAAATCGACGTAGTGCGGCAGCTTGATGTGTTCCAGAAAGCCGGTCGCCTGAATGTTGTCCGAATGGTAGAGGACAAATTCCTCGTCCTGCGCGGGCGCACCGACGTTGTCCTCTCCCAATTCGCGCCAGCGCAGGCTGCGGTCCACCAAGGCCATTGAGATGGCCTTGCGCTCTGTCTGGCCAAAAGTCAGGCCGTAGCCACGGGTAAACTGCGGCGGTTCGGTTTTGGAGCCGGTGAACTGGTTGACCGTCTCGCATTCGGTGACTTCGATCTCTCCGATATCGATGGCAAAACCCAGTTCGGGAATGTCCATTTCCACCGCCACCGTGCCGATGCGCAACTCGCCGACAAAGGCGTGGTTGCGGGCATAGCCGCGTTGCGTCGAATAGGCCATGCCAAGGACAAACCCCTCATCGCCACGGGCCAGCGCCTGAAGGCGCAGCGCGCGCGATCCGGGCAGGTCCATCGGTTCGCGGGTCAGATCCGGGGGTGTCTTGTCCGACGGGCTTTCCTGCTGGATCACCCCTTCGCGGTTCAGAAAGCCGGTGATATGCGGCATCGGCCCTTGGCGCGGGGCGGCTTGGGGCGCGGGCAGCACCTCCCCCTCCGCCGCCAGTTTGAAATCCAGCAGGCGGTGCGTGTAGTCAAAGGTCGGCCCCAGAATCTGCCCACCCGGCGCGTCCTTGAACGTGGCCGAGATGCGCCGGATGCAGGCCATATCGGCGGTATCTATGGGCCGGGTGCCGCCAAAACGCGGCAGCGTCGTGCGATAGGCGCGGATCAGAAAGATCGCCTCGATCAGGTCGCCGCGCGCCTGTTTGATTGCCAGCGCCGCAAGGTCGGGATCGTAAAGCGACCCCTCTGTCATCACGCGGTTGACCGCCAGCTTGAGCTGCTCACGGATCTGGGCCACGGACAGTTCGGTCACGGCGGTATCGCCGCGCCGCTCTTCGGCCAGCCATGCGTGGGCATTGTCGATGGCGCGTTCGCCGCCCTTGACCGCAACATACATCGCCTAGCCCTCTACCTTGGTGCTGCGCGGCAGGGCGGCAAGCCGGTCCCCGGCGCAGAAATACGCATCCCAGCCCAGCGGGAACCGGGCGGCATTGGCCTGAAACGCCTTGGTGTCCGGCAGCGACAGCGCCGCGCAGTCGCGGATGCCCGGCCCTGTCAGCCGCGCGCCCGTTGGCAAAAGGTCAGGCCCTTCGACGATCAGCGTGGCAGAGCGGTCCGGGTAGTGCGCCTCTCCCACGCGGAACCGGCTGACAGGCTGAAGCGCGTCCCATGTGCCCAAGGCGAAATCGCAAACCTCGGCGGCCACCAGAGGCGCACCGGTGTGGAAGGTGATCCAGTCGCGCAGCGGGGCACAATCATGTGTGCCGGCCAGAAAGACGCCGGTTTCCGGATCGCACAACGTCAGGATCAGCCCCCCGGCAGCGACCGACATCGGGGCGGGCGGCGCGGCCCCCGTGACCCGCTGGATCGTGCCGGGCCGGGCCATAGCCGTCATGATGGCCCGAAAGGCGCGGGACGACTCGACCGGCGCGTCCGCGAACCCGCCCTTGAGCAAGGCTGCGTCCATCAATCCTCTCCCCGGACAAGTGTGAAAAATTCAACCTTTGTCGACGCGGCCTTGGCGGCGCGGTCCTGCACGTGGGCAGAGGATTGCGCCCGCAACGGGGCCAGCACCTCTGCCTCGATCTGTGCGGCCGCACCTGTTTGCATCAGCGCGTCGATCAGGGCGGCGCGTTCGGCATGGGGTTTGTCGCGCCCCTGCACATAGCCATGCCCGACCGCGCCATCGTCAAGCTGAAGCGAACAGCGTGTCACCGTCATCTCACCCAGATTGAAGGGCGCGCCGGTGCCGCCCATCCGTCCGCGCACCATCGCCGCGCCGATTTCCGGCGCGCGCAGCCATGTGAATGGTGGCACCTGCCACCCCTGCCAGAGCGCCTCCAGCGCGTCCGGTTTCGACTTGGCCAGCAGGCTCATCCATTCTTTGCGCGCGGGTTCGTCGCCCATCTAGACACCTTGCAGAGTTGTCGAAATAAACATACAACTAGACAAATTATTACCGCCCGCCCGCAAACCTGACAAGTCCGTCTCTGGTGAAAGTTTCGTGACATGGCCCGCCCCGCGCTCTGGACCGCCATCCTTGACAGCCTGACCGGCGACATTGCGACGGGCCGCTATCGCCCCGGTGACAAGCTGCCGACAGAGGCGGAGCTGTCGGCGCGGTTCGGGGTGAACCGCCACACCGTGCGCCGGGCCTTGCAGGCCATGGCGGAACGGGGTCTGGTCCACGCGCGGCGCGGTGCGGGCGTCTTTGTGGCTGCAAAGCCGACGGAGTATGCCCTTGGGCGGCGCGTCCGGTTCAACCAGAACCTGCGCGCCGCAGGACAGGTGCCGGGGCGTGAGATCCTGATGTCGGAAACCCGGCTGGCCGATCCGGGAGAGGCGCGCGCGCTGGGTCTGTCCCCCGGCGACCCGGTCCATGTTCATGAGACGCTGGCGACCGCCGACGGCGCGCCTATCGCGCTTGGGGTTGGGGTCTTTCCCGCTGACCGCCTGCCTGACCTGCCCAAGGCTCTGCACGCCTTTGCCACCATCACAGAGGCGCTCGCCGCCTGTGGAGTGCCTGACTATACCCGCGCCTCGACCCGCGTGACCGCCCATCTGGCCACCCCGACGCAGGCCGCCCGCCTGAGGTTGACCGAAGGCGCGCCGCTGCTGCGCACCACCAGCGTGAACATCGACGCTGACGGGGTGCCGATCGAATACGGCAAGACGTGGTTCGCCGGTGACCGCGTGACCCTGACGTTGGACGTGTGACGCCCGACAGCCCTTGTTTTCATGGAAGATATGACACGTCCTGTCACTACGCTGATACAATACAAGCGTAGGTAGTTCGGACAAAAACTGTCCGGAGCAATTTCATGCCCATCGCTCCCTCTTCTTTGCGCCTGACGGGCGCCACGGTTCTACGCGACGGCGCTTTGCAGGCGCGGTCCGTCGCGATCAAGGACGGGCGAATTACCAAAGGCCCCCTGCCCGAGGTCGACCTGAGCGGCTATTACATCCTGCCGGGGATCATCGACCTGCATGGCGACGCGTTCGAACGGCATCTTGCCCCCCGGCCCTCTGCGCCGTTTCCGTTGCGCACCGCTCTGCGGGCGACAGACCGCGACGCGGCGGCAAACGGCGTCACCACCGCATGGATGGCGCATAGCTGGAGCTGGGAGGGCGGGGCCCGTGGCCCCGACCATGCCGAGGCGTTTCTGGAGGCGGTCGACACCTATGCCGATGAGGCCCTGACCGACCTGCGGGTGCAGATCCGCTGCGAAACCCACACCGTCCACACCGCCGACCGGCTGCTGGCCGCCGTGCGCCGCCACCGGGTCGATTACGTGGTGTTCAACAATCACCTCGACGAGGCGGCGCAACTGGCAGAGGTGGACAGATCGCGGCTGGCGCTTTGGGCGCAGCAGGCGGGCCGCTCTGTCGATGAGCACATGGCACAGGTCCACGCGGCGCGCGCACAGAAACGAGACGTGCCGCGCTATCTCTGCCGCCTTGCCGAGGCCTTTGACACCTTGGGCGTCGCCTATGGCAGCCACGACGACCGCGATGGCGAAACGCGTGAGTACTACTCACAAATCGGCGCAAAGATTTGCGAATTCCCGACCCGACGCGCTGCTGCGGCGCTGGCGCGTGCCGTGGGCGACCCGATCCTGATGGGCGCCCCAAACGTCGTGCGCGGTGGCTCTCAATCCGGCAACATCGCCGCGCGGGACCTGATCGAGGAACGGCTGTGTGACGCTCTGGTCTCGGACTACTATTACCCGGCGCTGTTGCAGGCGGCCTTTCGGTTGGTCGATGACGGCGTGGCGGACCTGCCCCGCGCCTGGGCGATGATCTCGACCACTCCGGCAGACATCCTGCGGATGCCCGACCGGGGCAGGATCGACTATGGACGCCGTGCGGATCTGGCGGTGGTCAACGCGCGGACCCGCGCAGTTGAGGCGACCATCTGCGGCGGACGGATCACCCATCTGGCGGGCGAAGCGGCGCACCGTTTTCTGGGGGCGGGACGCAACCTGAGGTTGGCCGCCGAGTGAACGCCGGTGCTCGCCCCCCAGAGAGGTTGGTCATCGGCCTTAATGCTTAACGCCCGCCCTCTTTGCCCTTGATCAGGCGGCGGCGCAGGATGCCCGAAGCCCAGTCCATGAAGATCACCATCAGGACAATCAGCACGATGTAATAGCTGACCTCTTCCCAGTCTTTCTGGGTGATGATCGCCTGTGTCAGCATCAGGCCGATGCCGCCCCCGGTGATCGCGCCGATGATGGTCGCCGAACGGGTGTTCGATTCGAGGTAGTACAGCACCTGGCTGAGCAGCACCGGCGTGATCTGCGGGAGGACGCCAAAGCGGTAGCGCTGCAACGGCTTGGCCCCGGTCGAAGCGACGCCGTCGATCTGCCGCCGGTCGACGTTTTCAAGCGCCTCGGAGAACAGCTTGCCCAGCGATCCGCTGTCGGTCAGCAGGATTGCCAGCGCGCCGGTCAGGGGGCCGGGACCAAAGGCGCGGCTGAGCAGGATGGTAAAGATCAGCGCATCCACACCGCGCACAAAATCAAAGGCGCGCCGCACCAGTTGCCGCACGACGACAAAAGGAGTGAAGTTCTTTGCCGCCAGAAAGGCCAGCGGCAGGGCCACCAACGCCGCCCCCATGGAGCCCAGAAAGGCCATCAGGATCGTCTCACCAATGGCCCATGCGACCTTGCCGTGATGCCACAGAGGATTGCCCCAGAAGTCCTGCCACGCGCCCGCGATGTTGGACCGGTCGGGATCAATCTGCGGACCAAAGGCGACCTGAAAGACAGAATGATCGTGATAGGGACTGTCGAGCGTAAACCAGAACAGCTCCCAGCCAAAAAAGTAACGGAACACCTCGGTCTTGGCGCGGGTCATGGTCATCCGTCCCGCCTCTGTCCGGATATCGAGACGCGTGCCGGAATAGCTGATCCAGTCGGGGATGTCGGACTCTGGCACGTCGATCACAACGCTTGGCTCCAGCTTGGCCGTGATGGCTCCGAACTCCGGGTGATGATAGATCGCGGTCTTGTGCGGCAAAAAGACGACGCTGTGCCCCTTGGGCAGGTCAATGGTGACCGTCTCGCCGTCCGCCACCACCCAATCGGGTGTCCGCCCCTCCGGCCATGTGGCGGGCCGCTCGCCCTCCTTGGCGACGGTCAGGTCACCGGTCCGATTGTTGCGGGTAACGTGGGTCTTGTAGCTATAGGTATCGCGGATCAGTGTCATCGCGTTGTCCAGACGCGCCCGGTCCGCCAGCCCCATCACGTCGAAGGCAAAGAAGATATAGGTCAGGTACAGCAGGATCACCGCCGGCACCCCGGCAGAGATCAGGCGCTTGCGCCGGAACATCATTTGCGCGGCGTCCTGGCGGTCGATCAGCGAAAGCGTGGTGTCAGTCATGACTTGGCCCCTTCGCTCAACCGGTTGCGCAGGGCGGATGAGATATTGTCGACCACAACGATGGTCACAAAGAGCAGAATGAAGATCGCCGCCGCCTCATCAAAACGCCCCGGTCCCCATGACATCGAGTTGCGCAGTTCATAGCCGATGCCGCCCGCGCCAACGAAGCCAAGGATGGCCGAGGCGCGGATATTGATCTCGAACCGCAGCAACCCGTAGCTGAGGTAGTTCGGCGCGACCTGTGGCATCACGCCCAGCAGCATTTTCTGGCACCAGTTCGATCCGACCGAGGACAGGCCGTCGACCGGTTTCAGGTCGGCGTTTTCATTTACTTCCGAGTACAGCTTGCCCAGTGCGCCAGCGGTGTGCAGGGCAATGGCGATCATCGCCGGGATCGGCCCGCTGCCCAGCATGTAGATCAAGACCAGCGCCACCACGATTTCCGGCAAGGCGCGGGACACGTCCATGACACGACGAAAGACCGGGATCAGCGGCGGCCACAGCGCCATGCCCCGCGTCGACAACAGCGACAGCAACAGGCCAAGCCCCGCCCCCAGCAGGGTGGCGACGGCGGCGATGTTCAGCGTCTCGATCAGGTCGGGCAGGTATCGCCACAACAGGCCGAGCATGTCGGCACGCTTTTCCCAAGCCTCGGACACGACATCGGCCGGGAAGTCAAAGATGCGGTGCAGACCGTCAAAGAAGCCGCCCGCGTTCCGTGCATTGGCCACGCGAAAGCCGGACACCAGCAGGATCACAAAGATCAGGATGGCTATGCCGCTATACAGCCGCTTTTGGCGCACCATGGCGAAATAGCCGTCTTGCGTCTCGGCAAGCGGTGTACCGCCCTGCGTGATATCTGTCATTCGCCCTGCCCTCATGTGAGAACCCCGCCCGGTCGGGGCGGGGTTCGGTGTCATCGTCCGATCAGGGGATCAGCCGTCGACCTTTGCCTTGCGCACGGCGATGATGGTCTCATAGGCCTCGTGCGAGATCGGCTCAAAACCGGCGGTGTCGCCGAAGGCCACGTTGTAGGCACAGTCCTTGTCCTTGGCGTAGAGACCCAGCACCAGTGCCTGAACCTTGGCCTTGACGTCCTCAGGCAGGGCCTTGCGGATGGTCACGGGGCCTTCGGGGATCGGCTTGGACTTCCAGATTTCGACCAGCTCGTTCATGTCGACCAGACCGTTGTCCACGGCGCGACGCAGAGCGCCCGAGTTATACCCGTCTTCCCAGTTGCCCAGACCGTCAGCCCAGGTCACACCAGCGTCGATATCGCCATTGTGGACGGCGACGATGGTCTGCTCATGTCCGCCGGTGAACTTGACCTCGCCAAAGAAATCGCCCGACTCCATGGTCACATCGTACTGGGCGGGGATCTCGACGGAGGGGATCAGATAGCCCGAGGTCGAGTTCGGATCCCCAAAGCCGAAAACCTTGCCTTCGAGGTCTTCGATCTTGGTCACGCCGCTGTCTTTGCGGGCGAAACCGATAGAGTGGTACGCATATGACCCGTCGAGGTTGGTCTTGACGGCAAAAGGCTCACCGGCTTCGGGGTCTTGCAAGTACAGGGCGGCGTAGGACGACGCGCCGAACCATGCCAGATCAAGGGTGCCGCCTAGAAAACCCTGAATCACGCCGTTGTAGTCGGCGGGGGTGAACAGCTTGACCTCAACGCCCAGCTCTTCGCTGATGTAGTCGGCAAAGCACTGATAGTTGTTCAGACGGCTCTGGACGTTGTCGCCGCCCAGAATACCGATGCGGAACTCGGTGATGGCGTGGCTGTCTGCAAAGGCCGGGGCGGCCAGCGCGGTGGTTGCTGCAAGGGTTGCAAGAAGCTTTTTCATCGTCTTCCTCTCTGGTTGGTGGCCCCCGCCAACCTTTGGGCAAGGGGGATGAAACCTGGTCAGCGGCGCTCAGGCGGGCAGGATTTCCCGCCCGGTCTCAAGCGCGGCAATGTCAGTGGAGGTCGCGGCCTCGGAGAACCCGGCACCGGCCCCATAGATGTCGCGGGCCACGCCGGTGGTCAGTTGCTCGGGCGTGCCGTCAAAGACCACGCGCCCCTTGCGCATCCCGATCACCCGGTCGCAGTAGCGGCGCGCGGTATCCAGCGTGTGCAGGTTGGCGATGACCATGCGGCCGTCCTCGTCATGGATGCGGCGCAATGCGTCCATGACGACCTGTGCGTTCATCGGGTCCAGTGAGGCGATGGGCTCATCCGCGAGAATGATCTGCGGGTCCTGCATCAGGGCGCGCGCGATGGCGACCCGCTGTTGCTGTCCGCCTGACAATGCCTCAGCCCGTTTGGGTGCGTTTTCAGCGATGCCCAGCCGGTCGAGGATCTCAATCGCGCGGTGAATATCCTCGGTCGGGTACAGGTTGAACAGCGTCGCGAGGGTCGAGCGCCGGTTCAGCGTTCCATGCAGCACGTTCGACACGACGTCCATGCGCGGGACGAGGTTGAACTGCTGAAAGATCATCGCGCATTCGGATTGCCACTGGCGTTTCGCCTTGCCCGTCAATTGCGTCACATCGCGGTCCTTGAACCAGACCGCCCCTTCAGAGGCGTCGGCCAGTCGGTTGATCATCCGCAACAGCGTGGATTTTCCGGCACCAGAGGCACCGATGACCCCGATCATCGCGGGTTTTTCAATGGCGAAACTGACGTTGTCCACGGCAGCGTTAACGCCAAAGCGCTTGGTCAGCTTGTCGATGCGTAACACACAGATCCCCCATGTCTCTGAAGCCGCGTGCTAAGCATCGGGCTTGTCCGTTCCGTGACGGTTGCGCAAAATTTTTGTAACGCTGACGCCGCCCGAGGCTCTGCGCACAGGCATTCCGGTGCGCCGGTGATCAGCCATGCAATGACTCGAAGGCGGCTATGCAGCACCGGCTCTGGCGCTGCACCGCAGCAAGACCTAGGTTGAGCGCCAAGGGGAGGACCTCCAACCACTCAAGCAGGAGTCCCGAAATGGCTAATGTTCACACCACCATCGCACCCAGCGGCAACATCTTCGCCGGTTTCTTTTCGTCGATCTTCAACGTATTGATGGCGATCGCAGAAGCAAATCCGCGCCTGAAAGAAGTCGAACGCCTGAACGCAATGTCCGATGACCAACTGGCCCGCCGCGGCCTCAAGCGCGAAGACATCGTGCATCACGTGTTCCGCGACTGCATGTACGTCTGAGCTTGCCCACCGCCCTGTCGGGCGGCCTGAAATCGGCCGGAACCGGCCCGATCAAGACAGCCGCGCTCGACCCCGAGCGCGGCGTCATCGTTTTTGCGCCCGCGATTCATGCCCCTTGGACAAAGACGATGCCCGGCGTCGGACACTGGATAAAGACCCGAGAGTCGCATCCCGCCTCCGCCCGCCCGTTCCCCGCAACATGACCGGCAGGCGCGGCCATCACCGCCGGGTCGCCGAACGGGATCACCGTACAGATGCCATTTGGCAGGCTGGATGAACTGCGCCCGATCCTTTTGAAGGTTCGGAACATCGCTGCCAACGCGACGCTCTCTTCGGGCGGGGCATGTTCGCTACGTCGTGGCCGGTGCCGTCCGCGCCGTAGGGCAGCCACGTGCCATGCCGGGTGCCTATGTGTCCATGCGCCCATGCGTCCGATGGCAGGTACTGCGGCCACAGCCCGAAACCGCACAAGGCCCAAAAAAATGGCGACAATTTCATGCGAAACCGCGGTTTTCCCCGGCCCATGAAAAAGGCCGCCCGTTTGGGCGGCCTTCCGAAATCTCGTGATGCCTGCGGGCGAACGCCCGGCAGATATCAGTTCTGGGCGTAGAATTCGATGACGAGGTTGGGTTCCATCAGCACCGCGTAAGGCACGTCGCCCAACTGCGGGGTGCGAACGAACGTCGCCGTCATCTTGGAGTGGTCCGCCTCGATGTAATCGGGGACGTCACGCTCGGGCAACTGGGTGGCCTCGATCAGCGCGGCGATCTGGCGGGACTTCTCACGCACTTCGATCACGTCGCCTTCTTTCACGCGGTACGACGGGATGTTCACGCGCTTGCCGTTCACCAGCACGTGGCCGTGGTTCACGAACTGGCGCGCCGCAAAGACGGTGGCCACGAACTTGGCACGGTACACAACCGCGTCGAGGCGACGCTCGAGCAGACCAATGAGGTTTTCACCGGTGTCGCCCTTCATACGCTCGGCTTCGGCGAAGATGCGGCGGAACTGCTTTTCCGTCAGGTCGCCGTAGTAACCTTTGAGCTTTTGCTTGGCGCGCAGCTGGAGGCCGAAATCGGAAATCTTCTGCTTGCGGCGCTGGCCGTGCTGGCCGGGGCCGTATTCGCGGCGGTTCACCGGGGACTTCGGACGGCCCCAGATGTTTTCGCCCATGCGGCGGTCGATCTTGTACTTGGCAGTCGTGCGTTTGGTCACGGCTGATCTCCTTCGTTTATGTTGTCGAAGGGCGTTGTCCTCTCCCCGGAACGGGCCGGAGTGACAGGCATTCCCTTGCGGGGGCCACCAACACCAATGAAGGCGCGCTTATACAGCCGCGCGATGGCGTGTCAAGCACGCGGAGATGGACCGGAACAATTTGAACCGAAGGAGAGCTTTAACAGTTGCTTCACGCCTGGGGATGCAAATGGGGCAGGACCACGGCACGGAGGCGGAAGTGGCGAAATCTGCAGCATTCGATGGCGCGGCGCGCAATGCGCTGGAACACGCGGTCATGGCGCGCGATGCCTCAATTATAGACATCGTGCGGCGTTCGATCCAGCACCGGCAGGTCCTGCTGGCCTTTCAGCCGGTGATACAGGCAAAGGCGCGGGATCGGATCGCCTTTCATGAGGGGTTGATTCGCGTTCTGGACGAAACCGGACGGATCATTCCCGCCGCCGATTTCATCGAAACCGTCGAAGAGACGGAATACGGGCGCATGCTGGATTGTATCGCTCTTGAAAAAGGGTTGGCAGAACTGGCGCAGACGCCGGGATTGCGGCTGTCGATCAACATGTCCGCCCGGTCCATCGGCTATCGGAAATGGACGCGCACCCTGTCCCGCGGGCTGGAAAAAGATCCCACCGTGGCCGAACGGTTGATCCTTGAAATCACCGAAAGCTCGGCGATGCTGGTGCCGGAACTGGTGGTCAGCTTCATGGATGACCTGCAAAGCCGGGGCATCTCCTTTGCCATTGACGATTTTGGCGCCGGATACACCGCCCTGCGCCATTTCAAGGACTTCCGCTTTGATATCCTCAAGATCGACGGCCAGTTCTGTAGCGGCATCGCAACCGATCCGGACAATCAGGTGCTGGTTGGCGCGATGATCAAGATCGCCGAACAATTCGACATGTTCACCGTTGCCGAGAAGGTCGAGACACCGACCGATGCGGACTGCCTTGCGGCGCTTGGCGCGGATTGCCTACAGGGTTTCCTCTTTGCGGCCCCCAGCGTCCGCCCGGCATGGCGTCAGCAAGGCAAAGACCGCCGGTTCGGCTAAGCGGGACTGCGCGTCGCCCAATGGTCGGGCGATTCTTGCATAGCGGGTTTGCACCTGCGCCTGAGACACCCTGTCCAGTTCTTATGACGCAACCTTTCCGCTATTCCACATGCCGACAAGCGAGGAAGAGAAGGGGCCGCACCCGGCGGACCCGCGTCTTGCCCTGATGCACCCGCTTGCCTGGAGGACAACACATGACCAATGTCGTTATCGCAAGCGCCGCCCGGACGCCGGTGGGCTCGTTCTTGGGGTCGTTTGCGAATATTCCCGCCCATGACCTCGGTGCCACCATGCTGCAAGCACTGGTTGAGCGCGCCGGGATCGACAAGGCCGAGGTTTCGGAGACCATTCTTGGCCAGGTGCTGACCGCCGGTCAGGGCCAGAACCCCGCCCGTCAGGCGCATATCAACGCCGGCCTGCCTGAGGCGTCCGCCGCATGGGGAATCAATCAGGTGTGTGGCTCGGGTCTGCGCGCCGTGGCCCTTGCCGCGCAGCACATCCAGCTTGGCGATGCCTCGATCGTGGCCGCCGGTGGTCAGGAAAACATGTCGATGTCGACCCACTGCGCCAACCTGCGTCAGGGTCAAAAAATGGGCGACATGCAGTACATCGACACGATGATCCGCGACGGTCTTTGGGATGCCTTCAATGGCTACCACATGGGCCAGACCGCCGAGAACGTCGCCCAGCAGTGGCAGATCAGCCGCGACATGCAGGATGAATTCGCCGTCGGCTCGCAGAACAAGGCCGAAGCGGCGCAAAAGGCGGGCAAGTTCGACGATGAGATCGTCGCCTACACGGTCAAGACCCGCAAGGGCGACATCGTCGTCGACAAGGATGAGTACATCCGCCACGGCGCCACCATGGAAGCCATGCAGAAACTGCGCCCGGCCTTCACCAAGGACGGATCGGTCACCGCGGCGAACGCCTCGGGTCTGAACGATGGCGCCGCCGGTGCCTTGCTGATGTCCGCCGATGAGGCCGAAAAGCGCGGGATTGAGCCGCTGGCCCGCATCGCGTCTTATGCCACCGCTGGTCTGGACCCGAAAATCATGGGCGTCGGCCCGATCTATGCCTCGCGCAAGGCGCTGGAAAAAGCCGGATGGTCGGTGTCCGATCTGGACCTCGTCGAAGCCAACGAAGCCTTTGCCGCGCAGGCCTGCGCCGTGAACAAGGACATGGGCTGGGATCCGGCCATCGTCAACGTGAACGGCGGCGCAATCGCCATCGGCCACCCGATCGGTGCCTCGGGTGCGCGCGTCCTGAACACCCTGCTGTTCGAAATGAAGCGCCGCGGCGCCAAGAAGGGTCTTGCCACGCTGTGCATCGGTGGCGGCATGGGTGTCGCGCTCTGTGTGGAGCGCCCGTAACGCCTCTGCAAACGGATATCAGGGGCGCCAACCGGCGCCCCTTTTTTTGTGGGGAGGGCCCGGTGGACTATCGGGCGGCATAAGAGGTCGCAACAACCGGCCCGGAATTAGCGCAATATTGTTGCTCATCCCAAATTCAACGGGTAACAAAGTTACCAATAACGGACAGTAAACTGGAGGATTCCCCATGGCACGTGTAGCACTCGTCACCGGCGGCAGCCGAGGCATCGGCGAAGCCATTTCCAAGGCGCTCAAGGCCGAAGGCTATGAGGTCGCCGCGACCTACGCCGGCAACGACGAGAAGGCCGCAGCCTTCACCGAAGCCACCGGCATCAAGACCTACAAATGGAACGTCGCCGACTATGACGCCTCGAAAGCGGGTATCGCTCAGGTCGAGGCCGATCTTGGTCCGATCGACGTGGTTGTCGCCAACGCGGGCATCACCCGCGATGCGCCGTTCCACAAGATGACCCCGGAGCAGTGGAAAGAGGTGATCGACACCAACCTCACCGGCGTCTTCAACACCGTGCACCCGGTCTGGCCCGGCATGCGTGAGCGCAAGTTCGGGCGCATCATCGTGATCTCGTCGATCAACGGTCAGAAAGGCCAGTTCGCGCAGGTGAACTATGCCGCGACCAAGGCGGGCGATCTGGGCATCGTCAAGTCGCTGGCTCAGGAAGGCGCGCGCGCCGGGATCACCGCAAACGCGATCTGCCCCGGCTACATCGCCACCGAAATGGTCATGGCGATCCCCGAAAAGGTGCGCGATTCCATCGTGGCTGGCATCCCCGCCGGTCGTCTGGGTGAGCCGTCGGAAATCGCGCGTTGCGTGACCTTCCTTGCCTCCGATGACGCCGGTTTCATCAACGGCTCGACCATCTCGGCCAACGGCGCGCAATTCTTCGTCTGACGCGCCCCCCGATCAGGAAGAGGAAAGCGCCCCGTTAGGGGCGCTTTTCAGTTTCGGAACCGATGACATGTGCTAGGCTCGGCTGAAATGTCGGAGGCACTTTGCAATGTCATCCCCTTGGGCCGCGCTTGCGATCCTGTTCACCGCCCGATTGTCCATGGCGTTTCAGTATCAGGTCGTCGCGGCACTCGGCCCGCTATTGATGGACCGCCACGGTGCAGATCTGGCGGACCTCGGCGTGCTGATCTCACTCTACCTTTTGCCCGGTCTGATCTTTGCCCTGCCCGGCGGCGGCATTGCGCGGCGCTTTGGCGACCGGCGCGTGGTGGTTGGCGGGCTGGTCATCATGGTCCTTGGCGGGGCGATCATGTGGCAGGGACAGGGCTGGACGCTGCAAATTGTCGGGCGGCTGCTGGCGGGAACCGGAGGCGTCCTGCTCAACGTTGTCATGACAAAAATGGTGGCCGACTGGTTCGCAGGACGCAATACCGCCACCGCCATGGGGATATTTGTCAATTCATGGCCTGCCGGGATCGCACTGGCCCTGCTGGTCCTGCCGCTGATCGCAGGATCGGCCGGCTTGGGTGCCGCGCTGTTGTTTTCGCTGGCGCTGACCCTTGGCGGTCTCCTGCTGATGATGTTTGTGTACCGCGATCCGCCCGAAACCGGCGCTGGCCCCTCACGGGGCGGCTGGCCGCAGGGTGCCGCGATGAAAGGCATCTTGACCGCTGGCACTGTCTGGGGATTTTACAACGGCGCGCTGGCGATGGTGTTCGCCTTCGGTCCATCGGTGCTGGTCGAACGCGGCGCGGCGCTGGTTCAGGCCAGCGGCACAAGTTCACTGGTGCTCTGGCTGGCCGTGCTTACGGTCCCGGCAGGCGGCTTGATCGGCGATCGCATAGGCCGTCCGGATGCCGTGTTGCTGGTTGGTCTGGCGGGGTTTGCCGCGAGCTTTGCGCTGGCCCTGTTTACGCCCAGCCTCGCCGTGTTCATCCTGATGGGCGTGTTTTGCGGCTTGCCCGCAGGACCGATCATGGCGTTGCCTGCGCGGGTGCTCTTGCCTGAAACCCGCGCTTTCGGGATGGGGGTGTTCTTTACCCTTTACTATTTGTGGATGGCCGTGCTGCCGGCCTGTGCCGGCTTGTTGTCCGACATGGCGGGCACGGCAAGCGTGGCCTTTGTCTTTGGCATCCTGCTGCTTGCGCTGACCGCCTTTGGCACCGTCGCTTTGCGCGCCAATCGCCTTGAACCGGCCTGACCCCCGCGCCAAAATGAGAAACGCCCCCGGAGCCAGACGGTTCGGAGGCGTTTCCTCGCTCGGACAAACCGGCGGGCCAGGGAGTGACGGCCTGCGGTCAGCGGTGCCGGGCGAAAACAGCGTTCCAAAGATCGGCCACCAAAGCCCCGCGCGCGGCATGGGCGGCCAGAATGGCTTTTTGGTGACGAGTGTCGGTGGCGGATTCGAACATGGCGGACCTCATAAGGTAAACATCGCTTGACGCCCTCGGAAACTAACCCTTGCCCGGACAGCGAACAAACGAGACTTCCCAAGCCTTCAGTTAAGTTATACTTGTCTGGTATGAGCGACCGCCTGCCCCCTCTGACGGCCCTGCGCGCCTTTGAGGCCGCCGCGCGCCACCTGTCCTTTGCCAAGGCCGCGGCAGAGCTGAACGTGACCCCGGCGGCCCTGTCCTTCCAGATCAAGAACCTTGAGGATCATCTGGGCACGCCGCTGTTCCACCGCCTGAACCGCGCCGTCGACCTGACAGAGGCCGGGCGCATTCTTTCGCCCGGTGCCACACAGGGGTTTGAACAGTTGACCGCCGCGTGGCGGGCCGCCCGGCGGCTTCAGAATACCCGCCTGCTGACCGTGACCGCAGGCCCCGCGTTTACCGCCAAATGCCTTGCACCACGGCTGTACGGCTTTGCCCATGCCCACCCCGAGATCGAACTGCGGTTTGTGGCCGGGCTGCGCATGATGGATTTCAACCGCGACGAAGTCGACGTTGCGATCCGGTATGGCTATGGCACGGACGAGGGTCTGGTCAGCGCCCATCTGGTGGATGAGGGCATCTTGCCGATGATGCGGCCCGACCTTGCAGCGCGGTATCCGACCCCGGAAAGCCTGCTGGACGCGCCGCTTTTGCAGGACGCATCACATGATTTTCTGGATCCGCCAGCTGGCTGGGCACAATGGTTTCGCGCCAGCGGCATAGACCATACGCCCACCCCGGCGGCGCGGTTTTCACAGGCCGACCATGCGCTTGATGCCAGTCTGGCAGGCAGCGGCGTTGTGCTGTCGCGCACTTCTCTGGCACAGCAATATCTTGCCTCAGGACAGTTGGTTGCGCCCTATGAGGTGGCGCTGACAACGGCAGCGCGGTTCCGCTTTATCTGTGCCAAAGGCACCGAGGCGCGGCCCCAGATCACCGCGTTCCGTGAGTGGCTGTTTTCTGAGGTAAGACGTTTGCCCACCGGTATCGAGGGCAAGACTCTGGTTTCGATCGAGGACTTGCCCTGATTGTTTTCCCACGGATCGTCAGGCAACCCGCAGCATCAGGACAAGCCCCGAAATGACGTGGTTACATCACCGCTTCCGGTGCGAGCCGAGTGATTTCTTCCTTGATCCTCAATTTCTGTTTTTTCAGGTCCGCGATGTGCAGGTCATCAGTTCCGGGGGCGCGTTGGGCTTTTTCGACGGCCTCCGAAAGGGCAACATGCTTCCTCTTCAGTTCCTGCAAGTGCGAACTCAAGCTCATGGGATCCTCCTTTTGAACAGTTGGATCTTCAGTGCATCACAGTTTTTCATCCAAGTCACGCTGCGAGCGCAGCATGATTTCACAAAAATATATCTCGGATTGTTCTCAGACACGGCCTGCCGGAAATTCCAGCGCCGCGCCCTGCATCATGACCTGTTCAAAGCGGTCCGTGTACCGGCTGCCCGGTTCCTCATGACGCGGGCCCTTGTGAATCACCTGACCTGCGTGAAAGCGAAACGATGCGCGCCCTTCCTTGCGGCCCCGGACAAGGATCAACCGAGGCGGCCGCCCCTCTCTGGGCAGTAAAGGCAGCAATTCCAGCGCGCCAAGGCAGCCCGACATGGCGGACAAAAGCTCGGGCAGGCGTTCGGCTCGCTGAATGAAGGTGGCGTAGCCACGCGGCTTCAGCCTCTTGGACGCGCAAGTCACCCACTCCGCCAGCGGGGTCGCTCCGGCAAGCGCGATCTCGCGATCCCCGCCGTCGGCGACGATACGCTTACCCGCCTCGAAATAAGGGGGGTTGGCAAAAACATGATCAAAGCTTTGTAGTTTCATCTCGGGCGGAGGGCTGCCAAGGTCGCCCGTCCAGATGATGCCGTCCAGACCGTTGTGCGCAAGGTTACGCCGGGCCAGATCGGCATAGCCCGGCTGCAATTCCAACCCGGACAGGCGCAGGCCGGGCACCCGCACGCCCAGACAGCACAGGCCGGGCGCGGCACCACAACCCAGTTCCAGCACGCTTTGCCCCGGCAGAGCCGCGACAGCCGCCGCCAGCAGGACCGGGTCGGTGCCCGCACGGTATCCGTGGGCAGGTTGCAACAGCCGTACGCGCCCGCCCAGCATCGCGTCTTCGGTCAACGCGTCCGGGGGAAAGGCCTCATCCCTCAAATCGCACCCCGGCCTCGCGCAGGATTCGACGCGCATCGTCAATCTGGTCGGCGCGCACCATCAGGCGGCGCGGCAGAATGCCTATGGACCCTTCGAGAACGCTCATGTTTACGTCCAATTCAAAGCTGTCTATACCCTCCCCGTTCAGAAGGGTTGTGACCAGCGGGATCAAAGTGATGTCGTTCGTGCGCAAGAGCTCTTCCATGAGGGCGATGTAAGGACAAGGCACCACATTTGTCGAGCCTTGCACGGGAGTTTGATGAGCTTGGACGAAGGCATGCAGAAACCGCATGAACGCCTCGCGGCCCTGCTGGGCGGCGATCTCGATCTGGTGAATGTGCTGATCCGTGAGCGGATGGCCTCGGAACACGCGCCGCGCATCCCCGAGGTGACGGCGCATCTGGTCGAGGCCGGGGGCAAGCGGCTGCGGCCGCTGCTGACCTTGGCGACGGCGCGGATGTGCGGCTACGAAGGCCCCTACCACATCCATCTGGCGGCGACGGTGGAGTTCATCCACACCGCGACCCTGCTGCATGACGATGTGGTGGACGAGAGCAAGAAGCGGCGCGGGCGGCCCACGGCGAACCTGCTGTGGGATAATAAATCCAGCGTGCTGGTCGGCGATTACCTGTTCGCGCGGTCGTTCCAGTTGATGACCGAGACGGGCAACCTGCGGGTGCTGCGCATCCTCAGCGACGCGGCGGCGACCATCGCCGAGGGTGAGGTGCTGCAACTGACCGCGGCGCAGGATCTGACGACCACAGAGGCGATCTATCTTCAGGTGGTGCGGGGCAAGACGGCGGCGCTGTTTTCCGCCGCGACCGAGGTGGGCGGCGTGATCGCGGGCCGACCCGAGGAAGAGGTTCAGGCGCTGTTCGCTTATGGCGACGCGCTGGGGATCGCCTTTCAGATCGTGGACGACCTGCTGGATTATTGGGGATCGGACGCGACGGGCAAGAACGTGGGCGATGATTTCCGCGAGCGAAAGCTGACGCTGCCCCTGATCAAGGCCTTTGCGGCTGCCGATGAAGAAGAGCGCGCCTTTTGGAAGCGGGTCATCGAGAAGGGCGACCAGCGCGAGGGTGACCTTGAGCAGGCCATCGCCCTGCTCAATCGGCATGGCGCGCTGGAGGCGACGCGGCAAGAGGCGCTGGCCTGGGCGGGCAAGGCGAAGGCGGCGATGGAAAGCCTGCCGCAGAGCGAATTGCGGGACCTTTTGATCGATCTCAATGACTATGTGGTGAGCCGGGTGAGCTGATCCGAAATCGGGCTGTCCACGCGTGGACAGCCCAGCGGCCACGAAAAATCAAGGACTTACAGAGACGGTTTTACCTTTCGTTAGGAAAGGTCGGACCTGTTGGGCGGCGGTAAGCCGGGCTTAAGCCCGGCCTACGGCACCCGTTCAGGACAGCACGGTCGCGGCCACCCACCACTGTGGGATGGCCGCTTGCAGGTCGCGGGCCATGGCCTCTGTCGGGGTGTCGGGCTCAAACAGCGCAAAGCAGGTCGCGCCGGAGCCGGACATGCGCACCAGCCGCGCCCCCTTCAGCGAGGACAGCGCGCCCAAGACCTGCCCGATCTCAGGGCGCAGTGCCGCCGCAGGGGGTTCCAGATCGTTGCGTTGCTGCGCCAGCCAGTCCAGCACCTGACCCGCCTGCGCGCCGGTGTCCGGCAGCGGGGCCATCGGCGCGTTGTCGCGCCGGGCCAGCGCCTTGAACACCGACGGGGTCGCAACCTCGACCCGTGGATTGACCAGAATGGCGCGGAGCGGCGGCATCGTCAGCGGCGTGACCGCCTCTCCGATGCCCCCCATGCGGGCCGCGCGCGCCAGCATGCAGACCGGCACATCGGCCCCCAGTGTCAGCGGATCGACTCCGGACGGACGCCCAAAAAGCCGTTCCATCGCGCGCAGCACCGCCGCGGCATCGGACGAGCCGCCGCCGATCCCCGCCGCTGCGGGCAGGTGTTTGTCGAGGGTTATGGCCACGGGCGCGCCAAAGGCCTGCGCCGCGCGCCAGCACAGATTGCGCGCATCCTCTGGCACCCCCGCCGCCATCGGGCCGGTGACGGTCAGCGACATCCGCTCGGCGCGGGCCACGGTCACGCGGTCGCCCACGTCGGCGAACATCACCAGACTGTCGAGCAGGTGATAGCCATCGGCCCGTTGCCCGGTGACATGCAGCGTCAGGTTGACCTTGGCAGGAGCGAAAGCCTCACTCGCCGCCGTTGTCATCCGCAACCTGCAACGGCGGTGCGCCTTCTTCGGCCAGAACCACGTCCAGACCGACCTCTATCTTGCGCTTGATCCGCACCGGGTCCGCCTCTTCGGCGGCGTCTTCCCAGTCGACGAAGGACAGCGCGCGTTTCCACATGAATTCCGCCTCACGCGCCCGCCCGACGGCCCAGTAGACATCGCCAAGGTGATCGTTGACGATCGGGTCGATGGGCATCAGTTCGGCGGCGTGTTCCATATGCGGCACCGCCTCTTCGTAGCGGCCCAGCCGGTAGAGCACCCAGCCAAGGCTGTCGACGATGTAGCCCGCGTTGGGCCGCGCCGCGACGGCGCGTTCGATCATCGAAAGCGCCTCATCCAGCTTGATCTGCTTTTCGACCAG
This sequence comes from Antarctobacter sp., assembly GCF_048262615.1. Classification (GTDB taxonomy): domain Bacteria; phylum Pseudomonadota; class Alphaproteobacteria; order Rhodobacterales; family Rhodobacteraceae; genus Antarctobacter. The sequence continues at coordinate 150,679 of NZ_JBLXFB010000011.1, forward strand.
CGAATAGCCGAGGTAGTTCAGCACCTGAGGCTGGTCCGGGTTCAGTTCCAGCGCCTTGCGGAAATCGGCCTCTGCCGCCTCCCACAGGCCCTCGCGCTCGTTGGAAATGGCGCGGGCGTAGAACAGGAACCAATGGCGCTGGGTCACTTCGGCGACCTTGTCCAGACCTGTGGTATAGGCGTCGATCGCTTCGGGATAACGTTCTTCCTGACGCAGGAAATCGCCCAGCGTGGTGTAGACCACCGACATGTTGCCATGGGTTTCGGTCAACGCTTCGAGGACGGCAATCGCCTCTGCCATGCGGTCGTCCGAGCGCAGCGCCTCTGCCCGGCCCAGTTCAGCGGCGTGAAAGGCGGGATGGTCGGCGGGCACACGGCCATAGGTTTCGACGGCCAGATCGTACTGGCCGATCTGGGTCAGCACCTCTGCCGACAGCAGGATCGCGTCGATATGGTCCGGGCGCAGGTATTCGGCCAGCCGCGTGTACAGCAGCGTGAGGTCCTGATTGTCCTCCGCCGCCAGCGCCCCGGCGAGGGTATAGAACACCTCTGCGATGCCATCGCGCGGCGAGGTGACATGGGTGAAGGGCACGGTCTCATTGCCTTGCAGGCGGTTGCGCAGGTCTTCGAGACCGGGGTCAAGGTCGCTGCCAAAGGATTTGGTCAGCAGGTCGATAGCCTCGCCGTTGCGGTCAAGCTGGCTGAGGATTTCGGCGCGCGCCATGACGCCCCGGCGGGTCGATCCCATGCCGGCGCCCAGCTTGCTGCTCAGCAGGTCATCGGCGCTTTCGAAATCGCCGACCGAGGCCAGTGCAAATGCCTTGTGATAGGCGGCAAAGGGGCCGAGGCCCTGAATGCCCGCCACCTGATCGAAGGTGACAAGCGCATTGGTCATGTCGCCCTGCCCCAGTTGCGCCCATGCCTTGATCAGGCCATCGGCCAGCGGCCCCAGCCCGCGCTTGTCCTCAATCGCCTTGAGGATCGGGGCGAAGGCCTCGGCGTGGGCATCGCGCGCCACAATCGCCATCTGGGCGATCTGGCTGGCAAAGCCCTCTTGCGCCAGACGGTCGGCGTAGGTGGAGGCGCGGTCGACCTCGCCCAGCGAGATATTGGACAGAACAGCGCGTTCCAGCAGTTCCGGGCGGCCCGGATCGCGGGCCAGCGCCTTGCTGTAGAAATGCGCGGCGGATTTGTAGTCGCCCAGAAAGCTGGCCTGCCGTGCGGCGAGGTAGTCACCCGCAAAGCCATTTGCCGAAGCCAGGGTCGGCAGGGTCAACGCCGCTGCCAGCAGGCCTGCGCGCACCGTCTGTGTCCAAGCTGTCAAAGTGCCGATCTCCTCAATCGCGATTTAAGAAGAACGTAGAACGCATGAACAGGCAAGGCAATCACGACAAGCACGCAGATGCCGACGCGCCATCACCTCCTTGTGAGGGTGCCCGGCGCGCGGGCGCCGGGCGGTCGTGGTCACATGTTGGGGTAGTTCGGCCCGTCGCCGCCCTGCGGCACCGTCCAGTTGATGTTCTGGCTGGGGTCCTTGATGTCGCAGGTCTTGCAGTGGACGCAGTTCTGAAAGTTGATCACGAACTTTGGCTGGCCTTCGTCCTCGACCACCTCATACACGCCCGCCGGGCAGTAGCGCTGCGCCGGTTCGTCGTATTTCGGCAGGTTGATCGAGGTCGGCACATGCGGGTCTTTCAGGTGCAGGTGCGCGGGCTGGCTTTCCTCATGGTTGGTAAAGCTGAAGGCCACGTTGGTCAGCCGGTCAAAGCTGAGCTTGCCATCGGGTTTGGGGTAGTCGATGGGGGCGAATTTCTGCGCGATGCCGGTGGCCTCGGCGTCGGTCTTGCCGTGTTTGACGGTGCCGAACAGCGACAGGCCCAGCAGCGAGTTGGTCCACATGTCCATGCCGCCCAAGGCAAGGCTGGCGGTGAGGCCGTATTTCGACCACAGCGGCTTGACGTTGCGGACCTTGTGCAGGTCCTTGCCGATTGGCCCCTCGCGCACCTCTGCCTCATAATCGGGCAGTTCGTCCGAGGCGCGGCCGTCCTTGATCGCAGCAAAGGCCGCCTCTGCCGCGGCCTTGCCGGACAGCATGGCGTTGTGGTTGCCCTTGATGCGCGGGACGTTGACCATGCCCACCGAACAGCCCAGCAGGGCGACGCCGGGCGCGACCATCTTGGGCATCGACTGATAGCCACCTTCGCTGATCGCGCGGGCACCGTAAGCGACACGTTTGCCGCCTTTCAGCAGCTCGGCCACCATCGGGTGATGTTTGAAGCGCTGGAACTCCATGTAGGGATACAGGTGCGGGTTCTCGTAGTTCAGGTGCACGACAAAGCCGACGTAAACCTGATTGTTCTCGATGTGATAGATGAACGAGCCACCCCCCGCGTTACCGCCCAGCGGCCAGCCCATGGTGTGGGTGACAGAGCCCTCTTTGTGCTTGGCCGGGTCGATCTCCCAGATCTCTTTCATGCCAAGGCCGAATTTCTGCGGTTCCTTGTCTTTCGAAAGATCGTATTTGGCGATGACCTCCTTGGACAGCGACCCGCGCACGCCCTCGGCAAGGAAGACGTATTTGCCCAGCAGTTCCATGCCCGGCTCATAGCTGGGTCCGTGGCTGCCGTCGGGGTTCTTGCCGAACTCACCGGCAACAACGCCGCGCACCTCGCCATTGTCGCCGTAGACCAGTTCCGAACAAGCCATGCCGGGGAAAATCTCGACCCCCAGCGCCTCGGCGTGTTCGGCCATCCAGCGGCAGACGTTGCCCATCGACACGATATAGTTGCCGTGGTTGTTCATCAGCGGCGGCATCGGCCAGTTGGGGATGCGCAGCTGACCGGCCTCGCCCAGCATGTAAAAGTTGTCTTCGGTCACCGGCGTGTCGAGCGGCGCGCCCAGCTCTTTCCAGTCGGGGATCAGCGCGTCCAGACCGCAGGGGTCCAGCACCGCACCGGACAGGATATGCGCGCCCACCTCAGAGCCTTTTTCCAGCAGGACAACATTGAGGTCCGCGTCGAGTTGCTTCAGCCGGATCGCGGCGGACAGCCCAGCCGGGCCACCCCCCACGATGACGACATCATATTCCATGGATTCGCGCTGCGCGTCGGACATTCCGGCTCCTCCCACAGGGGCAAAGAAATAATGTTTCGCGACTGAGTAGCGCGGCAGTGCAGCACGGGTCAATCACGACACGGCGTCGCGGGGACGGATTCCGACCTGTCCGGCGCAACAAAAGGCCCCCGGAAAAGAATCCCCCCGGACGCCCACCGTCCCTCCCGCGCGCCTTGCGCGGTCAGAAAACCGGCATGATCTCGATCTTACCGCGAGTCGGACCGACCTTGAGCAGGCGATAGGCATTGGTGCCGAAATAGAGCGTGCCATCAGGGGCTTCGGTCATGGCGGTGATCCATTCCGCAGGCCCGCCACGCAGCCGGTCGCCTTTCAAAAGCCCCTCGGCCCCCTCGCCGTTGACCGGCACAAAGCGCAGCTCGACGCCTTTGGACAGGATATAGCTTTTGCCTATTGCGTCGATTGCGGCGTGGTTGAAGTAATCCTCACCCAGATCAATCAGTTCGCCCGCGCCATCCGGCCCCAGCAACATCGAATCCAGATTGGTCCGCAGCACCATCATCTTGCCATCGTCCAGACGCACCGCCTTGGGGTAGGAGACACGATAGCCGGTCTCTGCCATCTCAAAGCTGCCCGCCACAAGATCCACCGACACGACATGGCTGACGTACCCATCGGTCTTTTGCTTGAAATCGGCCTTCTGCAACTTGGTCAGGTCGGCGGGTTCGTCCTGTTTCTGCTCTGCGTCGGTCTTGGTATAGCCGGTCAGGATCAGCGCCTTGCCCGCCCCCGGTTCCAGCGCGATCAGGTCCGCCTTGATCTTGCCCATGGCCACCCGCGCCAGTTGCTCGCCCGTCGAGGCCTGCAACAAACGCACCGAATCGTCCTTGAAATGCTTGTCGAGCGCGGCAATCGCCCGCGACTGCGCGTCATAGACCATGTCATCGACATCGGGCACCTGCCATGCCTCGACCATCCCGTCGACCTTGTAGGCGGTCAGAACATCCGCATCGTCGCGGAAAAAGACCAACTCGCCGATGGCCCCGTGCACGATCTGGCGCACCAGGTGCGGCACGTAACGACGCCCGGTCACCTCCATCGACTCGGCGGAGATGGTGTAGACGGTGCGGTTGGAGCCGCCGACAAGCACGGTCTTGCCATCGGGCGATACGCTGATGGTCTCAATGGTCTGGGCGTGGACGGCACCGGCAGAAAACCCGGTCAGCGCCAACGCGGCGGCAAATGCAAAAAAGCAACGCATGACAAAATCCTGTTGTTATACAAGTGTCCGACAGAGTACCCGCAGTCCCCGGAATGTCAAAGTCGTGGGCTGTCGGTAATTTCCCGCTGGTCTGGCGCGCGGCTTGGCTTTACATCGACGAGCCACGCGACGACACTTCCGAAACACCCGCTGACAAGGCAAAGACGATCCGAATATGGACAAGTTCCCGATGACCCGCGCGGGTTACACCGCGCTTGAGACCGAATTGAAACAGCTCAAGTCCGTTGAGCGTCCCGCCATCATTCAGGCGATCGCGGAGGCGCGCGAACTGGGTGACCTGAAGGAAAACGCCGAATACCACTCGGCGCGCGAAAAGCAGGGATTCATCGAGGGCCGCATCAAGGAGCTTGAAGGCGCCATCGGTCTGGCCGAGGTGATCGACCCCAAGACCCTGTCCGGCTCGATCAAGTTCGGCGCCACCGTGACGCTGGTGGATGAGGACACCGACGAGGAAAAGACCTGGCAGATTGTCGGCCAGCACGAGGCCAGCGTCGAAAAGGGTCTGCTGAACATCAAGTCCCCCATTGCGCGCGCGCTGATCGGCAAGGAAGAAGGCGACAGCGTCGAGGTGAACACTCCCGGCGGCTCCAAGTCCTATGAAATCCTGAGCATCGCCTACAAGTAAGGCTTTCCCAATGAGCGACCCCAAGGACGCCCGCCCGACGCTGCCCGGCCTCTACGCGCGCGGCGAGGCCGAAGGGGTCACAGGCACAGAGATCGCCGCCATGGTGGTGAGCGTGGTCTGGGTCTGCCTCTCGGGCTGGTATTTCCTCAATGTCCCGACGGCCGAAAGCGGCGCGCTGCGGTTCCTGCTGGCGGTCATGGTGATTGTCATGCCGGTGGCGATGATCTGGGTGGCGGCGCTGGCGATCCGCGCGGCGCGGGTCATGCGCGCGGAAAGCGCCCGGCTGCAAGCGGCCATCGACGCGATCCGGCAGGCCTATGTAGCGCAGGCCCAAAGCGGCAAGGGCCAGCCGCCGCACCCCGCCCTGGTCAAGCGGCTGGACGACATCGCCGGCGCGCAGAAGAACCTTGAAGGCACGCTGGCCATGCTGGGCGGCATCCGGCAGGCGGGCGGCGCCACCGGCGCCCTGCCCGCCCCCGACAGGCCCGATGGCGACCACCAGCCGACGCTGTCGCTGGGCACGCCCGCCGAGGCGTTGCAGCCGCCGCTGCCCAACGAGGACTATATCCGCGCGCTGCATTTCCCGGAAACCGCCGAGGACGAGGCCGGCTTTGCCGCGCTGCGCCGCGCACTGAAGGACCGGGGCACCGCCAAGCTGATTCAGGCGGCGCAGGACGTGCTGACCCTGATGAGTCAGGACGGCATCTATATGGACGATCTGCGCCCCGACATGGCCCGCCCCGAGACCTGGCGCGCATTTGCCAAGGGTGAACGCGGACGGGCGATTGCCGCTCTGGGCGGCATCCGCGACCGGTCCTCGCTGGCGCTGGCGGCGGGACGGATGCGCGAAGACCCGATTTTCCGCGACGCGGCGCACCACTTCCTGCGCCGATTCGACAACAGCTTTGCCGGGTTCGAGCCCGGAGCCACGGACGAGGATATCTCGGCCTTTGCGATGACACGCACCTCACGCGCGTTCATGCTGCTGGGCCGCGTGGCGGGCACGTTCGACTAGGGCGAGGGGATTCGCCGCGCCGGTCGCGCAAGAACAGAACTCTTTTTGGGGTATTTTTACAGAGAAGAAACCAGGGCGCGCGCCCCGTGTTTTATCGCGCCCAGTGTTTCTTCGCACCCTGTGTTTCTTCGCACCCTGTGTTTCTTCTCTGTGACAAATACCCAAGGCCGAGGCCGCAGGCCGAAGGGGGGCGTCAGAGGCCGAAGCTGCCGAAGGGGATGTAGCGCACCGGGGTGCCGGGGGTGATGGTCGCGGCCCCGTCGGGCAGGTCGACCAGTCCTTCGGCCCAGCTGAGGCCCGAGATGCGGCCTGAGCCTTCGGATCTGAACACCTCGGCGCGGCCCTCGCGGATGCGGGCGCGCAGGTATTCGCGGCGGCCCGGTTTCTTGTTTTTGGCAAAGGCGGCGGGAACGTCAAAGCCTGTGGGCTCGGACCAGTCGGCCCCGGCCAGCAGGCGCAGGGCGGGGCGGGCAAAGACCAGCGCGCAGACAAAGGCCGCGACCGGATTGCCGGGCAGGCCGAACACCGGTTTGCCCTGCCACATGCCCAGCGCCAGCGGGCGGCCCGGTTTCAGCGCGATGCGCCAGGCGTTCAGCGCGCCGCTTTCGCGCAGCAGGGCCGAGACGTGATCCTCATCCCCCGCCGAGGCCCCGCCCGAGGTCAGGATCGCGTCGGCATCGGCGCTGTCCAGCCGCGCGCGCAGGGTGGCGCGGTTGTCGGGGACGTGGCCCAGATCGACCGGGACATGGCCGAACCGCGCGATCAGGCTGAGCAGCATGGGCCGGTTGGCGTCAAAGATCTGCCCCGGCGCGGCGGGGCTGCCTGCGGGCACGACCTCATCGCCGGTGGACAGCACGCCGACCCGCAAGGGCACGTGCACAGGCAGGTCTGACAGGCCGGTGGCGGCGGCCAGCGCGAGATCGGCAGGCGTAAGGACACGGCCCCGGCGCAGGATCGGCGCGCCTGTGGTCACATCCTCGCCTGCGCGGCGGGTGTTGGCACCGGCTTTGACCGGGCCGCGAAAGGCCACCTGCCCCGCGTCGGTGGCGCAATCCTCATCCAGCACAACCGTATCGACGCCCTGCGGCAGGGTGGCGCCTGTCAACATGCGGATGGCATAGCCGGGGGGAACCTCGCCGGGGTAGGCAAGGCCGGCGGCGGCGCGGCCCGCCACCAGCGGCAAGGCAATTTCATCCTGACCCGCAATGGTTTCGGCGGCAAAGCCATAGCCGTCCACAGCGGTATTGGGCAGCGGCGGGTTGGCCCGCCGCGCGCTCAGCTCTTCGGCCAGCACCCGGCCCGAGGCCTGCATCAGCGGCACGGTTTCGCGCGCCACAACCGGGTGCAGGCGGTCGCGGAGCAGCGCCAGCGCCTGATCCACCGGGGTCCAGTTGACCCCCGGCGGCAGCGCGAAACAATCGTTGGTCAGGGGCGGTGGTTTCAGCGACATGGCGCCCTCACGTTGCAACAATTCCTGTTCAAAGCCGTGGCCGAGTATCCAGCCCTCTTCCGGGGCGTCGACCTGTAACATGGCGGTCAGACGGTCGGGCGCAAGCCCGGCCAGCGCACGCGCGACCAACCGCACCTGAACGGCGTCGCGAATATCATCGGGACCGGTCGCCGCCCTGACGGTGGCATTGATCAGCGACGGCCAGATTTCGACAAAGGCGATGGGGCGGTCCAGCGGTTCAAACGGCCAGACAGCCACTTGATCCGCGAAGCGGTGCCGCAACCGCTCCAGCACCGGCAGGCCCATCAGCACCTGCGATCCGACCGCACCCGCGCCGGACAGTTGCCAGCAGGTAAAGGCCCCCTTGGCACGGGTTTCGATCTCTCGGCGGTCGGGGAACGGATTGCGATAGCCCGCCTTGGTGCGCGGCAGGCCCGCGATGTCGCGCCGCAAGCCGTTGCCCCAGAACGGCCCCTGCCCCTGTGTCAGGTGCTGGTTGATCCCGGCGGCCACGTCAAAGCGGTTATTCTCCCGAGGCGCATCCGTGATCCGCGCGGCCAGCCAGCCCCAGACCGCAAAGGGATCAGCGCGGCCGGTCAGTGCGGCGGCAAAGCCCGTCGGATAGCCAAAGGGAAAGTCGAACCCGATGCACAGGCGTTCCCCCGCCGTCAGCGCCGCCTCAATCCGTATCGTCAGCGTCTGTTCTGCGACGGTGCGGTTGCGCTGGTAGAGCGGGGCGGCGTCGCCCTGAGGGCCGCTTTCCCCGATCCAGATGGCGTCTTTGCGCGGGCGCGCCCCGGCGTCATTGCCGCCCGACCAATCGACCATGAGAAAGCGGTCAAAGTGGCTCATTCCGCGGCCTTTGCCAGACCGACCTCCGACAGGATGAAATCGGCGATGGCGACGGTGTCGTTCAGATCGAACACCGGGCGGTCGAGGTCCAGCGGCACGTCAGAGGCCACGGCGCGAATGGTCGGATCCTCCGGCGCGATCAGCGTATTGCCGGTCTCGGCCCTGTGCGCCTCGACCTTGGGGTGGCGGTCGCGTTTGTAGCCCTCGACCAGCACCAAATCGACCGGGGCCAGCCGCGCCAGCAGCGAGTCCAGCGTCGGTTCCTCTGCGCCGCGCAGTTCGACCATATGCGCCACCCGATTGCGCGAGGCCAGCACCACCTCGGACGCGCCCGCCTGCCGGTGGCGATAGCTGTCTTTGCCGGGGTGATCGACGTCAAAGCTGTGGTGCGCGTGCTTGACGGTGCTGACGGTCAGGCCGCGTGTGGTGATCTCTGTCACCAGACGTTCCATCAGGCCGGTCTTGCCCGCGTTTTTCCAGCCCGTCACGCCGTAGAGCCTCATATCAGCGCCTCCGCCTGTGCCAGATCCTCTGGCGTGTTCACGTTGAAGAATGGGTCGAACGGAGTCGCGGGAAAGAGCGCCTCACGTCCACCATGCTGTTCGGTCCAGAGCACGACCTTTTTCAGGCCGCCCTGTAGCGCGGCGCGCAGGTCGTCGCGCAAGGCCACCGGCCAGAGGCCAAAGGTGGGATGGCGGATCAGGCCAGAGCGCGACTTGCTGCGGGTCTGGGCGTCGCCCTTGGTGGCGGCCAGCACCAGCGGATGTGCCTGCCCCTCAGAGGCCAGCAACAGCCGGGGCACCAGATCGCAGGGAAAAAACGGCGTGTCGGCGGCGACGCTGACCACGGTGTCGGCCCCCTGCTCTGCTGCCCAGTCCAGACCGGCCAGAACCCCGGCGAGTGGACCGGGATAGTCGGCGATGGAATCGGGGACAACCGGCAGGTCGTAGTCCTCAAAGCGCGCCGCATCGCCATTGGCATTCAGCGCGACCGCCGCCACCTGCGGCGACAGCCGGTCGATCACATGTGTCAGCAGCGTCTGACCGCCCAGCGGCAACAGCGCCTTGTCGCCGCCGCCCATACGTGAGGCCAGACCGCCCGCGAGGATCACTCCAACAGGCTGTTTCATTCGGGGGCCGCGCTTTTGCGGCGATGTTTGCGGTCTTCCTCGACCACGCTGTCGGGGTCGATGTCGCGCACAAGGCGGTCCGCGCCGGACAGGCAGGTGAACCGCTTGCCGCGCATCCGCCCGATGCAGGTCAGGCCGACCTGTCGGGCGATCTCGACGCCCCAAGCGGTAAAGCCAGAGCGCGACGCCAGCACCGGAATACCCATGAGCGCCGTCTTGATCACCATTTCCGAGGTCAGCCGCCCGGTGGTGTAGAGGATCTTGTCATGGGCGGGCACGCCTTCGCGGAACATCCAGCCGGCGATCTTGTCCACCGCGTTGTGGCGGCCCAC
>NZ_JBLXFB010000012.1:0-127301 GCF_048262615.1 Antarctobacter sp.
TTGCGCAGGTCGGGCTTGTCGGTGCCGTATTTCAGCGCCGCCTCGGCATAGGGGATCTGCGGCCAGCTTTCGGGCGCATCGACCGATTTGCCGCCGCCGAACTCCTCGAACACACCGGCAATCACCGGCGAAACCGTGTCGAACACGTCCTGCTGGGTGACAAAGCTCATCTCCATGTCCAACTGGTAGAAGTCGGTCGGAGAGCGGTCAGCGCGCGGGTCTTCGTCGCGGAAACAGGGCGCGATCTGGAAATACTTGTCGAACCCGCTGACCATGATCAACTGCTTGAACTGCTGCGGGGCCTGCGGCAGGGCATAGAACTTGCCCGGCTGCTGGCGCGACGGCACCAGAAAGTCGCGCGCACCCTCAGGCGACGACGCGGTGATGATCGGCGTTTGATACTCGCGGAACCCTTTGCCCCACATCCGCTTGCGGATGGAGGCAACAACATCGGACCGCAGCGTCATCGACGATTGCATCGCCTCGCGACGCAGGTCCAGATAGCGGTACTTCAGGCGGGTTTCCTCTGGGTATTCCTGATCGCCAAACACGATCAGCGGCAGTTCGTCGGCGCTGCCCAGCACCTCCAGTTCGCGCACGAAGACCTCGATCTCGCCGGTGGGCAGGTTCGCGTTCACAAGGCTGGCGTCGCGCGCCAGCACGGTGCCGTCGATGCGGATACACCATTCCGAGCGCACCTTTTCCAGTGCGCCAAAGGCCGGGCTGTCCGCGTCGGCGATCACCTGCGTGATGCCGTAATGGTCGCGCAAGTCGATGAAAAGCACGCCGCCGTGGTCGCGGATGCGATGTACCCAGCCAGCCAGACGGACGGTCTCGCCCACTTGGTCCTTGGTCAGGTCGGCGCAGGTGTGGCTGCGATAGGCGTGCATGTCGGGCCCCTTTGGATATGCGCAAAAGACAGGCGCGATACATCCCGAGGGGCGCAGGAAGTCAAGGGAGCAGGCTTTAATTGGCGAGAATCGGAAGACCCCGACACCCGCGCGGACCGGCGCACAGGCCGCAAAAGGCGCAAAACCGGGGCCGATCCCGCAGGGTCAACGGCCCGGATGCTTAGAACGGGCGCACCACGTTGCCCGAATAGAAATAAACCCCCAGACCCAGCGCAAACAGGATCACACCGGACAGCGCGTGCAGCACAACCGCCTCGGCGAACCTGCCGCGCCGCTCATAGGCCCATGCAAAGACCAGCCCGCCGGAAAAGGTCATCGCCGCGACGATCCAGTTCCAGTACATCAGATGCGCAAAGGAAAAGAGCGCGGCGTTCAGCACCAGCGGCGGCCAGTCGCCGCGCGGCAGCAACCCGCCATAGCGGCGAAAAAACAGCGGCCGGAACACCAGTTCCTGCGGCAAGGCCGACAGCAGCGGATACAGCAGGGCTATCATCAGCATCAGCAACGGGTTGATGCGCAGCAGGGCAAAGGCCGCCTCTGGCGCGGTCAACAGAACCACGGCCAGCCCGATGGTGGCGGTAAGCACGCCGAACCCCGCGACCAGACGCCAGTCGATCCGCCCCGCACCTAGGGCCAGTGACCGCCACTCGAATCCCGGTGTCAGATGCAGCAGCACCAGCCCCAGCGCGGTAAAGCCGAACAACAGCGGAAACATCACGTTTGGCGGAAAGGCCACGGCGATGACCAGCGGGATCACCGCATACAGACCAATGAACTCGACCCACAGCCGCAGCCGCCTCAGGGCAGGGCTGCTTTCCTCTGACACAATGGACACGCGGGCCGCTCCTTGCTCTGGTCGCCTGCCACAGATAGGTGCGACGCTGCGGCGTACCACCCCGTTCGAGGCTTGCGCTCAAAGGCGCGCCGCGTATAACGCCGACAATTTGCCACGAGACCCCCCCGCGACCCCCGCATGCCGGGGCTAAAATGGAGCGCCCGATGCCCAAGAGAACTGACATCCAGTCCATCATGATCATCGGAGCAGGCCCCATCATCATCGGGCAAGCCTGCGAATTCGACTACTCCGGCGCACAGGCCTGCAAGGCGCTGCGCGAAGAGGGCTACCGGGTCATCCTCGTGAACTCGAACCCGGCCACGATCATGACCGACCCCGGTCTGGCCGACGCCACCTACATCGAACCGATCACCCCCGAGGTTGTCGCCCGCATCATCGAAAAAGAGCGCCCCGACGCGCTGTTGCCCACGATGGGCGGCCAGACCGGGCTGAACACCTCTCTCGCGCTTGAGGAAATGGGCGTGCTGGAAAAGTTCGGCGTTGAGATGATTGGCGCAAAGCGCGCCGCCATCGAAATGGCCGAGGACCGCAAACTGTTCCGCGAGGCGATGGACCGCATCGGCCTTGAGAACCCCAAGGCCACCATCGTCACCGCGCCCAAGAACGCCAAGGGCAAGTTCGACCTTGATGCCGGCGTGTCGATCGCGCTGGAAACGCTGGAATATGTCGGCCTGCCCGCCATCATCCGCCCCGCCTTTACCCTTGGCGGCACCGGCGGCGGCGTGGCCTACAACCGTGAGGATTATATTCACTTCTGCCGCACGGGCATGGATGCCTCGCCGGTGGGCCAGATCCTTGTGGACGAGTCGCTGCTGGGCTGGAAAGAGTTCGAGATGGAGGTCGTCCGCGACAAGGCGGACAACGCGATCATCGTCTGCGCGATTGAGAACGTCGACCCGATGGGCGTCCACACCGGCGATTCGATCACCGTCGCCCCGGCGCTGACGCTGACCGACAAGGAATATCAGATCATGCGCAACGGCTCGATTGCCGTGCTGCGTGAGATCGGCGTGGAAACCGGCGGCTCTAACGTGCAGTGGGCGGTGAACCCCGAAAACGGCCGCATGGTCGTGATCGAGATGAACCCGCGTGTCTCGCGCTCTTCGGCTCTGGCGTCGAAGGCGACCGGTTTCCCGATTGCCAAGATCGCGGCCAAGCTGGCGGTCGGCTACACGCTGGATGAGTTGGACAACGACATCACCAAGGTCACACCGGCCTCGTTCGAGCCGACCATCGACTATGTCGTCACCAAGATCCCCAAGTTCGCCTTCGAGAAATTCCCCGGCTCCAAGCCCTATCTCACCACCGCGATGAAATCCGTGGGTGAGGCGATGGCCATTGGCCGCACCATCCACGAATCGCTGCAAAAGGCGCTTGCCTCGATGGAATCCGGCCTGACCGGCTTTGATGAGGTCGAAATCCCCGGCGTCGGGGTCGACGCATGGACCCTTGCGCCAGACAAATCCGCCGTGATCAAGGCCATCGGCCAGCAGACCCCCGACCGCATGCGCACCATTGCGCAGGCCATGCGCCACGGCCTGACCGACGATGAAATCCACGGCGTCACCATGTTCGACCCGTGGTTCCTTGCCCGCATCCGCGAGATCGTCGAGGCCGAAGCCGGGATTCGCGAAAACGGCCTGCCGCAGGACGCCGATGGCATGCGCACGCTCAAGATGATGGGCTTTACCGACGCGCGCCTCGCCAAGTTGACCGGCTTCTCCGAAAAGGACGTGCGCAACCGCCGCCACGCGCAGGGCGTCACCGCCGTCTTCAAGCGCATCGACACCTGCGCCGCCGAGTTCGAGGCGCAAACCCCCTACATGTATTCCACCTACGAAGAGCCCATGATGGGCGAGGTGGAATGTGAGGCCCGCCCCTCCGACCGCAAAAAGGTCGTCATCCTTGGCGGTGGCCCCAACCGCATCGGTCAGGGGATCGAATTCGACTATTGCTGCTGCCACGCCTGCTTTGCCCTGACCGACGCAGGCTATGAAACCATCATGATCAACTGCAACCCCGAAACCGTGTCGACCGACTACGACACCTCGGATCGGTTGTACTTTGAGCCGCTGACCTTCGAACACGTCATGGAAATCCTGCGGGTCGAGCTGGAAAACGGCACCCTGCACGGCGTCATCGTCCAGTTCGGTGGCCAGACCCCGCTGAAGCTCGCCAACGCGCTGGAGGCAGAGGGCATCCCGATCCTCGGCACCACGCCCGACGCCATCGACCTTGCCGAAGACCGCGAACGCTTTCAGGCGCTGGTCAACCAGCTTGGCCTGAAACAGCCGCGCAACGGCATCGCCTCGACCGACGCGCAGGCGCTGGCGATTGCCGAGGACATCGGCTTTCCCCTCGTGATCCGCCCCTCTTACGTGCTGGGCGGCCGCGCGATGGAAATCGTCCGCGATATGGACCACCTGCGTCGCTATATCTCAGAGGCGGTTGTGGTCTCGGGCGACAGCCCGGTTCTACTCGACAGCTACCTGTCTGGCGCGGTCGAACTGGACGTTGACGCGCTCTGCGACGGGCAGAACGTCCACGTCGCGGGCATCATGCAGCACATCGAAGAGGCCGGCGTGCATTCCGGCGACAGCGCCTGTTCCCTGCCGCCCTATTCGCTGGACAAGGCGATCCTGAAAGAGATCGAGGTGCAGGCCCACGCGCTGGCCAAGGCATTGAACGTCGTCGGCCTGATGAACGTGCAATTCGCGATCAAGGACGGTGAGATCTACCTGATCGAGGTAAACCCCCGCGCCAGCCGCACCGTGCCCTTCGTCGCCAAGGCGACCGACAGCGCCATCGCCTCCATCGCCGCCCGCATCATGGCCGGTGAACCGCTGTCCAACTTCCCGCTGCGCGCCGGTTACCCCGAGGATACCGACTACGACACCGATGTGCCGATGGCCGACCCGATGACGCTGGCCGATCCGAACATGCCGTGGTTTTCTGTCAAAGAGGCGGTGCTGCCCTTCGCCCGCTTCCCCGGTGTCGACACGATCCTTGGGCCGGAAATGCGCTCCACCGGGGAGGTCATGGGCTGGGACCGCTCCTTCCCGCGCGCCTTCCTCAAGGCGCAGATGGGCGCGGGCAACGATCTGCCGACCTCTGGCGCGGTGTTCTTTTCGATCAAGGACGACGACAAGACCCCCCAGATCGCCGAAACCGCGCGTGTCCTTGTGGACCTTGGGTTCACCATAGTGGCGACCCAAGGCACCGCCAGCTTCCTTGAGGCGCACGGGATCACCTGCGAACTGGTCAAAAAGGTCTACGAAGGCCGCCCCAACGTGGTCGACCTGATGAAGGACGGCGGCATCCAACTGGTGATGAACACCACCGAAGGCGCCGCCGCCGTGGCCGACAGTCGCGAAATCCGCTCTGTCGCGCTGTACGACAAGATCCCCTACTACACGACCGCCGCCGGAGCGCACGCCGCTGCGCTGGCAATGAAAGAGCGTGAAGAGGGGGAGTTGGTGGTGAAAAGCCTTCAGGGGTAAATTTATGGAGAAACTGATAAAATATGGTCCATTCTGTGCAGCTTATCCGGGTATTCATCTCTTCTCCTGGCGATTTGGATGTCGAAAGGCAAGTGGCCGTTGACGTACTAGAGGAACTCAACAGCATCCGTGGACTAAAGGAAGGATTTCTTCTTCGCCCACTTATGTGGGAGCGAGATGTGCGGCCTGAGTTCGGTAACGAGCCACAAGCGCTAATAAATCGCCAAATCGGCGAAGACTATGATATATTTGTTGGAATTATTTGCTCTCGTTTCGGCACCCCGACATCAGGTTTTGGATCCGGAACTGAAGAAGAGTTTGAGATAGCGCGCAATCTCCATGAAAATGGAAAGCCACTAGAAATTCTCTTTTACTTTAAGGATTTTCGGAGCGCGAAGGAAGTCCCAGACGTCTCCCACTTGGTGAAGATAGACGAATTTAAGAGGAGAGCCGGCAAAGAAGGGGTGTATTGCGAATTTAAAAACTCCGATGAATTTAGATCACGGATCTCCTCACACCTTTCGTCAGCTGTAAATGCACTTCGGAGCCGGCACGAAAACGAGTCGGTGGCAGCCCAAAAAATAGATATTGATACTCATGAGCGGGGATTTGAAGAGCAAGAGGATGTCGGTCTACTTGAATTGATAGATGGGATTGAAGACAATTTTTCTGAACTTGTCGAAAAATCCGCAATTCTAGCTGATGCGATTCAAATCCTTGGTGTGAAGATTGAAGGGTATGCAAACGAACTTAAAGATATTAAAGAGAAGACTCTGGGTTCTCCAAACCGGAAGGTCATAAAGAGAATTCTTCTAAAAACGTCTACAGGTATGCGTGAGTATAATGGCGTTCTGGAGGATGCGTTGCCAAGCTTTGAGGCTAACTTTTCGACTGCAATTGAGTTGATGGGTAGGGCAATTATCATTCAAGGCGAGGATGGATTTTCAAATCGAAATGAAATAGATGATTTGTTTGAGGAATTGAAAAATTTGAAGGCCGTTCTGGAAACTGTTCGCGACGAAATGGCAAATTTTGATAAGTCTGTTAAAGACGTTCCTCGCTTGGATACTGGAGTAAATCAAGCGAAGCGCGCAATAAATAGAGCGCATCAAAGATTGGATGATTGGTTTGATTCTAGCGTTAGGCAGATTGACGTTGTAATGACTGCGATGTCAAATCAAGGTGCATAGTGGCAAAGAGGGGGGGAGTTGTCTCAGGATCGGACTTAATACTCCCCGCCAGTCAGACGCATGCCCCGCCACAAACCGTAGGGCGGGCTTCAGCCCGCCACCTCCGCCACCCCTCACCCCAAACGCCGAAACCTCTGCACCCCCCAGATCATCGCCAAATTCGCCACGCCAAACCCCACCGGCGGCACCAACATCGACGCCATCGCCAAAGGCAAGCTCACCCATCCAATATGCGGCAAGGCCCACGCCTCGACCGCGTAGCGCAGCCAAATCGACAGGCTAAAGAACGACACCGCTGCACAGATCATCAGGATCACCGACACCACCCGCACCCAGCGCGGCAATGGCCCGGCCTTGGGTCGGACGCGCGGTTCCGGCGCTGCACTCTCCACCCGTCGGGTCTTTCGCCAGCGCTGCACCAGTGGAACGATCAGACACCCGGCAAAGAACAGCAGGAACATCCACGCCAGCGCCATGCTCCGGCTTTCGAACAGCGGGTCCACCAAGACGGACTCCGGATCATCCGGCAGGTAGCGCAGCGGTATGCGTGCGCCCGGCTCCACCGCCCTCAGGAAATCCCGCGTGACCTGCGTCTCCACCGTCATCCGGCGCCCTGCGGCCTCGAACCGGACCGTGGCAAAGTAGCGAAGGCGGGGCGGCTTGTCCGGTTGGGTGTTGGTTCGCTGCGTGCGCCCGGACACAAAGACCGCTGTCGTCTCCACCCCGTCGCGCTCAAACTGCGCGGCGCGGGTCGAGGCGCTGTAGATCAGCGCCAGCAGCACAAGGAACAGCAGCGCGACCAGCCCGGTCACGATCAGCGGGATCGGTTTGCGCGTCTCCATCGTTCGGTCCTGTTGCGGGTCGTGGAAATCCAGAGGGTCGGGCGTCGGCCCGTGACCGCTGTCAGACTATCAGCCAAACCGGCGAAATCCACCAATGCCGGGTGGCAAATCGCCGCCCAAATCCTAACGCTTGGTAAATTCGTCTCTGTAACCCATTGATTTTGCGTATGCGCCACCCTGTCCACGCGTGGACAGCCCGGATGTTATCCCTCTCCACATCTGATCGCCGCGCTGCTAAACCGATCCCAGCAGCATTCCCGGAGGGCCCATCCCATGAAACCCGTCATCCTCACCATTCTCGACGGCTGGGGCCTGCGCGAGGACGCGGCCAACAACGCCCCCAAGCTGGCCAAGACCCCCACGATGGACCGCCTCAGCGCCACCTGTCCGCATGCCACACTGATCACCCACGGCCCCGACGTCGGCCTGCCCACCGGCCAGATGGGCAACTCCGAGGTGGGCCACACCAATATCGGCGCGGGCCGGGTGGTTGCCATGGACCTCGGCCAGATCGACCTCGCCATCGAGGATGGATCGTTTTTCCAGAACAAGGCCATTGTCAGCTTTGCCCAGACGGTGAAACAGGCCGACGGGACGGCGCATATCATGGGGCTGACCTCGGACGGCGGGGTCCATTCTCACAGCAGCCATGCGCTTGCCGCCGCCAAGGCGCTGACCGATCAGGGCCTGCGGGTGGCCGTCCACGTCATCACCGATGGCCGCGACGTGGCCCCCACCTCTGCCGCCGAGCAGATTGCCGCCTTCGAGGCCGCCCTTCCCGAAGGCGCAAGCATCGCCAGCGTCACCGGGCGCTATTATGCGATGGACCGCGACAACAGGTGGGAGCGGGTCGAGAAAGCCTATCGCAGCATGGTCGAGGGCGACGCCCCCGCCCAGCCCGACGCCGTGACCGGGATCAAGGCCAGCTATGCCGACGACACGGCGGACGAATTTATCCTGCCCTTCGTCGTCGATGGCTACAAAGGCATCGCGCCCAATGACGGCCTCTTTTTCCTGAACTTCCGCGCTGACCGCGCGCGCGAGATCCTCGCCGCCATCGGCGCGCCGGATTTCGACGGCTTCACGCGCAAGAAAAAGGACTTCTCGGCGCTGTTGGGCATGGTCGAATACTCGGATGCCCACAACGCCTACATGACCACCGCCTATCCCAAGCGGAAGATCGTCAACACGCTGGGCGAATGGGTGGCGAAGCAAGGCAAGACGCAGTTCCGGCTGGCGGAGACAGAAAAGTATCCGCATGTCACCTTCTTCCTGAACGGTGGCAAGGAAACCCCGGAGCCACATGAGGACCGCTTTATGCCCAAGTCGCCCAAGGTGGCGACCTACGACATGCAGCCAGAGATGTCGGCGGGCGAGGTGACGGCGAAATTCCTTGAGGCCATCGATCACGGCTATGACCTGATTGTCGTCAACTATGCCAACCCCGACATGGTCGGCCACACCGGTGATCTACAGGCCGCGATGAAGGCCTGCGAGGCGGTGGATGCGGGGCTGGGGCAGGTGGTGGCCAAGCTGGAACAGACCGGCGGCGCGCTGCTGGTCATCGCCGATCACGGCAACTGCGAAACCATGGTGGACCCCGAAACCGGCGGGCCGCACACGGCGCATACCACCAACCTTGTGCCGGTGATCCTGTTCGGCGGCCCCGAGGGCGCGGCGCTGCGCGACGGACGGCTGGCGGATGTTGCGCCGACGCTGTTGCAACTGATGGACCTGCCGCAGCCTGAGGAAATGACCGGGGTGAGCCTGATCAAGTGAGACGCCTTGCGCTGATCCTTGGGCTTTGGGCCGCGCCGCTGGTCGCGCAGGACGCGGGCGCACAGGCGCGCGCAGCGGCCGAGGCGCTGGAAGCCGCCTCTGTCCTGCTGGGCACGGCTGAAGAGGCGCAGGACCGTGTGGCGGCATTAACCGACACGGTGCGCGCCTATGAGGACGGCATGGCGGCAATGCGC
Organism: Antarctobacter sp.; assembly: GCF_048262615.1. Classification (GTDB taxonomy): domain Bacteria; phylum Pseudomonadota; class Alphaproteobacteria; order Rhodobacterales; family Rhodobacteraceae; genus Antarctobacter. The sequence continues at coordinate 9,273 of NZ_JBLXFB010000012.1, forward strand.
GAGGGGCTGCGCGCCGCGACAATCCGAGAGACCGAACTTTCCCGCAAGCTGGCCGCGCAGGAGGCCGAAGTGGCGCGCCTGCTGGGCGCGCTCATGGCGGTGGGGGACAGGGCCGCCGCGCGCACGCTTGTCCACCCCGAGGGTCCGCTGGGCGCGGCACGGTCCGGCATGTTGGTGGCCTCTGTCACGCCGGGGCTGGCCGACAAGGCCGCCGCCCTGCGCGCCGACCTTGAAGAGGTGACGGCCCTGCGCGCGCTGCAACAGAACGCCGCCGACAAGCTGCAAGAGGGGCTGACCGGCGTACAGGCCGCCCGCACCGCGCTGAGTCAGGCCATTGCCGACCGCACCGATCTGCCCCGCCGCTTTACAGAGGACCCGATCCGCACCGCCATCCTGATTTCGGCCACCGAGACGTTGCAGGGCTTTGCCTCTGGTCTGGCGGAAATTTCCGAGGACGATGGCGCGCCGCCGCTGCCGCCGATCGAGGACCGCAAAGGCATGCTGCCGCTGCCGGCACGGGGGGTGGTCCTGCATGAGGCGGGGGACCGAGATGCCGCCGGGGTGTCGCGCCCCGGCATCGTGCTGGCCACCCGCCCCGGCGCGCTGGTCACAACGCCCACCGCCGCGACAGTCCGCTATGCCGGGCCGCTGCTGGACTACGGTCTTGTCGTGATCCTTGAACCGCAGGCCGACCTGATGTTTGTTCTGGCCGGACTGGAGACGACCTTTGGCGAAACCGGTCAGGTCCTGCCTGCCGGGTCGCCGGTCGGGCTGATGGGAGGAACGGCAGGCAATAATATGTCACCTTCGGGTGAGGGGGCTGGCGCAGGCCGGTCTGAAACGCTCTATATAGAGGTCAGAGAGGGCGACGTGCCCGAAGATCCACTGCGGTGGTTCACAACCGACAAGGGATGATTGAGGTATGAGGAAATTCGTGATGGCCGCGGTGGGCGGCACGCTGGCGTCCGTCGTGGCGACCACCCAATTGGTGGGGCCGCTGCTGGCGCAGGAAGGGGCCCGCCCGCAAAGCGTCTATGAGCAGCTCGACCTGTTCGGCGATATCTTTGAGCGTATTCGCGCGCAATACGTCGAGGAAGTCGATGAAAAGGATCTGATCGAGGCGGCGATCAACGGGATGCTGACCTCGCTTGATCCGCACTCTGGCTACCTTGCCCCCGATGACGCCGCCGACATGCGCGTGCAAACACGGGGCGAATTTGGCGGTCTGGGCATCGAGGTCACGCAGGAAGACGGTTTCGTCAAGGTGGTCTCGCCGATGGACGGCACCCCGGCGGACGCGGCGGGCATGGAAGCGGGCGATTTCATCACGCACGTTGACGGCGAAAGCGTGCTGGGCCTGACATTGGACGAAGCCGTGGACATGATGCGCGGGCCAGTCGGCTCTGAGATCGTGATCACCGTGGTGCGGGAAGGCGTTGATGAGCCTTTTGACGTCTCGATCATCCGCGACACCATCAAGCTGACCGCCGTCCGCTCGCGGACAGAGGGAGAGACCGTGGTGCTGCGCATCACCACCTTCAACGACCAGACTTTTCCCAACCTTGCGGACGGACTGGCCAAACAGGTCGAAGAAGCGGGCGGCATCGACAAGGTCAACGGCTTTGTCGTCGATCTGCGCAACAACCCCGGCGGCCTGCTGAATCAGGCGATCATGGTCTCTGACGCGTTCCTCGACAAAGGTGAGATCGTATCGACCCGAGGCCGCGATCCGGCCGATGGCGACCGGTATAACGCCCAGCCCGGCGATCTGGCACAGGGCAAGCCGCTGGTTGTGCTGATCAATGGCGGTTCTGCCTCGGCCTCCGAGATTGTCGCCGGTGCCCTTCAGGATCATCGCCGCGCCATCGTCGTCGGCACGAAATCCTTTGGCAAAGGCTCTGTCCAGACGGTGATGCCGCTGCGTGGCAACGGTGCGATGCGTCTGACGACCTCGCGCTACTACACGCCCTCGGGCCGGTCGATTCAGGCGTTGGGCGTCTCGCCCGACATCGTGGTCGAACAGCCGCGCCGCGACCCCAACGCGGAGGTCGAAGAGGAACCGGCGAACCCCTTCCGCCGCTCCGAGGCGGATCTGCGCGGCAGCCTCGACAACGATTCGCTGACGCCCGAGGAAATTGAGCAGATTCAGGCCGACCGGGCCAAGGCAGAGGCCGCAGCCAAGTTGCGCGAAGAGGATTACCAGCTGGCCTATGCCATCGACATCCTCAAGGGCCTTGCCGCACTGGCGCCCAAGGACTGAGGCGACATCGACATCACTGATCGTCCGGAAACCGGCGGCCCCCAGGGTCGCCGGTTTTGCTTTGCCCGCTGCCGGCTTCCAAAATGCGCGCCCCTGCGTTAGCGTCCGGGCACCCCAACCCCATGAGACCCCGCATGACCCCCGAACACATTGCCGCCCTGCCATACCGTCGCAACGTCGGCGTCATGCTGGTCAACGCCCACGGCCACGCCTTTGTCGGCCAGCGGATCGACAGCGAGATTCCCGCATGGCAAATGCCCCAAGGCGGGATCGACAAGGGCGAAGACCCGCAAGAGGCGGCGCTGCGCGAACTCGAAGAGGAAACCGGCGTGTCCCGCGATCTGGTCACCGTCGAGGCTGAGACCGATGGCTGGATCGCCTACGACCTGCCGCATGACATCGTGCCACGGATCTGGAAAGGCCGCTATAAAGGGCAGGAACAGAAATGGTTCCTGCTGCGCTTTCACGGGACCGATGATCAGGTGCGGCTGGACGCGGACGACCATCAGGAGTTTTCCGAATGGTGCTGGCTGCCCGCGGATGAGGTTGTCGCGCAGATCGTGCCGTTCAAACGCCCGGTTTACGAACGGGTGATCGCCGCGTTCCGGGGGCACCTGTGATGCGCTGGCTGGCTCTTGCGCTGACCCTTTTGGCAAACCCTGCACTGTCGCTGTCCTGCCAGCGGCCGGACCCGGTGCGGGATTTCCAGACGGCAGAGGCGGATGACGCCCGATGGGGCATTGCGGTCGGACGGCTGGACTTCGACGAGGGGCGCGTGCCCAAGGTCGACTGGAACCGTCAGGACGCGGTGCCGCCGCAGACCGATCTGCGGGCGACGATGGTGGGCCACGCGCTGGACCCCAGCGGGTACAACACGGTGTTTCAGGCAAATGTAACCTTGCGGGTGCTCTGCTTTGGCCCGTGGTGCGCCAGCCCGAAAAGCGGCGCGCGCTACCTTGCCTTCATCAAACATGAGAACGGCAAACGCGTCGTTCAGGCGGATCCTTGCGGCAACTGGCTGCATTTCAATCCGCGGCCTGAGGATCTGGACCGGGTTCACAAATGCCTCGTCGGCGGCCCCTGCAAAGAGCGCGGCTTTCCGATGCCCTGACCGGCGGGCGCATGTCAGTTTCTTCTGTCTGGAAATATCCCGGGGGGGTCCGGGGGGCAGCGCCCCCGCCGGATCGCCGGGCCGCAGGCGCGGCGATCCGCCTAACGCAGCCGCTTCAGAATCGCAGGCGAGGCATAGCCGTCCGGCACAAGCCCCTTGGACCGCTGAAAATTGCGCACCGCCTCGACGGTCAGCGGGCCGATCTTGGCGTCGATCCCTTCAGTGTCAAAGCCCGCGGCGGTCAGACGTTTTTGCAGTTCGACCCGCTCCTGAAAGGTCAGCGCCCGGTCCGCGCGGGGCCAGTTGCCCTTGATCGGCGCGCCGCCCGCAATCCGGTCGGCCAGATGGCCAACCCCGATCACATAGGCATCTGCGGTGTTATAGGTCTCGATCACCTCGAAATTGTCAAAGATCAGGAACGCGGCCCCCTGATGCCCGGCAGGCAGCAGCACAGAGGCTTGGCCGAAATCCTTGACCGGCTGGCCGTCCAGCCCGACAACCCCTTTGCGCGCCCAGGCAGAGGGCAGCCGGGTGACCTCGCGCTTGGCCTCAAGGTAGTCGAACCCCTTGGGCAGCGTCACCTCGACGCCCCAGGGCACGCCGGTTTTCCAGCCGTTGGACTTCAGGTAATTCGCGGTCGAGGCCAGCGCGTCGGCGGGATCGTCGTCCCAGATGTTGCGCCGCCCGTCGCCGTTGTGATCGACGGCAAGCCGCTGGAAAGAGCCGGGCATGAACTGCGTGTGTCCCATGGCCCCGGCCCATGATCCTTGCAGCTTGTCCGGCGTCGTGTCGCCCTGTTGCAGGATCTTCAGCGCGTCGATCAGCTGTTCCTCAAAGAACTCCGCACGTCGCGCGTCATAGGCAAGGCTCGCCATGCTCTGAATGACCGGGGTCGATCCGCGAAAGGTGCCATAGGCGGACTCCAGCCCCCAGATCGCCACGACAATCTCTTTCTGGACGCCGTAGTCCGCCTCGATCCGCTCCAGCAGCTTGGCGTTCTTGCGCAGGGCTGCCTTGCCGTTGCGCACCCGCGCGTCCGAGGCGGCGCTGTCGAGATAGACCCAGATCGTCTTGGTGAACTCAGATTGGTTGCGGTCGCGTTCCACCACCTTGCGGTCGAAATCGACATCCTTGAAGGCGCGATCAAAGGTTTCGGCGCGGATGCCCTGTTCCAGCGCGCGGGGGCGAAAGTCTTTGACCCAGGCGCGGAAACCGGCCTGCGTGCCGGTGATCTCTTTCGAAAGAAGGGCCTCGACCTTGACGCCTGCGGGGCGCAGCGTCGGGCGCAGCGAAAGTGCCGGGGCCAGCGCGCTGGGTGTCAGGGTGGCCGCGCGGGCGACCACCTCTTCTTCTACCTCGGGCGGGGCATCTGCGGGCGTCAGGCGAGTCTCACCGCGGGCGACCGGGCGCAGCGACATGTCCACCGCCTCTGCCGAAGCCGCGTTGGCCGTCAGAAGCAGGGCGATCAGCCCGGAAAACGCGCGACACTTCATGGTTACGATCCTGCTGCTCTTTTGTTTTATAGCAGATTAACGCGGGCAAGGCGGCTTGCGAAGTCGGAACACGCAGGGTTTGCGATTTCCTGCCGCACCGGCCCCTTGTACTTTCGCGTCTGGACCGGAGCCATGGCCGGTTGAGTGCGGCCTCACCCAAAGGTCGGCCGCAACAGCCGATCCCCCGCGTGTCAGGTCACCTGTGCAACGGTTCAGTTCTTTTCCCGTCGATTGCGCGACACCTTGCGCTTGGTCTTGGCGTCCTTGGCCTTGGCCTTGGCCAGTTTGCGGCGGGGCGACGTCCCCGGCTTGCCGCGCCCCCGCCCGCGCGCCTGACGCCCGCCCTGAACGCTCTGGTATTCCTCATCGTCGAGTTCCAGCAGTTCAAAGGCGATGCCGCCGGTCACGGGCGCGGCCTCGACCAATTTCACCCGCGCGCGCATCCCCAGACCGATGATCCGCCCGGTGCTGCCGCCCATAAGCGTGCCTGCGTCGCGGTCAAAGTGGAAATACTCGTTGCCCAGCGTGCCGATGGGCACCAGCCCGTCAGCGCCGGTTTCGTCCAGTTTGACGAAAAGGCCGAACTTGGCGATGCCCGACACCCGACCGGTGAATTCCGCGCCCACCCGGTCCGACAGGTAGGCCGCCAGATAGCGGTCGGTGGTGTCGCGTTCGGCCATCATCGACCGGCGTTCCGTATCGCTGATGTGCTGCGCGGTGGCGTCCAGCCGTTCGATGTCCTGCACGCTCAGACCATCGTCGTCCCATTTGTGCGCGCTGATCAGGGCGCGGTGCACGATCAGGTCCGAATAGCGCCGGATGGGAGAGGTGAAATGCGCGTAGTTTTGCAGCGCGAGCCCAAAGTGGCCAAAGTTCTTGGGGCTGTAATAGGCCTGCGTCATCGACCGCAGGGTGGCGATGTTGATCAGTTCCGCCTCGCCGGTCTTGGCGGCCTGATGCAATAGCTGGTTCAGGTGGCGGGTTTTCAGCACCTGTCCCTTGGCCAGCGTCAGACCGGCGGCTTCGGCGGTGTCGCGCAGGCTTTCCAGCTTGTCCACGGGCGGTTCCTCGTGGACGCGGAACAGCAGCGGTGTGTCCTTGGCGATCAGGGTCTCGGCGGCGGCGACATTGGCCAGCACCATGAATTCCTCGATCAGCTTGTGGGCGTCCAGACGGTCGGCGAAATCGACAGAGGTCACGTTGCCGTCGTCGTCCAGCTTGATCTTGCGTTCCGGCAGGTCGAGGTCCAGCGGCTGACGCCGTTCGCGAGCGGACCGCAGCGCGGCATAGGCGGCGTAAAGCGGTTGCAAGACCGGCTCCAGCAGCGGGCCGCACTTGTCGTTTGGGGTGCCGTCGATGGCCTCCTGCACCTCTGCATAACTCAACGAGGCCGGGGAGCGCATCAGGCCGCGATAGAACCGCTGGCCCAGCTTGTTGCCCTCGGCGTCGATGCGGATGCGCGCGGCGACGCAGGCGCGCGGCACACCCTCATGCAGCGAACACAGGTCGCCCGACAGCCGGTCGGGCAGCATCGGCACAACCCGGTCGGGAAAATAGGAAGAGTTGCCGCGGGCCTTTGCCTCGCGGTCCAGAGCAGAGCCGGGGGTGACGTAATGGGCCACATCGGCGATGGCGACCCAGAGGACATGGCCGCCCGCGTTCTGCGGATCGTCGTCCGGTTCGGCAAAGACCGCGTCGTCGTGGTCGCGGGCGTCGGATGGGTCGATGGTGATCAGCGGCAGCTCGCGCAGGTCTTTGCGGCCCTTGAGGCCGGCGGGCTTCATCCCGTCGGCCTCGGCGATCACGTCTTCGGGGAAGTCGTCGGGGATGCCGTGCTGATGGATCGCGATGAGGGACACGGCGCGCGGCGCGGTGGGGTCGCCCAGCCGCAGCACGATCCGCGCCTTGGGCAGCCCGAGGCGACCGCGTGCCGGTCCTGCCTGTTCGGCCTCGACCAGCTCACCCTCTTGCGCGCCGCCGGTGGCGTCGGGGGCCACCATCCATTCCTTGTCCGCGCCCTTGTCGATGGGCACGATGCGGCCGCCCTCGGCCCCCTTGCGAAAGATCCCCACGACGCGGCGCGGTGCGGTGCCGATGCGGCGGATCAGCCGGGCCTCGTAGTTGTGGTCGGCGTGGTGGACCACCTGAAGGCGGGCGAGGATGCGGTCGCCCTCTCCCAGCGCGGGGTCGCTGGCGCGGGCGATGATCAGGACGATGGGCTCCACGCCTTCGCCGTGCCATTCCAGCGGGCGGGCGAAGAGGTCGCCATTGGCGTCGGGGGCCTTGACCTGAAGCACGCTGACGGGCGGCAGGCGGTCGGGGTCGCGATAGGTCTTGTGGCGTTTTTCAAGGTGGCCCTCGTCCTCAAGCTCGCGGAGGATGCGCTTGAGATCGATGCGGTCAGCCCCTTTGATGCCAAAGGCCTTGGCGATGTCACGTTTCGAGGTGAGGGTCGGGTTCGCGGAGATCCAGTCGAGGACATCCGCCTTGGTGGGCATCTGGCTCATGGGGATGAGGTAGCACGGGCGTGTGGCGGCGTCATGTCGATTCGGCAGGGGGGCCAAAAGTGGTGTCCACGCGTGGACAACATTTCGGGTGTTATAAATCAATGGGTTACAGAGGCGTTTTTACCAATCGTTAGCAACTTGACGTTTCGCGGACGGAAGGTCAGCGGTGGGGTGCCGCCCGTTTTTGCGCCCCTGACGGTCCGGCGCGGTGCAGGTCGGCGGCGGTGTCCACGTCGCGAAGCCTGTCGACACGCGCGATGCGCGCGCCGGGGATCGAGGCGATTGTGTCCGCCAGCGCGTGTTTGGTGGACCAGCGCACGCCGTCGAACAGTGTGGCGGGGATATGTGCGGCATTGCGGACCCCGACCAGCCAATAGCCGCCATCCTCTGCCGGGCCAAAGACCGCTTCGGCCCCGCCCAATGCGCAAAAGGCACGCCAGATGGCGGGGCGGGTGATGCCGGGAATGTCTGCGCCGATGACGCAGACCGGGCCGGGGGCGGTGGCGCGCATGGCGCGGGCCATGCGGTCACCCAGATTGCCGCCGCCCTGCGGCAGGCGGGGCAGATCACCAGGCCAGACACGGCTGGCGGTGGCGGCGCTGTCCGGGCTGACCGCCAGCACCAGATGCCAGCGCGGATCGCGCAGGCGGCGCAGCAGGCGCGCGGTTTGGTGGCGGAACCACCACGCGGCGGGGACGGTGCCGATGTCGCGCGCCAGCCGGGTCTTTACCCGACCGGGGCGCGGTTCCTTGACCATCACAACCAGCGTCGGTTTCACACCTGCGCCCGCATGTCCTGATGCGGGATGCCCGCGTCGTCATAGACCGGGCCAAAGGCGGCAAAGCCCAGTTTTTCGTAGAAGGGCTGTGCGTGGCATTGCGCGCCCAGCACCACCGATGAAACGCCGGGCTGGCCCGTGAACCAGTCCACCCCGAAGCGCACCAGCGCCGCGCCAAGGCCGGTGCCGCGCGCCTGTGACAGCACGCAGACGCGGCCAATGCGGCCCTCTTTGCCCACTTGCCGCAGGCGGGCGGTGCCCAGCGGGGTGTCGTTGACATAGGCCAGCAGATGCACCGCCTGCGCGTCCAGATCATCCCACTCATCCGCCTCTGCGATGCCCTGTTCGTCGATGAAGACGGCGCGCCGCAGCGCGTGGCAGGTGGGGAGGTCGTCGGTCTGCGCGATCCGGATCATGCAAAATAATCCTGAAGGATGCGGGTGTAGATCGCCTTGAGCTGATGCACATGGGCGAGTTCGACCCGTTCATCGACCGCGTGCATCCGCTTGCCCACAAGGCCAAATTCCACCACCGGGCAGTGGTTTTTGACAAAGCGTGCGTCAGAGGTGCCGCCGGTGGTGGACAGTTCCGGCGTGATGTTGGTTTCCAGCGCCACGGCGCGCGAGACCAGTTCCGACAGCGGCCCCGGCGGGGTCAGAAAGCTTTCGCCGGAAATCTTGATCTGGACCTCTGTGGTGGTGCCGTATTCGGCGTCTACCTTGGCCGCCTCGGTGCGCAGCCAGTCCGACAGCGCCGCCCCGGTGTGAGTGTCGTTGAAGCGGATGTTGACGGTGGCGCGGGTCAAAGCGGGGATCACGTTGGTGGCGGGGTTGCCGGTGTCGATGGTCACAACCGCCAGCGTCGAGGGATCGAAATGGTCGGTGCCCTCATCCAGCGTGTGACTGGCCAGCCGGTCCATCAGGCGGGCCATGGCGGGCATCGGGTTCAGCGCGCGGTGCGGATAGGCGGAATGGCCCTGTTTGCCGGTCACGGTGAACCACGCGGTCAGCGACCCGCGTCGCCCGATCTTGATCATCTGGCCCATGTGGTCGGGGGAGGTCGGCTCTCCGACCAGACAGTGCGTCATCTGCTCGCCCTCGGCGGCCATCCAGTCCAGCAGGGCCACGGTGCCGTCGGTGGCGTCGCCCTCTTCGTCGCCGGTGATGGTCAGGATCACCGCGCCGTCGGGGGGCGTGTCGCGGACAAAGTCGATGGCCGCAGCGGCAAAGGCGGCGACGCCGGATTTCATGTCCGTTGAGCCGCGCCCATATAGATAGCCATCGTCGATTTCTGCGCCGAAGGGATCAAAACTCCAGTCGTCGGGGTTGCCGATGGGGACCACATCGGTGTGGCCGTTAAAGCCAAAGGTGCGGGCGTGGCCCTTGTCGCCCCAGCGGGCAAACAGGTTGGACACCTCGCCCCGATCGACGCGGGTGCAGGTGAATCCTGCGCTTTCCAGCAGCTCTTGCAGCAGGGTCAGCGCGCCGCCCTCTGCGGGGGTGACAGAGGGGCATTGCACGAGGCGGGCGGTGAGGTCGACCGGATCGGTCATCGGGCGGCTCCTGAGGTGGCGGGCGTTTGGGCAAGGGCTATCGCGCCTTGGGACGCTTGGCAAATGGCGCAGGGGGAAAGGGCGTGCTAGGCCTGTGTCAATGGTAAGGGGTGCGGGGCAAGATGGGCTGGATTGCGGTATCGGGGGCGGGCGCGCATTGGGTCGATCCGGACTGGACGTCGGGGGCGGCGGACCGCCTGTTGCCGCGCGGCACCGTGATGGTCGAGGCCCGTCTGGCGGGCGGCGCGCGGCCCGAACGGCTGGTGTCGATTGACCGGGTGTTGCCATGGCCCGGCAGCCTGTCGCTGACCATGGTGTCGGGGCAGGGGCTGGCGCTGGTGATCTCACAAGGGGCGGATGTGTTCCAGAGCGTGCTGCAGCTGCCGGCAGAGCGGCGCGAAGAGGTGCTGCGCATCAGTTTCGCGTGGGACAGCCCGGCGCGGCGCGGGCGGTTCGCGGTCGAGCGGGCGGATGGCACCGTGCTGGCGCTGCAAGAGACCGCCGCGCCGCCGCCGCTGACGGGGGGCGATGTGCTGGCCTTGCAGGGGGCGGGCTGTTGCGCGCTGTCCGATGAGGTTGAACCGCTGGGGCCGGTGCCGACGCTGGCGGGGGAGACGCAGGTGGTGACGCCGCAGGGGACGCGGCGGGTGGATGCTTTGCGCTGTGGCGATACGGTTGTGACCCATGCGGGCGCGGTGGTGCCGGTGCTGGCGCAGGTGTCGCGGCGGGTTCCGGCGCAGGGGACGTTCCGGCCGGTGCGCTTGCAGGTGCCCTACTTTGGGCTGCGCGAGGATCTGATCGTGGCCCCCGGTCAGTGCCTTGTGGTGGCGGGGGCCGATGTGTCCTACCTGTTTGGCTGCGAGGCGGTGCTGGTGCCCGCCGCCGGGCTGGTGAACGGACGCGCGGCGGTGTTCGAGGACAGCGGCCCGCTGGTCACGTGGCATCAGGTGCTGTTGCCGGGCCACGAGGCGCTGGTCTCGGCGGGCGCGGGCATCGAGAGCCTGTATGTCGGGCGGTTGCGGCGGCGGCGGGATTTCCTGCGCGATACGCTGCTGGCGGATGTGCCTGCGGGGCTGATGCCGGAACACGGTGGCACCGCGCTCAAGGTGCTGGCCCCGTTCGAGGCGGTGACGCTCGCCGAAAGCCGCGCCGCCTGAGAGGGGCTGGTCAGTCGTTGAAGGGGGTCACCTGCGCGACGATCACGGCGTTTTCGGCGCGCGCGCGGTCCATCAGCGCGGCCTCTTCCTCGTCGATTTCGTGGCCTTGGGCCTCACGCTCTTCGCGGGTGCCGTAGCCGGTGACGTCCAGCGGGGCCATGTCGGCCTGTTTCAGGATCGCCACGGTTTCGCGCACGGCCTCTGCCTCATCCACGCCGGAGGCGTAGCACATCAGCGCAGCACCGGTGGATTTGGCGGGCAGGCCGTCGCCGTTCTTGCGCCCGACCTCGACCAGCAGGGTGTAGACCTGTTGTGGCTTCTTGTCGGCTTTGGGCTTTTTGTCGGCCATGACGGCACCCCCCTTTGGTTGCGGCGCGAGCGATGCGCTTTTGCGTGCCGCCTGTCAAGCGGGCTGCGTGGCATATCGGCCACGGGCGGCGGCGTCCGGAATTCCCGACTTGGCGCGAATCGGGGATGGGCCGTATCAGGCGGCACCCAGAGAACCTCAGAGGAAAGGAGGGCGACAATGACGAACCATGATCAGCTAAACGCCCTTCGCGGCATCCACGGATAACCCCGCCCGCCCCTGACAAGGGGCAGATTTCCCAAGAGCGGCGCGAGATGCGCCGATGGACTTATGGACAATTTCCTGAGCGATATGCTCACCCGTGCGGTGGGCAGCGATTTCTTTGCCGGTGGTCTGGCGCTGGGCGTCTTCGGGGCCGCCATCGGCGTGTTGCGCATGGTTTACGGACTGGCGCGGGCGCAGGCGCGACGCCGGTGGGCGGTGTCGCTGACGGTCGACAACCGGTCCGATGCCTATCGCCACCTTTACCTGTGGCTGGACCGCAAGGGCGCGTTGCGGCGCATCCGGCAAGTGCAGACCACCGGCGTGACGGCGGGCGGGGCCGAGATCTTTGCCCCGGTCGAGGGGCGGCACTGGTTCTTTCACGGCGGGCGGCTGTGCGCGTTTGAGCGGACGTTGCGCGAAAAGACCCGCGTTGGCGGTGGCGGCGGCCCGATGGAGGTGCTGACCATTACCATGCTGTTTGGACGGACAGAGCGGCTGCGGGCATGGATCGACGAGGGGGCCGCCCTGTGCGCCGTCGAGGACGAGGAGGCCCCGGATCTGTATGTGCTGAAAGGCGATTGGTGGGATCACGTCTGTGACCTGTCGCGGCGTGCGCTGGACACGATTGTGGCCGAGGACGACAGGATCGAACGGCTGCGCGACGATATGGCGTGGTTCTACGACAACGAGGACTGGTATCGCACGCGCGGCGTGCCGTGGCGGCGGGGCTATCTGCTGTTTGGCCCGCCGGGCACCGGCAAATCCAGTGTGATCCGGGCGTTGGCCTCTGACCTTGGCAAGGATCTGGCCAGCGTCAGCCTTGCCAGCGCGGGCCTGAGCGATGAGGACCTGCGCAGCGGGCTGTCCTCTGCTCCCAAAGGCGCGTTCCTTGTGCTGGAGGACATCGACGCGGCCTTTGCCGGGCGGGCAGAGGGTGAGACCAAGACCGGTATCAGCTTTTCCGGTCTGTTGAACGCCATCGACGGGGTGGCGGCGCAGGAGGGGCGGGTGCTGGTGATGACCACCAACCACCCCGACCGGCTGGACCCGGCGCTGATCCGACCGGGCCGCGCCGATCTGCATGTGGAGCTGGGTCCGGTTCCGGCGCGGGTGGCGGCAGAGCTGTTCCTGCGGTTCTTTCCCGGTGAGGAGGCCCATGCGCGCTGCTTTGCCGAGGCGCTGGGCGCGCGGCGCATGGCCCCCGCCGCATTGCAGGGCTGGTTGCTGGCAAACGCACAGGACCCGCAGGCCGCCGCGACCGCGGCGGGCCTGATACATGAGCCAGTGTCGGCCGTGGCCGCCGAGTAACGCCCGGCGGCCACGAATGTCCGGTATCGTGATGGTCAGCGTAGCCGAAGGGCAACTCTTTTGATATCGCACCGATTGAATGTTGCTTGCCCTGTGCATGGCGTGGCAAATGCGTGCGCCCGGCGGTTCGCAGGGATCGCGCAGTCCGGAGAAATGATGACCGCAATGTTCCGTAGCTTTGCCCTGTTTCTGGCACTGGTTCTGATGCCGATGTCCGCCGGAGCGCAAACGCTGGTGTTTTCCACCGTGGAGCGGCCCCCGTTTTCGATGGGCGCGCCGGAGCATGACGGGTTCAGCATCGCGCTGATGCGGATGATTGCCGGGCGGCTGGGCCAGGATGTCGAGTTCGAGACCGCGACAAGTTTCGGCAAGATGCTGGACCGCGTCCGGGACGGTGAAGTTGACGGGGCCATCGCCAATATCTCGATCACCGCCGGGCGTGAGGCGACAATGGATTTCACCCTGCCGATTTTTGAAAGCGGCGTGCAGATTCTGGTCGCCGGCACCGCCGAAAACTCTTTCTGGCAGCAGATTTTCACGCTGGAGGTGGCGGCCTATGTGCTGTTGGCCTTTGCGGTTCTGTTTGGCGGCGGGATGCTGATGTGGGTCTTCGAGCGGCGCGCGCAGCCCTATTTCGAGCGGCCCGCACGGGAATCGATGTTCCCGAATTTCTGGTGGGCGCTGAACCTTGTGGTGAACGGCGGGTTCGAGGAACGCATGCCGCGCTCGGCCTTTGGTCGTGTGCTGGGGGTGGTGATGGTGGTGGCAAGCCTGTTTGGCGTGTCGATCTTTGTGGCGCGGATCACCGCCGCCATGACCGTGACCGCCCTGACCAGCACCATCGATTCGATCAGCGATCTGGACCGGCGGCGGGTGGGCAGCGTGGAAGGATCGACCGCCGCGCTGTTTCTGGAGGGGCGCGAGGTGCGCCACAGCGCCTATCCCGGTTTCGCCGAAATGATCACCGCCTTCGAGGAAGGCGAGGTGGAGGTGCTGGTCTTTGACGGGCCGTTGCTGAAATACTACTTGCTGCGGTCGCCGCACAGCGATGCCTACCTGCTGGACCGGGTGTTCCGGTCTGAGGATTACGGCATTGCCCTGCCGACCGGCAGCCCGCTGCGCGAATCGATCAATCAGGCCATCCTGCAACTGCGCGAATCCGGCGAATACGGTGCGCTGGTGGATGACTGGTTCGAGGAACGCTGATCCGGTCAGCGCAGCAGGGCGGGCGTCATGCCGGGGGTAAGTGGCCCGCCTGTATGTCGCGGCCTGCGGCCGCGGTTTTGGGGTATTTGGACAGAGAAGAAACCCAGGGCCGGTGCGCGTCCCGGCGGTGTGGGGAAGGGACGGGGGGCGGGGCCCCCGTCTGGCCGGTCGGTTGTGGCGGTCAGTCGCGCAGCAGTTCATTGATGCCGGTTTTTGAGCGGGTCCGCGCGTCCACGCGTTTCACGATCACGGCGCAATAGAGGTTGATGCCGTTCTTGGAGGGCATCGAGCCTGCGACGACGACGGAGTAGGGCGGCACCTCGCCGTACATGACGTCGCCGGTTTCGCGGTCGACGATCTTGGTCGACTGGCCGATGAAGACCCCCATGCCCAGCACCGAGCCTTCGCGGACGATGCAGCCCTCGACCACCTCGGAGCGGGCGCCGATGAAGCAGTTGTCCTCGATGATGGTAGGTCCGGCCTGCATCGGTTCCAGAACGCCGCCGATGCCGACGCCGCCGGACAGGTGGACGTTCTTGCCGATCTGGGCGCAGGAGCCGACGGTGGCCCATGTGTCGACCATGGTGCCCTCATCGACATGGGCCCCGAGGTTCACAAACGACGGCATCAGCACCACGCCGGGCGCGATGTAGGCGGATTTGCGCACGATGCAGTTGGGGACGGCGCGGAAACCGGCGGCGCGCCACTGGTTGTCGCCCCAGCCCTTGAACTTGCTGTCGACCTTGTCCCACCAGCCCGCGCCCTGCGGGCCGCCGTCCTGCTGTTCCATGTCCTTGATGCGAAAGCCCAGCAGCACGGCCTTTTTTGCCCACTGGTTGACATGCCATGTGCCGTCGTCGCCGCGTTCGGCCACCCGCAGCTTGCCGCTGTCGAGGGCGTTCAGCGTGTCCTCGATGGCGTCGCGGGCCTCTCCGGTGGTGGTTGGCGTGATCTCGGCGCGGTTTTCCCAGGCGGCCTCGATGGCGGTTTCAAGCTGTGCGTTGGACATGATGCCCTCTCCCCTCGGGTTGTCGGTTGGGGTGGGCTATAGCGGTCCCGCTTCGGGGCGACAATGGTCCGGCGCGTTGGGGCGGCGATTGACAGGGCGCGGCGCGGCGGGGAGGCTGCACACCTGTAGGGTTGATTCGACATTGACGTTTACACGTATTGGTATTTTTCACGGAGGGGACGCCTATGGCGGGCCAGCGCAAGAACATCCTGTTGATCATGACGGATCAGCAGCGGGCCACGGAATTGTTTCGCGAAGAAGAGATACTGGACCTGCCGGCGATGCGGCGGCTGCGCAAGCATGGGCTGAGTTTCCGCAATACGGTGTGCAACAGTTGCATGTGCTCGCCCAGCCGGTCGACCCTGTTTACCGGCACCTATCCGGCCACCCATGGGGTGACGCAGACGCTGAGCTATGGCGGGATCTATGCGGTGGGGCAGCATTCGCTGGACCCGTCGTTGCCGAACATGGGCAATATCTTTGCCAAGGCGGGCTATGACGTGCAGTACCGGGGCAAGTGGCATCTGTCCAAGGCCAAGAACCACCCGGAAAACCCCAATGCGCTGACCGCGGCGGAGGTGGCCTTGTTCGGGTTCAAGGGGTGGGTGCCGCCCGATGCGGGCGAGGATGCCGAGCCAGAGCATTTCGGCGGCGGCTGGCCGGATCAGGACGCGCGCTATATCTCGGAGGCGCGGGCGTGGATCGAGGCGTATCGCGACAGCGGGCGGGACGATCCGTTTCTGATGGTGCTGTCGCTGGTCAATCCGCATGACGTGCTGGCCTACCCGTCGCGCTGGGAATACGGCTATACGGTCAAGGACTTCCACAAGGGCCTGGTCGAACTGCCCGCGACGGTGCACGAGGATCTGCGCACCAACAACAAACCCACCGCACAGGCGCAATTGCTGGCGGTGTCGGCGGCGGGGCTGGGGCCGCTGGAGACCGACGAAAAGCGCGAGAACTATCTGCGCTTCTACGCTCATCTGTGCGAAAAGATCGACAGTCAGATCGACGGGTTGCTGGACCTGTTCTTTGACGGTGACGATCCCAACGACCTGTTCAAGGACACGATCATCATCCGAACTTCGGACCATGGTGAGATGGGGATGAGCCACGGCGGCCTGCGGCAGAAGGCCTATAACGTCTACGAAGAAACGATGCGCGTGCCGATGATCTGGGCGAACCCCGAGCTGTTCGAGACGCCCGCCGTCACCGATGAGCTGTTCTCATTGGTGGACGTGCTGCCGACGCTGGTCGGCTCACAGCTGGGCTGGGCGATGGAGGCCTATACCAAGGGCAGCTTTGCCGGGACCGATTGCAGCGCTTTGCTGGACGATCCCAAGGCGCGGGTGCAGGAAAACGTGTTGTTCACCTTTGACGACATCCGCGCCTCATCGGCCACGCAGGAGGTGGTGGTCCATGCGCCCGATCGCATCCGCTGTGTGCGCGGCAAGCGCTGGAAATACGCCGAGTATTTCAGCGCCGATTCCACTTATGCGCCGCAGTATGAACTGTATGATCTGGACACGCCGGTGCCGGTGCCCGGAACTGGCAAGACGGCGATCGAGTATCACAACCTGTATTACGACAAGGACGGGAAAGAGAACCCGGACCCCGACGTGCAGGATCAGATTGCACGGATGCGCAAGGAATTGCACCGGCAGATGGCCGAAAAGCTGTGGTCCTGAACGCTAGCCCAATGGATCGGGGGCGATGTTGCCGCCGCAGAGCAGCACCGCCACCCGTTCACCGGGGGCGGGCACATAAGCGCCGCTGGTCAGCGCGGCCAGCGCGCAGGCCCCGGCGGGTTCGACCAGCAGGCGGTGCGCTTGCCACAGCAGGCGCTGGGCGTCGGTGATGGCCGCGTCACTGACGGTGATGACCGGCGTGGCCTGCGCCTGCGCAAGGTCAAAGCAGATCTGACCGATGCGGCGTGCGCCCAGTGCGTTGGCGGCCACGCCGGAGACGCTGACATCCACCGGCGCGCCTGCGGTCAGCGCCGCGCCCAGCGTGTTGCAGGCGGCGGGTTCGACCGCGACGATCTTGCGCCCGCCCATGGTCCATGCCAGCGCGCCGCCGATCAGCCCGCCGCCGCCCACGGCAATCAGCACGGTGTCGGCCTCCAGCCCTTGCGCCTCCCATTCGCGCATCAGGGTGCCTTGGCCCGCGACGGTCAGCGGGGCGTCGTAGGCGTGGACCTGCATGGCGGCCTGCTCTTGCTCATAGCGTTTGGCCATGTCCAGCGCGTCGGCATATTCGCCCGGCACCACCGTCAGGTCGGCCCCGGTGCGTTCGATCAGGGCGATCTTGGCCGGGCCTGCGATCTCGGGGACAAAGATGCGCGCCTTGTGACCCAGCCGGTGCGCGGCATAGGCCACCGCCGCGCCGTGATTGCCGCCCGAGGCCGCCACCACCCCGCCTGCGGGCACATCAACGGCACGCAGGGTGTTGAACGCGCCGCGCGCCTTGAAGCTGCCGGTGTGCTGGAGGTGTTCCAGTTTCAGCGCGACGGGACGCTCCCACAGCACGTCCGAGGTCATGACAGGGGTTGTCACGGTGTGGCCACGGGTCCTGTCGGCGGCTTTCTCGATCTCGGCTTTCCAATTCATCGGCGTGTCCTGCGGAAGTGGGGCTGTGGGGCGGCGTGTGTTCGCGGCAACTGGCGCTTCGGAGCGGCAGGCTATAGTTCTGGGGAAAGGCGAACAAGGAGCCGCGACATGAAAGACGACCGCCGCAGCCCGTTGCGCAACGCGCATACGGACCGGGATACCGCGAAGCAGATTCCACAGACCCCTCAGACGCTGTCGCCCAGCTATCGGCTGGCCTTTGCGGACGACGAGTTCCTGTTTCGGGATGAGCTGCGCCCGGTGCGCCTGCAACTGGAACTGCTGAAGTTCGAGATGCTGATGGACGCGCACGGCATCGATTCGACCATCGTGCTGTTTGGCGGGGCGCGTATCCCTGCGCCTGCGGACAAGGACACGGCGCGGACCAAGACGCTGTCCGATCTGTCACGGTTCTACGACGAGGCGCGGGAATTCGCCCGGCTGATGACGGTCAAGTCCAAGGCGAGCGGCAACCGCGAGTTTGTGATTGTGACCGGCGGCGGGCCGGGTGTCATGGAGGCGGGCAACCGCGGTGCCCATGATGAGGGCGGCAAGTCGGTCGGGTTGAACATCGTGCTGCCGCACGAGCAGGCCCCGAACCCCTATGTGACGCCGGAACTTGCGTTTAACTTTCACTATTTCGCCATCCGCAAGATGCATTTTCTGATGCGCGCGCGGGCGATCTGCGTGTTTCCGGGCGGGTTCGGCACGCTGGATGAGTTGTTCGAGACATTGACCCTGATCCAGACGGGACGGATGCAGCGGGTGCCGCTGCTGCTGTTCGGGCGCGAATTCTGGGAAAAGATCATCAACTGGGACGCGCTGGCGGATGCGGGCACGATCAGCCCCGAGGATCTGGACCTGTTCCGCTACGTCGAAAGCGCGGCAGAGGCGGCGGATCTGGTCGAGAACTGGGGGCCTGCGGTTGCGCGGACCGATTTGCCGGACCGCTGAGCGCTGAGGGGAGAGGCGAATTTTCGGCGAAAATTCGTCTCGGCCAGTTGGGTCAGTTTGACTGGGCCGCTTCGTCCAGTTCTGCCTGTTCGACCCAGCGTGAGATCACCGCGCGGGCCGCGCCCTCATCATGGGTCTCGATCGCCTGCCGCAGGTCCTTGAGCGCCGTGGCCATCTCAAACTCTGACAGAAAGCTTTCCTGCGCGCGCAAGATCTTGGTGTGGGGCGTGGTCAGCATGTCGGGGGAAATCAGCAGTTCTTCGTGCAGTTTCTCACCGGGGCGCAAACCTGTGATCTGAATTTCGATCTCGCCATTGGGGGTGTCGTCGTCGCGCACCGCAAAGCCCGCGCCCTCGATCATCTGGCGCGCCAGTTTGCGGATCGGCACCGGGTCGCCCATGTCGAGCACAAAGACATCGCCGCCACGGGCAAAGGAGCCAGCCAACAGCACCAGCCGCGCCGCCTCGGAGATGGTCATGAAATAGCGGGTGACCTGCGGGTCCGTCAGCGTGACCGGGCCGCCGCGCAGGATCTGTTCCTCAAACAGCGGAATGACAGAGCCGGACGACCCCAGCACATTGCCGAACCGCACCATCGAGAACCGGGTGCCGGGGGTGCGCGCGGCAAGGTCCTGAATCACCAGCTCGGCCAGCCGCTTTGATGCGCCCATGACGTTGGTCGGGCGCACCGCCTTGTCGGTCGAGACAAGGATGAACCGGTCCACCCCGGCGGAGCGCGCGGAATCGGCAAGGATCTTGGTGCCCAGCACGTTGTTGCGCAGGCCGGAGAGCACGTTGGTTTCGACCAGCGGCAGGTGTTTGTAGGCGGCGGCGTGCAGCACAACGTCGATGTCGTTTGCAACCAGCACGTCGCGCATCAGGCGTTCGTCCAGCACCGACCCCAGCACCGGCACGATGTGCAGCCCGTCGCCGATGTCGCGCAGTTCCTTGTCGATGTTGTACAGCGCCAGTTCCGAGTGATCGACCAGCACGACGCAGTCGGGCTTGCACGCGATCAACTGGCGGCAAAGCTCAGACCCGATGGAGCCGCCCGCGCCGGACACAAGGATGCGGCGGCCGGAATAGACGTGGCTGACGCCGGGCAGTTCGCTTTCCAGACGGCTGCGGCCCAGCAGGTCCTGAATCGAGACGGGGGTGACCTGTTTGCGGATTTCCCCCTCACCCACCATGGCGGCGAAGGACGGCAGGGCGTGGACCTCACAGCCGATGTGGCGCAGCTTGTGTGCGATGCGCGCCAGCGCGGGTTGGCTGATCGAGGGCATGGCCAGCACGACGCGGTCGACGTCCTTTTCCAGCACCAGCTTTTTGAGGCTGGAGGGCGCGTGGACGCGCAGGCCCGACACGATCAGGCTTTGCAGGGTCGGGTTGTCGTCGATGAAGGCCACCGGCAGGATCGCGTCGTCATGGCGCAGCGCCGCGACAAGCTGTTGGCCGGTCTGTCCGGCACCGTAGATCAGCACGCGCATCCGGTCCTTGCCGTGACGGTAGATGTTCAGCGTGACCTGCCGCAGGATGATCCGCCACGAGGCGGAGACCACCAGCAAGAGCAGCGCGAAGATCACAAAGGCGCCGACCGGCAGTCCGATCCCCATGACCATATTCAGGGCAAGCCCCAACACCCCCAGAAGCGCGGCATAGGTCGCGGTGCGGATCACGCCGCGCATTTCGTAGGCATTCAGCGTGATGCGTGTCAGCCCCAGCCACCAGCCCGCGCCGACCGCGGTGCCGGTCAGCAGGATCACCATCGGCAGGATCGCCAGCAGGGCGGTTCTGTCCGTGGTGCCCGGCGCCAACAGCGCCAGCGCCGCGATCATGGTAAGGGGAACCACCGTGGCATCCATCAGGATGAAAAGCATCTGCTTTTGCGTCCGGGACAACGCCATCACGAGTTTGTAGAACATTCTGCCTTGTCCCTCGCAGATACTATGCGGGAGCTTGTCCGCAGGAAAACGAAACGTCACCGGTTTTGCGCGAAACCAGACCGTTTGCCCCTTTGGATTGCTCCGCTTAATCATGTCTTAGGTTACTCAACCGCAAGCAGGCAAGCCGCTTATTTCTGCGGTTGCGAGTACCGGCGGATTATCACCGGGGCAAGATGCCAAAATTTAGGGCGGATTTGAGCGTGAACTGCGCGGTTTGCCCGCTGAAGTGGCTGCGCCGAAACGAATGGGGGCTTTCGTCCATGCTGCGCCTGCGATATGAACCGCGCCATTCCGCTGGCTGCGCGATCCGCGTGTGGGTGGCGGCGCAACCCCTAAGGAGGGCCATATGGGCTACCGTATTGTCGTCGTTGGTGCCACGGGTAACGTGGGCCGCGAGATGCTCAACATCCTCGCCGAACGGGCATTCCCCGTCGACGAGATCGCCGTACTCGCCTCGCGCAAATCGCTGGGCACAGAGGTGAGCTTTGGCGACAAGACCCTCAAGACCAAAGACCTTGCTACCTTTGATTTCACCGGCTGGGACATGGCGTTGTTTGCCGTCGGCTCTGGCCCGACCAAGGAATTCGCGCCCAAGGCCGCCGCGGCGGGCTGTGTGGTGATCGACAACTCGTCGCTCTATCGCTACGACCCGGACGTTCCGCTGATCGTTCCGGAAGTGAACGCCGATGCGGTCATGGGCTACACCAAGAAGAACATCATCGCGAACCCCAACTGTTCGACCGCGCAGATGGTTGTCGCGCTGAAGCCGCTGCACGACCGCGCCCGGATCAAGCGCGTCGTCGTGTCGACCTATCAGTCGGTGTCCGGCGCGGGCAAAGAGGGCATGGACGAACTGTGGGAGCAGACCAAAGCGGTCTACAACCCGACCAAAGACGTGCCGCCGTCGAAGTTCACCAAGGAAATCGCCTTTAACGTGATTCCGCACATCGACGTCTTTCTGGAAGACGGCTCTACCAAGGAAGAGTGGAAGATGGTGGCGGAGACGAAAAAGATCGTCGACCCCAAGATCAAGGTCACGGCGACCTGCGTGCGGGTGCCGGTCTTTGTCGGCCACTCCGAGGCGATCAACATCGAGTTCGAGGACCATCTGGACGAGGACGAGGCGCGCGACATCCTGCGCGAGGCCCCCGGCGTCATGGTGATCGACAAGCGTGAGGACGGTGGCTACGTCACCCCCAAGGAATGCGTCGGCGATTTCGCCACCTTCATCAGCCGCATCCGGCAGGACAGCACCATCGACAACGGTCTGAACCTGTGGTGCGTCAGCGACAACCTGCGCAAGGGCGCGGCGCTGAACGCGGTGCAGATCGCCGAAGTGCTGGGCCAGAAGGCGCTGAAAAAGGGCTGATTGCCCGCATCCGCGCGGCACAGCGGCGCGACGTGAGAAAACCCTGCAACAGGCCCGTGTCCCCCGGCGCGGGCCTGTTGTCGTTTTTGGCGGGGCGCCAAGAGGCCGCGCGGGGCCCTGTCCCGGCTGACCGCGCGCGCGGTTAAGGGTCTTTTACCGCTTTACGGGAAATCCTTACCAAGGGCGCGGGGCTGCCGCAGTTTTGCCGCATTTGCGTGCCACGCTTGAAAAATCGGTAAGGAGGCGGCGATGCTTCATGCTGCAATTTCCCGGGCCAATTGGCCAAATGTTCCCAAAACGTCGGGCCTTCCAAGGCCGCTCGATAGCGAGGCGCTTGCGCTGTTGCGGCTGTTCCTGTCGCCGATCCTTGAAGGGGCCAAAAGCTGGCAAACCCTGTCCGAGCAATTGGCGTGTAAGGGGTTTCGGGTGACCTTTCGGCTGGGTCATATGGTGATCCTGAACGATTCCGGCGAAGGGCTGTGTACCGGCAGCGATCTGGGCGTGCCGCTGGCCCGGTTGGCGGAACGCATCGGGCGTCCCCGCGTGCGGGCGCACCGCGAGGGGCAGGCCGGTGAGCTTGCCTCGACGGTGTGGCAGAGGCAGGCCCAGGGCTGACCCCGGCCTGCCGTGTTTTCCATTAGCCTGAATTTTTGTCAGACCGGGCCAAATGTCCCGGTTTTGCCGTCCAGCATGTGCAATCCACCCTCACCGATGTCGACCCAGAGGCCGTGCAGGCTGAGTTGGCCGGATTCGACCGCCTCGCGCACAAAGGGGAAGGTCATGAGGTTGCGCAACGACACGGACACCGCCTCTTTTTCCAGCGCGTGCGGCATGTCCGCGTGGCCCTTCACCGCCTCATAACCGGGGCGCAGGATGTCCATCCAGCGGCCCACAAAAGAGGCGGTTTCCTCCAGTTCGGGCGCGCGGCCTTCGCACATGTCGAGACAGCCCTGCACGCCGCCGCAGTTGGAATGGCCGAGCACGATCAGATGCGCCACCTTCAGCGCCATGACCGCATATTCCACCGCCGCCGAGGTGCCGTGGTGCTGGCCGTCGGGCTCATAGACCGGGACAAGGTTGGCAATGTTGCGGTGAATAAAGAATTCGCCTTGGTCCGCGCCAAAGATCGAGGTGACATGCACGCGGGAATCACAGCACGAAATCACCATGGCGCGCGGGCGCTGGCCCTCGGTCGCAAGGCGGCGATACCAGGCGCTGTTTTCGGCGTGCGTCGTTGCTTTCCAGCCATGGTAGCGTTGCGTCAGAAAGCCGGGCAAGGGGCGAGCGAATTCCATCTAAGTCTCCGGTCGTCAGGTTGGGTTGCCCCAAGTACGACGAATTCAGAGGAAATTCGAGCGAAAACACCACTCTGGGATAACCTTTTGGGAACCCACCCGGTTCATGTTGCCCCAGCGTGGGAGCACATGAATGGGGTGAAACGTGATAGAGGTTACGTATCTGGCACCGGCCGAACGTCCAGCGATGGACACGGCCCAGATAGAGACGCTGTGTACCGATCTGGGACGGAATGCCGCCGAAGGGGTGGTCTGCCGCGCGATGGAGGAATTGGCCCAGCGGATGTGCCAGTTGCAGGCGCAGGCACAGACGGGGCCGCGTGAGGATATGCACAAGGGATTGCGGGCACTTGCGGCCATCGCGGACCAGATCGGCCTGTGTTCGCTCAGCATGGTGGCGCATGACGTGGCCGCCTGCATTGAAATGGGCGACGCGGTGGCGGAGGCGGCGACATTGGCGCGTCTGGCGCGCATCGGCGAACGCTCGCTCACGGCGCTATGGGACATCAATGAGTTCTCTGTCTGAGCCGGGCCGGCAGGGCGGGCGGTGAAATCCGCTTGCGGCGGGACGTGCAGGCAATACGGTAAAGGCACCTTGTCAATGGAGCCTTCATGTCCGCCAGTTTCGCCGCCCCCGACGCACCCGCCCTGCCGCTGCATCTGATCGACCCCGACGGGCTGGAAGCCTGGCTGGACGGGCAGGACGCGCGGGTGCGCGCCTGGGTCAAGGCCAGCGGGTTCACCGGCGCGCTGAACACAGCGCTGATGCTGCCCGGTGCGGATGGCACGCCCGAGGCGGCACTTGCGGGCTATGGCACCGCGACGCAGCGCGCGCGCCAGCGGTTTGTGCTGGCCGGGGCGCTGCCGGGGCTGGCGCCGGGGACGTACCGGATTGCCTCTGGCCTGCCGGACGACTGCGCCGGGACTGAGTCGCTGGGCTGGTTGCTGGCAGGCTATCGGTTCACCCGCTACGTCGCCGACAGTGCGGTGACCAGGCAACTGGTCGCGCCCGAAGGCGTGGACGCGCCGCGGATCGAGGTTCTGGCCGCGGCCGAGGCGCTGACCCGCGATCTGGTGAACACGCCCGCCTCGGACATGGGCCCCGTGGCGCTGGAGGCGGCGGCGCGCGCGCTGGCCTCGACGCACGGCGCGTCGATCGAGGTGATCACCGGCGAGGCCCTGCTGGACCGGAACTTTCCCATGATCCACGCGGTCGGGCGCGCGGCCGAACAGGCCCCGCGCCTGATCGACCTGCGCTGGGGCGACACCGGCCCGATGCTGACGCTGGTCGGCAAGGGGGTCTGCTTCGACACCGGCGGGCTGAACCTGAAGCCGGGGGCCTCCATGGGGCTGATGAAAAAGGACATGGGCGGGGCGGCGAACACGCTGGGTCTGGCGCAGATGATCATGGCGCTGGGTTTGCCGGTACGGTTGCGGCTGCTGATCCCGGCCGTGGAAAACAGCGTTGCGGGCAACAGCTTCCGCCCCGGCGACATCCTGACCTCGCGCAAGGGTCTGACGGTCGAGATCAACAACACCGACGCCGAGGGGCGGCTGGTGCTGGCCGATGCGCTGGCCTATGCCGATGAGGAAAAGCCGGATCTGATGATCTCGATGGCGACGCTGACGGGGGCCGCGCGGGTGGCGGTCGGCCCCGACCTTGCGCCCTTCTACACCGATGCCGAGGATTTTGCCGCCGCGCTGACACAGGCCGCGCCCGGTGCGGCTGATCCGGTCTGGCGTATGCCGTTTCATGACCCCTACGAGCCGATGATAGAGCCGGGGATTGCCGATCTGGACAACGCGCCCTCGGGCGGATTTGCCGGGTCGATCACCGCCGCGCTGTTCCTGCGCCGCTTCACCGGGCAGGCCGCGCGATACGCGCATTTCGACATCTATGCATGGCAACCCGCCGCCGCTCCGGGTCGCTCCAAAGGCGGTCTGATGCAGGGGCCGCGCGCGATCGTTGCAGCGTTGCCAAAGATGCTGGGGCTATGATGGACCGCCGCCTGACAGCCTTCAATGGCCGGGTGGCCCATGTCTCGCTGCGCGGGCAGGTCGCGGCAGACCGCTTTGTCGAAGGTGAGCGGTACAGGGTCGTTTGCCCAGTCGCCGACATGTTGGCGAAACCGGACGGCGGACGCGACCGGCAATTGCTGCGCGGAGAGGGGGTTCGCGTGTTGGATCTGCAAGACAGCATGGCGTTCGGATTCGCGGAACAGGACGGCTATGTCGGCTGGATGGCGGCGGCGGCCTTGATCGCCACGCCGGACGCGGCAGAAACGCATCGCGTGAGCGCGGCGCAAAGCTACGGAAAATCCACGCCGGGTCTCAAGGCGATGGGGCGGATCACCCCCCTGTCTCTGGGGACGAAACTGACGGTTCTCGACGTGGTGGACGGCTGGGCGCGCGCCGACTGGTCACGCGGCACGGCTCCACAGGACATATTTGTGCCCAGCCAGCATCTTGCGCCCATTGACACGCAGGACAGTGACCCGGTCGCCGTGGCAGAGCGGCTGGTCGGCTCCCCGTATCTGTGGGGCGGGGACAGCAGCTTTGGCATCGATTGTTCCGGGCTGGTGCAGATCGCGATGCATGCCTGCGGGCAGACCTGCCCGCGCGACAGCGACATGCAAGAGGCGCTGGGCAGGGCGCTGCCCCCCGGCACGCCGCCACAGCGCGGCGACCTGTTGTTCTGGAAAGGCCATGTGGCCTGGGTCGCGGACCCTGACACCATCCTGCACGCCAACGCACACGCCATGGCGGTGGCCTATGAGCCGATCAATCAGGCCGTGGCCCGTATTGAAAAACAAGGGGACGGGCCGGTCATCCGCCACGCGCGCCTGTCTTCTTCTTTGTGAAAATATCCCCGGGGAGCGCGAGGGGCTGGCCCCTCGCACCCGCAACCGCAGGAGCAAGCCTTGTCTGATCCGTTCTTTCACCCGGTTTCCGGGTTCGATCTGCCGCGTTTTGCCGGCGTGCCGACCTTTATGCGCCTGCCCTATGTTCCTGCGGATCATCCCCGGTTCAAAGATGTGCAGGTGGGGCTGATCGGGGTGCCTTGGGACAGCGGCACCACCAACCGCCCCGGTCCGCGACATGGCCCGCGCCAGTTGCGCGATGCCTCGACCATGATTCGCGCGCAACATGCGGTCAGCGGGATGCGCCCCTTCGAGACGGTCAATTGCGCCGATCTGGGCGATGTCGGGCCGAACCCGGCGGATATTCAGGACAGTATGGCGCGCATCACCGCGTTTTATGCGCAGGTCGTCGCGGCGGGCATCCGTCCGCTGACGGCGGGCGGCGATCACCTGACCTCGCTGCCGGTGCTGCGGGCGCTGGCCAAGGACGGGCCGCTGGGGATGATCCACTTTGACAGCCACACGGACCTGTTTCACAGCTATTTCGGCGGCACCATGTACACCCACGGCACCCCCTTCCGCCGCGCGGTGGAAGAGGGGCTGCTGGACCCGAAACGGGTGATCCAGATCGGCATTCGCGGCACCATGTACGACACCGAGGATCGCGATTTCGCCGCCGCCAATGGCATCCGCATCGTGACGATCGAAGAGTTCTTTGAACGCGGGATCACCGACGTAATGCAGGAGGCGCGCGCCATCGTGGGCGCTGCGCCGACCTATGTCAGCTATGACATCGACTTTGTCGATCCGACCTTTGCGCCCGGCACCGGCACGCCGGAGGTGGGCGGGCCGAACAGCTATCAGGCCTTGCAGGTGTGCCGCGCATTGACCGGGCTGAACATCGTCGGGGCAGATCTGGTCGAGGTGTCGCCGCCCTTCGACCAAAGCGGCACCACCGCCTTTCTTGGCGTGTCGATCATGTTCGAGATGCTTTGCGCGATGCTGTCCCCGGTTGACGGTTGACGCGGACACAGGGCTTACTTCTGGGGCGATTTTTCGTCGAAAAATCGTCTCTCACTGCACCGAGCGGATCAGCTTGCGTTCCAGCACACGCAGCACGGCGCGCAGGTCGTGCCCGCGTTTGAGCACCTGACCCTCCATGCCGAAAATCGCGTACTCGCCCTGTTTGCTGCGCAGTTTGGGGCGTTTCTCAATCCGGTACAGCGGGTTTTCGGCGGTGCGGCGAAAGATGGAAAACACCGCCACCTCGCGCAGCGAAGAGATGCCGTAGTCGCGCCATTCACCGGCGGCCACCATACGTCCGTAAAGCGAAAGGATCACGTTGAGCTCGGCCCGCTGAAAGGCTGTCACCTCTGGCGCGGACCCCTGACCGGGAAAGGGCGTCAAGCTGTTCATGACCTCAGAGTTGCGCTCTTCGGCCCATAAATCAAGGGGGTAGAGGAGGGGTTTCAATTTACTTGACCGCGCGGTCGGTTTTAGGCAGTGTCGCGCCATCGAGGGAGGAGCGCCATGACACCGCAGGAACGCGCCACACGCGCGGCAGAGGCCATGTGGGCCGGTGACGCCGCAAGCCAGCAGATGGGCATGCGCATCGAAGAGATCGCGCCCGGTCGCGCCGTCCTGTCGATGGAGGTGCAGCCGCATCACCTGAACGGGCACAAGATCTGTCACGGCGGTTTCATCTTTACCCTTGCCGACAGCGCCTTTGCCTTTGCCTGTAACAGCTACAACCGCCTGACCGTCGCGCAGGAAAACCAGATCACCTTTCTGGCCCCCGGCCAGCCCGGCGAACGGCTGACCGCAACGGCGCAGGAACAGGCGCTGACCGGGCGGTCCGGCGTTTATGACGTGACCGTGACCGGCGGCGACGGGCGCAAGGTGGCGCTGATGCGCGGCCTGTCGCGCACCGTGAAGGGCCAGCTGTTCCCCGAAGACGAATCGACCCTGCAAGACGGCGCCTGACGCGCCCGCCGTTCCCATCCCGGAGGAGACCCGATGGAAGACCTCACCCCGTCCAAGCACAGCCTCGATGCAATCGAGATCGCCTCGCGCGATGAAATTTCTGCCCTTCAGCTGGATCGCCTGAAATGGTCGCTGCGCCACGCCTATGACAATGTCGCGCATTATCGCAACAGCTTTGACGCGGCGGGGGTGCATCCGGACGATCTGACCAGCCTCGCGGATCTGGCGAAGTTTCCGTTTACGGTGAAATCCGATCTGCGCGCGACTTATCCGTTTGGCATGTTTGCCGTCCCGCGCGATCAGGTGCGGCGCATTCATGCCTCATCCGGGACCACCGGGCAGCCGACGGTTGTGGGGTATACCGCCAATGATCTGGACAGTTGGGGCACGGTTGTCGCGCGGTCGCTGCGCGCGGCGGGACTAAAGCCCGGCGATGTGCTGCACAACGCCTATGGGTATGGGCTGTTCACCGGCGGCATGGGCATTCATCTGGGCGCGGACAAGCTGGGTCTGGCGACGGTGCCGATTTCTGGCGGGATGACACAGCGGCAGGTGCGGCTGATCGAGGATTTCGGCGCCACCGGGATCACCGTCACGCCGTCCTATTCGCTGTCGATCATTGATGAATACGCCGCGCAGGGTCTGGACCCGCGCAAATCGCCTCTGAAGGTCGGGATCTTCGGGGCGGAGCCGTGGACCAACGCCATGCGGCTGGAAATCGAAGACGCCTTTGATATGCACGCGGTCGACATCTACGGCCTGTCCGAGGTGATGGGGCCGGGCGTTGCCAGCGAATGCGTCGAGACCAAAGATGGCCTGCACATCTGGGAAGACCATTTCTACCCTGAGATCATTCACCCCGAGACCGGAGAGGTGCTGCCGGACGGCGAGTTGGGCGAACTGGTCTTTACCTCGCTGACCAAAGAGGCGTTTCCGGTGATCCGCTACCGCACGCGCGATCTGACCCGGCTGTTGCCGGGGACGGCGCGCACGATGCGGCGGATGGAAAAAGTGACAGGCCGGTCGGATGACATGATCATCCTGCGTGGCGTCAACGTCTTCCCGACCCAGATCGAGGAACAGCTGATGACGGTGCGCGAACTGGCCCCACATTTCCAGCTGGAGTTGAACCGCGTCGGTCACAAGGATGAAATGCGCGTCAAGGTCGAGACATTGCCCGACACGGTTGAACTGGGCGATCAGGCGGGCCGCGATCTGGCGGCGCGGGTCAAACAGGTGGTCGGTGTCTCGGTCAAGGTGGACGTGGCCGCGCCGGGTGGCGTGGAACGCAGTCAGGGCAAGGCGGTGCGGATCGTCGACAACCGCCCCAAGGAATAAGGGGTCGGCGCCCCGCGGACCGGGGCGCCGATACTCTGGTTCAGCGGAACTCTTCGGAGACGGACATGCGGGCCTTTTCCAGCAATTCGGCCTCGTCCCAGCCGGTCAGGCGCGCCAGCGCGCGCGCCTCATCCAACACGCGGGCGCGGGTGCGCAGGACATAGTCCTTGCCCGCCTCGCAGGTGGTTTCCCCGGTGTAGGGGTGGTTCATCACATAGCGGCCCTGAAAGTTCTGCCGGTCTTCGGTGGCGCGAAAGAACACGTCTTCGGCCATCTGGTCGCCCTCATAGCGGGCATGCAGCCGGGTGACATAGACGTTCTGGCCGGACAGCGGCCCGGTGCCGGTCTCTTCGGGCAGCCAGTCGACCCCCAGTTCCGCCAGTTGCGCATTGGTCAGCGGATCGGCGGCGCAGGGGTCACACCATGCCATGTCCCATGCGTATTCGACCACGATGCCGCCCTCATCCGGGGCGGCCTGCGCAAAGAGCGCGCGGTAGAAATCACCAAATTCGTCTTCGACAAACAGCGGGACATCCATGTTGCTGGGCAGTTGGACGGGGACATAATTCGTCGGCACCACACGGCCGGTGCGCGACAGCATGAAGAACAGCGCATCCTGCGGGCCGTCGGCGTTCAGCTTGCCCAGTTGGATCGGCAGCATGAAATCCTTGGAAGTGAATTCGATCTGAAGCGGCGGCAATTCCTTGGTGTCGGCGGCCTCATGCCGTTCAAGGTTCACACCGGCGACAAAGAATTTCATCCCGCCGTCGATGTACTGTTGCAGCGTCGCCTCTCCGCCCTCGGGCATGTTGTAGCCCTCTCCGGTCAGGAAAGTGACCAGACCGTCGGATTGTTCAGCGCCAAGGATCAGGATGTCATAGGTGCCGACGGCGTATTCCGCCTCGATCGTGACGCCCAGCGCGCGGGCGCGGACGGCCAGCGGCGGCGCTGCCTCGTTCACGACGGCGGTCATGGCGATCATCGGCAGGGGGACGGGGGCGCAAGGGTCGCGGTCGTGGTATTCGACAAGGCGCGGCGCGGTGTAATCGTCCAGATGTTTGACGGTTTCCGCCTCGACGGTGCGGATCTGGTCGCGCAGCAGCACGCGGGGCGTGGGCACGATCAGGGCAAAGTCCTTCGGCTCACCGCGATAGTCCGAGGACATGGTGATCACGGACCGGTCGCCGTCGCGGACAAAGACCACCTTGGAGCTTTCGTTGAACAGCGATCCATCCGCCTTGGCGACGTAAAAGCCGCAAAAGGCCTGCGCCGAGGCGGCAAGGGTTGAGAACAATAGGGCAAGAAAAATGCGAGTCATGAAGACCTCCGGGAAGGGCATAGGACCACAGCCTAACACAAGAGCCGCGTTCGATAAGGGATTCGCTGATGGCGCGCCGGGGCGGGCGGTTTGTTTCCGATGCGCGTCGCGCGCGGGGCGCTGTCGCTGAAATCCGACGCAATGGGCCCGAAATCCGACGTGAATCCGACTTGCCGCCGACGGGACCGTGGCGTAGATGCGTCCGTGGGACACCCCTCCCCAACGAGGGGCATCTATCTGGAAGGTTAGCAGATATGACCATGACTGCACCGGCAACGCGGCCGGCTAATCCGCGTTTTTCCTCTGGCCCCTGCGCCAAGATCCCCACATTCACGCTTGAAAAGCTGGCGGATGCCGCCCTTGGCCGCTCGCACCGTGCGAAGATCGGCAAGGACAAGCTGAAGGCCGCGATCGAAGAGACGCGCGCCCTGCTGAACATTCCCGCCGACTACCGGATTGGCATTGTGCCTGCCTCGGACACCGGTGCCGTCGAGATGGCGATGTGGTCGCTGCTGGGCGCACGCAAGGCGACGATGGTCGCTTGGGAAAGCTTTGGAGCGGGCTGGGTCACGGATGTGGTCAAGCAGTTGAAGATCGACGCCGAGGTGAAGACCGCCGACTATGGTCAGATCGTCGATATGGCGGCGCTGGATTACAACACCGACGTTGTGTTCACATGGAACGGCACCACCTCCGGCGTGCGGATGCCGTCGGGCGACGCGATCCGGGCAGACCGCGAAGGTCTGACCATCTGCGACGCGACCTCTGCCGCTTTTGCGATGGATCTGCCGTGGGACAAGCTGGATGTGACCACCTTCTCCTGGCAGAAGGTGCTGGGCGGTGAAGCGGCGCATGGCATGCTGATCCTGAGCCCCCGTGCCGTCGAGCGGCTGGAAAGCTACACCCCCGCATGGCCGCTGCCCAAGATTTTCCGCCTGACCAAGGGCGGCAAGCTGATCGAGGGTATCTTTGTTGGTGAGACGATCAACACGCCGTCGATGCTGGCGGTCGAGGATTACCTTGTGGCGCTGGACTGGGCGCGCTCTGTCGGTGGCCTGAAGGGGCTGATCGCGCGGGCCGATGCCAATGCGAAAGCCATCTGGGATTTCTGCGCGGCGCGCGACTGGATCGACAACCTTGCCGTCGATGCGGCGACACGGTCGAACACCTCTGTCTGCCTGAAGTTCACCGATGCGCGCATCACCGACGGTCCGGTCTTTGCCAAGGCTGTGGCCAAGCGGCTGGAGGCCGAAGGCGTGGCGCTGGACGTTGGCGCCTATCGTGACGCGCCCGCCGGTCTGCGGATCTGGTGCGGCGGCACGGTTGAAACCTCGGACGTCGAGGCGATGCTGCCGTGGCTGGAATACGCCTTCCACGCCGAGATCGAGGCGCTGTCGCAAGCGGCCTGACACCACATGCTCCGGGCCTGACCCGGAGCCTCTTTCCCATCCTTCCAGCAGGAGGCCCCGGATCAGGTCCGGGGCGCGTAGCACATGACCGCACCCAAGGTTCTCATTTCCGACAAACTCTCTGACGCCGCCGTTCAGATCTTTCGCGATCGCGGCATCGACGTGGATTTCCTGCCCGACGTGGGCAAGGACAAGGACAAGCTGGCCGAGATCATCGGTCAGTATGATGGCCTTGCCATCCGTTCGGCCACCAAGGTGACGCCGACGATCCTTGAGGCTGCCACAAACCTCAAGGTCGTGGGCCGCGCCGGGATTGGCACGGACAACGTCGACAAGGAAGCCGCAAGCAAGAAGGGCGTGATCGTGATGAACACGCCCTTCGGCAACATGATCACCACCGCCGAACACGCCATCGCGATGATGTTCGCCGTGGCGCGCCAGATCCCCGAGGCCAGCGCCTCGACCCACGCCGGTAAGTGGGAAAAGTCCAAGTTCATGGGCGTGGAACTGACCGGCAAGACGCTGGGCGTGATCGGTGCGGGCAACATCGGCGGCATCGTCTGTGACCGCGCGCGCGGTCTGAAAATGAAGGTCGTGGCCTATGACCCCTTCCTGAGCGAGGAAAAGGCCAAGCAGATGCAGGTCGAAAAGGTCGACGATCTGGACGTGCTGTTGAAGCGTGCAGATTTCATCACCCTGCACGTGCCGCTGACCGACCAGACCCGCAACATCCTGTCCAAGGAAAACCTTGCCAAGACCAAAAAGGGTGTGCGGATCATCAACTGTGCCCGTGGCGGTCTGGTGGATGAGGTTGCGCTGGCCGAGTTGATCAAGTCCGGTCATGTGGCTGGCGCAGGCTTTGACGTCTTTGCCGAGGAGCCGGCCAAGGAGAACCCGCTGTTCGGTCTGCCGAACGTGGTCTGCACCCCGCATCTTGGTGCGTCGACCTCGGAGGCGCAGGAAAACGTGGCGCTGCAAGTGGCCGAGCAGATGGCCGATTACCTGATGACCGGTGCCGTGCAGAACGCGCTGAACATGCCGTCGGTGACCGCCGAAGAGGCCAAGGTCATGGGCCCGTGGATCAAGCTGTCAGAGCATCTGGGGGCCTTTATCGGCCAGATGACCGATGAGCCGATCAAGGCGATCAACATCCTTTACGATGGTGAGGCCGCGACGATGAACCTTGAGGCGCTGAACTGCGCCGCCATCGCGGGTATCATGAAGCCGATCAGCTCTGACGTGAACATGGTCTCTGCGCCGATCATCGCCAAAGAGCGCGGCATCAAGATCTCGACCACCAATCAGGCGCAATCCGGCGCGTTTGAGGGCTATATCAAGGTGACGGTTGTGACCGGCAAGCGGGAGCGGTCCATCGCGGGCACGGTGTTCAGCGACGGCAAGCCACGTTTTATCCAGATCAAGGGCATCAACATCGACGCCGAGGTCGGCGCGCATATGCTGTACACCACCAACAACGATGAACCCGGCATCATCGGCGCGCTGGGTCAGACCATGGGCCGCAACGGCGTGAACATCGCGAACTTTACTCTTGGTCGTAAGGACGCGGGCGGTGAGGCCATCGCGCTGCTGTATGTCGATGAGCCGGTCCCGGCCGAGGCGCGGGCGCAACTGGCCGAAACCGGTCTGTTCAACCAGATCAAGCCGCTGCAATTCGACGTGGCCTGAGCCTGACGCATCCTGTCGGGTGTGTATCAACCCTCCTCCGTGCAAGCGGGGGAGGGTTTTTCTTTGCGCCGGTCAGCCCTGTGCGGCGTATTCGGAGATCAACTCCTCGAACCGGTCCATCGGCGGCCACTCGGTATAGCTGTGCCGCACAGGGACATCGACCCAAGGCAGTTTGGCGCTGGTCATGGTCTCGATGAAGGGCGCGAACCACGATGTGTCGTCGAACATGGTCGGGCGGACATTCACGAAGGTGTCGACCCCGGTGATGCGGGTGAACATCCATGTCATGCAATGCGGACACCCCATGTGATCCTGGTCGGGGCCATGGGTGCCGCATTCGACGGGTTCACCTTTCGTGACCTCCAGCGCACCGGCGGGCACCATCGCGGTCAGGGAAAAGGCGCTGGAGGACATTTTCTGACAGCCGCGGCAATGGCAGGCGGCGGTCATCAGCGGCGGTGCGGTGATGCGGATATGGACGCGGCCACAACGGCACGACCCGTTGAGGGGTAGGGAAGGCGCAGGCATGTGAGGCTCCTTGGCGGTCTGATGCCGCCAACCTAGGCCCGGTGCTGCACGCGATCCAGTGGCGTTGCGCCGGTTGCCCGGAATAACGGCACTGGCGGCAACGGGCGGCAGCCGGGCGGCGGCGCGGTATGGCCGCGCGGCGGGGATCATGCTAGGCGGCAGGCATGACGGACACGATCTACGCCATCGGCGACATTCACGGCCAGTTGGCCATGCTGGAAGACGCGCTGACCCGCATCGAGCGGGACAGCGGCGGCGGCGCGCGCATCGTCTTTCTGGGCGACTATGTCGACCGGGGGCCGGAGTCGCGCGGGGTGATAGACCTGCTGCGGGCCGGGCTGGCCGAGGGGAACAACTGGATCTGCCTGAAAGGCAACCATGACCGGTTGTTCGAATGGTTCGTGGCCCCGCCAGAGCCGCGTCAGGATTCGCATCTGCTGGTGGGGTATCACTGGTTTCATGAACGGATCGGCGGGCTGGAAACGGCGCAGTCCTACGGTGTCGATGTGCCGGAACGAATCCGCCAGAAAGAACTGGCCGCCGAGTTTCGCGCGGCGCTGCCCGAGGGGCATCTGGAGTTCCTGCAAAACCTGCAACTGTCCCACCGCGAAATGGGAAAGTTCTTTGTCCATGCGGGGGTGCGCCCCGGCGTGCCACTGGTCGATCAGGATGAGGACGACCTGCTGTGGATACGGCAGGAATTCCTCAAGGACACGCGCGACCACGGCGCGCTGATCGTGCATGGGCATACGCCGGTCGATGCGCCGGACCTGAAGCCCAACCGGCTTAATCTGGACACCGGGGCGGGCTATGGCCGCCCGATGTCCATCGCCGTTTTTGAAGCGGATGAGATTTTTGCCCTGGAGGCCTCAGGCCGCGTCCGTCTCTGAGGGTTTCGGGGCGGACGTCTGCGGTTTGGCAAGCGCCTGCCATGCGTCGTACTGCGACAGGAACACCCGGCCTGTCAGTTCATCCAGAAAATGCGACCGTTGCAAGCGGTCCATCACCGGACCCTTGACCTCTGACAGGTGCATCTTGATGCCCATTTCCGACAGGCGTCGGTTCAATTCCTCTAGGGTTTCCAGCGCGCTCATGTCGACCTCGTTCACCGCAGGGAACATCAGCACAACCTGTTCTATCGGTTCATCGCAGGCGACGCGGCCCAGCACGTAATCCTCAAGGAACCGGGCATTGGCGAAATACAGGCTTTCGTCGACGCGCAGGGTGATCAGGTGCGGCCGGGTGTCAACCTTGTGGCGGTTGATGTTGCGGAAATGCTGGGTGCCGGGAACAAGGCCGACCTCGGCCACATGCGGGCGCGATGTCTTGTACAGATGCAGCCCGATAGAGATCAGCACCCCCGCCGACACACCCAGTTCAACGCCAAAGACCAACGTCAGGGCGATGGTGGCAAAGACGGCGGCGAAATCGACCTTTGAATAGCCCCATGTCTTTTTCAGGATCGAGAAATCGACAAGGCCCAGAACCGCGACGATGATCGTGGCGGCCAGCGTGGCCTTGGGCAGGAAGAACAGCAGCGGGGTCAGCAACAGCGCGGCAAAGGCGATGCCGATGGCGGTAAAGGCCCCCGCCGCCGGGGTCTCGGCACCGGCGTCGAAGTTCACGACCGACCGGGCAAAACCGCCGGTGACCGGATAGCCGCCCGACACGGCGGCGGCGACGTTCGACGCGCCTAGGCCGATGAGTTCCTGATCGGGCAGGATGCGCTGGCGCTTTTTGGCGGCCAGTGTCTGGGCGACGGACACGGATTCGACAAAGCCGATGATCGAGATCAGCACAGCCGACAGGAACAACTGGTTCCACAGGTCCGGCGACAGCGACGGCATGGTCAGCGGCGGCAGGCCGGTGGGCACCTCGCCCACAATCTTGACGCCCGCGTTTTGCAGACCGAACAGCCATGTAACCAGCGTTGTGACAGCCACGGCAGCGACCGGCCCGGCCTTGGCCAGCACGTCCGCAAGGCGCGGTTTCAGGCCCGCAGCCAGCAGGCGCGGCTTTAGCCCCTTGCGGACCCAGAACAGAAAGGCCGTCGCGCTAGTGCCAATCACGAGGGTGATGAGGCTGGTCTGCGACAGGTTCTCGAACAGCGAGCCGATGACCATGATCAGCGTGTGACCATGCGCCTCGATCCCGAAGATATGTTTCAGCTGCGCGGCGGCGATCAGTACGCCCGATGCGGTGATGAACCCGGCAATCACCGGATGTGACAGGAAGTTGGCCAGAAAGCCCAGCCTTAGCACCCCCAGCACCAGCAGCAGCACACCAGAGATAAAGGCCAGTGTCCCGGCGGCCAGCGCGATCTGGGCCGGGTCCGACAGGCCAAGGTTGCCGATGGCGGCGGCGGTCATCAGCGAGACGACCGCCACCGGGCCAACCGCCAGCGCGCGGCTGGTGCCAAAGATCGCATAGGCCACCAGCGGCAGGATCGACGC
The DNA here is from genome assembly GCF_048262615.1 of Antarctobacter sp. Classification (GTDB taxonomy): domain Bacteria; phylum Pseudomonadota; class Alphaproteobacteria; order Rhodobacterales; family Rhodobacteraceae; genus Antarctobacter. The sequence goes on from NZ_JBLXFB010000012.1 coordinate 45,967, forward strand.
ATAAAGCCCCATCTCGGCGGGCAGCCCGGCCAGCAGCGCATAGGCCAGCGACTGCGGGATCAGCATGATGGTGACAATCACGGCGGCAAGGATGTCGGACGAGGCGGTGTCGCGGGTGTACGCTTTTGCCCATGTCAGGATGGGCAGGTACTGCGTAAGGGTCTGGGCCGAAATGCGGGGCATGGCGTATCCTGGATCAGGCTCGGGGAGGGCCCCCGAGTCGCGGTTGAGCGCTTTATATATTCACAAATCGGAATTTGAAAGACCCGTTTCCACGCAGACCCGGCCGCCGCCATCTCATTGGATCGGCGGGCGCAAAGATTTCCGGGTTCGGCCATCCATTCCTCGCCGCGCAGCCGCGCCCCACCGGCAGGCAGGACCCAGTGTCGGCGAAAAGAAGCATTCCAGCGGCTGAACGCGTCATAAGCCGGAGGCGCGCGGGAGGTTTCCGTTAAGCGCGAATTTCCGCACCTTTGTGCAATTTTGACGAAAATATTACATCTCATGCGGAAATCCGGGAAAACCGGGAGGTCAGCCGGGGCAATTCGGTAAAATTGCCCGCGACGCTGCTGCTAGCCTTCTTCCAGCCGAAAGGCGGAACAGGGAAGAAGGATAATCAGGAATGACGGACAGGTTTGTCGTCGGATTCGACGGCAGCGAAGCGGCGCAACGCGCGCTGGATTTCGCTTTGGAACGCGCGGCGGCACAGGGGGCCATGGTGGTCATCGTTCATGTGCTGGAATGGTCGCCCTATTCGTTTTTGACGCCGACAGAACTCGAAGAGCGCCACAAGCGCCGAACAGAGGAACTGGACCGCGCCGAAAAATCGCTGATCGCGCCGGCCAAGGCGGCTGTCGAGGGTCGGGGTGTCCCGGTCGAGACGGTTCTGCGCTATGGCCACATCGCCGACACGCTGTGTGATGTCGCCAAAAAACAGGGGGCCGCGCAGCTGTTCATCGGACGCAACGGCCATTCGCCCTTGGGCAGCCGGGTGTTTGGATCGGTCGCCGGATCGCTGGTACAGACCGCGCCGGTGCCCTGCACCATCGTCCCCTGAAGCGCCGACCAGAACAGGACAATCTCATGAAACGATTTACATCTCGCCTGACGCTTGCCGCTCTGGCCCCGATCCTGCTGGCAGGCGCAGCCTCCGCGCAGGAAACCTCGATCGACCAGAAGGTCAACGACATCTTTGCCGGGGCGACCGGCTGGTTCGTGAATTTCATCTTCAGCCCGTTTCCGGGCACCAGTTTTCCGTGGATCGTGGCCTGGCTGGTGGTCGCGGCAACGGTTTTCACCCTGTATTTCGGGTTTATCCAGTTCCGCGGCTTCGGGCATTCCATCGCACTGGTCAAAGGCGACTATTCCGACCCGAACGACGCGGGTGAGGTCAGCCACTTTCAGGCGCTGGCAACGGCGCTGTCGGGCACCGTGGGTCTGGGCAATATCGCCGGGGTCGCGGTGGCCGTCGGCATCGGCGGACCGGGGGCGACGTTCTGGATGATCCTCGCCGGGCTGATGGGCATGGCGTCAAAGTTCACCGAATGTACGCTGGGCGTGAAATACCGCAATGAATACCCGGACGGCACCGTGTCGGGCGGTCCGATGTATTACCTGACCAAGGGTTTTGCAGAGCGCGGTCTGCCGGGGGGCAAGATCCTCGCCGTGCTGTTCTCGATCTTCTGTATCCTCGGGGCCTTTGGCGGCGGCAACATGTTCCAGGCCAACCAGGCGCATCAGGCGATCACCGGTGTCGTCGGCGAATACCCCGGTTTCGTTACCGGGCTGATCTTTGCGGTCATCGTCTTTGTCGTGATCGTGGGCGGTTTGAAGTCCATCGCCTCGGTGACGGAAAAGGTCGTGCCCTTCATGGCCGTGATCTATGTCGGTTCGGCGGTGATCATCCTGATCATGAACGCCAACATGATCGGCTGGGCCTTTGGCCAGATCTTTGCCGGGGCCTTTACCGGGCTGGGCGTCGCGGGCGGTATGGTCGGCGCGCTGATCCAGGGGTTCAAGCGGGCGGCCTTTTCGAACGAGGCGGGCGTCGGCTCGGCGGCGATCGCGCACTCTGCCGTGCGCACCAAAGAGCCGATCACAGAGGGCTTTGTGTCCCTGCTGGAGCCGTTCATCGATACGGTTGTGATCTGCACCATGACGGCGCTGGTCATCATCATCACCCAGCAACTGGTGATCGATGAGGCCACGGGCATCTACCTGCTGAACGAGGCCGGAACGGCGATCAGGACAGTTGGCGACACGTCCGGCGTTGGTCTGACGGCGGCGGCCTTTGGCAGTGCCTTCAGCTGGTTCCCGACGGTGCTTGCCGTTGCGGTGATCCTCTTTGCTTTCTCGACCATGATCAGCTGGTCCTACTACGGGCTGAAGGCCTGGACCTACCTGTTCGGTGAGGGCAAGACCAAGGAAATCACCTTCAAGGTCATCTTCTGCGTCTTCGTCGTGATCGGTGCCTCGGCCAACCTTGGCCCGGTGATTGACTTCTCGGACGCGGCGATCTTTGCCATGGCGGTTGTGAACGTCTTTGGCCTGTATTTCCTGATGCCAATCGTCAAGCGTGAGGTCGACAGCTACCTGTCGCGGCTGAAGTCGGGCGAGATCAAGAAGTTCACCGAGTGATGATCGGGGTCATGTGAAACGGAAAGGGGCCGCCTGTTGGGTGGCCCTTTTTTTGTGGAAATTCGGCTTGGCAATGCGATCCGGGTCTTGCTAAGCTTGAAGAAGGTGGTGCCTTCATTGATGTAAGGCACGGTCGCGGCGGTAGGTGTCGCGATGGTCTTGGCAGGAATTGTCAGGTCCAACCATGGAAATGCGGGGCGGTGGAAAGAGTTCAACTCGACCATTCTCCTGCGCGGGCGTTTGCCTCCTATCCGGGGCCGGGATTAGTCCGGTGCGCATTCGTTTTGGAATGAAACCCAAAACAAGGATGCGTTTGGATGAAAAACACGATCAAGAGACTACGAAAGCAGAAGTGGGCGGCCCAGAAAGGGCGGTGCTATTATTGTGGGCAACCCATGTGGGAGACCGACGCGGACGCCTTTCAGCGGGAACACGGCGTGACTCCCGGGCTGGCCAAAAAGTTTCAGAGCACCGCAGAGCATCTGAAAGCCCGGTCGGAGGGAGGCAGCGATGCTGCTGCCAACATCGTCGCCGCCTGCCTTTACTGCAATCGGACGCGCCATTCGGCGCATAACCCGCTCGATCCGCTAAGCTACAGGCGGCGCGTTCAGACGCGGCTTGAAAACGGAAGGTGGTTGCGTCTGAGGGGAATGTGAGGCCCCGGTCTTGCCCGGAGCTTCAAGCGTGATCAGGCCGCCGCAAACCCCTTGTCCAGCGCGCTCAGGATGGTGTCGATCTCTTCTGCGGTGATGGTCAGCGGCGGGGACATCAGGATGTTGTGCGCGCCAAGGCGGACCATCGCGCCGGCCTCATAGGCGGTCTGGTGAATGCGCTTCATGGTGTCGTTGTCCATCGGCGTCTTGGCGGTCCGGTCGCTGACAATCTCGATCCCGGTCATCAGCCCGTGCCCGCCGCGCACATCGCCGACGATGTCGTGTGTCTCGGCCAGTTTCAAAACGCCTTCATGCAGTTGCGTGCCCCGCGCGGCGGCATTGGTTTTCGTATCGAGCCGCAGGGTCTCTTCAAGGCAGGCGATGACCGCCGCCGCGCCCACCGGATGCGCGGAATAGGTGTAGCCGTGGTAAATGGCCCCCTCCGCGCCGGAGGTCTCGAACACCTCCGCCACCTTGCCGGAAATCAGCGCGGCCCCAACAGGGAAATACCCCGAGGTGATGCCCTTGGCGGTGCACATCATGTCCGGCTTGACGCCCCAATGCCGCGCGCCCGACCAGTCGCCGGTGCGGCCAAAACCGGTGATGACCTCGTCCGAGATCATCAGGATACCGTGACGGTCGCAGATCTCACGCATCAGCGGCATAAAGCTGGCATCCGGCACGATCACGCCGCCCGCACCCTGTATCGGCTCCATGATGAAGGCGGCGATGGTGTTTGCGCCCTGAAACTGGATCTCGTCCTCCATCGACTGGGCGATGAGTTGCGCCAGCCGCGCGGGGTCCGTCTCATTGAACGGGTTGCGATAGGTGTAAGGCGCGGGCAGATGGAAACAGCCGGGCAACAGCGGCTCATAGCCAATGCGAAAGCGATTGTTGCCGTTGACCGATGCGCCGCCGAAATGGGTGCCGTGATAGCCCTTTTTCAGGCTGAGGAACTTGGTGCGCGTCGGTTCGCCCCGTAGCCGGTGATATTGCCGCGACAGCCGCAGGCAGGTTTCAACCGAATCCGACCCGCCGGAGGTGAAAAACACCCGTTCGATCCCGTCGGGGGCAAAGAACTCCTGCACCTTGTAGGCCGCTTCAATCGCGGGCGGGTTCGAGGTGCCCGCAAAGGCCGAGTAATACGGCAGTTCAAACAGCTGATCCGCGATGGCCTGCTTAACTTTGTCGTTGGAATAGCCAAGGTTGACACACCAGAGCCCGCCCACCGCGTCCACCGCACTGTGGCCGTCGATATCGGTGATGGTGCTGCCTGCCGCGCCCTTGATGATCTTGGGCGGGGTGACCTGCGCATCGCCGGGATGTCCCATCGGGTGCCATAGCTGACGGGCATTGTTTTCCTTGAGAAAGTTCTCGTCCTTCATGGCGCGACTCCGCTGAGAATTTTGATCAAATCTGGCAGGGCAGGCGGGGGCTGTCCAGAGGGCGGCGGGGAAATGGCGCGAACCGGATGGCAAACGGTTTGGGCGAATGAACAGGTGCCGTGTTAGGGTCGCCCTGCACAGGCTTTCAGGAGTGACCTCATGCGCCTTGTTCTTGCGTTTCTCTCGGTGCTGGCAGGGTCGGCCGCGGCACTGGCCGAGCCCGCGCCGCTCTCTGTCCCCGGAGAGATCGTCGTGCCATTCAAAGGCGTGGATCAGTCCGCATTGCGCGGGTTTGCGCAGGACCGGATCACGCATATCACCTTTCATCACGAAGGCTTTGCCGGGGCGGATGCCGATCTGTTCCGCCGGGCCAGTGCCGCGCGCGACCGGCAGACCATCGACCAGCGGGTCCGCAACATTCATGCCTATCACGCCGGCGAGGCGGGGCTGGGGATGTTTGCCTATCACTACGCGGTCGACAAGGCGGGCAATATCGCCAAGGGGCGGCCCGTGTCGCTGAAACCCTCGACCCGGTCGACAGAGATCGGATCGCGCAAACTGGCGGATTTCGACGGGCATTTCGCGGTGATGGCGCTGGGCGATTTCAACTACGAAACCCTGACCCCGGCGGGGCGGCTGGCCTATGTGCGGGTCATGTCAGAGGCGCAGCGCGCCTACCGGGTGCCGACCGCGCAGATCCAGCCACACAAACACCACGCCGCCACCTCCTGCCCCGGCACGCATATCCTGAAAGAAGCGGGGGCCTTGCAGGAGATGGTCCGGCACTACAGCCTTCAGGCGGAACTGGTGGCGCGGGGCTGTCTGAACGACACGCCCAACGGAAAATGGGGGCCGAAAAGTCGTCGCGCCCTGCGCGCCTTCAGCAAGGGCAACCGGGGGGTGGTGGCGCAGCCTGAGGTCAGTGACGCGGCACTTTTCGGGATGCTGGACGCGCCGCGCGCGACCTGTCGCTGATCTGGCACGAAACCGGCAGCGCAAACGAAAAACGCCGCCCCGAGGGGCGGCGTTTCGATACCGAAAGGCGTTGGATCAGAAACCCAGGCCTTCGTATTTTTTCTTGAACTTCGAAACGCGGCCACCTTGGTCAAGGATGCGACCGGTGCCGCCGGTCCATGCCGGGTGCACCGTGGGGTCGATGTCGAGGACGAGCGTGTCGCCTTCCTTGCCCCAGGTCGAACGTGTCTGGTATTCGGTCCCGTCGGTCATCTTGACGTTGATGATGTGGTATTCGGGGTGCAGGTTCTTTTTCATGTCACGGGTTCCTTACGCGTCTGCGCCGGCGGTCTTGGTCTTGAGCGCCTTGTAGGTTGTGTCCTCTGCGATCCGGGCCGATTTGCCACGGCGCGCGCGCAGGTAGTACATCTTGGCGCGGCGGACGCGGCCACGACGGACGACTTCGATGCTTTCGATGTTGGTCGAGAACAGCGGGAACACACGTTCCACGCCTTCACCGAAGGAAATCTTGCGGACCGTGAACGAGGCAGCGATGCCCTTGCCGTTCTTGCGGCTGATGCAGACGCCTTCGTACATCTGGACCCGTGTGCGGGTGCCTTCGGTCACTTTGTAACCCACGCGAACGGTGTCGCCGGGTTTGAAATCGGGAATGGTCTTCCCGAGCGAGGCGATCTGTTCGGCCTCGAGCTGTGCGATCAGGTTCATCTGACCTTCTCCTATGTGCGTCGCGGTTTTCCCGCGGAGATGTCTGGCGATTGCTTTCCTCCCAACCGGGAAAAGAGATGCGCCAGCTTTTGTTTGTTCTTAGATGGTCCCGTGAACGGTCCCACAAACTCAATCGGCACCGAGTCGCCCCGGCACCGAAAGATGCGCGTGTGTACGGGTGGGCGCGCCGCAAATCAAGGGCAAAGACGGGGGCGGATCAGCCGTCATTCGCCTGTATCCATTGGCTCTGGCCCCGCCTTGCCCGCCCACGCGGCGGTGGACCGTTCGCAAGACGGCGCGCCTTTAGTGGGTCGAACACGCATCCAGCGTGACGCCGTTCAGCGTGGTGGCGTTCAGATTGGCCACAAGCGTCACGTTTGTCCGGGTATTGCCCATAGCAGACCCGAGTTTTCGGAGGCAGTCCCCAACGCCCAGATCTGCCTCGATCATAACGATGACGGACCCGGATTGAGGGTCTGACAAAGAGACATTCAGGACCTCGGGGTCTTCGTCGAAGGCCGGCTCTGTGACAGAATATGAAACGATTTCATGCCCCTGAAAGGTCCATGTCACATAACTGCCCTGAGTGGCGCGCTCCCACGCGAGGGCAGGGGTGGCGGTCATCAGGACCGCAAGGCAAAGGGGAAGGATCGGCTTCATGACGCTTTTGCTCCGTTTGAGGTGGGCAAGCGTTGCACACGGGGACACCCGTGTATAGCGCGCCGCACGGCGGGCCAGACCCGCAACGCGCCACAGGCCGCGCCCGGCAGAGGCGGCCTGTGGCCGTGTCCCGCCCCGGCGTCAGCGGGCGGGGCCGTCGACCCGCGGGCGCATGTCGGACCAAAAATATGAGGACAGAAAGCGCGCGCTGACCCATCCTGTCTGACCGTCCGCGCGCACCTGCATCCAGACGCCCTGAACGTCGTCGACGATGCGGCAGTCGCTGATCTCGATCTTTTGCTCGGCGCGGAGCCGCCCGGCAATGGCGGCATTCAACGAGGGTTGCGCCCGCATGTTGACTTCGCGGACAGCGGTTTGGGTCAGGTCGTTGTCATCGACATAGTCGGAGGCCCCGTTCAGATCGCCGGACCAGAACTGCCCCTGCTTGGTCAGGCTGCCGGAATGGCAGCCATAGGTGTCGGCCAGCAGCGCCACCGGCGCGGCGGGCGGCCGGAACCTGTCCACCGGCACGGCGCAGAACTGCCGCCCATCGGCCTGACAGGGCGGCGACCCTGCCCGCATGTCGAGCCCGATGGTGCCGTCATCGAACAATTCCACCACGCAATGCGCGGCCCCGTTCAGGCTGCCCGCGATGCGGCGGCTGCCCAGCAGGGCGGTCATGTCCTCCAGGCTGGTTTTGGCCGGGTCCGGAGTGATGCCGTCAATGTAGCCGAATTCATAATCGACAAAGGACCGCCGGATGTCCGGCGCGGCCACAAAGGCGGTGCGGCACAGCCCGGCCACCGTATCCATCATCAGTGCCGACTTGTGGATCGGGCGCGACAGGATCGGCGGGCCCACCGGGGTCAGGCGCATGGCATGGGTGCGGATACCGCCGCGCAGGTAGAAGAAACTGTTGGCGTCGCGATGCTCCAGCGCCTCGGACAGCAGGATCGGCGGGGCGACGCCGCCCATGATCAACGAGGTATACGCCTGCACGATGTCGTAGGTGACGTTCATCATCTGCCGCGCCTCGACGGCCTGCGTGGCCTGCGCCTCTGGCAACAGCCCCATGTGAAAGCCTAGTTCTGCGCCATGTTCGATAAAGCGGGCGTCGTCGCCATAGGCGATGTCGCGGGTCGAGGTCGCCAGCGCCACCGCCAGCGCGCAGGCGGACAGGCACGGTGCGTCGCGCAGCACGAATATGCCGTAGAGATCCGGGTCCTGACTTTCGAGAATGCCTTTGAGGTAGTGCCCAAGGGCGATGCCCTCGACAAAACTGCCGCCGGGGCTGTCGATCACGATCAGCTTGCCCCATGTGGTTTCCAGCGCCGCGCGGATGCGGTCGGTGTCGCCGGGATTGATCCGCCCCGAAAGGTGAAAAACTGTCGCGTCGCGAATGCCCTCGTTTAATCTGTCCGGTCCCCAGTTGCCCGAATAGATCGACTTCAACTGCATCAGGCGCGGGATCAGGTCGGGGCGTTTTTCGGCGTCCATCGCGGCGGCGGCGACTGGCAAACAGACTGGCAAACAGAGGGTCAGCGCACACAGCAACTTTCTGAGAATGGCCATTCGGGAAAATCCTTCTTGTCGGAAATGCGGGGTCAGTCCTTGCGGTCCTTGTACGCCTGCCAAAGATCGGGGCGCCGCTCGCGCGTCAGCGCCTCACTCTGGTCGCGGCGCCAGTCGGCCACCGCGCCATGATTGCCAGACATCAGGACCGGCGGGATCGGCAGGCCCTGCCATTCGGCGGGACGGGTGTATTGCGGATGCTCCAGCAGACCGTCGGAAAAGCTTTCCTCTTCGGTCGAGTCCGCATTCCCGAGCACGCCGGGCAACAGCCGCACCACCGAGTCCAGCAGGACCTGCGCGGCCAGTTCGCCGCCGGTCAGGACATAGTCCCCGATCGACACCTCGGCGATGCCGAAATGATCGATCACGCGCTGGTCCAGCCCTTCGAAGCGCCCGCAGATCAGCGTGACACCGGGCCGGGTGGCCAGATCGCGCGCCATGTCCTGCGTGAACGGGCGCCCGCGCGGGGACAGGTAGATCAGCGGCGCGCCCGCGCGCTGACTGGCGCGGGCGGTGGCGATGGCGGCTGCCATGACGTCGGGGCGCAGGACCATGCCCGCCCCGCCACCGGCAGGGGTGTCGTCGACGTTCCTGTGCTTGCCCTCACCAAAGGTGCGCAGCGGCACGGTATTCAGCTGCCATTTGCCTTCCTTCAGTGCCTTGCCGGTCAGCGACAGGCCTAGCGTGCCGGGAAACGCCTCAGGGAAAAGCGTGATGATCTGCGCCCGAAAGGCGCGCGCCAGTTCCGGATCCTGATCCATCAGATCGCGCGGTTGCAGCGTGGGGCGGATGGTCTTGCGGCCGTGTGACCGGCTGGGAGGTGTCTTGTCTGACATGCGAAGTCCTGCTGTTCCGCCCCTGTTACCGCGAGGCAAGGGCGGGGGGCAAGCAGACGGCGTCAGAGATAGTCAGAGCGGTTGGGGGCCGCGACGGGGTGCCCCTTGGCAAGATCCCAGGCCGGGCGCGGGCGGGGCTTGTGGCCCTCCAGCACCGTGAACACACATTGCGGATCGGGCCAGCGGGCGGTGTCGCTGAGGCTGGCCAGCGCATCCAGTTCGACAGTCAGCCGCCGGGCCGCGTCCGGGGCGGGGACAAAAGCAAGCCCGTGGTGCCGGTAAACGCCCGCGTTGCAATTGGCGATGATCCGGCGGACCCGATCAAGGAACGCCGAGTCGCCGTCGATATACGCGTTCTGAAGCTGTGCACCATCGGCAAGGCGCGACAGGAAGACGGCCACGCTTGCCTTGTCGCAATCGGGCTGCGCGGCGCACCACAGCGCGGCGTCCCGCTGGGCCGGGTCCGCCGGGTCGTGGTCGGTCATGATGCGATGCCACAGATCAACGTCAGGCGTGTTCAGGCTTTGCAAGGCTTCGACAAGATTGCGGGGCACCGGGTCGGCGGCCTGCACCACCCGCGTCGCCTGAAAGGCGGCGAAGGCGCGGTCGTATGTGGCGCGGGTTTGGGCAATGGCGTCGATTTCCTGACGCAGGCCGAGCACCACGTCGGGACGCTGAAACATCTGGGCGATCCGCCCCGCCTCACCGGGCTCGGCGTTCAGGCACCGCTCCAGCAGCGTGAGGGCAAGGGTCAGGTCCCTTGGCAATGACGCGATGTCGGTCATGTTCCAACTGTCCAGAAGGCGCGACAGGATGCGGGCGACGGCGATGGCGCGGGTCGGGGGGGAATCGGGTTCGGCCCGCAGGTCGACCGCCGCGACCAGCGACTCGGCAATCGCCAGCCGTTGCGCGCCAAGCGGCGGCAGATCCGATCCGGGGCGGCGCAAGGCGGCCCGCCGCAAGAGCGCGGGACCATGGCGGTGGGGCCGGTCCCCACGCAACGAGGTCATCAGCGCAAAGACGCTGCCGGCGCTTCCGATGACCATACCCACGGGCAAGATGGCCGAGGAAATCGGCACAACCACCAGAATGGCGGCGGGACCAAGAGCCACTGCCGCAAGGACAAGGCGATAGACCAAAACGTCCATGTAATCCCCCTCAAAACCAATTCGATTGCGGCTAAAATTAGACAAAAATTATGGCCGCAAAGTGGTCTGAAAGGTGCCAATTTCCCTGTAGAGGTTTCCGGGTGGTGGACAGTGCGGGGGTTGCGGGGTGGCTGTTGCCCGAGACGGTCAAGTCGGTGAAGCGGGCCTGAGCATCCGTGCATCGGGGCGGCGAAATCCGGGCAGATTCGCGTCAATCCCTATGATTGCAAGGCCTTGCGGCTGACACAATTCTGGCGGTAGCGATACGCCTACGTCTCGTCGAACAGTCCCTCGGGCGGGTCGGCGACAATGCGGCCCGCGGTCAGGTCGACCGTGGGCACGACGGCCAAGGTAAAGGGCAGCAGCACGGTGCGGGACAGGCCGGGCACCTGAAGCTCCAGCAGGTCGGTGGCGCCGTGATTGTGGACCGCGTTGACCGTGCCCAGCGCCGCGCCACCGGTATCGAACACCGCAAGGCCGATCAGATCGGCGTGGTAATATTCGTCATCCGGCAGGTTGGGCAGGCGGTCGCGGGGGGCAAAGAGGCGGGTGCCGCGCAGGGCGTCCGCCTGTTCCTTGGTGGTCACGCCCGACACCTCGGCGGCGAAACCGTTCTTGATCTCGCGCAGGATCTGGATCTCGAAGCTGCGAGAGCCGTCTTCGGTGGTCAGCGGGGTATAATCCTCGACCGCGTAGGGATCGGCGGTAAAGCTCTTGAGACGCACTTCGCCATGGACACCGAAAGCGCCCGCAATGGCGCCGACGCAGATCGTATCAGTCATTGTGATATGTCGAAACAGACGCCACCGCGTGCCTCGCCTCCCCGGATTTCGCAGCGATCATGCCACGTGATCTCCGAATACAGAAAGCCTGCGGTGAATGCCACGGCCAGAAGGATGACAAGGCGGATCAGGCGGAACATGGCACCGCCGGGTCGGCGGGACGGGACTCGTGCTGTCGCACATCGCCCGCCCGCCAACCCGTCCACCGGGGCCCGGCAGGGCCATGGGACGGCTGGGGATCTTTCCGCTGGAAAGACCCCATGACCGAGGGAGGCATCCGCCGGAGTCCCCGCGCCGCGATCAGTCGGCGGCGGGCTCTGCGGCCGCTTCGGCAGCCGCTGCGGCCTTGGCGGCCTTCTCTTCTGCGCGGTCCTGAGCCTTCTTGCCCGGTGCGCCTTTCTTGGGGTTGCTGCGCTCTTTTTTCTCAATGATCTCGGCAGCTTCGAGGAAACGCGACACGCGGTCGGTTACCTGTGCGCCTTGACCCAGCCAGTATTGGATGCGCTCGACGTCCATCTTGACGCGGTCTTCGCTGTCCTTGGCGAGGAGCGGGTTATAGGTGCCGAGCTTTTCGATAAAGCGGCCGTCGCGGGGCATGCGGCTGTCCGCTGCCACGATACGGTAGAAGGGACGCTTTTTCGAGCCGCCACGGGCGAGACGAATTTTGACTGCCATTGGTTTTCTCCTTGGATGGCGTGTGTGACGGAAGGTCCGTCAGGATTGGTGTTGCTTGTGGTGCTGGATGACTTCCTGAATGACGAAGTTCAGGAATTTCTTGGCAAATTCCGGGTCGAGATCGGCCTGGAGCGCCAGATCCTGGAGCCGCGCGATCTGTGTGTCTTCGCGCGCGGGGTCGGATGGGGGGAGGTCGTGCCGCGCCTTGAGGACGCCCACGGCCTGCGTGTGTTTGAACCGCTCTGCGAGCGTGAAAACAAGGATCGCGTCGAGCCTGTCGATGGACTCGCGGTGTTCCTTGAGCAGGTCGGCGGCAAGGGAAACGGCGTCGTTCATCGGGCGGTCCTTTTGGTCGAATTGGGCCATGCACAGGCCATGCACAACCCATGCACAACCGATGCGCACAAGATGCGCGGACCGCAGGCAGCGGCGGCGCGGGAAAGGGTGTCAGTCAATGGCCCAGCCTTTCGGTTTGAACAGGGGATCCTGATAGTGAGCGATTTCCATGGCGACGCCATGGCCCACCTGCCCGCCCAGATGATCCGGCGCGGGGTGGCGGTAGACCGCGTCGCTGCCGTCGATGGTCGGCGCGTCGTGGTCCTTGGTGCAGCCAAGCCGCTCTGCCAGGCGGATGGAATCGAGGTTCTTGGGGTCGATGTAGCTGACCGCCGTTGTCCAGCCGCAATCGCGATACAGATGGCGGCGCACCCGGTCGGTGGCCTCCAGCGCATAGCCCTTGCCCGCCTTGTCCGGCCAGATGATCCACGCGATTTCCCGCTCCGGCCATTTGGCCGGGAACCAGCCACCGGCCATGCCCACGGTCTCGCCGGTTTCACGCAGGTGCACCATCCACATGCCAAAGCCGCGGATTTCCCAATGGCCGATCTCGGCGGCGTAGAGCATCCATGTCTCATAGGCGTTCAGCGGCCCGCCCATGAACCGCGACCGGTACGAGGCAAAGGTGGCCTTGAAGTCGGGATAATCCTCAGGCTTGGGGCTGCGCAGCACCAGCCGTTTCGTTTCGAGCACGGGAATGTCACGGTGGCCCATCAGTCGGCCCCTCTGAGGTGACGGTAGACATGGGTGCCGTCGGTCAGTTCCGCCTCGGCATAGGCGTCGCGGCGGGCCCCGAGCCGGGCCATCAGCGCGATGCAGCGGGCGTTTTCCGGCGCGACATAAGACACGACGCTGTCCCAGCCCAGAACGTCGAAGGCATGGGCGCGCACAGCTTCGAGCGCCTCGAAGGCATAGCCTTCGCCCTCGATCTCTGCGGTGAGAAAAATGCCCATTTCCGGTTCCGGGTCTTCGTATTCGAACCCCAGCAGCGCAAACCCGGCTGACGGCGTGGTGCTGGCGTCGATGGTCCAGAGGCCAAAGCCGTGCAGCAGCCAGCAGGCGGTGTAGTTGGTGAAGTCCGCCCAGGCGGCGTCACGGCTGAAAGGTCCGCCCATATGAACGGCGCGGTCCGAGCAGAGGATACCGGCGTAGGCGTCAAAGTCGTAGATGCGCGGGCCGCGCAGTTGCAGCCGCCGCGTGTCCAGCACCGGCAGCCGGCCACCCAGACGGGCGGCGGCGCGGGCACCGGGGCCGGGGGTGTGTTGTTCGCAGGGCGCGGTCATGCGGGCCCCCGGATGTGGCGCCAGACCTGCGCCGGATGGCCCAGCAAGTCGCGGTCGCGCTCATGCGTGGCGCCAAGCCGTTCGGCAACCCGGCGCGACGCGACGTTTTCGGGGTGCACATAGGAAATGAGCGGGCCAAGTCCGCGCTCTGCCCCGGCCCAGTCCCGCACGCAGGCCGATGCCTCTGTGGCGTAGCCGTTGCCCTCGAAGCCGTCGAAAATGTGCCAGCCCAGTTCCGGTTCGTCCCACATGACATGATTGACCACGCCGACGCGCCCGACCTTTTGACCGTCGTGCAGCACCATGAAGAACCCGTAGCCGCGCAAGGCCCAATGGCCGAAGCCGGACAGAAAGCCGCGCCACTGTGCGAACTCATCCTGCACCGGACCGCCGACAAAGCGCGCCCGCGGCGAGGCCATGAAGGCGGCGACCGGTGCGAAATCCTCTTCCAGCGGGGTGCGCAGGGTCAGGCGGTCGGTGGTCAGGGTGATCTGGGGGATCATGCCAGCGCCTCCGGTCCCGGATGGCGCCAGAGTTCGTCCTCCCCCATGTTCTCATTGTGGTAGGTGCGTTCGTACTGCGCGCCAAGGCGCTGGGCCAAGGCGGCGGAGCGGGTGTTGCCCGGCACGATGTTCGAGGTCAGCGTGGTCATGCCCAGATCGTCATAGGCCCATGCGCGGGCGCGTTCCGCCGCCTCGCGGGCGATGCCCTTGCCCTCAAAGCCGTCAAAAACCACCCAGCCCAGTTCCGGTTCGGGCCATGTTTCCGGGAACCAGAGGCCGCAGATCCCGGCGGCCTGACCGGTGGCCTTCAATTCGATCACGAAATAGCCATAGCCGTGCCAGTGCCAGTGGCCGACGTTCAGGGCGAACCAGCGCCATGCGTCGCCGCGCAGCGGGATGTGGCCAAAGCCGTCAGACCGCTGGGGATCGCGCAGGAAGGCGATGACCGCCTCGGCGTCCGCCTTTTCAGGGCCGCGCAGGATCAGACGATCGGTTTCGATGCGGGGGGCGTTGGTCAGGCTCATGCGTAGGCCTCCGGTCCGCCGTCGGTGTCGGGGCTGTGCCGGTAGACCACGTCGACGTCGTCATAGGTTGCGGCCTGCGGGTCCAGTTCGGCCCCCAGTCGCCGCGCCAGCGCGATGGACCGGGTGTTGCGGTGGTCGATATAGGACACCAGCGTCGGCATGCCCTGCTCCCACGCCCAATGCAGCGCGACAGTGGCGGCCTCAAAGGCGTAGCCGCGGCCTTCGAAGCCGTCGAAGAGGATCCAGCCCAGTTCACGCTCGGGGAAATGCGGGGGGTGGGTGATGGCGACCTGACCGGCGAGATCGCCGTCGACGTCGATGGCCCATGCGCCAAAGCCCATCAGATCCCAACTGCCCACCTCGGAGGACAGGCCGTACCACAGGTGGGTCCGGGACTTGGGGGCGTCCATAAAGCTGGCCCGCGTCGAGGCATAAAACGCCTCGAACCCGTCCATGTCCGACAGGACATGCGGGCGCAGCGTGGCGCGCGGGGTGTGGAGTGTCGGGGCCGGCATCGAGATTACTTTTTCTTGCCAAGGCCCGACAGGCCGGGGGGCAGTGCCGCGCCGCCGCCCATGCCGGGCAGGCCGCCGGGCAACTTGGCGCCCAGTTGTTTGGCCGCCGCCTGCATCGCGGCGGGGTCCATCTGGGAGGGGTCCATGCCGGGGGGCATGCCGCCCTTGCCGCCGAACATGCCCTTCATGGCCTGTTTCAGCATCCCGCCTTTGCCCATCTTGCCCATCTTCTTCATCATGTCGGACATCTGGCGCTGCATCTTGAGCAGCTTGTTGAGGTCGGACACATCCATGCCCGCGCCCTTGGCGATGCGCTTCTTGCGGCTGGCTTGCAGGATCTGCGGGTTGGCGCGCTCTTTCTTGGTCATCGACTGGATCAGGGCGATCTGCTGCTTCAGCACCTTGTCGTCCATCCCGGCCTCAGCCGCCTGTTTCGACAGTTTGCCCATGCCGGGCATCATCGACATCATGCCCTCCATGCCGCCCATCTTGATCATCTGTTCCAGCTGCATCTTGAGGTCGTTCATGTTGAACTGACCTTTCTGGAAACGCTTCATCATGCGCTCGGCCTGTTCGGCCTCCAGCGTCTGCTGCGCCTTTTCCACCAGCGCGACAATGTCGCCCATGCCAAGGATGCGGCCCGCGACACGCTCGGGCTCGAACGTCTCCAGCGCGTCCATCTTTTCGCCAAGGCCGACGTATCTGATCGGCTTGCCGGTGACGGCGCGCATCGACAGGGCGGCACCGCCGCGCCCGTCGCCGTCCATCCGGGTCAGGACGACGCCGGTGATGCCGATGCGGGTGTCGAAGTTCTCTGCCGTGTGCACGGCGTCCTGACCGGTCAGGCCGTCGACCACCAGCAGCGTTTCGCGCGGGTTGGCGACATCGCGCACCGCCTCGACCTGAGCCATCAGTTCTTCGTCGATGGACAGACGACCGGCGGTGTCCAGCATGTAGACGTCATAGCCGCCCAGACCGGCCTGCGTCTTGGCGCGCTTGGCGATGGCAACGGGGTCTTCGCCCTTGACGATAGGCAGGGTGTCGACACCGATCTGGGTGCCGAGGATCTGCAACTGTTCCATCGCGGCGGGGCGGTTGACGTCCAGCGAGGCCATCAGGACCTTCTTGCCGTCGCGCTCTTTCAGCCGTTTGGCCAGCTTGGCGGTGGTGGTTGTCTTGCCGCCGCCCTGAAGGCCGACCATCAGGATCGGCGCGGGCGGGTTGTCGATGCGCAGCTTGCCGGGGTCGCCGTCTTCGCCCGCCAGCACGGCGATCAGTTCATCGTGGACGATCTTGACGACCTGCTGGCCGGGGGTGACGGATTTCGTGACGGCGGCCCCGGTGGCCTTTTTCTCGACCGCCTTGATAAAGTTGCGCGCCACGGGCAGCGAGACGTCCGCCTCCAGCAGCGCCACGCGAACCTCGCGCAGGGCGGTGCGGACGTCATCCTCGGACAGGGCGCCCTGCTTGGTCAGCCGGTCAAAGACGCCACCAAGGCGTTCTGAGAGATTTTCGAACATGAGGGCAGGCCCTCCTTCTCTTCTATCTGTGCCCCTGAAAGGTAGGGGGCCTCACCCGGTGACTCAATCGCGGATGGACAATGCGCGAAATCCCCCACGGGCTTTTGCCAAACGGGTGCGCCCCCGTGGGCGCAACGCGCTGACGGAGGGCGATCCCGGGCATAGCCCAAGGGACCGGAAGACTGCAAAGGCTTCCGGGAGTCCGGGTCGGATAGGCGAAGGCGCGCGCCGAGTCAAGTCTGCGGGCGGTAAGGGTCTGTTAGCCATGTCGCGGCTAGGGTTGTGCACCGGGGCGATGCCCCCATGCCGCAGTTGCCCCGCCAGCCCCGTCTGTGCCAGAGAGCCAGAAAAACCCTGCCCTGCTCAAGGACCGCCGCCCACAATGCCTGCCACATACCGCGTCTTGCCTCATCTAAATATTGTGCTGGTCCTGTTCCGAGGCGATATCACCGTGGATCAGAACATCGAAACCCTGCTGCGGTATCGCTCAGACCCGATGTTCGACGGTGGGCAGCACATTCTGCTGGATGTCATGGATTGCCGGTTTCCGGAGGGCTTCTTTGCCGAAACGGCGCGTCTGGCAAACCGACTCACCTCATATTACGAGGCCCGCGATCCGCGCGCGCGCAGTTCCATCTTTGCACCCGGCAAGGTGAATTACGGCATCTGCAAGCTGTACCGCGATGCGGTGCAGGCCAAGATGCCCTATCCGGTGGACGTGTTCCGCGATCCGGAATCGGCCCTGCTTTACGCCGAGCTTGATCCGAGGGATCGTGAGGTGCAGGGACTCTTGGGGCAGATCGCGCTGGGATTCGCGTCGAGCTGACCGGCCAGCGGCGCCATCGGTCCGGCGCCGATGCTGCTCGGCGCGGACCCGGCCCGCACGGCCCTACGGGGGTCTGGCGAGATGGTTTGCGCGCGGTCGGCAGACCCCGCGCAAACCGGTCTTGTTCAGTCTGACAGGCTCAGGCGGCCAGTTTGGCCAGATCCTCATCGGCGCGGGCCTTGGACGCTTCGGCATCGACCATCAGGCGATCCGACCGGACAACCTGCACGTCGGTGATGCCGACAAAGCCCATCACATGCCGCAGCCAGGGTGTTGCAAAGTCGATCGGGCCGTCGACCTCGGTGCCGCCCGAGGCGATGGTAAAGATCACCCGCTTGCCTTCGAGCAAGCCAACCGGGCCGGTGTCGGTGTATTTGAACGTGACGCCAGCGCGCGCGATCATGTCCACCCACGCCTTCAGGCTGGAGGGCACGCCAAAGTTGTAGATCGGTGTGGCAATCACGATGGTGTCGGCGGCGCGGACCTCTTCGATCAGCGTGTCCGACAGCGCCAGCGTGGCGCGCTGTTCGGCGGTGCGGGAGTCGGCGGGCGTCATGTTCGCCGCCAGCCATGTGCCGTCGATCTGCGGCACGGTCTGGGTCAGGTCGCGTGCGACAACCTGCGTCGGGGCGATGCGGTCGATGACGGCATCGGCCAGTTGGCGGGTGACGGAACCTTCGGTGCGGGCGGAGGCGTCAATGCGGAGTACGGTCTTGGTCATGGGTCGGGTCCTTGTGAGAAAGATGTCTGCTACAGCCCTCATTTGATCATTGCATTATCGAACGCAATTCCACACAAAGCGCAGACAGTGTGCGCATTCGCGCAGCAATGGCGAGGGACGTCAGATGGACAACTGGGATGAGATCCGCACGGCCTTTCAGGTGGCGCGACTGGGGACGGTCAGCGGCGCGGCAGAGGTGCTGGGTGTGCACCACGCCACCGTGATCCGCCACATTGACGCGCTGGAGGGGCGGCTGGGCGTCAAGCTGTTCCAGCGACATGCCCGCGGCTACACCGCCACCGAGGCGGGCACGGACCTGATGCGGGTGGCGAAAACCACCGACGAACAGTTGCAGCAACTCGAAGGGCGGATCAAAGGCCGTGGCAATGAGGTGGCGGGCGACCTGTTGGTGACGTCGCTCATCGCCTTTGCGCCGCTGGTGGTGCCCGCGTTGAAGACCTTCCGCGAGCGGTATCCGGACGTGATCGTGCGGTTCCTGACCGATGACCGGGTCTTTCGGCTGGAATACGGCGAGGCGCATGTGGCGCTGCGCGCTGGTCCTGCCCCGCAGGAGCCCGACAACGTGGTGCAGGCCTTTTCGCGGCAGGATATCGCGATGTATGCGCACCGCGACTACGTGCAGGCCAACGGCATCCCCGAAGACGAAGCGGCGATGAAAGACCACTATTTTGTCGGGCATGACGACCCCGACAGCCGCGCGCCGTTTCAGCGCTGGCTGATGGCGCGGGTGCCTTTTGACCGTATCGTGTTCCGCACCAGCGATGTGCGGGTCGGCGAGACGGCGGTGATTGGTGGGGCGGGCATCGGTTTCATGGGCACGCGCGAGGCGTCGCTGCACCCGGATCTGGTGCAGGTCATGCCGCCGCGTGAGGACTGGACGTCGCCGCTGTGGCTGGTGACACATGTGGATCTGCACCGCACCGCCAAGGTGCAGGCGTTTCTGAGCCACCTCAAGGAGTTCTGCGGCGAGGCATCGGCGCGATGACAGAGGCGGGCCGCGGCCACCTTGCGATGCTGGGCTTTGCCATGCTGGTGTCGGGGTCGTTTTCGCTCGGCGCAATGGCAGCGCCCCATATCGACCCGGCGGCCCTGAACGCGGTGCGCTTTGTCATCGCCGGGGTGGTGCTCTGGGTGTGGGCGCTGGCGTCGGGCAAGGTCAGCCGCACGGTGTTTGCCGCGCCGTGGCGGTATGTCGTGCTGGCGGGGCTGTTCGCCATCTACTTTGTCACCATGTTCGAGGGGCTGAAGACGGCAGCGCCGGTCAGCATGGCGGCGGTGTTTACCCTGAACCCGGCGTTGACGGCGGTCTTTGGGTATTTTGTGATGCGGCAGATCACGACGCCGCGCATGGCGCTGGCGATTGTGGTGGGCGGCGTGGGGGCGCTGTGGGTGATCTTTGACGCCGATCTGGCGGCGCTGTTGCGGTTCGAGGTCGGGCGCGGCGAGGCGATCTATTTCTGGGGCTGCGTGGCGCATGCGCTTTATGCGCCGATGTTGCGGCGGCTCAGCCGGGGCGAACCGGGGGTCGCCTTCAACGCGGGCATCCTGACGGCGGGGTCGGTGATCCTGTGTCTCTGGGCGGGGCCGGACCTGATCGCGATGGACTGGGCGGCGCTGCCCGCCATCGTCTGGTGGACCATCCTTTACGTCTCGCTGGCGGCGACCGGCGTGACCTTTCTGATCCTGCGCTACGCGACGCTGCGGCTGCCTGCGGCCAAGGTGATGGCCTATACCTATATCGTGCCGAGCTGTGTGATCCTGTGGGAACTGGCGCTGGGCCGGGGCGTGCCGACGGCGATGATTCTGCCGGGGGTGGCGCTGACGGCGTTTTCGCTGCTCTTGCTGCTGAAGGATGAGGACAAGCCCGCAGTGCTGTCGAAGACCTGAAAAGCGGCGCGGCCTGTCGGGGTGTCCACGCGTGGACAGGTTTGCGGGTATTAAAAATCAAGGACTTACAGGGACGGTTTTACCTTCTGTTAGGAAACGGGGCTGTCGGGGAGGGGCGCGGACGGGGCGGCCCGCGCCTGTCTGGACCGGCCCGGTCCCGCCCGGTGCGGCGGCGCGTCAGTCGCCGGTGGCGATGGTGACAAAGCGGGTCAGCGCGGCCTGCATCCGCGTGACGGCGGGATCGTCGGCGGCCAGCCCGTGAGAGGGCGCGATCCCTGCCGGATCGTCGTAAAGCGCCCATGTCTGCCCCTGAGCATCCTCGAAGAACAGCACCCGCAGCGGCAGATACAGCGCCATCGTCTGGCCGGTCTGAAGCGCGGCGGAGCGGTCGACGTCATGGGCACTGGCGATGTGGATGCGGTCGGCCATGGCGGCTCTGGCGGTCAGGGTCTGGAACGCGGCGGTGGCGCATTTCCGGTCCGTGCTGGCGCGGGTCGACAGGTTCGTTCCGGCGCGGGTGCAACTGGTGCGGGCGCTGATGGAACAGGGGTTGATTGAGGAAGCCTCGGCTAAGGTGGCGACGCTCCGGGAGATTGCGCCGAAATATGCGCTGGCCCATGCGGCGCGGATGTTCCCCTATCCGGTGGCGGCACAGCGGGCGCGGCTGCTGGGGGCGCTGTCGGCCTGCGGGTTGGAATGATTACGCCTCTGGTGGCTCTTCTGGCGGCGCGTCCCGCGCGGGCAGTTCCTGTTCCAGAAACCGTTCAAAGGCGTCGAGGTTCACCGGCTCGAACTGGCCAAAGCCCTGCATCCAGACAGAGGCTTCGCGCAGGGCGTCGGGTTCCAGCTTGCACCATTTCACCCGGCCGCGTTTTTCCTGACTGATCAGGCGGGCGTTGGTGAGCACGGTGAGGTGTTTGGAAATCGCCGCCAGCGACATTTCGAACGGTTCGGCCACATCGGTCACGGCCATGTCATCCTCCAGCAGCATCGCAAGGATGCGGCGGCGGGTGGGGTCCGCGAGCGCGGCAAAGGCAGAATCGAGGCGATCGGTCATCGCGGCCCAAGGATAAACGCGCCGATCCGTTCGGCAAGGCCGGAGGACAGCGGCAGCGTGGGGTCCGAATAGGTCGCCAGATTGGCCGGGCGGCTGTCGTCCTTGGCGGTCTTCAGTGTGTGGGTCATGCCCGCGACGCTGTAGAGCGTGCCTTGCGGCAGCGCCTCGGCAAGGATGCGGGCGTCGTCCTCAGCCATCTGGAGGTCGGCGGTGCCCTGCACGACCAGCGCGGGCAGGTCGAGTGTGCGCGCCTGTTCCGCCGGATCGACGGCAAAGAGGTCCATCAGGAAGGGCTGAACGGGCGGGGCAAAGATGGCGGACAACGGGCCTGGCAGGGCCTCTGGCGGCACCGGGCTGCCGGCGATCAATGAGATCATTGCTTTTTCCAGCGCCTGCTGGTGCTGCGCCAGCGCGGGCACGCCGCGCAGTTGTTCCAGCAGGATCTGGCTGATCGGACGGCCCGGCGCGGCCAGCAGCACCAGCCCGCAGATGTCGTCGCGGCTGCGCGCCAGTTCAAAGGCCACCAGCCCGCCTTCGGAATGGCCGATCAGCCAGACGCAGGACTGCCCGCTGCGGTCCTTCGCAAGGTCGATCCAGTGGCCCGCGTCCTGCGCGTAGAGCCCAAGGCTTACCGCGTTGGGGTTGCCGGTGCTTTGCCCGATGCCGCGTTTGTCGGCGCGCAGGGTGGCGATGCCCTGCGCCTCCAGCGCCTCGGCCAGTAGGCGGTAGGCGTCGGTCGACAGCCCCTGCGTGGAATTGGCGTTCCGGTCGGTCGGCCCCGATCCGGGTAGGATCATCGCCACGGCGGCGGGGGACTCAGCGGCCAGATAAGTGGCCTGAAGGGTGACCTCGGGCAGGGGCATCCGGATATCTTCGGCGGCCAGAGGGGGGGGCAGCAGAGCCAGCCAGAGGCCAAGGCAATAGGCGGGGCGCATGGGCGTCTCCTGTCGCGGTTTGCAGAGGTGTGGGCGGGGGCGGCGGAAAACTCAACCGCAAAGTTGAATGTGCATTTGCAGCGCCTCCCGCGCCGGATGCGGCTGCGGCGGAATGACCGGCGCGGGCGGGTGGGGGGAAAATGCGTTACAGAACAGGGGCTTGATGCGCGGGGCGACCGGCTGTCAGGCGTGTTGACTCAGGCCCCGCCGCGACATAGCACAAGGGCGACCCTGAGTGGAGCTGACACCGACGTGAGCGACCAAGATCCCAAGCGCAAGCTGGACGACCTGGACGCCAAGCTGGCCGCCTACAAGGCGGGTCAGAAAGTTGGCAAGGCCCATCAGGAAGAGCACTACAGTCAGGCCAATGTCGCCTGGCGCATGGTGACGGAAATGGTGGCCGGTCTGGGGATCGGTTTCGGGATCGGCTTTGGTCTCGACGCCCTTTTGGGCACCAAGCCGTTCCTGATGGTGGTGTTCGCGCTTCTGGGCGTCGCCGCGGGCATCAAGGTGATGCTGCGCACGGCCAAAGAGGTGCAGGCGAGTATGAACCCCGGCCCGGCCGGGACAGGCCCCGGCGGGGCCACAGGCAAAAGCCCCGGCGAGGGCGATGAGAACAGCGCCCGGATCACCGGAGCGGATGAGGGGAAAAGAGATGGCGACTGAGACGCACGGTGCAGATCATGCCGCGGAAAGCGGTGCTCTGGTGTTCCACCCGATGGACCAGTTCATCGTCAAGCCGCTGTTCGGCCATGGCGAAGTCGGTCTGTTCACCATCACCAACGTGACGCTGTGGCTGTTCCTTGCCATCGTCGCGGTTGTGCTGCTGATGGTCATCGGCACCTCGCGCCGGGCCATCGTGCCGTCGCGGTCGCAGTCGATTGCCGAACTGGCCTACGGCTTTGTCTACAAGATGGTCGAGGATGTCGCTGGCAAGGATGGTCTGAAGTACTTCCCCTACATCATGACCCTGTTCCTGTTCATCGTCTCCGCCAACTTCCTTGGCCTGCTGCCGATGAGCTTTACCACCACCTCGCATTTTGCCGTGACCGTGGTGCTGGCAATGGCGGTCTTCCTGACCGTGACCATTCTGGGCTTTGTCAAGAACGGCGCCGGTTTCCTTGGCCTGTTCTGGGTGTCGAGCGCGCCGCTGGCGCTGCGCCCGATCCTGGCCCTGATCGAGCTGATCTCGTACTTTGTGCGCCCGGTCAGCCACTCCATTCGTCTTGCGGGCAACGTCATGGCCGGTCACGCGGTGATCAAGGTGTTCGCCGGGTTCGCAGCCATCGCCGCGATCTCGCCGATTTCGATCCTTGCGATCACCGCCATGTACGGGCTGGAGATTCTGGTGGCCTTTATCCAGGCCTATGTCTTCACGATCCTGACCTGCGTGTACCTCAAGGACGCGCTGCACCCGCATCACTAAGGGCGGTGGGTTGAAAACCCACCCTACCCAACGAACAACCCGAATACTCAACTTCCAATCGTAAGGAGAATCTCAATGGAAGGCGATCTCGCACACATCGGCGCAGGCCTGGCAGCAATCGGTTCCGGCGCAGCCGCAATCGGGGTGGGCAACGTGGCAGGCAACTTCCTGTCCGGCGCTCTGCGCAACCCGTCGGCCGCCGCTGGCCAGACTGCTACTCTCTTCATCGGCATCGCATTCGCAGAAGCGCTGGGCATCTTTGCCTTCCTCGTTTCGCTGCTGCTGATGTTCGCCGTCTGAACCACGGAACTTAACGATCCTTACGCGCGGGCGGTCAGGCAGCCCTGACCGCCCGATGTAGAGACAAGTTCCGACGGAGGACAACATGGCGACCGAAACTCACGGGTCCGAGCCTGTCAGCGCATGCGTCGACGCCGGCGGCAGCGCCGTCGGGATGCCGCAGCTCTGCGGCGACTGGATCGGAAACCAGGTCTTCTGGCTGGTGATCACGCTTGTCGTGATTTACTTTGTGCTGGCCCGTATCGCCCTGCCGCGCATCGCCGCGGTTCTGGCGGAACGTCAGGGGACCATCACAAACGACATCGCCGCCGCCGAAGATCTGAAGCGCAAGGCGCAAGACGCCGAAGCCGCGTATGACAAGGCGCTTGCCGATGCGCGGGCCGAGGCCCAGACCATCGCGCAAAAGGCGCGTGACGATATCAAGGCTGATCTGAACGACGCCATCGCCAAGGCCGATGCGGAAATCGCGGCCAAGGCTGTCGAGTCGGAGAAGGCCATCACCGAGATCCGCGAAAGCGCCATGGCCCATGTCGAAACCGTGGCCAAGGACACCGCCGGGGCCATCGTGGCCGCGCTGGGCGGTGCCGCCGACGACGCCAAGATCGCACGTGCGGTCGATGCGCAGCTGAAAGGGTAAGGCCATGAAAAAGATCATCCTTCCCGCTCTGGCCGCGCTGTCGGCCACGCCTGCCGCCGCGGCCTCGGGTCCGTTCTTTTCGCTGGGCAACACCGATTTCGTGGTGCTGCTTGGGTTCGTGCTGTTCATCGCGGTGCTGATCTACTTCAAGGTGCCGGGCATGTTGAGCGGGCTGCTGGACAAGCGGGCCGAGGACATCCAGAGCGAACTGGACGAAGCACGCCTGCTGCGTGAAGAGGCCCAGACCCTGCTGGCCAGCTATGAGCGCAAGCAGCGTGAGGTTCAGGCGCAGGCGGATCGCATTATTGCGCACGCCAAGCAGGAATCCGAACTGGCCGCCGAGCAGGCCAAGGCAGAGATCGCCCAGTCGATCACCCGCCGCCTTGCCGCCGCCGAGAGCCAGATCGCCTCTGCCGAAGCAGCGGCCATCCGCGAGGTGCGTGACCGCGCCGCCGCTGTGGCCGTGGCCGCCGCGCGCAGCGTCGTGGCCGAGCAGATGACAGCGGACAGCGCTGGCAAGCTGATCGACGACGCCATCGCCGTCGTGGGTGCCAAACTGCACTGATCGCGACCACAGGAACTGCGGCGAGGCCCGGCCAAAGCGCCGGGCCTTGCGCGTTCCGGTACCTTGGCCGGGGCGCAGGCGCAAAAAACAACCGACCACGGGACAGCCGTGGCGCAACGGACAAGAGGCACAGGCGTGGCACATATTATCGTTGTCGGGAACGAAAAGGGCGGCGCGGGCAAGTCGACCATCGCGATGCATGTCGCCACAGCGCTGGCGCGGATGGATCACCGGGTCTGGACGCTTGATCTGGATTTGCGCCAGCAAAGCCTTGGCCGCTATCTCGCCAATCGGCGGGCCTGGCTGAAAAAGGAAGAACGGGACCTGCCGGTGCCCGGCTACATGCAGTTGCCAGAGGCCGATCCCGCCGCCGTGGCCGCCGGAGCGCAGGCCGCCGACAACCGGCTGAACCGCGCGGTGGCGGAGCTGGAAGAGAAATCGGATTTCGTCATCATCGACTGCCCCGGCTCTTATACCCGGCTCGCACAGGTGGCGCATTCGCTGGCCGACACGCTGATCACCCCGCTGAACGACAGTTTCGTCGATTTCGACCTGCTGGCGCGGATCGAGGGGGATGGGGAAAAGATCCTGGGCCCCTCGGTTTACGCGGAAATGGTCTGGTCGGCGCGGCAGTTGCGCGCGCAGGCGGGGCTATCGCCGATGGACTGGATCGTTCTGCGCAACCGCGTGGGCGCGCAACAGATGATCAACAAGGCCAAGATGGAAAAGGCGGTTGACACCCTGTCGAAACGGATCGGGTTTCGTGTCGGGCCGGGATTTTCCGAACGTGTGGTGTTCCGCGAGTTGTTTCCGCGCGGGTTGACCCTGCTGGATCTGCGCGACATCGGGGTGCGCAGCCTGAGCCTGTCGAACATCGCGGCGCGGCAAGAGGTGCGCGATCTGGTCAAATCGCTCAAGCTGCCGGGGGTCGAGGTCAATTTCTGACCTTTTCGGGTGCCGGGTCTGACTCAACTTGTGAAACGCGGGAGTTAACCTGCTGGTAACCAGTTTGCGGCATGCTTGGTCATGCGTTGGTTATCATGTGTTCTCCTCCTGCTTGGCCTCGCCGCATGTGATGCGGCGGGGCCGGGTTTTTATGGGGCCGAGAAACGCATCCGCGAGGTCGAAGGGGCGCGGTTTACCCTGCGTTTTCAGGGGGCTTTGGTGGAGGCGACGCGCACCAACCCGGACTGGCTGCCCCGGTTCCCGGATGTCGCCCGCAAGGCGGGGATCGCCGCACAGATCGAAAGCGGATGCCGCGCCGATTGGGTCGAAGGCGACCCGGCGATGATGTGGATCGGCCTGTCCTGCGACGGCAAACCGGCCCCGAAAAGGCCGCGCAGACCAAAAACCCTCTATTGCGATATCGGCGACGTGACGCGGCGGGGCGCGACCTATGCCGGTGCCCTGACCTGCCGAAAGTAAGGCGCGCAGCCCCAATATCTTGTGGAGAAGTGGCGGATGCCCGCCATATGAGCCACGGTTTTCTTGACTCGCTCCGACAGGACAGGGCAGGCTGAGGTCCATCACGGAATCGGACCTGAACCCTTGCGCTTTTCCAAAATCAGACTGACCGGCTTTAAAAGCTTTGTGGATCCCACGGATCTGGTGATCCATCCCGGCCTGACCGGGGTGGTGGGGCCGAACGGCTGCGGCAAGTCCAACCTGCTGGAGGCGCTGCGCTGGGTCATGGGCGAAACCCGCGCCAAGGCGATGCGCGGCGGCGGGATGGAGGACGTGATCTTTGCCGGGGCCGCCTCGCGCCCGGCGCGCAACTTTGCCGAGGTCAGCCTGCATATCGACAACGCCGACCGGCTGGCCCCCGCAGGGTTCAATGACAGCGACCAGCTTGAAATCGTCCGCCGGATCACCCGCGACGTGGGGTCGGCCTATAAGGTCAACGCCAAGGACACCCGCGCGCGCGACATTCAGATGCTGTTTGCTGATGCCGCGACCGGCGCGCATTCCCCGGCGCTGGTGCGGCAGGGGCAGATTTCGGAACTGATCAACGCCAAGCCCAAGAACCGCCGCAAGGTGCTGGAGGATGCCGCCGGAATCGGGGGCCTGTACCAGCGCAGACACGAGGCGGAGTTGAAGCTGAAAAGCACCGAGGCCAACCTGCTGCGCGTCGATGACGTGGTCGAACAACTGGCGGCGCAATTGTCGCAACTGGCCAAGCAGGCCCGGCAGGCGGCGCGCTATCGCGCCATCGGGTCGGAGTTGCGGCAGGCCGAGGGGATGCTGCTGTACCGCCGCTGGCGTGAGGCGGATGAGGCGCGGGCCACGGCCGAGAGCGCGCTGCGCGAGACGGTGACAAAGGCCGCGCAGGCGGAAACGGCGGCGCGGGCGGCGGAAAAGACGCGCGGCACCTATGAGGAGGCGCTGCCGCCGCTGCGCGAAGAAGAGGCCATCGCCGCCGCTGTCCTGCAACGGCTGATCGTGCAGCGCGACACGCTGACCGGGCAGGAGAAACAGGCGCTCGCCCGGATCGAGACCTTGCAGAACCGCATCGCGCAACTGGTCCGCGACATGGACCGCGAGGCCGGACTGAACCGCGACGCCGGAGAGACAATCGAACGGCTGGAATGGGAGGCGCGCGAGCTGCAAAAAGCCTCGGAAGGGCATGACGAGCGGCTGGCAGAGGCGCATGAGGCGGCACGCGAGGCCGCCAGCGTCTTGCAGATGCGCGAGGCCGATCTGGAGCAGCAGACAGAGGATGTGGCGCGGCTGGCGGCGCGGCACCAGTCGGCGCAACGCTTTCTTGCGGATTGCCGCAAGACCCTTGACCGCAACGAAAACGAGGCGGTCCGGGCGCGCGCCATGGTCGAGGCGGCCAAGGAAACGCTACTGACATCGCGTGAGGCGGCAGACCTTGCGCAGGACCGGCTGGAAGCGGCGCACGCCGCCGCCGAAGAGGCCGAAGAGGCCTTGACCGAGGCGGAAACCGCCCGCACCGAGACACAGGCCCGCGAGGCCGAGGCGCGCGGTGAACGCTCTGAGGCAGAGGGCCAGATGAACGCCCTGCGCGCCGAGGTGACGGCGCTGGCCCGCCTGCTGGACCGCGATACCGCCGAGGGCGGGCAGATCCTTGACCGGCTGCAAGTGGAACAGGGGTTCGAAAAGGCGCTGGGGGCCGCGCTGGCGGATGACCTGCGCGCCCCCGAGGTCGAGGGCGACGGGCCGACCGGCTGGGTCGTGCTGGCGGCCTATGATGACACCCAGCCCCTGCCCGAGGGCGCGAGCCCGCTGGCGGGGCATGTGTCGGTCCCCGACGTTCTGGCGCGTCGCCTCAGCCAGATCGGTCTGGTCGAGGCCGAGGATGGCCCGCGCCTGCAAGCCCTGCTGAAACCCGGTCAGCGGCTGGTCACGCTGGAGGGCGATCTGTGGCGCTGGGACGGCTACCGGGCATGGGCCGAGGATCAACCCTCGACCGCCGCGCTGCGGCTGGAACAGCTCAACCGGCTGGAGGGGCTCAAGCAGGAGATGGCCGAGGCCTCGGCCCGTCTGGACGGCACGCTGGCGGCGCACGAATCGCTGGTGGCGCGGCTGCGGGAGTTGACGGAGGCGGACAAGACCGCGCGCATGGCCCGGCGGGCGGCGGATCAGGCGGTGGCCGATGCGGCGCGCGCGCTCAGCCGCGCCGAGGCCGACCGCGACATGGCCGAGGGCAAGGTGGAAAGCGCCGCGCTGTCGGTCAAACGCTACGAGGACGAGGCCGGGGCCGCGCGCGGGCAACTGGCCGAGGCGCAGCGCGGGGTCGACACGCTGGACGATCTCGAAGAGGCGCGGGCGCAGGCCGAAGACGTCAAGATGACGGTCGAGGCGGCGCGCATGACCATGATGGCCAAGCGGTCGGCGCATGACGAACTGCGCCGCGATGGTGACGCGCGCAAGGGCCGGTCGCAACAGGTGACCAAGGATCTGTCCGGCTGGCGGCACCGTCTGGACACCGCCGAGAAACGCGCGACGGAACTGGCGGAACGCAAGGCCGACAGCGAAGCGGAACTGGCCGAGGCGCAGGACGTCCCCGGCGCGCTGGAGGATCAGCGCGGCGCGTTGACCGACGCGATGGAGACCGCCGAGGCGCGCAAGGCTGAGGCCAGCGACGCGCTGTCGACCGCAGAGGGCGCGCTGCGCGAGGCCATCGCCACAGAGCGCGACGCCGAGCGGCAGGCCGGTGAGGCCCGCGAGGCCCGCGCCCGCGCCGAGGCCCGCGCCGAAGCGGCGCGCGAAACCGTGACCGCGGCGGCGGAGCGGATCGCGGATGAGATGGACCTTGCCCCGGTGGCGCTGCTGACGCAGCTGGACACGGACCCCGACCAGATGCCCGCCTCCGACAGGATCGAGGCCGAGGTATCGCGGCTGAAACGCCAGCGCGACGCCTTGGGCGCGGTGAACCTGCGCGCCGAGGAGGACTCGAAAGAGGTTCAGCAAGAGCACGACACGCTGGTGTCGGAGAAATCGGACCTTGAAGAAGCGGTCAGGACGCTGCGGTCCGGCATTGCCAGCCTGAACCGCGAGGGGCGCGAGCGGCTGTTGACTGCCTTCGAGCAGGTGAACAGCAACTTCTCGATGTTGTTCACCCATCTCTTTGGCGGCGGCGAGGCCAGCCTGATGATGGTCGAAAGCGATGACCCGCTGGAGGCGGGGCTGGAGATCATGTGCCAGCCGCCGGGCAAGAAGCTGTCGACGCTGTCGCTGATGTCGGGGGGCGAACAGACGCTGACCTGTCTGGCGCTGATCTTTGCGGTGTTCATGGCCAACCCCTCGCCGATCTGCGTGCTGGACGAGGTCGACGCGCCGCTGGACGATGCCAACGTGACTCGTTTCTGCGACATGCTGGACGAGATGTGTCGCCGCACCGACACGCGGTTCCTGATCATCACCCACCACGCGGTGACGATGGCGCGGATGGACCGGCTGTTTGGCGTGACGATGCAGGAGCAGGGGGTCAGCCAGTTGGTGTCGGTCGATCTCAAGCGGGCCGAGAGCCTGGTGGCCTGAGGGGGGCCCATGCCGAAGGCATGCTTGCAGCATGACCCCCGTCTCCCTGCGGTCGACTCCCCCGGATATTTTTACAGAGAAGAAACATGAAGGCGCGGCCGGCGGATGGCGCGGTGCGGGTGTCGGCAACGGGTTTTCTCGCCGTGGGTTTTGCGTCAAGACTGGCGGGTGTCTTGTCTTGCCTGATGCCGCGGGCGGTTTGCCCTGTGTCCCCGAGAGCCACCTGAACGCCAGAGTATCCGCATGCGTCTGTTTCTGTTGATCGCGCTGACCATGGTGGCCTTTGCCGCCAATTCGGTGCTGAACCGCGCGGCGCTGGCGGCGGGGGGGATCGATGCGGTGAGTTTTGGCACCATCCGGCTGTGGTCCGGGGCGGTGGTGCTGGTTCTGTTGGCGCTGGTGCTGCGCAGGCGGGTGGCCTTGGGCGGGCCGGGCCGGATGGCCGGGGTGCTGGGGCTGGTTCTGTATATCTACGGGTTTTCGGTCGCCTATGTGGCGCTGGATGCGGGGTTGGGCGCGCTGATCCTGTTCGGGACCGTGCAGGTGACGATGTTTGGCGGCAGCCTGATGGGCGGCGAGCGGCCGCCCGTGCTGCGTTGGCTGGGGGCGGCGATGGCCTTTGGCGGGCTGGTCTGGCTGCTATGGCCCGGTGGCGGGCTGGAGCTGAGCCTGCTGCATGGCGCGGCGATGGTTCTGGCCGGGCTGGGCTGGGGAATCTATTCGCTGGCCGGGCGGCGGGCGCGTGATCCACTGCTGGCGACGGGGGCGAATTTTGTGCTGGCCGCGCCGATCGGCTTTCTGATCGGGCTGGCCTTGCCGGTCAGCCCCGAGGCAATGGCGCCGGAGGTGTCGGGCATTGCTCTGGCGGTGATTTCGGGGGCGGTGACCTCGGGGCTGGGCTATGCGCTGTGGTATCATGTGCTGCCTCAGCTGACGGCCAGCGTGGCGGCGGTGGCGCAGCTGACCGTGCCGGTCATTGCGATGGCGGGGGGCATGGTTTTTCTGGGCGAGGCGGTGACGGCGGATTTTGTGGTGGCCGCGCTGGTCGTGCTGGGCGGGGTCGCGCTGTCGGTGCTGCGAAGATAGGCTGTCCACGCGTGGACAGCGGCGCGGCTGTGAAAAATCAATGGGTTACAGAGACGGTTTTACCCTTTGTCAGGACTTTGCCCTGCCGGGGCCTAGTGCTGGATCGGTTCCAGCGGGTCGTAGGTGAACCCCGCGCCCCATGCCACCTCGGGCAGGCTGGAGGGTTTCAGGCGCAGGGCGGCGACCTCTGTCCGGGTGAAGAAGCGGCGGGTGTGGACGATGCCCTCGGGGTCTTTCCAGTGGTCCGAAATCGCCCCGGCGGTGATTGTGGCGCGAAAGAACACCTCGACCTGATGAAAGCGGCCGCCGGGGTCGTGAAACTCATTCACCAGACAGGGCGCACCAACGGCGATGGTCAGGCCGGTTTCCTCAAACACCTCGCGGATCAGATTGTCCGGCAGGCTGGCGTGCGGCTCGGCCCCGCCGCCCGGCGCGCACCACAGGTTGGACCGCGCGTCGCGCCACGCGTTGACCAGCAGCAGCCGGTCCTCATGCAGGATCACGGCGCGGGTGGCGAGGCGGGGGCTGGGCATTGGACATTCCTTTGGTCCTTTTCTAGGCGCTGCGCCAGCGCTATGCCAGCGGCATGAAATGGCTTTTGCTCTCTCTTCTGACCTTGTTCCCGGTTGCCGCGCGTGCCGGAGACTGTGTGATCCTGTTACACGGGCTGGCGCGGACCGAGTATTCCATGGCGGTTCTGGGGCTGGTTCTGGAGGCGCGGGGGCATCGGGTGATTGTCCCTGGCTACGCGTCCACCTCGGACCGGATTGAGCGCCTTGCCAGGGAAACCCTGCCTGACGCGGTGGCGCAATGCGGCGCGCAGGAGGTGCATTTTGTCACCCATTCCATGGGTGGCATCCTGTTGCGCTACTGGTTGCAGGATCATCGGCCAGAGCATCTGGGGCGTGTGGTGATGCTGGGGCCGCCCAACAGCGGCAGCGAATTGGTCGATGTGATGGGCGGCTGGGAAATCTTTGCGTGGTTCAACGGACCGGCGGGGCTGCAACTGGGCACCGGACCGGACGACCTGCCCGCGCGGCTGCCGCCCGTCGATTTTCCGCTGGGGGTCATTGCCGGGACGCAGACGCTGAACGCGGCGACCAGCGCGATGATTCCGGGGCCGGACGATGGCAAGGTCTCTGTCGCCTCGACGCGGGTGGACGGGATGCAGGAGCATATCGTTTTGCCGGTCACGCATACCTTCATGATGCAGGCCCCCGAGGTCATGGTGCAGGTGGTGCTGTTCCTTGAGCAGGGCCATTTCGACGGAGACGTGGATTGGCACGTCCTGCTGGGAGAGGCGGCGCTGTCCTGCCTGACGGGGGCGTGTAATGTCGATTGAACTGGAGTTGCGCGGCGCGCGGGTGATGCGGCCGGGGGGCTGGGACCCTGCGCCTTTGTCGGTGGCAGGCGGGGTGATTGCGGATGGACTCGTCGGGCGGGTGGTGGACCTGTCGGGCTATGATCTGCTGCCGGGGATCGTCGATGTGCATGGCGACGGGTTCGAGCGGCACATGGCCCCGCGCCGGGGCGCGTTGCGCGAGCGGGATTCGGGTATGGTGGCGGTGGCCGCCGAACTGGGGGCCTGCGGCATCACCACCGCCGTGTTGGCGCAGTTCTGGTCATGGGAAGGCGGGATGCGCGGGCCAGCGTTTGCGCAGGAGGTCTTTGCCGCCGTCGAGGCGGTGGCCCCGACTGTGCCGGTGGATCTGCGGGTGCAGATGCGGCTGGAGACCCATTTCACCGAGAGTTTTGCCGGAGCAGAGGCGGCGCTGGACCGCTGGGGCATCGGTTATGTGCTGTTCAACGATCACCTGCCGCACAAGCGGCTGGCCGAGGGGCGCACGCCGCCGCGCCTGACCGGGCAGGCGTTGAAATCGGGGCGCAGCCCGGAGACGCATCTGGCGCTGATGCAGCGGTTGCACGCGGCGGGGGCCGAGGTGCCTGCCGCGCTGGAGGCGTTCTGCGCGCGGCTGGCCGCAAAGGGCGTGCGGATGGGCAGCCATGACGACCAGACGTCCGAGGGCCGGGCCGAGTGGCGGCGGCGCGGGGTGTTTGTGTCGGAGTTCCCCGAGACGTTGGAGGCGGCGCAGGCGGCGCGGGACGCAGGCGAGCCGGTGGTTCTGGGCGCGCCGAATGTGGTGCGAGGGGCAAGCCATGCGGGCAATGTCTCGGCCTTGGAGTTGATTGGGGCGGGGCTGTGCGATGCGCTGGCCTCTGACTATCACTATCCGTCGCCTGCGCGGGCGGCGTGGCGCTGTGTGGAACTGGGGCTGATGGCGGAGGCGGCGGCCTGGGCTCTGGTGTCCGAGGGGCCGGCGCGGGTGCTGGGCCTGTCGGATCGCGGGCGGCTGATGCCCGGATTGCGGGCCGATGTGGTGGTGATGGAGCGGGAGACCCGGCGCATCGCGGCGGTGATCGCGGGCGGGCAGGTGGCGTATATGAGCGGACCTGTGGCGGGGCGTTTCATCGCCTAGCGGAGCGCTGCGCGCACAGGGTGGTTTGCGTTCAGGCCACGCAGGCCTTGAGGAGGGCGCTGCCCTCCTCAAACTCCACCCGAGGTATTTTTACAGAGAAGAAACCGGGGGGTTAGGCCTGTGGTGTCAGAAAGTTGGCGTGGCCCATCTTGCGGCCCGGTTTGGTGGCGGATTTGCCGTAGAGGTGCAGGGCGCAGGTGGGGTCGGCGGCGAGGGTTGGGACGCGGTCCATATCGTCGCCGATGAGGTTTTCCATGCGGATGTCGCTGTGGCGGCTGCCGTCGCCCAGCGGCCAGCCCGCGACGGCGCGGATGTGTTGTTCGAACTGGTCGGTCAGGCAGCCGTTTTGCGTCCAGTGGCCCGAGTTGTGCACGCGGGGGGCGATTTCGTTGATCAGCAGCCCGCCGGGGGTGACGAAAAACTCGACGCCGAGGACGCCGACATAGTCGAGCGCGTTCAGGATGCGGCCAGCGGTGAGCACGGCGTCGGTGAGGGTGCGGTTGGGCAACGGGGCGGGCACGGTGGTGGTGCGCAGGATGCCGTCCTTGTGGACGTTCTGGCCGGGATCGAAAGCGGCGACGCGGCCATCGGTGCCGCGGGCGGCGATGACCGAGATTTCGGCGGTGAAGTCGACGAAGCCCTCCAGCACGGCGGGGGCGCCTTGCAGGGCTGCGAGGGCTGTATCGGCGTCGGCGGGGGAGGTCAGGCGGGCCTGGCCCTTGCCGTCATAGCCGAAGCGGCGGGTTTTCAGGATCGCGGGGGTGCCGATGGTGTCGATGGCTTGGGTCAGGCTGGCGGCGTCGTCCACCGGGGCGAAGGGGGCGATGTGCAGGCCGAGGTCTTGCAGGAAGGTTTTTTCGGTCAGGCGGTCCTGACTGATGCGCAGCGCCTCGCGGCCCGGATGGATGGGGCGGAGTTGTTCGAGGATGTCGAGCGCTGTGGTCGGGATGTTTTCGAACTCATAGGTGATGGTGTCGACGGACTTGGCGAAGCGGTCCAGCGCCCTGGTGTCGTCGTAGTCGGCCTGAATGTGGACATTGGCGACATGGGAGGCGGGGCAGTCTGCGCCCGGCTCATAGATGCAGGTCTTGAAGCCGAGGCGGCTGGCGGCGACGGAGAGCATGCGGCCAAGCTGGCCGCCGCCAAGGATGCCGATGGTGCTGCCGGGGAGGAGGGGGGCGGTCATGGGCGTACCTGCGTTTTGGGCGTTGGGGGTGTGGGTCAGTCGCGGGTCGGTTCCACGGCGATGGAGGCCGAGAGGTCGGTGCGCCACTGGTCGAGACGGGTGGCCAGCGCGGGGTCTTGCAGGGCGAGGATGCCGGCGGCCATGAGGCCGGCGTTTTTTGCGCCCGCTGCGCCGATGGCCATGGTGGCGACCGGGTAGCCGCGTGGCATCTGGAGGATGGAATAGAGGCTGTCGACGCCGCTGAGGGCGCGGGTCTGGACCGGGACGCCAATGACCGGCACGCGGGTCTTGGAGGCCATCATGCCGGGCAGGTGCGCCGCGCCGCCTGCGCCTGCGATGATGACGTGCAGGCCGCGCGCCACCGCCGTCTTGCCGTAGTCCCAGAGCCGGTCGGGTGTGCGGTGGGCCGAGACGATTCGGGTCTCATAAGCGACGCCGAGTTCGTCGAGAACATCGGCGGCCTCGACCATTGTGGGCCAGTCCGACTGGCTGCCCATGATGATGCCGACCTTGGGGCTGTCCATCCGTCCCTCCGCGTTAAGAGGGTTTCGTTATACGGGATGCGGAGGGGGGTGCAATGGGGGCGCTGAGGGGGGCTCTCAGGCGATGATGTCGGGCAGCAGCCGGTCCTCGATCTGGGCGATCTTGTCCTTCAGCTTCAGCTTTTTCTTCTTCAGCCGTTGCAGGGTCAGCTGATCGGCGGTGCCGGTGTGCTGCAACGCGCGGATGGCGTCGTCGAGGTCGCGGTGTTCGCGGCGGAAAACCTCAAGCTCGACCCGCAGGACATCGTCGTTCTTCATCGAGATATCTGTGGGCGCGTTCATGTGCCAAGTCCCCTGTCGGTCATCCGGAGCCTCAAGATAGCGATTCGAATGCTTTGCGCAAAGCCCCTTGCGCGTTTTCGCCCCGGTGCCCATATTTCGAGGGTCGCGGTCGCCGAAACGTGGGGCCCGGTGTGACGGTCGCTTGTGCAAAGGACGTGTCGATGAGCAAACTTACCTTGGGATCTTATCCCCATATGCTTGGCTTTGAGCAGTTGGAGCGCTTGCTGGAGCGGACTGCGAAGACCAGCGAAGGCTATCCGCCGTTCAATATCGAACAGACATCGGATCATTCCTATCGCATCACTCTGGCGGTGGCCGGGTTCTGCGAAAGTGACCTGTCGATCACCGTGGAGGACCGGCAACTGGTCATCCGGGGGCGGCAGGGCGACGATGGTGGCGACCGAATCTTTCTGCATCGCGGAATCGCCGCGCGCCAGTTCCAGCGCTCTTTTGTGCTGGCCGACGGTGTCGAGGTCGGCGAGGCCGTCATGGAGAACGGGCTGTTGCACGTGGATCTGACGATGACGCGGCCCGAGTCCGTGGTTCAGACGATCAGCATCAGGAAAGGATAATTTCGATGCATGCCAAGTATGATTTCGACAAGCTGGTCGCCGGAAAGACCGTCTATGTGCGCCCGGTGAAAACCGCCGATCTGCCGGACGACCTGCGCGAGCAGGTGGCCGGGCAGGAAACGCTGTACGCGGTGCACCGCGCCGATGGCGAGCGGCTGGCGCTGGTCAAGGACCGCTCGCTGGCCTTTGTGCTGGCGCGGCAGAACGATCTGGCGCCGGTGACGGTGCACTGAGGACCTGACAGGCCGAGGATCGGACCGGACTGCCGGTCAGAGCGATCCTGACGATATCGAGGGGGTCGGGGGGCGCTGCCCCCGTCTCCCTGCGGTCGACTCCCCCGGGTGTATTTGGACAAAGAAGAAGCCGGGGCCGTTTGCGCGGCCTTGTGGACTCATGTCCGGGCACGGGTGTGATCCGGCGCGGACCGGGGTCAGTGGCTGTGGCCCGGACTTTGGTGGCGGGCCAAGAATCGCGATGGCCCAAAGGCTTGGGCATCGGCGCGCGGCGCGGTCTTGACAGGTTGCCGGTCGCTGGGCGTCACTGGGAGCATCAGTCAACCAGAACGGAGCCACCGATGCCTAGAGGGAGCCTCGCCGCGCTGGCGGTTCTGTGCATGTCGCTGTCAGGGACCGGGGCCGGGGCAGGGGATGCGCATGTGGCCTGCGTGCAGGGGCAGTTGGTGGCGCTGGGGCATGCGCCGGGGCCGGTGGACGGGTTGACCGGGCCGCGCACCCGCGACGCCCTGCGCGCCTATGTGGACACATTGGACGCGGCACGGCGCGGGGTTCTGGACGCGCTTCCGGCGTTCGATGCGCGCAGTTCCGTGGGCTGGTGCCGCGAGATCGGCTTGAGCGCGCCGGTGGCGCGGGCGGTGATGCCCTCATCGACGCCGCCGCAGGTTTTTATCGGGCCGGATGTCCATCCCGAGATCGCCGACCATGTCATGACCGCCTTTCTGGAGGCCGAAGCGTTTCTGTATCGCCGCTATGGTGTGCAGGTGGCCAGTCAGGTGCGGATCATCGTGGCCACCAATGCCGACGCCTGGCAGCGGTTGGTGGCCGAGGCGGGGACGATGGCGTTGCAGTCCTGGGCCGATGTGCGGGCGCGGGCGCGGCGCGACTGCGAGACGGAGTTTGGCCTTGGGGCCAGCGCCTCTCGGGATGGGGTGTCGTTCTGCGGCACCACGCTGGCGCTGCGGACCCCGGCGCTGGGCGAATTGTACCGGATGGTGCTGTCGGTGACGATGGCGCATGAGCTGGTGCACAACGTCCAGCGCGAACTGAGTTATGACAAGGTGCCGCGCTGGGTCAACGACCCGGACAGCGTGCGGCCGCGCATGGGCCCCGCGTGGATGGTCGAGGGCACGGCGCAGGTGGTCGAGCAGGCGTTCATGCGAGAGAAATTCGGCCGGTTTGTGCCCGGATTGCACGCGATGCGCACGCTGGCGGCGGGGTCGGAGCTGACGCTGCGGCAGATCCGGCTGGCGGGCGAGGTGCGCGCCTCCGAGGCCTATGATGTGTCCGCCTACGCGGTGGCGATGCTGGTGGAACGCTATGGCGAGGAAACCCTGTTCCGGTTCTGGCGCGTGGTGGGCGAGACCGACAACTGGTTCACCGCCTTTGAACAGGTCTACGGCATGACGGTGCAGGCCTTCGAGGATCTTTATCCGACGCTGCGCGACGACCAAATGGCGCAGCGCGAGTTTCTGGCGGATCGCGACATGAACGGCGACCAGATCCTTGCCCATCGGCCGCTGACGGAGGCGGAACTGGGGCGGTGAGGCGGGGCGCGCAGGGTAGGATTCCCCTGACTTGCCGGGCGGGCCGTGCGTTTCTACCTTTGGTGCCAGTTAGCATCAGGGGATCAAGCCCATGACGATCACACGGTTGATTTCAGCACTGGCCCTTTGTCTGGGGGCGACGGCGGGGGCCGCTGCGGCCTCTGACACCCATGTGACCTGCGTGCAGCAGCAACTGGCGCGGCTGGGGCTGGACCCCGGCGAGGCGGATGGCGTCACCGGTGTGCAGACGCGCCGCGCGGTGGCGGAGTTTGTGCAGCGGCTGGAGGGCGAAGAGGCCCATGCGGTGTTCAACGCGCTGCCCGAGTTTTCAGAGCGCGCGGCGGTGGGCTGGTGCCGTGAGATCGGCTCTTATGCGCCGCAGGCGGCGGAGGTCATGCCCTCGGCGGAGCCGCCGCTGATCCTGACCAAGGACAATATCTCTCCGGTGATTCGCGGTTATATCGAGCGGTCCTATGAGGAGGCGCGCCAGACCTTTGCGGTCGAATACGGCATCGCCACGGCGAGCAAGCCGGTGCTGATCGTGGCCTTTGGCCGGGACGATCTGGAAGACCTGCTGAAGTTGCCGGTGCCGGGGATCGACGATCTGTCGCCCGCGGCGGCGGAAGAGACGGCGGACGATCTGTGCGTCGGGGTCGAGCGGGTGATGGGCAGCGCCTACCGCAACCGGATCGCGCTGTGCATGCCGTCCGGGGATCAGGAGGCTGTCACCTCTTACGAGATCTGGCAGGGGCGCTATCAATACGTGATGTTGCACGAATACATGCACCATGTTCAGCGCGAGATGAGCTATGACAAGGTGCCCTTTGACGGGTTCGGGCGTCGCCGCATGGGGCCGTCGTGGATGGTTGAGGGCAGCGCCTATCTGGCGCAGATCAAGTCCCGCGAGGGCCCCACGCGGACGGTATCGGTGCCGATGCTGGTGTCGTTGCAGTCGCGCGATGCCGAGGACCCGATCCCGCTGGATTTCATCCGCAAGAAGCAGTCGGTGCGCAGCGATGCGGAATATTCGGCCTCGAACCTTGCGGCGGCGCTGCTGGCGCTGCGGTTTGGCGAGGACCGCATGGTCACCTTCTGGCGCGCGGTGGGCGAAGAGGACGACTGGGATGCGGCCTTTGAGACGGCCTATGACATGCGGATGGATGATTTTGAGGCGTTGTTCGAAGACATGCGCCACGATCTGACCAAGTTGGTGAAATTCGCCCGCGCGGAGGCGCCTTACGGGGCAGAGATGTTGCGGGGCACGCCGTCAGGGCCAAGCCGGTCGGGCCACGGGGCGCGGGTGCGGTTGCGGGGCTGAGCGCAAACGCGTGGCGCGCGGTGGTCTGGTCCCGAGGCTAGTCTTGGCCAAAGCGCAGCAGGCGCACCTTGCCGGTTGCAAGCTGCACGGCGTAGAGGCGATGCGGGCGGGGGCCGGGGGCGGCGCTGTCAACCTCGGCCACAGCTTCGAGCAGCAGCCAGCCGTCACGGTAGACGAGCGGTGTCAGCGGCGGGCCGTGTTCATTGCCATAGTCGAACAGGTCGGTCAGTCCGGGAAAGCGTGTGGTCGGGATGAAGTCTGACGACCGGCTGCCGTCCAGACCGAAAGCCCGGATGTCGCCCGGTCGCGAAAACGCGCCGGTCAGGATCAGTTGGCGTGTGTCCGTGTCATAGAGCAGTCCGGCGGCGTCGTAGTCGTCCAGACTGGTGATCACCGACCAGTCTCCGCTTTGGGTATCGACGGAATACAGGTATCCCTCTGCCCCGACGGTGATGCAGTAGATCATCTGCGACGCGGGGTCATACACGCCGGTCACCGGCAAGAGGATCGGGGGGATGCCGGGGGGCGCGGGGAACCGCTGCGAGCCGGATGGCCCGGTCAGGCTGACCCCGGTTTCATCGAACGCGACGGTAAATCCCGGCGGACCGCCGTCGTCGTCGATCCGGTTGCGGATGTCCGGTGCGAGGTCGTCCCCGGCGTCCAGCAAGGGCGACAGGTAGTCCCGCGCCAGCGCGGCGGTGGAAGTATTGACGGACGCGACCCTCAGCGGTGCTGCGGGGGCCTTGTGCCGCGCCTGAAAGCTGCTGATGCGGTCGGTGCCCGACCTGTCCGCGACCCTGTCGATCAGCCGTCGGAACTCACGCCCCCACGGGTTGAAAACCAGCGGCAGCCCCGAGACCTGTACGCCAATCATCGGAATGCCGTAAAGCGACACCTTGCTGTCCGTTGACTCCGGCCCGCTGCGGATGATGTCGCTGATGAGGGTTCCGGCGGTGGCCTCGATCTTCCAGTGCAGCAGGCCGCTATCCAGTAGCACCAGACTGACGTCGCGGCCCGGTCGATCCACCAGAACGCGGGCCTCGGGCAGGGCGAAGGTGTCTTTGGATGGCTGCCCGCTGCCAACCGCAACAACATGGATTTCCGGCTGTGCCAGACCCGGCGACGCCAGCCCCAGCCAGAGGACGATCAGAAAACGGAGTCCGGTTTTGAGCATCGGCATCTCATGCGGCGATCAGGCGTCTGACCGTCAGGGTCGGACATCGCCGGACTGGCCACGAGTGTAGCCACGCCGCCCGGTTCCGTCGAGTCGCGGGCCGCTGTGGGCCCGCCGGGTCGGGTCGGATGCGCTGCGCAAAAGAAAAAGGCCGGGCAGAGCGCCCGGCCTTTCGTCTGTCTGTGGGGCCGTTTATTGCGCGGCGATCAGGCCCATCGACTCCAGCTTCAGGATCACCTGATGCGCGCAGTTGTCGACGTCGACATTCTCTGTCTCGACGATCAACTCGGCGTTTGTGGGCTCTTCATAGGGGTCGGAGATGCCGGTGAATTCCTTGATCTTGCCTTCGCGCGCCAGCTTGTACAGGCCTTTGCGGTCGCGGCGCTCACATTCCTCCAGCGAGGTGGCGACATGGACCTCGGTGAAGGCACCGTATTCCTCGATCATCTCGCGGACGGCGCGGCGGGTCGCGGTGTAGGGCGCGATGGGCGCGCAGATCGCGATGCCGCCGTTTTTGGTGATCTCGGAGGCGACGTAGCCGATCCGCTTGATGTTCAGGTCACGGTGCTCTTTCGAGAAACCCAGTTCCGACGACAGGTGTTTGCGCACCACGTCACCGTCCAGCAGCGTCACCGGGCGACCGCCCATTTCCATCAGCTTGACCATCAGCGCGTTGGCGATTGTCGACTTGCCCGAGCCGCTGAGGCCGGTGAAGAAGACGGTGAACCCTTGGTTCGAGCGCGGCGGCTTGGTGCGGCGCAGTTCGGTGACCACCTCGGGGAAGGAGAACCACTCGGGGATTTCCAGACCTTCGGCCAGACGGCGGCGCAGTTCGGTGCCCGAGATGTTCAGGATCGTGACGTTGTCCTTGTCTTCGATCTCATCGTTGGGTTCGTACTGTGCGCGTTCCTGCACATAGACCATGTGTTTGAAGTCGACCATTTCAATGCCCATTTCTTCCTGATGGGTGCGGAAGAGGTCCTGTGCGTCGTAGGGGCCGTAGAAATCCTCACCGGCAGAGTTCTTGCCGGGGCCAGCGTGGTCGCGACCAACGATCAGGTGGGTGCAGCCGTGGTTCTTGCGGATCAGGCCGTGCCAGACCGCCTCACGGGGGCCCGCCATACGCATCGCCAGCGGCAGCAGCGACATGGTTGTGGTCGAGGCCGGGTATTTGTCCAGAACCGCCTCATAGCAGCGCACGCGGGTAAAGTGATCGACGTCGCCCGGTTTGGTCATGCCGACAACCGGGTGGATCAGCAGGTTGGCCTGTGCCTCTTTCGCGGCGCGGAAGGTCAGTTCCTGATGCGCGCGGTGCAGCGGGTTGCGGGTTTGGAAGGCGACGACCTTGCGCCAGCCCAGCTTGCGGAAATAGGCGCGCAGTTCGTTGGGCGTGTCGCGGCGGGCGCGGAAGTCATAATGCACGGGCTGCTGGATGCCGGTCACGGGACCGCCGAGGTACACTTCGCCTGCGGTGTTGTGCAGGTAGTTGACGGCCGGGTGGGCCAGATCGTCAGCGCCAAAGACCTTTTCGGCCTCACGCGCCTTGTTCGGCAGCCATTTGTCGGTGACGGTCATGGTGCCGAGGATGACGCCCTCTTGGTCGCGCAGGGCGATGTCCTGACCGATTTCGACGGTGTCGGCAAAGGCCTGGTTCACGTCGAGGGTGATCGGCATCGGCCACAGGGTGCCGTCCGCAAGGCGCATGTTTTCGACGACGCCGTTGTAATCCTCTTCCGACAGGAAGCCCTTGAGCGGGTTGAAGCCGCCGTTCATCAGCAGTTCCAGATCGCAGATCTGGCGCGGGGTCAGGTCGTGGCTGGTCAGGTCAGCGGCTTCGACCTTGAGCTTTTGCGCGCTGTCATAAGAGACGTAGAGCTCTTGAATGGGGGCGAGATTGTTCTGCATGAGTTTGCTCCTGTACTTCAAGGGGATGAGACCGCTTGCGCTGCCGGTCAGTTCGGCGTGAAGCGCGTCGTATTCTGCGAATTTGCGGGCGAGGAAGGTGTCGGCGAGCCGGGTCTTTTCGTCAGCGCCAAAGGCGGTCAGCGCATAGGCAAAGCGTTGACGCCGGTCGGGGCCGGACCGTTCGGTGACCTTGACCAGACCTGCGTCCGTGGCGGCGCGCAGGTAGGTGTTGAGCCGCCCCAGCGAGATGCCCAGCGCCTCTGCCGTCACCCGCTGCGAGGCCTCTGGCGCGCGGTCAAGCTGACGCAAGAGGCGAAAGAGCTGGTCTTCTTCCGGCAGGTTGGAGGGCAGGGTGGCGGCGGGCATGTCAGGCGACTCAAAGTGTGTTCAGCGCTGAACACATCGCACGCTTTGCACCCGCAGAAAAGTGGTAGTTGACCGGAACGGGGGATTTCCGCCGGCGTGGCGCTTTGGCAACGGCGCGCAGGGCGCGGCACAGCGGGCCACGCCGGACGTGCCGTGTCGGGGCGCGCGGGTCAGCGGAGGCGGATCAGGGCGGCGCGCGATCAGGGGCGCGGGTGCAGGATCACCGGCAGCCCGCCCTTGGGCTGCGGGATCGGCAGACGTTTCCAGCGCACCGGCGCGTTGTCGTCACGGGTGACACGGTATCGCGACAGCAACGCGCGGGTGAAACACTTGACCTGCATCATCGAGAAATGCAGCCCGATGCATTTGTGCGCGCCGCCGCCGAAGGGCATCCATGCGAACCGGTGATTGCGGTCCTCGGCGCGATTGTCGGAAAAGCGTTCCGGGTCAAAGCGGTCGGGGTCGGTGAAATGCTCGGGCGAGCGCATGACCATGGTGATGTTGGCCGACACCGGGTGGCCCGCCGGAATGCGGATGCCGTTCCAGTCAAAGTCGCGCAGGGCGACGCGCGGGATCAGCGCGACAGGCGGCACCAGCCGGAGCGCCTCCTTGAACACCATTTCGGTCTGCGGCATCGCCTCCAGCAGCGCGGGGGTCATCGGCCCGGCCCCCAGCGCGTCGACCTCTGCCCGCAGGCGGTCCTGCCAGTCGGGAAAATCGGTCAGCGCGGCGAGCATCGACGACAGGCCGCTGGCGGTGGTGTCATGCGCCGCCATCATCAGAAAGTTGAAGTGTTCGGCGATTTCCGCGTCGGACCAGTGGCGGCCCTCGTCGTCGGTGGCGCGGCACATCTGGGAAAAGAAATCGGCCCCGTCGCCCTGACGCCGGGTTTCGACAAGGGCGTGAAACCGATCCAGCAGCGCGCGACGGGCGCGCACCCCGCGCCGGTATTTCGTAAGTGGCAGCGGTTTGCGGATCACGGTGATCGCGGCGGCGATTTCGTCGATGAACCGGCGGCTGAGGGCCTGTGCCTCGGGGGTGTCGGCGGGCAGCCCCATGAAGACATGCGCGCCCAGCCGCAGGGTCAGATCCTTGATCGCGGGATAAAACGACAGGCGGCGCGAGACCGGCCAGCCCGCCATCATCCGGTCCAGTTCCGGCGCCATGAGCGCAAGGTAGCTGTCCATCGCCGGTTTGCGAAAGGCGGCCTGCATGATGCGGCGGTGCTGGCGGTGGTCGTCATGGTCGCGCAGCATCAGCCCGCCGGAAAACAGCGTTCCCAGCGAATCGTGCCAGCCCTGTTTGGCGGAAAAGATGTGGTCCGGGTCCATCAGGATGTATTCGGCGGCATCGGCGCTGGTAAAGGAAATGCGCCAGCGGCCCATCATCTTGATGCGGTAGACCTCGCCGAAGGCCTGCGTGTTGCGGCGCGCGAAGCCAAGGAAATCCTTGAGGGAAAGCAGCGTATGCCCGACCAGCGGCTGGGTCGGCAGGTGCGGGATGTGGTCCAGATCGGATGCGGGCGGCATGGCGGAACTCCGGTTGCCTGCGCGCAGGTTATCGAAGGTCCGCCGTCTTGTCGCGAAAAAGTCGTTGCCCGACGCGCTCTGTGACCGCGCCGGGGAAGGCGGCGTTATTCGGCGGCCTGCACCTCTGCGT
This sequence comes from Antarctobacter sp., assembly GCF_048262615.1. Taxonomy (GTDB): domain Bacteria; phylum Pseudomonadota; class Alphaproteobacteria; order Rhodobacterales; family Rhodobacteraceae; genus Antarctobacter. Next base: position 90,402 of record NZ_JBLXFB010000012.1, read on the forward strand.
CCATGTCGTGCTCGGCCAGCCAGCGTTCCGCCTCCAGCGCGGCCATGCAGCCCATGCCCGCGCTGGTCACCGCCTGACGGTACTTGTGGTCGGTCAGGTCGCCGGCGGCAAAGACGCCGGGGATCGAGGTGGCGGTGCTGTCGGGTTTGGTCACGACGTAGCCGCCCATATGGGTTTCCAGCACGTCCTTGACCAGTTCGTTGGCGGGCGCGTGGCCAATGGCGACAAAGACCCCGGCGCAGGGAATCTCGGTGATCTCGCCGGTTTTCACATGTTTGACGCGCACGCCGGTCACGCCTTTGGGCATGTCGTCGCCGACAACCTCGTCAAGCTGGTGGAACCACAGCGGTTCGATCTTGGGGTTTTTCATCAGCCGGTCGATCAGGATCTTTTCGGCGCGCAGTTCATCGCGGCGGTGGATCAGCGTGACCTTGGAGGCGAAGTTGGTCAGGAACAGCGCCTCTTCGACCGCCGTGTTGCCGCCGCCGATCACCACGATTTCCTTGCCGCGATAAAAGAACCCGTCACAGGTGGCGCAGGCGGAGACGCCAAAGCCCTTGAACGCCTCCTCGGACGGCAGGCCCAGCCATTTGGCGCGCGCGCCGGTGGCGAGGATGATCGCATCCGCCGTGTAGGTGGTGCCGCTGTCGCTGCTGGCGACAAAGGGGCGCTTGTCGAAATCGACCTTCGAGATGATGTCGCCGATGATCTCTGTGCCCATGGCGCGGGCGTGGGCCTCCATCCGGACCATCAGGTCGGGGCCCTGCACCTCTGTGTCGCCGGGCCAGTTTTCGACCTCTGTGGTGGTGGTCAGCTGGCCGCCGGGTTCCAGCCCCTGCACCAGGATCGGGTCCAGCATCGCGCGGCTGGCGTAGACGCCGGCGGTATAGCCAGCCGGGCCGGAGCCGATGATAAGGACCTTGGTGTGGCGTGTCTGGGACATGAAAGCTCTCCTAAGCGGCGGTGCCGTCGTCATATAGCCGCGTCGCGCGCCTGAAAAAAGAGGGCGCGCGCGGTGCCGCGACAACCGGCACCGAGGCAAAAGAATCTTGCGCCCGGTTGAAATATTATTGCGCAGGGCCGGTGGGCTGCTATAACAATCGCGAATATGACGGGGGAGACGATGGCAGGTCACCGGCTTGATCCGATCGATCGCAAGATTCTGGCAGAACTGCAAGCTGATGGTCGGATGACCAATGTCGAACTGGCCCGCCGCGTGGGCATTTCGGCCCCGCCCTGCCTGCGCCGCGTGCGTGTGCTGGAGGAGCAGGGCTATATCCGTGGCTACCACGCGGATGTCGACAGCCGGTCGCTGGGATTCGAGGTGCAGGTTTTTGTGATGGTCGGGCTGCAAAGTCAGGCCGAGGTGGACCTGAGCGCCTTTGAGGAACGCTGTCGCGCCTGGCCGCTGGTGCGCGAATGCCACATGCTGAACGGCGAGGTGGATTTTATCCTGAAATGCGTCGCCCCGGACCTGTCCACCTTCCAGAGCTTTCTGACCGGCGATCTGCTGACCGCGCCCAACGTGGCCAGCGTCAAGACCTCGCTGGTGATCCGCAACGCCAAGGACGATCCCGGCGTGCCTTTCGAGGTGCTGGAAGAACGGTTGAGCCGCTCCGCGTGAGGTGGGCGGGCGAGGGGCCAGCCCCTCGCGCTCCCCGGGGGATTTGGACAGAGAAGAAGCACGAGGGGGCCGGTTGGGTCAGACGTTGACCAGCCGGTCGACGACCTCACGCGCGGTGCGGGTCATGTCGACCTGTCCGAAATCGTCGAGATCGGTGATATTGGGGAACATGCTGAGGTAAAGGGCGCGCATGTTCTGACCCAGCGCCTGACCGGCGGTGTTGCCGGGGTGATAGGTTTCCAGTTCCACTCCGCCGACGCGGATCGTGGTGTGACGCTGCACCATCAGGTGGAAAAGCTGAACCGTCCCCATCGGCGTGACCTGCAAAAAGCGGTCGCCGTCCACGTAGTCGCGCACCGGCGCTAGCACGCAGTCCTTGCCCAGCAGATCCGCCAGCCGCGGGTGGCGCACCACCATGCGGGCGGCGGGCCCCAGCAGCAGGTCCATCGTCGGCTGGCCCATGCCAAAGGCATCCGAGGTGATCCGCGTCATGTGCGTCAGGGTTGTCGCCTCATCGTCGTGCCCCGGCACATAGGTGGTGGAGCCGATCCATGTGACCGGCTCGCTGCCGCGCGCCGTTTCGATGTAGTCGCCGGGGACCATATCCTCGATCGCGACAGCGCCGCGCACCGTTTCGATCAGCGTGCCGCGGGCAAAGGCGGTGGCGCATTCCTCGAACAGGGGTGAGGCGGGGGCCACATGCTGGGTAAAGCAGACCGTGAGATCGGGGAGCAGGGCGGCGACCTCGTATTTGCGCATGAGAGAGCCTGCGCGACGAGGCCGCCCGTCCGGAGAGACCTCCCGATCCGGCAGGACAGGAGGAGAAAAGGCATGATTGGCCATCGGGGCCCGGCCCGAGAGGCCGCGGTGGAGACGGGTCATGTGAACACCCTTGCAACGGGTCACATCCGTGTTGGCCCCCACCAACAACGACAGACGGACGGTTAAAACAACGCATCTGACTGGTGACAATCTGGCCGCAATTGGTGCGCTCTGTCAAAATTGGCGCGGCGCAGGCGGGAGTCTGCGCGACAATGCGGCGGGGTGTTGCGGATTGTCGGGGCGAAATGGACGATCCCGCCACATTTTCCTGCAAAGCGTGGCGAATCTCGGGTCTTGAGCGGCGCTTTGGCGGGGGGTGGGGCAAGGCGTGGCGGTGCCGCCTTGCCGGGTCTTGGTTGGCGGTGGCCCGGCCTCAGGCGCGCTTGGCGGTGGCCGGGCGGGGTTGGAGGGCCTGGGTCCGGCGGGAAATCATCTCTGTCCGGGGCGCGCCGCGTTCAAACGGCAGCCGGGGTGCGCCCGCTTTGGCGGTGGCGGTGATGGACGCGATAAAGCGGCGTTGCGGTTTCATGGGAGGCTCCTCTTTACTCTGCCGACTTGGGTTATCGCTACAGGTTGCAGCAAATTGCGGCAGCATTGGGACAATCCCGTGCGGATGGGCGGATTGTTTCCCGTCTGCGACCGCGGCTAGAGCCGGATGACAGAGATCAGTCGGCCATAGTCCGCTTCGCGCGCATGGGTGGCGCGGCGGTAGGAGTAGAACAGCTCTGGGTCGGAATAGGTGCAATGGCGGGTCCATTCCGCCTCGACCCCGGCGGCGCGCAGGCGGTGCAGTCCATAGGCGGGCAGGTCGAACATCATGCGGTCGTCGGTGCCACCGGCAAAAAAGCGCGTGTTGGCCGGGTCTTCGGCGACGAAATCCTCAAAGAATTCCGGGCCGACCTCATAGGCGCGCTGGCTGATGGTGGGGCCGATCACGGCGCGGATGCCGTCGCGGGTGGCGCCAAGGGCCACCATCGCCTCAATCGTGGATTCCAGCACCCCGTCGCGCGCGCCGCGCCAGCCTGCGTGGGCCGCGCCGACGACACCCGCGCCGGGGTCGGCAAACAGCACCGGCTGGCAATCGGCGGTCAGCACCGCCAGCGCCACGCCCGGCGTTGCGGTGACCAGCGCGTCGGCCTTGGGGCGCGGATCGGGCAGCGGGCCGTCGACGGTGATGGCGTCAGCGGAATGCACCTGATGCACGGTGGCCAGATGCTCTGGCGCAACCTCGACCGCGTCGGCCACGCGGGCGCGGTTGATCGAGACGATTTCGGCCTGATCGGTGGACCCGGTGCCGCAGTTCAGCCCGGCAAAGATGCCCGACGACGCGCCGCCCTTGCGGGTAAAGAACCCGTGGCGGAACGGCGCGAGGCTGTTCGAGGTGATAATCTGGAGCGTCATGACAGGGGGCGTATCTCCAGTCCGGGGGGTGGCGGGGCACCCTGAGGCAGCAGGGCGAGTGTCTTGAACAGTGATCCCATTTCGTCCGGGTGCGTCAACCGGCGATGTGCGGCGATGTGGCTGTCGAGCGCCGCATCGCTGAGCGATCTGGCCAGTGCCTGCGCGCGTTGGGTGATGCCGAGGCGTTCCAGAAAGACGCCCTGCGGGGTCAGCAGCGTGTGGGTGGCGGGGGCGGCGGCGCGGGCCAGCGCCTCGAAATCCACATGGGTGGTCAGGTCGGATGTGCCCGGAAGGGCAATGGGATCGATGTGGGCGTGGCCCTTGAGCGCCTGCAACGTATCGCCGAGGGAGCGCCAGTCGCCGTAGTCGATCAGCAGCGCGACACCTCCCTGCGCCGCGATGCGCGCGCCAAGGACGGCGGCGATGGCCTGACCGGGGGCGCAGGTTTCCACGATGTCGCCGTCCTGCGTGTCGTCCAGCCGGTGGCTGAGGCCGGGCTGCGGGGCGGGGGCGGCGAGGCCGAGTTTGAGGCGGTTGTCGTGCAGGCCGACGACTCGTTCGCGCCAATCCTCTCCCGCACGCTGGAACTGGCGGATCGGCAGGGCATCGAAGAATTCATTGGCGACAAGGAACAGCGGACCGTCGGGCAGGGTCTGGACCACGTCGTGCCATGTGGCCTGCGGCAGACGCTTGGCCTGTTCGGCGCGCAAGGCGGGCGAGGTTTCGACCAGATGCAGGCGGGCGGCGGCGTGAAAGCCGGGAACGCGGGCGGTGGCGCGCAGGATGTCCGCCATCAGCGTGCCGCGACCGGGGCCAAGCTCGGCAAGGACAAAGGGTGCGGGCGCGCCCTGATCCAGCCAGCTTTGCGCCAGCGACAGGCCCAGCAGCTCACCGAACATCTGGCTGATTTCGGGCGCGGTGGTGAAATCGCCCCCTGCGCCCAGCGGGTCACGGGTGCTGTAATAGCCGTGCTGCGGGTGCATGAGGCAGGCCGCCATGTAGTCGGCCAGCGTCATCGGCCCGGTGGTGGCAATCTGGCGGGCAAGGATATCGGCGAGCGGGGTTGTCACGTTGCCGGGTCTGGCGTTGTTGCGGTGCGGGCGTGGCGCAGGGCGACCCAGATCGCCAGCGCGCCGCCCGCGATCATCGGCAGCGTCAGCAACTGGCCCATGGTCAGTCCATAGCCGTTCACATGCAGGGCAAGGCCCAGCGGATTGCCGACAGTCTGGAACTGAACGTCAGGCTGGCGGACGAACTCGACAAGAAAGCGCGCGATGCCGTAGCCCACAAAGAACGTCCCGGCCACAGCGCCGGGGCGTTTCAGCCAGCCGCGATGCACCATCACCAGCAGCACGATCAGCAGCACCAGCCCCTCCAGCGTGGCCTCGTAGAGTTGCGAGGGATGGCGGGCGCACACCTCTCCCAATGGCTGGCCGCAGTCCTGCGCCATTTGGCCGGGAAAGATCACCGCCCAGGGCAGGTCAGAGGGGCGGCCCCACAGTTCGGCATTGATGAAATTGGCGATGCGGCCCAGCAGCAGGCCCACCGGGGTGGCCAGCGCCAGCATGTCCGCCGTCGAGGCCAGCGGCACCTTGTTGCGTGCGCAGAACAGCCAGACAGCAAAGACCACCCCCAGCAGTCCGCCGTGAAAGGCCATGCCGCCCTGCCAGATCATCGGGATTTCCAGCGGGTGCGACAGGTAATAGCCCGGCATGTAAAACAGCACAAAGCCCAGCCGCCCGCCAAGGATGATGCCAAGGATCACCCATGTCAGCAGATCTTCGATCTGGCGGGGGGTCATCGGCGGGGTGTCATTGGCCCAGAGGTGCGCGCGCTTGACCGTCCAGACGGCCAGCCGCCAGCCGATCAGGATGCCCGCGATATAGGCCAGCGCGTACCAGCGCAGCGCAAATTCGAACCCGAAGAGCGCGATGGAAAAGACCTCGGACGAGAGGTCGGGGAAGGGGATGGCTGCCTGCATGCGTCCTGTTGCCTCTTGTCTGGCGGCAAAGTCAACCTTGAGGGTTGCGCCGCGGGTGACCATATAGGAACGGAATGCAACGGCGGAGTGACCCATGCAAACGCGGAACAAGGTTTTCGAGGATCTGAGCCAGCTGATGACCAACGCCATGGGCGTGGCGCAGGGGGCCAAGGAAGAGGCGGAAACGGCGATGAAATCGCTGGTGGACCGCTGGCTGGCGGATCGCGATTTTGTGACCCGCGAAGAGTTCGACGCGGTGCGCGCCATGGCGCAGAAGGCCCGCGAAGAGAATGAAGCGCTGAAGGCGCGGCTGGACGCGCTGGAAAAGGGCTAAGGCCTGAATGCCCCGGTCGCTGGCTTGCGACCGGGTCGATGGACATTAAATGTGCGTCCGGGACGATGGACATCTTTAATGCGTCCGGGTCGACGGACGACGCTGGTCCCGGCCTTTGGCCGGAACGACGCCCCGCCCGCCGTCCCATGACCGCCGCGTCTGGGAACCGGCGCGCGATGAGGGAAATCTCTCAGAATTCTGAAACAGGCCCGCAGCGCTTGCAACGATGCAAGGTTGCGGGTTTTTTCATGCCGGTGATTTGACACTCTGCCCGCATGTTGGTTTTCGTGAAACCCAACACGGGAGGGAAAACCATGTTTGTCGGTCTGGATCTGGGGACTTCGGGGCTGCGCGCCCTGCTGGTCGATGGCGCGGGCGTGCCGCTGGGCAGCGCGCAGCGGGCCTATGCGCCGGTCCATCCGCATCCCGGCTGGTCCGAGCAGGACCCGGCGGATTGGGTGGCGGCGGTGGACGCCGCGCTGGTGGAACTGGCCGCCGCGCATCCGCAGGCGATGGCACAGGTGCGTGGCATCGGTGTGTCGGGGCATATGCATGGGGCGACTTTGCTGGACGACAGCGGTGCTGTGCTGCGGCCCTGCATCCTGTGGAACGACACCCGCAGCGCGGTCGAGGCGGCGGAACTGGACGCGGCGGACGGGGTGCGCGCCCTGTCGGGCAATATCGTCTTTCCCGGCTTTACCGCGCCCAAGCTGCTGTGGGTCGCGCGGCATGAGCCGGAGGTGTTCGCCCGTGTCACCTCTGTCCTGTTGCCGGCCGCCTACATGAACTTTCACCTGACCGGCGCGCGGTTTGCCGACATGTCCGACAGTGCGGGCACCGCATGGCTGGACGTGGGCGCGCGCGACTGGTCGGCGCGTTTGCTGGAGGTGTCGGGGATGCGGGTGGATCAGATGCCGCGTCTGGTCGAGGGATCTGAGGCGGGCGGCACGCTGCGGCCCGATCTGGCGGCGCGCTGGGGTATATCCGGAGAGGTGATCGTGGTCGGCGGGGCCGGGGACAATGCCGCCTCTGCCTGCGGGGTGGGCGCGATGCGTGAGGGCACGGGGTTTGTGTCTCTGGGCACCTCCGGCGTGGTTTTGGCGGGGCGCGACGGCTATGCGCCCTTGCCCGAAAGTGCGGTGCATACGTTTTGCCACGCGGTGCCGGGGCAATGGTATCAGATGGGGGTAATTCTGGCCGCGACGGACAGTCTGAACTGGCTGTCGCGGGTGACGGGGGCCTCACCGGCGGAGTTGTCGCAAGAGGTTGGGGACACGCTGGACGGGCCGGGGGACCTGCGGTTCCTGCCCTATCTGTCGGGCGAACGCACGCCGCACAACGACTCCGACATTCGGGGCGGGTTTCTGAACATCGGGGTCGGGACGGAGCGGCGCGACATGACGCGCGCGGTGATGGAGGGCGTGGCCTTTGCCCTGCGCGATTGCGCCGAGGCGCTGAAGGCGTCGGGCGCGCGTCTGGACCGGATGCTGGCCATCGGCGGCGGCGCGCAGTCGCGTTATTGGGTCGAACTGCTGGCCACGGTGCTGGGCGTGCCTTTGGCCTTGCCCGAAAAGGGCGATTTTGGCGCGGCGCTGGGCGCGGCCCGGCTGGCCATGGTGGGCGCGGGCGCGGGCAGCGTCGATGCGGTCATGGCGCCGCCGCCAATCCGCGAGACCATTGCGCCGAACACGGCGCTGACAGCGGATTATGACGCGGCCTACGCGTCATGGCGGCAGATATATCCAGCAGTAAGAGGGCTGACATGAGCACGGGATTTTTCGACGGCATCGCGCCGATCCGCTATGAGGGACCGGACAGCGACACCCCGCTGGCCTATCGCCACTACAACCCCGATGAGATGGTCATGGGCAAACGCATGGAGGACCACCTGCGCTTTGCCGTGGCATGGTGGCATTCCTTTGCATGGGAAGGCGGCGATCCCTTTGGCGGGCAAACCTTTGTCCGTCCGTGGCACCCGCAGGATGACATGGGCCGCGCGAAACTGAAGGCCGATGTGGCGTTCGAGATGTTCGAACTGCTGGGCCAGCCGTTCTATTGCTGGCACGACGCCGATATCCGGCCCGAACAGGGCAACTACGCCGACAACCTGTCAACGCTGGAAGAGATCACCGACTATATCGGCACCAAGCAGGAGGGGGCAAAGGCGCGGCTGCTCTGGGGCACGGCCAACCTGTTCTCGCACCGGCGGTTCATGTCGGGCGCGGCGACAAACCCCGACCCGGAGGTGTTCGCCTTTGCCGCCGCCACCGTAAAGGGCTGCATCGACGCGACGCAAAAGCTGGGCGGTCAGAACTACGTCCTGTGGGGCGGGCGCGAGGGCTATGAGACGCTGCTGAACACTGACTTGGGGCGCGAGGCCGACAATATGGCGCGGTTCCTGTCGATGGTGGTCGATTACAAACACAAGATCGGATTCAAGGGCGCGATCCTGCTGGAGCCTAAGCCGCAGGAACCGTCGAAGCACCAGTATGACTATGACGTGGCGACCTGCATCGGCTTTCTGCGCAAATACGGTCTGGAAGGTGAGATCAAGCTGAACCTCGAACAGGGGCACGCGATCCTTGCCGGGCATTCGTTCGAGCATGAGCTGGCGCTGGCGGCCTCGGAGGGGATGCTGGGGTCGATCGACATGAATCGGAACGACTATCAATCCGGCTGGGATACGGACCAGTTCCCCAACAACGTGCCAGAGGTGGCGTTGGCCTATTTTCACGTGCTCAAGATGGGTGGGTTCACCACCGGCGGCACCAATTTCGACGCCAAGCTGCGGCGGCAGTCGCTGGACGCCGAGGATCTGATCGCCGCCCACATCGGCGGAATGGATGTCTGCGCGCGCGGCCTGAAGGCGGCGGCGGCGATGCTGGAGGATGGCGGGCTGGAGACGGCGCTGGCCGACAGGTATGCGGGGTGGAACGCGCCGGGTGCGCAGGCGATGTTGCAAAGCGATCTGGGCGCGATACAGGCACGCGTGCTGGCCGAGGGCATCAATCCAGAGCCTCGATCCGGGCGGCAGGAACGGCTGGAAAACTGGGTGAACCGGTTCGTCTGAGGCTGGCCCGATGGAGGGGGAAAATGGCCTGTCCACGCGTGGACAGGCCAGCGGGTATGCAAGATCAATAGGTTACAGAGGCGAATTTACCAATCGTCAACCTTTGCCCCCGCGCCTTTCCGGTGTCAGGCGATCAGGATCATGTCAGGATCATGTCTTCGGTGACGGCATCCAGATCGGTATTCGCAAAGATCACGGTCTCTGCTCCCAGCGTCAGGACAACGTCCGCGCCCTGCTGTTCCATCGCATCCAGAATCTGGGCGGGGCTTTGGCCGAAGGCGCTGAAATCCAGCCTGTCCCAGAGTTCAAGGTCGGTCACGGTGACTGTGCTGGCCTGACCGTCATCGAGAAAGATGAAACTGTCGGAAAACAGACCCCCGGCGACAACCGCGTCGCCGGGGCCTATGCGGATCTGGTCATGCGGACCGACCGCGTCGATGAAGGCGCGCAGATCATCCGCCGTGGCGGCGATGAATTCGCGCGAGTCCACGAAGAAGCGCACCAGTTTCTCGCGGGTCATGCCCCCGTCCAGCGCCTCTAGCCAGCCTTGCAGCCCGTTCGGGTCGGGCCCCCGCCCCAGCACGTTGTCATAGAGCAGCGTGACAAACTGCTGGTCGGTCGTCGCGCCGTAGACCCGCTGGAATTCCGGCGAAGCCATGAACCGTTCAATGACATCGTCAAGGCTGAGCGCGCCGCGCGCAAGACCGTCGATCCAGCCCAGCAACCCGCCGGTGTCGGGTTCACGGTCCAGAATGGCGAGATAGAGGCGATAGACCTCGTCGGTCCAGCCGTTGGCGGTGTGGGCGATGTCGTATCCTGTCTGCGCGGCGGCGCTGCGGGTGACGTGCTCGGGGCTTTCGGCGAAGTGCAGGACCACCTGTGCGCGGCTCATCCCGTCCTGAAGCGCCGCGATCCATCCGTCGAGGCCGATCTGGTCCGGTGCGCGGTTCAGGACGTTGAGATAAAGCAGGGTGACGAACTCGGCATTTGTCGTGTCGCCGTAGGTTTCCTGAAACTCCGGCGAGGCGACGAAATCAGAGGCCGCCCGAAGCAACGTGATCTCGGCTTGCGTCAGCCGTTCTGCCCATGACTGATGCCCGTTCCAATCCGGTTCGCGCCCGAAAACGGCGGCGTACAGGCGGTAAATCTGGGCCGACACCTGGGTGTGCACCAGCGTGCGCCCGTCCCCGTACAGCAGGTCATGGCCGCCCGACCCGATCACCGTGTCCGCGCCTTGGGCACCGACAAGGATATCGGCGGCGGGCGTTCCCAGAACGATGTCCGCCGCATCGCTGGCAACAACCGGTCCTTCGGGAAACGCATGCAACGGCGTGAACGGGACCGCGTCCGACACATTGTTGTGCAGCACCCGTTCACCGGGCGAAGGATCGAGACGCTGAAACAAAAACGCCTGCTCACCGGCAAAATACAGGTTGTTCAGGTCCACCTGGACCAAGGGGCCGCCTGTCGAGCCTTGCCCGGCACCGCCCCAGTCGAAACCGGGCGTTGACCATGTCGCAAGGAAGAGATCGGCGGAGTCGAGCATCTGGTCGCCGGACACGTACAAATTGCCGGTGGTCCCGATAGGGGCCCGGACTTTGTGCAAATAACTAGTTGGAACCGTGTCCCAATCGACATCGACCATCGACACCCAAGCGGTCAGTGAAACAACACCGGGTTCGGTTTCGTCCAGCAACTCAAGACGCCCTGCGAAATCGACCACCGGCGGTTCGTCAAGGTAGACCTCGACAACCCGAGAGGTGTTGTTTGACAGATTTTCGTCCGGATATCCCGAAACGGGCCGGACAATCGCACCCAGATAGTAACGGCCCGGTTCGAGCCCCAGCGCCTCTCTGTCGAAGGTCGCGTTGTCCACAATGATCCGAAGCTGGTGATCGACGGCAATCCCGATGTTGACGTTATGGCTGAAGGCCAGGGTATCAGCTTCTGAGATCGTGGTATCGGAGGACAAGTAAAAGTCGATGGCAAAACGACCTGCGCCAAATTTCCCGATATTGCCAATGACCGCATCAAAGCCAAAGCTTCCACCGTCGTAGATCGTGCCTACCTGAACGGGGTCATGGTAGCTGGGTGGAAGGTCGCGGAAATACGAGGATCTTCCGAAAACGGCCTCGATGTCGACGAAGGTCAGGTCTGTTTCGAAAACAGTCACATCCACGCCGGTGAGTTTATATCCGGTGCCCGTCGTATTGGACATCCGCAGATAATACGTGCCACTCGTTACAGGTGTGAAATCTGTACCGTCTTCGTTACCGGTGTGCGAGTAGAGCGTTCTGCCGCTGGAATTGACGATCTCGAACCGTCCATAAGTTTGAGTCGAGCCTGTCAGTTCTGACCGGAAATTGTACTCTCGCCCGCCAATCAAGTTGACCGCCACCATATCGTACCAGTCGCGTTCAAAGCTGAGCCCGCCGGAAAATGTCACGGCCTGCCCCGGAAGCGGAGTGGGAAGCAGGACCGGTGTGGTCAGGGCATTGGGCAAGTCCCCGTCGGGTAATGCAAGCGACTGTTCATTGCTACCGTTGGCGACAAGAAAGCGAGTCGTGGGAACTGCCATAAAACTGTCCTTGGTGTCCGATACGAGAGGCTGAAAATCGGTTATCACGGGTGAATGCGGTCTCTTTGGCTCAAATAAGCGTCAGGCGCCGCAGTTCGTCAACCGTGCCCGTCCGTCCGGTCGGAAACGCGGACCGGATGGTTTGGTGTGGGCCTCTTTCATACTGCGGAAAATCTGAGGGTTGCAGGAGGGATGCCCGCTGTCGCCATGGGATCGTGTTTCTGTCCGGCCGTATTGTCAGCCCGGCTCTGCGCCCTCGTCGATCTGGTCTATCCAGACTTCGAACCCGGTCAGGTCATGCCGCCCAAAGCTGTGGACCATGGGCACATCCGCCGCATCACAGCCGCGCGCGACCAGCACGCGGCCAAAGCGGGTGTCGTTGTTGCGCGGGTCGAATGTCCACCACTGGCCGCCAAGGTAGACCTCCATCCAGGCGGCGAAATCCATCGGGCGGATCTGTTCGGGCAGGCCGATGTCGCTGACGTAGCCGGTGCAATAGCGCGTGGGAATGTTCAGCGCCCGGCACAGCGCAACCGCCAGATGGGTGAAATCCCGGCACACGCCGACCCCTTCGTTCAGCGCCTCGACAGCGGTGCGGGTGGGGCGCGAGTGTTCATAGCCGAACCGGATATGGCCGTGGACAAAGTCGCAGACCGCCTGCACCCGCGCCCAGCCGGGCGGCGTCTGGCCGAACCTGTCCCAGGCAAACTCCGACAGCACGTCGCTTTCGCAATAGCGGCTGGGCAGCAGAAAGCCGAGATCCTCACCGGGCAGCTGTTCAACCGGGATCTGGGGCGCGTCCAGGCCCACCGGATCGGACAGGCCCGCGTCCAGCAGGGTGCCATCGGTCGAAACGGTCATCTGGCCCGGCGGGGCGACAATCCGCGAGCACCAGTTGCCGAACACATCGCGGTATGCCTCGATCGGGACGGCGGGATCGGTGCGCAGCAGGTCGGGCCGCTCCAGATCGCTGGCGCGCGAATAATGGACGTTGAGCAGAAAGATCATCGGCGTCGGTGCCGCCACCTCGAAGGAAATCCGGCATCCTAGTCTGATACGCATGGCGTCACGTCCGATCTGTGGTCGGTTCGGCCTCTGGGTCCCGCCGAGTGGCAGAATGTCCGGGCGCGGTTACGGTACGGTCATCCAAACACTATTCGGCCGCCGCGAAAAGGCAAAGGGCGCAGATCGCGGGGTAATCGTCGGATAATGCTGGAAAACTGTGCCCTGACGCGGCGCGCGCGGGGGGGCGGGCATATCTCAGGTCTGGCGCTGTGCCGGGATGATTTGTTGCGCGATGCCCGCGAACAACAGGTAGACCGAAGTGACCAGCAGCCCCCAATGCGCCCAGCTGGCGGGATGGAAATTCACCCAGGCCGCCCACCCGGCAAAGATGGTCCAGGCCAGCGCCACCGGCAGCGACACCGGACGCCACCGCTCTGTCCGGACCGGGTGAATGAACTTCAGCGGCAGGAACATCGCCACGGCCAGCAGCGTGACCAGCACAAGGATCACCCAGAACCCCGGTTCGATGGCGAACAGCACCAACACCAGCATGTTCCAGCACCCCGGAAACCCCTGAAAGGAATTGTCCGCCGTCTTCATCCGGTTGTCGGCGAAATACATCGCGCTGGAAAAGGTGATGAGGATGATCGCAAACCAGCCGGTCCAGCCCGGCAACAGGCCGGACTGAAACAGCGCAAAGGCCGGGATAAAGACATAGGTGAGATAGTCGATGATCAGGTCCAGCAGCACCCCGTCAAAGCGCGGCGCATGGGTCTTGACGTCGAATTTGCGCGCCAGCGGCCCGTCGATCCCGTCCACCGCAAAGGCCACCACCAGCCACAGAAACATCAGCGACCATTTCTCTTGCACCGCGGCCAGCATGGCGAGCATGGCAAAAACCGCTCCGGTCGCAGTCAGCAAGTGAACGGAAAGGGCACTTGTTTCGGGTTTGATACGTGGCGTCATGCAACCGTCATGGCGCAAATGCGCGAGGGTTGCAATTGTCCCGGCGCGCGGTGTGGCTTGCATCGTGCGGGGGCGGGGGACATATCCTAGGGGTCCGGAGACAGTCGGAGAGATTTGATGTTCAGAGCATTTGTTTGTTTCATTCTGCTGGCCCTGCCGGCGGGGGCCGAGGAACCGCGCATCCCGCAAAGCCCGGCCGAGATTTCCCTGAGTTTCGCGCCGCTGGTGAAACAGGCCGCCCCCGGCGTGGTCAATATCTATGCCCGTCGCATCGTCGATGCGCGCAGCCCCTTTGCCGACGATCCGGTCTTTGGCAATCTCTTCCGCGAGTTCCAGTCGCGCCCGCGGGTGCAGAACTCTCTGGGGTCGGGGGTGATCCTGTCAGAGGACGGGATCGTGGTGACGAACTATCATGTTGTCGGGCAGGCGACCGATATCCACGTCGTGCTGAACGACCGGCGCGAATACGACGCCGAGGTCCTGCTGGCGGATGAGGAATCGGATCTTGCCATCATGCGGCTGGCGGGGGCCAGCGACATGCCGCACCTGACGCTGCGCGACAGCGATACGGTTGAGGTGGGCGAACTGGTGCTGGCCATCGGCAACCCTTTCGGGGTGGGGCAGACCGTGTCGTCGGGGATCGTGTCGGGGCTGGCGCGGTCCGGCACCGCCACCGGCAATGCGCGCGGCTATTTCATCCAGACCGACGCGCCGATCAACCCCGGCAACTCTGGCGGCGCGCTGATCGACGTGGCGGGGCGGCTGATCGGGGTGAATACCTCGATCCTGACCCGCTCCGGTGGCTCGAACGGCATCGGCTTTGCCATCCCGTCGGCGCTGGTGGCGCAGTTTCTGGAGCAGGCGCAGGACGGGCACCGCCGGTTTCAACGGCCTTGGGCGGGTATGGTTGGCCAGCCGGTGAACGCGGAACTGTCCGACAGTCTTGGCCTGACGGTGCCGGGCGGTGTGGTGATTGCGGAACTGCGCCCCGGCAGCCCCTTTGACTCGGCGGGCCTGCGGGTGGGCGACGTGGTGGTGCGGGTCGACCGCGCGCCGGTCAACACCCCCGCCGAGATGCTGTTCCGCATGTCGGTGCGCGGGATCGGTCGTGCGGCAGAGGTGATCTATGTCCGGCAGGGACAGGAAAAGATCGCGCTGGTCGACATGATCGCGCCGCCTGACTCGCCGCCCCGCGACACCGTCAATCTGGGAGAGCTGAACACGCTGCCCGGCCTGCGGGTGGCGCGGGCAAACCCGGCGGTGATCGCGGAACTGGGCCTGCCCCATGACGCCGAGGGCGTGGTGGTGCTGGACCCCGGCCCCTACGGCACTCAGGTCGGACTGCAAACCGGTGACCGGATCGTGGGCATCAACGGTCGCCGGATCGACGCGCCGCGCGATGTCGGCCAGATGCTGCGCGGCGGCGGCGGTCGGGTGCAGATCGAGGTTCAGCGCGGCAATCGCCGCCTGCTGCTGCGATTCCGGGCCTGAACGGGTTGGCCGATCTCTTCGATACAGCGGGCAGCGCGCCCGAGACTCAGGCGCGGGCCGACAAGGCGCCGCGCCCCTTGGCCGACCGCTTGCGCCCGCAGACGCTGGACGAGGTGATCGGCCAGCGTCAGGTGCTGGGACCAGAGGCCCCGCTGGGCGTGATGCTGGCGGCGGGCACGTTGGGATCAATCGTGTTCTGGGGGCCGCCGGGGGTGGGCAAGACCACCATCGCGCGGCTGCTGGCCGATGCCACCGACCTGCATTTTGTCCAGATCAGCGCGATCTTTTCCGGCGTGCCGGAACTGCGCAAGGTGTTCGAGGCGGCCAAGCTGCGCCGCCGCACCGGGCAGGGCACGCTGCTGTTCGTCGACGAAATCCACCGCTTCAACAAGGCCCAGCAGGACAGCTTTCTGCCGCATATGGAGGACGGGACAATCCTGCTGGTGGGCGCGACCACGGAAAACCCCTCGTTTGAACTGAACGCCGCTTTGCTCAGCCGCGCGCAGGTGCTGGTGCTGGAACGGCTGGGGCAGGAGGATCTGGAGGCGCTGGTGACAAGGGCCGAGGCCGCGCTGGACCGCGCCCTGCCTTTGGAACCGGGCGCGCGCGCCGCGCTGCTGGACATGGCGGACGGTGACGGGCGGGCGCTCTTGAACCTTGTGGAACAGGTCACGTCTTGGCGGCTGGACGCGCCGCTGGACGTCAACGGCCTGAAAACCCGGCTGATGAAACGCGCCGCCGTCTACGACAAATCCGGCGATGGCCACTACAACCTGATCTCGGCGCTGCACAAATCGGTGCGCGGGTCGGACCCCGACGCGGCGCTCTACTGGTACGCCCGGATGCTGGAGGCGGGCGAAGACCCGCGCTACCTCGCCCGCCGCATCACCCGCATGGCGGTCGAGGATATCGGGCTGGCCGATCCGCAGGCGCAGGCGGTCTGCCTGCAAAGCTGGGAAACCTATGAACGGCTCGGCTCTCCCGAGGGGGAACTGGCCATCGCGCAGGCGCTGGTCTACATCGCGCTCGCCCCGAAATCGAACGCCGCCTATACCGCCTACAAGGCAGCGCGCCGCGCGGCCAAAGAAACCGGCAGCCTGATGCCCCCCAAACATATCCTGAACGCGCCCACCTCGCTGATGAAGGATCAGGGCTATGGCAAGGGCTACGCCTATGACCACGACGCCGAAGACGGGTTCTCCGGTCAGGACTATTTCCCCGACGGGATGGAGCGCGCCGCCTTCTACGAACCGGTTGAACGCGGGTTTGAACGGGACCTGCGCAAGCGTGTCGACTATTTCGCCCGCCTGCGCGCCCAGCGGACCAAGGACTGACCGCCGGGCTTCTTCTTTGTCCAAATACACCCGGGGGTTTGGGGGCAGCGCCCCCATCCGCCCTTGCGAAACCGCAGGCCGCTTGACTTCCGCACCCCGCACCGCCATGTCCGCGCGCATGACACCCATTCTGCAAGTCGCCCTTGGCGGCGCTCTTGGCGCATCCGCCCGCTACATGACCGGGATCGCGACCGCACGCCTGCTGGGCAAGGGATTTCCCTGGGGCACGTTGACGGTGAATATCCTTGGGTCTTTCCTTATGGGGGTGCTTGTCGTGGCGCTGCTGCATCTGAACGCCAACCGTTTTGCGCCGCTCTTGATGACCGGCCTTTTGGGCGGCTTCACCACGTTTTCGGCCTTCTCTCTGGACGCCATCACGCTTTATGAGCGGGGGCAGGTCGGGGTTGCGGCGGGCTATGTCGCGGCCTCTGTCGGTCTGTCCATCGCCGCCCTTATGGCCGGTTTGATCCTTGCAAGGAGTGTCGCCACATGAGCCGTGTTCAGACCGTGACCGTTGGGCCGGGCGACGGTGACCAGCGCCTTGACCGCTGGTTCAAGCGTCACTTTCCGCACGTCGCCCAGGGCCGCATCGAAAAGATGTGCCGCAAGGGAGAGTTGCGGGTGGATGGCGCGCGGGCCAAGGCCTCGACCCGCATCGAGGTCGGCCAGCAGGTGCGCATTCCGCCGCTGCCCGAACCGGGGGAGGTCGAAAGCGCGCCGGTCAAGCCCAGGGTGTCCGATCAGGATGCCGAGCTGATGCGGTCTTGCGTGATCTACCGCGACGACCACCTGATCGCCCTCAACAAGCCGCCCGGTCTGGCGACGCAGGGCGGCAGCAAGCAGACCCGCCATGTCGACGGCCTGTCAGAGGCGCTGAAGTTCGGCTATGACGAAAAACCGCGCCTTGTGCACCGGTTGGACAAGGATACCTCGGGCGTGTTGGTGCTGGCCCGCACGCGCGAGGCGGCCAAGGCGCTGACCGACGCGATCCGGCACAAGCTGACGCGCAAGATCTACTGGGCGCTCGTCGCCGGTGTGCCGGTGCCCTATCTGGGTGAGATCCGCTATGGCCTCGTCAAGGCGCCGGGTCACGGTCACCACGGCGAGGGCGAAAAGATGCTCTGCGTCCACCCGCGCGACATGAACACGACCGAGGGGGCCAAGCGGGCGCATACGCTGTATGCCACGCTCTACCGGGTCGCCAGCCGCGCGTCCTGGGTCGCGCTGGAGCCGATCACCGGGCGCACGCACCAGTTGCGCGCCCACATGGCAGAGATCGGGCACCCGATCATCGGCGACGGCAAATACGGCGGTTCGGGTCAGGAGAACCTTGGCGACGGCTGGGGCGCGCAACTGGGCGGGGACATCTCGCGCAAGCTGCACCTGCATGCGCGGTCAATGCGGTTTGAACATCCCTTCACCGGCAAGCCGCTGGCCCTGACGGCCAAGCTGCCCACCCATATGGCGCACAGCTGGGACACGCTGGGCTGGGAAGAAAGTTTTGCCGCCGACGATCCCTTTGAGGAACTGCAATGACCCTGCGGCTGGTGATCTTTGACGTCGACGGCACGCTGGTCGACAGTCAGGGCGATATTCTGGGGGCGATGAGCGCGGCCTTTGCCTCTGAAGGGCTGACCCGGCCCACGCGCGAAGAGATCCTTGCCATTGTCGGACTGTCCCTGCCGCAGGCATTTTCGGCGCTGGCGCCGGAACTGGGCCCGGTGCAGCGGACCCGGCTGGTCGAGGCCTACAAAGAGGCCTATGCCGATCTGCGCATGAAGGGCGGGCCGGAGGCCTCGCCGCTATATCCCGGCATTCCCGCCCTGCTGGACGCTCTGTCCGCCCGCGACGATGTGGTGCTGGGGATCGCCACGGGCAAGTCGCGGCGCGGGTTGACGGCGCTGTTGGAAAGCCACGGGCTGACGCAACGCTTTGTCACCCGGCAATGCGCCGACGACAACCCGTCAAAACCGCATCCCGCGATGCTGTTCACCGCCATCGACGAGGCCGGGGTCGAGGCCGAGCACGCGGTGATGATCGGCGACACCAGCTATGACATGGAAATGGCGCGCGCCGCGGGGATCGCGCGGATCGGCGTGACATGGGGCTATCACCCGCGGGAGGCGCTGGCCGATGCGCAGCACATCGTCGACGACGCGGCGGCGCTGGGCCGGACCATCGAGACGATGCTGGGAGAGATGCCATGAGCGAATGGGCCCCGAAACGGTTCTGGCAGAATGCCGAGGTCGCGGATACCGAGGCCGGGTATGCGGTCACGCTGGACGGGCGCGGGGTCAAGACTCCGGCCAAGACGCCGCTGGTGGTGCCGACAGAGGCGCTGGCGCGCGAGATTGCCGCCGAATGGGCGGCGCAGCAAGAGCGCGTGAATCCGAACACAATGCCCTTTACCCGTATGGCCAATTCGGCGCTGGACAAGGTCGCACCGCAGCACGCCGCGGTGGCGGATATGCTGGCCGCCTATGGCGACAGCGATCTGCTGTGTTACCGCGCCGATAGCCCCGAGGCGCTGGTGGACCGCCAGCAACAGGGCTGGGACCCGCTGCTGGACTGGGCAGAGGCGACCTTTGACGCGCGGCTGAGGCCGGTGGCCGGGGTCATGTATCACCCGCAGGACCCCGCCGCGCTGGCGCGGCTGACGGCTCCGGTGCATGGACAGTCCGCCTTTGCGCTGGCCGCCTTTCATGACCTTGTGTCGATGTCGGGATCGCTGGTGCTGGCGCTGGCGGTGATCCGGGGCGCTTGTGATCCGGCAGAGGCATGGGCGCTGTCGCGGATCGACGAGACATGGCAAGAAGAGCAGTGGGGCGTCGATGAAGACGCGGCAAAAGTTGCCCAAAGAAAACGCGGCGAGTTTCTGCACGCGGCGGTTTTCCATTCCATGTCGGACGGTTAGACTGTGTTTGTGCGGCGGGCCGCCAGCACGTCCGTTTGGCATCCTTGCTTGACCTTTGGGCGGGAATCCGCCCAAATTGTGCCAGCATGAGGGGTGGCGGAGCTGGAACCCCTCTGGTTTGGTGTGCCCGGTCTGGTGTGCCGGTTGGTAGGAAGCGAATCCAAGGATATAGAACGGCATGCTGAGGGTACTACTTTGCGCGGCGACCTTGCTGGCCTGTGCCGCCGGTGCGGCCTCGGCTGGCACGCTGGAGGATGTTCGCGAGCGCGAAAAGCTGACCTGCGGCGTCAATGCGGGGCTGATCGGCTTCGCCTCTCTGGATTCACGCAACGAATGGACCGGCTTTGACGTCGATCTCTGCCGCGCGCTGGCCGCGGCGGTGCTGGGCGATCCGACGGCGGTGAATTTCGTCGAGACCACAAACGCCACGCGGTTTCCGCTGCTGTTGTCGGGCGAACTGGATGTTCTGGTGCGCAACACCACGTGGAGTTTTGCGACCGATGTCGGGCTGAAGGTCGATTTTGCCGGGATCAACTACTACGACGGGCAGCGGTTCATGGTGCCCAAGGCGATGGGTGTCTCCTCGGGGACCGAGCTGAACGGCAAGCGCATCTGCTTGCAGCCCGATGCCAAGACAAAGATGAATCTCGACGAGTATTTCGCCCGCAACAACAGCAGCTATGAACGCGTCGAGGTCGACAGTCTGGCGCAGGCGCAGACGCTCTACCTTGAAGGCGAATGTGAGGTCTTTACCGCCGACGCCTCATCGCTGGCGGCGATCCGGGCGACCTTCAAGGCACCGGGGGATCATCTGTTGCTGGGCGACGTGATCTCGAAAGAGCCTTTGGGTCCGGTGGTGCGCCAAGGCGATGACGACTGGGCCGACGTGGTGCGCTGGGTTCTGAACGCGCTGATCTCGGCGGAGGAACTGGGGGTGACCTCGGTCAATATCGACGAGATGCGGGAAAGCACCAGCAACCCGGAAATCGCGCGCCTGCTGGGCACCGAGGGACGGATGGGCGAGATGCTGGGTCTGGACCCGCAATGGGCGGTGCGGGCGATCCGGGCGGGGGGCAACTATGGCGAGATCTTTGCCCGCAATATCGGGGAAACGACACCGATCGGCCTGTCACGCGGGCTGAACCTGCAATGGACCAATGGCGGGCTGCTGTATAGCCCGCCGTTTCGCTGAGGCCGCCCCGCGCGGATCAGGCCGGGGAAGGGGGCGTTGCCCCCGCCGCCTGTCGGCGCCTCCCCCAGCGTATTTTTACAGAGAAGAAGCCCGAGGTGCGGGTCCGTCGGTCAGGTCGCGCGGCACGACAAAGGCGCGGGCATGGCCGGTGCCGGGGCGCAGGTCTTTCCAGTCGTCGATGTCGAAACCGGCCACCAGCGTGGCGCAGGTCGGGTAGGCGGCAAAGCGCGGATGGTCCGGAGCGGTCTGGACAAGCGCCTCTGCCAAGCCCGCGATGCCGGGGTTGTGGGCCAGCATCATGACCGACGTGCCCTGCGCGGATTGCAGCACGTCCAGCAGGGTGTCCGGCGCGGCGAGATACAGCGCGCGTTCGAACCGGGTGGGCGCGGGGGTGTTCAGCAAGGCGAGCGTTTCGCGGGTACGGGCCGCGGTTGAGCACAGCACCTCGTCTGGCAGGTATCCGTGGTCCCGCAGCCAGTTGCCGATCGCCGGCGCGGCACGGCGGCCACGCTTGTTCAAGGGGCGGTCCTGGTCGGGTTTGTCGAAGCTCCAGTCGGATTTCGCGTGGCGGATCAGGATGAGCTGTTTCACGTGGCGGCATCTCCGAGGAAGGCGCGCATGTGGAAGGCGGATTGTTCGGGGCGGCGCGAAAAGCCCCGCGCCACCGGGCAGGCGCGGCGTACGAGGCAGCCTGCCGTGCGGCAGGGGGTGCCTGCCACGCTCGCGATATGGGCCTTGCAGCGGGCCACGTCATAGGTCTGGTCGGCGGCCAGCGCGCCGACGGGGCAGGCGGTCTCACAGGGGCGCGGGCAGGGGGCGCAGGGTTTGGAGGCGGGCGTCGTCGGCAGGGGCAGGCGGGCGGGCAGGGCGACCGCCGCGCGGTAGCTGATGAACAGGCCCGCCGCGTCGTGCACCAGCATCCCGACAGGCGAAGACCAGGCCCGGCCCGAGGTCAGCGCCCATGCGAGAAAGGGCGCGTAGGGCGGGCCGTCAGAGGGGAAAATCGCCGTACCGCCCCAATCGGCGGCCAAGGCGGAGACGACCCGCTTTGACCAGCGGTCAAGCGGGTCGCGCCCGCCGTCGAGGTATTCCGGGCTAAAGGCGAACAGCGGCCAGAAGCCGGGTTCGTCCGGGCCGAGCAGCAGCAGCGTGCCGGTGCCCTCGGGCGCACCGGCGTCGGCGCCGGGATGGAGCGCGCCGCGCACCCGCAGGCCTGCGCAAGCTGCGGCCTGATCGGCCTCGCGCAGCCCGGTTGGGATCATTCCTTCAACGGCGGGCGGTTGTCCGAGCGGATCATCGAGCCGGAGCCATGTTCGGTGAAAAGTTCCAGCAGGCAGGCATTTTGCACGCGCCCGTCGATGATGACCACGGCCCGCACGCCTGCGTCGATGGCCTTCAGCGCGGTTTCGGTCTTGGGGATCATGCCGCCCGCGATGACGCCTTCGTCGGTCAGGCGGCGCACGTCTTCGGGGGTCAGGGCGGTCAGCACGTTGCCATCCGTGCCCTTGACGCCCTGCACATCGGTGAGCAGCAGCAGGCGGTCGGCCTTGAGCGCGCCGGCGATGGCCCCTGCGGCGGTGTCGCCGTTCACGTTGTAGGTTTCGGTGACTTCGGTGCCGGTGCCGACAGGGGCCACAACCGGGATGATGCCCGCCTTGAACAGATCGCGCAGGACCTGAACGTTCATCTCGATGGGGCGACCGACAAAGCCCAGTTCGGGATCGTCCGGTTCACAGACCATCAGGTCGTCGTCCTTTCCGGAGAGGCCGACGGCGCGGCCGCCTTCGTCCATGATCGCCTGCACGATGCGCTTGTTCACGAGGCCGGTCAGCACCATCTCGACCACTTCGACGGTGGCCTTGTCGGTGACGCGCTTGCCACGGACAAACCGGCTTTCGATGCCCAGACGTTTCAACAGGTCGTTGATCATCGGACCGCCGCCGTGGACCACAATCGGGTTCACGCCGACCTGACGCATCAGCACGATGTCGCGGGCGAAGGCGGCCATGGCCTCATCATCGCCCATGGCGTTGCCGCCAAATTTCACCACCACGATCGCGCCGGTGTAGCGCTGTAGGTAGGGCAGAGCCTCGGAGAGGGTGCGGGCGGTGGCGATCCAGTCTCTGTTCATGTTCTGTTGTCTCATCTCGGGTCTTTCACGGAGCGGGCAAGGGCAGAATGCCCGCTTGTCGCGTGGAAGACCAGAGGCGGCGACGTTCAGGCGAGAGAGGCGATGATCGCGCGCAGGCTGGCGATGCCCTCACCCTTTTCGCTGCTGGTCACCACGATCTCGGGGTAGGCGGCGGGATGTTTCGACAGCCGGTCGCGCACCTGGGCGAGGTTCTTTTGCTGTTCCTCTGCCTTGACCTTGTCCGCCTTGGTCAGAACCACCTGAAAGGTGACGGCAGAGCGGTCCAGCAGGGTCATGATCTCATCGTCCACGTCCTTGATTCCGTGGCGGAAATCGACCAGCACAAAGGCGCGGCGCAGGCTGACGCGGCCCGCAAGGTAGGATTTCAGCAGCGCCTGCCATTTGGCCACCACGGCCACCGGCGCATTGGCAAAGCCATAGCCCGGAAGGTCCACCAGATAGCGTTCGCTGCCCAGCGTGAAATAGTTGATTTCCTGCGTGCGGCCCGGTGTGTTGGACGCGCGGGCCAGCCCCTTGCGCCCGGTGAGCGCGTTGATCAGGCTGGATTTTCCCACATTGGACCGCCCGGCAAAGCAGACCTCTGCCCTGTCATCGGGGGGCAGGCCATCCATGGCGACAACGCCTTTGAGGAAATCGACGTCGCCGACGAACAATTTGCGCGCGGCCTCGCGGGTTTCGTCATCGGGCTCTTCGGCCAGGGGGAAAGACAGTTGCATCAGAGTACCTCGATACTGTCGCCGGTGGTGATCCGGCCGCCGCGCAGGACCTCTGCCCGGACCGAAAAGTCGCGGTGGTCCCAACTGTCGAGCGCGCCAAGCACGTTTGTATCACGCTGGCCGGTGTCCGGGTTGTTATGGGTCGCAAGGCATCTGTCGGTGCGCTCACGCGGGATCAGGACGGCCTCGCCAATGCGGATCTCGCGGTCGATCCAGTCGAATTCTTCCCAAGGCGCGCCACCGTCGAACCAGAGGTTGCCGCGCCAGCGATGGATCGACAGCGGATGGCCGACCCGCTGTTCCACCGCCCGGTGCGAGGACAGGTTGCACAGGGTGATCGACGGAAAGTCGCTGTCGGTAAAGCCGCGCTGTTGACCCCGGACCACGCGGACCGATTGCGCCCGGTTCTCGGGGATAAATCCCTGCCCCCAGTCGATCAGCCTGTCGCCTTCGGTGTCGGGATGAAATGTCAGATCGTCGCGATCCGGGTGGCTTAGCGTGACTTGTTCCGTCGCCTCATCAAGGCGCGCCGTGATCGCGGCCAGCGCGGGGGCCTTGGAGCCGCGCGAAAAGTGCTGGCAGGACACCCATTCGCGACCGTCCGCCTGAGATTGCTCATGCGCGACGGCCCAATGGCGGTCCCAAGGCAGGGTCTGCCCCTCGGTCAAGGTGACCGCATCCAGTTCTTCCCGACCGTGGCTTTTGATCGGAAAGCGCCAGATCGCGGTCAGTTGCCGGGTCATTTCTTGACCTGCTCCTTGTCCTTCTTCTTCACGCTGGCCTTGATGTTGCCCATGATGTCCGGCGAATAGCCGTGGCTGCGCATGATCAGGTACTGCTGCGTGAAGGTGATCACGTTGTTGGTGATCCAGTAGACCACCAGACCGCTGGCAAAACCGCCCAGCATGAACATGAACACCCATGGCATCCAGGCAAAGATCATCTGTTGCGTCGGATCGGCGGGGGCCGGGTTCAGCTTTTGCTGCAACCACATCGAGATGCCCAGCAGCAGCGGCAGGATGCCGATAAAGACCAGCGCAAGGATCGACTGCGGATCGGGCGCGCCCCATGGCAGCAGGCCGAAGAGGTTGTAGATCGAGGTCGGGTCAGGCGCGGACAGGTCGTTGAACGGGCCAAAGAAGTTGGCGTGCCGCAGTTCCAGCGTGACAAAGATCACCTTGTAAAGGCTGAAGAAAATCGGGATTTGTAGGAGGATCGGCAGACAGCCCGCGGCCGGGTTCACTTTTTCCTTCTTGTAAAGACCCATCATCTCTTTCTGGAGCTTCTCACGGTCGCCGCCGGCGCGCTCCTTGATCTTTTCCATCTCCGGCTGGAGCTCCTTCATCTTGGCCATCGAGGCGTAGGACTTGTAGGCCAGCGGGAAAAGGACCGCCTTCAGCAGCAGGGTCAGGGCGATGATGGCCAGACCCATGTTGCCGATGTGCAGGTTCAGCCAGTGCAGCACGGCAAAGATCGGCTTGGTCAGGAAAAAGAACCAGCCCCAGTCGATGGAGTCGAGAAAGCGGTCGATTCCGGCCTTCTGATAGGCGCGGATGGTTTCCCATTCCTTGGCACCTGCAAACAGTTTGGAGCTGACTTCGCGGGTCTCACCGGGGGCCAGCTGAACGGTCGGCAGCACGGCCTCTGTCTGATAGATGTCGCGGCGGGCGTCGTATTTCACCACCGATTTGAATGGCGTGCCCGCGTCGGGGATCAACGCCGCCATCCAGTAGTGGTCGGTGAACCCGATCCAGCCGGTATCCTGAACGCGCTGAACCGTGGCCTGCGTGCCCTCGGCGGGGACAACTTCGAGATCGGGGATGTTCTTGTACTTGGTCTGTTCAAGGATGCCATCCGACATCTGAAGCGCGCCTTCGAACAGCACGAAGAAGTTCTTCAGGTCGCCGGGTTCGCCATGGCGGGCCAGCACACCATAGGGCGCAAGCGAAACCGTTGCGGCACCGGCGTTTTCCACCGTTTGGGTGACCGAGAACATGAAGTCCTCATCGACCGAGATTGTCCGGCGGAACACAAGCCCCGCCGGGCTGTCCCAGCGCAGGGTCACAGGCGAGCCGGTGCCAAGGGATGTG
This sequence comes from Antarctobacter sp., assembly GCF_048262615.1. Lineage (GTDB taxonomy): Bacteria > Pseudomonadota > Alphaproteobacteria > Rhodobacterales > Rhodobacteraceae > Antarctobacter. The sequence goes on from NZ_JBLXFB010000012.1 coordinate 116,072, forward strand.
CCGGACTCGACCGTCCATGGCGTGTTTGCGCCGGGGACGTCCTCAAACGCCAGCCCGTTGCCGGGTGCCCAGCCGAAGAGCGCATAATAAGGATTGGTGCTGCCGACCGGATCAAGCAGCTGGACGATGGGCGACTCGGGGCTCAGTTCCTTGTGGTAGTCCTTGAGCCGCAGGTCGTCGATGCGCCCGCCGGTAAGAGAGATCGACCCTTCAAGCCGGGCCGCGTCCAGCGGCAGGCGCGGTGCCTCTGTCGTGTCGGCGCTGGCGGCGGCGGGATCTTTTGCGACCGGGGTCGCGCCGGCAACGGGTGCGGCGCGCGGGGCCGTGGCGACGCCATCGGGGGACAGCGGCGTGTCGGTTTCTGTCACGACCGGCGCGTTGGGGTCCTCGACCGGCTCCGGTGGCGGAAACAAGAGGAACCATACAAGGATCACGACCATGCTGAGCGCTGTCGCGAGAAGCAGGTTCTTGTTCTGATCGTCCATGAGGGCGGCCACCTATCCGTTGAAAGTCACCGCTGGGTTCAAACGGTCCGCGCTGCAAAGGTCAAGCGGAATCCCCCTGTCAGAGGCGGTGTGGCGCAGGTGCGCCGACAGAAAAGGGGGCCTTTACGCGGGTCAGGCGTGGTCGGGCACATGAAAGAGTGTCTTTGGGGGCGATGCGGAGTCAGGCGGTGCCGCGACCGAGCCTCTGCGCTTCGGCGATGCGGGCCTCGTGGCCATGCGCCCAGTCGACCAGATTGTCGGCTGGCATCGGTCGGGCAATGCCAAAGCCCTGAACGTGATCGCAGCCCAGTTGCGACAACAGCGCGTGTTCGCCAACGCTCTCGACGCCCTCGGCGATGGTTTCCAGCCCCAGCCGGTCGGCCATGCCAAGGACGGCGGCCAGCATCCGATGTTGTTCCTCGTCGCGGTCGACGCGGGTGACAAAGCTGCGGTCGATTTTCAGCCGGTGCACCTTGAACCGGCGCAGCGAGGTGATCGAGGCATGGCCGGTGCCAAAATCGTCGAGGTCGATGTGGCACCCGATCCGACCCAGTTCGACAATGTTGCGGGCCACAATCCCCTCGGGCGCGCCGGCGATCACGGTTTCCAGAACCTCGATCCCCAACCGTTCCGCGGTCAGGCCAAAGCGGTCCAGTTCCCACTGGATGCGCTCGACCAGTCGGGGGTCGCGCAGTTCCGGATCGGAAAAGTTCACACTGACGCGCGGGATGTCGAGACCGGACTGGTCCCAGCTCCGCAGGGCGGTCAGCGAATGCTGCAAGATGACCTCGCTGAGGTGGGTCATCCGTCCAGCATCCTCCAACACGCGCAGGAACTGGGCCGGGGGAACGATGCCGCGTTCGGGATGTATCCACCGCGCCAGCGCCTCGACCCCGCTGATCGCCCCGGTCGAGGTGCAGATCTGCGGCTGGAACCACGGCTGGATCTGTCCGTTCGACAGGGCGCGGTCGACCTCATTGCGCAGGTTTTTCTGTTCGATATGGGTCTGGCGCATGTTTTCGGACCAGGCGCGGATTGTGGACGGGCCTTTGGCGGTGGCATCGTCCAGCGCGATTTGGGCGGCCTCAATCAACTGCTTTCCGGTTGCTTCGTTCCGCAACCGCAGGCTGCCGCAAAATCCGATGGAGGCGGACAGGTAACGCATGGTCTGGTCGACAGGCGTGGGTTCCTCAATCGCGTTTTGCAGGCGTCCGGCAAGCTGCAACAACGCCTCCAGATCCAGTCGCAGCGACGGCGCAAGCAGCACCAGATAGCGATTCTCACCGAACCGAACCGCCATGTCGTCACGGCGCAGCGTCTTGCGCAACCGGTCCAGCGTCAGTTCCCGCAGGTTGTCGACTGTCGGATCGTCCGCCTGCCGCGCAATCTCTTCAAGGCCGTCGATTTCGATCACCATGCAGGCCGTGGCAAGATTGGCGGCCTGCGCCCGGTCCAGCGCCTGTTGCACCAACCGGGCGGCGGCGAGGGAATCAACGATGTCGGACTGATCGCCGCGGGGCCGATCGGATGCGGAACTGCCCGGCAATCCGGCCAGCAGGAAGAGCACCGGTGTCCCCAGCGCGACAACCAGCAAGAGCGATTCCCCGCCCAGCCAGAAGGCCGCAAGCGCGATGGCCGGAAGAAATGCCAGTGCCTCTGGCCCCTGCAAACCGCGCCGCACCGAGGCGCGCAGCCTGTTTGGAAATGCGCGAAGTGACGCAAACATGCCCGTATCCTTGCTCTTCATAAGAGGGACACTAGGCCACGTCGGTAACTCGAAACTTAACGCCAGCGGCAGTTTTTCACGTTTTAGGCGAAACCTTGTCGCGCATGAGGCCCGCGAAATCGAAAAGCGCAGGGTCCAGCATATGCGAGGGGCGGACATTCATCAGCGAACGGAACATGACCTGCCGCCGTCCGGGTGAATTTTTCTCCCATTCGTCAAGGATTTGCTTGACCTGCTGCCGTTGCAGCCCGTCCTGAGATCCGCACAGATCGCAGGGGATGATCGGATAATTCATCGCCCGCGCGAATCGGTCACAATCGACCTCGGCCACATGCGCCAGCGGGCGGTAGACAAACAGATCGCCCTCTTCGTTCACCAGTTTCGGCGGCATCGTCGCCAGCCGGCCGCCGTGAAAGAGGTTCATGAAAAAGGTTTCCAGAATGTCGTCGCGGTGATGGCCCAGCACCACCGCCGAACAACCCTCTTCGCGGGCGACCCGGTACAGGTTGCCCCGACGCAGGCGCGAGCAAAGCGCGCAGAACGTGCGCCCTTGGGGCACCTTGTCGACGACGATGGAATAGGTGTCCTGATACTCGATCCGGTGCGGGACGCCCATCTTTTCCAGAAATTCCGGCAAAACGGTCGCGGGAAAGCCCGGCTGCCCCTGATCCAGATTGCAGGCCAGCAGATCGACCGGCAGCAGGCCGCGCCACTTCAGCTCATGCAGGATGGCAAGCAGGGTGTAACTGTCCTTGCCGCCGGACAGGCAGACCAGCCATCTGGCACCCTCTTCGACCATGCCATACTGCTCCACCGCCTCGCGCACGTTCTGCACGATCCGCTTGCGGAGCTTTTTGAACTCGGTGGATTTGGGCGCCCCGTAAAAGAGCGGGTGAATGTCGTCGGCATCGTCCAGCATGGGCTGCACATAGCGGCAAGGCGGTGCCGTGGCAACGGCGGCGACGGGGCAGGCTGCGCGCCCGCCCCGCGCCTTCAGCGCAGGCTGTTCAACATTGCGGCTCCGGTCGACGGCAGCGCCGGGCTGGCCGGGACGGCACCGATGTCGCGGCGCAAATGATCGCTCAGCGGCAGATCGGCAGGCGGGCCGTGGTCTGTGGGGCCCGCACGAAACAGGCCGGACAGCGCGGACAGGAAGGCGGGGCGCGGGGCCACCGCCGCAGGAAGGAAAAGGGTATCGAAAAAGGTCATGTCTTTCGCCCGGACAGGGTCCGGCCTTTCAATTCGGACGGAACAGCGCGGCAGCGCCCGCGACAAAGCAGGCCGGAATGCGCGGTCCCGAAATCAGGATGAAACTTGAGAAAACTGGGGTGTCAGGCCAAAGAGCGCTTTACCCGCGCAGGTCACCACAGAGGCAAACGACCCGGACATGGGTGAGCGATCGAATCATCATCATGTTTGCCTCCTTTGCTGCGGGTTGAACCTGCGGCAGGTCATACACGATTCCCCGCCACAAACCTAGCATTCCAAGGGTAGGGAAAACCGCCAGTTGGTGCCGGTTCAGTCGGGCACGTTGTCGATGCCCGATCCGCCCCAGGGGTGGCACCGCACGATGCGCCGGGCCGCCAGCCAGCTGCCTTTGATCGCGCCGTGTTTTTCCAGCGCCTCCAGCGCATAGACCGAACAGGTGGGGTGATAGCGGCAGCCGTGGCCGACCCAGGGGCTGAAAAGCAGCCGGTAGGCGCGGACAGGCAGGGCAACGATATGGGCCAGCGGTGTCATCACTGGGGGCCGTGAATCTTGCGCAGGGCGCGGCGCAGGTCGGTCTGGAGCGCGGAGAAATCGCGCCACGCGGTCTTTTCGGCGCGCCCGATCAGGACATAGTCCCAGCCCTCGACGCCCATGTCGGGCAGGATCAGGCGCGCGATTTCGCGCAACCGGCGCTTGGCGCGGTTGCGGGCGACGGCGTTGCCGACCTTTTTCGAACAGGTAAAGCCGACACGAATGCCCTCTGCCTCGCCCGGCGCGCGTTGGCGGCCTTGCAGCAGAAAGCCCTCACAGGGCACGCGGCGGGCGCGGGCGGCGCGCAGGAAATCGGCGCGCTTGCTGAGAACGGTCAACGGCAAAAAGGCCGCCTCGGATTGCTCCGGGGCGGCTTTTGCGGTGGTCACGTCCCGCTCCGCTGCGTCAGGCGTGAGGCTCAGGCGCTCAGGCTCTTGCGGCCGCGGGCGCGGCGTGCGTTCAGGATCTTGCGGCCTGCTTTGGTGGCCATACGGGCACGAAACCCGTGGCGACGCTTGCGGACGAGGTTGGACGGCTGAAAAGTGCGTTTCATCGCGGCTACTCCGGTTCATTGCCCCAGAGCGACTCGGGGACAGGAAATTCGAAGCCCTGCCTATAGGGGGGCAAAAGGCATCTGTCAAACGGGTGTCATGCTTTTTCGCCCGCCTCGCGCGGAGGGGTCTGAAACACCTGTCCACGCGTGGACAGACCACAGGGCACACGGAATCAACGGCTTACAGAGGCGTTTTTACCTTTTCTTCACCTTTGCACAGCCCGGTCAAGCCGCCGACCCGCGTCAAATCACCCGGATCTTCTGCCGCTTTGCAACAAACCACCGGCGTCACGGGGCGGGAAATGTTTCACTCTGGCCTTTGCGGGCCGGATTTCTCACGTTTGGCATGATCCGGGATCAAGCGCCCGTGAACCCCCTGTTGCCGGGACCGTCCGCGCCGCATGTTTTATGCCAGCAGACACCGACAAAGGCCCTCGACCACATGAGTGACATGACCCAGACCCCGCATCGCCCGACCGGCCTGAAACGCCACCTGCCGCTGATCGCCATCGCCATCGCCGCCGTGGCGGGGTATTTCGCGCTGGGCGATGTGCTGAGCTTTCAGACGCTGGCCGACAACCGCGAGGCGCTGCTGGCCTTTCGCGACAACAACTATGTCGCCACGTTGACGGTGTTCCTGCTGGTCTATGTGGCCATCGTGGCCTTTTCCCTGCCCGGTGCCACCATCGCCACGCTGACCGGCGGGTTCCTTTTTGCCACCTTCCCCGGCAGCCTGTTCAACGTGATTGCCGCCACGACAGGCGCAACGGCGATCTTTCTGGCGGCGCGCTGGGGGCTGGGCGCAAAGCTGGGGGAGCGGCTGGATCATTCGCAGGGCATGGTCAAAAAGATCAAGGAGGGCATCGACGAGAACCAATGGTCGATGCTGTTCCTGATCCGGCTGGTGCCGGCGGTGCCGTTCTTTATCGCCAACCTTGTGCCGGCTTTCCTTGAGGTGCCGCTGCACCGCTTTGTGGTCTCGACCTTTCTGGGCATCATTCCGGGCACGGTGGTCTATACCTCTGTCGGGGCCGGTCTGGGCGAGGTGTTCGAACGGGGAGAGACCCCGGACCTGAGCATCATCTTCGAGCCGCATATCATCGGCCCGATCCTTGGTCTTGCGGCGCTGTCTGCCCTGCCGATCCTCATCAAGGCCATTCGCGGCAAGAAGGGTCTTTGAGATGGAAAACCTGACCTGTGATCTGCTGATCTTTGGCGCCGGGTCCGGCGGGCTGTCTGTTGCGGCGGGGGCCAGCCAGATGGGCGCGGATGTGATCCTGCTGGAGGGTCACAAGATGGGCGGCGATTGCCTGAATTACGGCTGCGTCCCGTCCAAGGCGCTGATCGCCAGTGGCAAGACCGCCTATGCGATGGCCCATGCCGAGGTTTACGGCGTCGCGGATGCCGCGCCGCAGGTGGATTACGCCGCCGCACAGGGCCATGTGGCCGATGTGATCGCGCAGATCGAACCGGTCGACAGCCAAGAGCGGTTCGAGGGGTTCGGCGTGCGGGTGATCCGGGAATACGGGCGCTTTACCTCGGACCGCGTGGTCGAGGCGGGCGCGTATCGCATCACCGCGCGGCGGATCGTGATTGCCACGGGTTCGTCGCCGCTGGTGCCGCCGATCCCCGGTCTGGACGACGTGCCCTATCTGACCAATGAAACCCTGTGGGAACTGCGCGAGCGGCCCGACCATCTGCTGATCATCGGCGGTGGTCCCATCGGCATGGAAATGGCGCAGGCGCACCGGCGGCTGGGGTCACAGGTGACGGTGATCGAAGGGGCCAAGGCGCTGGGCAAGGACGACCCGGAACTGGCGCAGATCGTGCTGGAGCAGTTGCGCGCCGAGGGGATCGAGATCGCCGAAGAGGCGCTGGCGCAGGAGGTGCGCGGCCAAGAGGGTGCCATCGAGGTGGAAACCAAGGATGGGCGCGTCTTCAAAGGCTCTCACCTGCTGGTGGCGGTGGGGCGCAAGGCCAATCTGGATAAGTTGAACCTGACGGCGGCAGGGGTCGAGACGACCAAGACGGGCGTCAAGGTGGACGACAGCCTGAAGACCAGCAACCGGCGCGTCTATGCCATTGGCGACGCGGCGGGCGGCCTGCAATTCACCCATGTGGCGGGCTATCACGCCGGAATTGTCATCCGTTCCGCGCTGTTCGGCCTGCCCGCCAAGACCAAGACCGCGCATATCCCCTGGGCCACCTACACCCAGCCGGAACTGGCGCAGATCGGCCTGACAGAGGCGCAGGCGCGCGAGAAACACGGTGATCGGCTGGAGGTGGCGCGCTTTCACTATCACCACAACGACCGCGCTATCGCAGAGCGCAAGACCAAGGGCCTGATCAAGCTGATGGTGGTCAAGGGCAGGCCGGTGGGCGTGTCGATTGCGGGTCATCAGGCGGGGGAATTGATCAACCTTTGGTCGCTTGTCATCGCCAACGGGTTGAAGATCAGCGCGGTTTCCAACATGGTCTCCCCCTATCCGACGATTGGAGAGATTAACAAACGCGTCGCGGGGGCCTATTTCTCTCCGAAGTTGTTTGAGAACGACACCGTCAAGAAAGTGGTCCGGTTTGTGCAGCGCTGGCTGCCCTGAATGCGATAACGCCTTATGCTCAATACCCTTTCCGGCCGATTCCTGATCCTGACCGTCATCTTCGTGATGATGGCCGAAGTGCTGATCTTTATGCCGTCGGTGGCGCGCTTCCGCGAGGATTACCTGCTGGCGCGGCTGGAACGGGCGCAGATCGCGTCGCTGGCGCTGCTGGCGGACGACATGATCGAGCCGGAACTGGAGGCGGAACTGCTGGCCAATGCGGGGGTCTACAACGTGGTGCTGCGGCGCGACGAGATCCGCCAGTTGATGCTGTCCTCCCCGATCCCCGGCGAGGTGTCGCAGTCCTTTGATCTGCGCGACGCCCCGGCGTGGGAATTGATGCGCGATGCGCTGGCCTGTCTGGTGGATACGCGGCCGCAGGTGATCCGGGTGATGGGCGCGCCGTTGCAGGACGGCGGCGAGTTGATCGAGGTCACGATGGACAGCGGCCCGTTGCGGGCGGCCATGGTCGATTACGGCGTGCGCATCCTGCTGCTGTCGGCGGTCATTTCCATCATCACGGCGATGCTGTTGTTCCTTGCGGTGCGCCGCCTGCTGGTGAAACCGATCAAGCGGGTGGTGGGCCACATCCAGAAATACGCAGAGGCCCCCGAGGACGCGCGGCGGATCATCCGCCCCTCGGCCACCGTGCGCGAATTGCGCGAGGCCGAGGAGTCTTTGCAATTGCTCCAGACGCAGTTGACGCAGGCGCTGCGGCAGAAGGACCGGCTGGCACAACTGGGCGGGGCGATGGCGCGGGTCAGCCACGATCTGCGCAACATCCTGACCTCGGCGCAGTTGTTCACCGACCGGATCGAGATGTCCGAGGACCCGGCGGTGCAGCGGATGGCGCCCAAGCTGGTGAACTCGATCACCCGCGCGATTTCGCTGTGCGAGAACACGCTGGCCTTTGGTCGGGCAGAGGAGCCCGCGCCCAGTCTGATGCTGTTCAACCTGTCGGAACTGACCAATGAGGTGCTGGAGGCAGAGCGGCTGGCGCTGGACGATCACGACGTCAGCCTGTCCGAGGACATCCCCGCCAGCATGACCGTGCGCGCCGATTCCGAGCAGATCTATCGCGCGCTGTCGAACCTGATCCGCAACGCGCGGCAGGCGATTGTCGCCACCGGGCAACCCGGTGAGATCAACGTGGCCGCCCATGCCGAGGATGAGGATTGGGTGATCACGGTGTCGGACACCGGGCCGGGCCTGCCGCCCAAGGCGCGCGAACATCTGTTTCAGGCGTTTCAGGGCGGCGTGCGCAAGGGCGGGTCGGGGTTGGGTCTGGCGATTGTCGCCGAACTGGTGCGCGGCCACGGCGGCAGCCTGCGGCTGGCACACAGCGATGACACCGGCACCTGCTTTGAGATCCGCCTGCCGATGGGTGACGCAAGCTGAGCGCCTGTGTCAAGTGAACAGCAGGTCGCTGGCGTCCAGCGACAGGGTGCCGTGAAAGGTGACGGCAAGCGTGCCGGTGGCGTCAAAGAGCAGGGTCAGACCGTCCGCCCCGAAGGTGACATTGGCCGTCAGCGCGGCGTCGGCGGCGTCGATCACGCCGTCGGTGTTCGCGTCGAAATCGGCGAAACTGTTGTACCCGGCCCCGACGCCCAGCACGCGGGCCACGTCTGCGCCGTCGAGGCCGAAATCAAAGATCATGTCCTGCCCGAACACGCCGTCAAAGACAAATTCGTCGTCGCCCGCGCCGCCGCTCATCTGGTCATTGCCGGTGCCGCCGGTCAGGGTGTCGCTGCCCGCCTGTCCGGTAAGCCGGTCGTTGTCTGCGCCGCCAAGAAGCAGGTCATTGCCCTCACCACCCTGCAAGAGGTCGCGGCCTTCCAGCCCGCTCAGGGTGTCGTTGCCATCAAGGCCGCGCAATGTGTTCGCCCCTGCGTCACCGATCAACACGTCCCCCGCGCCGCCGCCGATCAGCACCTCGAATCCCGCGATGCTGTCGCCGGAGGCTGCGCCGCCGGTCACCTGTGGGCCCAGCTGGACATTCACGGCCAGGGTAAAGGCGGCATAACTCAGAGTGTCCATGCCTAGGCCACCATCAAGGCTGTCGCCGCCGGGACCGGCGTAGATGACGTCGTCGCCATCGCCTCCCAGCAGGGTGTCGATATCTGCGCCGCCCGAGAGGGTGTCGTTGCCCTGTTCGCCGTTGACGAAATCCCGGCCCTCCTGTCCCGCGATCAGATCGTCGCCGTAACCGCCCATCAGGATGTCATTGCCTTCATTGCCGTGCAGGGTGTCATGGCCAATGATCTGTGAGAATGAACGCTCGCCGCGCAGGGTATCGTTTCCGGTGCCACCGATCAGCAGGTCATCCCCCGCCCAGCCCAACAGGCTGTCGTCGCCGTCGTTGCCATAGAGCGTGTCGTTGCCGCTGTTTCCCCAGATATCATCAGCGGCGGCATGGCCAAAGATCAGGTCATTGCCGTCGCCTCCGTATATGTCGTCCAGCCCTGACCCGCCCGAGATCGTGTCGTTGCCGCCAAGGCCGGAGATGTCGTTGCCAGCCGCCGACCCGATCAGGGAGTCGTCGCCGATGTTTGAGCCAATGACCGCTTCGAAGGCATTGATGCTGTCGCCCTGCGCGTCGCCACCCGAGGCGGTATTCAGCAGGAGGTTCACGGTGACGCCGGTGAGACTTGCCGAGTAGTCCAGCGTGTCAAAGCCATCAGTGCCCATAAGCGAGTCTGCGCCCGGTCCGCCGGTGACCTTGTCATCCCCGGCACCCGCATTCACCGTGTCGTCGCCCGGCCCGCCCGAGATGACGTCATTGCCCGAGGCGCCGGTCAGGCTGTCGTGGCCGTTGCCACCGTCGAGCGTGTCGTTCAGCAGTCCGCCATCCAGCACGTCGGCACCGTCGCCGCCGATCAGCCTGTCCTTGCCGTCGAACCCAAAGAGAGTGTCGTCTCCAACGCCCCCGTCCAACGTATTAGCAAGATGATGGCCCTCTAGCCGGTCATTGCCTGCGCCGCCGATGACGCCTTCGAAGCTGAGGATGCTGTCGCCGGTGGTTTCCGCGTCTCCTGAGACAGTGTTGTTCCAAAGGCGAACGGTGACGGCCGTTGGGGCATTGGCATAGCTGACGATATCGCCCAGACCGACCGATCCGATCAAGGTATCGGCCCCCGCTCCGCCTTCGAGCAGGTCATCGCCAGAGGCGCCGAACAGGCTGTCGTCTCCGGGCCCGCCGATCAAGGTGTCGTCGCCGAAACCGCCGCTGAGAGTGTCGTTGCCGGGGCCGCCGTCAAGCAGATCCTGCGGGCCGTCGTCAGGGTAGAGGTAGGCGCTGGACGCGTTAAGAACGTCGTTACCCTCGCCTCCGATCAACGTGTCTAGGCCGTCGCTGTCTCTCAGCGTGTCGTCGCCGGCATTGCCGATCAGCAAATCATTGCCGCCGCCGCCCACGAGGGAATCATTGCCCGCTCCGCCGTCGATGATGTTCGAGCCGCCATAGCCGATCACCGTGTCATCGCCTGTGCCGAGTTCGGCCGAAGAGACAGATTGCAGAATGTCGCCGTTCACGAGCGGATCGCCGTATGGCAGTTTGTCAGGGGTGTAGCCCCAGACAAGGGTCAGCCAGACATTGCCGGTGGTCGCGGAATAGTCGGCATGGACACTCCCGGTTGTCCAATAAATATTGTCCGCGCCAAGACTGCCGACGTAGGTGTCATTCCCCGAGCCGCCGAAGAGCGTGTCTTCGCCGTCGCCGCCATCCATAAGGTCATTGCCAACATTGCCTTGGAGCACGTCATCGCCGCCCAGACCGCGCAGCGTGTCGTCCCCCTCAAGGCCAAAGATCGTATCCGCGAGCGGTGTTCCGGGGAGGTCTTCCCCGATTGGGGTTCCGTAAATTACTGCCATGAGACCGACTCCGACACAGGTTGCTTGGGACCTGTCTAGCAGGCGGGCTACAAGCGGCATTGATTTGGCGCATGGGGCCCTGCATCTTTTGCGGGATCATCCACAAAAACCTTGCCAAGCCCCTTGCCAAGGCCGGACACGGGGGGTAAATCCCCCCCTCACGGACCGATAGCTCAGCTGGATAGAGTACTTGACTACGAATCAAGGGGTCGGGGGTTCGAATCCTCCTCGGTCCGCCACTACCACCCGGTAGGGC
>NZ_JBLXFB010000013.1:0-122699 GCF_048262615.1 Antarctobacter sp.
TCAACCAACCCGATCAGCAGGTGCAACGAGTAGCTTAAATTACGCCAGATCCTGTCCAGCAGATGGGGAGTAGCTCAGGTTAAAGCAATCAACGGGATGCGCTACTGGCGATTGGGTGACATGGCCCGCTATGAGAAGGGGTGGGCATAATGGCCAACCGCAAGGCAACCGTTAAACAGGATGATCTGAAACGGTATGTGGCCGCGGTGGTTAAAGCTGGCCTTCCCATTGGCAAGATAAGCATTTCCCCGACCGGCACGGTGACCATTACCCCCGCTGGCGCGACAAAACATGACGACGCGAACCCGTGCGACAGGCTGATTGACTGATGGCCCGCCCCAAAAACCCCTATTCCGGCGTGACCCGCGTCACGGATCGCCACGGCAAGGTCCGCTGGCGTTTCCGCCGCAAGGCGTTCTCCTGCTACATTCAGGGCACCTATGGCTCCGCCGAGTTCCGCGCATCCTATGAAGCGGCGACAAACGAGGCGCGAACCCCGGCCAGCTACTCCAATGCAGCGCATGGCACGCTCTGCTGGCTGATCGAGAACTATCTTCGCTCGCCCAAGCACAAGAACAAGTCCGAGACGACCCGCCGCGTGTTGCGCCGTGAGCTGGACTGGCTAAAGGGCATCGCTGGCGATCTGCCGTTGGCAAGCTTTCGAGTGCGCCACATAGAAGCGCTGATGGCGAAGAAGGACGGCCCGGCGGCCGCGAATAAGGTCCGAAAGAACCTCTCCCTGTTGTTCAACTACGCCCTGAAACAGGAGATCGAAGGCGTGACCGGCAACCCTGCCCGCGCTGCTGACCGCATGGAAGAAAGCGATGACGGCTTTCACACATGGACCGAAGAAGAGATGGCTCGCTTCCTTGAGCATCACGTCCACGGCACGAAGGGGCGTCTTGTTTTCCTACTGGCCCTGAACACGGGAGCCTCTCGGGCAGACTTGGCACGATTGACTTGGGGAAACATCAAGGACGGAAAAATCTCTTACCGACGCGGAAAAACCGGCGTTGCGGGGGAATACTCGATCCTGCCCGAACTCGATGACGAACTGTCCCACTGTCCGCGCGAAGTTATGCTACTTGTCCATCACGGTGAGGGGCTTGCCTACAAGCCTGAAACCCTCGGAAACTGGTTCAAGGACCAGTGTTTCGCCGCAGGGCTACCGCATTGCACGCTTCACGGAATTCGCAAAGGACAAGCGACCCGGATCGTTAATTCGGGCGGCACCCCCGACGAGGTGATGGCCTACTTGGCGCACAAAACCAATGCTGAAGGCGCGACCTACACCAAAAAAGCAAATCGAGGGCGGCTCGCTGACAGCGGGCTGTCTCGCCTCGATAATGTCCAACCATTCACAAAGGTTGGGCAAACCACTCACAAAAGTGGAGGTAAAACATGACGTTGCAAGAAAAAGTGGCAGCCCGTAGGGGAACTCGACTCGCGCAAATTCACACGCAACCCGCTTTAAACTTTACAAATTTCCCCACAGGGCGATCTCGATTGTGGTGCAAAATGTAGTGCAAAACGTGGTGCAACTCCGGGACGTTTTTTTCGTGCCCTGACGGTGCCCGATGCCCCTGCTCCTGTCAACGCGCTGTCGTAGCCGCTGCGGAGACTTGGGATGAGAACGTCGAGATATGACGGCCTCGGAAGGGCGCGATTGATCTGTACGACGTAGACGCACCCCATACCTGCTGATCTGGGTCGACAAGGACATGGCCTAGCGTGCGCCGCATGGCGGGCGACCAGGATTACCTGCGGTGTTTTCCGATGCGGCCATACAGTTCTGCCTCACGATCAAGATCTTGTTCAAGCCAACGCTTTGCCAGACCTCTGGCATGGCGACGAGCCCGCTGAAGTTGGCGGGACTAGACTGGCCCGTGCCGGATTTCTCCGCACTGCGCCGCAGGCAAAAGACTCTGGCCGACCAGGTCCCTTCTCGCCGCGCGGATGGCCCGCTGAACCTGCTTGTGGCCAGCATCGGGATCAAGGATGGCGAATGGCAGGCACGCAAGCACAGCGTTCAGGGTCGGCGCCAGTGGCGCAAGGTCCATCTGGCCATGGCCCCCGCGACGTCCGACATCCGCGCTGTCGAGTTCACACCCAGCCGCGATGGCGACAATCCTGCATTGCCCTACTTGCTGGGTCAGATCCCTTATCGGCCAGGTGACCGCTGCATGTCAAAGGAGCGATCCGCAAAAGTGATGTCACGAATATCATTAACTCTTTATTTCAGTGAAATGATATGATTAACCACACATCATTAAATAACGGAGCCCCGCATGAACACTCTCCCTCCTTGGGCCAGGGTCCTCGAAGACCTCCGCATTGCGGCGGTCCTGAAGGCTGACGACACTCGGTACTTCCTGGGCATGAACGACCGCGGCAACGCGGCCGCTGCCGCCATCCTCGGGATGGAAGACGTCCCTGCCCAGCATCTCGACGACCTGATCGCCTCCGAGGCGTTCCTCGCAGAGGTGGCCATCGAAGGTAGCGGGATCGAACGTGCCGCGCACCGCTGTTACCGGCTGGTTTCTGCCCCCCCTGCCCTGCAGGACATCGACGTGTCCGACGAGCGCGCGGAAGGCACCGACTGGCTCTCCTACTTTCTCTCCGCGCTCCCCCGCGAGGCAATGGGCGGGTTGGACCACACCGGCGTTTACTTGGCGCCCGACGCGCCCCTGCAGATCCTGCTGACCGCTGCCTCGGCGACGCTTGCCATCGCCGAGGTCGTCCAGGGCATCCTATGCGACGGGCAGCTGGAAATCGGTTTCTCGGCCCAGGAGATCGCCACGCTGGGCGGCCTGGACGTCCGCTCCGTTCGCAATGTCATGGGCCCCCGGGGCAACAAGCCGATCCGGACCACGGCCGCGCTTGGCCCGCGCGCGGACTATGTCGAGGGCAATCCCCTGGATGCGCTTGAATGGCTGGCCGGCCGGCGCGGGTTCAGTGGCTACGAGATCTCGTCGGACTGGGTTGAGCAGCACCTACCCCAGATCAACACCCTGGCTGTCGCGGCGGCCATCCCCGCGGTGTTCGCCTGGGCGCAGGGGGTGACCACCACCACGCTTGCCAAGCGGCTCTCCTGGCCTGCCGAGAGGGTGTCTGGCTGGGTCCGGGGCAAGGACATTCGCCTGACAGAGGCGGCCGCGCTGGCCGAGGCCGCGGGCCTCGACGGGACGGCCTACCGGGCCCTGATCGAGCGCACCTCTGGTGCGCACAACCCTCAGTAAAAATATTTAACAGGTCAGGTAACGCGCTTATGAACGTGGATGATGAGTTCAATCCCCGATCCCGCCACAAACTCGCCCAGACTGGGCGGGCTTGGCTCGACTTCGTCATGAAGCAGCCCAGCCATCCCCAGAACAACTACTTCAATGGCCCGGATAAATGGCACCTGGCTGTTACACTGCAGAGTAACAACCCAAAGGCGAACATCTACATGATGCGGGACAGGCTGAAGGGATGGAACAACAGGATCAATCGAAGACTGATCGGCGCCGGTTACCGAAGACCCTGCCTCAAACCCCAGAAATGGAGATGGTTCGCCTTTTATGAAGATGACCCACACGATGTGGATAAGACACCGCACTGGCACATCATCGCCACTGGGGGTCATGGGCTGCCCAAGATGAAAGCCACGCGCGCTTTGGGCTTCCAACGCTCTGCACGGCGGATTGGAACGACAGGAATTTTCCTCCCGGTCAAAGTACCTCTCGTAAAAAATGACTTCGAATGGGCATGGCACGACGTGATGCCGGGCGGGTCTTCCGTGGTCAGGATGCTCACCGATCCCGATGAAGACGAAATCTGGGCTAGGTATGCTGCGAAGCGGCTGACGTCGAGACGCTTCACCACCATAGCCGAGATGGAAACGGCACAGTCCCGGGTTGTCATTTGGACAGAGGTTTAAGGACAGCCCATAGCCGGCATAGCGACCAGGCAAGCGGACCCGCAGTACACAAGGACGTTCAGGTCAGCTCCTACCCGAGCACGCTCAAGGCGGAAAGCCTTGTATCTCCCCCTTGAGCGCATACTTGGTGGAGGTGCGGTTCCAAGATGAAGAGTACCCGACGGTCAGATCCCGGGGAAAACATGGATCGCGGTTGAAAGAAACGACGGGGTGCCCGGGCAGGCATCCTGATGGATTTCCTTTGCCCAAAAAGCATAACATCAACCCGATCCACTCTTCATCCAGCCCCCCCCCCCCTTAACCTACCACCACCCCAATTCAATGTGACGTGTCAGTTTTGGCAGCTGGCCTCTCATTGATTGCCTAACACCCAGCCCAGTAACTATCGCATCCTCAAGACCGGTTACTTCGAAATCTTATTCGATGCGGCACCGACCGGCGTGCGGACGCAGTCCGCGCAAGGAGGTGACGCATCGAACATGATGAGTAACAGCCCTGCCCTACACGGCCTCCAATCCAGACCAGTGGGCTGACCATCAGGTTTGTCCGCCGAAGGCGGCTTGATATTCGCGCCTCCTCGCGAGCCGCAGGCGAGTTCGAGGGCGCGAATATGAAATCATGTTCCGCAGACAAGCCCTGGCAGGGTCCGCATCCTCGAGGCTCTACAGGGTTGGGAAGCTCAGGTCGATTGGCTTGTATCTGCGTGTAACTTCCTGTCGTGCAGTAGCCCTCATGCAACCAGTCAGGGACAGCGCCCGATCATCCTCCAAGGAATACCAACGAAAGCCGAACTTTCGCTTCTGGTCACACGCACCTCAAGTCCCGGGTTCGGGACTGCCTATCGACCTCGGCAGTGTAGGGGGCTTGGCAGGGGCAAGTCGGGCTCGATGTCCCACCCCTGACTTGCACGCAGCCTCTCTAAAACGCCCGCGTGATGCCCTCATCGAGCTTTTCTCACCCCTCCCTACCCCGTACGCAAAGACGCCCCTCTCGCGGGGGCTATATTCCCTCCGCAACACCCTCCCCCACGCCGGCACCACCTCCAGCTAGCAAGGGGGCAAGCCATCACATTGCCCGTTCGAACCTTGATGCCTCACGTCCGCGTGGACGACCAGCTCAAGGCAGAGGCTGCCGGTGCGCTGGCCAGCCTCGGCCGGACCCTCTCCGATGCGGTGCGTATCCTGCTGACCCGCGTGGCAGCCGAAGACGGTATGCCCGCCAGGCTGGGCACAGACCCGGAGGTCCACGATGCCTGGTTTCGCGCCAAGGTTCGGGAGGCACTGGCCGACCCGCACCCGACCAAGCCGCATGATCAGGTGATGCACGAAGCGCGCGCCCTGATCGACGGCAAGCGCCGTACCTGACCTTGACTCGAAGGTCGCGGCAGTCGCGGACCTGATGGCGATTGTCGATGACATCTCGGACGATAACCCGGATGCCGCTCTTGCCCTGATGGAGGAAATCCAAGGCAAGGTGGCGCAGTTCCCGGCGCACCCGAAGCGCTGCCGCCCAGGCAGGACGGCCGGCACTCGAGAGCTGGTGGTCCGGCCCAACTACATCGTGGTCTATGCTGCCCCCCGGGATGGTGACGGTGCTGCGTGTGCTTCATGCCGGGCAGATGTGGCCCTGACGAATCCTGGCACTTTCAGACATCGCCACGCAGCTCATCAGTGAAAATCTTCTGGTCGAAATCGGGATCGACCACCCCCTGCCCTCCCGATCGCGCTACGCCCCTGTAGACAGCCCGTGTGATGGCCTCCTTGATGTCTTCCTCCCCACCCCTGCCCAAAGCACGAAGATGCCCCCTGTGGGCGCCAAATTCCGGCCCGTGCCTCATCCAGTCCTGAAACCGGAGAGGCACCACGTTTGCCCGAGGTGTTCCCGCCCGACGATGGGATTGAAAACGGCTGCGGACTGCCAAAAAACATCCTGCCGCCCCACCGGCGGGATGAGTTCGATCACGCCATCCAAGCGCCGGGCATACGGCCGCCTACCTCCCCGAAGAGGATCAGCTTGCGATCTCGCAGACCCTCGAGACAGGACGAGAACGCCCGCAGGGCGGTGCAGGGACCCGTCGCTGGATAGGCCCTCAAGTGCCCGAGGGGGAGCATAAGGCGCCGCCGGGAGGGACACAGGCACCGCAGGGTCGCACCATCATCACAACATGCCGGAAGTTACCCGGTCAAACCCAGTATTCATCCTTTCACCCTGGCAGCGGGGGAAGCGGCAACACCCCGAAGACACCAGGTCATCCAGGCGAACGGCCAAGTGCGTCTGCGCTTGAGAGCCGGGCAGGTCGACAGGGACAAGGCAAGCAGCACCCTCTGCCCTTTTTCCGAGGCCATCAAGGCCGCCGGAAATATCCCATGTCCTGTCTGGTATGCTTCGCATAAGGACCGGAAGGGATAGGTCGCACCCGGCACAAGATCAACACGACCGGCCACCGCGCCTTGGACGGGGACATCGACCCAGCGGTGTCAACGGCGACCGCTTCAACGGCCAGCGTTTCGACATTTGCTCCAAGGCTGGCTTCCGCCCCTTACGACGACGATCTGGTCATCACCGGCCCGGATACCAAACGCCCCTTGCGGGTGTCGCGAACAGGGGCGGGTGAAAGCCATCCCGGGCAAATGCGACCGGGGGCATCACCCCGAAATGGGCATGAGAGGCCGAGAGAGGCCCGTACAGAGCTCTTAGCGATGTTTCGGGTGGGATGGGGTGGCTGAAAGAGCATCCGGGCGCTCTACGGGCTTCATTTACGGGTCTCCCGCAGCCCTTTTGTTCAACAGTGCCACCCCCGCGGTAGCGCGGGTTGACCTCTCCGGCACGGTGAGCCACGGATCACCCGTGGTGTAATCATCGAAGGTGAGGACGAAGACGACCTCGGGCCGCTGTTCTGATAATACCTGACAAAAATAGATAAGTGAGCAATGCTGACCTACTTGTTATTTAGTAGGTCTCCTCTCCCTCCCTTCTTACTTCCTTGTCACACCCTCCTCGCTACGCTCGGAGAGTGTGACAAGTCAGGAATGACTAGTCAATAACAAGTAGGTCAGCATTGCTCACTTAATAAAAACACTCAGGAATGAACCCGGCGTTCACTCCTACCATCTAGAGACGCAAAAATGCATGTGATGTGCCCCCCCCCGGATCTCCCTTCCACCGGTGAGGATGAGACAACGGCATCTCGGCGTCCGATATGTCCCGGGCGGGGGAAGCCCGACTTTTCAAAAGCTCGGGCCGCCTGACTGACAACCCAGAGCATAGCAATTCCGCGGCTGGTCAATTTCGACGCCGGGGGGCTGGTTTCAGGAGTTGGATCCGAAGTGGCCCGTCGATTCCGGCGTAGCAGCTACCTTAGGAGGGGGCGGCAGGGTCTCGAGCCCCCCTTGCCTTGGCTCGCACAGAGACCCGTTAAAATCGCCCGTGTGACACCCTCCTCGAGTTTTTGCTCCCTGTCCCCGCGCGCAACAAAGAGACCCTCTGCGGGCGTCAAAAAAAATACCCCCACTGCCCCCCCCTTCAAACCCGCCAATTGACGACTGGCCCGGGACGAGATCCACGTCTCCATTTGCCATGGCGTAGTTACACGGCGCGCTTGATGTGCCGTCCTATCCCGGTCGATCCGAGGACAAGCAGCCCCGTCGGGAAACGCCTCCTATCACCCGGGGGGTCAGCATGACTGACACACTTGTCCCACGGCCAGCTGATTGCAGAAAGTCCTAGGTGGGATACGAAGCGGATAGACAGCGCTCGAAATTCTGCCGACCCGGGCGGGCAGCCGCTCCCTATAGAGGTCGCAAGACTCTTTTGATGGTGTGGGAGCTCCACCTGGCGGCACCCCAATCTGCCAATGTGATGAGGGTTGAGTCATCACAAAATTCAGAAAAGGAAATAGCACCTGTGACTTATCACTTACCTTCGCCGAACGCGTCGATACCGAAGTCTTTGATGGTCTTTCGCGATGACTTACCGCAAGTCGTCTGGCAGGAGGCCGTCGGGGAGGTTCTGGTAGCAGACCGGGCGCAGGAAGCGGCGGATGGCCAGGGTGCCGACAGAGGTCGCGCCGAAGTTGGTCGAGGCCGGGTAAGGCCCGCCGTGGACCATCGCGTCGGCCACCTCGACCCCGGTCGGAAAACCGTTCACCAGGAGCCGCCCGGCCTTGCGCTCCAGCACCGGCATCAGGCGTTGCGCAAGCCCCGTGTCGCCCTCGTCCATGTGCAGCGTGCAGGTCAGCTGGCCCTCGAACCCGCGCGCCAATGTTTCCATCTCGTCGGGGCCGGACACCCGCACGACAAGGCCCAGCGGGCCAAAGACCTCTTCGCCAAGCGCATGATCCTGCAGGTAATTCTCGGCGTCCGTCTCGTAGAGATTGGGCGAGGCATTGCGCCCCTCGCTCTCCGTCGTCAGCACCGGGCGCACCGGGTTGCGGGTGTCGAAGCGCTGTTTACCGTTCTTATACGCATCGGCGATACCCTCGGTCAGCATGCACTGGGTCGTGACGCCCTTCAGCGCCTCGGCGGCGGCGCTGACAAAGGCGTCGCCGGCCTCTCCCATCTCGACCACGGCGATGCCGGGGTTGGTACAGAACTGCCCGGCGCCCATCGTCAGCGAGGCGGCCCAGCCTTCGCCGATGGCTGCGCCGCGGGCCTTCACGGCCTCGGGCAAAAGGAACATCGGGTTGACGCTGCCCAGCTCGCCGAAGAAGGGGATCGGTTCGGGGCGCTGCGCGCAGAGGTCGAAAAGCGCCCGGCCCCCGCCCAGCGAGCCGGTGAAGCCCACCGCGCGGATCAGCGGATGCTGGACCAGCGCCTGGCCCACGTCGCGCTTGCCGCCCTGGATCAGGCTGAAGGTACCGGGGTGGACGCCGGTCTTCGTGATGGCCGCGTGGATGGCCTCGGCGACGATCTCGCCGGTGCCGGGATGGGCCGAGTGGCCCTTGACCACGACCGGGCAGCCCGCCGCCAGGGCGCTGGCGGTGTCGCCGCCGGCGGTGGAAAAGGCGAGCGGGAAGTTCGAGGCGCCGAAGACCGCGACCGGGCCGATCGGGCGCTGCACCATCTTGAGGTCCGGGCGCGGCAGCGGCTGGCGGTCGGGCAGCGCCTCATCGTGCCGACGGTCGAGGTAGGCCCCGTCCAGGATGTGGCTGGCAAACAGGCGCAGCTGGCCGGTGGTGCGGCCGCGCTCGCCCTGCAGGCGGGCCTCGGGCAGGCCGGTTTCCTGGGTGCCGATCTCGGTGATCTGTTCGGCGCGGGCTTCGATCTCGTCGGCGATGGCGTTGAGAAAGGCGGCCCGGGTCTCGCGGCTGGCATGGCCGTAGGACCAGAAGGCCTCCTCGGCGGCCTCGCAGGCCCGGTCGACCAGCGCCGGCGTGCCGACCGAGTAGTCATGCGACGGGCCATGCGCCGGCTCCGAGGTGAAGGTCGTCTCGCCAGAGACCCACTCCCCTGCGATCAGATGACGGCCGTGCGGCGTGAAGGTGGATTTGTCGAGCATGTCGAGAACTCCTTTACTTGCCCCATTTCAGGGCGATGAGGTCCAGGTCGCCTGCGAGCTGCAACAGGCGCTCCCGCCTGCGCGGGGTCATGGTATCAATATGGCGCGAAAGTCATTTACGTTGGTCAGCGTCGGACCCGTCATGATCAGATCCTTGACGGACGAGAAAAGACTGTAGCTGTTATGATTTGCCAAGTCGGCACGCGGATCATGACCTGCCGCCCGGGCCCGTTTCAGTGTGGATGGCGTAATGACCGCTCCGGCAGCATCCTCGGTCCCGTCGATACCGTCGGTGTCTACAGCCGCTCCAAAGACACCCGATGCCCCGTCGAGGGCAACGGCGAGACTGAGCAGAAATTCAGTGTTGCGTCCGCCGCGCCCGGGTTTGCGATCCCCGATGGTCACAGTCGTCTCGCCACCGGACAAAAGAACAGCGGGCCGTGGCACCGGCGTGCCATGTTTGGCGACCGCACCTGCGATCCCCGCCATGACGACACCCATTTCCCGTGCCTCACCCTCCAATGCATCCCCAAGCAGGAGCGGAGTGGTGCCGGCATCCCGCGCCACCTGTGCCGCCGCGTTGAGCGACATCTGAGGTGCCGCCACAAGCTTGAAGCCCAGATCATTCATCGTCGCCCCACATTTGACTGGTTGAGACAGAGCTTCTCGGACGTGATCCGGTAGGTCATTGCCAAGACGATCAACGATGTGCGCAAGACTGCCGCCTACCCCGGCATCGAGAACCGTCGGGCCCGAGGCAATGGCAAGTGGATCGTCCCCCGGCACATCAGAGATCGCCAAGGTCACCACCCTGGCCGGGGCAGCTGCACGGGCAAGCCCGCCGCCCTTGATCAACGAAAGGCGCCTGCGCACCCGGTTCATCTCGGCAATGGGCAGACCAGAAGCCAGCAGCCTGCGTGTTATGTCGATCTTGTCTTCAAGCGAAAGCGGGGAAACCGGCGCGGTCAGAAGTGCGGAACCACCGCCGGAGATCAGCGCCAGCACAAGATCGCCTTTCCCGGCTGTGTGCACCATGTCCAGAATGGCCCGGGTCGCCTCGACTCCGTTAGCATCGGGTACGGGATGCGCGGCCTCGCGGACCGCGACCCGCGTGGTCGGCACCGCATGTCCGTATCGTGTAACAACCAGGCCGGACAGGTCGACATCGGGCCAGGCGCATTCGACTGCCCGCGCCATTGCGGCCGCAGCCTTGCCGGCCCCGACGACGATGCACCTGCCCGTTGGTTTCTCGGGCAGATGACTGGCCAGCACCTTGGCAGGGTCAGCTGCCGAAATGGCAGCGTCGACCATCCGCCGAAGCAACTCGCGCGATTTCCTGTCCTGCAGGTCGTTCATCTTGGCACCTCTGGTCGATTGCCAGTCAGGCACCGATTTCATGCGCCGCCATGGTCTCCAGCGCGCGGACCAGGGCCGAGTGATCCAGTTCCCCATGCCCCTGTGCCGCGCAGGTGTTGAAGAGTTCTTGTGCAAGCGCGGTCGACGGCAGCGCCAGCTTGAGGCTACGGGCCGATTCCAGCGCGTTGTTGATGTCCTTCTGGTGCAGCGAGATACGGAAGCCCGGCTCGAAGGTCCGGTCGATCATGCGCTTGCCGTGCATCTCCAGGATCTTCGACGAAGCCAGACCGCCCATGATCGCCTCTCGTACTTTGGCGGGGTCGGCGCCCGCTTTCGAAGCAAAGAGCAGGCCTTCGGACACCGCCTCAATGGTCAGGGCGACGATGATCTGATTGGCGATCTTTGCCGTCTGGCCTGCTCCGACCTCACCCACCAGGGTGATGTTCTTGCCCATGACTTCGAAGATCGGCAACACTCGGTCGAAATCCTCTTGCGCCCCACCGACCATGATGGACAGGGACGCTGCCTTGGCGCCGGCCTCGCCGCCAGAGACGGGCGCATCCAGGTAAGCACAGTCCAGCGCCGCAATACGGCTGGCAAAATCCGTCGTCGCAACCGGCGAGATCGAGCTCATGTCGACCACGGTCTTGCCCGCGCTCAGCCCTTCGACAACGCCATTTTCGCCAAACAGAACCCCTTCGACGTCCGGCGTGTTCGGCAGCATGAGGAGGATGACATCAGCCGCCTCGGCAACAGCCCTGGCCGAATCCGCAGCCTTCCCGCCCATCTCGACCAGGTGCTGCGACTTGTCCTTGACACGATACAACTGAACGTCGTGCCCCGCCTCGATCAGATGCCCCGCCATCGGCTGTCCCATGACGCCAAGCCCGATGAAACCGATTTTCATGTCGAATAATTCCTTTTCTTGAGTTCAGGTTGCGGTCCGGACCGCAAGGTGGACCGGCTTACCCCTTTGACCAGAGGTCCTCTTCGCTGATCCGGTTCAGCATCTCCTGCCCCGCCTGATAGCGGCGCAGGTTGTCGATGATCATATTCAGCGACCGTTCAGACCGATCCGGCAACTTGGCCGAGAAATGCGGCGTGATGAGCAGGTTGGGCGTATCCCAGAGCGGGTGATCCTCGGGGAGAGGTTCCGGCGTCATCACGTCGATCCCCGCGCCGGCTATGCGTCCCTCGGTCAAGGCCGCGATCAGGGCGTCCTGATCCACCACGGCCCCACGCGCGAGGTTCACTAGGATCGCCGATCGTTTCATGCGGGCGAACTGCTCTGCCCCGATCATATGGTGCGTGGCATCGGACAGGTTGATGACCAGTGCAACGATGTCGGCCTGTTCGAGGATCTCGTCGATCCCCTCGCCCTTGTCGCTGCTATACATGCGGTCGACGCCCTCCGGCGCTGGCTCATCACGGCGCCGGTAGCCCAGGACCTTCATATTGAAGGCCTTGGCCCGGGTGGCGAGCGCCTTGCCGGTGTTCCCCATGCCGATGATCCCCATGGTACGCCCGGAGAGCGCAAAGAGATCGTCCATTTCCGGTACCCGACGCCATTCATGGCGTTTCTGCGCCTCGTAGAAATCCGGGTAGCGGGCGCAGAGCATCAGCGAGAACATCATCACATGTTCCGCCAAAGCAGGTCCGGAACGGCCAGCTGATCCCGTGACGATCAGCCCCTTTTCGAAGACCTCCGGACGGGCCGACTTCGTCAACCCTGCGTGGTCGCAATGCACCCATTTGAGTCGCGGCGCATCGACGAACCGCGCGTCCAGATCGCTTTTCAGAATGGCGATTTCCGCTTCTTCCAGGGCCGCGGAAACTGCGGAATCATCGCTTGTGTCGACCTTGATGATCCGGCCCGGCGGCAAAGCCGCCTCTAGCCGCGCCCATTGGTCAGCATCAAAGGGGAGATCCTTGGAAAGGAAGGTTACCGTCTCTGCCATGTTCCGTGTGTCCTTTCATGTTCCCCGCCTGCTCGAAGGGACCGCCGTCGTCCCGAGAAACGGGCGCAGGGAGTGTCCGGCTGCGTCAAAGGGCAACCAAGTTTCACACATTATTTATTTTATTTAGTGTGCAATATGCAATCAAAACCATTGCAGCATCTACCAAAAAAATCTCATAAGCTTTTGATTTATATACACACCTCAAGCACCCAACGGTCACAATCCGGACGTTGGGGACACGCCGATAGCGGGGCGTTCCACAGAGGCTCGCAGCAATCGTCGATGTTGGCGCGCTGAACGTCAGCCAGATTTCTTCAGGCGCTTACGGCGCAACCGATCCAGGAAGGCCGTTTGCGTATGGCTGAGGTGTTCCTCGATCGCATGGGCGGCTTCCTCTGCCTCCCCTTTTTCGACCGCCTCGACAATGCGCCAATGTTCGGCAATCGACCGACGCATCTGCGCAAGGTTCAGCGGATCGGATTTCGACATGGCCTGAAGCCACCGGTCGTGTTTACGGATGATCGCGACGGCCTCAGCATTGAAATGGTGGTCCACGATATAGTCATGGAACGCGAGGTTTGCCGTGTGATACGCGGGATAGTCCCCATTCTGAACCGCTTCCTCGCAGGCGTCCTGACGGCGGCGCAATTCCGCGATCTCGTCTGGCGTCGCGGTCTCTACGAAGGATTTGACGATATAGGCCCAGAGAACAATCTTCAGATCAAAGACATTCTGCAGCATGTCCTCGCTGATCTCGCGAACGCTGGCCCCGCGGTTGGGCTCGATCGTGACCAGCCCCTCGCCTTCGAGCACCTGCAGTGCTTCGCGTGCTGGGTTGGTGCTGGTGCCAAAGCGCTTGGCAATCTCGGAGACTTTCAGGCGTGTCCCCGCAGTGAGCCGCCCGCCAAAGATCTCTTCCCGGATCAGATGCGCAATTCGGCTGTAGCCGGGCTCCCGAACCTTTTTGGCCTTTTGCCCGGCGGTCCGTCTGCGCTGCGTATTCCCTGCTGCCTGATCCATTGTCATCCTCTCGCTCGAACACTTGTCTGACCGTCTTCGGAAGGCCCTGTCATTCCGATCCTTGAAATCCGCCGACGATTACAAGATCCCAACACTGTATACCAATACGACGAAGTTACACATTATGTGCCACTGCCCCCTGCCATCAACAGGCAACCGCGCGGTTCCGGCGTATCGACGACCAGAGCGCAAGGCCGATCATGGCCACGCCTCCTAGTCCGGTCACCACTTCGGGGATATGCACGATCGACTGTGCGAACATGATCACCGACAGGACGATGATCGCGTAAAATGCTCCGTGCTCAAGATAACAGTACTGTTTCAGCGTGCCGCGCTCGACCAGCATGATCGTCATCGAACGGACGTACATGGCCCCGATCCCTAGCCCGATCGCAATCACCAGCAGGTTCTGCGACAGGGCAAATGCCCCGATCACCCCGTCGAAGGAAAACGAGGCATCCAGCACCTCGAGGTAGAGAAAGGCCCCTACCCCGCCTTTGGCCGCCCCTTCGAGGGCCTGCTGCGAACTGTCGAGCAGCGCGCCAAGCGCCTCGACCACGAGAAAGGTCATCAGTCCCCAGATTGCGGCACTAAAAAACGCATCCGCATCGGCGGCGCTTGACTGAACCGAGGAGAAGACAAGGATGAGCGCCAGGACCAGCATGATTTCAAAGCCGCGGATACCCGCGGCGCGGGCCATCCTGTCCTCGATCCAGCGCACCCAGTGCTCGTCCTTTTCCTTGTCGAAAAAGAAAGAGAGCCCAACCATCATCAGGAAGGTCCCGCCGAAGGCCGCGATGGACAGATGTGCGTCGTGCATGATGCGGCTGTATTCGCCCGGCTCGGCCACGGCTAGCACCAGCGCCTGCCACGGCCCCACCTTTGCAGCCAGCGCGACAATCGCCAGTGGAAAGACGATCCGCATGCCAAAAACAGCGATCAGGATGCCCCAGGTCAGAAACCGGCGCTGCCACTTCGGCGACATGGTCTTGAGCTTGTTGGCGTTCACGATGGCATTGTCGAAGGACAGGCTGATCTCAAGCACCGCCAGAACGGCGCAGATAAAGAAGATCGTCAGCGTGCCCGAGGCCGTGCCTGTGGCGTTCCAGCCGACGACTGCGCCGAGAAGCAGCCCTAGTGCCGTGACGGCAAAGGCCCAACGGAAATGATGGAGTATTGACTGTCCGGTCGGCTCAGCGCTCATCTTGCTTCATCCGGTGGTAGAAATACGTGTCATCCTTGGCTGCAAGCCATGCTTCGTAGGCGGCGCGGTTTTCCTCCTTCGTGCAGGGATAGAGGCCGATGATGGTGTGGCCTTCGGCCACGCGTTCCGCCACGAAAGCCTCGAAGGCGGTCATCTCGATACACTCATCCGCGACCTCGTCGGCGATCTCGGCCGGGACCACGATGACGCAATCCGCGTCACCCACGATCACGTCTCCAGGAAAGACCGGCGCATCCCCGCAGCCGATCGGTTCGTTGATGGCGATGGCCTCGTTGTTGGTCAGGTTCGTCGGGCTGGAGGGGCGCGAATGGTAGGCGGGCATTTCCAGCGTGGCGATGTTCATCCCGTCGCGAAATCCGCCATCCGTCACGACACCGGCCCCGCCACGTTTCATCAGCCGGGTGATGAGAATGTCCCCGGCTGAGGCGGCCTCGGCCTGCTTGCGGCTGTCCATGACCAGAACGTGCCCTTCGGGACAGGTTTCGATGGCGACGCGCTGCTTGTGCTCGGGGTTGCGAAAGACCTCGATTCCGTTGCGATCCTCGCGGGCGGGAATGTAGCGCAGGGTGAAGGCGGGACCGACCATGTTCTGCCCCTTCCAATCCACAGGATGCACACCCTGGATCACCTGGTGGCGCAGGCCGCGCTTGTAGAGCGCCGTGGCAATAGTCGCGACCGAGATATGCTGGAACTTGTTGCGGGTGCTCTCTTTCATCGTCGGGTCCTTGAGGTGAGTTTGATGGTTCAAAGCGCCAGCACCCAGCTGGGAACGGCGCCGATTTCGGTTCGGAAGACACGCCCTGGCAGCCCGTCCCGGTCAATTCGATAGACCCAGGCCTCGCCGCTCTTTTCGCCAAGGGCGATCACGTGGCGGCCGGTGGCGCAGAGATCAAAGGCGGTAGGACAGTCGGGCGCGGGCACGGCGCCGATCAGCTGCATCACGCCCTGCGCCCCAAGGCGATAGGCGAAGATCTGCGATGTGCTGCGTTCGGAAGCATAAAGAACATCTTGTCGTGGGCTTAGCCGCAACTCGGCCGCCCATGCCTTATCCGCGCCCGGCAACAACTCGACCCTGCCCTGCACGGACAAGACACCGGTTTCGGCATCCACGTCCAGCGAGGTCAGGGTCCCCGCAAATTCCGACAGCAGGTAAGCGCGTGTCCCGTCTGCCGCGAATACGATGTGCCGCGGCCCAGCTTCCGCCGGAAATTCGCGCCGGGCCAACGGTTTCAGATCGCAGCGCGCCATATCGAATGCGTAGCTCTGGACGAAATCGCCGCGCAAGCTGGTGGCATAGGCAAGGCCGTTCGGGGCGTCGACAAAGCAATGTGCCTTGAACGCCTCCTGTGTCATGATCGGATCGCCTGCCCGCCCGTCCTTGTCGATCGGGCTGACGGCAATCACACTGCCCGTGTTGGACGATGAGAGCACCCGCTGGCCGCACGAGGAGAGTGTGGCATAGCACATGCTTGCGGGCAGGCTGGCGTCTCCCAGGCAGGTCAGGCGGCGCGCATCGCGATCAAGGGCAAAGCTGAACAGCCGGAACGCATCGCCACGCCAGGCAGCATAGATCCGGGTCTTGCATGCGTTTGTAGCCATTGGCACGCCGCGACAGCGGCCCGTGGCCCCCGGCAAGGGCTGCTTGTCGATGACGACAAGCACGCCCGTCTCCGGGTCCAGAGAACAGAGCGCCAAAGCGCCCTCTCCTGCGAGGGCGATAGCCCAAAGGCCGTCCCCAATAGCGCATCCCGTGTCCGTCGCCGGAGCCATGAGCGATCAGGACTCCTCTGTTCGCTTCAAACGCAGGCGAGACCGCCGGCGCAAGCGGGGCTGAAAGAAGACGCATTCGCCAAAAGTGCCCGGCTCATAGGCGCCCTCGTTCTCCGGCATGTCGGCCACGTTGCGCTGGCTCGGGTACTTCTCGATTTCCTCTTCGACCAATTCGACGCCAAGACCGGGCGCGTCCGGCACCGGCAAGGCGCCGTTTTCAGCCTTGAGGACAGGTGTGACCACTTCGTAGCGGCCCGGCCAGTCGATCTCGACCCGTTCCAGCATCAACACGTTCGGGATCGTGGCCAAGACATGCAGCGCGGCAAATTCCGCCACCGGCCCCAGAGAGCCGGAATGCGGTGCCATCGTGATGTAATGGGATTCGGCCATTGCCGCCATTTTGCGCATCTGGGTGATACCGCCGGCACGGCCCGTGTCAGGTTGGATCACGTCCACAAGGTCGCGTTCGATATAGGGGCGGATGCCCCAGATGGTGCTAACGCGCTCGCCGGCTGCCAGAGGGATGTCCACCGCGTCACGTACCCGTTGCAATGCGTCCAGGTTCTCGGGTGCAACCGGATCCTCGTAGAACAGCAGATCCAGCTGCTCCAGCTCGCGCCCGACGGCAATCGCGTCGGCGGTGGTCATCCAGGACGGTCCATGTGCATCGACCATCACGTCCGCATCTGGTCCAACCGTGTCGCGGATCGAGGCCACCAGTTCGAGGTTAACGGCCCCTGTAAAGCCCACCTTCACCGCGCTGTAACCCCGGTCCATCAGTTCCTGCGCACGCTCCGGCGACTTGGCGTGTCCATAGACGGGGATAGTGTCGCGGAACTTGCCGCCCAACAGGTTCCAGACCGGCTGGCCCAGCACCTTGCCCTTGATGTCCCACAGCGCCATTTCGATGCCGGTCAAGGCACCACCACCGACTGTGCCGGTCATGCCGTGGCCCATCGTGGCGACGTAGAGCCGCTGCCAAAGCCTGTCGATGTCGCGCGGGTCCTCACCGACCAGAACATTGGTCAGATCCTGCACCGCGCGTTCGATCACACGCGGCCAGCCGGAACATTCGCCGATGCCGTAGATGCCCTCGTCTGTTTCGACCTTGACGAAAAGCCAGTTGCGCGAGCCACGGAACGATCCCGCCCCCGCAGGCATTCCCGGCCGCGATCCCACCTGCATCAGAAAGGTCTTGATCTCTGTAATCTTCACGGGGCGGTCCTCAGTTTGCTTCTTGGTAACGAACGCGTTGCTTCTGCCCGCGAACGCGCGGATCGGCGACGGGCACAGCAGACAGCAGCGATTGCGTGTACTTGTGCTGCGGCGCATTACAGACCGTTTCCGTATCGCCCGTCTCGACGATCTGGCCCCGGTACATGACGGCGATGCGGTCACAGAAATACCGGATCACCGCGATGTCGTGGCTGATCAGGATAAAGCTCAGGTCGAGCCGTTCCTGAAGATCAAGCAGCAGATCGAGGATCTGCGTCCGCAGGCTGACGTCCAGCGCCGAGGTCGCCTCGTCCGCGATTATGATGCGCGGGTTCGGCGCAATCGCGCGGGCAATCGACACGCGCTGCCGCTGGCCGCCGGAAAAGGCGTGCGGATAGCGCATGTAGGCCGTGTTCGGCAGCCCGACCAGCTCCAGCAGTTCAAAGACCCGGTCGCGGATCTGCTGCGACGTCATCTTGCCCTCGACCACCAGCGGTTCGGCAATGATCTGGCCAATCGT
The DNA here is from genome assembly GCF_048262615.1 of Antarctobacter sp. GTDB lineage: Bacteria > Pseudomonadota > Alphaproteobacteria > Rhodobacterales > Rhodobacteraceae > Antarctobacter. Next base: position 18,480 of record NZ_JBLXFB010000013.1, read on the forward strand.
CATCCGCGGGTTGAGCGAGGAAAACGGATCCTGGAACACTGTCCGGATGTCGCGCCAGGGCTGCGCCAGCTGGTCTTCGGTCAGCGGGGCGAGGTCACGTTCCTCTCCGTCCTCGTTGGTGTAGAGGATCCGGCCCGAGGTGACATCATGCACACGTTGCAGGCAGCGCCCCAGCGTGGTCTTGCCAGACCCGCTCTCGCCGACAATGCCCAGGTTTTCACCTTTGCGCAGTTCCAGGTCAGCGTCATTGACCGCGACCAGCCCCTTCACCTCGCCCCCGAACCAGCTCGTGCTGCCGCCAAAGACTTTGCGGACATTGTCCGACACCAAGCAGGGTGCGCCGATCGGGCGGACCTTGCGCATTTCAAGACGGCGTTCCGAGGGATGATCCAGTTCGCGCACGGAGTTCAACAGGCGCTGGGTGTAATGGTGCTGCGGGTTCTCGAAGATGTCGTAGACGTCTCCGGTCTCCACGACCTTGCCAAAGCGCATGACGGCGATTTCATCCGCGATTTCCGCCACCACTCCCATGTCGTGCGTAATGAACAGAACCGCCATGTCGCTTTCGTCCTGGATCGAGCGGATCAGATCGAGGATCTCGGCCTGGATGGTCACATCCAGCGCAGTCGTAGGCTCATCCGCGATCAGCACGGTCGGATTGCAAGCCAGGGCCATGGCGATCATCGCGCGCTGCCGCATCCCGCCCGAGAACTCGAAGGGAAATTGGTCGATGGCCTTGCCCGGGTTCGGGATCTCGACCTTGCGCAACAGCTCAAAGGTTCTCTCGCGGGCCTCCTTCTTGGAGACAGGCTCGTGCAGGCGGATCGCCTCGCCGACCTGGTCGCCGATCCGGTGCACCGGCGAGAGCGAACTCATCGGTTCCTGGAAGATCATGGCGATGTCGCGACCGCGCAGGTTGCGGATGGCCTTGGACTTGGGATTGAGCTGCAAGAGGTCGACCGTGTCCTCGACACCGCCAGCGCGCGCCGTGCGGTGGCGATGCAGCAGCGCCTGCCCGCCGGTCACGCGGCCCGGCGGATCGACGATCTGCAGGATCGAGCGCGACATTACGCTCTTGCCCGAGCCGCTTTCCCCGACGACGCAGAGCGTCTTGCCCGCGTGTAGTTCCAGAGAGACATCGTCGACCGCACGGAAATTGCCGCGCTTGGTCACGAACTCCGTGGTCAGGTTCTTGAGTTCCAGGACCGTCGTTTCTGCATCTGTTTTCATGGCTGTATTGCTCATCAGTGGCTGTCCTGTGCATAGGGATCGGCAGCGTCGCGCAAACCGTCGCCAAGGAAGTTCAGTGCCAGAACCGCAAGGCAGACCGCGCCACCCGGAACGAAAAGCCAAGGCGCCTGGGCGATGGAGCGGACGTTCTGGGCCTCTTTCAACAACACGCCCCAGGAGATGATCGGCGGCGTCAGGCCAAGCCCGAGGAAGGACAGCGAGGTTTCCGCGATGATCATCACCGGGATCGCCAGCGTCACCGAGGCGATGATGTGGCTGACCATCGAGGGCATCATGTGGCGAAAGATCACCCGGCGCCGTTTACAGCCGTCCAGCCGGGCGGCGGTCACGAACTCCTCAGTCCGGAGGGCAAGGAAACGGCCTCGGACTACTCGCGCCAATTCGGTCCAGGCCACCAGCGACAGGATGATCGTGATGGCGAAGTAGCGCGTCAGCGGTGACCAGTCCTGCGGCAGCGCCGCGCTCAGGCCCAGCCAGATCGGGATCGTCGGCAGCGAAATCACCAGCTCCACGATTCGCTGGATGAACATGTCGATCCGTCCGCCGTAGTACCCGGAAATGCCGCCAAGGATCAGACCCAGCACTAGGCTGAGGCTGACACCGATCAGGCCGATGGACATGGAAATCCGCGTTCCATAGATCGTCCGGCTCAGCATGTCCCGGCCCAGCCGGTCCGCCCCGAAGAGGAAGAAGTGCTCATCGGGATTTTCGGTGGTCAGGAAGTGCCGCTCCATCGGGAACACGCCCCAAAGCTCATAGGGATCGCCTTTGCCGAAGAAATCCAGATAGATCTTCTTGTCCGGGTCGGGGGTGTAGGTGGTCTGGAGCGTGAACTTGTCCCGCTCCATCGTCTGCGCGATTACATGGGGGCTGATCGACCAACCGCCATCGGCATCACGGTCGATGAACCGGATCATCTGTGGCGGATGGTAGATGTCGGCCGATGAGGTCGCATTCGGATCAAAGGGGGCAAGAAATTCTGCAAAGGCCCCGATCACATAGAGCAGCAGCACGATCATCAGGCCGGTCATCGCCAGGCGGTGCTTGCGGAAGGACACCCAGATCAGCCGCCATTGGGACGCGAAGTCTTCGGGCGATTGGGCCAAGGCGCGGGGGTCGATTTCGGAATTAGCAGTCATTTGGGTCACCGGAAGCGAATGCGCGGGTCGATCACCGCGAGCAGGATGTCAGAGACGAGCATCCCGACGATTGACAGGCAGCAGAGCAGCAGGATGAAGGCGCCAGCCAGGTACATGTCCTGCGCCAGAAGCGCTTGCAGCATCAGCGGCCCCGAGGTCGGCAGCGACAGCACAAAGGCAGTAATGACGGCGCCCGAAATCAGTTGCGGGAAGGCCCAGCCGATTGTCGATATGAACGGGTTGATCGCGATCCGCACGGGGTACTTCATGATCAAGCGCCACTCGGACAGGCCTTTGGCTCGGGCTGTCGTAACGTAGGGTCGATACAACTCGTCCAGCAGGTTGGCCCGCATGATGCGCACCAGGCTGGCAGTCGCGCTGGTGCCGAGGATGATGACCGGGATCCAGATATGCGCGGCAAGATCGCCGATCTTGGCCAGGGACCAGGGCGCATCCTGGTACTCCTCGGAGAAGAGGCCCGAGACGTCGGCCCCGAAATGCACCACCGCGACATACATGAGCACCAGTGCGAACAAGAAGTTCGGCATCGCCAGCCCGATGAAGCCGACAGTCGTGAAGAAATAATCGCCGATCGAGTATTTCCGCACCGCCGAGTAGATCCCGATGGGCAGGGCCACGGCCCAGGTGAACATCAGGGTCGCCAGCGCCAGCGTGACGGACAGCGCCATGCGCTCCCAGATCAACTGGCCCACAGGCTGCTGCCATTCGAAGGAAATCCCGAAATCGCCCTGAAGGACGCCACCGATCCAGCGCAGGTACTGGATGATGAAGGGCTGGTCGAACCCATAGCGTTCGCGGAGCGCGTCCAGCCTGGCTTCGTCCACCACGTCGCCGGATTGCGCCAGCGTCGCGGCGAAGGATGTCAGGTAGTCGCCCGGAGGCGCGGAGATCAGCGCGAAGGCAATGAGCGAGACCGCGAAAAAGAACGGGATTGCCCATAGAATACGGCGCGCGATGTAGACGAGTAACATCAAGAGACCCCTGTTTGCTTTGTTCTTGGGTCGGCGTGAGCCAATGTGGAATGGATGGCTGCCACGGACGGCAGGCCTCGGTCGGAGTGTGAAGGTCGGGACGGGTGTCTGACAAAGGGAGTTGGAGGAACCTTCGCGGTCACCCGGAAAGTGTTGCCATCGGGCAGACGCACCCCGTCCCGTAGTCGGCTAGTGCCGGTCAGGGAGTGCGCGGCGCTCCGCCAGGGAGCGCCGCAAAGGTCGACGTTACTCGTCCTTCCAGAACCACGTTTGCGGCAAGGTCGGCGAAGGTGTCGGATAGTACCAGGAGCTTGGCATGCTGTCCGGCACGTTCATCAGGTCGTTCTTGACGATGCCGTAGGTCGGCACGGCCTTGGACACACCGAGAACTTCGAAGTTATCCGCAGCGATATCGGCAATCTCATGGAAGGTGGCGATACGTTCCTGCGGATCGGTCAGACCGCGCGCCTTGTCATAAAGCTCAAGCCGCTTCTTGACGTTCGCGGGCGGTTCTTCGCCTGCCGTGCCACCGCTGAGGTACCAGTCACGCCATGCGATGCCATAGCGGCTGTCGTGGTGAACGGGGACCAGCATCTGCGGGATCTGGCCCGGAACCCAGCTTTGCGTCGCACGCCAGACCGCGGCGTCGTGGTCGTTGCTGTTGGAGGTGCGCTCATAGAAGAACGTCCGCTCCATCGGATTGATTTCCATATCAATCCCCAGCTCGGCCCACTGCTGCTCGATCAGTTGCAGGGAGTCCACCCAGGTCGGATCAAAGGTCGGGATGACGTCGATCTGGAAGCGGACCGGCTCGCCGTTCTCCATCCGGCGAATGCCGTCTTCACCACGTTCGAGGCCAAGCCCGTCAAGCAAGGCGTTCGCCTTTTCGGGATCGTACTCAAGGAACTGCGTCGCGATCTTTTCGTGGTAGTAGGGATGATCCTCGAACGGCCCATGCTGCCACGGTTCACCCTCGCCCAGCATCACCGTGTCAATGATCGCCTGACGGTCCATGCCCAGGGACAACGCGATGCGGAAGTCCTTCTGGTTGAACAGGGCCCGCATGTCGGGGTCCTTGTGAGTCAGGTTGAAGCTGATGGACATATCGGTGCCGCCGGTCGACTTGGCCTCGAAGAAGTGGTAGTCTCCCTTCTCGCGGTTCTCGGCCAGGACGGGCCGGTTGGCCGGCGGATCGATGTGGCGCAGGCCGAAATCGACTTTGCCGCCAATCACGGAGAGAATCAGGCTTTCGACATCCTGGTCGATCGGCGCTATCACCTGGTCGATGTAGGGCAGCTGGTTGCCCTCGGTGTCGATCTGCCAGAAGTAGGGGTTACGCTCCATCACCACCCGCGTGGTGCCGCCGACATAGGGCTCCTTGATGATCCAGGGGTCCAGCGTCGGGCGCTCCGGGTTGCCCCAGCGGGCCGGGATTTCCAGGTCACCGCATTTCTGCAGGAACAGGTTCTGCCAATCGGTCGCGTCGTTCGCCTCGATCAGCGCGCCGATGTCGTCGTTGTACGACGGCAGGAACTGCGAGCAGTAGTGCTTGGCATAGAGCACCGGGTGCTGACCCAGCGGGCTGGCGAGTTCGGCGAGGAAGTCGCCATAAGGCTCTTTGAAGGTGAAGCGAACGGTATAGTCGTCCAGCTTTTCGGCCTTCAGCGGCTCCCCACCCGATGTATAGCGCGGCGGCGTCGGGGCAAATTCATTGTTCAGGACCAGATCCTGAATGTTGAACATCACGTCATCTGCGGTGAAGGGTTCACCGTCCGACCACTTCATCCCGTCACGCAAGTAGAAGGTGAAAACACGGCCGCCCTCGGTCACCTCGAAACGCTCGGCCACGTTGGGCACGACCTGGGTGTACTGCGGATCCCAGCGCACAAGGCCCTGCGGGCCGACAACGCGAAGAATATGGTTGTGGTCGGAACTGCCGCGCAGGTAGATCCGGAGATCGCCGCCATAGTGACCCACGGCATTCAGAGGCGTGACCACTTCAGGCTCTTCGCCCACGCGCTCGGCCACGGGCGGCAGATCACCGGCGGCCACCAGGTCCGCAAGCGCCGGGGCTTCGCCGGTTGCATCCTGCGCAAACGCCGGAAGCGCAAGCAAGGGCGCGATGGCCACACCCCGCATCAAGCGGGCTGTCAGGCTCCCGGCCCAGCCGGAACTACCTCTCGAAGTGTCTCGTTGCATTTCGATCCTCCCTGTTATCCTGCGCGCCCTTCGGCCAAGGGCTCCTCCCCATGCCAATCACGGCGCGCACCAGAATGGGTAATGCAGCAATTTACATTTATCAATGGTAATCGTACATTATTTTGAGTATCCATCATGAGAAGATGTATCGAGCCGCCTGGAGAATCCGTCAGCTCAGGTCCATAAGCAACTATATTTACAATGGTTTCTCAAGAATGGGAGGAGAAAGATAGACAATGAAACTTCCAAAGTATCATACATTATCCCATTGCGCAGAGACAACGATCACAGGGCGGCACGACACGTCTACGTCCTTGCGGGCTCTGCCACACGTATGCACGCGCAAGCCGATCGCGCATCCATGCACGGCGCCGACGCCGGACCCCGCGGTCTGATTGCGTGAAATCCGCCCCTTATGACCACACCCGGCCAGCACGCCCGCGACTGCCTAAAGGTATCAAAGACATGTCCGACTCAAGAACTTCCGCCATTGTTGCGCAGCCAGGCATGAAGGGAGAAATGCCCTTCCGCTCTGACAAACGTATCGCGCTGACAGGCGGGTCCGGCCGGGTCGGCACCGCGATTCGGCACTACCTGTCGGGGCATGTGGCAGGCATAAAGATCGTGGACACGGCAGAACCGGAGAATCTGGGCGCAACGGAAAGCTGGGACCAGGTGGATATTTCCGATGGCGCGGCGCTTACGGCCAGCCTGGCCGATGTGGACGCGATTGTGCATCTCGCGGGCTACCCCAACGAACGCAGCATAGACGACATCCTGCGCGTCAATGTCCTCGGGACGCACAACGTTCTGGAAGCGGCGCGGCGCAATGGAATCGGTCGCGTGGTCTATGGGTCTTCGAACCACGCCGTCGGATTTTACCCCCGCCAGACGGTGGTGTCCGAAGCCGACCCGATGCGCCCCGATTCGCTCTACGGGCTCAGCAAGTGCTGGGGCGAGCTGGAGGCGGGGCTCTATTTCGACAAGTTCGGCATCCGCACCATGAATATCCGCATCGGAAACGCCGGGGACCGCCCCAAGGACGCCCGGGCGCTGAACATGTGGGTCAGTTCCCGTGATCTCGCGCAACTGGTCATGATCGGGCTGGAACATCCCGATATCACCTGCACGACGGTCTATGGTGTCTCGCATGTTCCCGCCGGCTGGTGGGACAACAGCACCGCAACGGCCCTTGGCTACAGGCCCGCCGATTCCGCCGAGGCGCTGGCCGGCCCGGACACGACACGCGAATACCCCACGCACCTGCCCGAGATCGCCGAACATTTCCAGGGGGGCCGGTTCTGCGTGATCGACCATGACGGCAAGATGCGGCAGCGCCTCCCATGAGCCGTTCGTCTTCGTCTATCGGAAGCTACCACCGGCTCGAGCGAGCTGACGAATGCTCCATTCGCAACGCTCAAATCGAAGCGCGTTTCGCCCCCTGGGCAGGTGGGCGCATAGTCTCGCTCAGGCACGTCGATCACGGTGACATCCTAGTACCATTGAACGATCTTCATTTTGCCCCGGACGCTTGGCCGAAAGCCGGCGCTTTCCCATTGTTCCCGTTTCACAACCGCATTCGCGATGCCTACTTCACTATGAACGATCGCCGGGTTCGGCTTCGCCCGAACATGGCAAACGGCAGGGACGTCATGCACGGTCCGGCGCACCAACGCCCTTGGGACATCACCGAAATCGGCCCGACACTCCTAGGGATGACTTTGAACTACCACGCCGACGATGACTGGCCCTTCGACTTTACCGCAAGCCAAAGGTTTGAGCTTTGTGAGGATGGCCTTTCAATCAGTCTGAAACTGATAAACTCAGGCAAGACAGCCATGCCCGGTGGTATAGGCTGGCACCCCTATTTCAAACCTACATCCGATGACTCTATAAGAGTTCACTCGGCGAGGCCGGCGAAAAAATCCCGCGCAGGCAACAGGCCAGGCGCCAATGACCCGATCACGCTTGATGTAGCCCATCATTATTCTGGGTGGACGCATTCCACCGTGCGGATCGACACCGAGACCAGCGCAACAATCTCGCTCAAGGGTGATGCCGAGCTGTCTTACTGCGCGGTTCTACACAAGGCAGATTACCTGTGTATTGAACCTGTATCTCATCTCGCAGGCGCATTTGATGCCGCGCCCACCTTGTGGCCCGAGACTGGGCTGCGACTGTTAGCACCCGGAGCGTCAATGAAAGGCACCGCCAGATTGCGCGTTTTCTGACCTCTGGAGCATCAAGGGAGCGCGTGCACCACACGTCGTAGGCACCTCGCCCCCCCTTCCGCTACGGCGTAGATTGAAGATTTCGCGAAGGTCTAGGGCTTTGGTCCCTCGATCTGTTGAGCGGGATGGCCTTCGAAGATCGCGTGCAGGGTCAATTCGATGCAGATGAAATGCCCGGAGAGCTGATCTTGCAGGTTGCGATCAAGGAGGTGGGTATTGCCCCGTTCCCGGCTCTGACTTCATGTCCGGCAAACAAAGCATTCTTTCTGGTCAGAACGATGTGACGAATCTGGGTGCGACCGGATTGGTGTCCAGTTCGAGCCGCCTGTCTTCGAGGAATCGCTTGAGCCCCGACCAGATGGAAAGTGGGTACTGGATGCCCCCGGCCAGCTTCGAGGATTTGGGGATGCAGAATAGGTGTGCTTCGAACCAGGGTAAGAAGGCGGCGGTGAGCAAAACCTAGTTTACCAGAAGCTGATCGATCCTGGCCACGTCGCGCATTGCTCACTCTCCGGAGCTACACAAACGGTTTTGGCCCTTGGCGTGGTCACACGCCCGCTTGATGTGCCGTCCTATCCCGGTCGATCCGAGGACAAGCAGCCCCGTCGGGAAACGCCTCCTATCACCCGGGGGTCAGCATGACTGACACGCTTGATTGAACAGGAGCAGAAATGACCAAAGCCCCCTACTCTCCCACCGCCAACTTCCTCCGGGATGCCATCGACGCGACCGACAAGACGCAGCGTGAAATCGCCCGGGATGCGGGACTGCCCCACCCCAACGTCCTGTCGATGATGAAGACCGGGGAATGCAAGGTCCCGATCAGCCGCATCCCCAAGCTCTCGGTCGCACTAGGCGTCGATTCCAGCCGTTTTCTCGAACTCGCGATGCAAGAGTACCACCCGGAGATCTGGATGACGCTCCAGGAAGAATACAGCCCCCTGCTGGACGAAGCCGAGCGGAAGCTGATCGACATTTACCAGACCGCCAGCTTCGCTGGCCCCATCCCCATGACCACGGCCCTGCTGGACGCCCTGCACGGGCTTTTCCTAGTGGCGGTTGTCGGTGAAACCTCCGCTGAGGAATAGACCCCTCCCAAGCCGTGACCGGGCCCGCCAAATTGGCGGCCCGTGACGGGCTAGGTTGCAGGAACTCTTAGACAAAAAATGGAAAGCATGAACAGCACTCGGCTCTCTGCCGACCCGATCGGTGGCCGATGCTTATAGAGGTCGTTGGCATGACTGGCTTAAACAATAGCCCCATCTTGTCCAGAACCCGGCGGCGCCGTCAGTGATAGAGTACAAATAAACGGCTCAGACCGCCCCGTGCATTGGGCCGTGTTGACAACAGGGTTACACACGGGGCGTGATTGAACCTAGAATCTCCAAAACCTGACCTACCCCTACCGCCCCAGCAGCAAACGCTATGATCATGTGATCGATCCTTGAACCAGCTGAATTGGCGGGCGCCCGATGGGAGGAAGCCAGGTTTCATCGGGCGCCCAGGATAGCCGGTCGGGGGAACAACCGGCTAAGGAAGAGAGCCAGCCCTCAGGCGACCGCCTGCCGGCGGTCTGTTGCGGCGGGTCCCGCAGGGAAGACGCCAGACATCACGACAAAACCCGGGATGCGCTTGAAGCGGTCGCTCCAACGGCGGATGGCCGGGAAATCGATGCGCGGAATGCCCCCTTCCTCGGAGAGGACGGTATAGGGGAAACAGGCGATGTCCGCGATCGTGGGATGCTCGCCCGGACAGATCCAGTCCTGCCTCTCCTCCTCGGCAAAGAAGAGATGTTCATCCAGAACCCGGAACAAACGATGCGCACCGGCCCGGGCCGCCTCGACATCTATCTCCGAGTAGAACAGCCCGTCATGCAGGCGGGCCGCCGAGGCCGTTGCCGTGATTGCATCGGAAAAGGCCAGCCATTGCGAGATCTGCCCCAGCAGTTCGGGACTCTCCCGCGGATACCACCGGTTCGAGGGGTCATATTTCGAGGCCAGGTACACCAGGATCGCCTGGGCATCTCTGAGAACAAGACCGTTGTCGTCGATCACCGGCAGCTGACCCAGCGGATTGATCTGGCGGAAGTCTGGGGACTTGTGCTGGTTGCCCGGATAGAAGTCGATCAACTCGGACAAGTACTGGACCCCAAGGAAGGATAGCAGAAGACGCAGTTTGTAGCAGTTTCCGGAGAGTTCATAGTCGTACAGTTTCAACATGCTGACACCTCAAATATCCAGGATGAGACGATCGGACACCGCGCGGCTGACGCAGGTCATGATGGACTTGCCTTCTGCCTTTTCGGCATCGCTCAGGTAGACGTCCTGATGTTTGACTGCCCCTTCGATCACGCCGCACCGGCAGGTGCCGCAGGCGCCCTGCTCGCAGGAACTGGGCATGTCGATTCCGTTTTCGCGCAGCACTTCCAGGATGGTCTTTCCGGCAGGCACTTTCAGAGTCATCGCCGATCGGGCCAGATCAACCTCGAAGGCCGTGCTGTCGTCCACTTCGGCGGTATTGGCAAAATACTCGAAATGCACCGTCTCGTCCGACCACCCCTGCTCGGCGGCGATTGCGCGAGCCGCCTCCAGCATCGGACCCGGACCGCAGATGTAGACGTGGCGGGCGAAACCGGGCTCGGCGAGGATTTCTGTCAACCTGGCGCCGGTTGCCTCTGGCGTCAGCGCCTTGTGCAAGATGAGAGCCTGCTCGTATTCGCCGATCTGCGGTTTGAAGGCCACGTGATCGTCGGACTGCACGAAGTAGTGGAACTCGAAGCTCAGGCCCTGGGCGTTCAGGGCCCGCGCCATGGAAATCAGCGGTGTGACACCGATCCCTCCGGCGACAAAGATCGTGTGCTCGGCATTGCGGCGCAGCGGGAAGTTGTTGCGCGGCGCCGAGATCGCCAGCACGTCACCCGCTTTCACCGCATCGTGGATGGCGGCCGATCCGCCCTTGCTGTCAGGCTCGCGCTTGACGCCGATCCTGTAGTGGTCGGTCTCACCCGGCCCGTTCGTGATCGAATACTGCCGCACCATACCGTTGGGCAGGTGCACGTCGATATGCGCACCGGGCTGGAAGGTCGGCAAGCTGCCCTTGACCGGCTCCAGGCGCAGGCTGACGATGCCCTCGGCGGTCATTTCCTTCCCCGCGACCTGCACGCGCAATTCGGCCTTGCGCATTTCGGTGCCAATCGCAGGAATATCGACCAGATCCTCGGACACCTTTGCGATCACCGGCTGATAGGGCGGCGGTGCATCCTGTGATGACGCACGGGCCTCGATCTGGCTGCGCAACTCCTGCATCAGCCAGCTGTGGCGCTTGAGCAGCCTGATTCGGTCAGCGCCTTTCACAGGCTGATTGCTGACCCCGCGGATCGCGGACCGATTGCTGTCCATCGGCTGCACGAACAGGCGGACCTCCGCCCCGTCCGCCGCGGTCACGGTGACCGATCCGTCGGCGTTGGCACGGCCCGAACAGCTATCGTCCCAGCCATAGGCGAGCAGCGCCTCGACGACCATTTCCATCGGCGCCAAGACCGGAACCGGGCGCAGCACTGTTGCCGCGTCAAACCCGTCAAGCGGGGGCAGATCCCCGCTGGCCTGTTCGCCGGCCCAGACCAGCCCGTGCGCTTCCTGCGCCGGGTAGGTGTTGTTGCAGATGGTCCGTGCCGGCGCATCGGCCGGGTGCGCGGGGATATAGGTGCAGCCAGCGGTGCGGTTGGCATAGCGCCAACCGTGGTACTGGCATTTCAGGTCGGACCCGTTGTTGATCCCGATGGAAAGTCGCACGCCGCGATGCAGGCAGCGATTTTCCCAGACGTTCACGTAGCCGTCGTCGGCACGCCAGACGGCGAACTCACGGCCCAAAAGCTGTGCCTGATAGACGTGACGTTTCGGCAGATCCGAGCTCGAGGCGATCGGATACCATTTACTGTGCAGGTCGGACATCATTCTGGTTTCCCTGTTGTTGTAGTCACGCAGACGGGGGGATCACGCCATAGGCAACCCCCTTGCCGGACAGCCACCTACGGTAGGCGATTGCAGATTTATCTGCGCGAATGGGTGTCTCGGCCCGTGGGTCCAGCGGCAGACGCTTGGGATACTGGTTCTCCAGAATGGGTTTGTCCTGACCAAAGATCGTCTGCTGAAACAACCGGATCTGAGTGTCATCGCTGTTGTCATCCAGCAGTGACAGCAGCATGTGCACGCGGACCTGCTCTTGATTGAAGGGCTGGATGAAGATGGCAATCACATCGTTGCGGCCATCGTCCAGCGGACTGGACTTGTAGAGCACCGAGCAGAACGGGTGCGGCACGCGGTAGATGTAATCGACGTCGGCACCGCCGCTGGAAGAGGCCGCCGCCATCGGTTGCCAAAACTTGCAGTTGGAGGCCAGGATCTCGTCCCGCTCTTCCGACACCTCGACAAAATACTCTTTAACCTCGGTATGCGGCTCGGCGCCCAGAATGTCAGTGTGTACAAACGGAAAATGCCCCATGTCGAGAAAGTTCTCGACCAGGCGCGGGGCCGAGGCGTTCACCCCGAAGCTTGCGGCGTGAATATTGCGACGGTCCTTTTCTTCGTACTCCGGGATCGGAAAGATGTCCCGCTCCGGCATCCCGAGCGTTGTCCAGAAATACCCGAACCGCTCCTTCACCGGCAGCGCCCGATCACCCGGCGCGTCCCCCGGCCTCCCCTCGTATGCCCAGGTGACAACATCGCCGGCATCGTTCCTGGTGTAGGCAATCGGCTGCTCCAGCAGGACACTCCGCTGCACCCGGGCGTCCTTGACGTCCTCAAGAGGCGCAATCGCATACCAGAGATTCACGGCGACGGGGTCTTTGCATTTCAGTTCCGGCACGATCTGTCCTCCCAAAAAAATCTACTGCAAGTGTCACCCCGGCCGCCCTTCGTCCAGCGGCCGCCAGGTGGGGCAAAGATGCGCCACCCAGGTAGGGACTTGCCACTCAACGCTATCCAAGCACGACGAGATTGCATATCAATTTTAAACATAGAGACTTTCAATTTTTGAAGGATAGTCTTTCAATTCTGGAAGAGGTACTACTTGTCGCAGGTCCGGTGCACGGTGTGACAGGCCAATCTGCAACGAGGCGCTGGCCTCCAAACACATGATAAGAAAGGTTGCGCAGCCTTCATGGGAAGCCGTTCAGACGAGATCTCCAAGATCATCACCCGGGCGATCATCCAAAAGCGCCTCTTGCCGGGCTGCAAACTCAGTGAACAAACGCTGGCTGACATCTTCAAGGTCAGCCGCGCGGTGGTACGGCAGGCCCTGATCCACCTCAGCGAAGACGGGCTCGTGACAATGGAGCGCAACCGAGGTGCCTTTGTCTCGAAACCCAGCTACCGCGAGGCGGTCGAGATCTACGATGCGCTCACCATCCTGGAACAGGGTGTCGCCGCGCAGCTGTCGGGACGGTTGGACACCCGCGGCTGGGCTGAACTGCGCCGCCATGTCGAGCTTCAGAACAAGGCCATCGACGAGAAAAACGACGCACTCGCAGACCAGCTGGGCTCGGGCTTTCACGAAACCTTGGTGCGGATGTCGCGGAACTCGGTCGTGCAGCAAATGCACGCGCAGCTGATCCGCAGAACCGCGTTGCTGCGCTCGCTGGTCAGTTCGCGCTTCGATTATTGCGGGCTGCTGCACGATCACAGCCAACTGATCGACCTGCTTGAAGAAGGCAAGATCGCAGAGGCACAGGAACTGATCGCGGTCCACCATAACTCCGTCGTGAGAGGATACCTGTTGGAGGACGACACGCTGCCGAAAACGGACGCGCGAGAAGCACTCGCGCCGTACGTGGCGCAAGAGGACACCGACTAGGGCCGTTCCTCACACCAAAAAACGACAAGAACCAAGGAGCGCCAACGGCCAAGGAAGAACCGAACGCCCAAGACAATCGTCCATTTAAACAGGGAGGAAACAATGAAACGCGCAACAAGAAGAGACATCCTGAAATACGGTGCCGCCACCGGGTTGGCGGCGGGGCTTGCAAACATGCCAGGGGCGGCCAGGGCAGAGGGCAAGCTCAAGGTCGGAGCGGTCTATGTCTCGCCCGTCTCTGAAATCGGTTGGACGAAACAGCACAGCCTTGGCATCGAAGCGATCCGGGCCGAGTTCGGCGATAATGCCGAGATAACGGTGATCGACAGCATTTTCCGCCCCCAGGACGCCGAGCGTGTGTTCCGTCAATTGGCAGGGGCCGAAAACGACCTGATCTTCGGGACCAGTTTCTCGCACGGCACGCCGATGCAGAAAGTGGCACCGCGCTTTCCCAAGGCCGCGTTCGAGCATTGCTCGGGCATCAAGCACCTCAAGAACCTGGGCACCTTTGAGGCCAAGTACTTCGAAGGCACCTACGTGGCGGGCGTGGCGGCGGGCCATGTCTCCAAGTCCGCCAAGATCGGCTTTATCGGCGGTTTCCCGATACCCGATATTGTCGGCCCGGCCAACGCGCTGTTGCGCGGCGCCCAAAGCGTCAACCCCGACATCACCTGCAACGTCATCTTCCTGAACTCCTGGTTCGACCCGGGCAAGGAAAAGGAAGCGGCCAAGACGCTGATCGCACAGGGCTGCGACGTGATCTGCTCGATGACCGATACGGCCACGGGCGTCCAGGTGGCCGGGGAAAACGACGTATGGTCCATCGGCTACGCCAGCGACATGGCCCCGTTCGGCAATGGCAAGCATCTCACGGCGTTCACGCTCAACTGGGTGCCGGTCTACTTGCAGGCGGCCCGCGATACGGCCAATGGCACCTGGACATCAAACGAAAGATGGCTCGGCCTCGCGGATGACGTGATCCAGATGTCCCCCTACAACGACGATCTGCCGTCCGAAGCTACCGCCGCCGCCGAAAGGGCGCGCGCGGAGATCATCGCGGGCACGCTGCACCCCTTTGGCGGCGAACTGAAAGACCAGTCAGGCGCTCTGCGCGTCGAAACCGGACAGAGCCTGTCTGACGGCGGCATCCGGAGCATCGACTGGTTCGTCGAGGGCATGATCGGCAAGCTGGGCTGACCGCTCCCCGGGACTCCCAAAAGGAAGGAATGCCTGCCTCGCTCCGCTTGGCGGGCGATCCACCCGAACAAAGGTGAAACACGCAATGACTCCACGATTGGAACTCCGTGGCATCAGCAAGTCATACCCCGGTGTGATTGCCAATGATGACATCTCGCTCTCCGTTCTCCCCGGCGAGATTCACGCCGTGCTGGGTGAAAACGGCGCCGGTAAAAGCACGCTCATGAAGATCATTTACGGGGCGACCCCGGCGGACACGGGACAGATCGTCTGTGACGGCAAGACCTTGCCCGAACATGGCCCCGCGATCTCACGGGAACTGGGGATCGAAATGGTCTACCAGCATTTCGCCCTGTTCGAATCTATCACGGTCGTGGAAAACATCGCGCTCTCGATGCCCGGCAAGATGGATCTCAAGAGGTTGGCGGTCCGCATCCGCGACGTTTCAGAACGCTACGGTCTGCCGATTGATCCCGACCGCCTGGTGCTTTCCCTGTCTGTCGGGGAACGGCAGAGAGTGGAGATTGTCCGCTGCCTGCTGCGTCAGCCCAAGCTGTTGATCCTAGACGAACCGACCTCTGTGCTGACACCGCAGGCGGTACGGACGCTTTTCAAGACTCTACGCCAGCTCGCCGCCGAAGGCTGCAGCATCCTATACATAAGTCACAAGCTGGACGAGGTACGCGAGCTATGCCACAGCGCCACCGTTCTGCGCGGGGGCAAAGTAACCGGCGAAACCGACCCACGACAGGCGACCTCTGCCGATCTCGCCCGCATGATGGTGGGCAGCGACCTGCCAGAAATGACGGTAGAACCCTCGGAACTCAGCCACCTACCGCTCCTTGCGGTCAACAACCTGAGCATGGCGTCGGAAACCGCCACGGGCACCTCGCTCAAATCCGTGAACCTCGAGGCATATGGCGGCGAAATCGTTGGCATCGCCGGTGTTTCGGGCAATGGCCAGGGGGAACTGGCCGCCGCGATCAGTGGCGAAAAGATCACCGACGCGGCTGAGGACATCATGCTGGAGGGACGCGCGGTCGGCCATCTCAACGCCGGGCGCCGCCGCGATCTGGGCTTGGGATTCGTGCCGGAAGAGCGGCTTGGCCGCGGTGCGGTCCCTCCTTATGAACTGTCTGAAAATGCGCTGCTGACCGCTCACAGGCTGGGCATGGTCAAACACGGGATGGCCAACCGCAGAAAGGCACGCGACTTCGCCTCCGCCGTGATCGAGAAATACAAGGTGAAGGCCAGCGGGCCCAACGCAAAAGCGCATGGTTTGTCCGGCGGCAACTTGCAGAAGTTCATCATGGGCCGGGAGATCGAACTCGCCCCCAAGGTACTTCTGGTATCGCAACCGACATGGGGCGTGGATGTCGGCGCCGCCGCCTTCGTGCGGCAGACCCTTATCGACCTCAGCCGCTCCGGGAAGGCGGTGATCGTGATCTCCGAAGAACTGGAAGAGCTGTTCGAAATCTGCGACCGGCTTTACGTCATCTGCAATGGCGAGCTCTCTCCGCCCCTTTACCGAGCCGACACCAATATCGAGGAAGTCGGACTTCTCATGACCGGCACGGGCCCGACATGTGCCGCGTCTGAAGATCAAATGGAGAGCATCAGGCATGCTGTTTAAAATCGAGCCTCGCGCCGAACCGTCGCGCCAAATGTCCATCGCCGCCCCGCTGATCGCGACCGGGCTGACCATTGTCGTCAGCTCCCTGTTCTTCCTGTCGCTCGGATACAACCCCTTGGTAACGCTCTACACCTTCTTCATCGAACCGCTCACGACGATGAACGGGATTTCCGAATGGTTGCTGAAGGCCTCACCGTTGATCCTGATCGCCTGCGGTCTCGCAATCGGCTTTCGCGCGAATGTCTGGAACATCGGCGCCGAGGGTCAGCTGATCATGGGCGCGATTGCCGCCACCGGCGTCGGCCTGTTTGCGCCCTGGCAGGACAGCCCGTTGCTGCTGCCCTCAATGGTCATCGCGGGCATGTTGGCCGGCATGGCCTGGGCGGCGGTCCCCGCCTTTCTCAAGGATCGCATGAACACCAACGAGATCCTGGTGACGCTGATGCTCACCTATGTCGCCACGCTGATCCTGTCGTACCTGGTCCACGGCCCATGGCGCGATCCGGATGGCTACAACTTCCCGCAGACCGCCCTCTTGCCGTACAACGGCATGTTCGAGGTCTTCGACTATTCCTACCGACTCAACACCTCGATTTTCTTCACCGTGGTCGTTGTCGCCTTCACCTGGCTGTTCACCGAGCGCAGTTTCCTGGGGTACAAGATGTCTGTCGGCGGAGTCGCTCCGGCCGCGGCCAGGTTTGCCGGCTTCAACGCCTCCGCCTCGATCTGGATCGGGCTGCTGGCCTCCGGTGCCGCAGCTGGCCTGGCCGGGATGATGGAAGCCGCCGGCCCCCTGGGGCAACTGTCGCCACAAATCTCGCCCGGCTACGGCTTTGCCGCCATCATCGTGGCCTTTGTCGGACGCCTCAACGCCTTTGGGATCGTGCTGGGCGGGCTGCTGCTGTCGCTTCTCTACCTGGGTGGTGAAACGGTGCAGATGTCGCTGGGCCTGCCGTCCTCGATCGCGCTGATTTTCCAGGGAATGCTGCTGTTCTTCCTGCTCGCCAGCAACTTCCTGATCAACTTCCGCATCCGCAAGCTCGCTGTGAGGACCGCCTGATGGATCTGTTTGTCTCAATGTTTGCCGCGACGATCGTCGCGGCAACCCCGCTCATCTTCGCTGCGCTTGGCGAGTTGGTGGTCGAGAAATCCGGCGTCCTGAACCTCGGCATCGAAGGCATGATGCTGGTCGGCGCCGCGTTCGGGGTCTGGGCGCATTTTGCCGGCCTGCCGATGATCGTGGCGCTTGCCGCCGCAGTGCTGACCGGGGCCGCCTCCTCGTTACTGTTCGGCGTGCTGGCGCTCACGTTCATGACCAACCAGTACGCGGCGGGCCTGGCGCTTGCGATCTTCGGCACCGGGGTGTCCGCCTTCATCGGCCGCGGCTTCGGCAGCACGCCGGTGGACGCCATTCAGCCCATACACCTGCCCGGTCTCTCCGACATTCCGGTGATCGGGGAAATGTTCTTCCAGTACGATCCGCTGGTCTACCTCTCCTTCGTGATGTTCGGTATCGTCAGCTGGTTTCTCTACCGCACCAAGGCCGGACTGGCCTTGCGTGCCATCGGGGAAAGCCCGGATTCGGCGCATGCCATCGGCTATGAGGTGATCCGGATCCGCTATATGGCCGTGATGTTCGGGGGAGCTATGGCGGGTCTGGGCGGCGCTTACCTGTCGCTGGTCTACACCCCCCTTTGGGTGGAAAACATGACCGCGGGCCGTGGCTGGATTGCCCTTGCTCTGGTGGTTTTCGCCGCCTGGCGCCCCATCCGGGTGGTCCTTGGCGCCTGGCTGTTCGGCGGGATGACCATTCTGCAGTTACAAGGCCAGGCAATCGGATTGAACGTCCCTTCCGAACTCCTGTCCGCACTGCCATATCTGGCCACAATCGCGGTATTGGTGCTGATCTCCCGCAACCGTCAGGCGATGGCCCTCGATTTCCCCATCTCACTGGCACGACCCTTCCGACCCAAGGGATAAGCCACAAGGTACTGTCCGACAACACAACGACGGGCAGTACTCTTCTAGATCTGTGGCATTGTACTGGCGACTGTTCAGATGTCGCCCGCCCCCTTGAGCACCTTGTTCAGCAGAACCTCTAGATCCGGTTCATCCCCGCGGGTGCGGGGAACAGACCCGCAACAACAGCCCGGCGCGGCGCATCCCCGGCTCATCCCCGCGGGTGCGGGGAACAGGGCTAAGATGAGCAGCGGTCTTCCATGAGCGTCTTGAAATAGACTTCGCGCCCCTCAATGGCTTGGCCAAGGGTTTTGATTGCCTCCCTTAGATCTGCGCCAAACTTCATGTCTCTTGTGGCCTTGGCACCCTCACGAAAGAGGTCGGATGAGGCTGCATCAATGGCATCATGTGCGGCTTCAAGGTCGCGCTTGTAGCTGCGCAAAACTTCGCACTCAAGCTTGCTGCCCCCTGCGTTTGCTGCAGACGACGCGGCGAGAGCGGCGGCGAAAACAAGTCTTTTCATGAAATCCCCCGAGGTGAACAAGTGACAGACGGCTCATCCCCGCGGGTGCGGGGAACAGTGGGTAGAAATAATTCTAACATCATAACTGCGCGGCTCATCCCCGCGGGTGCGGGGAACAGCCAACCGGCGGAAACTAGAGCGGCGTTTAGAGCGGCTCATCCCCGCGGGTGCGGGGAACGGGTGCCGGTGGCGCTGATGAGGCGCCCGCGCGCCGGCTCATCCCCGCGGGTGTGGGGAACGGACGCCCCCCGCCGGCTTCCTGCGCCGCCTGGCCGGCTCATCCCCGCGGGTGTGGGGAACGGGCGATGTTCGAGCGGATCTGGCGCGCGTAATACGGCTCATCCCCGCGGGTGTGGGGAACGGTTATCCCAACGCGATTGCGCCGCTGCTTTCGCCGGCTCATCCCCGCGGGTGTGGGGAACGGGCTTCGCGGCGAATTGCGCGCGGTTTCATATACGGCTCATCCCCGCGGGTGTGGGGAACGGACAATCCGCCTTCGCGCGCCGGAAGCGTCCGACGGCTCATCCCCGCGGGTGTGGGGAACGGTTTCTCAGAATGGCCTTGTCCGGGCGTGGTCCCGGCTCATCCCCGCGGGTGTGGGGAACGGTTGACGGGCGTCTTAAGCCGGTCATGGAGCCGCGGCTCATCCCCGCGGGTGTGGGGAACGGAGCTCGTCACACTCGTTTCGGTGAGTTTTTGCCGGCTCATCCCCGCGGGTGTGGGGAACGGATCTCGGTCAACGATCGGCTCGATTCCCATTTCGGCTCATCCCCGCGGGTGTGGGGAACGGCCGTCATGTACGACGCCGTCCAGTTCCCGGCCCGGCTCATCCCCGCGGGTGTGGGGAACGGGCCGCCGGGGCGTCATCAACGATCAACCTCACCGGCTCATCCCCGCGGGTGTGGGGAACGGTCCCAAACGCCGAGCAAGCGGCGCAAGGAATTCGGCTCATCCCCGCGGGTGTGGGGAACGGTCGCCCTCTTCGTCCTGCGCCTGTTTCAGGGCCGGCTCATCCCCGCGGGTGTGGGGAACGGACGGTATCTGTCCACGATGCGCGCGCCGAAGGCGGCTCATCCCCGCGGGTGTGGGGAACGGTTGGTCACGGATGATGGCAGAGCCGATCACGCCGGCTCATCCCCGCGGGTGTGGGGAACGGTGCCGGGTTCACCTGCGCGCGCTGCGGGTTTGCGGCTCATCCCCGCGGGTGTGGGGAACGGCCTGCCTGCGACCCGCGCGGCGTCCTTCTGGTCGGCTCATCCCCGCGGGTGTGGGGAACGGGGCCTTGATCCACTTGGCGAGCGCGTCAACGGCGGCTCATCCCCGCGGGTGTGGGGAACGGAGATTCACCAACTCACGGATGGACAGAGATTGCGGCTCATCCCCGCGGGTGTGGGGAACGGCTCACGCCCAAAATGGGTGTTGGTGCTGCTGTCGGCTCATCCCCGCGGGTGTGGGGAACGGATCGTCCGTGACCGCCACGAATTTGCCGCTCTCGGCTCATCCCCGCGGGTGTGGGGAACGGGGCTTCCACGCCTCAGCCAACACCACATGGCCCGGCTCATCCCCGCGGGTGTGGGGAACGGCACCGTCACGCGCGCCATCAGCCGCGCGCCCCCGGCTCATCCCCGCGGGTGTGGGGAACGGCACATGATCGGCGGGGGACACGATTTCAAACTCGGCTCATCCCCGCGGGTGTGGGGAACGGTATTCCCTCTTCATCTTCAGCCGCGCATGGGCCGGCTCATCCCCGCGGGTGTGGGGAACGGTTCTTGGTCGGACGTTTGATCGCCACGGCCCACGGCTCATCCCCGCGGGTGTGGGGAACGGTTGCCATAGTCGGACGCGTTGAGTATCTGGACCGGCTCATCCCCGCGGGTGTGGGGAACGGAACCCCGTGCAATTCGTCGTGAGGCGCGGACGCGGCTCATCCCCGCGGGTGTGGGGAACGGGTCTTAGCATTCTTTGACGGCAGGGTGTCCGACGGCTCATCCCCGCGGGTGTGGGGAACGGCCACGCTTCCATAATCGGGCGGCGGCGGTCCACGGCTCATCCCCGCGGGTGTGGGGAACGGTCCTCCTTTGCCGGTCCGCGCGGCTTTCGTGGCGGCTCATCCCCGCGGGTGTGGGGAACGGGTCTTCCCGCAGCTTCCAGTAGGCGCGGGTCCAGGCTCATCCCCGCGGGTGTGGGGAACGGGGGCCAACGTGCAGGCTCTGGACGGCACCAATAGGCTCATCCCCGCGGGTGTGGGGAACGGCACCATTATCCGGAGGTTCCGCTGCATGGCGACGGCTCATCCCCGCGGGTGTGGGGAACGGTCTTCCTGCAGACGCTTGATCTACCAAGATTTTATCGATGTCAAAGAACGTACCGAAAGATCGGTGGCAATTATCACTTCACGTTGAACGCTCGGCGAGAAAGTTGACCAGCTTCAATCCATCAAAGTCGACCGGCGTTCTCCGGTTTTGTCCAGCCGTTCTGAAATCATAGCCCTGGTCCGTCGGCGCTTTCCAGACCATAACAGCATCTCCCGCCTCAATACCGCCAAGGACTTGCTCCCAGATCATCTCCCGAGTGCGCGCGGAATAGTTGCCGACGTAGACCCCGGCGCGGATCTCGACCAGCCAGGCCGCGAGCCGGCCGCGCAGCCGGGGCGGCGCGTTGGACACGACGACGACCATCATCCTCTGTGCCCTGCGTCACCGGATTGCGGGTCATCAAAGGCCTTGGGCATCGCTTCAGGCGGCGCCTCGGGACGAGCGAGTTCGCCTGCGCTGAGAACCTCGTCAATCGCCGGTATGATACGGTTGAGCAATCCGGATTTTCGAAACGCATCGCGACAGGCCAGTCGAACGGCCCGATCCGGTGACATGTCCAGCTTGCCTTTCGCTGCCTGACCGGCGATGCGAAAGGCCTCGGGCACGACCGTCTCCAGCTTGAATAGGTCGGCGATGTCGTACACGAAAGACAAGGGTTTGCCCGAATGCAAGAAACCGATGGCCGGGGCGTACCCCGCAGCCAGAACCGCCGCCTCAGTCAGACCGTGAAGACAAGCTGTCGCCGCCGACAGACAACGGTTCGGTGTGTCCCCCGCCTCCCAGTTGGCGGGATCATAGCGGCGACGCTTCCAATCGACGCCATACTGTTTGGCCAGAAGCGCGTAGCTTTCTCGAACCCGAACGCCTTCGATTCCTCGAAGCTGGTCGATGGACCGCCGCGATGGGGCATCTTCGCCGAAACGCATCGCATACATTTTGCGGACCACGCGCAGGCGTGCTGCGTCATCGAGCGCAATCCGCGCCTGCCAGAGGAGTTTATCCGAACGAGCCCCACCGGGCTGTCCGGCGGAGTAGAGCCGCACTCCGCCCTCGCCGATCCAGGTAATCAGCGTACCGACGCGTGCCGCCAGAGATACAGCGGCGTGACTGATCCGTGCCCCCGGTTCCAGCATGATCCCCGCAAGCCCACCGACAGGGATCTGCGTCCGGGTGCCATCGGAGTTTACAGCAACAAAGGCCCCGTCAAGCACGTCCAGGCGCGCGCGTTCGACAAACACCAGTGACGCGCGGTCCTTCAGCGGAATCGGCTTTGGCGGAGCAAGCCCTGGCAGACCATTTGCGCCTCGTCCCCCGCTCTTCGTCATGAGGCACGGCGGATCAGCATGAGTCCGCAGCCAAAGGCCTTGGCGCGTCCGAAACCCTGACCGATCGTGGAAATGAGTGTCACGGGGTCGGTGACCTCAAGATGACCGGCCAGTTCGAGAATGCCAAACTGTGGCTGGCCTTTCCGTGGGCCGCGGTGTCCTGCCAAAACCTCAGTCACATAGTCCTCGGCTCTTGCGTGACAGAGCCGGAACCCTGATTTGCCCCCCTGTCGCGCTAGCCAGTCCGACCCGGCACGAGACGCAATGTCCATCCGACGCTCAGCACGCTCGTCCACAGGGATCGCGTGTAGCTCGTCCATGACGACATCCACGCGCCGACCGCCGCGTTTCATCCTGGTTGCATTCACCCGCAGGCGGAAAGCCAGCCGCTCCCCCGGTTCCAACTGCGGCTGGAACGGTCTGGTGTCGTGTGGCTCGAACAGATCCGTCTGCAGTGGCGGACGTTCGGATAGGACAAGAAACGTGTTCTCATCCTCTTTCCGCCATAGGAAATCACGGCGTCGATCAGGATGATCTGCGAAGACAGACCAGAGCAGGTTATGCGCCGCGGACCTGCGCTGACCCCTCTCGGAGGGCATCAACAAGGGCGCCAGGGCACGAACCGAAGGGGTTCGTGCCACCCTGATGCGGCTGAGATAATGACTCATGCTGCGCCTCCGGCAACGATCTCGACGGCGCGGTGTGCGACCCTGCGCTCTCCGTGGTGCCAGCGCTGGCGGTCAAGCGGTACATCGTGCACGAGATCGCCCGTAGGGTCAGAAACAACCAGGGTTCGGGCGATGGCCCTGTCACGCCACGGCGGCAGATCAAGGTGACGCAGCGCGTCCTCCGGAGCGTCGGCTTCGACGGTTTTGGCCCCGGTCGGGGCGGACAGTGGACAGGACTTTCGTCCGAGGTAGAGTGTGAAGCGAGGGGTTCGTAACGCGGATGCGATGCCTTCCAGCTCCTTCCCCGTGACGGCAACACCAAACATGCAACCCGCCCGGTAGTCGCGCAGGGTGATGGAGGTGTTCATCCGAGTCCTCGCATCCCGGAGCGCTTCGGGCCGCGAGTTCGGCATCTTGACTGCGGCCGATGGCACTGTCTGCACGGTGTGGTAGTCGCGCAAAGGCACACCCGCATCAAAGATCGCGACCGAGATGTCCAGCGCATCGAGCGCGGAGAAGTCTCCATCCCTCCGGATCCCCAGCGCCGCCCCCATCAGGCCAATGATCGCCGAACGGCCAGGCCAGATCAGGGAACCGCGCCGTTCATGACCGGCAAGCTCGCCCATCGCGCCCAGGCCGGCGTTCAACCCAAAGATCAGAAATCTCTGCATCACGCGCCCCGAACGGCCTCGACGGCAAAGCGCACGATCTCGCCCAGCGTTCCGTCACCCGTCAGCGTGTCAAGCTTGCGGAAATCTTCGGCCTCGCCGCCAAAGTAGCACCTGTCGATCCGTTCGGCGGTCTGTTCCATCGCCCGCACCGAGCCGGTTTCAAGTTCGTTTGCCCCAAGCTCGCGCAGTTTGCGATCCACGGGAGTAAAAAAGGCGCCTGACAGGTCGCGCGGCGCACGCGGGCCGCGCTCGGCCCGGATGTGATAGGCCATCGGGTGATGGGCAAAGCTGTTCTGCTTGCCTCGGGGCGCAGTCTGGGCGATGGCGCGGGCCAGGGCTTCGACACCCTTGGCGGCAAGGTCAGTGTCACCATCGAGATTCTCGATCAGGAGATCACAATTCACGCAGACATACTGGTAGTAGATGCCGGAGCCGAAGGCGGTCTCGCCCAGATGCCCTGCCCCCGTGTCCTCTTTCTTGTTGAGGTCATCAACCGCTGAAAACCAGTCTTCCTCTGCCTGCGCGGTGTGCGTGGTGATCGCGTGGGCCACCTGTACGGCGGCATCGCGGTTGAAATCGGCATCATCCGCCAGCATCCGCCCAAACATGGCGATGTCCACTGCGCCGTCCGCCTTGCGCAAGATCAGCTTCTTCAGGTCCTTCGGTTTCGGAAGTTCCTCACCAGCGACGATCTTGTCGACCCATTCCTCGGCCTGCTTCCATTCTGCCGGAGAGATGAAGGCCAGCGTTGTCGCGCGGGTTTCCTTACCTTCGCCCTTGTTGACGGTTTCCAGCTTGCCGAAAAGCCCCGCCACCTCGCTTGCAGCCTTGACCGCACCCTCTTCGCTCACACCTTTGCCAGCCAGGTATTCGACCAGTCGGCCGTGCAGGTGTTTTGTGCGCGTGCCTCTGCTGTCCTTGAGATCGAGAGCAAAAAAGCTGCTTTCACGAAGGGCCCGCTTGATTGACTGGGACGACATACGCAATCGGGGCGCACCGCCCACGACGGCCTGTTTGGGACGCCCCTGATCGTCGCGGTTCGGGTTGGAAGGGCCGTAGCTTGTCAGCAGGTGAAATTGTAAAAAGGTGGTCATTCAGTCGTCTCCTCGAAATCCTTTTGGGGCACGTCGGCCCCATAATATTGAAAGCACCAGCGCGGGCGGGCCGCCTCCCAGTACAGAAGATCGGCAGCCAATGCCGCCACGTTACAGCGCCTGTCGGCCATCGAGATGGCCCTGCGCAGTTGCGCAGTCAGGTCATCGCCCTCAGCGCGCAACAGCCGCTGAAAGCGCAGTTGCGAAAGTACGGGATCATCGCCGCCCAAACGGCTGGCCAGTGGCTCCGATGAGGTTTCTCGCACCTCGGCCAAAAGCACGGCGAGGCGCACGATCTCTTCGGCCTTATGCGGCCCCAGGTCCAGGTTTCGCGCCAGGTCCTGTACGCGCGGTTCGCTCAGGACCGCCATAGGCGCCGCGCGGCGTAATCTGGCGACTAGCGCGCGAGCCACGGGAACATCGCGTTGTCCAATGTTCGCACTCCACCAGCCCAGCGCAACGGATCCCGGCCTTTTCGGCTTTTCGCTCATACCGCTTGTCCTTTCTTCTTCACGGGCAGGTCCAGGCCGAGAGCTTCGAAAATCGCCCGCCCCTGCTTGCCGTATCCTGCGAATGCCATGCCGAGGTATTTCCGCGCGTCGACGATTCGCTTTATGGCGGGCATGTCGCGCTGGTCGATCCCCGGCACCGAGAGCACATCGAACTGGCGAAAAGCCTGTTTGCGCAGGTCGTCGAGCCAGACAGCAGAAGGGTTCCCACCGCCTTTGACGGTATCCAGGTGTTCGAGAAAGCGGTTCTCGGTTTCAACATAGAACCTCTCGCGCTCCGTTTCCCGCGCCTCGCCCTTGGACAGGACAGGCGACAAGGCGTCCCGCAGGGCCGCCGAGGCGGCGTCGGCGGCACGGATCAAGCCGACGAGAACATCCTCGGCATCCCAATCCAGATCGAGAAAAGGCTGTTTGGACAGCACGAACTCTCGTGGCTTCATGTTGTCCATGGACCAGCCCGCCACGATGACCGAACCGTCACCTCGCCGTTCGCCCCAGACCGACAAACTGAGAGCCAGTTCTGTCAGAGTGTCTTGCCGCACCTGTGCCAACACTCCCAACCAATTGCGAAACCCGAACCGTCCGGCGCGCGGATGTTTCGGCAGCCACTCCGCCCCTTCCTTGAGCCGGTAGTAGGGACTTAGAGGATGCTTCCACCCCGCGTAGTTTGTACCCCAAGGTTTCTGAACCACGCCAACGACAGCGGCCTCTTCGGTCTCCAGCCTGAGGCGCCGCGGCATACCAAAGAAAGCTTCGACATCGAAAAGCCGGTCCGGCGGATACCGTACTTTTCCCGATTTATCGGACAGAACTGTCGGACGCATCCAGGGCAAGTCTTCAAGACGACCCGGCTTGCCATCCGGCACATTGGCCCACACGAGTTCCCAGAGCGGGCCCTCTGCCTCGCGCGGCTCGATCAGCGTGACCAAAGGTCCGCCGCCCCGCATCGATGTGCGGTTGCCCGCCCCGCCGGACGGGGCGAAAGCCTGAAAGGTGTATAGCGCCATTGCGGCCAATGGCAGTTCCAGCGCGGGATAGCGGCCTCGATGCACGAGGACATCGGCATTGTTCCTGGCCGTATTAACCCCGGCACTGTCGATGAACAGCATATCGACCGGGTTCCCCGCGCCGTCCAGAGGCCCCTGATCCTGCAGAAACAGCGGCCCGTCCCCCACTAGGTTGAAAGCTGACGCATAGGCTGACAGCTTTACACGCAACCGTTCCGGATCTGGCGCCCCACGCGCCTGCCAGTCCTCGGTATCGGTTGGCGGGTCCGCGAGAAAGACCAGTCCGATCAGCAACTCCAGGCAGGCAATGTTCATGTCCGCCCGCGGCCAGTCCGGTCCAACAACATCCGCCTCGGCCATCTGCCAGGGCGCGATAACCCGGTGAGAGCCATCAGCGGTACGCACTGGAATCCAAGAATCATAAATAAGATTAAGCAAAACGCTAATCCTCCACAAATGGATCAAGGGCAGAACAGCACCAGCCCAAGCCCACGTAAAGAAGGTTATTTCTGGGAGTGGCAGCTTTTGTCGCACTCGCCGAAATGAATGGCAAGGGCGTGACGCCCTTGCCATGGCCCTTGAGGAATGGTAAATTTCCATCGTCCAAGAGCAGGCTAGACAGGTATTTTCTGCACTAATCTAACCTCCTCACTTCTTGACCGCGCCAACGGCTGGATAGGATGTTGCAAGAGCCACGGAAGGGTTATCCCTCCCGTGGCCTTTTCAGCTTATGAGGACTCGGCGGCCGGTGTCAATCCCACCTTTCCCTTAGTCTCAACACTTAAAATTTTCATCCCCGCTATTGCGAGGAACAGACCCTGCCCTTCGTCTCAACATGGGCCATCCCGGATCAGTCCAGGCTGAAAAACACCAGACCGTATTCGGCATCATAGCGCAATCCTTCGCAAATCCGACCATCGTCACCCACCGGACAAACCCTGACGGCGTTTCGTTTCCACTCCGGCCACTCCCGCGTCACTGCAACAATCTCTTCGTCGCTTTGGTCTGGCAAAGAGTGCGCCTCCAACCGCGTGCGCCTTGCCGAAACTTCGGACAGCGCCCAGCCTTCATGGTCGGCGCAGCCCTCTGCCCAGGGCTCCAGTCCGCCGGGCGTGTGTCGTGCCAGAACCAGCGTCAGCGTCTCATCGCCCAAACGGGTCGGATAGGTCGCGTCGTCATCGCCGCGCCCGCCTTGTCGATAGCCTTTGTCCAGATCGACCAGGTTGTGCAGTGCTTGCGTTCGTTTTGCCTGGTCCTTGCCCAAGACTTCCATCTCAGCCTGGATCAACACCTCCGGCACATCCTCGGCTTCAGGTCCATGCACGGCCTCGATCAGCGCCCGAAGCCCGTCCGGTGCCTCGATCCGGCCGCGCTCAAACAACACCCGCGCCGTCCGCCAGATGTCTGCAATCGAGTAAACCCAAGCCCCCCGCCCAAGAACAGGCTGCAACCAGCGGTCATCGGAGACACTCGCAGGGTTCGGGGAAAGAACGTGCAACACAGGTTCCGGAATCGGGCGACTTTCGCGGGGCCGCTCCGCCATGTGCCGCCAAAGCCGCCCCGCGCGTTGAATAAGCCCCGCGACCGGGGCAATGTCGGACACCATGACATCGAAGTCCAGGTCGAGCGAGGCTTCGAGAACCTGTGTCCCGACCAGAACGAAGCCTTGACGCTGCACACCCGCCTTTCCGGCCCGCGCCAACACCTCCGCCTCAATTCTTTTGCGATCACACAGAGCAAAGCGCGCGTGCAATAGCCGGGCCTCGATGCCCCTGTCCCGCAACATCGAGACCGCCTCGATAGCTTCATCCACCGCATTGCGCACCCAGACACAGGCGCCCCCCGCCTCCACCCCGTCGGCGATGACCTGCGCTGCGGCAGCGGCGTCCGGCAGGCGATGGACCCTGACAGGCCCCTTCTTCGGTCGTTCATCCGGCGGAAACACTGTCACGGCATCGCCGCCAGCAACCGTCAGCGCCGGATATGCCGGGTCATCCGCCACCCCACCATAGGTCGCCAGCAGCATGTCGCGCAGTTCCAGCGGCAGCGTTGCCGTCAGCAGGATGGCTGACCCGCCCGCCGCGCGGTGCATTTGCAGGAGTCGTTCAAGCTCCTTCGCGACATAGGGCTCTCCCATCTCGTGAACCTCGTCGACGATCAGGATCTTCGATGACAGACCGAAATGGCGCAGCGTTTGATGCCTGACAGGCAGGACCGACAACAGCGCCTGGTCGATGGTCCCGACCCCGACATCGGCGAGCAACGCTCGCCTACGGCTGTCGGCCAGCCATGCGGTGCAGCTTGGTGCATCCTCACCCGGGGCCCCTCCCACGACAAGATCCCTGAATGGCTGTGACAGCCCCGCACGCCCATGCGCCAGCGTCAGACTCGGATGCACGAAGATCCGACCGACCACGTCGGATACCCGTGCGAACATGGCATCCGCGGTGGCCATGGTAGGCAATGCAAAGTACAGCCCACGCCCTTTCCCGGAACACACCATGCGTTGCGCGAGGATCAGGGCGGCCTCGGTTTTGCCCGCCCCGGTCTCGTCCTCGATGATCGCCAGCATGGGTCCATCTGGCAGGAACAGATCGTTGCAGGCCTGTTGCATGGGGCGCAGTTCGAAATCCACAACCGGCCCAGTCTTGACCTTCGTACCGGCCAACCCGGCTTCACTCACAGCGCGGTTAGAAATTTCGCGCGATCTAGCAAGATACTCAACCGGATCAGGACCCGGAGCAACGGCTTCGAACCAGTCCGTGTTGGACCCGACCCAGTCCGACGCGGCGCAGAAACCGGGGAGCCACCAGGACAATCGTTTGACTTCGTGACTGGACAAACCCGAGAGTGTTGCATCCGGCCACAGGCTGCAAAGCTCCTCAATAACTTCGCCGGCTGGCTCCACACCACTCCCGACGAGTTTTAGGGCCCGATGAAAATCTCTCACCTTTCGAGGTTTCGGCAACGTCCCGAGTGAAAGAGTCGGCGGCTTGCCGTGGTGACCAGCCGTCGCTGCATAGAGTTGCCAGCGATGCAAAGGCAAACCGCCGAGATGAGCTTCTAGACGTTCATCGAAATTGTGCAGTAAGACCTCGGTCAGTTCCCAATGACGGCGTTCCTGCGGCCGGTCATGTTCGAGCAAGTTCCGAAAGCAGTCGCTGATCTTGCCCAAATCGTGCAGCGCCACTAGCAGGACCAAAGCCTCGCGCAGGCCCGGCGCAAAGGGGAAAGGCGCTATGAGACGCTCCGCAACCGCCGCGACATCCAGCATATGGTAGACAGCCGGATGGGCTGGCATCCCTTCGGCAGTGGAGCTCTTGCCCGGCCAGTCCAACTTCAGCATGGTCACCCCACCACAGCTATGGATTGGAAACTGTGCGAACCGGCACAGACGGCCATTTTCTGGCCGAGCTTGGCGTGGTTGCCCACGTCGATCCTTGGAGACTGGCAAACACCCCACATGTTCGGCAACTGGACAAATTCGAGGCTGTGCAGGACGGTGAAGGCGAAGATGACACGGTAGTATTTGGACTGCCGGTAGTCGCCGAGCAGGAGGTCGGCCACGGACCAGATCAAGTTGGACAACTCAGACCGGGACATGGGAATATGCCTGCTCTTGGGAATGCTTGTCTGCGTCTAGGGCTAACGTGACTGGGTGGCTCGAACAAGCGCAAGCATGGTCTTTCTCGCGCTCGGGCGCGATAGCCGATGGAAGAACCGTTGTAATGTTTTGGATGTGAGATCCCCGGGGCAGTGGATTAGTTGCAAGCCAAGTCTCTGGACCAGCGGCGAGCCCCCGCGATCGCCGTGCCACAAGACCTCGCGAGAAATGCCGTCGCCCTTCCCAGCACAATGCCATCCGCCTCTCTGCTACGCACAATCCGCCCGGCCCCGGCGGCGGGCAGGGACGCTGTGAGCCAACATCGCATGGTTTCGACCCGCGGTCCCGGAGTCCATCTACACCAACCGCGACCCGACGTGGCGTTCGCTTTGCGTGCCGCTTGGTCCGGGGTCTGCGCCCCTGGGGTATTCCCAACTTGATCGAAAACGCCGTTCACTCCTAAGATCGGATAGTTGGAAATCGATCATTGACCACGGTCTGAACCCCGGCACGAGTTGCGCTTGGCGCAACACATTCCAGCGGATAGTGGCCGAACCGCATTTGATAGGAGATCATTCCATGTCCGCCAACCCGCTGATCACGCTCACCCTCTTCGCCGTGACGACCACCCTCGCCCTGCCAGCGACGGCGCAGGACCAGACCAAGTTGGTCGACCCCGAGGACCTCGCATACCAGTTGCCCGAGGATGCCACGGAACTCGAGAAGAACGCCTATGCGGTGCTGGACGAGTACTGTTCGGGCTGCCACCAACAGGGCAAACTGAAGAACGGGCTGACACAGCCAAAGTCCGGCTTCGGCCACGTGCTGGACATCCGCCGACTTGCGCATGACCCCAAGCACATCGCGGTGGGCGATCCTAACGCCTCCAAGCTCTACCAGGTCGTCACCGGCGGCGCGCCGTTGATGCCCGACAACTGCTATTCGCCCGACTGCGCCCCAGACGACACCGAGCTGAAACACCTGAAGGACTGGATCGTCGCGCTGGGCGAGACCGCGCCCGAGCCGCGCCCCTTCATCTCGCTGGCCGATATATATGCGATGGCGCACGAGGACCTGCAGAAGCAACCGACCAACCGCCGCGACCGCGTACGCTACATCTCGATGCGGACGATGTGGAACGACGCCAGAGTTACCGACGAGACATTCGAGGCTTACCGGGGCGGGGCGGTCAAACTGCTGAACGCGCTGAGCTGGAATCCGAATGTCTACCGTTTCGAACAAGTCGATCCACACGGCGTGCTGCTGCGCGTGTTCCTGCCGGATCTC
The DNA here is from genome assembly GCF_048262615.1 of Antarctobacter sp. Classification (GTDB taxonomy): domain Bacteria; phylum Pseudomonadota; class Alphaproteobacteria; order Rhodobacterales; family Rhodobacteraceae; genus Antarctobacter. The sequence continues at coordinate 49,934 of NZ_JBLXFB010000013.1, forward strand.
GACTGGACACCCGAGACCTGGGACGGGCTCGAGGACGAGTATCCCTACGCGATGGAAAGCGATGTCGATCCCTACCTGGACACTCTGCAGCAGATCTCGGGCACCGAGATCCCGGTAATCCGGGCCGACTGGTTCGCCGCGACGGCCTCTGTATCGCCGCTCTACTACGACATCCTCGGCCTCCCCGACAGCTTCCAAGGGCTGCAGGACCTTCTGGGCTTCGATCTCGACCGTAACATTCGGGACGGGCAGGTGATCCGGGCTGGCTTCCAGGACTCGGGCGTGTCGACCAACAACCGCTTGATCGAACGCCACCCACTCGGCACCGGCTTCTTCTGGACCTCCTACGACTTCTCGGCTTCCGCCGGTCGCAAAAGCTTCTTCGAGTTCCCGCTGGGCCCGGCCTCGACCTTTGGCGACGAGTTCGCCTTCGAGCAGGACGGGGGTGAGTCGATCTTTACCCTACCGAACGGCTTTCATGCCTACTATCTCAACACGGCGGACGGCAAACGCCTGAACGTGGGACCGACCCAGATCGTGCGCGACACGGACTATCCCGAGGGCACAGGCGAGGTCGTCAATGGCATTTCCTGCATCTCATGCCATTCCAAGGGCATCCGCCTGAATGACGACATCGTGCGCGAAGTGGCCAGGGCCAATAAGTCGCTGCCGCCGGCCGCGCACCAGATCATCGACCAGATTTATCCCGGCAAGGACGAGGTCAACGAATATTTCCAGCGCGACATGAAGGCCTTTCTCGACACTCTGGACAGGGCGGGCATCGACCCATCCGCCACCGCTGCAGGGCTCGAGCCGGTGCGTGGGCTCTTTGTCTACCACGTGGACTACTTCGTCACCTTCGACCAGGCCGCCAGTGAGCTTGGCCTGAGGCCAGACGAACTGCGCTCCAGCATGGCCTTCGTCGGTCCGCAATTCGCCGGCCTCATCACCCGGCTCGACCTCTCCCCGATCGCTCGAGACGAGTGGGAGGCGGCCTTTCCTGTGCTGCTCCAGAACCTGACGAACTACCGCCCGCTACGCACCGACTACGTGTCCACGGCCAAGCTGTCCTATTCCACGCGGCAGGTGGTCAAGGATACGCCCTACGATCCCGCCGCCGTCACCGCCGATGCAGGCGTCACCGGCGGGGAACGGATCAAGACCGCCGAGGATGCCGTGAAGTACGGCGCCGGCTACGATCCGATGCAGCATTCCAGCGTGGTCCGCAGCCGGTTGACGGTCTACGCCACCCCGACCAGCGTCAAGGTCAATGAGGAGGTCAAGATCTTCGTCGAACCGCGCGAGGATTGTCGGCTGACGTTGATTTCGATCGACGACGACCACGACAGCTGCATCCTCTTCCCGATGGAAGGTTTCGAGGACAAGGTGATCCCCGGTGGCAGCCAGTTCATCTATCCCCCGCGGGGCACTATGACGTCCCCCGAGCCGGGGCTCGAGACGATCCTGGCGATCTGCAACGGCAATCAGGCCGCCATAGAACAGGCGACCCGCAACACGAACCAGGTTTCCTGCACCAAGGGCCACCAAGCGGTAACCAGGGAACGCTACTCCGCGATGGTCAACGAAACCTTCGTCACAGATCCCGACGCCGATCCACAAGTGACCCGCAAAACCGACAGTGGCGTCGATTTTCGAGCCCTGTCGAGCCACAACCCGGACGTGGCCCAAGCCCAGGTCTCGGTCGTCGTGCGGGACGAGTAGGAGGGGATCCGAGATGAGACCAACTTTGCTCACCCTCACGCTCTGCCTCGGCCTGCCCGCCCTGGCCGGCCACGCACAGGAAAGCGAGTTCTTCATCGAGGGTATGGAGGATCCGCGGGACGCTGCGCCGCCGCCGCAAAACAGGATGGCCGCCTGTCTGTTCGACCCCGGCGATGCGATCTGCGCCGACCTTCGGATCGGGGCGGTCGGCACGCTTAACGAGAGCACGCTGCCAGACGTCTTGACCGAGACCTTCATCGTCAATCCCGACGACAACAGTGTGACGGTAGCCGCCACGACCGGGCGGGACGCGCCGTCGCCGGAGGCACCTGGGCCCGACACGAGCGCGCCGTTGGTGCTGCCGACGGTCGGGATCACCATTGCCTTCGACTTCGACAGCGACCGCATCCGCGACAACCAGACCACGGTGGTTCGCGACCTGGGCGAGGCCTTCGCCGATCCGGCGCTCGCAGGCACCGCCTTTGCAGTCATCGGCCATACCGACGCGGCGGGTTCCGAAGCCTACAATTGCGCCCTGTCGCTGCGCCGTGCGACGGCGGTCACGGGCGCCTTGCAAGGCGGCTCTGCAGTGGCTCTTTACCCGGTCGGCTGGGGAGAAACCGCGCTCCGCAACACCAAGGATCCCGAAGCAGCCGAGAACCGCCGCGTGACCTTCATGCGCCTGCCAGACACAGTCGACACGGTACTGCGCTCGGTGAGCGCGGTCTGCCCGGGGTGAGGGTCTGGTGCGGCCCTGGCCTGGTTCTGGGCCCGCGAAATTCAGCAGTCGGGCTTGCCGTGTCGGCAAGGCGCTGGCTAGCCTCCAAGAGTAAATCTTGCGCCCGGCGACCAAGGGTTCCACAGATGCAGGAGAGTAATACCATGCGTGTTCTTCAGGCTATCGCCATCGTCGTTTTCGGCCTGTTCGGTGGCGCGGCGCAGGCACAGTCGGTTGCGGAATGCGATTTCGACTTCGATGTCGACACGGAATCGACCAAGTTCCCAAACCTGCTGATCGACGGCGAGGTGAAAAAGGGCTTTTGGCTGTCGATCAATCGCGCCCCGCCCCGCATCAAGGCGCTGGGTCGCTACGTCGGCATCCTGCAGGTATGCCTGATGACGCCCGATGGACAGCCCCGGAGCGTGACACACGGCGGCAAGACCGCCGTCGTCAAGAGCCCCATGGTCAACAGTTGCACCGCGACGCTGCTGCCCGACAACCGGCTGTTGACAAACAAGCACTGCTACTACGACGCAGGCCTGGTCTCAGCTGGCTTCACCATCGTCCGCGAGGCTCGTATCACCTTCGGCTACACCTCGCCAGACTCGGGCGACAAGCAGCAAACCTACCTCGTGTCGAACCGTGAAATCGCGGCCAACGACGCGCTGGACGCCATGCTGCTGCAGATCGTTGGCGGCGACGCCAACACGGATCTCGGCGGCCACATCCCGCTGCGCGAAACACCGCGAGTGGAGCCCTTGCAGGATCTCATCATGATCCACCACCCTGCCAAGGCGCCGCAGCAATATTCCACCGGCACTTGCCAGATCCACCGCCTGCAATCCGAGATCGCGCCGGAGAGATCGCCCCTGCGCCACAGTTGCGAGAGCACCGGGGGTTCTTCCGGCTCGCTGCTGTTCGACGGCGACACGTTGGCCGTCGTGGGCCTCCACAACCAAGGCGGCCTGAGTCCGAAGGGCGACAGCTTCAACGGCGGGCACAAGTTTACAATGATCAACGACGCCTTCGACCTGGGCTTTTTTGACGTCGCCAAGCAGAGCGAGGAAGGGATCACCCCTGCGGCACAAGCGCTCGACCGGGCGTTGCAGCAGGACGACCCCAAGCGCCGACTCGACATGCTCGCCAGCCTGATCACGGATTTCCCCGGCAGCAAGGAGGCCGCCGAGGCCGCGCGCCTGCGCGAAAGCGCCGCCAGCGACGCCCTGGTCGAAGCCCAGATCATCGAGGACGCTGAGCCCCAGACCGCGGCGCTGCAGGCGATCCTGAGTGACTTTCCCGACAGTCGGGCCGCCGTCGGTGCGCGACGGTTTCTCGACAGACGGGCCAAGGCGGACTTCGACACCGCCCTGGACGCCGCGCGCACTCTGGCGGATCTCGATTCGCGCATCGCAGCTCTGCAAGACCTGCTGAAACGCCATGAGGACGATGCATTCTCCCAGCGGATCCAAATCGCCTTGCAAGAGGCCCGTACGTTGAAAAACGCGGCGCTGGGCCCGACCGGGCCGACGACGGGCCCGGCGGGAGCGGGCAACAGGGTAACGGCGAAACCTGTAGATCGCGTCGACACCCCACCCGCCGACAGGGTCGCGGAGGGCGCTGACGTCACGCCGCGGGCACTATCGTTCCTAGACACACTGGGGTTGACGATGCCCGCAGAAACCGGCCTGCCCGAGGGATGGTCCCCGATGCTGATCCCGGACGGCTTTGCCCGGCGGGTGGACGACTTGGCGGTGACCGAGGACGGCGCGCGCCTGCTGGTCCTCAACGGGGCTGACGGCCTGGTGATCCGCGACGCCGAGGACCTGTCGCTGATCGCCCGCGTGCCGCTGGAACACCCCGAGGGCAAGCTGGTGCTGCTGCCCGGCACGGACAAGGCAGTTGTGCCCCTGCGAGCCGGCGAGTTGCTCATCGTCTTGACCCAAACGGGTGAGACCGTCGATCGTTTTCGCTATATCGACGGCGACAACACTCCAATCGACGCCATGAACCTCGCCCCAGACAACCGTACACTCGCCATCGCGCATGGTGCGGCAAAGGTCACGCTGATCGACCTGGTGGATCAACGGCCGATCCGGACCCTGGACATGCCCAAGGCGGTAGACGGGACCGACTTCTTCATGACCTTCACCGCCGATTCCAAGGCGCTGATCGTCATGGACGGGAGAACCATGGCCGGCGTCACGACACAGGGTCGGCAGATCTTTCTCCGCGAGAACCTGCCGGACCGTTTCTGGGTAGGGTTGTCCCATGGCGACCGCCTGCTGCGCGTGCCCGGAACGGGCGAAATCCTCGCCGGTTTCGGCGAGGGCTCCGTCGCGGTGATCGACCCTAAGACCGGTGAGACACTGCGCGAATGGGCCCATCACCGCGACTACCACATCGCCGCGCTGGCTATGAGCGGCGACGGTAGCTCGGTAATCTCGACCGGGCGGGCCTATGACATCGCAATGACCGACCTGGCCACCGGCGACCTGCTCTGGGACGGAGCGTTTTCCGGTAAGATCTATGCCGAGGCGATCGCCGTGAACCCGCCGCTCGACCGGGTCTACTTTGGCCGGATCGACGGCGGGATCGAGATGCGTAGCCTGAGCTCAGGCGACTGGCTGGGCTTTCATCCGGCCCCCGGGCGATATAACGCCAGCACCGCCGCCCTGCGCGGCACCCGGATCGCCCTGGCCGACCAGTTTGGCGTCGTGGATCTCTGGGAGATCTCTGGCGACAAAGCGGTACTGCTGAACTCACTTGCCACGCTGGAAGAGCGGGAATACGGCCTTGGATGGGATTTCCCTTGCTGCGGAGCGCTCGGAAACCTCTCGATTTCGGACGACGGGAAGCTGGTGGCCGCATCGCAGGACGGACGCGTCGTCACCTGGGAGGCCGAGACCGGGCGCGTCCTGGCCGACAGAGAACTCGCAGGCGACGGTTGGGGCGCCGGGGAACTTGCACTGGTGCCGGGCTCGGACCAGCTATTGCTCATCGAAAGCGCAGAGGGCAAGACAAGCCTGGTGTTGCTCGACGCCATCACGCTGGACGAGGTGCGCAGGATAGATGAGCCAGTCGAGTCGCCCGATACCATCCGGGTCTCGCCCAATGGCCGCCGCGCCCTGGTTTCGCAGAGCGAAAGCGGCGCCGGCGCGCTGATCTCTCTGCCGAACATGGCCATGATCGCTGTGTTCGAGGCGGGGCGTTGGGGCGGCGATGCCGCCGGTTTCATCGAGGACGGGGCGCGCTTTCTCATCCTGGAGGAGTCGCAGGTGCGATATTTCGACGGCATGACAGGTGCGCCTTTGGAAAACCAGGCGAGGAACCCCGACACCTTTCGGCTCGCCTTGACGCCTTGGGTTCTGGGCGATCCCGAGACCGGGGATCTGCAAAGCCTCGATGCGCGAACCTCGACGGAGGCGCTTCGCTTGCCGCCTCGCCTGTATGACAACGGGGCTCTGCTGAGTCTTGCCGATGGGCGTCACGCTATGCTGACCGGCGACCAATTCGCGCTGCTCGACCTCGCGCGCGGCGATGTTGTCTGGACAGGTCTGCCGGGTGAGGCCGACACGGGGCTGCACCGCGACGAGATCGACACTCTGGGCCCGGACCGGGCCAAGCGTCTGCAGGTCTGGTCGCCAGAAGGCGACGTCCTTACCCTGGCCGCTTTCCGCGACCTGCGCGATTCGCTGATCCCACTCTACACCCGGCTGCAGACCCTTCCCGAGCAACCGGCCGAGGGGGCCGAGAGCCGGGAAGCTGCGGAGGTCCTGATGCAACTGCTTGCACAGGGCGATCCGGCGGTCCGCCGACTGCTGGTCGAGGACCGCGCCGCCGCGCTGTCCGAGAACTTGCGCAAGGAAATCCAGCAGGTGCTCAAGGCGCAGGGCTACTACACGATGCAGATCGACGGCGATGTCGGCAAGGGCACACTGGCGGCGATGAAGGCCTTTGTGACAGCGAACCGGGACCGCTAGGCGGGCTTGTGGTAAAGCGCCTTGGGCGACGAGCCCTCGCCCAAGGCGCTTTACCGGGCCAATCCAAGATCGATGTCATCCTACCACTAGCCTTATAGCGCAATCTTCTTCAATTCGCGTTGCCTGAAATCCAGGTCCCCGCCGGAACCGTATCTCTCCCGATCGAGCCTGTGCCCCAGGAAATCCCGCCGCAGCCGCTCGTCGATCCCCTCCATCAACATTCGATCCTCGAAAGAGTGCCGCAGGCAGTAGAGCGAATGTTCAGGCGTCTCCATCAGACCACGCTCCCGCAAATACTTGTTCACCGTCGCACTCAGCCCGGGCTTGTCATAGTAGCGCGGGAACCCCTTGGGGAACTCACGCGCAGCAGCTAGGGAAACACCCACGAGGGGCAGCGTCCTTCGCGCGCTGCGGGTCTTGACTGCCCGCACCCGGTCGCCCCCTTCACGGGGCTTGATTTCGATGTGAGGAATGGGGCTTGCCAGACATATTTCATCCTCCAGCAAGCCACAGGCCTCCGAGGGGCGCAGCCCGGTATTGATGATTAGCCGCACAATGGCCCGGGCCTCGGCATTGAGCCCGTCCAGGTGGTCGCCGTCGATCAGCGTGCGCTTGATCCATGTCGTGCTGAACGGCTTGCGGGTCGTTTCCTCGGCACCCCTAAAGGCGAGCTTCTTGAGCGGCAGATCAAGGCCCAACATCGTCATTTCGTTGACCCGTCGCAGGACGGTGCCGAAGACCTTCATCTCCTTGTTCGCGGTCGTGAGACTGACCTCGCCCGCCTGCACCCGCAGCCAGAACGATTCACGCAACTCCATCATGTGATCACGAGAAAGCTGCTGAATCTCTACATCTCCGACTACGGTGATAAAATTTCTGATAGCCCGCTTGAAGTTATTGGCGCGTACCCGGTTCTGGTTTGGACTTCGACGAGCGGCTTCCTCCTTGTCTAATTCGAAGAATATCTCCAGGCATTCCGTCATCGTCAGGCCCGGCTTTTCGATGGCGCCGAGAAATGCCTCGCCTTTCTGGTCGTTGATCTTTCCGTCAGGACCGACTGACATCTCCACGCGCTCGACAATCTCCGGGAGCGGGAGCTTGGCGACCTCCTCGGCTGGCATGAAGCGCAGCTGTCGGGCCTTGGCGAGATCCTGTGCCGCCTCGTAACGAACCTTGGCCAGGTTCGTATCGCCCTTGAGCAGGGCCTCCCACTGGGCCAGCAGTTGATCCCAGACATCCTCTGCCTTGCGCTGCGCGACCGTCAGGCTGTCCGTCTTGAGGGACATGTAGACGAACTGGCGTCGTTCGACTTTCGCGTAGCGAGTCGGGACGCGCCGCTTGAGATGATAGGTCGACCCCCGGAGATAGACGGGCATGCTTGGGCTCCTTTTGGAAGGAGATGCCACGAAAAGACATGGCGCGCTATGCCGCCTGCCAGTGGTGCGAAATGTGGTGCAAAACGTAGTGCAAAATCAGCACCACTAGGCGCCAAGGCCGACACGCTTTCGGCGAAATCACCTTGTTTCCAAGAGCTTGCACGATTTCCATTTTGGGAAAAGTGGCAGCCCGTAGGGGAATCGAACCCCTCTTTCCAGGTTGAAAACCTGGCGTCCTAACCGATAGACGAACGGGCCACTCTGAGGCGCGGCGGCGTTGGCTTGCTACCATCGCTGCGGCGTGAGGCGGGTTCTATGAAAAGCGCGCGATGCTTGCAAGCGGAAAATGCAGATTTTTCCGCCCCATTTTCCACCCCATCCCGTGAACATCCCTCACACTGTCCGCGCCGCCGGAGCGGCGTCGTCAAGGCGCAGCTGAACCGTCGAGCGGCCCTGCCAGAAATTGATGTCCAGCTTGCCCGCAAGGTGAAACCGAGCGCCCCGATGATCCTCCAATGCCGGTCCCAAAGGCCCCTCGAAAGCCGAGAACAGGATCGCATCCATCGAGGCCCTCAACCCGTCGGACACCGTCAACTTGAGATGCGCGCTGCCCACCCGCTTGGCATATCGAATCTGCATGTCCGGCAGGACAAAGCGGGGACCGGGCACCGCTGCCCCGAAAGGACCGGCACGCTCCAGCAGGTCGACCAATTCGACGCTGGCGGCGCCGGGCATCAGCACGCCGTCCACGCGCAGGTCCGCCGCCCCGCCCTGTCCCGCGCCCTGCCGCTCCAGCAGGTTCGACAGCCGCGCCATGGCGGGCTCCAGCTTGTCGCGCATCACCGTCAACCCGGCGGCCATCTTGTGCCCGCCGCCCTTGACCAGCAGCCCCTCGGCGGCCAGCCGCTGGATCGCGGCCCCGAGGTCAACGCCCGGCACCGACCGGCCCGAGCCTTTGCCCTCGTCCCCGTCAAAACCGATCACGATGGAGGGACGCCCGGTCTGCTCTTTCAGACGCGACGCAACAATGCCCACAACGCCGGGGTGCCAGCCGTCCTTGGCCGCCCAGACCAGCGGAGCGTCCAGCCCGCGGTCCTCGGCCTGCGCCAGCGCGGCCTCTCGTACCGCGCTCTCGATCTCGCGCCGTTCGGTGTTGAGCAGGTCCAGCCGCTCGGCCATGGCCTGCGCCTCGACCGGGTTGTCGCAGGCCAGCAGCCGCGCCCCCAGATCCGCCTTGCCGATTCGTCCGCCCGCGTTGACGCGCGGCCCCAGAACATACCCCAGATGATAGGCGGCAGGCGCGCGTTCCAGCCGCGCCACATCCGACAGCGCCACCAGACCGGGCCGTGCCCGGCGCGCCATGACCCGCAACCCCTGATGCACAAAGGCGCGGTTCACGCCCTTCAAGGGGGCCACGTCCGCCACCGTGGCCAGCGCCACAAGGTCCAGCGCGGCCATCAGGTCGGGTCCCTGCGCCCCCGCGGCGCGCAACTGCCGCCCGGCCTCGACCAGCATCAGGAACACCACAGCCGCCGCGCAAAGATGCGCCAGCGCGCCGTCCTCGTCCTGCCGGTTGGGATTCACCACGGCCAGCGCGTCGGGCAAGGTTTCGCCACCAAGGTGATGGTCCAGCACAACCACATCCGCCGCACCCTTGGCCGCCGCTATCGGCTCATGTGACAGCGTCCCACAGTCCACACAAACGATCAGGTCATGCGCCTCGGCCAGGTGCCGCATGGCGGGAACGTTCGGCCCATAGCCCTCGTCGATCCGATCCGGAACATACAAAGTCGCCTGCCGCCCCATCTGGCGCAGCCAGTCGATCAGCAAGGCGGCGGATGTGCCGCCATCCACGTCATAATCCGCAAAAATGGCGATCCGCTCGCGCCGCGACACGGCGCGCAAAAACCGCGCCGCCGCCGGTTCCATGTCCTTCAGGCTGCGCGGATCGGGCAACAGCGTCCGCAACGTCGGCGCCAGATACCCCTCGACCTCGTCCGCCGACACCCCCAGTCGCGCCAGCACGGCGCATAACGCATGCGGACGCCCGGTCCTCTGCACCAATGTCTCGGCCTGTCGGGTTTCCTCGGGGCCCGGACCGACCCAGCGCCTCCCGGTCAGACTGCTCTCCACCCCCAGATAGGACAAGGCTACTCCCGGCTTCTTCTTTGTTCAAATACCTCCGGGGGCAGCCCGAAGGGCGGTGGGGGCAGCGCCCCCAACACCGATTTTTCGACGAAAAATCGCCTCTCCGCCAGAAGCTCAGCCCTGAGGCCTGAACGGATTGCGATAGTTCATCCGCCGAACAGAGCCGGTCTTGGACCGCATCAACAAGGTCTCGGTGGTGATCCAGCCGACCTCACGCTTGATTCCGGGCAACAGCGATCCACCGGTCACGCCGGTGGCGGCAAAGATCACGTCCGCCGTCACCATCTCGTCCCGTGTGTAGATCTTGTCCAGATCGGTGATCCCGGCCTTGCCCGCGCGACCGCGCTCATCGTCGTTGCGGAACAGCAGGCGTCCGAAAATCTGACCGCCCATGCATTTCAGCGCCGCCGCCGCCAGCACCCCTTCGGGGGCGCCGCCGGACCCCATGTACATGTCGATGCCGGTCAGATGCGGCTCGGCGCAGTGCATGACGCCCGCGACGTCGCCGTCGGTGATCAGCCGGATAGAGGCCCCGGTGGCGCGGACCTCGGCGATCATCTCCTCATGGCGGGGACGCTCCAGAATGCAGACCGTGATATCCGACGGCAGACAGCCCTTTGCCGTGGCCAGCGCCGACACGCGGGTCGCGGGCGGCATGTCCAGCGTGACGATATTCTCCGGATAGCCCGGCCCGATCGCCAGCTTTTCCATGTAGACATCGGGCGCATGCAGCATCGAGCCCCGTGGCCCCATCGCGATCACGGTCAGCGCGTTGGGCATGTCCTTTGCGGTCAGGGTGGTGCCTTCCAGCGGGTCCAGCGCGATATCCACGCCGGGGCCATTGCCGTTGCCCACTTCCTCACCGATGTACAGCATGGGGGCTTCGTCACGCTCGCCCTCGCCGATCACCACCACGCCCTTGATGTCCAGTTTGTTGAGCTGGTCGCGCATGGCGTTCACAGCGGCCTGATCCGCCGCTTTCTCATCTCCGCGACCGATCCAGTCGGCGCTGGCGATGGCGGCCTGTTCGGCCACGCGGGCCAGACCCAGGGAAAGCATTCGGTCATTGAAATCGATCGGGGTGGACATCGCCGGTAATCCTTCGTGAGAGCCGCGTCGCCCGTTGAGTACCCCGCGCCGGGACAGGGCTGCAAGAGGATAGCGGTTTGCGGCCAAGAAGGTGTGGTCAATACGCGGCCCCGGCCCAAGGGGATCGCCCACACCGCTGAAAGGCGGCTGAACGCCGCCCTTCACCGGTCCATTTCCCCGCTGCCAGCCTCAGCCGATGATCAGCAGGTTGTCCATTCCAAAGAACGCTCCGCCCGCTTCGAAGACAACCTCATCCACGGAGTCAAAGGTGGCATCGTCGAATTCCACGAAGCTTGTGGTGTCACGGGTCAGGTTGATTGTCTGGCTGCCGATCAGCACGCCATCGTCGTAGCCATGCACCTGCAAGGTCATGCTCGCCGCGAAAGGCGAGGTGAAATACGCGCTTTGCAAATCGAAATTCGTGTCCCGGACGATGCTGACATCCGCCGCGCCGTTGTTCGCAACAAACATGCCGGATTGCAGCGCCGCGTCGTAGGGGTTGCCGCTGCGACCGTCGGACAGCGTCGCATCCACGGTGCCCCAATCGCCCTGAAAGACAAATCCGCCGGGTCCACCGCTCACCCCGGCCTCAAAGGTCTGCAACAGCGGATTGATCACATCCTCGCCGTCGGCCAGCCCGTTGATGGTGATTGTCACCGCCTGGGTTGCCTCACCTCCCAGCCCGTCATCGACGACAAAGATGAAGGTATCGGTCAGGGTTTCGTCCAGTTCCAGCGCCTGCACGTCCGCGTTGACGTTGTCGAGCGTATAGGTCCAGGTCCCGAACAGATCCACGCTCATCGACCCGTAGGCCCCTGCGCCACCGCCCTGCACCGACCAGTTAAAGATGTCCGGACCATAGTCCACATCCTCGGCCAGAATCGTGCCGCTGACCGTCAGCAGCGTGTCCTCTGTCACCTCGCCGGTGAAATCGCCGCCAATGATCTCGGGATCGTCGTTGACGCCGAAAATCGTGATGCCGATCATCTCCGACGCAGCCCCGCCGTTGCCGTCATCAATGTTGACGTCATAGGAAAACGTCACCGAGTCGCCGCTGCCAAGGTACTGAAACAGCGCGTTCTCTGCCGAAAAGCTCCAGTCCGCTGTCCCGTTTGCGACCCCGGTCGTGTCCGAGGCCGCCACCGTCAGGAAATCCTCTGCCGCCGCCCCGGTCAGCCCGTCGTTCAACCCGTCAATCCCCGCAAGGCCCGCATCGGCCACGTGGGTGTCGGACAGATCGACATCTGAAAACAGAATACTGCCGGAGGTGGTCAGTATCGGCGTGCTGTCATCCTCTGTGACCGCGCCCGTCAGATCAGAGGCCCCGGCGTCGATAACCACACCGTCGTTCAATCCTGCGATGACGATATCGCGTATCAGCACCGACACCCCGCCTTGCCCGTCGGACACCTCGACAGAGACCGTCTCGGTCGCGCTTTCACCCACCGCAAGATACTGAAACGCGGCACCGGGATCGAAGGTCACGGTGAATTGCCCACCGGTGTAATTTCCGTTTGTCACATCGACCGGACCGCCCGCCGACACCGTCCCGTCCGAGACAGAGATATCGTCAAGGCTGACCGTTCCGCCGTCAAAATCGAAGGCATCAAACGTAAAGACCTTTACCGAGTCCTCATCGGTGGTCTGATCGTCCATCAGCACCAAGGGGGCGTTGTTCTGCCCGATCAGGTAGGTGAAATCGCCAAACAGCAACGTGCCGATCTGCTTTACCGTGTCGGTGCCTTCGTCGCCGGCGTCGGGGCTGGTGTCCTCGACCACCGTGGCGTTGCCCTTCCCGCCATAGATCAGGAAATCAAAGATAGAGCCCGCATAGACCGCCGTGTCATTGCCGTCATTGCCGCGAATCGTATCGTCGCCACCGCCGCCCTCGATCGTATCATCGCCGTCCCCGGCGTTGATCACGTCGCCCTGATCCGATCCGGTGATATCGTCGTTGCCGTCACCTCCGTTGATACGGACGGCCTCACCGGGATCGACCGGCGCAAGTGTATCGTCCCCGTCTGTCCCGGTGATCGGATGACCGAATACATTGGAATTATCTTTTGGCATATGTCGTCCCCCCGTCGCATCGGACCCGCCAAAATCACCGGCGCGGCGCTGCCAAAAGGGCGTCGCCGGACACCGTTTACGGTGCCGCTATCCAATCCTTAACGAAAGGTTAACCGCAGAATGCGGAATCGCCAAACCTTTTGATGACGCTACGTCATTCATCGCGACGCGGGGCGCCGCGATGACCTGTCTCAGACCTCTTCGATGCGCAGGGCCACCGGGGGCGACATCATCACGCCCGTAGCCTCCATCCCGGCCAATGCCTGATCCAGTGCGGCCCGTGTGGTGCGATGGGTCACGATCAGAACCGGGGCGCTGTCGTCGCTGTGATCGTACTGCCGCATCCGGTTGATCGACACGCCCGCCTCGCCCAATGCCGTGGCCACCTTGGCCAGCGCACCGGGTTTGTCCGCCAGAGCGGTGCGCAGGTAATAGGGCGCAGGGGTCGAGGCCATGGCCGGAACAGCCGGTTTCAAGGCATCCGCCGGGCGGCCAAAGGTCGACACCCGCAGCCCGCGCGCAATGTCCATGACATCGCCCATGACGGCGCTGGCGGTCGGGCCTTCGCCCGCGCCCGCACCGCGCAGCACGATCTGACCCACCTGGTCGCCCTCGATCACCACCATGTTGGTGCCGCCCTGCAACTGGCCCAGCGGCGAATTGGCAGGCACAAGGCAGGGCGCCATGCTTTGCTCCAACCCCCGCCCGGTCATCCGCGCCACCCCCAACAGCTTGATCCGAAAGCCCATGTCGGCGGCCTGCCGGATGTCCTCGATGGTGACGCTGCCGATGCCTTCCAGTTCCACCGCGTCAAAGGCCACCTGCGTGCCAAAGGCGATGGAGGACAGCAGCGACAGCTTGTGCCCCGCGTCGATCCCGCCCACGTCCAGTTGCGGATCGGCCTCCAGATAGCCCAGCGCATCCGCCTCGGCAAAGGCCGCGTCATAGCTCAGACCGCCGTCCTCCATCCGGGTCAGGATGTAGTTGCAGGTGCCGTTCATCACCCCCATGACGCGCTCGATCTCATTGCCCGCCAACCCCTCGGTCAGCGCCTTGATGACCGGGATACCGCCCGCCACGGCCGCCTCGAACCGCAGCACGGCCCCGGTGGATTCGGCCAGTTCCGCCAATGCCTGACCGTGATGGGCCAGCATCGCCTTGTTCGCGGTCACCACATCCTTGCCCGCCTTCAGCGCCGCCTCGACGGCAGCCTTCGCCGGTCCGTCGCTGCCGCCCATCAGTTCGACAAAGACATCCACGTCGTCGCGGGTCGCCAGCGCAACCGGATCGTCCTCCCACGCGTAAGACGCCAGTGACACGCCGCGATCCTTGTCGCGGGTGCGGGCGGACACGGCGCTGATCTCGATGGCGCGCCCGGCGCGTTCCGTCAGCAGCGCCGCCTTCTGGCGCAGGATCTTGACGACACCGGTGCCCACGGTCCCCAGACCGGCAATACCAAGGCGTAGTGGCTGGGACATGGGACGGGCTCCTGTTTTTCCTTGGATCGATCAAAGCCCCGGTTACCGCCAAGCAGCCGCAGGGACAAGAGCGCGCGGCACAGCATCGGCCCACAGGCCGCACGACGCCTCCGGAAAAGGCACGGTCAAGCGGTTACTGCGCGCGCAACTCTGCGGCCCGGCGGCGCAATCGCGCCACCCGCCCGTCGACACCGCGCGGCGCAATCGCAACCCGTTGCAGCCGGTCCGCCCGCGACCGCAGGGCGCTGACCCGCCCCTCGACTGCCACGATCTCCGCCTCCGAGGCGCGCGGAACCGCGCCGTTCAGCAAGTCGCCCAGCGGCAGGAATTCCGGATAGGCCGCCGTGGCCACGCCGGGCGTCGCCACCGCGTCCAGTTCGGGAAACTGGGTACAGCCCGCAAGACCGCCCGCGACAGCCAGCCAGATCAGGAAATGACACGACACCTTCCGCATGTGACTGTCATGCCCCAGCCTGCGAAGACTGGCAAGCATCCCGCTTGATCTGAACGCCTGTTCAGATAACCATGGCCGCCATGGCACGCACTCAGGGAAGCCACTCCGAAATCACCGGCCCGCGCATCCGCGAGGCGGCGCTGAGGCTGTTCGCGGAACGCGGCTACGCGGCTGTCTCCATGCGCCAGATTGCCTCCGAGGTGGGGCTACAGGCGGGCGCGCTCTACAATTACACGCCTGACAAGCAGGCGCTGCTGTTCTCGCTGATGCAGGACCATATGGACGACCTGCTGACCGACTGGCGCGCGCGCCCCGCGGCAGGATCGCCACAGGCGCGTCTTGAGGATTTCGTGCGCTTCCACATCGGCTTTCACCTCGAACGGCCAGAGCTGGTGTTCATCGCCTACATGGAACTGCGCAACCTGACGCCGGAACATTTCGCAATCATCGAAGGCCTGCGGCGCGACTACGAAGACGCGCTCGAGGACATCCTGCGCCGGGGCCGCGACGCGGGCCTGTTCGATGTCGCCGACACCAAGCTGACAACCCTCGCGGTGATCGCCATGCTGACCGGCATCACGACATGGTATCGCCCCGGCGGCCGCCTCGGCGTGGCGCAGGTGCAGGATCTCTACTGCGACATGGTGCGCAAGGCGGTCGCGGCCTAGCCCCTCCCCGGCCGCCCAAGCCTGTTCGCCGGAGCCATCTCTCGCTTGATGCCGAAAAGAGACGCCCGGTGGCGGGGGACAAGGGGGCGCAGCCCCGCCGCAGGCGGCTTGCCCTTGTCGCCCGCCACCGGGTGGCTCAGGCAGCAAAAAGCGAGCGATGGTTTCGGCGGACAGGCGGGTCTGTTCGCGGGTGAATCGCAAAGCGGAAAACGCGCCGTCAGGCGCGAATCCACAGGGTCGGCGGGCGGGCGATGTTGCGGCCCCTTGGGGCCGCGACGAGTCCCGTCCGGCGATCCCGTACCAAGATACCCGGTCAGGGCGTCCGGCTTGCCTGGATCGACTCGAGGTATTCCGCCAGCGCCACCAGTTTGCGCGGCGTCGGCGTCGGCTTGCCGTCGCCGCTGTCGTAGGGCACCAGATCCCCCTCCAGCAGCGCACCGAACTCCGGCATCCCCGGCCCCGCCAGATCCGACCGGGCATAGCCGTCGATGATCGACATGACCTTGGCGCGTGGGAAAACGTCGCGGTTACGCAGCTTGATCAGCGTCAGGTTCTTTGGCGGCTTTTTCATCGCCCGCGCCATTCGACCGTCGCCCTTGCCGTCCTCACCATGACAGACGGCGCAATTGGCCATGAACAGCGCGCGCCCGTCCTGCGGACCCGGCATCGCGCCGTCTTCCATACAGGCGGCCAGACCCAATGCCGCCGCCAGCCCGATGATTACCTTGTGCATGCCTGCCCTCATTTCCTGCCTTTGCCTGTCTCCTGCCAAAGCGCCGCGCCGGCGGCAAGCCCTGTCAACCTTCGCCATCGACTTGCAGGCTGCCCACATAGGCCACCACATCCAGCAGGCCCCTGGGGGTCATGATGACCGCCCCGGACGGCGCGCGCCATTCCACCACCGGGCCTTTCAGTTCCTGCCCGAATTCGGGCATCGAGCCGCGGTGGAACTTGCCGGGATAGCCGTGGATCGTCGCCAGCACCCGTTCGGCCGGAAAGCTGCCGCCATTGGCCAGCGCCAGCCCGGTCAGGTCCGGCGGCGTCACCGGCAGATCAGCCCCCAGCGGGCCATCGCCCTGTCCTGTGACCCCGTGGCAATAGGCGCAGTTGGCGGCAAAAGCCTTGGCACCGGGAGGGACGTCCACTTCGTCACTGACGGACCGCGAGGGGGCAAACCATGCGCG
Organism: Antarctobacter sp.; assembly: GCF_048262615.1. GTDB lineage: Bacteria > Pseudomonadota > Alphaproteobacteria > Rhodobacterales > Rhodobacteraceae > Antarctobacter. The sequence continues at coordinate 66,824 of NZ_JBLXFB010000013.1, forward strand.
GCTTGTGCCGTCCTGCCGTGACCAGAACGGCGTGCAGGCGGTCGCTGTGATCAGCGCGGCCACGGCCAGTGCCTTGATATACATGTCCCGCTCCGTTCTTGTTCTTGCCCCGGAACCGCACCGCCGCCATGACAGGTGGTGACAGTCGCCACAGGTCCGGTCATAGTCGCGCCGGACAGACGGGAGGTCCACATGCTTGATCCTGCCACCGCGCAGCGCCTGTTGGAAGAGAATTTCGCACCTTGGGTCTTGGCGTTGCAGCCGAGGGTTACCGCCATCGGGCCCGAGTCCGCGGTGCTGGAGATCCCCGTCACCCCGGACATCGCGCGGGTGGGCGGGATTGTCTGCGGGCAGGCGCTGGCGACGCTGGCGGATACCTCGATGGTCTTTGCCTGCGCCGGGCGGCTGGGGGCGTTCAAACCGGTGGCCACCACCAACCTTGAGACCCGCTTTCTCAGCGCCGCGCGCGGCGCGGCGGTGCGCTGCACGGCGCGGGTGATCAAGGCCGGGCGGGCGATGATCTTTGCCGAGGCCACGCTGATCCGGCTGCCCGATGCGGTGCCGGTGGCGGCGGCCAGCGCGACCTTTTTCCTTGCTGAATGAAAGACCGAGAATGACTCAATATGCCCTTGTCATGCTGCTGGCCGGGATCGGCATCCCGACCTTGGCGGCGCTCAACGCGGCGCTTGGCGTGCGGCTGGGCTCGCCCATCGCGGCGGCGGTGGTGCTGTTTTGTGTGGCGCTGGCCTCGACCCTGGCGGTCTGGCTGGCGAGCGGGGCCAAGGGATTGGGCGGCGTGACAGAGGCGCCCCGGCATCTGCTGCTGGGCGGATGCCTCGTGGCGTTTTACGTGCTGTCGGTGACGATCATCGCGCCCAAATTCGGGGTCGGAAACGCGGTCTTTTTCGTGCTCATCGGGCAGTTGATCAGCGCCGCGGCGATCGACCATTTTGGCCTCTTCGGGGCGCGGCTCTCGCCGCTGACCCTGACCCGGTCGACGGGCATCGCGGTGATGGCGCTGGGGGTCTGGATCACCCAGCGGGCCTGAGGCTGTCCACACGTGGACAGCCCACGGGGCACGCAAGATCAATGGGTTACAGAGACGAATTTACCTTTTGGTGACAAACCCGCCCCGGCAAGGACGCGGCGGGCGGGGCATTAACCCGGCGACCCAAGGCGGCGCGACTCAGCGCCTCTCGCCCGCAAGGGCGCGCAGTTGATCCCATAGCGCCTCTGGCACATCCGCCGTATCGGCGGGCGCGCGGCCCGCGCCGGGCATCCGCGCGCCGTCATCCTGCGTGACCACCTCTGCCAGCCCCGACAGCCGGTCAAAGAAATCGCCCTGTCCGGGGTCGATGATCAGGAAATACTGGCCAAGGTCATGCGGCGCGCCCTCTGGCGCCTTGAGCGGTTTGACATCGCGGCTGAGCACCCCACCGCCCAGACAGGCGGCCAGAATCTCGGCCATCAGGCCAAGTCCCCAGCCCTTGTAGCCCCCCGCTGAGGTCAGCGAGCCCGACAGCGCGGCGTCGGGGTCTGTCGTCGGGCGGCCCTCGGCATCGACGGCCCAGCCTTCGGGGATGGCCTCACCGGCGGCCTTGGCCATGGTGATCCGGCCCAGCGCGACGGTGGTCGTGCTCTGGTCGAACATCATCGCCACGCCGCCCTGCCCGTCCGGTACGGCAAAGGCGATGGGATTGGTGCCGATCACGCGGGTCTTGCCGCCCGGTGCCGCCACGATGGGCGAGGCATTGGTCAGGCCAAAGCCCAGCGCGCCGCCCTTGGCGATCTGTTCGGTGAAATAGCCCAGCGCGGTGCAGGTATGGGCGTGGTGCAGCGCAAGACTGACAAGGCCGGTGTCGCGCGCCGCCTCCAGCGCCTGCGGCAAAGCGGCGGCAAAGGCGGATTGCGCAAATCCGTGGGCCGCATCCACCCGGATTTCAGAGGCGCGGGGGCGGCTGATCTTGGGCACCGCCCGGCCATCGACACGCCCCGAGCGCAACTGCTGGCAATAGCTTTCAAGGTAATACAGCCCGCAAATGCGGTTTCCCCGCGCCTCGGCCCAGGCAATCGCGCGGGCCATTTCGGCGGCGATGGCGGCATCGGCCCCATGCGCGGCCAGCGCGGTTTCGGACAGTCGGAAAATCTCTGTTATCGTGATCTGGGGCATCGGTTCACTCCTGCGCGTTTGGGCAAGCCTATGCCGCACGCGCCGAAACGAAAACCGGTTAGGTCGAAGGCCGGGTCATATGCTGTCAAACTCTGCGTCGCGGCGGCGACGGGCCAAGTCAATCCGGGTGATCAGGTGGTTCAGAAAGACGGCAAGGATCAGGACAATCCCAAGGCCCCAGTAGGACCAGAGCACCACGAAAACCCACATCAGGTTCACGAAGATCAGGATCATGTTCACGGTCATGTAATTCTCGACCGGTTTGGGGTGATGGTTCTCCATCGCGCGGCCTCCTGCATCAGCCCTGTCGCGGTCACACTTTAGCGCAGCGCGACGGCGAGTCAGGTCAGGATTCCGCGATCTGCTGAAAAATCGGTGAATATCCGCGCAGACCCCCCAAGGTCAGGCCCTAGGCCGTGATGGCGTGTCGGGCCGCCTCCAGCGCCTTTGGCAGCGCCTCGGCCAGTATCTCCATATCTTCCGGACGGCCCGCGCTGATGCGGATGCAGCGGTCCTGCGGCGCGACAAAGGGCATCCGGACAAAGACGCCCCGATCGATCAGACCGGCCAGAACCGCGCGGGCGAAATCGCCGTCCTTGCCGCAATCCACCGCCACAAAGTTGGTCGCCGAGGGCAGCGTGGTCAGCCCGTTTTCTGCGGCGATGCGGCTGACCTCTGCCCGCCCCTCGGCGGTGAGGCGGATCACCTCTTGCAGCCATTCGGTATCGCCAAGGGCCGCCAGCGCCCCGGCCAGCGCAAAGCGGTTCATGCCGAAATGGTTGCGGATCTTGTCAAACGCCTTGATCGTTTCCGTCGCCGCCACCGCATAGCCGATGCGCGCGCCCGCCATGCCGTAGGCCTTTGAAAAGGTGCGGAACCTGACGACCCGCGGATCTTCGGCGTCGATCTGCGGCGCGGTGCCTTCGGGGGCGAATTCTATATAGGCCTCATCCAGCGCCAGCACGCATCCGTCGGGCAGGTTGTCCAGCGCCGCCTCTATCGCGGCCCCGCTGTGCCATGTGCCCATCGGGTTGTCGGGGTTGGCGAGGTAGACGATCTTGGCGTCGACCTCTGCCGCCTTGGCGATCAACCCGGCGAGGTCTTCGTGGTCGTCCCTGAAGGGCAGTTTGTGCAGCACGCCGCCAAAGCCGGTCACGTGATAGTTGAAGGTCGGATAGGCCCCGTCGGAGGTGACAACCGCATCGCCCGGTGCCACCAGCAGCCGCACCAGATAGCCCAGCAGCCCGTCGATGCCCTCACCGATCAGGATGTTCTGCGGCGTGCAGGTCAGGCGTTCGGCCAGCGCGCCTTTGAGGTCCAGATGTGAGGGGTCGGCGTATTTCCAGATTTCCGCCGCCTCGTCCTGCATGGCCGCGATGGCAAAGGGCGACGGGCCAAAGATGTTTTCGTTTGCGCCAAGGCGGGTGCGGAAACGGGCGCCGCGGGCGCGCTCTTGCAGTTCGGGGCCGACAAAGGGCACGGATGCGGGAAGCGCGGCGATGAGGGCGGGGTATCGGGGTCCAGTCATGGGCGCAAATATGGCGGCGCGGGCGGCCGCGTCAACGTGGGATTTCGGGCGGCGCTGGGGGCGGTCGGGCCGCCTTGGCCCCGCGGCGGCGGTCACATTTGGCGGATGGCCGCGCGGCGGGGGCGCGGACAGGTTGACCCGGACCGGGCAAAAGGCCAGTTTCCGCCACGAGCAGGACCAGAAAGAGCCCCATGACGCGCCAGCCGCCGCCCTTTGCCCCGTTTGAATGGATGATCGCCTGGCGCTATCTGCGCGCGAAACGCGCCGAGGGCGGGGTGTCGGTGATGACGTGGATCTCATTGATCGGGATCACGCTGGCGGTGTTTGCGCTGATCGCGACCTTGGCGGTGCGGTCCGGCTTTCGGGCAGAATTTGTCGACACGATCGTGGGGGCCAATGCCCATGTCACGGTCTACCACATCCAGCATCTGGATGAGGCCGGGATCCCCACGCGCACCCTGCCCGACTATGCCGCCATGGCAGAGAGCGTGCGCGCGGTGCCGGGCGTTACCCGTGTGGCACCGCTGGTCAAGGGGCAGGTCATGGCCACAGGCAATGGCCGCAATGCCGGGGTCGAGGTGTTCGGCATCGCGCAGGCCGATCTGATAGAGATCCCGCGCATCGCCGATCCGGACACGGGCCGTGGCAACCTGACGGATTTCGACGGCGGCGTGGCCATCGGCTCTGGCGTGGCGCAGATGCTGGGCGTGGGTCTGGGGGACAAGATCGACCTGATCTCTCCCAACGGGGTCAAGACGCCGTTCGGGGTCAGCCCGCGGGTCAAGACCTATGACGTGACCTATATCTTTACCGCCGGGCGCTATGACATCGACCGCACGCGGATCTACATGCCCTTCGCCGAGGCGCAGTTGTATTTCAACCGCGAGGGTGTGGCGGATGAGCTGGAGATCACCGTCGAAGACCCCGAAGAGGTCGAACGCTACAGCAGCCCCATCGGACAGGCGGCGGGCGCGGGGGCGTTGGTCTGGACGTGGCAGGACGCCAGCGGCGGGTTCCTGCGGGCGCTGGACATAGAGGACAACGTGATGTTCGTGATCCTGTCGGTGCTGGTGCTGATTGCGGCCATGAACATCGTGTCGGGGCTGATCATGCTGGTCAAGAACAAGGGCCGCGACATCGGTATCCTGCGCACCATGGGCCTGACCGAAGGGTCTGTCATGCGGGTGTTTTTCATCTGCGGGTCGTTCACCGGGTTGATCGGCACGGCGCTGGGGGTGGTGCTGGGCTGCCTGTTCGCGATCTACATCGACCCGATCTTTGCCGCCGTGAACTACCTGTCGGGCGGCGGGGTCTGGGACCCGTCGATCCGGGGCATCTATGCGCTGCCGGCGCAGCTACAGCTAAAGGATGTGATATCGGCGGTGTCGCTGTCGCTGGGGCTGAGCTTTATTGTCACGATCTTCCCGGCGCGGCGCGCGGCCCGGATGAACCCAGTGGAGGCGCTGCGCTATGAATGATCCGCACCCGTCGCACCAAACGCGCCAAGGGCCTTCGAAGGCCCTTGCAACGGGCGGTGACGCCCGTTGTCCCGCCCCCCGGACCGGAGTGACCCCATGACCGACACGGTCCTGCGCCTGACGGGCATCGAGAAGAGCTATAACAAGGGCAAGCCGAACGAGGTGGACGTGCTGCGCGGCATCGACCTGAGCGTCGGACGCGGTGAGGTTGTCGCGCTGGTCGCGCCCTCTGGTGCGGGCAAGTCGACGTTGCTGCACATCGCCGGGCTGCTGGACACGCCGGACGCGGGCACGGTCGAGATCGGCGGCGAGGCGATGCAGGGCCAAAGCGACCGGCGGCGCACGGCGGTGCGGCGGGCGGATGTGGGATTTGTCTACCAGTTCCACCACCTGCTGCCCGAGTTCACGGCGCTGGAAAACATCGTGCTGCCGCAACTGGCCAATGGCGCCAGCCGCGCCGAGGCCGAGGCGCGGGCGTTGACCCTGCTGGACAGCGTTGGCATCAAGGATCGGGCCACCCACCGGCCCGCCGCCCTGTCGGGGGGCGAACAACAGCGCGTCGCCTTTTGCCGCGCGATGGCGAACACGCCGCGCCTGTTGCTGGCGGATGAACCGACCGGCAACCTTGACCCCAGCACATCGGACCGGGTGTTTGGCGCGCTGATGACGCTGGTGCGCGAAACCGGCCTGTCGGCGCTGATCGCCACCCATAACCTGGACCTTGCGGCGCAGATGGACCGGCGGCTGCGGCTGGACAGCGGCGGGCTGCACGCGGAGTGATCCGCGTGCTGTGACCGTCAGGCGGCGGTCAGCGCCGCAACCGCCGCATCCACGGCCCCGCCCCCGTGCGGAATGTCCAGCGCGGTCAGTGCCGCCTCGACCACACCGATCATGCCAAGCATGCCGTGGGCATTCACATGGCCCATGTGACCAAAGCGGAAATAGCCCGAACTTGTGGGGTCTTCGGGGTCTTCCACACCCAGACCGATGCCCAGCGTCACACCTGCCTCATCGCGGCACCATGCGCGCAGACGGTCGCCGTGCGGCGCGCCAAGCTGTGCCGCCGTCACCGCATGCGAGCGATGCGCGCGCTCTGCCACGTTCAGCCGGAAGGGCCCCTCTGCGGCCCATGCCTCACCGGCGGCCCAGAGCGCCTGCGCCAGCCGGGCATGACGCGCCCAGATGTTCTCGATCCCCTCTTCGTGGATCATGTCCAGCGCCGCGCGCAGCCCGTACAGGTGATGCGTGGGGGCGGTGCCGCCAAAATACTGGTAGAACATCTCTGGTTCCGCCCGCGCGGTCCAATCCCAGTAGCGGGTCACACGCGGCATGGCCCGGCGCACGTCGGCGGCGCGATCGTTGAAAAACACGAACCCCAGCCCCGGCGGCACCATCAGCCCCTTTTGCGAGCCGGTGACCATCACATCGGCCCCCCATGCGTCCATCTCGAACCTGTCACAGCCCAGCGAGGCGATGCAGTCGACCATCAGCAAGGCGGGATGCCCGACCTCGTCCAGCACCCCGCGCAAACTTGCGATGTCCGACCGGACCGAAGACGAGGTGTCCACATGCACCGCCAGAACCGCCTTGATCTTTTGCCCCTTGTCCGCCTCCAGCGCTGTGCGCAGACGCTGGGGATCAATCGGCACCTTGCGGCCGTGTTCGATGATCTCGACATTGGCCCCCACCCCCTGCGCCATCTCGGCCCAGCCATGGCCAAAGCGCCCGGTGGTCGGCACCAGCACGGTGTCGCCCGGTGCCACGGTGTTGGACAGGGCGGCCTCCCACGCGCCGTGGCCATTGCAGATATACATCGCCATGTGGCCCCTTGTCCGCGCCACGGCGCAGAGATCCGGCACCATCCCGGCCATCATCCGATGCAACTCGGGGTCGTAGATGTCCGGTGCCGGTTGGTGCATCGCCTGCAACACACGGTCGGGCATCATGGATGGACCCGGCAGGGCCATGTGGGGGCGTCCATTGGACAGTGGCATCGGGGGTCTCCTGTCTGTTGCGGCGCGACGTTACCCGGCGGCGGCCTGCCGTCAAGACGCGCTTTGCTGGACAGCCCGCCGATTGCCGCGTAAACCGCCCGCCGGAACGCTGAGGATCCGCGCACACATGCTGGCAAAACTCTGGAGCAGGTTGGACAAGGCGGAACGCAAGCTGCGCCGCTCCTTCGGCACGGATATTTCAACGCCCGAGGCGCGGCGTTGGTCAAAGCTGCATTACAACCTGTTCGATCATGCCTTTCTGCGCGTGCTCTGGACCAACTTCTTTCAGATCGCGCCGGGGGTGTACCGGTCGAACCAGCCGACGCACCGACGATTTGAGCGCTATGCCGCCATGGGGATCAAGACGGTGGTGAATCTGCGCGGTGAGGACCGGTTTGCCCATTACCTGTTCGAGAAAGAAAGCCTTGCGCAATTGGGGATCACGCTGGTCGATGCCAAGCTCTGGGCGCGAGAGGCGGCCCCGCGCAAGCGGATCGTCGGCGTCATCGACGCGCTGCGGGCTGCCGAAAAGCCGATGATGTTTCATTGCAAATCCGGGGCCGACCGGGCCGGGTTTGTCGCGGCCATGTACCTGCTGATCTTTGAGAACGCGCCCATCGAGGTCGCCAAGAAACAGCTGAGCCTGCGCTACATCCACCTCGATTTCACCAAGACCGGGGTGCAGGATTACATCCTGCGGGTCTATGAGGCGCGCCTGACACTGGGCCAGATCGGCTTTGAGGACTGGATTCGCACCGAATATCACGCCAAGACCATCCAGCCCGCATGGGAGGCGCGCCGCCCCGAGATCGACTGCGCGCGGGAGTTGATGGGTGGCTGAACCGGACCCTGTGCCACGGCGCTTGTTGCTCTGGCTCTGGCGGCGCTACCTGAAGCGCTACGCCGGGCTGATGGCCATTGCGATGCTGTTCATGGCGCTTGAGGGCAGCATGTTCGGCCTGCTCAGCTACATGATGAAGCCGATGTTCGACGATGTCTTTGTCGGCGGCAATGCCGATGCGCTGGTCTGGGTCGGGCTGGCGGTGATGGGGATCTTTACCGTGCGGGCGGTGGCCAGCGTGGTGCAGAAGGTGCTGCTGACGCGGGTCAGCCAGATGTCGATGGGCGATATCCGGCAGGACATGCTGGACCATCTGATGACGCTGGATCCGGAGTTTCACAACGCACACGGGCCGGGCTATCTGATCCAGCGGGTCGAGGGCGATGTGAACGCCATCGCCAAGGTCTGGAACACGCTGGTCACCGGCGCGGGGCGCGATGTGGTGGCGCTGATCTCGCTGTTTGGGGTGGCGCTGTTCATCGACTGGCGCTGGACGCTGGTGGCGCTGGTGGGCGCGCCTTTGCTGGTTGTGCCCTCGGTGCTGCTGCAACGCTTTGTTCGGGGCAATGCGCGGCATGTGCGCGATATCGCGGCGCGGCTGTCGACCCGGCTGAACGAGGTGTTTCACGGGATTGCGCCGGTCAAGCTGAACCAGCTGGAACGCTGGATGAGCAAGAAGTACCGCGATCTGACGCGGCAGCGCATCCGCGCAGAGACGCGGTCGGCGGCGGGTCAGGCCTCTCTCCCCGGTCTGATCGACCTGATGTCGGGGATCGGCTTTGTCGGGGTGCTGTATTTCGGCGGCAGCGAGATTCTGGCGGGCGAAAAGACCGTCGGCGATTTCATGGCCTTCTTCACCGCGATTGGCCTCGCGTTTGAGCCGCTGCGCCGTCTAGGGGCGGTGTCGGGCGTGTGGCAGGTGGCGGCGGCCAGTATCGAGCGGATCATCGAGATGCTGAACACGCAGCCGCGGTTGCGCGATCCCGACAGCCCCGTGGCCCCGCCCGAGGGCGTGCCGGGGATTTCCCTGCACGATGTCCATCTGCGGTTTGGCGATACCCAGGTGCTGCGGGGGCTGAGCTTTGCGGCGGCACCGGGGCAGACCACGGCGCTGGTCGGGGCCTCGGGCGCGGGAAAATCCACCGTGTTTAACCTGCTGACCCGGATGGCAGAGGCGCAGGATGGCGCGGTCGAGATCGGCGGCGTGCCGGTGGCGGCGATGAAACTGCGCAGCTTGCGCGGCATGATCTCTGTCGTCAGCCAAGAGGCGCTGCTGTTCGATGAGACGCTGCGCGATAATATCGTGCTGGACCGCAAGGTGAGCGAGGCGGATCTGGACGCCGCGCTGAAGGCCGCGCATGTGGCGGATTTCCTGCCCCGGCTGGAGGCCGGGCTGGAGACTCAGGTGGGCCCGCGCGGATCGCGCCTGTCGGGCGGTCAGCGGCAGCGGGTGGCGATTGCCCGCGCCCTGCTGCGCGACACGCCGATCCTGCTGCTGGACGAGGCCACCAGCGCGCTGGACGCCCAGTCTGAGGCGGTGGTGCAAACGGCGCTGGAACAGCTTTCTCGGGGGCGCACGACGCTGGTCATCGCGCACCGTCTGTCCACCGTGCGCAATGCCGACAAGATCGTGGTGATGGCGGCGGGCCGCGTCGTCGAGGAAGGCACCCATGACGCGCTGATCGCGCAGGGCGGCGCCTATGCCGATCTGTACAAATTGCAGTTCGACGCGCCGCAGTAGCGCGTCAGCGGCGATAGGACCGCGCCAGTGCCTCTGGGTCGGCCCCCGCCAGATAACGCGCCAGCGTGGTCAGGTTCCGCGCCCCGCGCCGCAGCCAGCCCTGTTGCCGGTATTTCTCCGCCGAGGTGATCGTCGTCGCGGGCAGCGGGTGCAGCCGCGCGCCAAGGCGGCGGGCCAAGGCAACGTCTTCCATCAGGGGCTGGTCCGGGTAGCCGCCCACCGACTCCAGCGTGGCGCGATCGATCAGCAATCCCTGATCGCCATAGGGCAGTCGGAACAGGCGCGACCGCAGGTTGGCCCAGCCCGCAACCGCTTTGGCCATCCCCCCGGAGGCATCGAAGGCCAGGCGGAAGTGATACGCGCCGGGCTGCGACAGCGCGGCGGTCACACCCTCTGCCCAGCCCTCTGCCAGTCGCGTGTCCGCATGCAGCACCAGCAGCCAGTTGCCCTCTGCCGCCTGGGTGCCGCGCCGCAACTGCCCGCCGCGAGAGGCGGGGCCGGTGACGATGCGCGCGCCGGCCTCTTCGGCAAAGGCCAGCGTGCCATCGGTGGACCCGCCGTCCGAGATCACAAGTTCGCGCACCAGTCCCGCTTGCAGACCCTCGGACAGGCTGCCAAGGCAGGCGGGCAAACGACCGCCTGCGTTCAAGGTGGGGATGACGATGGAAATCGGTGCGCGCATGGGCCTGTTCGAAAGTTGCCTAGGGGCCTATATGCGACCCTGAGACGAAAGGGAAAGCGAATGGCGGATGATAACCGAAAGGTTCTGCGGGTCAGCGGCACCGGGGTGCGCGATTTTCTGCAAGGACTGGTGACCAATGACGTGTCCGGGCTGGACCGCGGCGCGGTCTATACCGCGCTGCTGACGCCACAGGGCAAGTATCTGGCCGACTTCTTTCTGGTGGCCGATGGCGAAGACGTGTTGATCGACGCCGACGCCGGACAGGCGGCGGCGCTGAAACAACGCCTGATGATGTACAAGCTGCGCTCTCCGATCCAGATCGAAGAGACCGATATCGCGGTCAGCCGGGGTCTGGGCGACGCGCCCGAAGGGGCCTTTGCCGACCCGCGCCATCCGTCGCTGGGCTGGCGCGGCTATGCCGGTCAGCCGGGGGAGGCGGCGGACTGGGACGCGCTGCGGGTGGCGGCCTGCGTGCCACAGGCGGGTGTCGAACTGACGCCGGACACCTTTATCCTTGAGGTCGGCTTTGAACGGCTGAACGGCGTCGATTTCCGCAAGGGCTGTTATGTCGGGCAGGAAGTCACCGCGCGGATGAAGCACAAGACAGAGTTGCGCAAAGGTCTGGCACAGGTCGCGGTCGAGGGCGCGGCCCCGGTGGGGACCGAGATCCTGTCCGGCGAGAAAGTCGCCGGGACGCTGTTCACCCAAGGCGGCGGTTTTGGCCTTGCCTACCTGCGCTTTGACCGCGCGGGTGAGGATATGGTGGCGGGCGCGGCCAAGGTCCACTGGCGCGGCTGAGGCTCAGAGCCGCTTTTCATAGACCTCTACCGCCAGATGCGCCCCCGCGCCGCGCATCAGCGCCGCGCTGGGGGCGTTGAAGGCATGGACACGGGTGATCCAGCCAGAGCAGCCCTCGGCGGCGATGTCGCGTTCAAACCGCGCGATGAGCCTTTGCGCCAGCCCCCGGTGACGCCAGATCGGCTGCACATAGATATGGTCCAGCAGCGCCTGCCGCCTTGGATGTTCCAGCGCCGTTGCGGCGGTGTCGATGGCCTGCCACATCAGGTAGCCGCGCGGCACGCCCTCTGTCCGGTACAGCAGGACACGCGCGCCCTGCCCCAGCTTTTGCGTGAAGAAGCTTTGCAGCGCCGCGCCGCTGCCGTCGGTGTGAAACCGGTCCGGCAGGTCGCTGGCGTGATGCGCGTTCAGCGCATGGAGCATGTCGGCCAGCGCGGGAATGTCGCTGTCATCTGCGGTGTCGATCATCAAAAAGGCCTCCTGGCGATGCGCCGGAGGCCTTAGATCAGTTCAGTTGTCACCCCCGGCAAAGACGGGGGATATGCGCGCGGGCCCCGTGGTCAGGCGCGCTCTGTATATTCCATGGTTTCGGTGTTCACGACGACGTTCTCGTCCTGCCCGACAAAGGGAGGCACCATGATGCGCACACCGTTGTCCAGCACGGCGGGCTTAAAACTGTTGGCGGCGGTCTGGCCTTTGACCACCGGCTCTGTCTCGACGATCTTGCAGACCACCTTTTGCGGCAGCGTCGCATTCAGTGCCTCGGTGTCGTGGAATTCCACGACGATGGTCATGCCGTCCTGAAGGAAGGGCCGCCGTTCGCCAAGGATGTCGGCGGGCAATTCGACCTGATCAAAGGTTTCGGTGTCCATGAAGGTCAGCATGCCGTCGGTTTCGAACAGGAACTGCATGTCCTTCTGCTCAAGGCGCACGCGCTCGACCTTGTCGGCGCTGCGGAAACGTTCGTTCAACTTGGAGCCGTTGCGCAGGTTCTTCATCTCGACCTGGGCAAAGGCACCGCCTTTTCCGGGCTTTACATGATCGACCTTCACGGCGACCCAAAGACCGTCGTTATGCTCCAGCACGTTGCCGGGGCGAATTTCGTTACCGTTGATCTTTGGCATGGGGCAAAACCGTGTCAAAAGGTTGATGATTGATTGACGGTCCCTATATCTGGCGTTCAGCTATCATGCAAGGCAACGTATCTCGTGCTGCGCATGCAGAATGTCATGTGAATTTTGCATAGGTGATATGCAGCATCGGGGTATCCGAATCGGAACGAATGCGCCATAACACGCGTCACGCCTAAAAACACAAGAGCAATAATCAAAGGTCGAAACATGAAGGATTTCGTTGACAGCACCGCGTTCAACGCTGAGCAGGGTAACCGCGCTCGCAAACTGTTTGCGGCTGTGGTGCTGGCTGCCCTCGACGATGCAATCGCCGACGACAAGAAGTATGGAAATGGCCCCGAACAGATCGCCCGCTGGGCGCGGTCGCGCGATGGCCGCGAAGTGTTGAGCTGTGCCGGGATCGACCCCAATGAGCGTGTCGTGTCCGGGCTGATGGATTTCGTGTCCAAGGGGGTGCGCACCTCTGTCGCGCTGTCCCGCGAAGAAAGCGAGCGTCGCAACGCAGCCCAGCAAGCCGAAGCCGCCTGACCGTCCCTAGACCGGACTTGAAAATGCGCGCCCTACAGGGGCGCGTTTTTTCTTTTGCAGGGCGGGCTTGCGGGTCCGGCGGCACCGCGCCGGGCGCAGCGCCGCACGGGCAGGATCAGTCCAGATCCTTGCTCATGAGCACGCGGTGGATTTCGCGCCGCACCAGCTTGCGCACGTTGCGGGTGATCCGCTCACCCAGCGCGCCTTGCAGTTCTTGCCGCACGATCTCGGACACGACAGCCTGCAAGGCCTCTTCGCTCAGTTCCGCCACGGCGGTTGCCTGCTCCGGTTGCGGCTCTGGCGCGGGGTCGGGTTCGGCCACCGCCTTTGGCGCGTGGTCTTCCCAGTCGAGCGCCTCTGACGGGGCGTGGCGTACAAAGGCCGGACGCGCCTCGCCGGGCACGGCGCTGATGGCATCCTCGGGCACGGCGCTGATGGCCTCCTCGGACACGGCGCTGGCGGCTTCGTCAGCGGGGCCCGTGTCGTCCAAGGCGGTATCGTGCGGGGCTGTATCGTCAGGGGCGGACAGGGTCATGCCCTCCGGCGTGTCGGTCTTGTCTGCCGTGTCCGTGACATCGTCAACGAATGTGGCCAGCGCCGCCGCCGATACGATCTCTTCGATCAGGGGGTCCGGGCCGTTGTCCTCTGCCGGTGGCAGCACATCCCCGAGATCCAATGCCATGGCGGCCTCACCGGCGGCATCGGCATGCAGGTCCGGGGCAGAAGCCGGGTCCGAATCCAGATCCGAATCCAGATCCGAATCCAGATCCGAATCCAGATCCGGCGACGCGGGCGCGCCGTCTGGATCGGCCCGCATGCCAGACAGCGGCGTCGCGGGTGCCCAGTCTTTCGACTGACGTTGCAGCATCCGTTCGAGGGTCGCAATCTTGCGGTCGAGGTCGGTGTCCTTGCCCTGATCATGGTCCGCAGCCAGATCGGAAGCCAGATCGGAAGCCAGCGGGGCACCCTGCTCCGCCGCGTCATCTGCGGCGATGGCGGTGCCCAGATCGTCAGCGTCCGGTGCGGGCGTCGCAGCGGGCGCGAGGATATCCGACAGACTGGCGCGCAGGGCGGCGATCTGGTCGGCCTCTTCGGCGGGGCATTCGGTTTCATCCCGGTCACCCGTCACGTCCGCCGCACCGCCTGACATTGTATCGGTTTCGGCTTCGGCCACATCCGTATCCGGGTCGCCAAGCGGGTCAACAGGGTCGATGGCATCGGCAAGGTCCAGAGCATCGACGGCGTCATCGGTCGCCGGTTCAACGGCGTCGGCCACGCGCGTTTCCGACCCATCGGCGATGTCAGAGGCCGCGCTGTCGGCGACATCCCCGGCGCCCAGCACAAGGGTCGCGTCCTGATCCGGGTCAGCCACTGGCGGCACATGTTGCGCGACCGGCGCGACCGAGGGTTCGGTCAGAACCATCGGCGCCTGCGCCTCGCGCGCCTTGCCCGGCACAGCGGTCGGCGGGTCCACCACCTCTGGCACCCGCAAAGCGGGCGACAGGACCAACCGTTCCGGAACGGGGCGCTGCGCGCCGCGCGGCGGGCGCTCTTCTTCGGACACCAGCCGACGGATCGACGACAGGACGTCCTCTATTTCGACGTTTGTAACGGGATCTGACATTGTTCTTGCCACTCTTGCCTCGGGGCAGAGTGTACCCGCAAAACAGGCCCCCGCACAACAGACGCAGAAAAAACTACTCTTTTCCCAGAGCCTTCAGGACACGGTCCAGTTCCGCCCCCTGTTTGGACCGGGCGCGCGGTGCGGTTTTAACCATGTTGTAATAGGCTGCGGGGTCAAATGACGGCACGTTGAGATGCAGCGCCTCTGCCGTCAGCAGCCCAAGCGAGGACAGCACCTGATAAGAGGCGATGGCCTCATCGACCTGCGATGAAATCAGGCTGGCGCGGGCGTCCAGCAGTTCCTGTTCGGCGTCGAGCACGTCCAGCGTGGTCCGAGCGCCCAGCTTGGCCTCTTCGCGGACGCCGCGAAAGGCGACGGTGGCGGCACGCACCTGCTCTTCGAAAGAGGCGCGGTTGGCCCGCGCGACACGCAGATTGGCGTAGGCCTGACCGACGTTCTGTTCAATCTCACGCAGGACGACATGCAGGCGACCACGCGCGGCGTCGCGGTTGGCGACGGATTTGCGAACCGCCGAATCAAGCGCGCCGCCCGAATAGATCGGCCCCTGCGCGCCCAGCGTGATCGACCCGCCGCGCGAGTATTCGCGGTTGTCCAGATCCTCGGTGAAGCCATAGCTGCCGCGCAGGCTGACCGTGGGCTTTTTCGCGCCATCGGCAATCAGGATGGCGATTTCCGCTGCGGTGACAGCGTGTTGCTGGGCCGTCAGTTCCGGGTGCTGCCGCAGCGCCTGACGCTTGGCGTCGGCGACGCTTGCGGGCAGTTTCGGCAGCGAGCGCGGGTTGATCAGGTTGCGCGGCGCCTTGCCGACAGCCGCAAGATATTCTTCGCCCGCCACAAGCAGATCGCCCTGCGCAGCGGCCAATGCGGCGCGCGCGGCGGCCAGACGCGCCTCTGCCAGCGCCACGTCGGTGCGGGTCACTTCGCCCACTTCGAACCGGTCGCGGGCGGCGCGCACCTCTTGCTGGATCACGCGCACGTTGTTTTCGCGCAGACCGACGGTCTCGGAAAAGCGGCGGATGTTCATAAACGCCGCCGCCGCGCGCAGCAACACCTGCTGTTCAATCGCGATCAGCTCTGCCCGCGTGGCCAGCACCTGTTCCTTTGTCGCATCAAGGGCCAGCTTGTTGCGGCCCCCGGCATAGAGGACAATCTCGGCGATCAGATTGATGCTGGCGGTCTGGGTGACGCTGCCACCCTGTACAAACGCACCGGTGGTGGAGCTGATCTGCCCGGCATAGCCGAACTGGCGCTTGACCTCTCCGGTCCAGCTGAGCACGGGCCGCAATTCGGCCAGCGCCTGCGCCACGTCCTCATCGGCGGCGCGCAGGGTGGCGCGGTTCTGATCCAGCAGGCCGCTGTTCATATAGGCGGCTTCCATCGCCTCGGCCAATGTGTCGGCCCAGACCGGTGTCACCGTTCCGGCCAAGAGCACAAGGCCGACAGCCCCGCGCGCCATGTTTTTGCGAATCCTGCCCAGCACCGGCTTTCCAATCATTCCGTTCACCTGCGGCTGCGCATGCTCTTCTCAGAGAGCGAACTCAGCCTTTTTCTCAAAACCGTCAACCACCGGGGCGGTCCCGTTGAAGGCAAAGCGCCATGTGATCCGGCCATCCATCTTGTGGCCGACCCGCACGGTGCCCAGCGCATTTTCCATGAAGATCACGGCAATGCGCCCGCCATCCTTGAGCTGCGCCGCGATTGCCTCGGGCAGCACCTCGACCCCGCCCTCGACAAGGATCGCGTCATAGGGGCCGTGTTCGTCCGCGCCATCGGCCAGCGGGCCCATGTGCAGGACCACGTTGTCCGCGTGATGGTCGCTGAGCAGCGACTGCGCCTCTGCGGCGAGCGTCTCATCCGCCTCGACCGCGACAACCGCCTCTGCGATGCGGGCGATGACGGCGGAGGAATAGCCCAGACCGGCCCCGATATCGAGAACGAGATCGCTGTTGGTCAGGTTCAGCGCGTCCAGCATCTTGGCAAAGACACGCGGATCCAGCAGGACCCGCCCCTCACCCAGATCGACGTCCTCGCTGGCGTAGGCGGCCTCTACCTTGTCGCGGGGCACAAAGGCCTCACGCGGGATATTGAGCATCGCGTCGATGATCGGAAATTCGGTGACGTCCGACGGGCGCACCTGCGTGTCGACCATCATCCGGCGGCGTGTAGCAAAGTCAGTCATGTACTAAACTCTTCCGTTCAGAACCTGTGATACGGGTTGTGCCACAACTGCTGCGCAGCGGCAATGACCCAAGCCAGCAAACTTGGCGAATGTGGCCCTGTGGCCCGGCGGGGCGCACAAGAGATATTTGCTTGACGGGTGCCGCCGTTGCGCCTAATCAGGCCGCCACTCTGGCGAGTTGGCGGAGTGGTTACGCAGCGGATTGCAAATCCGTGTACACCGGTTCGATTCCGGTACTCGCCTCCAATACCTTTCAATGGCTTATGACGATCCGCTCCGGAGCTTAGGCCAATTTGGTCTCTTTTCCGTTTGCAAAACTCCGCGCTTTTGAGCGATCGCAACCACAGCAGCCCCCGATCCGATTGCGCCGGTCGTGGTGTGGCCGGGGCATCGGTCCAAGACCCCGCACTGTCATCACGCAATGCCGGGACAATCGGCTTTGTGTCTCCGGATCGGGTTGCGATGTGGCAGTTCCCCGGTCCTGAGGGCCCCGATGGGAAGGTCAGTTGCACGGATCAGGCGGGCTTTGCGCCGATCGAGACAGCCAATCGGCGCTGCGTTATGGTCCGGCCTGTTCACAGACTTCGATCAGGGCCATCACCGCCGCCAGCCGCGCCCCGGATTTTCGCCAGACCATTCCCGTTTCGCGGACGTCGCCCGCCGGCAGCGGGGTCTTTTGTACGCGCAGACCTTCCGGCCAGGGCCGCCCCCAGTCGGGCACAATCGCGATGCCAAGCCCCTGGTCGACCA
This sequence comes from Antarctobacter sp., assembly GCF_048262615.1. GTDB lineage: Bacteria > Pseudomonadota > Alphaproteobacteria > Rhodobacterales > Rhodobacteraceae > Antarctobacter. The sequence goes on from NZ_JBLXFB010000013.1 coordinate 84,291, forward strand.
TCGCCGCAATAGCGTCGAGCGCGTCGAGTTCCAAGAACTGCACCACCGGCAGCGCCTGTTGCCGCAGATACCTGTCGACGATCTGCCCGCCCCATTGATTCCGGTCGTAGCGGATAAAGCGATGCTCCGAAAACAACCGGTGAAGATCGCTGCAATCTGCGCCTTCGGGGCTCAGCAGGACAAGGGGCTCTACCCGCAACGACACCCAGCCCACCGATTTCGGCAGCGCGAAAGTCGGCTTGACCAGCAGCGCGACATCCAGATCACCGGCGATCAGCGCATGGTAGAGATCCACCGACGAGCCGGGCCGGACATGGTATTCGATGCGCGGATGCTGATGGCTCAGAGCGGTGATGAGTCCGGGCAAAATCCCGGTCATCGAGGTGGCCGTCGCGCCCAGCCGCAACTGGCCTTCCGGAACGCCCTTCGCGGCGATGGCCCGCAGATCCCGCGTGTTCTGGACCAGCGCGCGGGCGCTGTCGAGGATCGCAAGCCCCTCTTCGGTCGGCTGCACCGTGCGCCCGGCGCGCAGCACCAGCGCATGGCCAAGATCGGCCTCCAGCGTGCGCAGACGCTGGGCCAGCGCGGCGGAGGTCACATTGAGACGCCGCGCGGCTTCGGCCATCGAACCGCACTCGGCCACCATGATGAAGGATTCCAGAAACCGCGTGTCCATGAAGATAGATTTTCTAATGTCTGAATTCAAAAACACCAGTTTTTATTTCGTCCTTCCGGGCGGTACGGTCGCGCGAAACCGGCGGTCCGCCAAGCGACCCGGCGGTCCGCCAAGCGACAAGGACAGGTGCATGACGATCCAAGGCAAGTTCGAAAAACTGGGAACCGATGCGGCGCCGGGGCAGGAAGTGCGTCTTGCCCATCAGGCCGGTGACTGGATGACCGGTGCGGTTCTGCCCGGTCGCAAGGTCGATTTCTCGCATGGCGACGTTGATGCCTTCCCGCCGACCCCCACCGCCTTTGAGGCCATTGCCAACGGTGTTTCGCGCGGCGGTGCGCAGGCCTATACCGAATATCGCGGCGACGCGGATATCCGTGCCACTCTGGCCGGACGGCTGGCCGATTTCACCGGGGCGCCGGTCGATCCACAGGACGGGATGATCCTGACTCCGGGCACGCAGGGCGCGCTGTTCCTTGCCGTGGCGGCCTGCGTCGGGCGTGGCGACAAGGTGGCGATCGTGCAACCGGACTATTTTGCCAATCGCAAACTGGTCGAGTTTTTCGAGGGCGAAATCTGTCCGGTCCGGATGCGATACAAGGACAAGGACAGGGACGCCGGTCTTGATCTCGACCAACTGGAAGAGGCCTTTCGCGACGGCGCGAAACTCTTTCTGTTTTCCAATCCCAACAATCCGGCGGGCGTTGTCTACTCCGCAGACGAGATTGCAGGGATCGCCGCGCTTGCAGGCCAATATGGCGCCTCGGTCATCGTCGACCAACTCTATTCCCGCCTGCTGTATACGGGCGAGACCTATACCCACCTCCGGGCGCAGGCGATCGACCCGGCAAACGTGGTGACGATCATGGGCCCGTCCAAAACCGAGTCGCTGAGCGGCTACAGGTTGGGGGCCGCCTTTGGGGCACCCGCGCTGATCGAGCGTATGGAAAAACTGCAAGCCATCGTTTCGCTTCGCGCGGCGGGATACGCACAGGCGGTGCTGACGACATGGTTTGCCGAGCCCGCAGGCTGGATGGCGGACCGGATCAGGGCGCATCAGGCGATCCGCGACGATTTGGTCGCGCTGTTTCGCGGGATTGACGGCGTCACCGTCCGCGCGCCGCAGGCGGGCAGCTATCTCTTCCCCGAACTGCCGCCGTTGCGCATTGCCCCATCCGAGTTCGTCGCGGCCCTGCGGACGCAGGCCGCCGTGGTCGTCACGCCGGGCACCGAGTTCAGCCCGCATGCGGCCCGCAGCGTCCGGCTGAATGTCTCGCAGGACCACAAAGCCGCCGCCGCTGCCGTCACCCGGATCGCCACCCTCATCGAACGGTATCGGGCATGACCGACGACGCGCCGATCCCGCAAGGCGACTATGTGCCGGCCACGCGGCATGGCCCGCTGGTCTACACCGCCGGAATGACGCCGCGCCACGCGGGTGTCATGACCTGTTTCGGACCGGTCCGGGTGGGCGATGAAACCGCCCTGCGCGCGGCCGCGCAATTGGCCTGCGCCAATGCCCTGACCGCGGTCATGTCGCAGGTGCATCCAGACGAGGAAATCTCGGGCATCCTTGCCATGACGGTCTATGTCTGGGCGGAGGACGGTTTCGAAAACCACAGCGGTGTGGCCGATTTCGCCTCTGCCCATCTGCGTGAGCGGCTGGGCGACAGGGGCCGGTGCAGCCGCGCCGCCATCGGCGTGGCCAGCCTTCCCGGCCGGGCACCGGTGGAAATTCAGCTTGTCGCCGCAATCGGGCACAGGGTCGACGCCCCGCAGGACGACCGGATCACGTCGCCAGCCTGAGCCCGATCGGGAAAAAGGCCTCACATGAGCGACAGAGCTTTCCTCCCGGAAACCAACGCCCTGCGATTTGGCCCGCGACCCGATGTTCTCCGCGTGGCGGGCGCACCGGTATCTGCCATTCCCTTGCGAGATTGCGCCGGCGTGTCTTCGCCCGCGCGCCAAACAGACCGGAGCCCAAAATGTCTGACCATTGCCTGACCGTCACTTGCCGTTCGACCCGTGGAATCGTCGCCGCGGTGTCCACCTATCTCGCCGAACACGGGTGCAACATCACCGACAGTTCGCAGTTCGATGATCAAGAGACCGGCAACTTCTTCATGCGCATCAGTTTCGCCTCCGAGACCGGGGCCGAGATCGACAGCCTGCGCCGGGATTTTGAGAGCGTCGCCCGGCCTTTCGACATGCAGTACGCGTTTCACTCGGGTGAGGATCGCATGAAGGTGGTCATCATGGTCAGCCGCTTTGGCCATTGCCTCAACGACCTGCTTTATCGCTGGCGGATCGGGGCGCTGCCGATCGACATCGTCGCCGTGATTTCCAACCATATGGACTATCAGAAGGTGGTGGTGAACCACGACCTGCCGTTCCATTGCGTGAAGGTCACAAAAGAGAACAAACCCAAGGCCGAGGCTCGGCTGATGGAGATTGTCGAGGACACCGGCGCGGACCTGATCGTTCTGGCGCGCTACATGCAGGTTTTGTCGGATCAGATGTGCCGCAAGATGTCGGGGCGGATCATCAACATTCACCACTCGTTCCTGCCCTCCTTCAAGGGGGCCAACCCCTACAAGCAGGCCTATGAGAAAGGCGTCAAGCTGATCGGCGCGACCTCGCACTACGTGACCGCCGATCTGGACGAAGGGCCGATCATCGAACAGGACGTGGTGCGCGTGACACATGCCCAGAGCGCCTCGGATTACGTGACGCTGGGCCGCGATGTCGAAGCGCAGGTGCTGTCGCGTGCGATCCACGCGCACATCCATCGCCGGGTGTTTCTGAACGGTGCCAAGACGGTGGTTTTCCCGGCCTCCCCCGGCTCTTACGCGTCGGACCGGATGGGATAAGCCAAATCGGACGCAGGCCAGCGGCGTCCGGAAAACCGATGATCCTGCCCAGAATTCGCCCCGCCGCCCCCGGCAGGCGGGGTGCTTATGCTGTCATAAAATGATTTAATATCAAACGGTTGTCAAATTCCCCCCGTGGGCAACACTCCTTCGCCGAAAAATTGATCACCTTGGATGTCTTCCGACGAATCCATGACAAAACGGCGAAATTTCCTTGACTCAATTTGAGTATCCCATTTGGATACCAGAAGTGGCAAAAGCTGAAGCTACGGAATCTGTTGGACCATGACCCCTGGCCGAAATGGCAGCGCCAGGGTGCTCGCGCACCGACCACTGGAAACTGACCACAGGAAAAGAGGACATCGTATGACATTCTTCGACACCACGCTGCGCGGCCTTGGCGCGCTTGCCGTCACCACGGCACTTGCCTTGTCGCCAATGACCGCAGGGGCGGAAACCGTCCTTAAGCTTGCCCATAGCGAAGGCGAGGGAAGTCTCATCGACAATCCCTATTGGGCCTTTACCCAGGTGCTGGGCTCGGCTCTGGTAAACGGCACCAACGGCGACTTCAGGCTTCAGGTTTTCCCCAACAAACAGCTAGGCGACAACGACTCGGTGACCGAACAGGTCGCGCGCGGCGTGATCCAGATGGGCGCCGCCATGTCGATTGGCCAGCTCGCCAGCTTCTACCCCTCGGTGCAGATCCTCGACATGCCCTATGCCTTTGAAAGCACCGACGAGGCGCGCCGCGTCCTTGACGGCCCCTTCGGTCAGGATCTCGCGGACGCCGTCGCGGCAGAGGCGGGCGTGCGCATTCTGGCGTACCTGCCGTCGGCTTTCCGGAACTTCTCCAGCTCCAAGGCCCCGATCCATTCGCCCGCCGACATGGTTGGTCAGAAAATCCGCGTTCAGGCAATCCCGATCCACCTGAAGATCGTCGAGGCGCTTGGCGCGTCGGCCACACCCATCGCCTGGGCCGAGCTATACAACGCGTTGCAGACCGGCGTCGTCGACGGGCAGGAGAACGCCCCCTACGTGCTGCTGCTGGCCAATTTGCAGGAGGTCCAGAAATACTACACGCTGGACAAGCACCTGCTGAACGTCGCGCTGGTGGTGATGAACGAGGACTTCTACCAGAGCCTGTCGGAGCAGGAAAAGCGCGTGCTTCATTCGTCGGTCCGGGATGCCAAGCTGGCCTTCCTCGGCATCGTCAAGGCGAAGGAGTCGCTCGATCTTGAAAAGATCGCCAAGGCGGGTGTCGAAATCTACCAGCCGACACCGGACGAGTTCCAGCAGTTCGTCGATGCCACGCAGGAACCGGTTCGCGAACTTCTGAAAGAGTATGTCGATCCGATCTGGTTCGAAAAGCTGGACGCCGCCATCGCGGAAGCCCGCTCTGAAAACCCCGCCTTCTGAGACACATGACACAACCCGCCCCGCGCCTTTTCGCGGGGCGGGACCATGGAGCCCCCCAATGACCCTGATCCTAAAAATCGCGGATGCCGCCAGCTGGGTTGCCTCGGTGATCGCGCGCATCATGCTGATCATCGTCGCGGTCAGCCTGGTCGTACAGGTCGCGCTGCGCTTTGGCTTTTCCCATTCGCTGCCCTGGCCCGAAGAAGCCTCGCGCTACCTGATGATCTGGGTCGTGATGCTGACCGCCTGCCGCCTCGTTCAGTACAACGAACTGGTGCGCGTCGACTTCCTCGACAAGCTCTGGCCCGAACGCTGGCTGGTCTGGCGCAACCTCGTCTTTCGCCTTGTCATGGTCGGGATGTTCTCACTCATGATCTGGCAGGGCTGGCTACAGGCCGAATTCTCGATGCGCCGCACCACCGCCGCGCTACAGATCTCTTGGTTCTGGCCCTATCTCGCCATTCCCGTCGGTTCGGCCCTTGTCGTGCTGCAACTGGTGGCGGTGACCCTGCGCGAGATCGTATCGGGCCGACAGGCCGCCTCTCATCTCGTTGGAATGCAGGAGACAGCACAATGAGCGCGTCGCTTCTTACCATCATCGGCATCTTGCTGCTTCTTCTCTTCCTCGGCAGCCCGGTGATCTTCGCCATCGGCGTGGCCGGCATCGCCTATTTCTTTGTCGAACCGAACATGACGTCGATGCTTTCGATCGTTGTGCACAAGTTCTTTACCGGGATGGATGTCTTCATCTGGCTGTCGATTCCGCTTTTTGTCATCGCCGGCGAGATCATGTCGGCCACCAACATGACCGAACGTCTGCTGGGCTTTTCGCGCCTGCTGGTCGGTCGGCTGCGCGGCGGGCTTGCCTATGTCAACGTCGTCGGCTCGATGATGTTCGGCGGCGTCTCGGGCTCGGCCATGGCGGATATCGCGGCGCTTGGCCCGGTCGAAATCGAGATGATGCGCAAGGACGGCTACGACCGGGATTTCGCGGCCGCTCTGACCGTGAGTTCCGCCATTCAGGGGCCGATCATCCCGCCCTCGATCCCGCTGATCATGTTCTCAAGCCTGACCAACACCTCGGTCGCGGGGCTGTTTCTGGCCGGGGCGGTTCCGGGCATCCTGCTGGGCGGCGGGCTGATGCTGGTGGTCTTCATCATGGCGCGGCTGCGGAATTTTCCGCGAAACCCGATCAAGGACCTGAGCGTGGCAATCGTGTTCCGGATCGTGCTGGATGCTTTCTGGTCGCTGTTCATGCCGGTCATCATCATCGGCGGTATCGTGTCGGGTATCTTCACCGCGACCGAAGCGGCAGCCGTCGCCGTGGCCTACGCGTTGCTGGTCGGCGTCTTTGCCTACCGCAACCTGACGCTGAAGGAACTCTGGGCGATCCTCGACCGGTCGGCGCGGGTGACGACGTCGATCTACCTGATCGTCGGCTTTGCCACGATCATCAGCTGGATCATGGCCAACGAACGCCTGCCCGACACGCTGGAGGCCTTCATCATGGCGCAGGACGTCGCGCCTTGGGTGCTGCTTCTGGCGATCAACATCTTTTTCCTGATCAACGGGCTGTGGATATCGGATTCGGTGCAACTGCTGCTGTTTGCACCGCCGTTCACCCCGATCCTCGCCGCGATGGGCGTCGACCCGATCCATTTCGGTGTGATCATGACGATGAACGTCATGATCGGTCTGCTGACGCCTCCCTACGGGATGGCGCTCTACCTTGGCTCGGCGGTCAGCAAGGTGCCGCTTGGACAGATCATCCGGGCCAGCCTGCCGATGCTCTTCGCCTCGCTGATCGTGCTGATGCTGGTGACTTACATCCCCGCGATCTCTCTCACCCTCCCCCGCCTTTTCGGCTTTGCAAACTAAGACAAGGACAACACTGACATGACTACCGCAAACGATATCGCCGGCATGCTGCCCGCCACCGTCACGCCGTTCAAAGCCGACGGCTCGGTGAACTACGACATGATCCCCCGCGTGATCGACCACGTCTTTGCCGGCGGTGCCAAGGGCACCGTTCCCATCGGCGGTACCGGCGAATACACCATGCTGTCGAACGCCGAGCGCGCCAGGATCGTCGAGGTGACCGCTGAGGCCAGCAAGGGGCGCGGGCCGGTCATCGCCGGGCTGCTGTCACCGGGCTATGCCGACAACATGCAGGTCGCAAGGGACGCCAAGGCCGCCGGGGCCGATGCGGTCATGCTGATCCTGCCGTTCTACGCCACCGGCCACGAACAGGGCATGGCCGATTATGTGCGCCGCTTCCGCGAAGAAATCGACATGCCGGTGGTGTTCTACGAGATCCCCGGCCGCACCGGGGTCAAGATCGGCATCGACCATATCGCGAAACTTGCCGACGAAGGCGTCATCATCGGCATGAAGTTCTCGGACACCGATCTGTCGCGCTGCGCCCATCTGGCGGAATTGACCAATGACGATTTCTGCCTGCTGGGCGGTCAGGAAGGGCTGATGACCTACCATGCCTCGCTTGGTGCCCGCGGTGCCGTGCTGGCCGCGGCCAACCTGTTCCCGCGGTTCTGGAACGAGGCCCTGACGCTGGGCAAGGCCGGCAAGACCGCCGACCTGGTCAAGCACATGGAACTGGCGCGGCCGATGATCAACACCTGTTTCATGGAGCCGAACCCGGTGCCGATCAAGGTCGGCATGAAACTGTTGGGGATGGATTGCGGGCTGGGCCGACTGCCGCTGGAAGCGCCGAGCGCCGCCACCGTGGAGGCGGTGACCAGGCTGGTCGAGACCTTCAACGTCAACTGGGGGCTGAAAGAATATGCCTGACACCGAAGTGCTCGGGGATCACGTCGCCGCGCTCGGGGCGATTGTCGGGCCAAAGGGACTGTTGACCGGCACCGATATGGACGCCTACCTGACCGACTGGCGGCATCGCGCTTCCGGGACGGCGCAGGCGGTGTTGATGCCCGCCAGCACCGAAGAGGTGTCCGGCGTGCTGCGCTATTGCGCGCGCCATGGTGTGCCGGTCTACGTTCAGGGCGGCAATACCAGCCTCTGCGGCGGATCGGTGCCCGGCAAGACAGGAGGAGACATCCTCCTGTCCACCCGCCGGCTGAATGCCGTGCGCGAGATCGACCCGGTAAGCAACGTGGCGATAGTCGAGTCCGGGCTGGTGCTGGGCAACCTGCACCAGATCGCCGAGGCCAATGACAGGATCTTTCCGATGCATCTTGGCGCGGAAGGGACGGCGCAGATCGGCGGGCTGATCTCGACCAATTCCGGCGGTGTCTCTGCCGTGCGGTACGGCAATATGCGCAACCTCGTGCTGGGGCTGGAGGTGGTCTTGCCGGACGGCTCTGTCATTTCCCGGCTGAACGGGCTGCGCAAGGACAACCGTGGTCTGGACTGGAAACACCTGTTTATCGGAGGCGAAGGGACGCTGGGGATCATCACCGCCGCCGCGCTGCACCTGCACCCGAAGATGCGCTCGCGCGCGGATGCGCTGGTCTCCGTGGCCTCGCCCGGCGCGGCCGTGCAGGTCTTCAACCGGATGCGGGATCGGTTCGACACCAAGCTGATGGCCTGCGAACTGGTCTCGGGGACCGAGGTGAGCCTGACGCTGGAACATGTTCCCGGCCTGCGCTTCCCGATGGCAGAGATGCCGGACTGGATGGTCCTGATCGAACTGGGCGACCTCGAAGCCGACAACCGGCTTCAGGTTGGCTTGCAGGACACGCTGGAGGCCCTGCTGGAGGAAAACGTCGTCGAAGACGCCGTGCTGTGCCAGAACCTGCGCGAAAGCCAAGAGCTCTGGAAATGGCGGCACTCCTTTTCCGAGGCCAACAAGAAAGCCGGACACGGGATCGTCTTTGACCCGTCGTTGCGGGTGAAACATGTGCCGGACTTCATCGCGCACGCCACCGAGGCGGCGCTGGACATGGCCCCTTGGATGGTGCCGCTGACCGTCTGCCATCTGGGCGACGGCAATTCGCACCTGATCATGATGACCCTGCACGAGGACATGCCCCCGGCAGAGGTGATGGCGGACCTGACCCACCGGATGTTCGAACGCGTCCATGATATCATCGCCGATCTCGACGGGTCATTCAGCGCCGAACACGGCATCGGTCGCAAGCTGGTGGACGAGATGGTGCATCGCCAGCCACCGGCGGAAATCGCGCTGATGCAGGCGATCAAGCGGGCCGTCGACCCCGACGGCCTGCTGTCACCGGGCGTCCTGCTGGCCAGCGGCCAGTGACGCCCCTTTGGCAAAACGCAACGGAAAGAACGATATGTACGACTTTGCAGGCAAAATCGCCGTGGTCACGGGCGGCGCGGGCGGCATCGGCGAGGCCTCGGCCGCCGGTTTCCTGAAGGCTGGCGCGAAGGTCTTTGTCATGGACTGGTCGCAAGAGGCGCTGGACGCCGCGATGAACCGGCTATCGCCGCTTGGCGATGTCACGGCCATCAAGGCCGATGTCACCGACCGGGCAGCGCTGGACGCCTGTTTCGAACAGATCGCCGAGGCGGGTGGAACCGACATCCTCGTCACCTCGGCGGCCATCGTGAAGACCGGGCAGATCCTAGATTTCGATCCCGATACCTGGGCGAGAATCCTGAACGTCAACCTGACCGGCACCTTTCATTGCTGCCAACTGGCCGGGCGTCAGATGCTGGCCAAGGGCAAGGGGCGGATCATCACGGTCAGTTCGGTCAACGGCCAGATCGCCAACACCGGACGCGGCGCCTATTCCTGCACCAAGGGCGGTGTCGACATGCTGACACGGCTTCTGGCGGCGGAACTGGGCGACAAGGGCATCACCGCAAATGCGGTGGCCCCCGTCCCCGTCGATACGCCGATGGTGTTGCAGGTCCACGGCCCCAAGGACCGCGCCGCATGGGAAGCACAGATCCCCGCGCGCCGCTATGCCAAACCCCAAGAGGTCGCGGATGCGATCTGTTTTCTTGCCTCCGACGCCGCCGCCTATATCAACGGCCACATCCTGAACGTCGATGGCGGCTTTATGGCCTCGGGCGTCCTGATCCGCTGACCGCGACCGCATCCCCGGCCCGTCCGGGCCGGGATGTCCCGCCGCCGTCAGGCGACCTCCCAACTGTCCAGCGACAGGTCGCCCATCTCAATGAAGTCCTGCGAGCGGCTGAACAGCACGGCGATGACCCGTTTCTTGGTCAATTCATAATGCTCGATGGCTGTCGCGTCTGCCGCTGCGGCATCGCCGGCCTCGATCGCCTCGTAGATCTTGCGGTGCTGGCGCATGGTCTCTTTGAGGTGCTCCGAGAGGTCGGCAATACCGCCGTCATCGCCCTCGACCTCGCGGTCGCTGAAACAGGCGCGCGACAGGCGGATCGTGCCCAGCAGGGCCTGTTCGTAGAAGTCCTGAATGTAGCGGTTGTTCGCCGAGGCCGAGATCGCGCTGTGAAACGACGCGTTCGCCTCGGACCGGGCCACGCCGTCGCCGGACCGACAGAACTCTTCGAACGCCTCCATCTCGCGCGCGATGGCGGTCAGGTTGCGCTTGGTCCGTTTCAGGGCGGCCTGTCGATGCACAAGCCGACTGGAGATCAGCAGCGCATCGTACAGCTTGGGCACATCGTCAAAGTCCAGCGGCGCCACCTTGGCCTTGCGGCCCTCGCGGACCACCAGTCCGTCGGCGATCAACTGGATGATCGCTTCGCGGACCGGGGTCCGCGAGACGTTGAGGCGCGCGCCCAGCTCGGCCTCATCAAGGATGACCCCCGGCCGCAGGTCCAGCCGAAGGATGGAGTCCCGCAGCATTTTCGCGACCTTGACCCCATCGCGTTCCGACATCCTGCGCGCTCCCTTCATTTTGTGGTGCATCGTGCGTTCCCTTCCATGATTTCGCATGCATCCCGAAAGCGCAAGACGGGCCGGGCCGTCTGGCGCAGGGTCACTCCGGCCCGCGCGCGCCCGGCGTCATGCGCCGAACAGCTTGTTCGGCAGCCAAAGGGCGATTTCGGGAAACAGCGTCAGCATCACGACCGCAAGGCACATCATCAGAAAGAACGGCGCAGCCGCAAGCGCAACGCGCGTCACCGCCGTCCCGGTGAGGCTTTGCAGGATGAAGAGGTTGAATCCGATGGGCGGCGTGATCTGCGCCATTTCCACCATGATCACCAGAAAAATCCCGAACCAGATCGGATCGAAGTTCGCGGCGAGGATCAGCGGCAGGGTGATGGGCAGGCTCATCACCGTGATCGACACCCCCTCAAGGAACATGCCGAGAAGCACATAGAAGATCGCCAGCACAAAGATCAACGCGCCGGGCGAAAGGTTCATTGCCGCAATGGCCTTGGCCACATCCTGCGGCACATGCAGAAACCCCATCGCCGTCGACAGGAAGGCCGCGGCAATCAGGATAACCGCGATCATGCAGCTGGTATGCACCGCCGCCCGCAGACTGGAGAAAAACGCCTCGCGGGTCAGTTGGCCGGTCAGCGCCGAGATCAGGATCGTAAAGACCACGCCCACCGCCGCCGCCTCCGACGGCGTGGCAATGCCGCTGTAGATCGCCCCCAGAACGATGAAGATCAGCACCCCGATGGGCAGCAGATCCCACAGACCCATCAGGAAGTCGCGCGGGCCCGGCGCATCGCCTTCCGCGGGGGCCACGTCGCTGCGCAGCAGGCTCATGACCATGACGTAGGTCGAGTAGATCCCCGCCAGCATCAGGCCGGGCAGGACACCCGCCGCGAACAGCCGCGAGATCGAGACTTCGGCCAGCACGCCGTAGACGATCATGACGACCGAGGGCGGGATCAGCAGGCCAAGGCTGCCCGCCCCGGCAAGCGTGCCAAGCGACAGGGCGTGCGAATACTTGCGCCGTCCCAGTTCGGCGATGGTGATCTTGCCCACCGTCGCCGTCGTCGCCGCGCTTGACCCGCTGACAGCGGCAAACAGCGCGGAGCCAAGGATATTGGTGTGCAGGAGTCGGCCGGGCAGATAGTAGGTCAGCGGCGCGAGGCCGCGAAACAGCCGGTCCGAGATATCGGTGCGCAGCATGATCTCACCCATCCAGACGAACATCGGGATGGCGGACAGTTCCCAGCCGGTGGCGCTGCGGATCACCAGCGGTCCCATGATGGTGCCGATGCGGAACAGGTCCATGTCGATCAGCAGGACCAGCCCGGTGGTGCTGACCAGCAGCAGAGCCGCAAAGACCCAGACCCCAAGTCCGAGAAAGGTCATGATGAGCAGCAGGACGACGAGGGCGACAAACAGGCTTTCCATGGTCTCAATCTCCCTGTGCGGTTTCAAGAGGCTGGCCGTTCCGCAGCACGTCCAGCAGGCTTGCGATCAACTGGATCATGAACAGAACCAGACCCGCGAAGATCACCGCGTCTATCATCCAGAGCGGCGTTTCGTTGACCGTCGGGCTGACGGATCCGCGATGAAAATCGCGGGCCAGCATGCGCCAGATGAAGCGCGCCAGAAACACCGTGATCCCAAAGGTCAACAGGATGCAGATCACCTCGACCGTCGCCGCCGCCCGTCCGCGCAGGCGCGCCAGAATCAGGCCGACCCGAATGTGCTTGCGTTCGCGAAAGGTGTCGGCGAGCGCCATAAAGGTCATGGCGCCCACCGCATAGCCCACGTATTCATCCATCGAATAGGTCGACGTGGCGAAAAAGGCCCGCATCACGATCTCAAGCGATACGTGCAGGACCATGTATACCAAAAGGGCCATCGCGAGCCCCATTGCGGCCCTTCCGGAGTATCGGTTCACACGTGTGAAGAGCGTCAGAGCGGGCATTGTCGGTCTCATTTGCTGGATGGCAGGTGAGGGTCGGCCGGGATGCAGCGCACCCCGGCAGTTTTGGCGGTCAGATCCGGGGATCAGTCTCGGGCCGCCGCGTATTTGTCGAGGATTTCCTGACCGGTCGCGCCGACCTTGGACAGCCAGTCCTCGTAGACACCCGCACCGGCCACGTTGAGGGCCTTGAGGAACTCGGGGTCGAGTTCTTCGCGCACGGTCATGCCGTTCGCGCGCATTTCGGCATAGTTTTCGCCCACGCGTTTTTCGAGAGCCGACCAGGCATAGTCGCTGGCGGCCTCGGCGGCCTTCAGCAGCGCGTCACGCTGCGCATCGGTCAGGCGGTCCCATTCGGCCTTGTTCACATGTGTCATGTTCAGGGACATTGCGTAGTTGAGCGCCGAAAAGCTGTCGAGGTGTTCCCAGAACTTGGCGCTGACTCCGCCCTCCGCCGAGGTCAGGACCGCTTCGATGCCGCCAGAGGCAAGCTGCGGCACCACATCGGCCCAGGGCAGTTGGATCGCGGCGGCCCCGGCCGCCTTCAGCGTGTTTGTACCGCTCGCGTCCCATGCGCGGATCTTGAGGCTTTGCAGATCGGTGCCCGAGGCAACGGGCTGTTCGGCCCAGATCCCGGCGGGGGGCCAGGGCGAGGCGTAGAGCAGGACCTGATCGTACTCGGCAAAAACGTCCTCGTAGTAGGGGCGCGCCACCTCCCAGAGGGTCCGCGCCTCGTCGAAATCGCCGACGAGAAACGGCAGCGACGACAGCAGGAAAAGCGGTTCGATCCCGGCGACGCTGCCGACGTTGGTGTTCGCGATCGGCAGGGCGCCATCGGCGACGGCATCGAAATGCTGTGCCGAGGTGTAGCCCAGCGAAGCGCCGAAGTGATTGGTGATGAGGATGTCACCGCCGGACAATTCGGCCGCCGTGTCGGCAAAGATCTTCTGTGCCTGACCATGGATCGAGGTTTCGCCATATTCGTTGGCCATGTCCCAGCGCACCTCTTGTGCGAAGGTTGTCGTGGCCGACAGGCTGCCAGCGATCATCGCGGCACCCACAAATCTGATGGAGGTGTTCAAGGTTCCACTCCCTTTTTGCTTGGGTTGAGAAAGTTAGGTCGGATCTGTGTAGAAACGGGCCATATAGCCGGGCGTGAACTTGCCCGAGTTCAGGTCTTCGGCTTTTTCGCGCTCCGAGCGATCCTCTGGCGCGCCATAGCCGCCGGCACCGGGGGTATCGATCACCACCCGGTCCGAGGGCGAAAGGCGAATGCCCGAGGCCTTGGGCGCCAGATCGCAGCGGCTGCCGTCATCGCTTTCAATGACGAAAGACCCCGCCGCGCCGGGCAAACCGCCGAACATGCCCCAGGGCTGGTGGCGGAACCGCTCTCCGACGCCGTTGAACTCGCAGATATGGCCAACCGGGCGCAGGATGCGCCGGATGCCCATGCCGCCGCGATGCCGTCCGGCGCCACCGCTGTCCTCGACGAGGGCATAGCCCTCGACGCGCAGCGGGTATTCCTGCTCGATCGCTTCGACCGGAAGGTTCGAGGTGTTGGTGATATTGACCTGCACCCCGTCCTTGCCGTCATGGGTGGCGCGCGCGCCCATGCCGCCGCCCAGCGTTTCGAGGTAGACGTACTGTCGCCCCGTCCGCGGATCGGTCCCGGCGAAGACCGCCGAGGTATTCGCGCCGTTGGCCGCCCCGATCACCCGGTCGGGCAGCGCCTCGGCCAGCGCGCCGATCACCACGTCGACGATCCTCTGGCAGGTATTGGCGCGCATCGCCACAGCCGCCGGGAAGACGCAGTTGACCAGCGTCCCTTCGGGCGCGTTGATCTCGATCGCGTCAAAGATACCGTGGTTGTTCGGCACATCCGGGTCCAGAAGCGCCTTGAGCGCGAAACAGACCGCCGACTGTGTGGCGTTGAAGGTGCAATTGAAATTGCCCAGCATCTGCGGATCGGTCCCGGTAAAGTCAAAGCCGATGGCCTGACCTTTTTTGTGGATGGTCAGCGCGATGCGGATGTCCTCGGTCCCGGCGCCGTCATCGTCCATCAGGTCGGCAAAGCTATAGTCGCCGTCCGGAAGGGTGGCGATTGCGGCCTGCATCCGGAGACGCGTACGCTCGATGATTTCGTCAAAGGTGCGGGTCAGGGTGTCGGCCCCGATGGTGTCCATGATCTCCTCGACACGGCGGCGGCCGAGGTTCGCGGCGGCGATCTGCGCGTTGAGATCCCCGAGGCGTTCCTCGGGCAGGCGCATGTTCAGCAACAGCAGCCGCTGGATGTCCTCGACCAGTTCGCCTTTGCGGTAGAGCCGAACAATGGGGATGCGCAGCCCTTCCTTGTAGATCTCGTCAAGCCCGCCCGACATCGACCCGATGGCGGCCCCCCCCACGTCCGCGTGGTGCACGATATTGGCGACAAAGCCGATCAGGCGGGTGCCGTCAAAGATCGGCGCGGCAAGGTTGATGTCCGGCAAATGGGTGCCCCCGGCCACATGCGGGTCGTTGCCGATAAAGACGTCGCCGGGCGCAAGCGTGTCGCCGTAGGCCTCAAGGATGTAGGTCATCAGGCCCGCCATCGAGGCCAGATGGATCGGCAAGGCGTTTTCCGCCTGCACCACCAGCCGGCCTTTCGCGTCGGCGATGGCGGTCGAATGGTCGTGGCGCTCCTTGATGTTGGTGGAAAAGGCGCTGCGCATGATGGTCAGAAAGCATTCGTCCGCCACCGACTTCAGCCCGTTCCAGGTGATTTCCAGTGCGATCGGATCCGTCGCGGCATCGGGCTTGGCGTCTTCAAACATGGCCGATCTCCATCAAGAGGTTGAGGGCGGCATCCACGGTCACCGTGGCGCCGGGCGGAACAAGCGTCGTTGAATCCAGCTGGGTGATGATCGCCGGTCCCTGCAAAACCGTGCCAACCGGCAAGGTCTCGCGGTCGAGGATCGGCGTATCGACCGGGGCGATTTCGTCGAACCACACCCGCGCGTACGAAATCGGCGCGCCAAGGTCCGAGGCCCCGCCAAGTTCTGCCGCGCCCTGCACAAGTCGCGCAGCCGCCTTTACCCGCAGATTGACGATTTCGATGGGCGCGTCCGGGTCGGCGTGGCCATAGGCCCGCATGTGTTCGGCGAGAAAACCGTTGCGCAGCCGGTCCGGGCACATCTCGGCGCTGGTCAGTTCGACCGGCAATTCGTAGTTCTGCCCGACATAGCGCATGTCGAACGACAGCACGGTACGACCGTCCTCGGCCCCCTCGGCCTCGGCGACAAGCCAGTCCTCCGCCTCATTGGTCATCCGCGCCGCTATCTCGGCCAACGGTGACAGGTCGCCATCCAGCCGGACACGTGTCGACGCAACGAAGTTTTCCTGCAAATCGGCCTCGAGCAGACCGTCCGCGCACAGAATCCCCGGCGCGCGCGGAACAAGAATCCGGTTGATCTTGAGCGCCATCGCCACGTCGGCCGCGTGCAGCCCCCCTGCCCCGCCAAAGGGCATCAGTGCGAAATCGCGCGGGTCATGTCCCTTTTCGGTCGATACGGCACGGATCGCCCGCACCATGTTCGAGGTCGCAATGCCGACGATCCCAAGGGCCGCGCGCACCGGCGTCACATCCAGCTTTGCGGCGATCTCGTTGATGACCGCCTCTGCCTTGTCCGGGTCGATCGTCAGACCGCCCCCGGCGAGCGACAGCGGCAGACGCCCGAGAAATACGTTGGCGTCCGTCACGGTGGGCTCTATGCCGCCCTTGCAGTAACAGGCCGGCCCCGGCACGGCCCCGGCGCTTTCCGGCCCCACCCGCATCAGCCCGTCGGGACCGACATGCGCGATCGAGCCGCCCCCGGCGCCGACAGTGTGAATGTCGACCATCGGCAGACGGATGCGAAAGCCCGCGATCTCGCGCACATGCGCGATCTCGGTCTTGCCGCCGCGGATCATGCAGACATCGGTGGAGGTGCCGCCGATGTCCAGCGTCAGGAGGTTGCCAAATCCCGAGGCCGCCCCGGCCGCGGTTGCACCAACCGCCCCGGCCGCCGGTCCGGAGAGCGCGGTCCGCACCGGGAATTGCGCCGCCTTCTCGACCGACATCAGTCCGCCGGACGACTGAAAGATACCGAACCGGGCATTTGGCGCCATCTGGCCCACCGCGCCTTGCAGACGGTCCATGTAGCGGCTGACCTCGGGCTGGAGGAAGGCGTTGATCAGCGCCGTGCTGAAACGTTCGTATTCGCGGAACTCCGGTTGCACCTCTGACGAGACCGAGACGAAAAGATCCGGGCGCGCGGCCTTGACTGCGGTGGCGATGCGCTGCTCGTGCTCTGGGTTGGCAAAGGAAAACAGCAGGCAAACGGCAAGGCTTTGGACGTCCGGCACGCTGGCCAGTTCCTCGACGAAGGCATTGATGGCCTCGTCCGTCAACGGCGTGACGACCGTTCCGCCCTCACCGATCCGCTCTTCGATTTCCAGCCGTGACCGGCGGTCGGACAACGGCGGCGGGGCATCCACCTGCAAATCGTAGATCAGCGGGCGCACCTGGCGGCCGATCTCCAGAAGGTCGCGAAATCCCTTGGTGGTCACGACACCGACCTTGGCCCCCTTGCGTTGCAAGAGCGCATTCGTCGCAACCGTCGTGCCGTGGGCGAACCGCCCGAGATCCTCGCCGGTGATGCCGATCTTGGCCTGCAACTCGCCAAGGCCCAGCAGAATGGCCTCGGACGGGTCGTGGGGCGTCGAAGGCCGCTTGTGTACTGCGAATTCGCCTGTGGTCACGTTGCGGGCGGCGAAATCCGTGAAGGTTCCCCCGACGTCCACGCCGACGATCCAGCCAGCTTTTTCTTGTTGATCGAACATGCGCCGAAACTTTCTGTTCATGGGTTTCATTTCAGCATCCAGATTGGATGCCGAAAAGCAAGGCCTTTTTGACAAGCCGCGATCAGCGATCTGAAAATGCGTGGAAAACAGTCACTCGAAGAGGGTCGCCGGGCATTTTTGCGCCCCCGGAGCGACCCGCCCGTTCCGGCCTGCCGTCCGGCACCGCCTGCATGGCTGTCCGCAACGATTCTCCGGCGCGCAAACGCCTGCGCGCAGCGCATAGGCACGAGGGGCCGGAGCGCGGAACGCGTGTCAGGTGCCGGAACCGGTCATCCTGCGCGCTAGCCAGTCCATGAAGTCCCGCGCCGCCGAACCCGGCTTGCGGGTCCCGTTCGGCACCATCATCAGGCTTTGCCCGGTCGCGACCAAGCCGCCCTGCCGCAGCCCGTCGGGATCATCCGGCGCAAGAAAGGCCCGCGCATAAAGCGCGTAGATCACCGTGTGCCCGAATCCCTCGCGGACCAGATGCAGCGCGGTTTCCGCGGTATCGACACGACAGGCCGGCAGGTCGGCCTCAAATACCGCGCCGGACCGGTCCGCCCAAAGGGTCCAAAGCGGCGTCCGGCCCTGAACCTCGATGGCGCGGGCCTGACCTGCCCGACCTGCGGACGGAGAAACGAGCGTCACCGGCGCCGGGCACAATTCGATGGCCCCAAGCGGTGCCTGCTGCCGATCCACGAACAGGATGCTGACATCCGCAAGGTCGACGTTCGGATCGGTCCAGATCGCGCTGTTCAGTTGCAGAGCGACATCCGGCGCTGCCTCCATGAACTCCGCAAGCTGCGGAACCAGACACAGGTTGAGAAAAGAGATTGGTGCCGACACGGTCAGGGTGCGCGCCTCGCGGCGGCCCGACAATCCGCGCGTCGCCGCCGCCATCACGTCCAGCGCCTGCGTGATGCCGGGAAGGTATGCCTTTCCCGCCGAGCTCAGCTCCAGCCCGTTGGCCTTGCGATGGAAAAGCGGGCGGCCGAAATACTGTTCGAGCCCGCGAATGCGCTGTGAAATCGCCGCCTGTGTGCAGTTCAGCTCTGCCGCCGCGCGGGTAAAGCTTTGGTGCCGGGCGGCGGCCTCGAAGGCCTGCAAGTAGACGAGATGGGGAAGATCACGCATGGCCAAGACCTCGATTTCGTTTTCAAAACATAACGAAATCGAGGCCTGAGTGGCAAGATCGCTTTCTTGCGATCCGGTCGGTTCGCGGGCTTTTTGCTGACCAAAGAGCAAGGAGCTTCACATGCCGTTCGCCCTCCTGAGATACGGCCTGCGCAATCGCCACGAGCCGTTTCGCGACATCCCCGCGACGCCGGACCTGAAACCCAGCTACGATGTCGTCATCATCGGCGGCGGCGGGCACGGGCTGGCCGCCGCCTACTACCTGTCCAATCACCATGGCATCCGGTCCGTCGCCGTGTTGGAAAAAGGCTATCTGGCCGGTGGCAACACCGCGCGGAACACCACGACGGTGCGTTCAAACTACCTCACCGCCGAGTCGATCCGGTTCTACAAGGAAGGCGTGGAACTCTTCGAGACCATGTCGCAGGATCTTGGCTTCAACGTCATGTTCTCGCAGCGCGGACAACTGACGCTTGCCCATTCCGACGCCACCCTGCGCAGCTTTCACCTGCGGGCCGAGATGGGCAAGTTGGCCGGGGCGCGGATCGAGGTTGTCGACGCGCAGTCGGTGCGCGCACTCTGCCCGCTGGTGAACATGGACGAAGGCGGCCAGCACGAGATCCTCGGCGGGCTCTGGCACGCGGATGGCGGCACCGCCCGGCACGATGCCGTCGCCTGGGGCTATGCCAAGCGCGCCGCCGAGAAGGGCGTCGAGATCCACCAGCGCACAACCGTAACCGGGATCAGGACCGCGAACGACAAGGTGACCGAGATCGAAACCGACCGCGGCACGATCCGCGCCGGTCAGGTGATCCAGGCGGCAGGCGGCCTGAACGGGCAAGTCGCCGAATTGGCCGGGATTCGGCTGCCGATCCGGTGCTTTCCCCTTCAGGCGATGGTCACCCAGCCGCTGAAACCCTTTCTCGACACGCTGGTGTCTTCCGCCAACCTGCACACCTACCTTGTGCAGTCGTCGCGGGGCGAGATCGTCGTCGGCGGCGGGTCGGACCCTTATCAACTGGCTTCCACCCGGTCGACGTTCGACCAGAAAGAGCACCTTGCGCATGGGGCGTTGCAGCTCTTTCCGTTCCTGCACAACGTCAAGCTGCTGCGGCAATGGGCGGGGATCACCGACATGACACCGGACTACAGCCCGATCATGGGCACCTCGCCGCTGTCGAACTACTGGCTCGATACCGGCTGGGGCACCTGGGGATTCAAGGCGACGCCTGTCGCGGGCAAGTACCTTGCTCAATGCGTGGCCACCGGCAAGACATCGGACATTCTCGCCCCTTTCGCGCTGACCCGGTTCGACCGGTTTGCCCTGCTCAACGAAATGGGCGCCACCGCCGCCAGCCACTGAGGAGCTTGCCATGAAACAGCTGACCTGCCCGGTGAACGGGCTGCGCGACATTGATGAGTTCCAGTACCTTGGCCCCCGGCGCGCGACATCTGCCCAAGACGCCTCGGCCGTGGTTTGCCACGTCTTCTACGTCGAAAACCCGATTGGCCCGATGGTGGAGTGGTGGCGGCATCGCCCGTCGAACACCGTCTTTCTGGCCGAACGCCACACCGCCACCGACGCCGTTCTGCGGACATGGTTGCCCGGAGAAGAGGACCTTTTGCATGTCTGATCACAAGCGACTAGACGCCCCCTGGGGCACGCGGATCAACCGCTCCGCCCCCCTGCGGTTCCAGTTTGACGGCATCGACCGGACCGGCCTGCAAGGGGATACCGTCGCCTCGGCGCTGCTGGCCCAGGGTCACTGGATTCTGTCGCGCTCGTTCAAGTATCACCGTCCGCGCGGGCCGCTGACCCTGTGTGGCCAGGACGCCAATACATTGGTGCAGATCGGGTCCGAACCCAACGTGCGCGCCGACCGCAGGGCTCTGGCAGACGGCCAGTCGGTGCGGGTCCAGAACAGTTCGCACGGGGCCGAGCGCGACCGGGGCCAGATCCTCGACCGGCTGGGGCGGTTCCTGCCCGTGGGCTTTTACTACCGCACCTTCTTCGGGCCGACCGGGAAAAGCTGGCTGAAGCTCTGGGAGCCGATAATCCGCAAATCCGCCGGTCTGGGGAGCGTCGACACAGGCGCAGGCCATGGCACCTATCGCAAGCGCAACCTGCGGTGCGATGTTCTGGTGGTCGGCGCGGGACCGGCGGGGATTGCCGCCGCAAGAACCGCGGCCGAGGCCGGGGCACGGGTCGTGATCGTGGACGCCGAACCCGACACCGGCGGCGCGCTGACCTATGCACGCGGGATGGAGGCGGCGTTGACCGCTGCGCGGGCGGCGCTGGACCACGCCAACATCACGACCCTGACCGGGGCCACCTGCAACGGATGGTACGCGGACAATTTCCTGCCCATTGTTCAGGGCGACACGCTCTACCGGGTTCGGGCGGGCCGGGTCATCGTCGCCAGCGGCACGCAGGAACAACCCCTCGTCTTTCACAACAACGACCTCCCCGGCATCGTGACCGCCGCCGCCGCGCAACGTCTTATGCGGCACTACGGGGTCAAGCCCGGCACAACAGCGGTTGTCTTTGCCGGAACGCCGCACGGGATCGACACCGCACTGGATCTGCACGAGGCCAAAGTCACCATCGCCGCCGTGCTGCTCCCTGCGGAGAACCCGGATCTTGACCCCTCGGACCTGACGCAGAGGGGCATCCGGGTGATCCGCTGCGCCAGGATCACCGCCGCCACAGGCACCAAGGGCAACCGCCATCTGGCTGCCCTTCGGATCGAAACGCCAACCGGCTCGGAGTCGGTCCGCTGCGACCTTGCCGCGCTGGATGCGGGGGCGACGCCGGGCTACCAGTTGCCGCTCCATGCGGGCGCGCGGCTTGGTTTCGACGACTCGCGACAGAGCTTTGCGATCACCGGAACCCCGGACACCATGTTCCTCGCGGGCAGCGTCGCCGGGCTGTTCGGAGGCGACGCCGTGCGCCGCAGCGGCGAAATCGCCGGGGCCCGCGCGGCGCAGTCCCTTGGGCTGACGGTCTCGCTGCCCGAGGCATTGGTCGATGACCGCGCTGCCCTGCACCGGACCTACCCGGTCCCGAGTGCCGACAAGGCCGGTCGCGACTTTGTCGATTTCGACGAGGATCTTCAGGTCAAGGACATCGTGAACGCGGTCGCCGACGGCTATCGCGAGCTTGAACTGGTCAAGCGGTATTCCACCGTCGGCATGGGCCCCTCGCAGGGCCGACATTCCGCCCTGCCGACCGCACGCATCGTCGCCGGTGAAACCGGGCGCACGGTCGGCCAGATCGGCGTGACAACGGCGCGCCCGCCCTTTGGCCCGGAAAAGCTGGGTCTGTTGGCCGGTTCGCATCACAGCGCCTACCGGTTGACGGCGCTTGACCCCGAACACCGCGCCGAACACGCCAGAATGACGCCGGTCGGTGCCTGGTGGCGGCCCCTCTGGTACGGCGACGGTCCGGCGACAGAGATCATCGCACGGGAAGTCCGCTCGGTGCGCGAGGAGGTCGCGATGCTCGACGTCTCGACGCTGGGCAAGATCGCGGTACGGGGGCCGGACGCGGGCGCCTTTCTCGACCGGATCTATACCATGGCCCATGCGAAGCAGCCGGTGGGGCGCGTGCGCTATTGCCTGATGCTGAACGAGATGGGCTCGGTCGTGGATGACGGTGTCGCCTTTCGGATAGCCGAGGATGATTTCTACGTCACCGCGACAACCGGTGCCGTCGCCCGTGTCTTTTCCGACATGTCGTGGTGGCGCACGCAATGGCGGATGGATGTCGACATCCAGAACGTCACGGCCGCGTTTGCAGGGATCAATCTGACCGGTCCACGCGCGCGCGACGTGTTGCAAAGGCTGAACAGCGACATTGCCTTTGACAGGGAGAGTTTCGGCTTTCTCGAAGGCCGGACCGGCACCGTCGCCGGCTGTCCGGTCCGTGTCATGCGCATTGGCTTTACCGGCGAACTCAGCTTCGAACTGCACACGCCGTTCACCTATGCCGCCGCGCTCTGGGCCGCGCTGCGCAACCAGGGTGTGGCGCCCTACGGGCTAGAGGCTTCGCGGGTTCTGCGGCTGGAGAAGGGTCACATCATCATCGGTCAGGACACCGATGCTCTCAGCACGCCCGACGAATTGGACATGGGCTGGGCGCTGTCGAAGAAAAAGCCGTATTTCCTTGGCAAACCCGCCGTCGATCTGCGCCGCGACACCGGGCTCCGGCGCCGCTTGTGCCGGTTCTCGCTGCCGCTGGATCTAGCGGACGAAGTTGGCGAGTCCTGCCTTGTCATGAAAGACGACAAAGCGGTCGGTCATGTTACCTCGGTGTTGCGGTCGCCAACCCTTGGTCGGCTGATCGGGCTGGCCTACGCCGATGCCGCCGACGCCGCCGCAGGCAAAGCCATCACGATCCGGACCCGCAATGGCACGACACGCGCCGCCGAATTGACGCCGGATGCCTTCTATGACCCGACCAACGCGCGCCAGGATATCTGACATGACCTATTCCGCACACAGACGTTATCCCCTGCAAGGTCGCAAGGATCTTCTTGTCGCCGCCGCGTCGCGCTTTGCGCCGGACACCGTGATCGCCGATCTGTCGGACCAAGCGCGTCTCGGGCTAAGGGGCAGCGGCACCCCTCAGTGGTGCAGTCAGAACCGCTTGCCATTTCCGGAAGCGATCAACGGCGTTTCGGAGGCCGACGGTCTCCGTCTGGCGCGACTGGGCCGCTACGAATTGCTGATCCTCGCCGATGAAACGGGCGTTTTCCCGCGTGATTTCGGGGCGCTGCCACCCCGGACCTACTCGGCCTACCGGGGTGAGACCTGGGGCTGGTTCCGGATCGCGGGCGCAGGCGCGATGGACCTGTTTTCCGCCATGACGTCGACGCCCTTGGAGGCCACAGCCCTGACCGGAAAAACCGTTCTTCAGACTACGCTCTGCGGGGTGGATGCGGTGGTCTTGGCGCGGCAGACAGGGCACGCCTTCGCCGCCGACATCCTACTTGATATCGCCTCTTCGCACTCTTTCATCGAGGGCTGTCTGTCTCTGTAACCCGAGCTTGCAGGGGCCGCTTTGGCACGGTGTCCAGACGCCCCCTTTTCAAGACCCGCCGCACCGCTGCATGCCTGTGGCTGAAAAAGGCGGGGCGCGGGCGCATCGTCGGGCGCACGACTGGTGGCCGCCTGACCGCAAAGCGCGCCGCCATGACAGACGTCTCAGGAAAGAAACCCGCGTCGCGTGCCCTCAGGACATGGCGCCCGGCTGCCGCAGGCTGTGGCCGCCGTCCTATGGCCGTCTGTTCGCCTGCAACCGCGCAGTTTTTGTCCGGTTCCGGCCATGCGTCCAGAGCCTGAGGCCTCCGACTGTCGGCCCAACTCTGGACAGGCCCGTCGTCTACAGATGGTTGGGCAAGAACAGGAACAAATCAGGCAGGCCGATGATCAGTGCCAGCAGGAAAACCTCGCCAACCAGAAACGGCGCAACCCCAAGAAACACCGTCTCCAGCTTGATATCCGGGCGCAGTCCGTTGACCACATAGCAGTTTATGCCAACCGGCGGAGTGACCACGCCGATCTCGACCAGCTTGACGATCAGAATGCCGAACCAGATCGGGTCATAGCCCAAACCCATCATGGTCGGGTAGATCACCGGAAGCGTCAGCATCATCATGCCCAGTCCGTCCAGGATCATACCCAAAAGCAGATACATCACGATGACCGCCATCAGAATATAAAAACGTGGCACGTCCAGCCCCACGACCATATCGGTGATCTGATTGGGAAGTCCGGTGAACGCCAGGAAACGGATAAAGATCATCACCCCCCAAATGACCATGAAGATCATTGCCGTGGTGCGGATGGTTTCCATCAGTCCTTTGCGCATGTCGTTCATCCGGATGCGCTTCCACAGGGCCATCGCCATGATAATCGCCGTGGCGATCGCGGCGGACTCCGTCGGTGTCATCAGGCCGAAATAGACGCCGCCCAGGATGACGCCCACGACACAGAAAATACCAGAAACCTTGGGCAGCGTCCGCAATTTCTCTATGATGGTCGTGCGCTCAAGAGACGGCGCCCAGTCCGGTTTCAGCTTTACCACGACGGTGATCACCAGCATGTAGACGACCAGTGACAGCGCGCCCGGCACAAAGCCCGCGATCAGCAACTTGCCGATCGATTCCTCGACGATGATGCCATACAGAACCAGCATCGCACTGGGCGGGATCAGCGCCGCCAGCGTGCCTCCGACAGCGATGACCCCGGCGGCCAGAGCCTGATTGTAGCCCAGCTTTTCCATCTCGGGCATTGCAATCCGGGTAAACACCGCGGTGCTTGCCGTGCTGGCGCCGGACACGGCGGCGAACCCGGCACTGGCAAGGATCGTCGCGGTCGCGAGCCCGCCCGGCGCTCTGCCGACCCATGTGCGGGCGGCGGCATAGGCCTGTGTCGTTATGCCTGCCTGCATCGCCAGAAATCCGATGGCGATGAACAGCGGAAGCACGCTCAGCGAATAGGAGGCCGAATTGGCGTAGGGGATCAACCCGGAAAGGCCGATCGCGGTGTTCCAGCCCCGCAGGTAATAGATGCCGAGGATTCCGGTGAACGCCGCGGCAAATGCCACCGGCACGCCGAAAACCACCAGAAATATCAGCAGCGCAATGCCGAATAGTCCGACCGTTACCGGATCCATCTCATGCTTCCTTCGTGTCGGTGTGAGTGTCGTGGCTCAGGTCGGCGTCAATACCGAAGATTTCCGATTGCGCCGATCCGGCCATAGCCAGCCTGAGAGCCTCGACGATCTGGATTGCAAGTCGAATGCAGAGCACGCCAAGGGCCAGTGTCACGGCGGATATCGATATCCAGGTTGGCAGGTGCAGTTCCGCCGTGCCGCCGCCCAGCCGCCAGGCTCGGCCCAGATTGGCGTAGCTGCCCAGCAGCAGGCCCATCGCGGCAGCCCCGCAGATGGACAGTGTCAACGCCTCCATTGACCACTTCAGCGCGCCGCGGAATTTTCCTGCGATGGCTGTCATCCGGACGTTGCCCAACTCTCTCTGGCAATACGAAATCCCCAGAGCCGCGATAAAAACCATGAACTGCGAGACGATGTCGACAACCCCGCGGATCGGCGCGTTGAATGCCGACCGCATCAGCACTTCGGCACAGCCAATACACATCATCAGAAGCAGCAAGATCCCACTGACCAGCGCCATCGTATTTTCGCAGGGGCGCAAAATCCGATGAACAACGACGATTGCGTGACCCATCCCGTTTCCCTCGTCTCGTGGTTGGGGCGCAATGGTTGGCCACCACGCCCCGTCTTGGCCGAACGCGATCCGTCCGGGCCCTATTTCAGCTACCGGACGAACTCGCGGCAACTTCGAGAACGTAGTCAAGAAGTTCCTGACCCGGATACCCCTTCTCTTCCATCCCATCGACCCATGCCTGCCAGCTCGGCGCAGCAGCGTCTTGCAGGGCGGTCCGGTCCTCGGCGGACAGTTCGACCCAGACAAGCCCTTCCTCTTGGAATTGCGCGATGTTCTTTTCATCGGCAGCCCTGTAGAGGCCGAATTGCCAGTCGTAGGAGGGCTGGATCGACGCGTCGATGAGGTCCTTGTATTGCGGCGGCAGGGCGTTGTAGGCGTCCATGTTGGCTGCCAGCAGGCAGTGACCCGCCCCCAATTGCCAGCCGTCGGTCATCCAGGTCGACACCTCGTCCAGCCGGTAGGACGCAAATGCATAGGTCCAGGGAAACACGACACTGTCGATCACGCCGCGTTCCAGCGCCTGATACATCTCCGGGGCCGGTGTATGCGCGACCGAGGCACCGATCCCCCGCATCAGGTCCCCCACACCCGTCGAGGCGCTGACCCTGCGACCGTCGAAATCGGACAGGCTCTTGGGCACCTCGCCGCTGCCCATGATCTCGTAGCCCGGCAAAACGACGGTCATCAAGATATGGGTATTCCACCGCGCCAGATCGGCGGCGACGGCAGGATGCTTGTAATAGGTGTTCATCACGTTGGCGCGCTGCTGCAACGAGGTGATCGGAAGCATGGCCAATTCAACCGCCGACAGCGTCGGCGTCTTTTCGGGGTGATAACCGGGGCAGAGCATGGCCGCCTCAAAGGCACCGAATTGCAGACCGTCGATGTTCTCGGCCGGTTCCGAAAGCACGCCGCCATATTGCAGGTTCAGCGTGAACTTGCCGCCGGTCGTCTCGGACAGCTCTTCCGCCAGCTTTTCGATCCCTTCGGTCAGACCACGGCGCTGGCCCCAGAGCGAGACAAGCCATTCGACCTTGGGCCCATCAACGCTGGCCTGCTGGGCAGACACGCCGCCCGACGGGACAGCACCCAGCGTCGCGGCAAGCGCGGCCCCACAGATGGCGCTCACGGCTCCTGATTTGACGTAATTCATATTGTCCTCCCATGTCTCCACCGCAAGGCCTCCCCGGACCTCTCGGCATATCCAATCCTAGACCTGTGACGCATGCCTGTCAAATGGTATGACCAATTAAAAGTCACGCTTTTGACCATCAGACCTTTTTACGCCTCGGCCAGCCATACCGCCTTGATATTAAGGAATTCTTCGATGTGATCGGGCCCGGATTCGCGCCCATAACCGCTCATCCCATATCCGCCAAAGGGGACGGCGGGGTCCATCGCCTGATAACAATTGACCCAGACCGTACCCGACCGGACACCGCGGCTCATCCGGTGCGCGCGCTGCACATCGCGGGTCCAGACCCCGGCCCCCAACCCGTAGACAGTGTCGTTGGCGCGCGACAGCACCTCATCCTCGGTCCGAAAGCTCATCGCTGAGATGACGGGGCCGAAAATCTCCTCGCGGTAAATTTTCATGTCGTCGTGCACGGCAGAAAACAGCGTCGGCGCCACAAAGTTGCCTGCGGCCAATGCCGGGTCGGCAGGCAAGGCCCCGCTGAAGGCGGTGTTCGCCCCCTCTGCCTGGCCCAGGTCGATATAGCCCTGCACCCGAACCATCTGTTCACGGGTCACCAACGGCCCAAGATCGGTCGCCGGGTCAAGCGGATCGCCCAGTGTCAGGCCTCTGCTGAACTCCGCCATGCCCTCGATGACGTCATCGTGGATGCTGTCCTCGATGAACAGCCGCGTTCCCGCCGAACAGATCTGCCCGGAATTCT
Organism: Antarctobacter sp.; assembly: GCF_048262615.1. GTDB lineage: Bacteria > Pseudomonadota > Alphaproteobacteria > Rhodobacterales > Rhodobacteraceae > Antarctobacter. The sequence continues at coordinate 112,164 of NZ_JBLXFB010000013.1, forward strand.
GAAACACGGCCATTGCCGCCGCCGGGATGGCCTTGTCCAGATTGGCATCGGCGAAAATGATGTTCGGGGATTTCCCGCCCAGTTCCAGCGACACCCGCTTGGCATTGCCCGCCGATGCGCGGATGATCCGCTGCCCGACCTCCGTGGACCCGGTAAAGGCGACCTTGTCGACGCCGGGATGCGCCGACAGCGCCGCCCCGACATCGCCAAAACCGTTCAGCACATTGACCGTTCCGGCGGGAAAGCCCGCCTCCATGCACAGTTTTGCGAAAAAGGTAGGAGAGATCGGCGCCTGCTCTGCGGGTTTCAGGATCACCGTGCACCCCGCCGCAAGCGCCGGGGCGATCTTCCAGACCGACATGCCGAACGGTCCGTTCCACGGATTGATTGCCGCGACCACGCCGACCGGTTCCTTGACCGTGTAGGCAAACGGCGCGACGGGCGAGGAATTGACGATCGTGTCGCCGTGAATCATCACCGTTTGACCGGCGTAGTACCGAAGCAACCCCACCGCCCTCCGCCGCATCAGCGAGGTCCGCGAGATCGGCCCCCCCATGTCGAGCGTATCTATCGTGCAGATTTCGTCGAAGTGCCTGTCGACCAGATCAGCCAGACGCAACAGCGCCGCCTGCCGATCAAGCGGCGTCCAGCGAGCCCACTCCCCGTCCAGCGCCCGGCGCGCGGCGTCCACGGCCAGATCCACGTCCGCCGGGCCTGCCTTGGCCATTGTGGCCAGCACCTTGCCGGTTGTCGGGTTCAGGGTCTCGAACGTCTCGCCGCTCTGGCTGTCGCACCAGTCGCCACCGATCAGCAATTGATGCGGACGGCCCGCAAGCGCCACAGCCGGAGCCACCCCGAATTTTGTCTGTTTGTTCATCTCACACCTTCTCTCGCCCGCATCGGGCAGTCAGGCGGACGCCGTGGTGCGCGCCCGCCGGTCCTCTTGAATGAAAGTCGCCGCGCGCTCTCCGATCATAATCGCGGGAGCGCTGGTATTGCCGGCCAGATTGCTGGGAATGACCGAGGCATCGGCGACCCGCAGCCCGGCGATGCCGCGCAGGCGCAGCCGGTTGTCGACAACCGCGCCGGGGTCATCCGTGGTCCCCATCTTGCAGGTGCCGACAGGGTGATAGACCGTATTGGCGAAATCGCGCACCGCGTCGCGCAGCCCCTCGGCACCGGAATACTCTGGTCCCGGCACCAGTTCCTTGCCGAGGAAACGGGCAAAGGCGGGCTGGGACAGGATCATCCGGCTGCGCCGCAGCCCCTCTGCCAGAACGTCGACATCCCGACCGTCACGGAAAAACCCGTGCTCCAGCCCCGGCGCGGCACGGAAATCCGGCGACTTCAGATAGATGCGCCCCCGACTTTGCGGACGGCAGACATTGGCGTGCAGGACGAATCCATGCTGCGAGGGGATCACATCGGCGCGTCCCTTCATCCCGACCACAAAGGTCATCTGGATGTCTGGCCGCGACAGCGACGGATCGGTGCGCAAGAACCCCCCGGCTTCGGCGGCGTTTGATGAAAACGGCCCCGAGCGGGACAGGACATACCGCACGCCCGCACCCGCCAGTCGGGGCAAAGCGCGCGCATTCAGCGCCATGGAGCACCGCGACGGGTCCGTCGCCGTCACCCCGATCGAAGGGTGATCCTGTAGGTTGCTTCCCACGCCCGGAAGATCGGCAACCACGTCGATCCCCTGCGCGGACACCTCCGACGCCGCGCCGATCCCCGACAACATCAGGATCTGCGGGGAATTGATCGTGCCGGCGGACAACACGATTTCTTGCCGCACGTTCAACCGCAGGAATTCGCCGCCGCGCGCCACCTCGACACCGGTTGCACGCCCGTCCTCCACCACAATCCGGCGCACCGCGGTGCCGGTCAACCGCTCCAGATTGGGGCGCGATTCGACCGGATGCAAAAAGGCGCGCGCCGCGCTGAGACGCGCACCGCCGCGCTGGTTGACGTGAAAATAGCCGAACCCGTCCTGCTCGGCCCCGTTGAAATCCGCATTTGCCGCGTATCCGGCCTGTTTGGCCGCCGCAAGAAAGGCAACCGAAAGCGGGTTGGGCGAGCGCGGCTCGGCCACGTCGAGCAGTCCTGCGGTCCCGTGAAACTGGCTGTCGCCGCCATGCCAGTTCTCGTGTGCCTTGTAGGCCGCCAAGACCTCGCCATAGCCCCAACCGTCGAGGCCCGCTGCCTCCCAGTCGTCGAAATCGCTGCGGTGGCCGCGCGTGTACACCGCCCCGTTCAGCGCAGAGCATCCCCCCATCAGCCGCCCCCTCGGGCACCCGATCTCACGCCCCGACACCTCTGGGGACGGATCATATTTGTAGGACCAGTTGTAGCGCCGGTCCGGCAGCAGAAAGATGTTGCCAAAGGGTAGCCGCGTCTTGAGCGCGATCAGCCCGCCCCGGTCATTGTCTCCGGCCTCGATCAGCGCCACGCGCTGGGTGGGGTCGGCAGACAGCCGGTTTGCCACCACGCACCCGGCGGACCCGGCACCGATCACCACGTAGTCGAAATTGGTATCGTCCATGTTTTTTCCCTTTTGCGCCCTACCCTGCCGTCGCCCAAGCCGATCCAAGGGCGCAGATCCCACCTCCGGCTGCGAGGGCGATCAACGATTGGGCCGCATTCCAATGCAAGGCCACCCGCACGGTCCGCTGTCCCACGATCCGGCTGCCGAGCAGGAGATTGGCAGTAAAAGGCGTCCCCGAGGTCGCGATGGTCCAGCCCGCAAGAAGCCCCGCAACAAGCCAGATCGCCGCCGTTTCGGGCCAGACAGCCGACAGAACCTCGGCCAGAAAGGTGCCCGTGACAATCGGATTGATCGCGATCATGGCCGGTGCGAAAATCAGCAGCGGCAGGCAAAAGCTCAGCACGATCACGGTGCTTCTCCCCAATTCGCCGACACCGAAGGCCCGCGTGTTGCTGAGTTGCAAAGCTACGAGGGCACCAAGGACCGCCGCCCCCACCAGAATCGCCAGTTCGTTCTCCACCGCGTTGCCCGGCAGATCGCCCCGGTTGATATCACGCAGCCACGCGATGAATTCAGCCCCCGGAAGCAAAAGCAGCCAAAGCATGGTGATCGTCAGGACGCTCAGCAGAACCGCATCGATCATGCGCATCGAAAGCAGTCCGTTCAACGCCAACGGAAGCCCGACCAGCAGAACGACATTCAGCAGGAAGAGATAGAGCGCGCGCAGCTCTGCCGCGCTCAGCGCCTTGGCCGGCACGCCTTGTCCGGCGCCGCGAGATCCGTCGAGCACATAGCCCAACCACAAAAAGCCAAGCGCCAGCGCCAGCCCGACCGGCATGTAGGTGTAATAACTGACGGACGCGACACCGCCCAGAATGATGACGGGCGCGATGGAAAGCGGCGACCAGAGCGGGGTCGCGGCAAACCCGCGGAACACCGCGACGATCATGCTTCGCTGGCGCGCCGGCGCTTCGATCACCTTCAAACGCGGCGCCAGCATGGAGGCGACCAGGACAACCGACCCAAAATTCAGCACGAGACCCAGAAGATGCGTGCCCAGCGTAAGCGCCAGATAGCTGCGGCGCGGCGGCTGGCGTGTCACCACATCCGCCACGGCACGGATCTCCGGCTTCAGCGACGCGATCTGGCCCATCGCCTTCAGAGAGACAAAGAGCGCGTAAAGCAGGCCCGCACGTCGCCCGACCTCGGACAGGTCGTGTCGGAACCAGATCACGTCCGCCGCCAACACAAGGGCAACCGCCAACAAGGTCAATGCGCCGCCCGGTTTCAGGTTGCGGGCGTTCAGGATTAGGGCGGCGAGGATCGGCGCGACAAAACCCCAGGGCGGCATTGTGCCGGGCCGCAGAATGTCCAGAACCGCCGCCACGACAATTGTCACCATCAGCGCGTTGACAACCCGCTGCCGCCAATGTGCCGCCGGGATCGTGGCCGCTCCTGTGCTCATGCCCGCGCCTTGGTCATCGTGGCAGCCCAAGGCCCTTTGTCGCGATCAGATTGCGCTGGATCTCGTTGGTTCCGATCGAGATCACCCACATCAGCGAATGCCGCAGGTTCTGTTCGATCCGGCCCCCAAGAATCGCGTTGTCGCTCTGCTCGGATAGCGTGGCACAGAGCCCGAGGATATCCAGCGCCGTTTCGCCGAAACGCTCCATCAGTTCGCCGGCATAGACCTTGGATATCGCGGCATCGTGCATTGGCGTTTCACCCGCGTCGATCATCGACGCGCAATGCACCATCATCTGACGGCCAACCTCGATCTCGGCCGCCATCTGCCCCAGCCGCAGCCGGACCACCGGATCACCGGCCAGCCTGTCGTCCGCCTGACGCAGATAGCGGCAAAGCTGGTTGAAGGCGTGGACGACCTTCAGTGTGATTCCGCCGCCGATGTAGCCCCGTTCGTTCGCCAGTGCACTGGTCAACACCTTCCAACCGCCGTTGAGCGGCCCGAGCAGCGCATCGGCAGGCAACCGGACATCCTGGTAAAAGATATTGGCAAAGGTGCCGTCATACATCGTGGTGGCCGGGTTCACCGTAATGCCGGGCGTATCCATCGGCACGATGAACATGGAGATACCCGCGTGCTTCGGCTGGGCCCCGGCGTCGGTTCGCGCGGCGAGAAACATATACTGGCCCCAATAAGTGGTGGTCCAGATCTTCTCGCCGGTGATGACCCATTCGTCGCCGTCGCGGACCGCGCGGGTGCGCAGCGCGGCAAGGTCCGAACCGGCATTGGGCTCTGAATATCCCATCCCGTGCATGGCCTCTCCGCGCAGGATTTCCGGCAGGTAGCGCGCCTGCTGTCCCGGCGTGCCATATAGCATCAGCATCGCCGCCTGAACCGAGGCGCCAAAGCGCGGCGCTTCGGCGCGCTCCATCTCCTCGACAAAGGCAAGCTGTTCCCAAGGGCCGCGATCCTGACCGCCGCTGGCGGCGGGCCAGTTCATCCCGATCCAGCCGGTCTTGCCCAGCTCGCGGGCGAAGTCGGCATCGTATTCCCGCTGTCGGAACGGGCGCGCCAGATAGGCCGCCTTGCGGTCACCGGTCCAGAAGTCGTCAAGCCAGGCGCGCACCTCCTTGCGAAAGGCATTGCCAACGTCGCCCAGATCGTATCGCGGCAAGTCGACCTCGTGCCCCAGAAACATCGTTCCCAGCATGGCCCGCGCCTTGTCCGGGCCGCCATGGCGCAGGCAATCGACATGGATCCGCTTGAAATGGCGCGGTGCTTCGTGTTCCTCGGCATAGCCGATGGCCCCCATCACGTGATGCGTCTGCAAAGAGGCTCTGCGCAGCACGCTTGCGCCATTGGCAAAACAGGCCAGCGCGTAGAACGCCCGGTCTTCGTGCCCGCGCGCCATCATCGCCGCAGCGTGGTGCAGGGTCAGGCGGACCCCTTCGAGGTCGATCAAGATATCCGCAAGCTTGTGCTGTACCGCCTGAAATTTCCCGATGGGCTGGCCGAACTGATGCCGCTCCTTGGCCCAGTCCACCGCCAGATCAAAGGCGCGCCGCGCCGCGCCATGAGCCCGCGCCATCGCCGCCAGCCGATCGATCAGTTGCAGATCGGCAAGCGACGTACGCGCGGCAAAGACCTGCGCCTGCGCCGCATCGAACGTCACCGTGCCCAGCAGATCGCCGCCCATGGCACGGTCCGGCGCAACCGCCGTGTCCGGGCCCGCAGCGACCACTGCGATTCTCTCACCCGGAAGCACCACGATAAAATGTGTCGCTGCGCGGACGTTCTCGACAAACAGCGCTCGGCCCGTCACACGATCCTGCATATGTTCAAGCCGCCCGCCCCCCCGGTCGCCGCCCAGATCGGTCCAGACAAAGGCCGGGAGGATCGCGCCTGACTGGACGTGCTCCAGCAGATCTGACGCCCCGTCGACGCCGGTCAGCGCCAAATTCGCCAGCAGCGCCGCCGCCATCGGCAACGGGCAGGCCGCGCGTCCCAGCTCTTCGATCACGATCATCGCCTCGGCGATACCGCCGATGTCGGGGTCGCCGCCCAGCATCCCGAGCCCCAACCCGCAGAAGTCTTGCCAGAGCCGGTTCAGATCCGGTCCCGCGCCCGGCTGTGCGCCAGCCCAGTGCCGCTCCAGAAACCCGCGCGCGCTGTCGCGGATCATCGCCTGCTCTTCGGCGCTGGCCAATGCGCCGTCCAATATTGCTGCGTCCATTCTCATCCCCTCAGCGTACCGCGCCCTTGCTCTTCAGCTCTGCGACCGCGGCGGGGCCAAGCCCGAGGTGATCGCCCAGAATAGCCTCTGAATGCTCGCCCAGATCGGGCACATGCCCGGTCTCCGGCGCCGGGCTGCCGGACATCCGGAAGGGTTGACTGGTCAGGCAGAAAGCGCCGGCCGCATCCTGGACCTGCCGCATCAGCCCGCGATGGCGCACTTGGGGATTGTTCATCGCCTCGGCCACGGTCAGGTATCTGGAACTGGGCAGGCCGGCGTTCATGAACGCGGTTTCACACTCTTCCGCCAAACGCTCGCAGGTCCATTCCTCCACATGGGACATGATTTCGGCCCAGTTGCTTTCGCGGCCGACCACGGTTTGATAACGCGGGTTCCGCGCCCACTCGGGGTCGCCCAGCACATGGGCCATCGCATCGAAATTCTTCTGGCTCAGCGGCGCGACGATGACAAAACCGTCCCGCGCCTTGAGCGGCGTATAAAGATGCCTGCGGGCACCGGTCGGAAACTGCGCCTCCTGCGCTTCGTAGACCAGCATCGACAGGATGGAATCCAGCAGCGAAACGTCGATGAACTGTCCCCGGCCCGTGCGCTCGCGCTGATAAAGCGCGGCCTGAATTGCGCCAAAGGCATAAACGCCACCAAGCACATCGGCGACAAAGATGCCGGTGTTGGCGGGGCGATCCGCGCCATCCTGATAACGCATGTTCGCCATGTCAAAGCCGCTGGCCGCATGGATGATCGGCGCATAGGCGGGCTTTTCCGCATATGGGCCGTCCTGGCCAAAACCCGACACCGAGCAGAAGATGAGGCGCGAATTGACCTCGGACAGGCTGTTGTAGCCCAGACCCAGCCGCTCCATCACGCCGGGGCGAAAGTTTTCGACCACGATGTCGGCCTTGGCGATCAGGTCACGGGCCACGGCCAGTCCCTCGGGTGTTTTCAGGTCGATGCCGACGCTTTTCTTGCCGCAATTCAGCTGTCCGAAATACGTGCTACTGCCATCGCGCAACGGTGGGCGTTCGCGCAGGTTGTCCCCTGAGATCGGTTCGACCTTGATCACCTCGGCCCCCAGATCGGCCAGAATGCGGGTGCAGAACGGCCCCGCCATCACGAGGGTGAAATCCACCACGGTCACGCCCGATAGCGCACCCGCCCCGATACTTCCTGCTTTCGGATGCTCCATCGCCACCGCTGCCTCCCCTTGAGTCTGGATTCCGTCCGGAATCGGTAATATTCCTAATGGTCGTACCATTATAATATTTTCCTTTCAAGTATCCGACCTTTGAGGTAGTGACTTTTTCTGATCTGCGGCAGTATCAATGTTGACCAACGACGAAACCAAAGAGGTAAGACCGTGAGCCCTGAAAAAGACAAAGACCTGACAGCCTCGCTCGCATTCGAACCGATCCAGACCCATCGCACGTTCGAGGCCGTGACCGAGCAGATCCGTGGAAAGCTGGCCGCGGGCGAATTGCGTCCGGGCGACAAGCTGCCCGCCGAACGCGACCTTGCCCTGCGGCTTGGGGTCAGTCGCAGCGCGGTGCGCGAGGCCCTGCGCAGTCTGGAAAACGCCGGTGTCCTGACTCTGCGCAAGGGTGTCAAAGGCGGCGCGTTCATCGAGGACGGTTCGCCCAAGCGCATTTCAGAAGCCATTCAGGATCTGGTGAACATTGAGGCGATCACGCTGAAGGAACTGACCGAGGCGCGGCTCATCGTTCTGCAATCGGTGATGCGGCTGGCCGCCGAGCGCGCGACGCCGGACCAACTCGACGCGATGCAGGACAACATCGACGAGACCGCGCGCATTATCGACGCGGGCCTGTCCGAAGAACGGTTGCAGATTGCATATGAATATTATCACCTGCTGGCCGCCTGCACCCAGAACAGCGCCATGGAATATCTGGTCGATGCCCAGACGCGGATCGTTCAGGTCCACCTGAAAAGGCGCAAATGGAACATGCCCAAGGACACGTTGCTGAAGTCCCGGCAGGATGTTCTGGATCACCTGCGCGCCGGAGACGGAGACGCCGCCGCGCAGGAAATCGCGCGCCACCTCAACAGCCTGCAATCCACCATATGGGAGGATTGAGCCCCGGAGAACGTGGCGCGCCGCATTCAGCGTCCTGAGTAGGCCGGTTTCCGTTTTTCGATGAAGGACATGACGGCTTCCTTGTGGTCTTCTGTCTGGAAAGTCGCCATTTCCAACGCGTAAGACGTGTCCATGACCAGGTTCATTGCCTGCTTGATCTGCTTGTTGACAGACAACTTGGTCCACCGGATCGCCCATGTCGGCCCGTCGGCAAGCTCCCGCGCCAGGGCGTAGGCTTTGTCATAGACCTGATCGGTGGGCGCGACGTAGTTGACAAGGCCCATACGCTCGGCATCGACACCGTTGATCAGGTTGCCGCGCATCAAGAACTCCTTGGCCCTGTTCGGCCCGACCAGAAGGGGCCAGATCACCGCGCCGCCGTCACCGGCGACCAGACCGATCTTGACATGCGGGTCGGCGATCCGCGCCTCCTCGCCCATCACGACGATATCGCAAAACAGCGCGACCGTGGCCGCCAGCCCCATGCAATCCCCGGCCATGGAAACGACAATCGGCTTGTCGCAATCCAGCAGGTTCTGGACGATCCGCTTGCCGCCCGTGGGCTCCAGCATTTCGCCTTCTTCAAGCACGTCGCCTGCGGGACGGTCCTGCATGCCCTTGATGTTGCCGCCGACGCTGAAATACTTGCCCGCATGGGTCAGCAGGATTGCGTTGACGGATTTGTCATCGAACAGGTCGACCCAGACCTCCTGCAACTCGACATGAAACCGGTGATCGATCGCATTGCGCTGCTCGGGTCGGTTCAGGGTGACGATGGCAAGCTTGTTGTCGATCTCGACGCTCAGCCGCTCATATCTCGAATAATCGGGCATGGGCCCCTCCTTTTCGGATGTGACGTGATGGCCCGGACCTCGCAGGAGACGGACTGCCTCTTTTTAAATGGTATGACCATTTGGTGTCAATCCGGATCACGCCCCTTGACAAAATAATTAATGGTATGACCATTTAAGGCCAGGAGGACTTTACATGCTGGACACCAGAACAGACACCGAAGATCAGGCCATCTTCCGCGACACGATCAGACGTATGGTCGCTGACCGGATCGCCCCCATCGCCGCCGAGATCGACGCGCAAGACAAGATACCGACGGAAATCGTCAACCTTTTCGGGGACATGGGCCTGCTTCAGATCTATGTACCTGACGCATACGGCGGTCCCGGCGGCAATCTCACCATGGCGTGTATTGCCAAGGAAGAAATCGCCCGTGCGTCTTTCTCGGCCTCGCATCTGGTCGGCGCGACCTCCATCGCGCTGGTCCTGCCGTTGCTGCACTACGGCACGCAGGCGCAACGCGACCGCTATCTGCCCGAAATCGCCAAGGGCCGCACCGTATCGGCCATCGCGATGACCGAACCGCATACCGGGTCCGATGTCTCGGGCATCCGCACCTCGGCCCGCAAGGATGGGAACAGCCACTACGTGGTGAATGGCCAAAAGGTTTTCATCACCAACGCGGATATCGCCGACTACGTCCTTCTCTTTGCCCGCACCGCCGAGGGCGACGGACATAGCGGCATCTCGTCCTTCATCGTGCCCACAGACACGCCCGGATTCGTGCGTGGGGCCGCCGCGAAAAAGATGGGTTTGAACGGGATCAAGAGCCTTGAGATCTATTTCGAGGACATGCGCATCCCCGCCGACTGCCTCATCGGCGAGGAAGGCCGCGGCTTTCACAACGCGATGGGGGTGCTGAACCTCAACCGCCCCACTGTCGCCGCCGCCGCCGTGGGCCTGGCCCAGGGCGCGCTTGACGCCGCACTCGCCTATGCGAAAGAACGGGAACAGTTCGGTCGGCCAATCGCCGAGTTTCAGGCCATCCAGATGATCATCGCCGAAATGGCCGTGCAGATCGAAGCGGCGCGCGCGCTGCTCTACAAAACCTGCAAGATCGCGGAAACCGGGGATTTGGCACAGCTTGCCCCCATGGCCTCGATCGCCAAGACCTTCGCAAGCGACGTGGCGATGAAGGTCACAACCGACGCGGTGCAAGTTCTCGGCGGCGCGGGATACCTCAAGGATCACCCGGTCGAGCGCATGATGCGGGACGCCAAGATCACCCAGATCTACGAGGGCACAAACCAGATCCAGCGCCTCATCATCATGAAGGCGTTGATGGAACAATAGAACAGGGAGAATCCGCAGATGAAAATCCTCGTCCCGGTCAAGCGCGTGATCGATTACAACGTGAAAGTTCGCGTGAAGGCGGACGGATCGGGTGT
>NZ_JBLXFB010000014.1:0-120724 GCF_048262615.1 Antarctobacter sp.
AAGGCATGCACCCTGCCGCTGACCGGCAAGGGCGTGGTCGACCGCATCATCACCAACCTCGGCGTGCTGGACGTGGTGGACGGCGGCTTGCAGATCGTCGAGACCGCCGAGGGTGTCAGCGAGCAAGACCTGCGCGCCGCCACCCAGGCGACAATCCTGTAACCCCCCCCTTGCCCCGCGCCGTTTCGGATGCGGGGCAAGGCCCAAGGGTCGGGCGGCGGTTCAGGGGGGGCCATGCCGTGTCAGGGTATGGCGTTGGTCGGAACGGGCGATGAAAGAGTGGCAAAGACCGCCACATCGCCGCCCCCGAGACACGTTGGAACGCCGCGGCGCCAGTAAGCGCAGGGCATGTTCATCCCTAAGAAATTTTTTCTGTCATGAAGCGGCTGCTCCTTTGGGACGATCACATCGGGACAGCGGGCGATGGCGGACCCGTCCGGGACGTGGGGCATGACCATCATTCATTTCGGCCATTTATCACGCCTACGAGGATCGAGTTCGCGGCGGGTCAGACGTCGGATTACCGTGGCTTCGATCTGGCGGTGTCAAGGAACCCTCTGTCCTCAAGTGGACTTATGGCTGGCCGAGGCTGGGGGGCTGCCAGCCTTCGGAAAGCAATGGATGTGCCCGAAGGCCCTGCGGTGATCCAAATGAGGAGGTCGGCCAAGATACATTTCGGCGCGGACGGCCGCCTTTGCCGGAAACGCACCGTGATCGGACGATGCTTTGACAAGGGAAGTCGCCCGCGATGTGGCCACCTGAAATGGCAAGCCGGAGCATGATCGGTCGATTTCATCGACCTCACGTCGATCCGAATTTGGCAGAGCCGTTTGTCAACAGAACGCCACCAGCGGGCTGCGGGGATCGGCCATCACGTTGACCGTCCCCAAGGGATTACCGGCGACTTCTGTTCGCCCAGCCCCGCGATCCCGAGGGACACCGTCTCTCCGCCACTCAGGTAGCGTGGGGGCGTCTGGCCCATACCGACGCCCGGCGGCGTTCCCGTCGAAATGACGTCGCCCGGCTGAAGGCTCATGAACCGGCTGCAATAGGCGATCAGGTGCGGGATCTTGAAGATCAAGGTTGCGGTGGTGCCCGATTGCTGACGGACGCCATCGACATCCAGCCACATTTCGAGGCTGTCCACATCGGCCACTTCGTCCGGTGTCACCAGCCAAGGCCCGGTCGGCCCGAATGTGTCGCAGCCTTTTCCCTTGTCCCATGTCCCGGCGCGGTTGAGCTGAAAGTCGCGCTCTGACACATCGTTCACGACGCAGAACCCCGCCACATGCTGCATCGCGTCGGCCTCGGCGATATAGGCGCCGGGTTCCCCGATCACGACGCCCAGTTCGACCTCCCAGTCGGTCTTGACGCTGTCGCGGGGGATCTGGATCGGGTCGTTCGGCCCGCACACCGCCGAGGTCCACTTGTTGAAGATGATCGGCTCTGGCGGGATCGGCATTCCGGCCTCTTCGGCGTGATCGGCATAGTTCAGGCCGATACAGACAAATTTGCCGATGCCGCCCACGCAGGCCCCCAGCCGCAGGTCCTGCTGCGGGGTGCCCGCCACCAGCGGCAGGGACGCGGGATCGAGATCCTGCAAGGCTTTCAGCCCGGCGGGGCGCAGCGTCTCTCCGGCAATGTCGGGCACGATCCCCGACAGATCGCGTACCCGCCCATCGGCGTCGAGAAGGCCCGGCTTTTCGGCACCGGGTGCGCCATGGCGCAAAAGTTTCATCAGGTCTCCAGTTCAGGATTGGGGGCGTCGACGGCAATTGGCAGGGGAATCACGCCGCCCGATCGCCGCCAAGGCCGGAGATTGCCTGAATGAGGCTGTCTTCCGTCACTTCGTCAGAGGTGAACGTGCGCATGATCCGGCCCGAATACATGGCGACAATCCGGTCGGAGACGTGCAGAACCTCGGGCATTTCGGAACTGATGACCATCACTGCATAGCCCTGCGCCGCCAGTTCCCGCAAAAGCTTGTGGATTTCTGACTTGCTGCCCACGTCGATCCCGCGCGTCGGTTCGTCCACGATCAGGACGCTGGGATGCATCGACAGCCACTTGCCGATGACGATTTTCTGCTGGTTGCCGCCCGACAGATTGCCGACCAGTTGTTTCCAGCCCGGCGTGCGAATGTCCAGCCGGTCACGGTATTGATCGAAAATCGCCACCTCGGAACCCTCGGCGACGAAGGGTCCAGCCTTGAGGCCGTCCACCTGTGGCAGGGTCATATTGTCCCGGCAGTTCATGCCCAGCACCAAACCCTGCCCTTTGCGGTCCTCGGGCACCAGAGAGATGCCGCGCGCGATGGCCTCCACCGGCGAGTGAATGCGCACCTCTTGCCCATCCAGCAGGATCTGCCCGGCGGAGGGATCGCGCAGGCCAAACAGCGTCTCGGCGATCTCTGTGCGGCCCGCGCCGACCAGACCGTAGAATCCCAGTACCTCGCCGCGACGGACCTCAAAGCTGACATCCTCATAGAGTCGGCCACAACTGAGGCCACGGACCTCAAGGGCCACATCCCCAAGGTCGTGGTGCGACGCGTTGCGGCTGAGATCCAGCTTGCGGCCGATCATCATCTGCGTGACCGCCTCTTCGTTGGTCTGCGCGGTGGCGACGGTGCCCTGATACTGTCCGTCCCGCAGGATCGAGATGCGGTCGGTGATCTTGAAGATCTCTTCCATGCGGTGCGAGATATAGATGATCCCGACGCCATCCGCCTTCAGGTCGGCGATCACGTCGAACAACACGACCTTTTCCGCATCCGTCAGCGAGGCGGTCGGTTCGTCAAAGATCACCGCCTTGGCGTCTACCGTGAGGGCGCGTGCGATTTCCACCATCTGCTGATTGGCGATGGACAGATCGCCCACGCGGGTCTTGGAATCGAAGCCGACATTCAGCTTTTTCAGGATTGCGTTGCTCTGTTCGGCCAGCTTGGCCCAGTCGACCCGGCCAAAGCCTTTGCGCGGCAGTTCTCCAAGGTAGATGTTCTCGGCAACGCTGAGTTCTTCGGCAAGGCTGAGTTCCTGATGGATGAACACGATCCCCTTTGCCTTGGCCTCTAGCGGACCGGCCATGACGACCTTTTCGTCCCCCATATAGATGTCGCCCTCGGTCGGTTGATGGATGCCGCCCAAGACCTTCATCAGGGTGGATTTCCCGGCACCGTTTTCCCCCATGAGCGCGTGCACCTCTCCGGGCATGACCGAGAAGGAGACCCCGTCAAGGGCGCGCACGCCGGGGAATGTCTTGACGATGTTTTCCAGACGCAGGACCGGATCGCTCATACCTTCAACTCCTCTTTGCCCTTGGCGTTCAACTGGCGATCGAGGATCAGCACCGCGATCAGGATCAGACCGATCACAAGGTTCACCGTCGATGTATCCGCGCCGATGTGGCCCAGCCCCTTGCGCAGCAGCTGGATCGCGATGACGCCGCCAAAGGTGCCGATCACGTTGCCTGCGCCGCCGGTGATCTTGGTGCCGCCAAGCACCACGGCGGTGATCACCCACAGCTCATACAGTTGTCCGTCGTTGGGATTGACCGAGCCGCTTTCGGAATAAAAGACCACCGCCGACAGCGCCGCGAGAAAGCCGATGATCGCAAAGTTGATCATCATGTGCGGACCGACCCGGATGCCCGCGTTCACCGCTGCCTCACGGTTGTCGCCAATGGCGTAGGCGTTGCGTCCGTGTACCGTCCGCGCCATCAGGAACCAGACCGCCAGCACCGTACCCAGCAGGAACCACGTGGCGGTGTGCAGCCCCAGAAACTGCGCCTCGGCGAAATCCACCAATGTCCAGTTCAGATGGCTTGTCGGGTTTTCTCCGTTGAACATGAACACAATGCCACGAAAGCCCAGCATCGAGCCCAGCGTGACGATAAAGGCGTCGACGCCGGTCTTCCACACGATCAGCCCGTTCAGCGCCCCAAGCAGCACGCCAGAGATCAGCGCCAGCAGCCATGCCACCGGGATCACCCAGTCACCAAGGCCCGCGAAGATCGGCCATGTCATGCTGTCGAGCAGGACAATCGCCGCGATTGCAAAGGTGGCCCCGACGCTGAGGTCGATGTTGCCGTTGACCATCACCAGCGTCATGCCCATGGCGATGATCCCGATCGGGGCCGACTGCTTGAGCAGCAACAGCATGTTTTCGAAATCCATGAACGCTTTGTCGGAAAGCGACAGGAATTCGCCCGCGATGCTGAAAAAGATCAGTTCCAGCACGATGAAGCCCCAGATCGCGCCGCTTTTCAGCGCTTTGGACAATGCTCCCGGTTGCATGATTGTCTCTCCCCTTCAGGCGATCGGTGACCAGAGCCTGCCGCGCTTGGCCGCAATGTCGAGCCAGACAGCCAGGATGATGATGATCCATGTCACGATGAACTGGACGTAGAATTGCAGCCCGACCAGCAGCAAGCCGTTCTGGATAAAGCCAAGGATCAGGACGCCGATGACGGTCTTGAAGATTGTGCCGGACCCGCCCATCAGCGAGGCCCCTCCAAGGATCACGGCGGCCAGCACCTCCAGTTCCAGTCCCTGGCCGACGGTGTTCTGCGACCCAAGTGACCGGCTGGCCTGAATCACTCCGGCGGTGGCCACGCAGCCGGACGAGATCAGGTAGCAGGTGAACACCGTGCGCGCCCGCCGTATGCCGGAGAATGTCGCCGCCACGCCGTTGCCGCCCACCGCATAGACCTTGCGACCAAAGGGCGTCTTCGACAGAGTGACCCCCAGCACGGCCGCAAGCGCCCCGAAGATGAGGATCGGCACCGGAATGCCAAGCGCCGTGCCCTGTCCGAATACGCTGAACCATGTGCCTTCCTTGTCCGCGATATCCATGTTCTGACCGCCTGAGTATGTCAGGGTCAGCCCGTGGATCGCCGACAGCATCCCCAGCGTTACGATCAGCGAATTCAGCTTCAGATACCCGACGAGGAACCCGATCAGCGCCCCCAGCGCCAATGTCATCGCGAACATCGCCGGGATCGCCAGCGTCGGGCCGATCTTGTCGTGCAGGTCAAGCACGACAATCGTGGAGAAGGACATCATCGAGCCGACGGACAGATCGAGGTTGCCGCTGATCACCACAAAGGTCACCCCCAGCGCCATCACCCCGAGGATCGCCGAGGACCGGATCACGCTGGACACGTTGTCCAGCGCAAGGAACCTTGGGTTGGCAAGGGTGAAGGCGATGATGAACACCGCAAAGGCGATCAGGATGCCCTGTTTCGCAAGGACGCTCCCGATTTGTTGTTTGGTGAGTGTTGCCATGTTCCCCTCCCTAAGGTCGCTGGCGTCCCGTGATGTTTTGGCGATCCGATCTGCCCGACCCGGTCATTGGCTCTGGCTTTGGCTTCGACCTAGGTTTTGGCCGTGCGTCGGCAAACCGCTCCGGTCCGTACAGACCGCTCTTTCAGACCAGAGTCATCCCCCCGTCGATCATGACGATCTGACCGGTCATGTAGTCGCTGTCTCGGGACGCGAGGAATGTCGTCGTTCCGGTGATGTCGCCCGGTCCGGCCACCCGGCCGCGCAGGATCTCGGCGGAAAATTCCTCCATCGCCTGTCCCGGACGGTTGGCGGCACCGATATTCATCAGGTCCTGATCAACCTGTTCCCACATCTCGGTTGCGACGACACCGGGGGCGAAACCCGTAACGGTGATGTCATGCTTGGCCAAATCGCGTGCGCCCGACTGCGTGAGCGACACGACGGCGAATTTTGACGCGCAGTAGGGCGCGACATTGTCAAAACCCTGTCGGCTGGCGACAGAGGCGGTGTTGACGATCTTACCGCGCAGGCCGTCGTCTCCGCGATCCTGTGTGATCATCTGGCGGGCCGCCTCCTGCATGCCGATCATGCAGCCCAGACCGTTGACGCCCATGATGAAATTCCAGTTTTCTTCGGTCACGTCCATAAAGTTCATCGGCTTGTTCACACCGGCGTTGTTGAACATCACGTCGACCCTTCCGAAGGTCTCTGCGGTTTGCGCGATCATCGCCCGCACCTGCGCGCGGTCGGTGACGTCCACCTGCGCCGAACTGACGGCCCCGCCGCGCCCGTTCAGGCGGGTGCGGTTGGCCTCGGCCACTTCGCCGACCTTTGCGCCGTTGATGTCCGCGAAACAGACCCGCGCCCCTTCGTCCAGAAGCGCCTCGCCGATGGCGCGGCCAATGCCCTGCGCTGCGCCCGTCACGATGCAGACGCGATCAGAAACACGTCCCATGCCGCGTCCCCCTTCGACTGAATTGTACTTGAACGGGATGCGCGGGCGACCGAACAGGCCCCCCGCGCAGAACGGTCATTCAGAAGACCGGCTTGGTGTAGTCACCCATGTTGTCCTGGGTGATCTTCGGCGTGTCGAAGTAGTTCAGGAACGGCACGTCCTCGCCATTCAGCACGTCGAGCGCGGTCTTGAGCGCGGCCTCGGCGTCATCGACGGGCGACTGATAGATCGACCCCCAGTATTCGCCCCGTTCCATCGCCTCGTATCCAACCGCAAAGTTGGTCGCGCCGACAAAGATGATGCCATCGCGTCCGGCAGCCTTGGCGGCGTTCAGCGCGCCGACCCCCATGTTGTCGTCGCCCGCATAGACACCGTCGATGTCGTCATATTTGACAAGGAAAGCTTCCATGACTTTCTGCGACTTTTCCCGGTTCCAATCGCCGGGCTGGGTGTCGAGGATGGTCACGTTCGGGCACACCTCGGGCAGGCGGTCGTCAAAGCCTTTTGCGCGCTCAATGGCGGTGGTGTAGCCGGGCTGGCCGGTGATGTGCACAACCTTGGCCTCGTTTTCGATGCCCATTTCCTTGAACTTGTCACACATGATCTCGGCCGAGCGCAGGCCTTGGGTGATGTTGTCCGGCCCCGAGAAGGACGCCACGAAATCGAACCCTGCGTCAGCAATGTTGGAGTTGGTCACGACGACCGGGATACCGGCCTTGTGGGCCTTGCGCACGGCGGGGATCACTGCCTCGCCATTTGTCGGCCAGATGATGATGGCGTCGACTTCTTGTTGGATCAGGTCTTCCATCTGGGCGATCTGGCGGGCGACGTCGCCGCCGCCGTCCAGCACCACGACCTCGACGTTCGGGTTGGCCTCGGCGGCAGCAATGAATGCCTTTTCATAGGTTGTCTGATAGCTGTCGACGCCGACGTTGTTCTGCGTGATGCCGATCTTGTAGCTTGCGTGGCTTTCAGCCACGGCCGCGCCGGTCAGCGCAACCGTTGCCGCAGTCGCGGCGAGAACGGTACGAAGTTTCATATGGGTCTCCTCCCGGATTGTCACAAAGATGTCCAATCCCCCCACCTCCTAGGGGAATCATCATCCGGCGTGCCGGACGACTGTCACTGAATGTGCTGCTTTTGGCTGTTCGGAAACTTACCTAAAATATCCGATTTGAACATTCGAGAGTCCATTCTGGACAAATCGACGGTACATTGCTCCCCGCAAATTGAACATCGTGTGGAGGTATCGAGATGGGCGACGCCGGATCATCCGAAATGAACAGTTCTGGGGTGTCCGCGCCGCAGGAAACACGAAAGGCTCAGCAGCGACAAATGAATGCCATGGGTGCACATACCGACGAGAGGATGCAGGCCCAATTGGCAACGGGCGAGATGTTGCAGATCCTTGAATATCTCGAAGACTGCGCAAATGAGCTTGACGATACGATCGAACTGAATGCGCCGAACCCGGTCTTCAGGATGGCTCTGCATGTCATCAGGGGCCACCTGGAGGCCAAGATCACAACCCCGACATCGCTGATCGCCGCGTCGAACGTGCCCTATGCCACCGCCAACCGGCGCTTGAAGGAGATGGTCAAGGCCGGGCTGATCGACCAGCGCCCGCGCACCAAGTCGGGCAAGAGCTTTTCCATGCATCCGAGTGAAAAACTGCTGGATCAATGGGCGCGGACATCGGGCCGGATCCGACGGCTGACCGAAACCTATTTTGGCACAGAGTCGGCGACGGACGAGGGCCGCGACTATTATTTCGGCGGTTCCTACATGTCCGCGCGGTCAATCCAACCGATCCAGGTGTTGCCGGAGCCGTTGAAGGTGGCTGGCGGTATCCGCGTGCTGGCGCACGGCGATCCGACCTTCATGGTGATGGAAAACCTCAAGCGTCAGTTCGAGCAGGTGATTGGCACGCAAATCCATCAGCGCGCCTTTTCCATCGACCGGCTGCGCGAAGAGGCGCTGCGCAATGCCGAACGCAAGGCCAGCCGATACGACATTATCGCGCTGGACCTGCCGTGGGTCGGGGAGTTCGCCGCCAAAGGCGTGCTGATGCCACTGGACGAGGCAATGCAGATCGACAGGCTGGATCCGGCGGATTTTCACACCGCCGGATGGAAAGCGGCGCATTGGGCGGGGCGGCCCTACGGCGTGCCCGCGCAGACCACGCCGGAACTGCTGTTTTACCGCCGCGACCTCTTTGCCAAGGCAGGACTGGAACCGCCTGCCACCACCGATCAGTTGCTGGACGCGGCGCGGTACATGCATGACCCGCAAAAAGGCCGCTACGGGATCGCGTGGAATGCGGCACGCGGCACGGCGCTGGGCCATACCTTTCTGATGACGCTCGCGGATTTTGGCCAACCGGTACTGGATCTGCCGGAGGTCGCGGGTGGCTTTGACACCGATGGGCTGGCCGGGGGGGCGTATCGCATCACGATCGACACCGATAAGGGGCTGTTGGCCGCGGAGTACCTGCTGGAATTGCTGCGCTATTCGCCCCCCGACATCCTGTCGATGTCATGGTATGAACGCGTCCGCCCCTACGCGGCGGGCAAGATTGCCATGGCATATGGCTATACGCTTCTCGCCCCCTACTTTGAGCTCGACCCGACGTCGGCCGCCTTTGGGCAAACCGGCTATCTGCCGCATCCGCACGGACCGGGAGCCGGAAACGTCGCCCCCGTGGGCGGGTACGTGATGGGCATCCCGGCCAATATCGCGCCGGACCGTCTGCCCGCAGCGACAGAAGCATTGCGGGTGTTCACAAGTCCCGAGGCGCAGAAACTGTTCGTTCAGAACGGCAGCCGCACCAATCCACGTTACTCCGTTGCCGCAGACGCCGAGGTGCGGCGTGCCTCGCCGATCTTTGAGGCGGTCGACGCCATGTCCTGGCGCGATGAGCTGCAATTCTGGCCGCGCCCGCCGGTGCCGGAGATCACCGGGATCATCCAGATCTGCGGTGAGGAATTCCACGACATGCTGCGCGGGCTGATCCCCCCGCGAGAGGCGCTGCGGCGCGCCCAGACAAGGGCCGAGGCGCTGCTTGAACGATCCGAAACACCATGATCCGAGGAGGAGAGACCCATGGACCCCAACCGCCTGAAAGGCAAGAATATCCTGATCACGGGGGCGGCCCGTGGCATGGGCGCGGCCAATGCCGAGGCTTTTGCCGCACAGGGCGGTAACGTGTGCCTTGGCGATCTCGACGAGACCGCCGCGCAAGACATGGCGGACAAGATCAACGCGGCCGGAAACGGCAAGGCGGTTGCGGTCCGGATGGATGTGACCAAACGCGCCGACAACGCCGCCGCCGTCGCCGCGACGGTCGAGGCATTTGGATCGATCAACGTGGCTGTCTTCAACGCCGGGCTCAACAAACCCCGTTTCTTCATGGATATCGATGAAGACAACTGGGACATGATCATGAACGTCAACACCAAGGCGATGTGGCTGGGCATGCAGGAAACCGCCCGCCAGATGATTGCCCAAGGGCCGATGGCGGATCATCCCTACAAGCTGATCAATGTGGGCAGCATCGCCTCGCGCAAGCCGCTGGTGGATGTGACCGTCTACTGCACCTCGAAATACGGCTGCCTTGCGCTGACCCATTGCGGTGCAATCGGGCTGGCCGAACACAACATCACCGTCAACGGCTATGCGCCCGGCGTGGTGGTGACACCGCTCTGGGAGCAACTGGACAAGGATCTGGTGGATATCGGTTTCAAAGAGCGTGAGGGGCAAGCCTATGACGACATCGTCCGCGACGCGCTGCAAATCAAGCGGGTGTCGTATCCCAAGGACATAGTCGGCACTGCGTCTTTCCTTGCCAGTGGCGACAGCGACTACATGACTGGTCAGATGATCCATGTCGACGGCGGCTGGTGCATCCAGTAACCGACTGAATTTTCGAAATTTTCAATCAAATGACGGGGTGTGCGCTTGTGCCCCCGAAGGAGAATGTCATGTCACGTGCCCTGATGCCCAACCTGCTGACCCCGCAGGATCTTGAACCGAACTGGCGCTGGGAGGGTCGGATTCCCGCCTGGGGCCATACCTCGGTGGATTTCGAACGGCGGATCGATCACGACCGGCTGCGCCGTTATCGTCTTGCCCGGACCCGGCAGGCGCTGAAGAATTCACATGCCGGTACGCTGTTGCTCTTTGATGTGAACAATATCCGCTATGTCTCGGCGACCAAGATCGGCGAATGGGAGCGGGACAAGATGTGCCGCTTTTGTCTGCTGACCGGTGACGATTCCCCCTACGTCTGGGACTTCGGCTCGGCGGCGATGCACCACAAGAAATTCTCGGACTGGCTGGAACCCGAACATTGCCTTGCCGGCGTTGTCGGAATGCGCGGCACCATCCCGCCGGAATTCGGCCTGATGAAGAAATACGCGCGTCAGATCGCGGGCCTGATCCGCGATGCCGGAATGGCAAACATGCCGGTCGGCGTCGACTATGCCGAAACCGCGATGTTCCACGCCTTGCAGGAAGAGGGCCTGAACGTCGTCGACGGCCAGCAGATCATGCTGGCGGCGCGCGAGATCAAGAACTGGGACGAGATCCAGTTGCTGACTCAGGCGGCCAGCATGGTCGATGGCGTCTACCACATGATCTATGAAGAGCTGAAACCCGGCGTGCGCGAGAACGACATCGTCGCGCTGTCGAACAAGATGCTGTACGAGATGGGGTCGGACGACGTTGAGGCGATCAACGCCATCTCCGGCGAGCGCTGCAACCCGCATCCGCACAACTTCACAGACCGGTATTTCCGCCCCGGCGATCAGGCGTTCTTTGATATCCTGCAAAGTTATCAGGGCTATCGGACCTGCTATTACCGGACGTTCAACATCGGACGGGCAACGCCCGCGCAGAACGATGCCTACGTCAAGGCGCGCGAGTGGATTGACGCCTCGATTGCGATGATCAAACCGGGCGTCAGTACGGACAAGGTGGCTGAGGTCTGGCCCAAGGCCGAAGAGTTCGGCTTTCCGGACGAAGACTCGGCCTTTGGTCTGCAATTCGGCCATGGTCTGGGGCTGGCGCTGCATGAACGCCCGATCATTTCCCGCGCTGTCAGCCTTGATCACCCGATGGAGATCCAGACCGGTATGGTCTTTGCGCTGGAGACCTATTGCCCCGCAGCCGACGGCTATTCGGCGGCGCGGATCGAAGAAGAGGTTGTGGTGACGGAAACCGGCTGTGAGGTCATCAGCCTGTTCCCCGCCGAAGACCTGCCCATCGCAAACCGGTATTGACCATGGGCAACCCGTTTGACCTGACAGGGCGCAAGGCGCTGGTCACCGGCGGGGCGACGGGCATCGGCGAGGGCATCGCCCTTGCCCTTGCCGCCGCCGGGGCCGACGTGGCACTGACCTACCGTAGCCACCAGCCAGAAGAGACGCTGCGCAAGATCGAGGGCATGGGCCGGACCGCCGCCGCCGTTCAGGCGGATTTTACCGGGATGGATGAGCCCGCGGCCTCGGAGGTGACGGACTTTGCCAAAGACGCTCTTGGCGGGCTCGATATCCTTGTCAACAACGCCGGGATCATCCACCGCGAGGAATCCGTCGATATGCCGCTGGACGACTGGCGGCGCGTGCTGTCGGTAAACCTGGATTCCGTCTGGCTGCTGTCGCAGGCCGCCGGACGGCACATGGTGGCGCGGGGGGCGGGCAAGATTGTGATTGTCGCCTCTGTGCTGAGCAGCCAGGGCGGGCTGCGCGTGCCTGCCTATGCGGCCAGCAAACATGCGGTGCTTGGGCTGACTCGGGCGCTGTGCAACGAATGGGCGCCGCACGGCGTGAACGTCAACGCCGTCGCCCCCGGCTACACCGCAACCGACAATACACAGGCGCTGCGTGACGACCCGGACCGTTCAAAGGCGTTGTTGGATCGCATCCCTGCGGGACGTTTTGCCGAACCGTCCGAGATCGCCGGTGCCGCTGTCTTCCTCGCCTCTGACGCCGCCAGCTATTGCCATGGCAGCGTCGTGACGGTGGATGGCGGCTGGCTCGCACGCTGAGAGAGGATTTATGGAACAAACGCTTCACGGAAAAACCGCCCTTGTCACCGCTGCGGGCAATGGCATCGGGCGCGCCTCGGCAAAGGCGCTGGCCCGGCTTGGCGCCTCCGTCATCGCCACCGACATCGACGGCGCGGCGGTCGAGGCCGTCGCCGCCGGGTCCGACCGCCTCACAGCGCATCGGCTTGACGTTTTGGACGCCGACGCGGTGGCGTCGCTTGTCTCGTCGATCTCTCCGCCGCAGATCCTGGTGAACTGCGCGGGCTGGGTGCATGACGGCACTATCCTCGACTGCGACGAGGCGGCTTGGGACCGGTCCTTTGACCTGAACGCCAAGGCCATGTTCCGCATGACCAAAGCCGTGCTGCCCGCCATGCTGGCGCAAAAGTCGGGGTCGATCGTCAACATCGCCTCTATCGTATCCAGCCTGAAGGGCGCGCCGCGCCGCTTTGCCTATGGCGCGTCCAAGGCCGCGATTATCGGCATGACCAAGGCCGTGGCCGCCGACTACGTGCAGGATGGCATCCGCTGCAACGCGATCTGCCCCGGCACCGTTGAAAGCCCCTCGCTGAAACAGCGGCTGGCGGCGACCGGCGATTTTGACAAGGCGCACGCCGCCTTTACCGCGCGCCAGCCGATGGGGCGCTTTGGCACGCCGGACGAAATCGCCGGGATGGTCTGTTATCTCGCGGGCGATCTGTCGGCCTTTACCACGGGGCAGGCCTTTGCCGTCGATGGCGGGTGGTCGATCTGATGCGGTTGGATCGTGCGGCCTCTATCGAGGATCTGCGGCGCATGGCCCGTCGTCGCATCCCGCGCTTTGCCTTTGATCTTGTCGATGGCGGCGCGGAATCAGAGCGCAACCTGCGGCGCAATACTGCCGCCTTTGAGGAGGTCGAACTGACGCCGCGCTATATGGTCGATGTTTCGGACATCGACATGCACGCGACCATTCTCGGGCAGAGATTTGACGCCCCCTTTGGCATGGCCCCCATCGGCATGCTCAATGCCTTCTGGCCCGATGCGGACCTGACGCTGGCGCGGCTGTGCAAGCGCGAAAATATCCCCTACGTGGCCAGTTCCGCCGCCTCGACAACGCTGGAACACCTGGCAGAGGCGGCTGACGGCAATGGCTGGTTCCAGCTATATGTATCCAGCGACGCCACCGTGACCGAAGGGCTGATCGCGCGGGCCGAAGCCGCCGACTACAAGGTCATGCTGGTCACCGCCGATGTGCCCGCCGCAGGAAAACGGGACCGCGATATCCGCAACCAACTGGCGGTTCCGTTCCGGATCACGCCAGAGGTCTTGCTGGGTCTGGTCGCGAACCCCCGCTGGTCGCTGGAAACCCTGCGTCATGGCAAGCCGAACATCGCCAATTATGCCGACCTTTTGCAAAGCGCCACTTCTTACGCGGATGTTCAAAAGACACTGATCACGCCCGGCTTCACTTGGGACGACCTAAGGCGCCTGCGCGACCGTTGGCGCGGAAAGCTGTTGGTCAAGGGCATCCTGCATGCCGAGGACGCCCTCAAATGCGCCGAAATTGGCTGTGACGGGATCGTGGTGTCCAATCACGGGGGGCGTCAGGTGGCCTTTGGCCCGCCAACAATCGAAGCCTTGCCAGAAATCGCCAAGGTGCTGGGTGGTCGGATCGAGATTATTGTCGACAGTGGCGTGCGGCGCGGCGCGGACGTTCTGCGCGCCAAGGTTCTGGGGGCGAGCTTTGCCCTGACGGGTCGCGCGCTTGCCTTTGGCGTCGGGGCGGGAGGGCCAGCCGGTGCGCAGCGGGCCATGGATATCCTGAAGCTGGAAATGGAGCGCGCGCTGGGTCAACTTGGCGTTCCCGCCTTCAGGGACCTGTGTCCGGACCATCGCACGCGGAACCGGAGCCCTTGATACGGCCAGCGGCGGTCGCGTCGCTGACCGAAAAGAGCGGCATCAGGCACGTTCATTCATTTGTCGGAATTGACGGTGCAGGATGCGAACCTGTTGGCCCCCGTTGCGGTGCCCGGAACGCGGGCGGTATCGGCATCGACCAGGGCGAAATCGATGATTAGATCCTGACCGGAACGCCCTCTGATCTGCTGTCGGCCTATGCGAAATGCGGAAACCTGTTCCTGACGATGGGCTGGCGGACGTTGTGTCGGACGTTGTGGCGGACGGTGGTCGGTTCGGTCGTGGCAATGATCTTTGGCGTGCTTGTGGACATGGGCCTGTCCCACGTGACGCGCGACGCGGTGTATCGGCTGCTGGTGCGGGTCAACGCGGTCCTCCGGGCGACGGCGGTGCCGGTTGTCGGGCAGCACAACATCAACACCAACATGATCGCGCTCGCGCTGATGGGCATCCTGCTCAAATACATGGTTGTTGCGCTGGAAAAGGTCTTTGCCTTTTGGGCGGAGCGGTCGCCGGGGTGGCGTGACCTCGCGGCGCGTCAGTGTCCATGGTCCGCCGCATCGGCCCTCCGGGCGTGTTGCCCCAATGCGGATGCTCCGCGGGAATAGAGGCTTTTTCACGCGGCGCGCCTGTGCCAATGATCCGGGTATGGGGCAGGATACAGACACTCTTTTGATCGCGGTCGACGGTGGCGGCTCTGGCTGTCGGGCGGTTGTCGCGACCTCTGCGGGGCGCGTGTTGGGTCAGGGCAGCGCGGGTCCAGCCAACGCCACCACCGACCTTGATCAGGCCATCGCAAACGCACGACTGGCGGTGCAGGCCGCGCTGACATCCGCGGGACTGGACAACGAGGCCATGAAACGCTCTGTCGGCCACCTTGGTCTGGCCGGGGCTTTGAGTCGCGAAGTGACGGCGCGGATTGCGGCGGGTTGCGGTTTGCCCAATGTCACAGTCAGCGACGACCTTGAGACAGCGGTCGCCGGGGCGCTGGGCGCTGGCGACGGGGTGCTGGTTTCGGTCGGGACCGGGTCGGTTCTGGCAGGGCGGATCGGTGGCACGCTGGTCCGGATCGGCGGTTGGGGCCTACAGGTGTCGGATCAGGCGTCAGGGGCGTGGCTGGGCCGGGCCCTGCTGGAACGGGTTCTGCTGTGTCATGACGGGCTGCAAGAGCATTCCGCCCTGACCCGCGCCGTTCTGGAGGAAACCGGGGGAACGGCGATGGACATCGTGCGCTATGCGGCCACAGCACAACCGGTGGATTATGCAAGGTTGGCACCGCGCGTTGCTGCCTCGGCGCAAGACGCCCACGGCAGCGCGCTCTTGCGGGACGGGGCCGGTTATCTGAGCCGGGCACTGGATGTGCTGGACCCGGAGGGGCACGCGCCGGTCTGTCTGGTGGGGGGATTGGGTCCGGTCTATGCAGATTGGCTGCCCCCGGCGGTACAGGAACGGCTGATCGCGGCCGCAGGCACGGCGCTGGACGGTGCCTTGCAGATGGCGCGCACTGCGGCGGAGCGTGGGGCATGACGCGGATCATCTATTCCGGTGCGCAGGTGTTTGACGGAACCACGCTGCATAACGATGCGGTTCTTGTGGTCGAGGATGGCGAGGCCGCGGCCATTCTGCCGACCTCCGAGGCTCCTTCGGGCACGTCTGTGGATATGGAAGGCGGCGTTCTGACGCCCGGTTTTGTGGATTTGCAGGCCAATGGCGGCGGTGGCGTGATGTTCAACGACGAAACCAGCGTCGAGGGTTTGCGCGTGATCGCCGCGGCACATGTCTCGACTGGCACGCGGGCTTTTCTGCCGACGCTGATCACCGACACGCCAGCCCGCACCCGCGCCGCGATAGAGGCGGTGGTGGCGGCCATTGCAGACGGGGTGCCGGGCATCGCGGGCCTGCACCTTGAAGGCCCGCACCTGTCCGTTGCGCGCAAAGGCGCGCATGACGCGGACCTTATTCGCCCGATGACGGATGCCGATGTGGATCTGCTGGAGCAGGCCGCACAAAGACTGCCTTTGCTCAAACTGACCGTGGCCCCCGAAAACACGCGCCCCGCGCAGATTGCGCGGCTTGCGCGGGCCGGGGCGCTGATCTCTCTGGGGCACAGCGAGTGCAGCTATGAAAAGGCCATGGTGGCCTTTTCCGCCGGGGCGCGCTGCGTCACGCATCTGTTCAACGCCATGAGCCCGCTGCGGCACCGCGAACCGGGTCTGGTCGGCGCGGCGCTGGATGCGGGGGCGGTTTCGGCCGGGATCATCGCCGATGGCGTGCATGTGCATCCGGCGGCACTACGCGCTGCGGTTGCAGCCAAGCGTGGGCCGGGCCGGGTGTTCCTTGTGACGGACGCCATGGCCACACTCGCCTCGGGGTTGCGGGAGTTTCGGCTGGGGGGGCGACGTGTTCTGCGCGCAGAAGGTCGGCTGACGTTGGAGGACGGGACACTCGCGGGGGCCGATCTGACGATGCCACAGGCGGTTCGCGTGATGACCCAAGAGGTGGGTGTGCCGCTTGCTCAGGCACTTGCCATGGCGACGACGACCCCCGGTCACTTGCTGTTCGGAACAGGCGGCACAGCCACCGGACATCGCGCTCCGTTTGTCCATCTTTCGGACTGCGGAACGCTGTCGTTGCTTGAGGAATAGGGCAGGGCGATGACCCCCTGTCTGCACCGGGGTGACGCAAAGTGATGCTTTTTTATGCTTTTCAATAAGCGCTTGGAATATATGCTAAGATCAAGTCAGTGTACCTATTTTACATCAGGATGAAAGCGACGTGGAATTCCGCCCGTTCAAGTGCAGTTGCAACTATAATCTTCGCTATGGCACCAAAACGTGCAGCTATTGTTTCCGCCCCACGCCGATCTGGAATCGCTGGTGGCTGCCGATCATCCTGATGGCCGTCGTCGGCGCAATCGTTTGGATGAACTGGTCGTGATCCGCCCATTGTAATCCGCGCGGTTGTGGTTGAACGCGATGTCGTTCTAGCGTAGCGGCGGCAACATCGGGCAGGAGACATCACATGCGTCTGACCAGACGAGATTTTGCGCTGGGACTATCGGGAATCGTGCTGGCCGGGTGTCTGCCCGGCGGCGGCGTGCTTCCGCAGGTCGCGCGACCCGATCCGGCGCTGGAGCCGGGTCTGCGGCCGCAGCCGAATCCAGCCTACGATCAGTGGGTTGCAGCCTTCAGAACGCGTGCCATGTCACAGGGGATCACCCAAGGAACGCTGGACCGCGCCTTTCGGGGGCAGGGCTTTTTGCCCGGCGTGATCGAGCGTGATCGCAACCAGACGGAATTCCGCCGCACGCTTGAGGATTACATCGCCATCGTCGCGCCAGAGGAAAAGGTTGCCTTTGGGCGGACAGCCTATGCGCGGCAGCGCAGCGCGCTTGACCGGGTCGAGGCGCAATACGGTGTCCCGGCGCAGATCATGGCCTCTTTCTGGGGGGTCGAGAGTTATTTCGGCACCAAACGCGGCAAGATCCCGGTGATCTCGGCCACCTCGACGTTGGCGTGGGAAGGGCGGCGCGGGCGCTTTTTCGAATCGAACCTGATGGACGCCTTGAGAATCGTCCAGACCGGCGATGCCCGCCCCGATCAACTGGTCGGCAGCTGGGCCGGGGCGATGGGTCACACGCAATTGATCCCCAACGCCTATCAGGAAAACGCCGTGGATTTCGACGGTGACGGCAAGCGGGACATCTGGTCGGAAAACCCGATTGATGCCTTTGCCACAACGGCGCGCTTTGTGTCGCGCGCCGGTTGGAAACGGGGCGCGCCTTGGGGGCTGGAGGTGCGCCTGCCGCAGGGGTATTCCGGGCCGACGGGGCGCACGAACCGGGCCGCCGTTTCGCGGTTTCAGGACCTGGGCGTGCGGACCGCGCGGGGCGGAGCGCTGCCCGATCACGGGTCGGCTGCAATCCTTGCGCCGATGGGCGTGGGCAAGCCGGCCTTTCTGGTGTTCCACAACTTCAACATGATCATGCGGTACAACCCATCCGAGAATTACGCCTTGGCGGTGGGCTATCTGGCTGACCGGTTGGCGGGGGCTGGGCCATTGGTCGGGAATTTCGGTCGCGACAAGTACGGGCTGAGCCAGGATGAGCGCAAGGCGCTGCAACGCGGGTTGACGCGGGCCGGGTTCGACGCGGGCACGCCCGATGGCGTGTTCGGCAAAAAGACCGAGGCCGCGATCAGCGCCTATCAGGCGGCCAAAGGGCTGGCCGTCACAGGTGAACCGTCACGCGCCTTGCTGGATGCTCTGGGCTGAGGTGCCGCGCGGCGCGGGTGTTTCGGGCCGCAGCCTGCGGCCTGAAACCTGCTCCGTCTAGGCCGCCAGCAGAATCCGCGCCTGATCCGCCTTCAACGAGGCGCGGGCAGCGGTATAGGCGTCCCGGCCCGGCGCGTTGGACAGTTCTGGAAACAGGGTCAACAGTTCCTTGCGCTGCGCCGTGTCCAGACCTGCCAGCGACTGGTCGCCGGGCTGAAAGCTTTCGGTCCATGCGCCGTCCGACATCACCAGTTCGTGCGCATTGAACATGAAATGCACATAGGTGATGCCGTCGTGTGGGCACACGCGGCTGATACCTGCGCGGCCGACAAGGTGGCTCGCCGCGACCAGAACCTCATCCTCGCCAAACAGCAGTTCCACGGTTGCGCCGCCCATGACAACCCGGTGCTGGGGAGAGACCAGCATGTCGCGTTCCGGCACGCCGCGCCCCAGCGCGCCCGCCAGAATCCGGATCGGGCGCAGATCGGGGCAGGCGGCCAGCGTTGCAGCGCTCAGGGATTTGGCTCCGGCCCAGAGCACACGCTTATAGCCGTTGTCGCGGGTCAGCACGCGGTCGCCGCGCGCGATTTTCGCCGCGTCGACCTCACCTCTGGTGGTCTTGATCATGGTGCCGGGGGTGAAACAGGGCGTATAGGTGACGTTCTCGATTTCCGAGAAGGTCAACGTGGACCCGTCCGCCCATGCGACCGTGCCGGATTCCGCCCCTGTCATGGTGACGACCGCCGGTCCGGTGATGTTCAGCGTGTCGCCGCCGGCTTCGCCGGTTTCTCCGCCGGTGATGCTTAGGTTCGCGCCAGAGACATCGCCCGCGGTGACGTTGAACACGTCGTCGCCGTCGCCGCCCGTTGCCACGTCGCCGGACCCCGCGTTGATCGTGTCGGCCCCGTCGCCACCGGAAAGAGTGTCCGCGCCTGCGCCGCCGGTCAGGCTGTCGGCTCCTGCGCCGCCATCCAGAATGTCGTCGCCGGACCCGCCGGTCAGAGTGTCGCCGCCGCCACCGGCAAAGACCGCCATCCCCGCGCTGTCGGCGCTGCCATCGACGCTGTCGTCGCCGCCGCCAAGGGTCAGGGTTTCGATGTCCGAGAAACCCGCCACGTCGGTGCCATCGGTGATCGTTCCGGCCTCGTCGCCGGTATAGGTGACCGTGACCGGGCCAGCGAGCGCAGAGGCATCCAGCGTGTCGTTGTCCGTGCCGGTCGTGGTGGTTTCACCGCCCGCGACGGTGTCCGCGCCAAAACCGGTCTCCAGCACGAAAGTGTCCGCATCCGCGCCCCCGATAAGCAGGTCGCCACCGGTGCCGCCCAGCAGCACATCCGCACCGTCACCGCCGTCCAGCGTGTCAGACCCGCTTGCGCCCTCCAGCGAGTCGTCGCCGGTTCCGCCAAGAACACTGTCGTTGCCAAGGCCTGCCTGCACGGTGTCGTCACCGCCATAGGCAAGGATGGTGTCATCCTGACTGCCGCCGATACCGTCACTGTTGTCGACGAAATCGCCGTTGGGGTCGCCCGCATAGGCCGCGCCGATAAGCTCGCCCGCGGCCGTTCCCTCGACGATGAAATCGCCGGGGCTAAGCGGGATGCCCATGGCGTTGAGTTGATCGGGTGTTTGCACTTGGGTGATCGAAACACCCACCAGCGTGATGGATTCGCCGTTGGGAAAGGTCAGGATCGCGTGGCCGGAGCCGTCGCCTGCGGTGTCGGTGACGGTAACATCCCCTGTCGTAACCGGGTTGCCGTCGAGGTCGGTCAATGCGCTCACGTCCAGCAGGTCATGGCTGGCAAAGGCACCGCCGCCAAGGTCCGTGGGAGCCTCAAAGCTGGAGATCACGTCATCGCCGGACCCGTCGGCCAGCACCACAACGTCCTGTTCCCCGTCGCCCGCGCCGACATCGATGATGTCGTTGCCCGCGCCGCCCTCAACCGTGTCCGCGCCTGAAGAGGTCAGCAGGCTGTCGTCGCCGTCGCCGCCGGACACGCTGTCATTGTCGAAGCCGGAAAAGATCGTGTCGTTGCCGCCACCGCCAAGGATCGTGTCATCGCCGTAGTTGCCGATGATATGTTCCGCCCCGGCGGAGCCGACAACGCTGTCGTTGCCGGTGCCCATCTGGAACCGTTCGATTTCCTCAAAGGTCGTGGTGTTGACGCCGTCGGTCAGCGTGCCGGTTTCTGCGCCGGTGTAGACGATGGTGATGTCATCCGAGATGGCCGAAAAGTTGATCCGGTCGCCTTGGGTCTCGCCGCTTTCGCCGCCGACGATGCTGTCATTGTCGAGTTGGACATCGAGAAAGATCTCATCATCGCCCGCTTCGCCGAACACCGTGTCGTTCCCGGCCCCCGCGTCGATTACATCGTCGCCCGCGCCTGCCTGCACGATGTCGTCGTTGGAGTTCACCGGGTAGTCGGAGTTGTCAATCCGGTCGCCGTCGGGGTCGCCGGTGTAGCCTGTGTTGATGGTGTCATCCCCGGCGGTGCCCGAAACGATGAAATCGTCCGATACCGCCGCAGGGACGCCGATCGCCTCTAGCTGGGCCGGGGTGGCAACGGCAGAAGTGGGCACGCCGATCAGGGTCAGCGAGGTGCCGTCCGGAAAGGTCAGGATGGCGTCGCCGCTGCCGTCGCCGTTGGTGTCCGAAACGGCCACATCCTCGGTCGAGACCGGATTGCCGGAACCGTCCAGCATCCCGGAGACGTCGAGTTGATCCCGCGTTGTGCCGTCGCCGGAATCCGTTGTGTCGAAACCCGTAATCGACTGGCTGTCGCCACCGCCAAGGATCACCGTGTCGCGGCCGGTGCCCAGATGGATCGTTTCGATCTCGGAATAGCGCAGCGTGTCGGTGCCGTCCGAAATTGTGCCTGCCTCGGGATCGGAGCCCGACATATCGACCGTGACACCGCTCGCCACGGCCTGCATGTCGATGGTGTCGGCGTCGGTGCCCGCCTCGCCGCCAGTGATGGTGTCGCTGCCAAATCCATCGTCGAGCACAAACAGATCGCTATCCGCGCCACCGGACAGGACATCCGCCCCGCCGCCAGAGAGGATCGTGTCGCTGCCGGTGCCGCCGGTGATGGTTTCGGCGTCGCCCGCGCCGACGATGTAGTCGTCGCCGCTGCCGCCATCCAGTTCGTCGGCACCGCCTTCGCCATAGATCGTGTCGTTGTCTGCGCCGCCAAAGACCGTGTCGTTGCCCTGGCCCGCGTAAATCATGTCCGATCCCGCGCCGCCGTCCAGATAGTCATCGCCGGCATGCTGTGCGCCGGCCTGATCGTCGATCAGGTCATTGCCGTCGCCGCCGAAAACGGTGCTGGAGCCTTGGCCATAGTGCAGGGTGTCGTCACCGGCATTGCCGTCCAGATAGACGCCGGTTGTGTTCGCCGTGGCATCGATCTGGTCGTTGCCCTGTGTCGCCTCGATCCCCTCGATCTCGGAAAAGGTGACCGTCTGACCGCGGATCGAGACGGTGCCCGCCTCGTCGCCGCTGAAGGTCACAGAGATGGTGTCGCCCGCGTCGCTTTCGTTGGAA
This sequence comes from Antarctobacter sp., assembly GCF_048262615.1. Classification (GTDB taxonomy): domain Bacteria; phylum Pseudomonadota; class Alphaproteobacteria; order Rhodobacterales; family Rhodobacteraceae; genus Antarctobacter. The sequence continues at coordinate 21,995 of NZ_JBLXFB010000014.1, forward strand.
AAGTCGAGCACGTCGAAATCGGTGCCGGTGGTGACAGTCTCACCGCCGGTCACCACCCTGTCGAAGTCAGAGCCTTCGAGCAGTATCCGGTCGTCGTCTGCGTCGCCGAAAACGGTGTCTGCGCCAGTCACCGCGTTCAGCGTGTCGGCCCCATCGCCGCCGCGCATCAGGTCGCCTTCGGCCCCGCCGTCTAGGTAGTCATCGCCGCTGCCACCGTCCAGCGTATCCTGCCCCGCGCCGCCATCGAGCGAGTCGTCGCCGGAACCGCCAAGGACAGAGTCGTTGCCGTCCCCACCCAGAAGGGTATCGTTGTCGGCCCCGCCGTCGATGGTGTCGTTGCCCGCCATGCCGTCGATGACATCATCACCCGCGCCGCCGTCGATCAGATCGTTCTGGCTTTCGGGATTGGCGGTGATCACCGTGGGCGGGTTGGAAAAATCGGTGGTCGAAAAGGCATAGTTGGTGCCCGCCCCGCGCGAGGTGACCTCGAACACCAGTTGCTGCTGATCGACATAGGCGAACTGCGCCCAGTGGTTTTCGTCCGCGTTGCCGGAACTGGTGCCATCGGACTGCGCGCCCAGTTCCTCACCGGTGTCGGTGGCGTTCAGGTTGGTGGTCGGCGCAGAGGCCAGGCCAAGGCTGACAACATCGGCGGTCTGGGCTGTGACGCTTTCGGCGGTGGTGTCGATGTCCTGAAAGGTGAAAGAGCCGGTGATCTTGATCGGCTCACCGGTCGCCTGATCGAAGAACTCGAACCCCAGCGTGACGCCGGTGCCCGCGTCCGACGCGCCATCGCGGTTGATGTAGACCGAGTTGGTATTGAATTCGATCTGGATGTTCGGATCGTCGGCGTCGAGCACGGTCAGGCGGGCCTGTACCACCACGCCCTCATCGGTTGTGCCGATGTTGTCGTAGACGGCATAAGACCCGACGACGCCGGTGCCCGTATCGCCGGTTTCGCTGATCGTGTCGAAATCGAAGGAGGACAGCGTACCGGCGCTGACGCCCAGATCAACACTGTCGCCAAAAATCGTGTCGTTGCCGCCACCGCCGTCGATGGTGTCCTGCCCGGACCCGCCGGTGATCACGTCCGCCCCTGCACCTGCGGTGATGCTGTCCGCGCCCGTGCCTCCGTCAATCGTGTTGTCGCCGCCAAGGGCGTCGATCACGTCCGCGCCTGCGCCGCCCAGCAGCTCGTCAGACCCGAAATCCGAGCTTAACGTGTCGTTGCCGTCGCCACCGAGGATCGTATTGTTGCCACCTGTCGCGGTGACGCTTTCGTCACCATCGCCAAGGTTGACGAAATCATCGCCGTCAATGCCGGTGACGGTGTCGGTTCCGCCAGAGGTGAAAATCGTATCGCTGCCACCGCCCAGATCAATGTTTTCGCTGCGGTCGCTGCCGGTGTAGAAATCCGATCCATCGGGCAGGCGCACGGTGGTGAAAAATTCGAATTGTGTTCTGCCGCCCAGATCCGCATCGCTGGTGCCGGAAAAGAACCTGTCACCGACAGTATATGTCGTGGACCCGTTGGAGATTTGCAGCACGCCGGCGACGGTGTTGTAATTGACCGAGTATCCCGATCCAAGGCTGGAGAAATCCAGCGTGTGACCGGCCCGGTTTTGCGAGATGCCGTTCCAGAAGGACGCGGAATTCCAATTGAAACTCGTAACTGAATATGTCGCCATCTCAGCGATACCCACCTTATTCCGAAGCGGGTGCCATTTTCTACGGCGTCGCCTCGTTCTGCCTCAAATCATGGCGTTCTGCGCAGGTGCTTTAGACTGGATAAATGGGGCCGCAGTAGGTCGCATTTTTGGAAAAGACGCGCAAAATTGTTGCGGGTTGGGACATAATCACACTTTGTCGCCGCAGTTTTGCCCTAATGCGGTTCGTCTTGGGGCGGCCTTTGGGGGGCTGCGAGAGCACGAAAAACGAGGGAGAAACCCGCGGATGCGTCGATCAAAGCAGGGCTCTGATCGGCTCCAGCATGCCCTTGTTGCGCAGGGTCCGGACCGGGTAGCTGTCATCGTTGACCAGCCGGTCAAGGGAAAAGCCCGGTTCGATCTTGGCCAGTTTTTCGGCCACCGCCTGCGCCTTGTCCAACTGACCTTCGAGGGCGTAAAGCGCCAGCAGGTGCCGATGGGCGGGCCGTGACAGGGGGGCCGATCTGACCGCCGCCTCGCCCGCCTCTATTGCTTCTTGCGGACGGTTGCAGGCAACGGCGACAATGCAATGCCCGGTGTCCCAGAAATGTTTGAAAGGTGACGTCCGCGCGATCAGACAGGCCCGTGCCGAGGCGTTGAAAGCGCCCTCCAGATCGCCCGACAGGATCAATGCCTCCGACAGGGATTTCCACGCAAAGGCACTGGCCGGATTTCGGTCGACCGCATTCTGGGCAAGATCCAGAACCCCCGCCGTGTCCCCCAGCGCGGTGCCGCGCACCTTGGAGACGATGGCATGAACCAGCACGTTGTCGGGCGCAAGTTCCATCGCCCGGTAATGCAATTCGACGGCCTCATCCAGCAGCGGTTTTTGATCGGCTTCGGCCATTTCGATCATCTGGGTCAGGCGGATCATGCTGGCCCAGGCAAGGTAGATGCCGTTCTGATCGCGCTTGAACGCCTGATCCATCAGGCCATAAGCCTCGCGCAGCGCGTCCTTTTCGAAGGAAAACATGCGGTAGAGACCCAGCCGCGACAAAGCGGTAGAGCGTGTCTCCGGCCGGTCCTTGTCCAGCACATGCGGCAGCTTGCCAATGATCTGGTCGGCCGCCTCAAAGACGGTGCGCGATACCGCGATTTCGGCCGACAGGATGTCCTCCAGCCGGTCAAGCTGTTGCAGCTTGGAATACAGGATGCGGGCGCTGGGCTGGTGCGTTGCCTTGATGAACAAAGCATGCCCGCCCTCGCCGTTCTGGATCAACTGGGTGCTGACCTGAACGTCACTGATCGGGGCGCTTTCCGGCAGCGGGCCGTCGCCTTCGGACTGCCGCCAGGCGCGGACCTGTTCGGCAATGTTCTCGCCGATCTGGTTGGACAGCACCTCGCCAAGCATCCGTTCGCGGCCCGGCCCCTCGGTCAGGGCACGGCAGTTGATCAGGATGCCGCGGCTGTCCGATGGGCTGGCCTTGGTCAGCTTGGATTGCAGGGCCGCGCGTTCCTGCCGCAGCCAGTCCTCGAATTCGGGATCGCGCACGTCGATGCCTTGCAACAGCTCGACCCGGTCATCCTCGGGCACCACTTCTTCAAGCAGATCGACGGTCACGGCGCGGGGGTCGAAAGAGACGCTGCTGCGGTCGGCCCGCAGAATGTCTGATGAGGCCCCCAGCGCGCTGCGCAGTTTCGACAGCGCCTGACGCAGGTTCGCGCTGGCCTGTTCGGGGCCGAAAGTCGACCACAACTTATCCTCCAGCCAGCGGCGCGGGCGGGCCATGTCCGGGCTAAGCGCCAGCATGGCCAAAAGCGCCTGGTTCTTGGCCCCCTTGAGCGGCACGACCAAACCTTCGCTGTCCCGGACCTGAAACGGTCCGAGCACGGTGATGGTGATCTTGTTGGCGTGCGTCTGGTTCATTCTTTTCCCCAAAGTCCCAAGAAGGCTACCACCGCCGTGACGCGGCGGCAACGGACGTGAAATTTTCGCAAATGTTTGCAGGTGAACGCAGATAGGCTTTGACCTGTGACGGGCAGTGCCAAAAAATCGGCCCGAAAAAGAAGAGGATGCCATGCCTGTCTCCGGTCTCTACAATTCACAGAACTCGCAGAATTCGCAAAACAGTCAGAATTCGCAGAACTCCCAGAATTCGCAAAATTCGCAGAACAGTCAGGCGGCGGAAAATTCGCAGGCGGGGCCGGACAATACGTTCTCCAGTGCGGCGCTGGGGACGGCGCGGGACGGGACCGTGGGCCATTGGGACGGCACCGCCGACCGGACCCCCAAACAGGACGGGCGCAGCGGCTGGGAGGCACTGAAGGCGATGGCGACGGGGCCACGGCGGGGGCTGATGGATGCCTGCCTGCACGGGATGTTCGGCGTCACGCTGGAAAGCGCCACCAAAGACAAACCGGCCACCGGCACCGTTGGGCTGAACGGCGCTGCTCTGGTCACGCTGGAGGCACCAACCAGCGCGCATCTTGCGGCCAAGCAGTTGCATTACCTGCGGACCTACGCCGACCTGCGCGGCGACCGGCTGAACGAAATCATCATGCAGACCGGCGACATCCAAAGCTTTTTTGGCCTTGTCGGCTACATGGCACCCGACGCGACCAAGTGGAGCCTTGCGCTCAATCAGGCGATGTTGCGGCTGTGCACGTCGATCGAGATGCCGCTGAAACACGGGTTTGACGTGGCGCGGCCAATCTCGATGTCGCGTAAGGTGCAGCCCTTGATCCAGACGCCGGGCCACGGCGCGTGGCCCTCGGGACATGCGACAGAGGCCTTTGCCTGCGCCACCCTGTTGTCGCGGTTGTTCCTGAACGCGCCGGTTGACCCGGTCGAACAGATCAGGGCGGGCAGCGAACTTTATCGCCACGCGGAACGGATTGCGATGAACCGGACCGTGGCAGGTGTGCATTTCCCGACGGACAGCATGGCCGGGGCTGTGCTGGGCGTGACCGTGGCCGAGGCGCTGATCAACCTGCTGGACGGGGCCACGCAAACCCGCACACGGGTGTTCCACGGTGTCGGGTATGACGGTGACTTCACCCTTGCCCGCATGGCGCAGGCGCTGGAGACCCCCGCTGAGATCAAGACCGGCACGCTGTCGCTGTCCCCCGGTATGGTCCCCGGCTGGCTGGCCAAGATGTGGGATGAGGCCAAGGACGAATGGTAAGCGCGCGCTGCTGAGCGGCGCGCTGCTCAGCAGGCGGGCAGGCGGTCTGGCAGATCAACCACGGCCTCGCCCAGACGCGCGTCGGGTGTTTCGGTCAGGACCAGAAATGCCGGGTTGATATCGTCCAGTTTGGTCGAGGCAGGGTCTGTCGCGTTGGCGGTGATCCGATCCGCCGACAGGGCTAGCGCGCGCGTCAATCGCCCGGCGGCGGCACTGGTCCCGGACAGACGCCGGGTGCTGCCGCTCAGCGTGCCAGCGGCGCGGACGCCCCCAGCAAACGCGCCGACACCGATGACCGTGGCGACGGTTGGCCCCGGCACGGACCAGGACGCACCTTGCCCGGAATAGGCGGCGGGCCGGAAATTTCCGATGCTTTGACCGCTTGCGTGCGCTGTGCGCTGCGCCGCACCAACGCAGAAAAGCTGACGGCATGCGGCTGTGACCAATGCGTTATGGCACCCCTCATCCGTGATCGGCCCCGCGCCCGGCGCGATATAGGCGGCGCGCAGCGGGTCCCAGTCATAGGCGGCAGGGTGGTCCAGATAGGACTGCCGCCCGCGCGCTTCCGATCCCCGGATCGCATCGTCGCGTTGCACCTGCAACCAGACGTCTCCGCCCCCTTTGACCGATACGGTCCATGCGCCAGAGGGGGCCAGCGGTTCGCCGGCCTTTTGTCCCCGCGTCGGGGCAAGAGCCAAGACGTAGTGCGCCGCGCATTCCGCATCCGCGTCAAGGCGGTGCGCGGGCACGTGATACAGCCGCGCCAGCGCTGCACCGTCGGGCCGCTCCAGCGAGCGGATCTCACCCGGTTGCAGGGCCGTCAGGCCAGAGAACACGCCCTCTGGCGTGGTCAGGCCGACCGCGATGCCGGTCGAGGCACCGTCCCGGCAGTGGATTTCCAAAAAGCTTGCGGTTTCGTCATCCGGCTGGACGCGCCATGCGATGTCTTGTGTGGTCGATCCAGGTCGGCAGCAGGCAACCTGACTGCTGCGATAGCTGTTGCCAAAGGCCCAGACCAGCCGCACGGGCTGGCCCGTCACCTGTTCCCAATGCCGCGCTTCGCGGGCCATCTGATATTCGACGAACCGGGTGCCGTCCTTTGGCCCGGCCAGCACGCCAAGCGAGATATTGACGATAACGGGGGCGGTGGCGTCGACCTGCCGCGCCTGCCGCAAAATCCAGCGCAGCCCCATGACCAGATAGCTTTCGAACCATGTGCCAGAGGTGTCGTCGATGCTTTCCGGCGGCAATTGCACCCCCAGCAGCGGCCAGTTGCGGGCGGGGTCATTGGCGTCCGCCGGATCGGCCCCGGCGGCAAGGTCCAGAACATGGGTGCCGTGTGTGGTGCCGAATCCGGTCTCGTCGCGGGTCTGGCCCGGATACAGCGCAGAGTTGAGCGCGGCATAGCTGGCGCGCTCATCCCCGTCCTCAAGCAAGCCGTTGATGTCTTCTGTTCCCAGAATGCGCCCGGCCAGCGTGCCTTTGGGAGGGGTGTCATGCTGTTCCAGCGCCTGCAACCAAAGGCCATGAAACCGGGTGCGGCGCAGACCGTCGGCACCCGTCCGGCAAAAGCGCGCGTTCAAAAACCCGATGCCGTCATCAAGGATCGCCACGATGGGCTGACCGGGATGCGGCGAGGGCGGCACCGGCGCGGACGGGTCCGGCAGGGGCCCCGCGGTGTCGATCTGGACCGGCATGCCGCTGTCGAGCACCTCGAACAGGGCCGCCTGCGCGCCGTCGGGCGTCCCGACGCGGCGAAAGACCATGTACTCATCGGGCAGGTCTGACAGGTCCTGCGGTCGGTCGATCCGGGCCTTCAGCGCCGTCAGTTCGACCGCATCCATCAGGAACGGCGATTCCCCGTCCTCGACCAGATCACGCAGGCCGCTGCGGGCGGCAACGACATCCGCTGACGGCACCAGCCGGACAAAAACCGGCGCGTACTCTGTGCCGCGATCCGGGCGTGCCGGGGGCAGCATGTCGCGACGCATCCCGATCAGCCGCGACCAGTCGAGATAGGCATCGCGAAAGGCGTGTCCGCGCGGCGCTGTCCAGACATGTGCCATGATGATCCCCCTGATCCGACGCGGAAAATCCCCGCAGGCCCAGAAAAGGCAATTTGCGGGAAGGGGTCAAGGAAACCTGCGCCGGGCGGCCAGTGGTTTGCGTAGAATTCACGCCGCCCGAGTGATGAAATCGTGACCGGGCCGCGTCATTTCATGCCCGCGTCACGGCGGATTTGCGTTGGATTTGCGGTTCGTTCACGGAGGCCATGCAATGTCCGGGTAACGTACCGTCAACTTTGGGCGGAAGACTTTGGGTTTTGGGGGAACGACCATGACACGGAACAGCGGTGTGACGAGGTTCGCCGTGATCGACGGCGGCGGCACAGGACGGTCTGTGCGCGACCGCATCGCCGTACCGGAGGGGCCCTGCCTGTCGGCACCGGAACTGGCGGCCGATATGGCGGAACTCTTTGCGCTGGGACTGGTACAGGATTTGCGCGCCGAGGCGCTGCTGGACCCGCATTGCGCGGTGCGCATCGATGGGGCCACCCGCTTTACCATGCATGAGCTGTTGTGTGAGTTGCGCAACCTCAGTTGGTTCGATGCGGGCAAAACGCTGGTCCCGACCGCTGCGGGCGCATTGTCCGCAGATGCGCGGCATGATGAGGTGGCCCAGCGCCGGGCGCTGCGCTGCAACAGCGAAGGGCAGTTGACCCTGCACAGTTTCCTGCGTGGCGGTGTGGCCCTGCGCGGCGGCGGACCGGTCCTGTCGGCGCTTTGGGACAGCGATCATGTGGTCGCGCGCCACCCGAACGGTGCCGAAACCTGGCCGTCCGAAGGGGCCCCGATGTCGGAATGGATCGGCTGGTGCGCGGAACACAGCCGGGCCGGGCTGCGCCTGCCGTGGGGGCCGGTGCGCGCGACACAGACGCCCAGCCTCAGTGACCGCGCCGAGGCGCTGCACCAGACGCAACCGGCGCGCCCCTTTCACAACGCGGCGCTGGTGGCGCTGGCGCGGGGCGTCGACGTGGCGGCGGGTCTGCCGGGGCCGTCGCTCTGGACCGGGTCGCGCCTGTTTTCGCTGATGGCCGAGGCAGAGGCGATGGCCCGCCAGTTTGCCCAGACACAGGCGTCCCGGCCCGACCGGATGCCGCGACCGGCGGTGACTGCGGCGCAGATGACCGTCTGGCTGGCGCAGGAAGAAGGGCGGCACGGTCGGCAGCAGGACGATGTTTATCGCATGGCGGCTGAGGAACTGGCCAGCGCCGCGCCCAACCTGCTGCATTGGGTCAGCCGCGCGAACCGCGCGCGTCGGGGGCCGCAACGCTTTGACCTCAGCCTTTTCCTTCCATTGGCCGGGCCTGAGCGGCAGCACCTGAACCCCTCCGACCTTGCCCCGCATGGCATCGTCGCCGGGGCCTTGGCGACATTGCTCAAAGCGGTCTTCGACACCTCGCCCCGCACACAGTTGCAGGCGGTGGGCAAAAGCGGCCCGGCGCTGGCGCTGGAGGATCAGGTGGATCGGCTTGCCTCCAACGTGGCGCTGATGCGTTGCGTGACCGGCGGCTATTTCCCGGCCGAAAACATACAGGACCTGCGTCTGGGTCAGGCCATCGCGCTGCACCTGCTGCGCGACCGGTTGGAGCGTGACAATCGCAGCGCCGGACTGGCCTTTCGCGATCTGGACGGGCGCAGCCTTCAGGTGCAGGCCCATCCGCGCCGCTTTGGCCGGGGGTTTGCGGAATTGCGCTGTGACGGCACGCCAATGGCATGGCCACAAGAGGCTTGCCACCCGGCAGCCCACCTGACGGCGGTCAGTTGAAACAGGCCTAGCGGCGGGCAAGAGTCCGGTCGTCGGGCATTGTCCCCGAGATTTCGAGGATCAGCTTGCGTTTGACCGCCTCGGCAAAGGACTCCCGCGTTTCTGCCGTGACAACAAAGGCACCGGGGCCGCCAATGATCATCTCCTGATATCGCGCCTCCAGTCCGCCATGGGCGCGGCCCGGATCTCCGGGGCGCAGGATCGGCAGCGCGTTGATGGTGACCCCTGCGGCCAGCACCTGCGCGCGGGCCTCTGCGATTGTGGGGCCAGAGTAGGAATTGACGCTGTCGCCGGAGAAATCGATCACCCGCCGCCAGCCGTCGAACTCATTGGTGTCCATCAGGCGCAACGCCTCGACAAGGGCCGCGCCAATGGCGTTGCGCCCATAGGCCTGCCGCGGTTTTGAGGTCAGCGCAGCGGCAAATCCGGCGGCGGCGTCGGGGCCGTCGATCAGGGTCCACTCTGCGACGACGGCCTGATTGGCCGCCCATTCCACATAGGTGACGGCGATGTTGCCATAGGCGGTGTTGGCGATGGCGGCCAAGACCTCTGGGTCGGTAATCGCCTGCGCATAGCCTTGCCGCTGAAAGGCGATCTCGCGCTGGTCGATACTGCCCGAGGCATCGGCCAGCAGCACCAGTTCAAGGTCGGTGTCCTGAGCCATCGCCGCCCCGGCCCAGACCAGCCCCACAAGGATCATCCAGCGCATCACCATCCTCCGTTTCGGCAAAAGATAGCACGCCCCGGCGTTTCGCCCATATTGATGCGCGTCATGGTCCGGTCTGGGTCGCGGTGGCAGACTCGCGGCGTTTGGGAACAGGAGGCACCGCCCATGATTGCCCGCCTTGCCATGCTCTGTCTTTTGGCCGCCCCTGCCTTTGCGCAGGACGCGGACATCGGCCGTTCGCACTACTTTACCCATTGTGCCACCTGTCACGGGCTGGAAGGCAGCGGTGACGGGCCGATGGCGGGGATACTGACGATCCCGCCAGCCGACCTGACGGAACTGTCGATCCGGAATGGCGGTGTCTTTCCCGTGGCGCGCGTCGTCAAGCGCATCGATGGACGCGATCCGCTGGTGGCGCATGGCTCACCGATGCCGGTCTATGGCGACTACTTCGAGGGGGCCTTCGATGTCCCGATGAAGACCGCCGCTGGCCAGCCGATCCTGACCTCGCAGCCGGTGGTGGATCTGGTGGCCTATCTGTATGAGATCCAGCGGATCGAGTGAGTCACGCGCGGCAGATGCCGTCGGTCTGCACATCCTTCCAAGGCAGCAGGACCCTTGGCCGATCAATCGCGGCGTCCATCCGGTCGACCGGCATGTATTTTCCGATCATGCCGCGCAGCCGTGAGGTGCGCGGCGCGTTCGGGTCCAGCAGGCGGCAGCAGACGTATTCCTCGACGATGCTGCCCTGCTGTTCATATCCAAACTCAAGGAAATCGCGCATCTGCTCTGTGTCGAACAGATAGGGGTCCTTGCTGTTGGCATGCTCGCGCGCGGCCTTGAGCGGGTGATATCCGGTCAGCTTGCGGTTTTGCCACTGCCAGACATGGGTGGCCTCATGGGCAAAGAGCATGGCGTCAAAGAGGTCGATCTGGTCGGGATAGCCCTTGAGGAAATCGGCCCGGTAGATGTCGTCCCGCAAGAGGATCTTGTTGAACAGCACCGTCGCGGCGGGCGAGACAGTGACCGTCTTGGCGGTGTCGAGCGGCGGCCAGATCCGTTCCTGACAGGTGGTGCGGGGGCGGACGGGGATTTTATAAGTGACCGATCCGGCGGGGTTGCCGTCGAGCACGCGCACCTTTTTGGGGTTGAGGGCGTCGCCGTGAAAAGCCCGCAGAAATTCGGCCTCATTCGGCGTCAGGGGACGGCCGCAGGCGGTGAGGATCAGCAGGAGAAAAAGGGCGAGACGGCGCATGGAATGAGAGTGGCCGGGGGTGGCGCGCTTGGCAAGAGGGCGCAGGGCTGTCCACGCGTGGACACGGGGGGGCATGATGTAAAATCAATAGGTTACAGAGACGAATTTACATCTCGTTAAGAAAGAGCGGTGTTGCGATGGGATTTTGTAGACACGTCATACTCCCATTTTGACGGCGGCGAAGGGGGTGTGCGCATCCTGCTGGCGCGGGTGCGACCCCTTGTCCGGGCCGCAGGGGACCGCGCCAGTCAAGCCGTGTGGGATCAGGCAGCGCCGCCCGGTTTGCCGGAGGGTTTACCGCCCGATTTGCCCGACAGTTTGTTGCCGACGGCTTTGCCCGCGATCACCGGCTCTTTGCCGACGTTGCTGTTGGCGGTGGCCAGCACCTTGACCTTTTCCTTCTTGGGCTTCTTCGTTTCGCGGTTTCCGCGGTTCTTTTCCTTGGACATGGGTCTTCCTCTTTCGACACGAACCGGCTGCGGGCCGGTGATTGGGACGCTCAGAGGGGGCAGGGTTGCCTGACATGGAGCAGGGCGATGACACCGATGAGGCATCTTGCAGGATGCAGGGGGACATGTGTGGTGTCTTTTGTGTCGCGCAAGACGGGAAGCGGCGGGGGATGAAAATATTGTTTGTGGGGAGGGTGGGGGTTGCCGGGCTGAAGCCCGGCCTACGGTCGAATGGCAGACCGAGGTGGGGGACAAGGACCGAAGGCGCGTCGCGCCAGAGCGTGCATCGTCCTTGGCGTTCTGGTTGCCATTGGTTTGTTGCAGCCGAAGCTCAGTTCATTTCGAGAATGCCCACCGGGCAAATGAAATAAAAGCACCAACGACCGCTCCGGCGAGCGCGGCCTTCGGCAGTAAATTGAGAAGAGTGTTAACAACGTACTTCGTATAGTCATGGTCGGGAAAAACAGCTTGATATTCGGCTTTGGTTGGCATCATGCCGTCAAGCCCTGCCGTAAGAACCAATAGACCGGAGATCACGACGGATCCGAAAAGCGCACCGATAACAATCGAACGGCCCAGTCGTTTGAAGGCATGAGGCGACCTGCAAATTGTATTGGTCATTGCATCGTCATCACTCAAACATCCAACTCCTCCACAAACCGCGCATTCTCCTGAATGTACTGAAAGCGCAGTTCGGGCTTTTTGCCCATCAGGCGCTCGACCAGATCGCTGGTCTCACCCGGTTCGTCCTCGTCGATGGTCACGCGGATCAGGGTCCGCGAGGACGGGTCCATCGTGGTCTCTTTCAGGTCCTTGGCGTCCATCTCCCCCAGACCCTTGAACCGCTGCACGTCGATTTTACCCTTGCCGCCCAGACCCTTGGCCAGTGCGGCCTCCTTGGCGGCATCGTCGGCCACGTAGAGGCGTTTGGCCCCCTGCGTCAGCCGGTACAGCGGCGGGCAGGCCAGATAGAGGTGCCCGTTGTCGATCAGCGGGCGCATCTGGGTGTAGAAAAACGTCATCAGCAGCGCCGCGATATGCGCGCCGTCCACGTCCGCGTCGGTCATGATGATAACCTTTTCGTAACGCAGGTCGTCGATGTTGAACTTGGTGCCAAGGCTGACGCCAAGCGCCTCACACAGGTCGCGGATTTCGGCGTTGGAGGTCAGCTTGTTCGACGCGGCCCCCAGCACGTTCAGGATTTTACCCTTGAGCGGCAACAGTGCCTGCGTCTCGCGGAACCGCGCGCCTTTGGCCGATCCCCCGGCCGAGTCGCCCTCGACGATGAAGATCTCTGTGCCTTCGCGATTCTTGTTGGTGCAGTCGGTCAGCTTGCCCGGCAGGCGCAGTTTCTTGGTCGCGGATTTGCGGGCGGTTTCCTTTTCCTGACGGCGGCGCAGGCGTTCCTCTGCGCGCAGGACAAGGAAATCGAGGATCGCGCCCGCGGATTTTGTGTCTGATGCCAACCAGTTATCGAAATGGTCGCGGACGGCGTTTTCGACAAGGCGCTGGGCCTCTGTCGTCGCAAGGCGGTCCTTGGTCTGGCCGACAAATTCCGGCTCGCGGATAAAGCAGGACACCAGCGCGCAGCCGCCGGTCAGCAGGTCATCGCGGGTGATTTGTGCGGCTTTCCGGTTGCTTACCAGCTCACCATAGGCACGGATGCCCTTGAGAATCGCGGCCCAGAACCCGGCTTCATGGGTGCCGCCCTCTGGCGTGGGGACGGTGTTACAGTAGGATTGGATGAACCCGTCGCGGGCGGGGGTCCAGTTGATGGCCCATTCGACCTTGCCCGGCGTGTTGAATTTTTCCTTGAAATCAACCGTTCCGGCAAAGGGTTTATCGGCGTAGGTGCTTGATTTTCCCAAGGTTTCGGTCAGGTAGTCGGACAGGCCGCCGGGAAAGTGGAAGGTGGCCTCTGTCGGGGTTTCACCGTCGTCGATTTCGGACTTCCAGCGGATTTCGACCCCGGAGAACAGATAGCCCTTGGAGCGGACCATCTTGAACAGGCGGGCGGGCCTAAACCTATGATGTCCAAAGATTTCTTCGTCCGCGTGAAAGGTGACGGTGGTGCCGCGCCGGTTGGGGGCGGCGCCGATCTGCGCGACGGGGCCAAGGGGGATGCCGCGCGAAAACCGCTGTTCGTACAGTTCTTTGTTCTTGGCGACCTGCACAACCATGGAATCGGACAGGGCGTTGACGACGGACGCGCCGACGCCGTGCAAACCGCCGGAGGTTTCATAGGCGTCGCCGGAGAATTTGCCGCCCGCGTGAAGGGTACACAGGATCACCTCGAGCGCGGATTTGCCGGGAAACTTGGGGTGCGGATCAATCGGGATGCCGCGGCCGTTGTCCTTGATTTCAATGGAGTAATCCGCCAGCAGGGCGACTTCGATCCGGTTGGCGTGCCCGGCGACGGCCTCATCCATGGAATTGTCGAGCACCTCGGCCACAAGGTGGTGCAGGGCGCGTTCGTCGGTGCCACCGATGTACATGCCGGGGCGTTTGCGGACGGGCTCCAACCCCTCAAGCACCTCGATGGAGGAGGCGTCATAGGTGGAGACTTCGGTCGCTTTGAGGAGATCGTCGGCCATGTGCGTGCTCGGTTTGTTCTGATTGATTGGGCGCGAGTATGGCAGAGCGGGCGGGGGGCGAAAAGGGGCAGGCACAAGTCATGCACAGAGGATGCACAAAGCATGCGCATGGGATGTGGGGGGAGGGGTGGTCAGAGGTCCCGGATCAGGTCCGGGACGGGGGGGCGGTGAGGGTGCGGACCCGTCCGGGGCGACATCGGCGTCACGCTGCGGACATATATTCAAGGGTCGTGGCCGCAGGGCGGACGGATGGGAGGTTCAATCTGGAGACCTCCCGCCACCCTTCCCCAATCTCCGGGAAAAACGCGTCCGCGCCCTCGACCTCTATATCCACATGCGTGATCAACAACCGGTGCGCCAAGGGCAGCATCGCCTCGTAGATCCTTTGCCCGCCGATGCCATACACTCGGAAATAGCCAAGCGATTGCGCCAGGGCGATGGCCTCTTCGACGGAGCCAACCACATGCTCATGCAACGACGTGTCGCGCGACACCACGATGTTCAGGCGTTTGGGGAGCGGCTTGAACGGCAGGCTCTCCCATGTGCGGCGGCCCATGATCAGCGCGCCGCCCAGCGTTTCGCGTTTGAACATCGCGAGGTCTTCGGGGAGGTGCCAGGGGATGTCGCCGTCCTTGCCGATGGCGCGGTTGCGGTCGTGGGCGGCGATGAGGGTGATCATAGGGGTCTTCCTCAGACGGCCACGGGGGCCTTGATGGCGGGCAGGGGGTCGTAGCCGGGAAAGGCGAAATCCTCGTACCGGAAATCGAAGAGGTCGGTGACGGGGCGCGTGATCTGGAGCGCGGGCAGGGGGCGGGGCGTGCGCGAGAGTTGTTCGGCCACCTGATCCATGTGGTTCGAATAGATGTGCGCGTCGCCGATGGAATGGATGAAATCGCCCGGCTCGTACCCGGTGACATGGGCCAGCATCGCTTGCAACAGCGCGTAAGAGGCGATGTTGAACGGCACCCCAAGGAACATGTCGGCGCTGCGCTGGTAGAGTTGCAGGTGCAGCTTGCCGCCCAGAATGCGGACCTGCCAGAGCGTGTGGCAGGGCGGCAGCGCCATGTCGGGCACATCCGCCGGGTTCCACGCGGAGACGATCAGGCGGCGTGAATCGGGCGTGGTCCGGATCTGGTCCAGCAGGGTGGTGATCTGGTCGATGGTGCCCCTGTGGCCGGGCCAGTGACGCCACTGGTGGCCGTAGACCGGGCCAAGGTCACCGTTTTCATCCGCCCATTCATCCCAGATGCGGACCTTGTTGTCCTGTAGATAGCGGATGTTGGTGGAGCCGGAGAGAAACCACAGCAGTTCATGCACGATGCTGCGCAGATGCAGTTTCTTGGTGGTGACAAGGGGAAAGCCCTCGGCCAGCGGATAGCGGCATTGCAGGCCGAAATAGCTGCGGGTGCCGGTGCCGGTGCGGTCGGATGTGTCCTGACCGTGGTCCAGAACGGTGCGCAGGGCGTCTAGGTATTGCTGCATGGTGGGCCTCTCCGGGTGTCGTGCCCTTGGGATACGGCATTTGGCAAGGGGGCGGAAGCGGGCGGTGTGGGATGATTATGCCGCACATCCGGACGGGTGCCGCTGCCCGCGATTGACTTTTGCCGATGCGCTGCGCACCCTGTGGACAAAATAAAAGACTAAACCAGAGGCAGTTTCATGTATCGCACTATCGTAGCGCTCGCATTGGCGAGCGCCCTTGCCGCTTGTGATCCGGCCACTTTGACCAGCGGTGGCAGCTCCGGTATCGGCACCGGCGCGCAACCCCTGATCGCGGAACCGGATGCCGTGGATGGCGGCACGGTGGACCCCGATGCCGATCCCGATCCGGACAACCTGTATACCAGCGAGTTGAAAAACGCCTCGGCGGATCTGACGGTCAACGAGATGGCGTTTGACCCCGCGACCGGGGAACTGGTGTTCAACAACCTGCCGTTCGACAGCAATCAGGCGTTGGCGGGCGAGAACGTCTATACCCGAAACGCCGCGCCCAGTGCGGCGCTGGCGACAACCGGCTTTGACGCCTATCGCAACGCCGCCGGTCCGGGGGGCGGATCGCAGTATTTTGCGGTGTTCCGGCGCTCGGCCACCGGGTTCAGTCAGGTCGGCGCGGTCGGGTCTGACCGCTACCTGTCGTTTGGCTTTGGCGGCGCGGTGGCGCAGCGGCTGGACGGCAAGGGCGCGCTGCCCAACACCAATGACGCCTATGTCTTTACCGGCGAATACGCGGCGGTGCGGACGGTGGTCGACGACACCACCGGCACGCGGATGGAGTATGTCTCTGGCGTGTCTTTGATCGACGTGGATATTCAGGATTTCGACGTGACTGGCGCGGTCGAGGGGCTGATCGTGAGCCGTGAATTCTTTGACGCCAACGGGGTGAATATCGCGGACCTGAGCCGCGCGGATTTCCTGTCGCTGGCCACGGCGGAGATCAACTTTGACACCTGGACGATCAGTTCGTCGGATGCGAGCGCGGTGCGCTCGGACGGTGAAGTGACCCAGTCGGGCAGTTGGTCGGGCCTGTTCGCGGGACCGAACGGCGAAGAGGTTGTGGGCATCGTGGTGGTCGAAGGGCAAGGGCCGGTGGGCATCGACCCGGCCACGGGTGAATTCATCACACAAGAGGTCCGTGAGGTCGGCGGCTTCATTGCGACGCGTCCCTGAGGCAGCGATGCGCCTTGGCGCGTGCCTTCTTCGGACCGCCCGGTGGCTGGCGTTGGCGGTGTGCGCGGCGGGGCTGACGCCGCTGACCGCGCAGGCCGACGAGGTCCGGATGAGCCTCGACGAGGCGCGCGGCGCTGCGGCGCGGGCGCTGATGGCGGGGCAGGCGGAGCTGGCGCTGGTGCTGGCCGATGGCGTGCTGCTGGGCGCGCCGGGGGACACGCAGGCGCTGATGATGAAATCCCGCGCGCTGCGGGCGCTTGGCCGCCCGCAAGAGGCGGCCACAGCGGCGCGGCAGGCCTTTGCCCAAAGCGATGATGAACGGTCACGGTTCTTTGCCGCCCTGCTGATGGCGCAGGCGCGGTCCACCGGCGGGCAACCGGGGGCGGCGCAGCTGTGGCTGCGGCGCGCGGCGCAGATCGCCCCGGATGAGCAATTGCGCGCGGCGGCGGTGCGCGATTTTCGCCATGTGCGGCGGCAGACGCCGTGGCGGCTGTCGCTGGATATGTCGGTGGAGCCTTCGGACAACCTGAACGGGGCCCCCAAGAGCAACAGCTTTACCTTTGGCGGGCTGCCGTTTGTGAACCCTTCGGCGGTGCCGCTGTCGGGCGAACGCTTTGTCTTTGCGGCGGATTATCTGCGGCGGGTGCCGCTGAGCGAGACCCGGCGGCTGAACCTTGGGGCCTCGGTCGAGATGCAGCGCGTGCGCTTTTCCAGCGCCGCGCGCGACAAGGTGCCGGGAATCCGCAACGGCGATTACCGGCAGGACGCGCTGGCGCTGAGCCTTGGCTATGAGGCGCGGGCGGCGGACGGGTCGTGGCTGGGCAAATCGGACCTGTCCCTGTCGCGGCACTGGCTGGGCGGCGTGCCCTATGCGGATGCCGCGCGGCTGGACCTCAGCTATGGCCGGATGCTGATGCCGGGGCTGACCGGGGTGGCGCGCTTTGCCTATGAAACCGAGGTGCGTCATGACGTGGGCCTGCGCGACAACCAGACCCGCGAGATCGGCGTGACGCTGACCAGACGGTTCGGCAAGGCGGCGCTGGGGCTGGATTTGCAGATGACGGACACGGCGTCCGGGTCGCGGCTGGTGGCGCGCGAAAGCGCCCGCGCGGCGATCAGTTACGGGCTGGGCAAGCCGGTCAAAGGCATGTTGCCGCGCGTGACGCTGGCATGGGAGGTCACCGATTATGACCGCGGGCCGTCCAGCTTTTGGGTGACCCCGCGGCGGGACGCGGAACTGTCGGTTTCGGTGAACGTGCTGCTGCCGGACTTCGATTACTATGGCTTTGCCCCCGAGATCGGGGTTTCCTTCCGCGACCGAAGTTCCAATTATACCATCTACGAGACCCGCGGCACCGACCTGCGGCTGGGTCTGAAATCGGTCTTTTGAATGACGGCGTTTGCCGGAAGGAAGCACATGGCAGTCAAGTACCTGCACACGATGGTCCGGGTGAAGGACCTCGAAGCCTCAATGGCGTTTTACGCATTGCTGGGTCTGAAAGAGACCCGCCGGAACGAAAGCGAGGCGGGCCGCTTTACGCTCGTGTTCATGGCCCCGCCGGGACAGGAGGACTGCCCGGTCGAGCTGACCTATAACTGGGACGGCGACGACGGGTTGCCGTCCGATTCGCGGCATTTCGGCCATCTTGCCTATTCGGTGCCCGATATCTACGCGGCCTGCCAGCACCTGATGGACAATGGCGTGACCATCAACCGCCCGCCGCGTGACGGGCGGATGGCCTTTGTCCGCTCTCCCGACAACGTGTCGATCGAACTGTTGCAGCAGGGTGAGGCGCTGGCCCCGGCGGAGCCATGGACCAGCATGGGCAACACGGGACACTGGTGACCGGTTTGGTCCGTCTCGGGGTCGCCCTTGGGGCGGCCCTGTTTCCGGCCGGGGCAGAGGCGGCCTGTCGGCTGGCGCTGTTGCTGGCGCTGGATGTGTCGTCTTCGGTCGACGAGGCCGAATATGTCTTGCAGCGTGACGGGCTGGCGGCGGCGCTGATGTCGCCCGATGTGCAGGGCGCGATCCTGCAAGGCGGCGGCGGCGTGGCGCTGGCGGCCTATGAGTGGAGCGGGCGGCGTCAGTCGAAGGTCATTCAGGACTGGGTCCTGATGTCGAGCGCCGCGGACATTGCCGAGGTGGCCGCAAGGCTGCGGTCGGTCGAGCGGTCCTATCGGCGCTATCCCACCGCGCTGGGCTATGCGCTGGGTTTTGGGGCGACATTGATGGAAGCCGCGCCAGACTGTGAGCGGCGGGTGATCGACGTATCGGGCGACGGCATCACCAACGACGGCTTTTGGCCGCAACTGGCGTATCGGCATTTTCCCTTTGGCGGCGTCACGGTGAACGCGCTGGCGGTGCTGGGCGCGGACCCGTCGGTGGTGGATCATTTCGAATTCGAGGTGCTGCACGGACCGGGGGCCTTTATCGAGACCGCGCAGGGCTATGAGGGCTATGAGCGGGCGATGATCCGCAAGCTGTACCGCGAAATCCATGACCGGATCGTGGGTGCTGTGCCGGATGCGACGGCGGGGCCGGGATGAGGGGGCTGATGGCCTTGGCGCTGTGCGCGCTCTGGGGCGCGGGCGCCGAGGCGGGCTGTCGTCAGGCGCTGGCGTTGGGGCTGGACGTGTCCGGATCGGTGGATGCGCGGGAATACCGGCTGCAACTGGACGGGCTGGCGGGCGCGCTGGAAGACCCCGAGGTTGTCGCGGCCTTTCTGGCGATGCCCGACGTGCCGGTGGCGCTGGCGGTGTTCGAATGGAGCGGACCGGGCGCGCAGCGGCTGGTTGTGCCCTGGCAGAGTGTCGTGGGTCCGGCGGATGTGGCGGGGATCGCGGCGCGGCTGCGCGGCACGGCGCGGATGCCGATGGAGCAGTCGACCGCCCTTGGCGCGGCCAAGGGGTTTGGCGCGGGCCTGCTGGCCGAACAGGCGGGCTGTTGGCGGCGGGTGCTGGACCTGTCCGGCGACGGGATGTCGAACACGGGGCCGCGCCCGCAGGACGTGCGCCCCAAAGGAATCACGATCAACGGGCTGGTGATCGGCGCATCGGCGGATGCGGACGGGATCGGCGCGCTGGCGTCGTACTACCGGGCCTATGTGATCGCGGGGCCAGAGGCCTTTGTCGAGACGGCCCTTGGCTTTGAGGCCTTCGAGGCGGCCATGGTGCGCAAGCTGAAACGCGAATTGCAGGTGCTGGCCGTCTCAGCGCGCTGATGGACCGACGCGGCGGCGTCTGGGCGCTTGCGCGGGGCGGAGCGCCCCGCCCGCCGTCCCAAAGGCGGACGCCGGCCCGGTGGACCCGCGGCGCAGGTCAGTAGATGTAGCGGATCTGGTCGGTCCAGTAGCGTTCGACCCGACGCAACGAGGTGGTGATCTCATCTATGGTGTCGACCGAGAGGACCGCCTTGTTTTGCAGACCGTCCGCATGGCGGGCGAACAGTTCACCGACGATATCCTTGATCTCGCGCCCGCGCTGGGTCAGCCGCACCCGGACAGAGCGGCGGTCGATCTCACAGCGCTGATGGTGCATATAGCCCATTTCGACCAGCTTCTTGAGGTTGTAGCTGACGTTGGAGCCCTGATAGTAGCCGCGGCTTTTCAGTTCGCCCGCCGTGACCTCATTCTCACCGATGTTGAACAGCAAGAGGGCCTGCACCGCGTTGACATCGATGATGCCGACCCTTTCAAACTCATCCTTGATGACGTCGAGCAGCAAACGGTGGAGTCGTTCCACCAGGCTCAACGCATCCAGATAACTCGACATGAAGCCTTGTCCTGGCCCCTGGTTCAGGGACGAATGAATGCTCATTTCGTTCTCCGCCTGTTTTTCTTTGCAACGGAGCATTCAAGGATAAACGCAAATATCGGGTTAAACCGACGAGAAGACCCGGAAAATTCTAGCGATTTCCGTAGGTTGATTAACCATTCTTACCGGGCAGGCGGTATCCGTCCGGGACCGATTCACAGCGGTGAGGCGGTCCCGGACGGCGGGTCACTTTAAAAATCATTCCGCATGATCAACCGTTTGCGGCGACTCGGGCGATTTCGGCCACCAGCGGCGCGTGCGCCTCGGGGGGCGGGACCTGACCGGAAATCCATTGGTACAGGTCCTGATCATTTTCTTCCAGCAGCGCCTCGTAGGCGTCCAGCGCCGGGGCGTCCATCTGGTCCAGCCGCGCCCCGGCAAAGCGGATCAGCAGGATATCCATCTCCTTGGTGCCGCGACGCATCGAGCGCATGTGCAACCGCCGCAGACGGGTTTCACGGGATTCGGCAGGCGCGGCTGTCATGATCAGACGTTCTCCTTGAGCACGCTGCGCAGGCGCTTTTCCAGCCGCCCCAGTTTATCCGCCTGCGCGCGGAACTGGCCGCGCAGGGCGCGAATCTCTGTCAGGATGGCGTTGACGTCGGGGGTCAGAGCGTCCTCATCCATGGGATCGGGCAGGCCGTCGCCCTCACCGGTGATCAGCCAGACGATCGAGATGTTCAGCACACCGGCCAGCATGTTCAGGCGGTTGGCGCGCGGTTCGCTGACGTCATCCTCCCAGGCCTGAACGGTCTTGTGCTTGACCCCAAGGCGCTTGGCCAATGTCTCTTGCGTCATGCCCGCCGCTTCGCGGGCCGCGGCGAGGCGATCCCCGAAAGTCGCTGTCTCGGGCCCGTACCAGTCTGTTGTGTCGTTCATGGTCTTTCCTTTCAGGCGAAGCCGCTTGAACGCCGTTCGGGCGCAAACTATGACAGGGCTGGCAGAGTTTCAAACAACGAGGCCCCCCATGTCTTTTCTGTCGCAAACGCTGGCCCGTGTGAAACCTTCCCCGACGGTGGCCGTGACTCAACTTGCGCGTGAGCTGGCGGCGGCGGGGCGCGATGTCATCGGACTGGGCGCTGGCGAGCCGGACTTTGACACGCCCGACACCATCAAGGCTGCGGCAATTGCGGCAATCGAGGCGGGGAAAACGAAATACACCGCGCCGGACGGCATCCCCGAGTTGAAGCAGGCGGTCTGTGACAAGTTCGCGCGCGAAAACGGGCTGACCTATGCGCCGTCGCAGATCAGCGTCAGCACCGGCGGCAAGCAGGTGCTGTACAACGCGCTGATGGCGACCCTGAATCCCGGCGACGAGGTGATCATTCCCGCGCCCTACTGGGTCAGCTACCCCGATATCGTGCGTCTGGGCGGCGGTGAGCCGGTGATCGTCGAAGGGGCCGAGGCCGAAGGGTTCCGCATCACGCCGGACCAGCTTGAGGCGGCGATTACGCCGAAGACCAAGTGGTTCATCTTCAACTCGCCATCCAACCCGACCGGGGCGGGCTATGACCGCGCGGCGCTGAAGGCGCTGACCGAGGTGCTGATGCGCCACCCCCATGTCTGGGTGATGTCGGATGATATGTACGAACACCTCGCCTATGACGGATTCGAATTTGTCTCTCCCGCGCAGGTAGAGCCGGGGCTGTACGACCGGACGCTGACGGTCAACGGGGTCAGCAAGGCCTATGCGATGACCGGCTGGCGGATCGGCTATGCGGGCGGGCCGGAACATCTGATTGCGGCCATGCGCAAGGTGCAGGGACAATCGACCACCAACCCCTGCTCGATCAGCCAGTGGGCGGCGGTCGAGGCGCTGAACGGGCCGCAGGATTTTCTGGCGGAACGGGCGGCGGTGTTTGCCCGCCGCCGCGACCTTGTGGTGGCGCGTCTGAATGGCTGCGCAGGGATCACCTGTGCGGTGCCCGAAGGGGCGTTTTACGTCTATCCCTCCGTTGCGGGTTGTCTGGGCAAGACCTCGTCCAAGGGCGCAAAGATCGACAGCGATGAGGCGTTTTGCACCGCGCTGCTGGAAGAAGAGGGCGTTGCGGTGGTCTTTGGCGCGGCCTTCGGCCTCAGCCCGCATTTCCGGGTCAGCTATGCGGCCTCGGACGCGGCGCTGGCGGATGCCTGCGACCGGATCGCGCGGTTCTGTGCGGGCCTGACATGACTCAGGACCTGCCGGAGTTCTACTTTCGCGTGCGTGAGAACGGCGCGATGGTCTACCGGGTCGACACCGAGAACCGCCAGCGGCGGATCGAGATGGAACAGATCGCCGTCGTCAACGTCAACAAGGGCGAGATCAAGCCGCACGGCGAGCGGGAACTCTCGGCGGGCGAGATGGAGGAAATCCACGCATGGATGGAGGCGCGTCAGGCGCTGCTGGCCATGCGGGAACTGGACGATATCCACCGTGCGGTGGATCACCTGAACCTGACGGCGCAATGGGCGCAGGCGCGGGCGACGCCCGCGCAACTGGAGCAGGTGACCGACGCGCTGCTGCTGGCGATGCACGACCTGCGCACCGTGCTGGTGCGCAAAAAGGCGGATCGGCTGACAAAGGACTGATCGCGGGGCGGTGTTTGCCCGGTGATGCCGTCTTGGGCGATGGGCGCTGCTTGCGCCCGCGCGGTAAGCGGGTGTCGGTCTGTCGCGGCCCTGTGGCGTGTTTCCCCTTTTGATCGGGCGGGAGGGTGCCTATGTCTGGTCCATGGCAAACACAGAACATTCTCCGTTCCGACGTGTCGGACGGCAGCTATTCGACGCGGGCCGTTCGCTGTTTCCCCTGTCGCCGGAGGACGTGCGGGCGCTGCTCATGTCCGCACCCTGAGGGCTGGGGCTGGTCGCGGCGGGGCAGGTGCCGCGCTCGTGAGATCACCCAAGAATGCCCGGCCAGTTGGCCCGGCCCTTGGCGATATTGCCCTCTATGTCCTGTAGCCACAGCGTGCGGGCGCGCAGATTGGCGTTGAGAAAAAGCTGGCCTTTGTGGAGGGTCCAGGCCTCCGGGATGGTCGGTGCAAGATACCCGCGCGAGGCGGCAAAGGCGCAATAGCCGCCGAATTGCGGCGCATAGGCCATCGGGTCCGCCTTGAACGCGGCGGCGTTTTCCGGCGTGGCAAAGCGCCATGTGGCGCCTTTCCAGTCGTGATCCGCCGCTCCACCCGGCACCGGGCCGTTTTCGGCGAAATAGGCAACGGGGTCCGAGCCGTCGATGGCGATGCCGGCTTCGGCGTAGATTTCCGGCTCGGCGGCCAGTGCGGCGCGTCCGGTCAACAAAAGGGCGGGCGCGGCGAGGCCAAGGCCAAGGGTGGCGCGGCGGGTGAGGCGGGTCATGGCGGTCTCCGGGGCTGGGTGTCTGGTGAGTCCAAGATGCCCTGCGCGCCGGGCGCGCAATAGCCCCCGACACGCGGACGTGACCGGGCGTGCGCGGCGAAAACCTGTCGCGCGACTGTCATGCCTCTGTTACGTTCAGGTCATGGCAAGATGGCTTTTCTCCCTGTGTCTTGGTTTCGGAATGGCGGGCGGACCCACGCTGGCCAATCCCATCGCCGAGGTGATCTGCGCGCCCACTGACCAGATGACCGGCAAACTGACCCGGCAGCTTGGCACCACCCGCCGCGCCAGCGGGTTGCGCAGCCCCGAAGAGGTCGTCGAGATCTGGACTGACCCGGACGGCGACTGGACCATGGTGATTGCCTATGCGTCCGGGCAATCCTGTATCGTGGCCATGGGGGCCCACTGGCAGGACACTGGACCCGAAGATCCGGCCTGAAGATCCGGCCTGAAGATCCGGCCTGATGCGCGGCTGTGGTGCTCCGATAGCGGGAGAATCTTCCGAAAACGCACGAAAAAATTGACTCGCGCGCGCGGATTGGTAGCCTGAGAAATATTACTTCGTCTTTAGGGGGACAACATGCGACTGATTTTGACCGCCGCTGCCACGGCGATCGCCCTGAGCGCGACCTCGGCTTTTGCCTGGGGCGACATGTATATGGGTGACGGCACCAACGATCCGAATTCCAACTTCCTGATGCATGAGTACAAGGCGGCGAATTATTGCCCTGCCGGACTGCAACCTGTTCTGGCAGGCGGCGTGGTCTGCTGTGGCAAGCCGAATGCGGGGGCGTATTACAACCACCCCGGCAACAAGCGTCGTTCGTACACGCCGCAGATGGTGGTCGGTGAAAAGGGCGTTGTCTATCGCTAAGACGGGCTGCCCCTTGGCAAGCAGGATCGGGCCGCGTATACGCGCGGCCTGATTGCTTTTTGTGACCTGAGAAAAGGGCCAAGCCATGCAGGGCAGCGCGAATCTGAACATCATGATGAAGGCGGCGCGCAAGGCGGGGCGGTCGCTGGTCAAGGACTTCCGCGAGGTCGAGAACCTACAGGTCTCGATGAAGGGCGCGGGCGATTTTGTCAGCCGCGCCGATATCGAGGCTGAGCGCATCATCAAGGAAGAGTTGATGGGCGCGCGTCCGACCTATGGCTGGTTGGGCGAAGAGGGCGGTGAGACCCCCGGTGAGGACCCGACCCGCCGCTGGATCGTCGATCCGCTGGACGGCACCACCAACTTTCTGCACGGGCTGCCGCACTGGGCGATTTCGATCGCGCTGGAGCACAAGGGGCAGATCGTGGCCGGGGTGGTCTTTGACGCCGCCAAGGACGAGATGTTCTATGCCGAGCGCGGCACCGGGGCCTGGCTGAACGATTCCAAGCGTTTGCGCGTTTCCGGTCGTCGCAAGATGATCGAGGCGGTTTTTGCCACCGGCATCCCCTTTGCCGCCAAGCGGACCCTGCCTGCCACGCTCAAGGATCTGGCGCGGGTGATGCCGGAATGCGCCGGTGTGCGGCGCTTTGGTTCTGCGGCGCTGGACCTCGCCTATGTGGCGGCGGGCCGCTACGAGGGCTATTGGGAGCGTGAGTTGCAGATCTGGGACGCCGCTGCGGGCTATCTGATCGCCAAGGAAGCGGGCGCGCTGATCGAGGGCGTGCGCGAAGGGCAGGACCCGCTGGAAAGCGGCAGCATCCTGTGCGCCAACAACGATATCTTCAAAGGCTTCGCCAAACTGCTGCGCGACGACTGAGGCATTTGTGACCGCGTCCCGGATCACGTCCGGGACGGGGCCGCTGTCGCCTCAGGTGTCGGACGGGTGATTGACGCCGTCGTGCCACGCCAGCGGTTCAAACTCTGTCGGCTCCATCCCCGCGATACAATAGAGGTTCACACCGTATTCGTTCGGGTTCGACCGGCGGCGATGGTACATGTAAACCCCGCAGGTCTTGCAGAAATGATGCTGGGCGGTGTGGGTGCCAAAGCTGTACAGCGTCAGGTTCTCCGCCCCTTTGACCACCTCGATCCCGTCCAGCGGGGCCGAGACGACTGCCGCGCTGCGCCGTCGGCAATAGGAACAATCGCAGCGCCGCGCGGTGTTGGTGCCGTCCGAGAGGCGCACGCGCAATTCGACTGCGCCGCAGTGGCAGGTGGCGGTATGGGTGTCGGTAGGGGTGTCGGTCATTTCCGGCGAATCCTCGGGACTTGGGAGTGGCTCTTGCGGCCCTGGACGCGGGGCACGCGGCTGCGCCCGGTGGCATAGCGGGTTTCGGGGTGCGGCGGCAGGCCGTGGGTGCGCGTCCAGAAGCGCGGCCCGCCCAGCCGCAGCCAGACCGGCACCGTCAGCGCCAGACCCACCACAAAGCCGCCCACATGCGCCCAGTAGGCCACGCCGCCCTGATCGGCGGGCGCGCTCCACCCGCCGAAAAGCTGCATGGCGAACCAGAGCGCCAGCATCAGCCATGCGGGCACCGGCAGGACGCGGAAGATGACGATGAGGATGATCAGGATATCGACGCGCGCCCGTGGAAACAGCAGCAGGTAGCCCCCCATGACCCCGGCGATGGCCCCGGAGGCCCCCACGGTGGGAATGGCCGAAAACGGATCGGCCAGCCAGTGGATCACCCCCGCGCCCAGACCGGCGGCAAGATAGAACAGCGCAAAGCCCGCGTGCCCCATCTTGTCTTCGAGGTTGTCGCCGAAGATGTAGAGAAACAGCATGTTCCCGGCGATATGCATCCAGCCGCCGTGCAGGAACATCGAGGTGAGCAGCCCGGAATAGCCATAACCTTCGGACAGGAAGGCCGGGACCAGCGCGTAATTGGCGTAGAATGCCATCAGCGCGCGGGGCGATTGGTTCAGGTCAAGCGTGCTGAGAAAGACCGCGATGTTGATCGCGATCAGCGCATAGGTGACAAAGGGCGTGCGCCCCGAAGGGTTGTGATCACGGATCGGGAACATGGGGCCGAGAGTGGCACCCTGTGGCGCGAGGTCAAGCGCGAAAACCGGGGGGCGCAAGACCCTGAGCGGGTCTTGCGCCGTGGTGTTCACCCGTCCTGCCCGGCCAGCAGGGCGGCGTTGCCGCCTGCGGCGGTGGTGTTCACCCGTCCTGCCCGGCCAGCAGGGCGGCGTTGCCGCCTGCGGCGGTGGTGTCGACGCAGACGTGGCGTTCCGCGCGGACGTGGCCCTGATCCGGCAGACCGGTGATCAGCGGCAGGATCGCCCCGTCGCGCGCGGCAAGCGCCTGACGATAGCTGCGGGCCGAGGCATCGTCGCCCCACCAGATCGCCCCGGAGAACCCTGTCGCCTCTGTCAGGGCATCGGCTGTGGCGCATTCGGCGATGACCGCCACGCCGCCGAGTTTCGTCACCGCCTCGACCTGCGCCAAGGCGCGTTCCAGACCGGGGCCAAGGCAGAGCACCGGGGGACGGGCATGGCTGTGCAGTACGTTCGATTCACCTGTTGGTCCGGGCAGGTCCTTATGGCTGGGCGCGGGGGCGGATTTGGCCTCTGCCAGCCGCGCCATGACGGCAGCGGTATTGTGTTTGCCCTTGGAGGTCGCATCGCTGCGCTGCGCGGGATGGGCGCGGAAGCGGTCCAGATACAGCGGCCCGCCCGCCTTGGGGCCGGTGCCGGACAGGCCCTCGCCGCCAAAGGGCTGGCTGCCCACGATCGCGCCGATCTGGTTGCGGTTGACGTAGATGTTGCCCGCCGCGACACGGGTGGTGACGTGCTGCACCCGGTCGTCGATCCGGGTCATCAGACCAAAGGTCAGCCCGTAGCCGGTGGCGTTGATGGCGTCGATGATCTTGTCCAGCTCGCGCGCCTTGAAGGTGGCGACGTGCAGGACCGGGCCAAAGATTTCGCGCTCCATATCGGCGATGCCGTTCACGCGGATCAGGGTCGGGGGCACAAAATGGCCGGTGGCGGGCACGGCGACCTGTTGCAGGACGCGCCCCTCACGTGAGGCCTGGGTGACATGGTCTAGGATGCCGTTCTGCGCCTCAAGGTCGATGACCGGGCCAACGTCGGTGGCGGCGTCCCACGGGTTGCCCACGACCAGCGTCTGCATCGCGCCCTTGAGCATCTCAAGAAAGCCCTCGGCCACGTCCTCTTGGACATAGAGGCACCGCAGGGCTGAGCAGCGCTGACCGGCGGACTGGAATGCGGATTCGATGATGGCCTGCACGGCTTGTTCCGGCAGCGCGGTGCTGTCGACGATCATGGCGTTCAGACCGCCGGTCTCCGCGATCAGCGGCGCGCCGGGGGCGAGATGCGCCGCCATGCTGCGGTGGATCAGTTGCGCGGTCTCGGTCGAGCCAGTGAAGGCGACGCCATTGACCTGCGGGGCAGAGGTCAGCGCCGCACCCACGTCTCCGGCACCGGGCAGCAGTTGCAGCGCGGTGGACGGCACGCCCGCCTGCGCCAGCAGGCGGCAGGCGAGGGCAGAGATCAGCGGCGTCTGTTCGGCGGGTTTGGCCAGCACGGCGTTGCCTGCGGCGAGGGCCGCGGAGATTTGTCCGGTGAAGATCGCAAGCGGGAAGTTCCACGGCGAGATGCAGACCATTGTGCCCAGCTGCGCATCCGTGCCGTCCTGTCCGCGCGCTGCGTAGTAGCGCAGGAAATCCACCGCCTCGCGCAGTTCGGCCACGGCGTCGAGCATGTTCTTGCCCGCCTCGCGGTGCAGGAGGGCGAAGATTTCTGCCTGATGCGCCTCATATAGATCGGCGGCGGCGTTCAGAACGCGCGCGCGTTCTGCCGGGGAGGCATCCCAAGGCTGGGCGGCTTCGGCGGCGGCGCGGGCCAGATCGGCGGTGGCCCATGTGACCTCACCGACCTGATCCGACGGATCGGCTGGGTTGACGATGCTCACGGTCGCGCCCGCAGGCAGGTCGACGCAGACCATGGGCGCGGCGCTCCAGCGGCTTTCGCGAAACGCGCCGCGCGCCGTGTCCAGCGCGGCGACGGTCGGGCGGTGGCGCAGGTCAAGGCCCTGCGAATTGGGGCGCTCTGGCTGGAACAGGTCCGGGCCGGTGGTCAGGGATTGCGCGGGCGTTGCGTTGAACGGATCGGCGGCGACGGTCTCAGGGGCCACATCCTCATCGACGATCTGGTTCACAAAGCTGGAGTTGGCCCCGTTTTCCAGCAGGCGGCGCACAAGGTAGGCCAGCAGATCACGGTGCGCGCCGACCGGCGCATAGATGCGGCAGCGGGTGCCGTTCTGGTCCTTGACCAGCCGGTGCAGGGTTTCCCCCATGCCGTGCAGGCGCTGGAATTCAAAGGCCTTCAGGTCGTCGGCCATGTGCAGGATGGCGGCGACGGTGTGGGCGTTGTGGGTGGCGAACTGCGGATAGATGCGGTCCGTCTTGGACAACAGCTTGCGCGCGTTGGCGATGTAGGAGACGTCGGTGTTGGATTTCGAGGTGAACACCGGGAAGCCCGGAAGCCCCGCAACCTGCGCGCGCTTGATCTCGGTGTCCCAGTAGGCACCTTTGACGAGGCGGACCATGATCCGGCGGTCATGCTGTTCGGCAAGGGCGTGCAGGTAGTCAATGACCGCGCCCGCGCGCTGGCCGTAAGCCTGAACCACCACGCCAAAGCCGTCCCATCCGGCCAGCGCCGGATCGGACAGGACGTCCTCGATCACGTCCAGCGACAGCGACAGGCGGTCGGCCTCTTCGGCGTCGACGTTCAGGCCGATGCGGGCCTGTTTGGCTTGCAGGCACAGGGCGCGCAGACGGGGAATAAGGGCTGCACGGGCGGTGTCGGCCTGAAGTTCGTCATAGCGCGGGTGCAGGGCCGACAGCTTGACCGAAATGCCGGGGTTGTCGCGGATCGTATCCGATTTGGCGGCGGTGGCGATGGCGGTGATGGCGCGGGCGTAGGCGTCGAAATAGCGCTGGGCGTCGGCCTCTGTCCGGGCGGCTTCGCCCAGCATGTCATAGGAATAGCTGTAGCCTTTCGCCTCCATCGCTGCGCCGCGTTTCATGGCCGCCTCGATGCTTTCGCCAAGGACAAACTGCGCGCCCATCTCGCGCATGGCGCGGCCCACGGCGGTGCGGATCACCGGCTCGCCCAGACGTTTGATGGCCCCGCGCAGGTGGCCGACGGGCCCCGGCTTGGTATCTTCCAGCACTTTGCCGGTCAGCATCAGCGCCCATGTCGAGGCGTTGACCAGCGGCGAGGTCGAATGGCCAAGATGCTTGGACCAGTCGGACGGCGCGATCTTGTCCTCGATCAGCGCGTCGATGGTGGCGGCGTCGGGCACCCGCAACAGCGCCTCTGCCAGACACATCAGCGCCACGCCCTCTTCGGTCGACAGGCCGTATTCGGCAAGGAACACCTCCATCAGACCGGGCCGGGTGCTGCCGCGAATGTCGCGGACCAGTTGCGCCGCGCGGGTGCTGATCGCGCCGCGCGCGGCGACATCGAGGGCGGCCCGGCTGCGCAAATGCGCCAGAGTTTCGCCCTCATCCGCATAGGTCAGCGCATCGATGCGGGCGCGCAGGTCGGTCATCTGGTCCATGGGCATTCTTGTGGCTTTCGTGATCTGGGGCATACTGTAAGGGAAAGCGGCAGGCGGCTTCGCAAGCCAAACCGTTTCGTGTAATGTATCCGTGAAAAGGCAGGCGATTTGCCCGAAGGTGGGCAGAACGCTTGTCGAATTGGCCGAGTTTTCGGGGGTTCGGCGATGCAAACGGATGATTCTGGGCTCGACCGCTTTGACCGGGCGATTCTCGCCGAACTGGCCGTCGAGGCGCGGGTTTCGGTGACCGAACTGGCGCGCCGTATCGGGTTGTCGAAATCGCCCACCCAGACACGATTGCGACGGCTGGAGGAAACCGGCTTTATCCGGGGCTATCGCGCGGTGCTGGACCCGATCCGCCTTGGCCTTGATCACGTTGCCTTTGTCGAGGTGCGGATGATCGACACGCGCGAGGCGACGCTGGCGCGGTTCAACGCCGCTGTGGCGTCCATCCCCGAGATCGAGCAGGCGCATCTGATCGCCGGCAATTTCGACTACCTGCTGAAGGTCCGTACGCAGGATATGCCCAGCTACCGGCAGGTGCTGGCCGAAAAGGTTTCGACCCTGCCGGGGGTGTCTTCGACCTCGACCTTTGTGGCGATGGAGGCCGTCAAGGAAGACGTTATCGCGGATGTGACTTGACCGGGCGGCTGGCCGTGCCACCCTTGTCCCATGAGACATGCTGCCTTTCTGATGATGTTCGCCTCTCCGCTGCTGGCGGATGGGTGTCCCACCGCCCCGGATCATCGCGCCGAGTTGGACCCGCTGTATCAGGCGCTGCTGGTGGCCCCGGATGAGATGTCTGCGCGGCTGATCACCAACCAGATGTGGGGCTATTGGGACAATGCGCCGGATGAGCCCAGCCAGTCGATGCTGGACGAGGCGATGCGGGCGCGGGCCCGGTACGATTTTGTCTTTGCGCTGGAACGCCTGAATGCGCTGGTCGGATACTGTCCGTTTTACGCCGAAGGTTACAACCAGCGCGCCTTTGTCAACTTCCTGCGCGAGGATTTTGAGGCGGCGTTGCCGGATCTGGAACGCGCGCTGGACCTGAACCCCCGCCACGTTGGCGCGCTGTCGGGCCGGGCGGTGACGCTGTTTGCCATGGGCCGCACGGAGGAGGCGCAGGTGGCCCTGCGTGCGGCTTTGGAGGTGAACCCGTGGCTGCCGGAACGGGCGCTGCTGGAAGTGCCGGAGGGAGACGATCTTTGATCGGGGAACTTTCGCGCCGGGCGGTTTACACCCCCCGCGCAACGGCTATGTTCGCGCCACTGGCCCGCGTGGTGGAATGGTAGACACAGGGGACTTAAAATCCCCAGGCTATATGCCGTGCCGGTTCGAGTCCGGCCGCGGGTACCAGGTTTTCAGGGAATGGGCGGATGGTCAGCCGGTCGTCTTGCGGCGCAGGCGGATGACCACCTCGACCGAGGCGATCTCGGACCCTTCGGGCGCTTCGGGCAGGCGGGTGATCTGCAACTGTTCGGCCGGGGCGTCGGTCAGCGCGCCCTGATCCTCCCAGAAGAAATGCGGGTGGTCGTGGGTGTTGGTGTCGAAATAGCTGCGCGAGCCGTCCACCGTCACCTCTTGCATCAGGCCTGCCTCGCAGAAGGCCTTGAGCGTGTTGTAGACGGTTGCCAGCGACACTTGTTCACCGCTGTCCTTGGCGGAGGCAAACAGGCTTTCGGCGGTGACGTGGCGGTTCTTGCCGTCGCCGACCAGAAGAGCGGCTAGGGCGACGCGCTGACGCGTGGGGCGCAGATCGCTGCGTCCCAACCAGTCTTTTCCGCGTTCCATAGCCTCGGACATCATCTGTGTCCCCTGTTGCCTGCTCACCGTGTATATAAAGCGCCAGCCGGGCAAATTTCAAACGGTTTCGCCATTCCGGGCCGGTTGAAAGGGATGCGCGCGGCCATGTCGCGCTCTTGCATGGCGCATCGGGCGGGTGCTAGACGGGGCAAGGTTTTGAATATGAGACAGCGAAAGGGGCCCGCCTGAATGGCCGATTATCCCACCAGCTTTGGCAAGGACGACCTTCTGAAATGCGCGCGCGGCGACCTGTTCGGGCCGGGCAATGCCCAGCTGCCCGAGCCGCCCATGCTGATGATGGACCGGATCACCGAGATTTCGGGCGATGCGGGCCTGCACGGCAAGGGCCATGTGCTGGCGGAGTTCGATATCACGCCGGACCTGTGGTTCTTTGACTGCCATTTTCCGGGCAATCCGATCATGCCGGGCTGTCTGGGTCTGGACGGGCTGTGGCAGCTGACCGGCTTTAATCTGGGCTGGCGTGGCTGGCAGGGGCGGGGCTATGCGCTGGGCGTCGGCGAGGTCAAGCTGAAGGGCATGGTCCGGCCCGACCGGAAGATGCTGACCTATAAGGTGGATTTCACCAAGGCGATCCAGACCCGGCGGCTGACCATGGGGGTCGCGGACGGGATCGTGGAGGCCGATGGTGAGGTCATCTATGAGGTCAAGGACATGAAGGTCGCCCTCAGCGAGAGCTGATCTGTCCACGCGTGGCGGCATGGGTGACGCAACGTCTTCAATGGCTTGCAGAGACGAATTTAGATTTTGGTAACGAACGGGCCCCTCTCGGGGGCCCGTTTTTCTTTGGTGGCGGGGCATGGTGTGCCGCATTGCGGGCGCGTTGCATGTGGGTCGTGTGAGTGGCGTTGGGTCGTGGTGGGTTGGAAACCCACCCTACGGGTTGGGTGTGGTGGTTTTGGTGGGTTGGAAACCCACCCTACGGGGTGAGTGTGGGGTTGTTCAGGCGTCGGGGACGCCGACTT
This sequence comes from Antarctobacter sp., assembly GCF_048262615.1. GTDB lineage: Bacteria > Pseudomonadota > Alphaproteobacteria > Rhodobacterales > Rhodobacteraceae > Antarctobacter. The sequence continues at coordinate 54,745 of NZ_JBLXFB010000014.1, forward strand.
TGGGCATCTGGCGGAAGGTGAGCGGCGCGGTTCCGGCGGCGTGGGCGTCGGCCTGAGCCTGTAGCCGTTGATGCTGCGGGGCTTTGACGCAGACCGGATCGGTGGCCGATGCGTCGCCCGCAAGGGCCAGCGCCTGACAGCGGCAGCCGCCGAAATCCACCAGTTTGCGGTCGCAGGACAGGCAGGGTTCCTGCATCCAACCGGTGCCGCGATAGGCGTTGAAGGCCGTGCTGTCGTACCAGATGTCGCGCAGGCTGTGCTCGGTCACTGACTCAAAGGTCAGATGGGGAATCGTCTCGGCCGCGTGGCAGGGCAGAACCCGGCCCTCGGGCGTGATGTTCAGCCCGGTGGTGCCCCAGCCGCCCATGCAGCGTTTCGGGTAATCCTCATGATAATCCGCCGGCACGTAGTCGATCACCAGCCGGCCCTTGAGACGGGCGCGGGCCTGCGCCACCAGAGTGGTCGCCTCACGTGCCTGCGCGCGGGTCGGCATCAGCGCGTCGCGATTGCGCATCGCCCAGCCGTGAAACTGAACGGTCGCCACCTCGATCCGGCGGGCGCCCATTTCTTCGGCCATCTCCAGCGCGCGGGGCAGTTGGTGCAGGTTCCGCCGGTGCAGCACGGCGTTCAGCGTCAGCGGAAAGCCGATCTCGCCGATCCATTCGGCGACCTGCATCTTGCGCTTGAAGCCGCCGCGATAGCCGCCGATCTCATCCGCCATCTCGGCATCGGTGCCTTGCAGCGACAGTTGGATATGGTCGAGACCCGCCTCATCCAGTTCCTTGAGCCGCTTTTGGGTCAGGCCAATCCCCGAGGTGATCAGGTTGGTGTAAAGACCGGCCTCTCTGGCCGCCTTTACCAGTTCTACCAGATCGCGGCGCGAGGCAGGCTCGCCGCCCGACAGGTGAAGCTGAAGCACCCCCAGATCCGCCGCCTGCCGAAAGACGTCGACCCATATATCGGTCGACAGTTCGCGCTCCTGAAGGGTCAGTTCCAGCGGGTTTGAGCAATAGGGGCACGACAGCGGGCAGCGGTGCGTCAATTCCGCAAGCATGGCGATCGGCGGGCGCGTGTCCGTCATGTGGCGGCCTCCCGCGTGTCGAGAAAGCGGCGATTGCTGAGACCGCGCAAAAAGCCGGCGCTGTCCTCGGCGATCTGGGCCTCTGGCGCGTCGTATTTGGCGGCAAGGGTGGCGGTTATCTGGCCAAAGCTGCGGGTGCCGTCGATCTCTGACAGGACCGCGTGGCCGACCGCGTCCAGAACGATGGTCCGTTCGGGGGCCAGCAGCACCCAGCATTCGCGCACCCGGTCAAAATGCAGGCGGACGCCCCGTGGCAGAACCGGAACCGCGTCGCTGTCCATCACTGCACCGCCCGCAGCGTCACGCCTTCGGTCGGCACCCAAGCGCCGGGGGGGATCCGCGCCGGGGACACATAGGCCGACCACAGCGCGTCAAGCTGCGACCACAACACATCTGTCTTGAAGATCAGCGCCTTGGCGGCCATGTCCTGCTTTTCCTGCGTGTCCGCATGGTCCAGCACCCACGACAGGCCAAAGGCCACGTCCTTGGGCGCCTCTTTGAGCCGGTTGCGGAAGTAGCTGAGCGCGCTGTCATCGGCGAAGGCGTAGTTCTTCAGCAGTCCTTCGATCCGGTTGGCATGGATCTTGGGCGCAAAGAGTTCCGTCAGCGAGGCGGCGACCGCCTCCAGCAATGTCTTTTCGCGCACAAAGCGCACATAGGCGTCGACGGCGAATTTGGTGGCGGGCAGAACGCCCTCGCAACTGGCGACATAATCGGGGTCGAGGCCCACCGCCTCTGCCAGCCGCAGCCAGCGCCGGATGCCGCCCTCATTCTCGGCGGTGCCGTCGTGATCCTCTATCCGCGAGCGCCATGCGCGGCGCAGGTCCGGGCTTTCGACGCGGGACATGAAGGCCGCGTCCTTCATCGGGATAGAGTGCTGATAGTAGTAGCGGTTGATGACCCAGGCGCGGACCTCATCAATGGTGCATGTGCCGCCGTGCAGCCGGTCATGGAAGGGGTGCAGGTCGTGATACCGCTCTGCCCCGATCTGGCGCAGCCGGGCCTCGAACGCCTGTTTGCTGTCGGTCATAGGGTTATCTCCATTCCGTCCTGTCCGATGGTCCAGCCCGCCGCCTCGGCCTGTGCCTTTTCAGAGGACCGGGGGTCCAGCACCGGATTGGTGTTGTTCATGTGGACATAGACCTTGCGCCCTGCGTCCAGCCCGGCAAAGCCCGCAATCGACCCGTCCGGGCCGCTCATCGACATGTGGCCCATCCGGGCGCCGGTCTTTGATCCCAGCCCGGCGCGGACCATTTCGTCATCGCGCCACAGCGTCCCGTCAAAGAACACGCCCGCCGCGCCCGCAAGCCGCGCCCGCAGGTCGTCGGTCAGCTTGGCGCAGCCGGGAATGTAATGCGCGACGGTGTCCCCCGATTCGAGCCGGACGCCCACGGTCTGTTCTCCGATCAGGTCGGTCTGGACCGTCTCGCCCTCCATATACAGCGGCACCTTGCCCGGCACCGGATAAAGCGTGGCGGTGAGACCGGGGGCGAGTTCAAACGGCACATCAAGCTGGATCGCGGTGCGCGGCACAACGGAGTCGCGCAGGGCGTCAAAGATCGGGTTGGCGGACAGGACGTTGTGGATGTCGCGCGTCGCGAACAGCGCAAAGGGCTGGACCTCGCGCAGGGTCAGCAGACCGGCCACATGGTCGATGTCGCCGTTGGTGACCAGAACCGACGACAGCGGCAGGTCACGCAGGCCGGTGGGGTGCAATTCGGGGGTGCGCGCCATTTGCACGCGAATGTCCGGAGAGGCGTTCAGGATCGACCAGTGCAAGCCATCGCCGCTGACCGCCAGTGAGGACTGTGTCTGCGCGGGAATCTCACCCTTGCGGGCGGCGACGCAGTTGGGGCAGCCGCAGTTCCATTGGGGCAATCCGCCCCCCGCCGCAGCACCAAGGATACGCGCGTGAATAGTCATATCAGCCTAACCACGCGCGCAAGGTTTTTCAGAACAGAACGCCGCCGGCATCTTCTTCGCCGTCGGGACCATACATGTTGATCTCCATACCGCACTCGATCTCACGCAACTTGGGCTTCGTCCAGGCCATGATGTTTCTCCTCCGTTTCAGATGACCCAAAGGTGATCTGCCGGGGTCATTCTGGCAATTCTTATATTCTAAGAAGGGTCGGGGGGCTGCGCCCCAGTGGGGTCACGTGGGGTCAGACGACCTTGACGGTCAGCGTCCCCAGACCCTCGATCGTGGCCTCCATCACGTCGCCCCGCGTGACCGCGTTCACGCCGGAGGGGGTGCCGGACAGGATGACGTCGCCGGCCCGCAGCTCAAAGTATTCCGACAGGTACGAAATCATCTCGGGGACTTTCCAGATCATCTGGTTGAGGTCGCCCTGCTGCCGCGTCTCGCCGTTGACGGCAAGGGCGATGTGGCCCTGATCGGGGTGGCCGATCCGGGATGCGGGGCGGAGCGGGCCGACCGGGCCGGAGCGTTCGAAGGCCTTTGCGATTTCCCACGGGCGGCCCGCCTTCTTGGCCTCGGCCTGAAGATCGCGGCGGGTCATGTCCAGCGAGACGGCGTAGCCCCAGACGTGATCCAGCGCCGTGTCCAGCGGGATGTTGGTGCCGCCGGATTTCAGCGCGACCAGCAATTCCACCTCATGATGGACGTCGGTGCTGTGCGGCGGATAGGGAAAGGTCCCCGACGGATCGAGGTTGTCGGGGTTTTTTTGAAAGAAAAACGGCGCTTCGCGGTTCGGATCATGACCCATCTCGACGGCATGGGCGGCAAAGTTCCGGCCGATGCAATAGACCCGACGGACAGGGAAGGTGCGGCCATCGTCGGTTGGGATGACATGCACCTGCGGGGCGGGAATGACGGTGGTGGACATTGGCTTTCTCCTGAACACGGGCCGTCCTAGACCTGTAGGTGCCGGGGGCCTTGAAATCAATCTGATGCGGGCCGGACCGCGACGGGGGGTACAGGCATTTTCCCGTTCCTGTGCGCGCATAGCGGGCGCGAGAGGCTGTCTGGACATCGGGAAACCGGGCCTTGCCGGGGCCAGCCTGTGCGCGGACATGAAAAAAACCGCCGTGGAGAGGTCCACGGCGGTTTCATTGTTGCGGGGGGACGGCGGGGTGAACCCCGCCCTACGCAGGTTCAGAGTTCGGAGTAGATCGGGAAGCGGGCGCAGAGGGCTGCGACCTCGGCCTTTACCTTGGCCTCGACCTCGGCGTTGCCGTCTTCGCCATTGGCGGCCAGACCATCGACGACCTCGATGATCCAGTCGGCGATCTGGCGGAATTCGGCCTCACCGAAACCGCGTGTGGTGCCCGCGGGCGAGCCCAAGCGGATGCCGCTGGTCACGGTCGGCTTTTCAGGGTCAAACGGCACGCCGTTCTTGTTACAGGTGATATGGGCGCGGCCCAATGCCTTTTCGGTGGCGTTGCCCTTGACGTTCTTGGGGCGCAGATCGACCAGCACCACATGGGTGTCGGTGCCGTGGGTCACGGTGTCCAGCCCGCCCTTGATCAGTTGATCGCTGAGCGCCTGCGCGTTCTTGATCACCTGCTGCTGGTAGGTCTTGAACTCTGGCCGCAGCGCCTCGCCAAAGGCGACGGCCTTGGCGGCGATAACGTGCATCAGGGGGCCGCCCTGAATGCCGGGGAAGATGGCCGAGTTGAACTTTTTCGCCAGCGCCTCATCGTTGGTGAGGATCATGCCGCCGCGCGGACCGCGCAGGGTCTTGTGCGTGGTGGTGGTGGCCACATGGGCGTGCGGGAAGGGCGAGGGGTGCTCACCCGCGGCGACCAGACCGGCGAAATGCGCCATGTCGACGTGCAGATACGCGCCGACCATATCGGCAATCTCACGCATCTTGGCAAAGTCGATCTGGCGCGGGATGGCAGAGCCACCGGCGATGATCATCTTGGGCAGATGTTCCTTGGCCAGCGCCTCGACCTGATCGTAGTCCAGCAGGTTGTCCTGTTGGCGCACGCCGTACTGGATGGCGTTGAACCACTTGCCGGACTGGTTGGGTTTGGCCCCGTGGGTCAGGTGGCCGCCAGCGTCGAGGCTCATGCCAAGGATGGTGTCACCGGGTTTCAGCAGCGCCTGAAAGACACCCTGATTGGCCTGTGAGCCGGAATTGGGCTGCACATTGGCAAAACCGCAGTCAAACAGCTGCTTGGCACGCTCAATCGCGAGGTTTTCGGCCACGTCGACGTAATCACAGCCACCGTAATACCGCCGCCCCGGATAGCCCTCGGCGTATTTGTTGGTCATGACAGAGCCTTGCGCCTCCATCACCGCCTTGGAGACGATGTTTTCGGAGGCGATCAGCTCTATCTCGTCGCGCTGGCGGCCAAGTTCGCCGGTGATCGAGGCATAGAGTTCTGGGTCGCGGGAGGAGAGCGACTCGGTAAAGAAACCGGTGTCGCGGTGGGGGGCGTTCATGGCGCTGCTCCTTGTGGAATCCTAATGGCGCGTTTCGTATCGGAAACGCTGCTGTCTTCAAAGAACCTAAAGCGACGCAGCACACTATTCCAGCGGCAGCGGCGGTCGAACACTGGTCCTGCCGGATTACATGTGCTTCCATCCGACCCGAATGCAGACGACAGGAAACCCCCGATGACCTTAAGGATCGCCTTTTGCGCCTCGCGCGCGCCGATTGCGCAGGCGGCCCTTGCCGGGTTGACCCGGCGCTATGGCGACCATGCCGAGCAGGGGGCCGAGGCGATTGTGGCGCTGGGCGGCGACGGGTTCATGCTGCACACGTTGCACCGGACGCAGGCGCTGGAGGTGCCGGTTTACGGGATGAACCGGGGCACGGTCGGGTTCCTGATGAACGAATATTCGGAACACGGGCTGGTCGAGCGGTTGCGGGCGGCCGAAGAGGCGGTGATCAACCCGCTGATGATGCGCGCCACCTGTGTGGATGGGCACGACCATCATGCGTTGGCGATCAACGAGGTGTCGCTGCATCGGTCGGGATCACAGGCGGCGCGGTTGCGGATCAGCGTCGACGGGCAGGTGCGCATGGCGGAACTGGTCTGTGACGGCGCGCTGGTGTCCACGCCCGCCGGGTCCACCGCCTACAACTATTCGGCGCATGGTCCGATCCTGCCGATTGGCGCGGATGTGCTGGCGCTTACCCCGGTTGCGGCCTTTCGCCCGCGTCGCTGGCGCGGGGCCTTGCTGCCGAAATCGGCGGAGGTGACGTTTGAGGTGCTGGAGGCCGAGAAACGCCCGGTTATGGCCGAGGCGGACGGCGAGGCGGTGCGCGACGTCCTGCGGGTGCATATCCGGTCGGAACCGGATGTAGAGCACCGGGTGCTGTTCGACCCCGGTCACGGGTTGGAGGAACGTCTGATCCGGGAACAGTTCGTGTAGCAGGCGGGGGCGGCAAGTCTTGCCGATTGCCAGACTCGGGGCGCTGCGGCAGTCTGGGCGCAGGCGACATTCGGGAGGTTTTCATGTCCAGATCTATTGCTCTGCCCGCGATGGCAGGGGTTTTTGCTGTGGCCGCCGGGATGGCCTTTGCCGACTGCGCCGACGACGCGGCCATCGCTGCCTATGTGGTCGATTACATGGCAAAGACCCCCACCGCCGCGCTGATCCCCGACGGCACGATGGAGGATGCACGCTGCACGCAGGACAAGCTGGTCGCCGCGCTGGTTCCGCTGCTGGGTCCGGTGATTGGCTACAAGGCGGGATTGACCAGCACACCCGCGCAAGAGCGGTTCGGCGCGACAGAGCCGGTGGCGGGCGTTCTGTACCGCGACATGATGCTGGCGGACGGGGCAGAGGTGTCGGCGCAGTTCGGAGCGCGGTCGCTGTTCGAGGCGGATCTGATCCTTGTCGTGGGCGATGCGGCGATCAACGATGCGACCACCGCCGAAGAGGCGATTGCCCATATCTCGGCGGTGCATCCGTTCATCGAGTTGCCGGACATCGTCTATGCCGAGGGGCAGCCGATCAACGCGGTGACGCTGACCGCTAACGGGGTTGCGGCGCGTCTGGGGGTGTTGGGAACGGCGGTGCCGGTCGGGGACGGCATGTTGGCGGCGCTGGCAGAGATGACCGTAACGGTGCGCGACGCCGAGGGCGCTGTGCTGTCGCAAGCGCCCGGCGCGGCGGTGCTGGGCAACCCGGTCAACGCCGCGCTGTGGTTGATGTCAAAGGGCTATGTGCTGAAAGAGGGCGACCTGATCTCTGTCGGGTCCATCGGGCCGTTGCTTGCCCCGCCGCAGGCCAAGGGGGCTGCCAGTGTCAGCTATGACGGATTGCCCGGAAACCCGGTGCTTTCGGTGACGTTTACGGACTGACAGTCTTGCCGGGGCCACGGATTATCGGCCCCGGCGCACCGTGTCACTGTTGCTGCGGTTTCAGTTCAAACCCGTCCAGTTCATAGCGCCGCCCGCAGGGGCCGGCGTCATCGCCGTCACCGCAGCGCGCACCCTGAAGGCTGAGGGTCAGAACGCCCGGTTGCCCGGTCAGCGCCGCGTCCTGAATGGCATCCAGAAAGACCCGGCGATAACGCCCGTCCTCTAGCCCCAGCCAGAAAGAGGTGAGGCAGCCCGCCGGGCCGCAGACCATGTCGGGGGTGCTGTCGCAGACCATCGCGCCATGGTTCACCCGCAGGTCCATCGGCGGTTTGCCGTCGATGTCGATGGCGACGTCGAAATTCTCGCCAACGGTCAACTGGCCGTCCAGCACGGTGCAGGCCTCGCGCATGTCGCCAAGGATCTTCGTGGCCGGATCGCCAAGCGTCCGCCGCTCAACCTCGCGCGCGGCGAAATCCGGTTGCGGGCAGTATTGTTCCACCGCCGAAATCGCGTTCTGGCTGCCGATGAGGGTAAAGCGATGCACCTCTGGCGCGGCGTCGCTGCTGTACCAGACATGCAGTTGCGCCCGAATTCCGGCCTTCAGACGCTGGATGCCGCGCAGGTGGGTTTCCTCCAGCGGGGCGTGAAAGCTTTCCAGCCCGCTCTGGCTGAAATCCAGCGATCCGGCCAGCTGCGAGCCGACGAAAAGCAGCGTGTCCAGCCGCGCCGCCGCCACCATTCCGGCCATGTTCTGCGAGGTCAGGCGAAAGGCCAGCGGGTCACCCTGCGTGCAGCCAAGTTCCAGGCACAGCACCTCGTCGGTCCCGTTGCAGACGCGGGCGGTGTGGACCGCCGCCCCTTCGCCGCCGATGAATTCCCAATCCGCGCGGGCGGCGCTGCTCCAGACGCAGGCGGCCAGTATGGCCAGGATCAGCGTCTTGAAGGCATTGCTTTGCATGGGGAATCTCCTTTGGACCGTTCGGGGGATGAGTCCACGTGCCCGCCGTGAGGTCAAGCCATGTGACCGATCACATCTGCGCAAGTGGCATGACCCCGGTCAGGCCTGCGGTTGGCGGCAGAGTTGCCGGAGGCCATTTGCAGTTTTGCAAATGGCGCTCTACGTCAAAGAAGACAGCAATAATCGGAGGGGTTTGCAAATCTTTGCAGAGAGATTCCGCAAATCTTCTGCGGTATTCTGTCCTGTCCGTCGGTAACAGACTTGCTTGCCAAGCAGGCCAGCGCCTAAGCCGCTGGCAGGGAAAAGAGGAGGCACTCCATGGGGTATCAAGACGTTTACGACAGCTGTCAGGCTGATCCGGAAGGGTTCTGGATGACGGCAGCCGAGGCAATCGATTGGGACCGGAAGCCTTCGAAGGCGCTCTTCGACAAAGGCGACCACATGTATGAGTGGTTTGCCGACGGGATGGTCAACACCTGCTGGAACGCCGTCGACCGCCATGTCGAAGGCGGACGGGGAGAACAGACGGCGATCATCTACGACAGCCCGATCACCCATACCAAGCGCGAGATTTCCTTTGTCGAGTTGCGCAACCGCGTCGCCAATCTGGCCGGAGCCCTGCGCGCCAAAGGTGTCGAAAAGGGCGACCGCGTCATCATCTACATGCCGATGATCCCCGAGGCGCTGGAGGCGATGCTGGCCTGTGCTCGGCTGGGCGCGGTGCATTCGGTTGTTTTCGGCGGTTTTGCCTCAAACGAACTGGCGGTGCGGATCGACGACGCCAAACCCAAGGCGATCATCGCCGCCTCCTGCGGGATGGAGCCGGGCCGCGTCATCCATTACAAGCCGCTGCTGGACGGCGCGATTGATCTGGCCACGCACAAGCCCGAGTTTTGCGTGATCTTTCAGCGTGAGCAGGAAGTGGCGAAGCTGATCCCCGGCCGCGACTATAACTGGCATGGCTTCCAGTATGGTGTAGAGCCCGCCGAATGCGTGCCGGTCGAGGGCAACCACCCGGCCTATATTCTGTATACCTCTGGCACCACCGGCCAGCCCAAAGGCGTGGTGCGCCACACCGGCGGGCATCTGGTGGCGCTGAACTGGAGCATGAAGAACCTCTACAACGTCGATCCCGGCGATGTGTTCTGGGCGGCGTCTGACGTGGGCTGGGTCGTGGGGCACAGCTATATCACCTACGCCCCGCTGGTGCATGGCAACACCACCATCGTGTTCGAGGGCAAGCCGGTGGGCACACCCGACGCGGGCACCTTCTGGCGGGTGATTCAGGAGCACAAGGTCAAGTCGTTCTTCACCGCGCCCACGGCCTTTCGTGCGGTCAAACGTGAGGACCCCAAGGGCGCGTTTGTCGGCAAATACGACCTCAGCGGGCTGAAAGCGGTCTATCTGGCGGGTGAACGGGCGGACCCGGACACCATCGTCTGGGCGCAGGACATGCTGAAGGTGCCGGTGATCGACCACTGGTGGCAGACAGAGACCGGCTGGTGCATCGCGGGCAACCCGTTGGGGATCGAGGAACTGCCGACCAAGCTGGGCAGCCCGGCCAAGCCGATGCCGGGCTATGACGTGCAGATTCTGGACGAGGCGGGCCACCCGGTTGGTCCTGATACGCTGGGGGCCATCGCGATCAAGCTGCCGCTGCCGCCGGGGACGCTGCCGACGCTGTGGCATGCCGAGGATCGCTTTCGCAAATCCTACCTCAACACCTTTCCCGGCTACTATGAGACCGGCGATGCGGGGATGAAGGACGAAGAGGGCTATCTGTACATCATGGCGCGCACCGATGATGTGATCAACGTCGCGGGGCATCGGCTGTCGACGGGGGGCATGGAAGAGGTTCTGGCGGGCCACCCGGATGTGGCGGAATGTGCGGTGATCGGCGTGACGGACCAGTTGAAAGGCCAGTTGCCGATGGGATTCCTCTGTCTGAATGCGGGCACGAACCGCCCCCATGAGGAGATCGTCAAGGAATGCGTCAAGCTTGTGCGGGAGAAAATCGGCCCGGTGGCGGCGTTCAAGCTGGCCTGCGTGGTGGATCGTCTGCCGAAAACTCGGTCGGGAAAAATCCTGCGCGCGACCATGGTGAAAATCGCCGACAGTGAGGAATTCAAGATGCCCGCGACGATTGATGATCCGGCGATTCTGGATGAGATCCGCGTGGCCTTGCAGGGGCTGGGCTACGCCAAGGGGTGAGCGTGTCCACATGTGGACAGCATTGCGCCTGTTGTAAATCAAGGGCTTACAGAGACGAATTTACTTTTCGTCAAGGAATGGCGGCCGCAAGGTCCGCCGTTTTGCCGTAAGGGGGGGCACGTCAGCGGGAGTGAGGATTGACGCGCAATGTCTGCTTCGAGTCCAAACTACCCACGACCGTGCCGAAGCTTCGCTGCGGTTGAATTCGTCCGCTCCCAGCCCGGAGCGGACGTGTAGTTTCAGAAGTTAAGCATGTCACAAAGCGCGTGTAACTTTATTGCGAACCACGAATTTTTACGTATTTTGCGATAGTTTTCACCCCTGAGTAAGCATACGTCGCTTGAGCTAAATTTATTGCTCTCCTGTCGTTGGAAATAAATACATCGCAGCGCGCAGCATTCTCAATGTGCCGACAATCACGGAATTGGGATTGAAATCTCTTTCTTCGGTTTGACTGGCCACCGCTCTTGACTTTGCGGTCGCGACCAACACCCTGAGTGAACAGAAAAAATGCTAAGCCAGTCAATGTGCCATTTTCTACGTAAACTCCATCTGGCCAGATTTTACTTGGGAACAAGCCGCGTAAGTGTTGAGCCGCATCAGAGCCGATTTCCCCAAAAATGAAATTGGCAACGTCCTCTGTCGGAAGCTCGTCAATTCGACTAAATCTCTTGTTCCATTCGCTATCGGTCTGAGGCTGTTGTGCCAAGCCTTCTTTTTTCAATGCTTTTACATCCAGAGAGAGTAAAGAGGCGAGAAGCTGTTGACGGATGGGCGCCGTGTCACACAGCCCATAGGTTTCGCGACTGAGCTCTTCTATCCAAAGATCGAGTTCAACCTCCAGTTCACGCATTAACTCTTCTGCTTCCAGTTCGCCTAGCCACCCCAAGGCGAATTGTGAGACTGTCATTAAAGAGCTCAGAAAGGTTAGACTCTTGCTGGCAAAGTCAGGTTCGCACTTAATTAAGTCACCGGCCATATTAGACTTGATGGCAAAGTGCTTTTCTAATCTCTCTGTTGGCTGGATGTAACAGGCATCAATCTCATCGAGAACCCTTATATACTTTTCTGGCCGGAAGAATGCCTGACATTCTTCCACGTGAACATCTGAGTAGACAAATGCGGCCCCACGCTCTCGAAACTGCTCTAGCACCCGTAATAAATCCTCCTTAGCAGATTCCCCCTCAAAAAGATGACCTAAAATGTTCTGATCCAAATAAACGGTAAATTTTACAGCGCCTTCCAAAATCACAAATCAACTCCTTAAGAAGGATCTCTAGCTGACCAGTTGCGATCAAAATGTGATCCCATTCGTGTAATCTATTGCACATCCCATCTTGGGTTTATGCAAGCCCGGATTTTGGCCAGACTTTGCAAAGTCCACTCCCTGCACAGAGCCGTCACTCCGCACGTTCCAGGCTGCGCGTGCAGCAAATGGCAGCAAAGTCCGCACAGCCGAACTTCAGGCGCAAACGGCCCCACCCCCTCCAAACGGCGGGCCGCAAAGCCCGCCGTTCTGCCTGCCGGCTCAGCCGTAGTGCGCCACCGGTGTGCCCGCGATGGCGGCCATGTTGAGCAACCCGCGCGCGGTGATTGAGGGGGTCACGATATGGGCGCGGTTGCCCATGCCCATCAGGATCGGGCCGACCTCCAGCCCGCCGGACTTCATCTTGAGGATATTGCGCGTGGCCGAGGCCGCGTCGGCGTGGCCGAAGATCAGCACGTTGGCCGCCCCCTGCATCCGGTTGCCGGGGAACTGGCGTTCGCGCAGATCGACGTCCAGCGCGCTGTCGACGTTCATCTCCCCCTCGTAGCAGAAGTCGCAATCGCGGGCGTCGAGGATCTGCATGGCGTCGCGCAGGCGCAGCCCGCTGTCGGATTGCTGGTTGCCGAACTGCGATTGTGAGCAGAGCGCGATCTTTGGTTCGATCCCGAACCGGCGGACGTGGCGCGCCGCGCCGATGGCGGTTTCGGCCAGTTGCTCGGCGGTGGGCTGCTGGTGGACGTGGGTGTCGGCGATGAACAGCGGCCCGTCTTCGAGGATCATCAGCGACAGCGCCGCCTGCGGGTGGTGTTTGGCGTCGCCCAGCACCTGCCGGATGTAGTTCAGGTGCCAGAGATATTCGCCGAAGGTGCCGCAGATCAGGCTGTCGGCCTCTTCGCGGTGGACCATGATTGCGCCGATGGCGGTGGTGTTGGTGCGCATGATCGCGCGGGCCAGATCCGGCGTCACACCGCGCCGGGCCATGATCTCATGGTAGCTGTTCCAGTAATCGCGGTAGCGCGGATCGTTCTCCGGGTTGACGATGTTGAAGTCCCGCTCGGGCCGGATTTCCAGCCCCATACGCTCACACCGGGTGGCGATGACCTCGGGGCGGCCAATCAGGATCGGCTGTTCGGTGGTTTCCTCAAGGATCGCCTGCGCGGCGCGCAGCACGCGCTCATCCTCACCCTCGGCAAAGACGATCTTGCGCGAGGCGGTGGCGGCGGCCTGAAACACCGGGCGCATCAGCAGTGCGGATTTGTAGACCGAGGCGTCCAGCTTTTGCTTGTAGGCCTTCAGGTCGTCCAGCGGGCGCAGGGCGACGCCGGACTCCATCGCGGCGCGGGCCACGGCGGAGGAGACGATGCCCGACAGGCGCGGGTCAAAGGGTTTGGGGATCAGGTAATCGGCCCCGAAGGTCAGTTGCTCGCCGCGATAGGCGGCGGCGGCCTCGGCGCTGGTGGTGGCGCGGGCCAGCGCGGCGATGCCCTCGACACAGGCGACCTGCATGGCGTCGTTGATCTCTGTTGCGCCCACATCCAGCGCGCCCCGGAAGATGAAGGGGAAGCAGAGCACGTTGTTGACTTGGTTCGGGAAATCGCTGCGCCCGGTGGCGATGATGGCATCCGGCGCGGCCTCGCGCGCGAGGTCCGGCATGATTTCCGGCGTCGGGTTGGCCAGCGCAAAGATGATCGGGCGCTTGGCCATGCGGCTGACCTGTTCGGGCTTCAGCACGCCGGGACCGGAGAGGCCAAGAAAGAGGTCCGCGCCGTCGATCACATCGTCCAGCGTGCGCAGGTCGGATTTCTGGGCAAAGGCGGCCTTTTGCGGGTTCATGTCCTCGGCCCGGCCCTCAAAGACCAGCCCGTGAACGTCGCACAGCCAGATGTTTTCGCGTTTGACCCCCAGTTTCAGCAGCATGTTGAGGCAGGCGATGCCAGCGGCGCCCCCGCCGGTGCTGACCACCTTGATGTCGCCCCAGTCCTTGCCCGCCACATGCAGCGCGTTGGTGGCCGCCGCGCCGACGACGATGGCGGTGCCGTGCTGGTCGTCGTGGAAAACGGGGATGTTCATCCGCTCGCGGCAGATCTTTTCGACGATGAAACAATCGGGGGCCTTGATGTCCTCAAGGTTGATGGCGCCAAAGGTGGGTTCCAGCGCGCAGACAATCTCGGCCAGCTTTTCCGGATCGGGTTCGTTCACTTCGATGTCGAAACAGTCGATGTTGGCGAATTTCTTGAACAGGACGGCCTTGCCCTCCATCACCGGCTTGGAGGCCAGCGCGCCGATGTTGCCAAGGCCCAGAACGGCGGTGCCGTTTGTCACCACGGCCACAAGGTTGCCGCGGGTGGTGTAGCGGGCGGCATTGGCCGGGTCTGCCTTGATCTCAAGGCAGGCTTCGGCGACGCCGGGGGAATAGGCGCGGCTGAGGTCGCGGCCATTGGCCAGCGGTTTGGTGGCGCGGATCTCCAGCTTACCGGGGCGCGGGTTTTCGTGGTAGAACAGGGCCGCCTGTCGCAGCGAGTCATTGGTGGTGTCGGTCATAAAGAACCCCTCCCGAAGAATTTGTTTAGTGCTAAACGACCCCGGTGTCCCACGGCAAGAGTCGCGCGTCCGATAGCAGTTTCAGGATACGATTGAAAACGAAATCCCGATGCCCGCCCCGGCGGATCGTCGCTGTTTCGCGCTAACATTCGGGCCGCTGCGCCCCTTGCATTCCGCAGGCCGCCTCCGCAACATGGGGCGCGGTCATCGAGAAAGCCCCACCCTATGTCCAATCCCCCTTCTGAAGTCGCCGAGCTTGCCGCCGCCGCCCGCGCGGTGCGCGAGAACGCCTATGTACCCTATTCGCATTTCAAGGTCGGCGCAGCCCTGCGCGCGCCCTCTGGCGCGGTTTACGTCGGCTGCAACGTGGAAAACGTCGCCTATCCCGAGGGCACCTGCGCCGAGGCGGGGGCGATTGCGGCAATGGTCGCGGCGGGCGAGACAGAGATTGTTGCCGCCTATGTCATTGCTGACAGCGCGCATCCGGTGCCGCCCTGCGGCGGCTGTCGGCAGAAATTGTTCGAATTTGCGCGCGGTGACGTGTTGGTGACGATGGCCACGGTGGATGGCGGCGAAGAAACGGTGCGTGTGGCGGATCTGCTGCCCGGTGCCTTTGCCAGCACGCATATGGACCGCGCCTGATGGATGCGCGCGGGATCATCGGCGAGCTGCGCCGTGGCGAGGACCCCGCGCCACGGGAACTGGCATGGTTCGCACAGGGGTTGGCCGATGGCACGGTGAGCGCGGCGCAGGCCGGGGCCTTTGCCATGGGCGTGTGTCTGCGCGGGTTGTCAGAGGCGGGGCGCGTGGCGCTGACGCTGGCGATGCGGGATTCGGGGCATGTGCTGGATTGGGACATGGACGCGCCGGTGGTGGACAAACATTCCACCGGCGGCGTGGGCGATTGCGCGTCGCTGGTATTGGCCCCCGCGCTGGCGGCCTGCGGGGTCTACGTGCCGATGATCTCTGGCCGGGGGCTGGGCCATACCGGCGGCACATTGGACAAGCTGGAGGCGATCCCCGGCTATTCGGTTGGCGTGGACGAGGCGTTGCTGCGGCATGTGGTGGCGGATGTGGGCTGCGCCATCGTCAGTGCCTCGGCCGATATCGCGCCGGCGGACAAGCGGCTGTACGCGATCCGCGACGTGACCGGCACGGTCGAGAGCCTTGACCTGATCACCGCGTCGATCCTGTCCAAAAAGCTGGCCGCCGGGCTGCAGTCACTGGTGCTGGACGTCAAGACCGGCTCTGGGGCGTTTATGAAAACGGTCGCAGAGTCGCGGGCCCTGGCGGGGGCGCTGGTGAGCACGGCAAACGCCGCTGGCTGCCCGACAACCGCGCTGATCACCGATATGTCACAGCCGCTGGCCCCGGCGTTGGGCAACGCGCTGGAGGTCGACGTCTCGATGGCGGTGCTGACCGGGCAGGCCAAGGGGCCGCTGCTGGACCTGAGCATCGCGCTGGGGGCGGAACTGCTGGCGACGGCGGGGATTCCCGATGGCGAGACCAAGCTGACCAAGGCGATCACCTCTGGCGCGGCCGCCGAACGGTTCGGCAGGATGGTTTATGCGCTGGGCGGGCCGCTGTCCTTTGTCGACGACTGGCGGCGCTTTCTGCCGGAGGCGACGGTGATCCTTGAGGTGCCCGCGCTGGAGGATGGCTATGTGACGCAGATCGACGGCGAGGCTTTGGGGCTGGCGGTGATCGACCTTGGCGGCGGGCGGCGGGTCGAGACCGATGTGGTGGACCCGGCGGTGGGCTTTTCCGACGTGGTGCGACTGGGCGACAAGGTGGTCAAGGGCCAGCCCTTGCTGCGGGTCCATGCGGCGCGCGAGGAGCAGGCCGCCGCTGCCGCGCAGGCGGTGCTGGGCGCGATCAGGATCGGTGACACGGCCCCGGCGGATGTGCCTTTGGTTCTGGAAAGGATCAGTTGATGCGCGCCTTTCTGGTGGTGATGGATTCGGTCGGGATTGGCGGCGCGCCGGATGCAGCGCGCTTTTTCAACGATGGGGTTCCGGACAGCGGGGCCGACACGCTGGGCCATATCCTTGATGCCTGCGCACGGGGGGAGGCCGAGGCGGGCCGCAGCGGCCCGTTGCACCTGCCGACACTCGACGCGCTCGGCCTGTTTCATGCCGCTGACCTTGCCTCTGGCGGGGCGCGCGCCGGGGCTGCCGCGCCGTGTGGCCTGTGGGGGGCGGCGACGGAGGTGTCCAAGGGCAAGGACACG
The DNA here is from genome assembly GCF_048262615.1 of Antarctobacter sp. Lineage (GTDB taxonomy): Bacteria > Pseudomonadota > Alphaproteobacteria > Rhodobacterales > Rhodobacteraceae > Antarctobacter. The sequence continues at coordinate 71,318 of NZ_JBLXFB010000014.1, forward strand.
CCCTCGGGCCATTGGGAACTGGCCGGGCTGCCGGTGCCGTGGGACTGGCACTATTTCCCGAACACCAGCCCCGCCTTTCCCGAGGATGTAACCGCCGAGGTCTGCCGGATTGCCGGTGTCGACGGTATCCTTGCCAATTGCCACGGCTCCGGCACGGTGATGCTGGACCGCTTTGGCGCAGAGCATATCCGCACCGGCCAGCCGATCTGCTACACTTCTGCCGACAGCGTGTTCCAGATCGCCGCGCATGAGGAGCACTTTGGCCTGCAACGGCTGCTGGATCTGTGTGAGGCGCTGGCCCTGACCCTGCACAAGATGAAGGTAGGCCGGGTGATTGCGCGCCCCTTTGTGGGCGAGCCGGGCAACTTCACCCGCACCGGCAACCGGCATGACTATGCCATTCAGCCGCCCGAACCTGTGCTGACCAACTGGGTGCAGGACGCCGGTCGCCGGGTCTATGCGGTGGGCAAGATCGGCGACATCTTTTCCATGACGGGCATCGACGAGGTGCGCAAAGGCGACGATGCCACGCTGATGGGGCATTTGTCCGACCTGATCGACGGGGCCGAGGACGGCAGCCTGACATTCGCCAATTTTGTCGAGTTCGACAGCCTGTATGGCCACCGCCGCGATGTGTCGGGCTATGCGCGGCATCTGGAATGGTTCGACGCGCAACTGGCGGCGCTGCTGCCGCGCCTGCGCGACGACGACATGCTGGTGCTGACCGCCGATCACGGCAATGACCCGACATGGATCGGCACCGACCACACCCGCGAGAGGGTGCCCGTGCTGGTCGCGGGCAAAGGCGCGGGCCGTCTGGGGCAGATTGCGTTTACCGATGTCGCCGCCTCGATCGCCGCGCATCTTGGGGTGCCCGCGCAGGGCCCCGGAAGGAGTTTCCTGTGAGAGACCGTGACCCGATCACCGACGAAGACGAATTGCACCGCATCGCCAACCTGCCCAAGGTCGAATTGCACCTGCATTTCGAAGGCGCGGCACCGCCTGCTTTTATCCGCGGTTTGGCGAAGGAAAAGAAGGTCGATATCAGCGGGATCTTCAACGAGGACGGCTCTTACGCGTACCGCGATTTCTGGCACTTCCTTGAGGTTTATGAGGCGGCCACGTCGGTTCTGAAGACGCCCGAGGATTTCGCGCGGCTTTGCACGGCGTTGCTGGAGGAAAGCGCGCGCAACGGGGTGGTTTATTGTGAGACCTTTCTGAGCCCGGATTTCTGCGGCGGCGGCGATGTGACGGCGTGGCGCGAGTACCTGCACGCCATCCGCGAGGCGGCGGATGCGGCAGAGCGCGACATGGGCATCACCCTGCGCGGGATCGTCACGCCGATCCGCCACTTTGGCCCGGAAAAGGCCAAGCGCGCCGCGCGCTGCGCCGCCGAGACGGCGGGCGACTGGATTGTTGGCCTTGGCATGGGTGGGGACGAGAAACAGGGCCGCCAGCGCGACTTTGCCTATAGTTTCGACATGGCGCGCGAGGCCGGTTTGCGGCTGACCAGCCATGCGGGCGAATGGCAGGGGCCGCAGGAGGTGCGCGAGGCGGTCGAGGATCTGGGCGTCGAACGCATCGGCCATGGCGTCCGTGCCATTGGCGATCTGGCGGTGGTCGACATGCTGATCGAACGCGAGATCACGCTGGAGGTCTGCCCCGGATCCAACGTCTTTCTGGGGGTGTTCCCCTCGTTGAAAGAGCATCCGATCGAGCGGCTGCGCGAGCGCGGCGTCCGGGTGACGGTGTCCACCGATGACCCGCCGTTCTTTCACACCACCATGAAGGACGAGTACCTCGGCCTTGCCAAGGCGCATCGATGGGACGAAGAGGTGTTCGCACAGATCAACCGCACCGCCCTCGACGCCGCGTTTTGCGATGTGGCCACCCGTGAGGCGGTCCTGAAAAAACTGGAGCCCCGCGCATGAGCCAGCATCTGACCGTCGTCGATCACCCGCTTGTCCAGCACAAGCTGACCCTGATGCGGGAAAAGGACACCTCGACCGCGAGTTTCCGGCGGCTGCTGCGGGAAATCAGCCTGCTACTGGCCTATGAGGTCACGCGTGAGATGCAGATGACCACCAAGCGGATCGAAACGCCCCTGTGCGAGATGGACGCCCCGGTGATCGAGGGCAAAAAGCTGGCGCTGGTGTCGATTCTGCGGGCGGGCAACGGGCTGATGGATGGCATTCTGGAACTGATCCCGGCGGCGCGGGTCGGCTTTATCGGGTTGTACCGGGACGAGGCGACGCTGAAGCCGGTTCAGTATTACAACAAACTGCCGGAACAGATGGGCGACCGCCTGACCATCGTGGTCGACCCGATGCTGGCGACCGGCAATTCCTCGGCCGCCGCAATTGATCTGGTCAAGGCCTCCGGGGCCAAGGACATCCGCTTTCTGTGCCTGCTGGCCGCGCCCGAAGGCGTCGCGCGGATGGCAGAGGCGCACCCGGATGTTCCGGTTATCACCGCGTCGCTGGATGAACGTCTGAATGAAAAGGGCTACATCGTTCCGGGGCTGGGCGATGCGGGCGACCGGATGTTCGGCACCAAATAAGGGGGGCGGGGGCGGTCGCGATGCCACCCATAGCGCGTGTGTTTCGCGGCCCGCGACAATCCTGGGGTTACGGTCCGATTTTCCGCGGCCCCTCTTGTGGACATCTCAAAGCCATTAACAATTTCAAGGCTTTACAGGACGCTTTCCGAAAGGGTATTCTACAGGTCACATCTGTGGGGGCAGACATGACCTTGAAAACGTTCTCTTTTTTTGCACTTCTCGTTTCCGGATTCGGAATTTCCTCTCTGCCAGTGGATGCGCAATCCTCGGGTAGGGACGTTCCGGTCAACTTTCCACCGGCCTCTTATACCGGCACCCAGTTCGTCGATAATCGCGGCTGCGTCTATGTGCGCGCGGGCTTTGACGGGGCGGTGACATGGGTGCCGCGCGTGTCGCGCCAGCGCCAGCAACTCTGCGGTCAGACGCCGACCTTTGGCAGCAAAACCGTCGCCGCGCCTGCCGCGCCGGTGCCGACCACAACAAAACCGGTGCAGATCACCGCGACGCCGCCGGTTCAGACGGTGGCCCCCGCACGGGTTCAGGTCACCACCACCGCACCCGCGCCGAAGAAGACCGTCAAGCGCACCGTGGTGCGCGCGTCCAAACCCGTCACCGCGCAAACCCCGCGCGTTGTGCGCCGGGTGCCCGCCGCCGCCGCCCCGGTGGCAAAGGCCCCGGTCAAGGTGGTGCCCAAGACGGTGGTGCAGGGCGGCTACGCCTGCGTCAACGGTGAGACGTTCCGCGTCGTGAACGGGATGAAGCTGCGCGCCAGTTGCGGCCCGCAGACCGCGCCGCATGCGACCGTCATTCGCCGTGGCGAAGCGCCCGCTCCGGGCAAGAACGTCTATTACAACAAGAACAGCTGGGAGGGCAGCAGCCTGACCCTGCCGCCCGAAACCCGCATCGTGCCGAAACACGTGCTGGAACAGCATGATCCGCAACTCGCCTATGTGCCCGAGGGCTATAGCCCGGCGTGGAAAGACGACCGGCTGAACTCTTACCGCGCATGGCAGACCGTGAAGGGCCATCAGGACACCCAGAAGGTCTGGACCAACACCGTGCCGCGCAAGCTGGTCACACAGGTCCGCCGACATGAGGTCAAGCCGCCGGTGATCGTCGGACAGGTCAAATCGCCGCTGCCGCTGACGCCGGTTGTGACCACCCGTGGCCATGCCCCCAAGGCCGCGAGCCAGCCCAAGGTCGCGACGGGCCGCTGGATCGAGATCGGGGCCTTTACCACCGCCGACAAGGCGCGCACCGCTGCGCATCGCCTGCAATCGGCGGGGCTGACGGTCCGCATGGGCAGCCACAAGAACCTGTCGCTGCTGCGGGTCGGGCCCTATGCGTCGCATGACCAGTTGAAGATGGCGCTGCGCCGGGTCCACATCACCGGCTATACACAGGCCTACATCCGCTAAGCACAAGGCCCCCGAAACAGCCCCCGAAACAACAACCCCGCCCGTGCGCCCCCGCGTGCGGGCGTTTTGCGATCTATCCGCCGCAGATGCCTTGCAGGCGGACCCAATCGGCATCGCTGAGAACCTGACGGCTGTCCTGACCGCTGCGCGGGTCCGCCTCGATCAGGGCCAGCGTGCGTTCTCCGGTGATGTCCAGCGCATAGGCAAAGGGCGTGCTGCGGATCTCGGCTCGCGCAAAGGCGGCGATCAGCGCGTCCGGGGCGGGCAGGTCCGGCTCTATCGCCATCAGGTGTTCGGCATAGGCCGCCAGCGCGCTGTCGGGCAGGGCCCCGGTTGTCAGCAGCCGCAGGCTGGCCACCAGCCCGGCATGGTCCAGCAGGGCGGCGAGCGGATCGGTATTGCGGGCGCGCACGGTTTCCGACAGCACAAACCCGGCGGCGACGTCGGGGTCCTCGTAATCCTCGACCACGGTGCGGCTGAGCAGAACGATCCTGCCGGGCAAATGGGCGCTGCGCCGGGCCCCGCCCGACAGCACCACAACGCGCCCGCCGCCTTCCAGCAGCCGCGCGGACAACCGGTCCAGCGGGCCGCGCGCATCCCGTGATGCGCAGGGTTTGCCCGCAACCCGTTCGATATGGCGCAGAAGATGCCCGCCGATTTCTGTCCGCTTGACCGGCGGCACCACCGTCACCGCATAGCGTTCCAGCGCGCCGGGCAGCCAGAAGACCGCGCCCGCGACCAGCGCCGCGAACAGCCCGCCGGTCAGCAGAAACCGCAGCTTGCCGGGGCGGGGGCGGCGGCGGTCGATCGCCCGCAACAGCCGGTCCACGCCTTCGATCATCTGGGACTCAGACGCGGCCAGTTCCAGCGTCTCGCCCGGCGCGTTGTCGGGGTGATAGATCGCCGGGATTTCCTTGCCATTGGCGCGGTTGACCGCGCCGAGGGACCAATGCGCCAGCGCGGTGCCATTGATGTCCGACAGGGTCAGCGTCGCCTCGCCCAGCGAGACGATCACCTCGCGGCGCTGATCCTCCGGCGAGGCCCGCCAGAGGCCGGTCGCTTCGAGACGTGCGAACTGTTTCAGGGCGGTCATCGGGGGCTGCTCTGCCTCACATTTTGGCAACGCTATCATGCGGGACAGGGCGGGGCAATCGAGCGCGCACAGCCCCGATTGACGCCGCCGTGCCGATAAAGCGCCGCGCCCGCGTCACTCCAGCCGCTTGGCCTGTTCGCGCAGGGCGAACTTCTGGATCTTGCCGGTCGAGGTTTTGGGCAATTCCTGAAACACCACCTTTTTGGGGGTCTTGAACCCGGCCAGCCGCGCGCGGGCAAAGGCGATCATCTCGGCCTCTGTAGCCTCATGCCCGTCCTTGAGTTCGACAAAGGCGCAAGGCACCTCTCCCCATTTCTCGTCCGGTTTGGCGACCACCGCACAGAGCAGCACCGCGTCGTGCGCCATCAGGCAGCTTTCGACCTCGACGGACGAGATGTTCTCGCCGCCAGAGATGATGATGTCCTTGGCGCGGTCGGCGATCTGGACGTAGCCGTCGGGGTGCTGCACCGCGATGTCGCCGGAGTGGAAATAGCCCCGCGCAAACGCCTCTGTCGTGGCCTTGGGGTTCTTGTAATAGCCTTTCATGACGCCGTTGCCCCGGAACATGATTTCGCCCTTGGTGTCGCTGTCGCGGGGGATGTCATGGCCTTCGTCGTCATGCACGGCGACCTCTTCCATAAAGGGCATGGCGACCCCTTGGCGGGCCTTGATCGCGGCGCGGGCGTCGCCCTGAAGCGGCTCCCACTCGGGTTTCCATGTGCATTCGGTGGCGGGGCCGTAGACCTCTGTCAGGCCGTAGACCTGGGTGACGTTGAACCCCATCGGCTCGATTTTCGCCAGCGTCGCCGGGGCCGGGGGCGCGCCAGCGGTGAACACCTCGACCACATGGTCGAAGGGGCGTTTCTGGTCGGCGGGGGCGTTCACCAGCATGTTCAGCACGATGGGCGCGCCGCCGAAATGGGTCGCGCCCTCATCGGCGATGGCGTCAAAGATGGCGGGGGCGGTGATGTCGCGGCAGCAGACGATCGTGCCGCCCAGCGCGGGCATCATCCATGTGTGGCACCAGCCGTTGCAATGAAACAGCGGCACGATGGTCAGATACTTGGGGTGCAGGGTCATGCGCCAGCTGACGATCTGGCCCATGGCGTTCAGATAGGCCCCCCGGTGGTGATAGACGACGCCCTTGGGCCGCCCGGTGGTGCCGGAGGTGTAGTTGAGCGCGATGCTTTCCCACTCATCCTCAGGCATGATCCACGGGAAGTCGGGGTCGCCGGTTTCCAGAAACGCCTCGTAGTCGGTGTAATGGCCGTGGGCGTGGACGCCTGCGTGATCGTCGGCGACCTCCACGATCATCGGCGGTTCGCCCTCCATCAGGTCCAGCGCCTCTGCCAGCACGGGCAGGAACTGCGGATCGCAGAGCACCACCTTGGCGCCGCCGTGGTCGAGGATATAGGCCACGGTGGTCACATCCAGCCGGGTGTTGATGGCGTTCAGGATCGCGCCGCAGGCGGGCACGGCGAAATGCGCCTCTGCATGGGCGGGGATGTTCGGCAGGATCGTCGCGACCACGTCGCCGGGCATGACGCCAGCGCGGGCGAGGGCCGAGGCCAGCCGCGTCACCCGTTCGAAATACTGGGCATAGGTCTTGCGGTGCGGACCGTAGACCACGGCCAGCTGATCGGGCCAGATCCCGGCAGCACGGCGCAGAAAGCTGAGGGGTGTCAGGGGCGTGTAATTCGCTGTTGTCTTGCCCAGTCCGGTTTCATCTGCCAGCCAGCCCATGAGGTCCTCCCTGTCCGCGTGTTGCGGCGACTATGCGCAAGAGTATTGCGCAAGAAAAGCCCCGCAAGAGGGTTTCATTTCGCCGCATGTCGCCGCTACCCTGCGGGCATGATCCTGTCCCCCGGTCGCCGTTTCATCTTTGTCCATATTCCCAAGACCGGCGGCACCTCGATGGCGCTGGCGCTGGAGGCGCGGGCGCATCGCGACGACATCCCCATCGGCGACACCCCCAAGGCAAAACGCCGAAAGGCGCGGGCCAAGCGGCTGGCAGACACCGCGCGGGGGCGGATCTGGAAGCATTCGTCGCTGGCGGATCTGGACGGGGCGCTGAGCGCCGAGGACATTGGCGCGATGTTTTGTTTCTGCCTCGTGCGCAATCCGTGGGACCGGCTGGTCAGCTATTACCACTGGCTGCGCGATCAGGGGTTTGACCACCCCGCCGTCCGCCATGCCAAGGCGCATGATTTCGCCGGGTTCCTGCGGCATCCGCACACGCAGGCCACCCTGCGCGCATGGCCCTATGCGCGCTACATGCGCGATGCGGCGGGTCAGGAACACGGGCATTTCCTGCGGCTGGAGCATCTGGAAAAGGACATCGCGCCGCTGGTGGATCATCTTGGCTTTGCCCCAGATCTGCCGCATGAAAACAGATCGCAGCGGGCGGCGGATTACCGGGGGTATTACGATCCCGAGACACAGGAGATTGTCGCCCAGACCTGCGCCGAGGATATCGCGCGGTTCAGCTATGCCTTTTGACCGATTCGCACGGATCGACCCGGAATCGCAGCTTGCAGACTGGGGATCACGGGCCGACCGGATCGACCAGCCCCGCCGCAAGGCGGACCCGGCCAGCTAGGGCGCGGGTTACGGGCAGACGCCGCCGATATTGAGATATTTGCCATAGACCCAGCCATTGGGGTTGGCGGCCCCCCAAAGCGGGTTCTGGCAACGTCCCGTCATGCACTGCACCTGATACCAGCCGCCTGAGCGGTTCCAGACGGCGATCTCATCGCCCAGATACAGCTCTCCGATTTGCTGGTGGTTGGAGCTTGGCCCCGTGCGGACCGCCAGAAACCCGTTCCCGGAATAGTGGTTGTACTGGCTGATCGGGCGCACGCCGACCACCCAGCCGGTACAATCGCCGGCCTGAACCTGCGGGGCGGCGACGGCCAGAAGGGCGGCGGCGGCGAGGGCCAAAATGCGTGTCATCTCTCTCTCCCTTGTCAAACGGTGCGCGCCGGTCCCCCGACGGGGTATGGGCGCACCAAAGAGGATCGCATTCAAACCACCGCATGTCTTTGACATGGGTCAGCGCAGCCGCCTGCCGAATGCGCGCGGGTGTCGGTATCTGCCGGCTCCAAATCCCCGAACCTGCGGCACGGACATCACGGCGCGCGACCGGGGCGGGGCGGGAGTCATGCTCGCAAGTTCTTGATTTTACGAAACGGATTTACCGCACCGGTTCAAACCGGGCATCCTTCATCTTGCAATCGCGCACCACGTCCTGACCGCAGGGCACCGGGTCCAGATCCCGCGACAGGCAGATGCGGACCTCCTGGATATGGCCATCCTTGCAGGTGATCGTGATCATGTCCGGCTCCAGCGCCGGGTTCGCCTTGATAAAGGCCTCTTCGACCAGTTCGGCGGGCAATGTGACCGTCTTGTCCAGCTTGCGAAAGACCTCCGGGCGCGTTACCGCGCCATAGGCCGCGCGCGACAGGTCAAAGTATCGGGAGGCCGACAGCCCTGAACAGACGCCGTGTTTCTTCCACTGGTGCCACGCCAGCCCGCCGGACCCCATGATGTCCTCCATCGCTGAGGTCATCTGGCGCGAGGGGGCGCGTTCGACGGTGTTGCAGAAGGCCGGCCAGCCGCGATGGTACTGCGGCCAGAGCCCGTGCAGCAGCCATCCGGCATCGGTCTCACACTGGTCGGCGTTGCGGGCGTCACCCTCCAGCGCGCACCAGTTTGGCGACCAGCTGAGCGCCATCACGTAATAGTCAAACACTCCGGCGCGTTCACCATCGGCCCGCAGCATTCCGCCAAACAGACCCATTCCCAGCACCAGAACACGCAGCAACCGCATTTTTACTTCCCCTTTGGACACGGCGTCACTATATAGACGCCGAGTTCCCCGACAACGGTAACCCGCTCCGCCCGCCGGAGCCGCCCTTGGCCCCGACTGGCTCTGGGTCTGGCAAGAGGCATGGAAGCGGCCCGCAAGACCAAGGAGATGATGACGAGATGTCCAAGCTGCTGCACCCCAAGGCGACCGCCGTCTGGCTGGTGGACAACACCACGCTGACCTTCAAGCAGATCGCCGATTTCACCGAATTCCACGAGTTGGAAATTCAGGGCATCGCCGACGGCGATGTGGCGGTCGGGGTCAAGGGCTTTGACCCGATCACCAACAACCAGCTGGATCAGGTTGAGATCGACAAGGCCGAGAAAGACCCGTTCTACCGGCTGAAGGTCAAGCACAACCCGGCGGCACGCGACGAGGACAAGCGGCGCGGCCCGCGCTATACCCCGCTGTCGAAACGTCAGGACCGGCCCAACGCGATTCTTTGGCTGGTGAAATTCCACCCGGAACTGGCGGACAGCCAGATTGCCAAGCTGGTCGGCACCACCAAGCCGACCATTCAGACCATCCGTGAGCGGACCCACTGGAACATTCAGGCGATGCAGCCGATTGACCCGGTGGCGCTGGGCCTGTGCAAACAGTCCGAACTGGATGCTGCCGTTGCCAAGGCCGCCAAAGCCATGGCCGCCGTGATGACCGACGATGAACGGCGCAAGCTGGTCTCGACCGAGCAGAGCCTTGGGATGGAGCCGGAACCGCGTCTGCCGTCCGCGATCGAGGGGCTGGAAACCTTCAGCCTGTCCGATCCGCGCGGCGAGGACGACGACGAAGAAGACCGCCGCAGCGACAGCGAGTTTCTGGACGCCGACAGCTTTTTCAACCTGCCCGAAGGCGGCAAGGACGACGAAGACGAGGACGACGACAAACAAAGCTGATCCGCGCCACGTGGCTGTGCCTGCCATGCCCCCCCCTGCGGGATAAGAGGCACAGGTCAACTGAGCGGGCCGCGCCCATTGCACCAAACGCCCTCGCGGATATCCGCGGGGGCGTTTCTTTTGGTAAGTCTGCGGGACTTTGCGGCCGCTGTCGCGCAGGGCTGACCACCGCTCTTGCAATGGACACCTGAAAATTCGCGTGCCATTTACACAGAATGAGAAACAACGTTCAGAACAGCGGCGGTCCGCGCCTTATTCGAATTACCATCCCGGTCTGAAACCGGGCCGGGAAATTCTTACCTGAACGTCATTCACGAAAATTGCGCCGAACACTTGGGTTACTCATGTCCTCAACGCTTCCTGTCTTGCACTTGATGTGTGGAAAAATCGCATCCGGAAAGTCCACGTTATCCGCCGAACTCGGTCGCGCCGACGGCACGATTGCAATGGCCGAAGACGAATGGCTGAACGCTCTGTACCCAGACCAGATGTCAACGATTGCGGACTACGTCCGGTGTACATCAAGGCTGCGGGGCGTCGTGGGGCCGCATGTGGCGTCATTGCTCAATGCGGGAATTTCGGTGGTTCTGGATTTTCAGGCGAACACCCTTGAAGCGCGCCAATGGATGCGCGGCATCCTGCAGCAGACAAACGCGCGGCACGTCCTTTATGTGCTGGATGTGCCGGATGACGTCTGTCTGGCCAGATTGCATGAACGCAATGCGGCAGGGGATCATCCGTTTGCCGCGACGGAACAGCAGTTCCGCCAGATTTCCAAACATTTTGTCGCCCCGACTGCGTCAGAGGGGTTCAACATCGTGGTGCATAACGTCGCCACATAGTCCAAGCGGCGCGGCTGTGCATTGTCGGCCCGGCGGATGACGAATGGGGCTGTTGGCCTTTGCGGGCTCAGAACGCCATGCCCAGACGCAGGCCCCAAAGGGTCTCTCCCTCGGCATCGCGCGACAGTTCCACCCGGCCTTTCAGGCCGTTGCCGCCGGTGACAAAGCTGGTGCCAAGGGACAGCGCGCCGCCGCCGCTGACGTCCGCCGCGTCAAAGCTGGTGCTGGTGCCGCCGACTGAAAAGGTAATGTCATCCGGGGTGCCGCCAAAGGCCGACAGCGCAAGGTAGGGCCGGATGGACGCGCCGTTGCGCTCCATCGGGAGGCCCATTTCAAACCGCAAAGCAGAGCTTGTCGTGGTGCGTTCGGACACACGCCCGCCGGGGACGCCGGTGATTGGGTGGCTTTCGGTTGTGTGGCGCACAAAGTCGCCCTGAACCACCAGATCCACGCTGTAGTTCGCTGTCGGGTTTTGCCAGAGCAGGCTGCCGCCCCGCAGGCTGAGGCCCAAGAGCCGGCCGTCAAAGTCCGCGGCACCCGTCAGCGCCACCGGGCTTTCGATCTTGTTGTGGGTCCGCCCGGCATAAAGGGCGGCGTCATAGCTAAAGCGCCCGCGCTCACCGCTGAGGCCAAGGCCGATGAAATAGGACCGGATGCGGGTCTGCGTCACGCCATCGTCCAGATCGCTTTGTCCCTGCGCGTAGCCGATGAAGGGCGACAGGCCGTGCCAGCCCAGTCCATAGCCGATCGACAGGCCACGGGTTGCGTAATCGGCCCCCTGCGCGCTGTCCGGCGCAATGGTGCCGCCATTGGCATAGGTGCCCAGCCACGGGCCGCGGTCGGTCTGGAAATCCAGCACGGTGCCACCGACACCCATTCCGATCTCACGAGACAAACGGTCGGGTGAGGAAATCGGCGCTTCGTCGATGGGCGCGGCATGGGCGCTGAGGGTCGAGAGGCTGACAAGCAGCGCAGCAAGGGCAAGCGGGGATGTCCGGGGCATGGCACTATTCCATCGGGGAGAGATGCGCGTCAGGTAGGAATGCCCAAAAGATTAAACCAGACCATGCCCCCCACAAACGCCGAAAATGCGGCAGGCTGGCAACGGGTCAGAGCGGTTTGCGGGCGTTCAGCGCGGCGGTGATGGTGCCATCGTCGAGGTAATCCAATTCGCCGCCAATGGGCACGCCCTGCGCCAGCGAGCTAAGCGTGATGCCCAGCGGTTCCAGCTGGTCGGCGATGTAATGCGCGGTGGTCTGGCCGTCGATGGTGGCGTTCAGCGCAAGGATGACCTCGGTCACATTCTCTGCCCCGATCCGGCGCATCAGTTGCGGGATGCGCAGGTCCTCGGGGCCGACGCCGTCCAGCGCCGACAGGGTGCCGCCCAGCACATGATAGCGCCCCTTGAAGGTGCCGCTGCGTTCCATCGCCCACAGGTCGGCGACCTCTTCGACCACACAGAGCAGCCCGTTGGCGCGCGCCTCGTTGGCGCAGATCGTGCAGATGTCGGAGGTGCCGACATTGCCGCAGTTCAGGCATTCGCGGGCGGTGCGGGCGACCTCTGTCATGGCCTCGGCCAAGGGGGCCAGCAGCAGCGCGCGTTTGCGGATCAGGTGCAGGACCGCCCGGCGGGCCGAGCGTGGCCCAAGACCGGGCAGCCGCGCCATGAGATCGATCAGCGTTTCGATGGGGTTGGAATTGCGGATCATGTCAGCGGGCCTCGCCGGGCAGGGGGATGCGGCTGACCTCAAACCCCTCGGCGCGCAGCAGTTCGATCATGCCCTTGTCGCCGGGCAGGTGGAAATTGCCGACAGCGACAAACAGGCCGCCCTGCGTCAGCGCATCGCGCGCGGCGGTCACAAAATCGGCGTTGCGTTCATCCACCAGATAATCGGTCATCCGGGCGTATAACGCGGGCCCCTCATTGCCCAGTGCGGCGCTGACCTGCGCATGGTCCCAGACCATCATCATCCCGACCCGGCCTTCGGCGTACAGGCCAAGGGCGGTGGCGCGCGCCTCTGGTGTGGCGCCGGGCGTCAGGTAGATGGCGTAGGTGCCGATGATTGCGCGGGCCAACCCCTCATTGCCGGGGGTGTTCAGCTTTTGCGAGAGGCGGTCGCTGTCTTCCAGCGGCAGGATCGGGATGCCCTCGATATGGGCGAGCGTCTGGATATAGCTGTCTTGCGTGGGCAGCACCCCGGCGGCGAAATCCTCGCAGGGGTCAAACAGCAGCAATTCGGCGAGGGTACCGAATTTCAGCAGGTCGAGCGACTCGCGCGGCCAGCCCAGCGATTCCAGCCGAATGCCAAGATTGTTTTCGATGTCCCCCGGCAGGCCGAGGTCGGCAAAGCGGAAATTCGATTGCGTGGGACGGTAGACGTCGTTGCTGCGGATGAAATTTTCATGGCTGGCGCGGTCGGGAAAGGTCGGGTCGATTTCCAGCGCGACCTGTGATGCGCCGTGCAGCGCGTCCAGCACCGGCTGCGGCAGGTCCAGCACGCTGCGGTGGCTGCTGTGCATGGTGCCCCACAGGTAGGACGTGCCGCCACTGGGTGCGGTGATGCGCCAGAACCGCCCGGTGGCATTGGGGATCAGGGCCGCGCGCCGGGCCAGTTCCGCTGCCCCCTCGGGGGCAAAGACCTCATCATGGATGGCGATCCGGGGCGGCTCGCAGACCTCACGCGTGGCCCATGCCTGCGCCTGCGCAGCGGGTGCGGCGACAAGCAAGACAAAAGAGGCGAGTGCCGCGCGCGCGAAACCCCGGATCGGTTTTGGCATGGGTCAGAAGGGCAGTTTCATGTCGGCGGGCAGGCCCATCTGTTCGGTCAGGGCGCGCATCTCGGCCTGAGCGCGCTCGCTTGCGCGGGCCTGCGCGTCCTTGATGGCGGCCAAGATCAGATCCTCGGCCACTTCTTTTTCCGAAGGCACAAAGATGCTGGGGTCAATTTCCAGCCCGGTCAGCTCGCCCTTGGCGGTGGCGGTGGCCTTGACCAGCCCGGCACCGGATTCGCCGGTGACGGTCATATTGGCCAGATCTTCCTGCATCTGGGCCATCTTGCCCTGCATTTCCTGCGCCTGTTTCATCATCTTGGCCATGTCGCCAAGCCCGCCCAAACCTTTCAGCATCGTCAGTTCTCCTAGTCGTTGGTCCGCCGATCCATCGGGGCGGTATACAGGATTGTTGCTATACATATCGCAGTCACAAGGCCGATGAACAAGGTGGGCGACCCGATGCAGCCCTCTATTGTCGCCATTTGCCGGATGCCGGTCGGGTCCGTGTCAAACACCCGCAGAGAGATCAGGATTGACCAGCCACTGACGACGGCCAGCCCGCCCCATTTGCTGCGCAAGCGCACGGCAAGGGCGGTGGCGACGATCAATGCGGCGGCAGGCAGGGAAGAGGCAAGAAACAGCGCCTCGCTGATGGCATTGGCAGGCGTGCCGTCCCAGCCGGGGCGTTCGGTGTCGCAGACCCCGGCCAGCGCAGGTGAGGGCCAGAGCAGCGCCAGCGCGGGCAAGGGGGCCGGTGCGCGCGGGCCTGCCCTCATTCCTCGAACGGGTCCCATTCGTCCTCGACCTCTGGCAGCGCCTCTTCCAGCGCCTCGGTCGCGGCCTCCTGCGAGGTGCGGATATTGGTGATTGTCGCCTTGGGAAAGGCGGCGATGGCGGCCTGCACCAATGGGTGCTCGCGGGCCTCTGCCCGCAGCGCCAGTTCCGCCGCGTCGCGGGTTTCCACCACGGTTGGCGTGTCGCAGCCGTTCACCAGCGTCACCGCCCAGCGGTTGCCGGTCCAGCGTTGCAGCGCGCTGCCAAGCCGCTGCGCAAGGTCGTTTGCGGCGTCGGTGGCGGGCGTGAACTCGATCCGTCCGGGTTGATAGGCGGCAAGGCGGACGCCGGCCTCGACCTCGACCAGCAGTTTGACGTCGCGGTTGGAGCGGATCAGTTCCAGCACATGATCGAAAGAAGGGTAGCGGGCCAGTGCCTCGACCGCGTCCGGGGCGGCGGCGGTGACTGCGCCGCCAGAGGCACCTCGCGCCGAGGGCGCGCGCGGTGCCATCGCTTGCGGTCCTGCGCCGGACGCAGGTCCGCCGCCTTGCGGGCCGCCGGTGGGCGCGGGCGGCGGCGGGCTGTCGGCCAGCTTGCGCATCAACTCATCCGGGGTGGGGCCCTCTGCCACATGGGTCAGCCGGATCACCGCCATCTCTGCGGCCATCATGGCCGAGGGCGCGTTGGAGACCTCTTCGATGGCCTTCAGCAACATCTGCCATGCCCGCGCCAAGGCCCGCATGCCCAGCCCGTCGGCAAAGGATTGCCCGCGCCCGCGCTCATCCGGGGAGACGGTGGGGTCTTCGGCCGCTTCGGGGGTGATCTTGACCACGGAAATCCAGTGGGTGAGTTCCGCCAGATCGCGCAGCACCGCCAGCGGATCGGCCCCGTCGGCATATTGCGCCGACAGTTCCTCCAAAGCGCCCGCCGCATCGCCGCGCATGATACGCTCAAACAGGTCCATGACCCGGCCCCGGTCGGCCAGACCCAGCATGGCGCGCACCTGATCGGCGGTGGTCTCGCCCGCCCCGTGTGAGATGGACTGGTCCAGCAAGGATGTCGCATCGCGGGCCGATCCCTCGGCGGCGCGGGTGATCAGCGCCAGCGCGTCGTCGGTGATCTCTGCCCCCTCGGCGGCGGCGATCTTGCGCATCAGGGCGATCATGTCCTCGGGTTCGATCCGGCGCAGGTCGAACCGCTGGCAACGGGACAGAACCGTCACCGGTACTTGCCGGATCTCTGTCGTGGCGAAGATGAATTTCACATGGGCGGGCGGTTCTTCCAGCGTCTTCAGCAGCGCGTTGAACGCGCTTTTGGACAGCATGTGAACCTCGTCGATGATGTAGATCTTGTAGCGCGCGCTGGCCGCCCGGTAATGCACGCTGTCGATGATTTCACGGATGTCGTTGACGCCGGTGCGCGACGCGGCGTCCATTTCCATCACGTCGACATGGCGGCCTTCCATGATCGCCACGCAGTGTTCGCACTGGCCGCAGGGGTCGGTCGTCGGGCCGCCCTCACCATCCGGGCCGATGCAGTTCATGCCCTTGGCAATGATCCGGGCGGTGGTGGTTTTCCCCGTGCCGCGGATGCCGGTCATGATAAAGGCTTGGGCGATGCGGTCCGCCGCGAAGGCGTTCTTCAGGGTGCGCACCATGGCGTCCTGACCGACTAGGTCGGCAAAGGTCTCGGGGCGGTACTTGCGGGCGAGCACCTGATAGGCGGGCGAGTCGGTCATGGGGTGTCCTTATGGCGACGCGGCGAAGGTATCGGGTCGGCGGGGCAAACCGCAAGGCGTTGGGGGCGCATTCGGGGAACCGGGGCGCATCTTGCGGCGTTTGAAACGGAACGGGGACAGGGCGGAGACGCGATATGCGCCTGAGAAATGTAAAACGCAGCCGGAACATCGAGGATCGTCGCGGGCGCGGCGGCAAGGGTGTGGCCGGGGTCGGCGGGCTGGGCATCGGCGGCGTGCTGTTTGTGCTGGCGGTGGGCTATTTCACCGGCATCGACGTGACCCCGCTGCTCAATGGCGGTGCGCAGCCGCAGCAGACCAGTGCCCCGCGCGCGTTGACAGAGGCCGAACAGCAGGCCGGTGAGTTCAGCGCCCGCGTGCTGGCCACGACAGAAGAGGTCTGGACCGGGATTTTCCCGCAGGCCTTCGGCAAACCCTACGACCCGCCGGTGATGGTGCTGTTTTCGCAAGTCACCTCCAGCCCCTGTGGCAATGCCTCTGGCGCGACCGGGCCGTTCTACTGCCCGGCGGATGAAAAGGCCTATCTGGACACCGATTTCTTTGCCACCATGCGACAGCAACTGGGCGCGGGGGGAGATTTCGCCGCGGCCTATGTGATCGCGCATGAGGTCGCGCACCATGTCCAGAATGAATTGGGTATTCTGGGGCAGGTCAACGCCGCCCGCCAGAAGGTAGGCGAACGCGAGGCCAACGCCCTGACCGTGCGGCTGGAATTGCAGGCCGATTGCCTGAGCGGCGTCTGGGCGCGCAATGTCGCGGGCCTGATGGAAAAGGGCGACCTTGAAGAGGCGTTGAACGCGGCGCGCAAGATCGGCGACGACCATTTGCAGAAGCGCGCCGGGCGGGTGCCGCAGCCGCATACCTTTACCCACGGCACCTCAGAGCAGCGGCAACGCTGGTTTGTGACCGGGTACGAGCAGGGCGATCCGAACCAGTGCAACACCTTCGACACCGACCGTTTGTAAGGTTTTCTGCGCGGCGGGGCTTGATTTGCCGCGCCCCGCACGGCAGAAAACGGGCAGGGCCGATCGCCGGGGGCCTCCTGATCCGCGGAAAGCGCCTGCGCCGGCCATAGACGAATTTTCACTGAAAATTCGGTTCTCTCTTGCCCGACCAGCGGATCACGGGCGTTGATGGAGGAAACCGACCGATGTCACCCGACGTCCCCCTTGTGCTTGATGACCTGCGGATAGAGGCCAAGCGCCTGCACCGCGCCTATGCCGCCCGCGAAGTCTGGGCCGTTCAGCGCCTGAAACAGCACCCACCCCGACACGCCACAGTTGATCTCAAACGCGCCGATTTCCTGCATGTGATCGCGCAGGAGACCGGCTTTGCCAGTTGGCCCAAGCTGAAGCTGGCGGCAGAAACCGTGGGGCTGGACCGGGCCGCCAAACAACAACGCCTGAAGATTGCGTTGTTTCACGGCCAGACGGCGCTGGTGGAAACCCTGCTGGCCGATACCCCGGACCTTGCCGATGGACTGTTTGGCCTCGAATGCGCGCTTTACCGGCGAGAGGCAGTCGCGGCGGCGCTGGCGCGTGACCCCGGCCTTGCGACCCGCCTTGCCGGGCCGCGCCGCCCTATCCTGCACCTTGCCTTTTCGCGCTGGATCAAGGTGCATTCGGAACTGGAGTCCGACATGCTGGCGGTGGCCGAAATGCTGCTGGCACATGGGGCGGACATGAACGACGGCTATGCTTTTGCAGAGGGCGACGATCACCTTTTGTCGGCGCTGTACGGGGCCATCGGGCACGCGGACAACATGGTGCTGGGCCGCTGGCTGCTGGACCACGGGGCCGATCCGAACGATGGCGAGTCGCTCTATCACGCGACCGAACTGGGCCATCATGAGGGGCTGTCGATGCTGTTGCAGGCCGGGGCCGATCCCAAGGGGACCAACGCGCTGCTGCGGGCGATGGATTTCCACGATCATACGGCGGTCGAGATGCTGTTGGCGCACGGGGCCAAGGCGGACGACTACAACGACGCCGAGGTCGGCGGTGAACAGCCTTGGGTGGTGCCCGCCCTGCATCAGGCGGCGCGACGGGGCTGTGATCGCCGGATGGTCGAACTGTTGCTGGACGCGGGGGCCGACCCCGCCCGCAGCTATCAGGGGGCCAGCGCCTACGCCTATGCCCGCGTCTACGGCAACCCGGCGGTCTGGCAGGCGATCGAGGCGCGTGGCGCGCAGCACGCGCTATCGCCCGAAGAAACGCTGCTGGCCCGCGCGGCAGAGGGGCACGACAGCCCCGGCCAGTACATCGACCCGGACAAACTGCCGAAAGCTTATCGGCTGATCGTCAACGAGATCCTGCACCTGCCGGACCGCCTGCCGCATCTGCGCAGGCTGATGGCGTTGGGTCTGCCGTGGGATGCGCCCAACGGTGAGGGTGTGACGCCGGTGCAACTGGCCGGTTGGGAAGGACTGCCAGAGGTCATGGCGTATGTCCTCAGCCTGCGCCCCGACCTCAGCCATGTGAACCGCTACGGCGGCACATTGCTGTCGACCATCCTGCACGGGGCCGAGAACGCACCCGACCGCGACAGCCGCGATCACATCGCCTGTCTGGAGCTTGCGCTGCACCACGGTGTCGCACTTCCCCGGCACGCCATCGCGCAGGCGGCGCGCGAAGACATCCGGGCCGTTCTGGAGGATTGGGCCGACCGTCACCCCGGTCAGGTCGTCTAGGTCTATCGCGTTCACGAACCGGCGGTTCCGTTGCATTCTGAACGCAGTACGTGAAAAACCGACCGCAACCCCCGCGAATCCGGCCCGGAATGGCCGGATTCGCGGGATCGAATCGCTAGGACATCGGTCCGGGGCGTGTATGCTTTTGGTCGGCGGAATTCCGCGGCCGTGGGGGCGGTCCGGTGCCGTTGCTGCTGTTTCGGGGAGTATGGGACATGGTCGAGGAGGATCAGGCAAGCGCGGATGCGTCCGGCTCGGTTGTTCTGCATGTCCTGCCGACAGGGGGCGGGATTCTGGCGCTGTCGCCTTTGCCGGGCGCGCGCGGCGACTATCGCGGCGACCTTGATCACCTGTCCAGTTTTCGCCCCGCCTTTGTGATCTCGCTGGTGTCGCACGTCGAACTGCTGGAGGCGGGGGCCAAGGCGCTGGGGCAGGATATTCAGGACAAGGGCACGCGCTGGGTGCATCTGCCGATCAAACGCGGTGAGGCCCCCAATGCCAATGTCGAAGAGGACTGGCCGCGGATCAGCACGCAGGTCCGCAAGGCGCTGCTGGGCGGTGGCCGGGTGATGATCAACAGCCGCGACGGGCGCGGCCGGGCAGGCATGGTGGCCCTGCGCCTGATGATCGAGGCCGGAGAGGCCCCGGACGAGGCCGAAGAGCGGCTGGAAGCGGTGCAGGGGGCGGCCCGTCTGGAACCGTGGCAGCGCAACTGGTCGCTGCGCGCAGAGCGCGAGCCGGTGCCGTTTGTGCGCCACGCGCGGTCAGGCTAGGGCAGTTCAGCGATCTTCAGAAACGACATCGGCCCGGCGCTTGCGCACCGGGCCGCTGATGGTGAGAGATTGCAACGACCCAAGCGGGTCCCGTTACGGCTGCTTCCTTCCGGATCTGACCGGGTTGGCGAGGCGCTTGCCCGCACAACCTCTCGACGCTCTATTTAGGGCCCTTGGATCGAATATGCAATGGGTGCGATGGCCTCTCCCGTTCGGGCTTGCGGGGCGCTATGAAGCGGGATGGATCAGACGTTCGAGATATTCGCAAGCGCCCCTCCGGGGCTGGAACCCTATCTGCTGGCAGAGGTGCAGGCGGCGGGGTTTGGCACGCCCGTGCAGGTGCCGGGCGGCGTGACTTTTCAAGGGGACTGGGCCGAGGTGGCGCGGGCCAATCGTGAGTTGCGCGGGGCGGGGCGGGTGCTGGCGCGGTTCGCGGCGTTCCGGGTCATGCATCTGGCGCAGCTGGACAAGCGCGCGCGCAAGCTGGACTGGGCAGCGCTGTTGCGGGCGGATGTTCCGGTGCGGGTCGAGGTGACGTGCCGCAACTCGAAAATCTATCACGACCGCGCCGCGCGGCAGCGGGTGGAGACGGCCATCGCCGAGACGGTTGGCGCGCCGGTCCTGAAGGAAGCCTCGGATGAGGCCCTGAAGATCATGGTGCGGATCGAGGATGATCTGGCGGTCTTTTCCGTCGATACCTCGGGTGAGCCGCTGCATCGGCGCGGGTACAAGCAGCAGGTGGGCAAGGCCCCGATGCGGGAGACGCTGGCCTCACTGTTCTTGCGGGCCTGTGGCTATGACGGGACAGAAACGGTGGTCGATCCGATGTGCGGGTCGGGCACGTTTGTGATCGAGGCGGCAGAGATTGCGGCGGGGTTGGCACCGGGGCGGGCGCGGGGCTTTGCCTTTGAGAAACTCGCGCTGGAGCTGCCCGCGACCGCGCTGGGCGAGCGGCGCGACGTGGCGCAGCGGTTTTATGGGTCTGATCGGGATGATGGGGCGATCCGCAGCAGCGTGGCCAATGCCGAGCGGGCCGGGGTTGGGGATTTGTGCAGCTTCACCCGTGCCGCCGTCAGTGATTTGATACGTCCGGAGGGGCCGCCGGGGTTGGTCATGGTGAACCCGCCGTATGGGGCGCGGATTGGCAATCGAAAGCTGTTGTTTGCCCTCTATGGCAGCCTTGGGGCCGTGCTGAAGGAGCGTTTTGGTGGCTGGCGGCTGGGGATGGTGACCTCTGACGGGGGGCTGGCCAAGGCGACGGGATTGAACCTGACGGCGGGGCCGCCGGTGTCTTTTGGAGGGCTTCAGGTGAAGCTGTATCAGGCGCGGATTTAGGGCTGTCCACGCGTGGACAGCCGGGGGGCTGTGTAAGATCAATGGGTTACAGAGGCGTTTTTACCTGGCGTTAAGGATTTTGCCGGGTTGAGAGGGTGCCGGTGGTGCCGTGTCGCGGTGACGGTTGTGCCGGGCTTAAGCCCGGCCTACGGGCGGCCTACGGGCGGCCTACGGCGTCACGCGAGGTTACTCCCGGACCAGTCCGCCGGGGCAGAAGAGCTGGGTGTAGGCACCGTAGCAGGTGGCGGTCATCTTGTAGCCGTTCAGATCCACGCGGGCGTAAAGGTGGCGGTCCTCGTAGGTCATCTCGATGCCCGAGACCAGAAGATCGGTGCAGGCCTTGGGGTCCACCCGGCAGAGCAACAGCGCCGCCGCGTCGAGACCGGAGCGGCTGTCCAGTTTTTCGTTGGCCACCGCCAGTTGGATCTGGTCGCGCAGCGCGTCCTGTGCCGCCTCTGGCCCCGGTTTGGTGAAAAACGCGGCGATCAGCGCCATGGCAATCATACCGAGAAGAAAGCGAAACATGGCGCACCCCTAGTCACCCAACAGTGTCCTGTGGCGTAGGCGAGGCGCGCGATTTGCGCAACATTACTTTCTGAGCAATCCGGCCATTTCCGCCCCGCTCAACAGGTCATCAGCAAGGTGATGGGCGTGCTGGCCCGTGGGCCGCACCAGATCCGCGACCTGCACCACGGTCATTCCGGCGGCAAAGGCGGCCTTGGCCCCTGTATTGCTGTCCTCAAAGGCAAGGCAGCGGCGCGGATCGACGCCAAGGCGTTGCGCGGCCAGAAGGAACGGCTCTGGCGCGGGTTTCGCGCGGGTGACGCAATCGCGCGTGACCACCACGTCAAAATGCACCGCAAGCGCCGATTTCGCCAGCTTGTGTTCCGCGCCGGTGCGGCGGGATGAGGTGGCGATGGCCTTGGGCGTCCCTTGTGCCGCCAGTTGGGTCAACAGCGCCACGGCCCCCGGTTTGTGAGGAATGCCCGCCTCTGCCAACTGGCGATCCTCTGCCTGCCAGTCGGCGTCGATGGCGTCAAAGTCGTGATCGCCGAAATGGTCCTTCAGCATGGCGCGGTTGGTAACGGCGTCGTTCCCGACAAGGCGCAAGAACAGCGGTTCGGTCAGGGCCAGCCCGTGCCGCGCAAGGGCGCGCTGGCCAGAGACAAAGGCCATCCTTTCGGTATCCAGCAGCGTGCCATCAAGGTCAAAGATCACGGCGTCATAGGGCATGGGTGGTCCTGCTTTGGGTCTGGCTGTGGCGTACAACGGCAACGGGCGGCCCGAAAGCCGCCCGCCGTCACAAGATATGTCGCGATCTTACAGGTTGATGCGGAACAGGGCGAAACCGTCTGCGCCCTCGCCTGCGTCCTCGATGGTCACGGCCTTGACGTCGCTGATAAAGTCGCGCGCCTTGGGGCCGGTTTCGAACAGCACGCTGGTGCCCTCCATCGGTTTGAACGACCAGTTGGCATCTGCCGAGGGGTTGATGGTGCCCTGTTCGACGATATAGCGCACGATCACGTCGCGGTTGGTGTCGGGGGCCTCGAAGATGATGGTGTCGCCCTTGGCACCGGGGAAATCGCCGCCGCCCGAGGCGCGATAATTGTTGGTGGCGATGATGAATTCCATGTCATCGGTCACCGGCGCGCCATTGTAGGCCAGATCGACGATGCGGTTGGCCTCGGGGTTTTCCAGCTCTCCCTTGGGACCGAATTTAGACGGCTGGCTGAGGTCGATCTGGTAGGTCACCCCGTCGATCACGTCGAAGTTGTAGGACGGGAAGGACGGGTTCAGCAGAACCGCGTCCTGCGCACCCGGAGCGACCTGATTGAACATCCCGGCAGAGCGTTCCAGCCAGTCCTTGACCTGCGCGCCGGTCACCTTCACCGCGCGGACGGTGTTGGGGTACAGGTACAGGTCGGCGACGTTCTTGATCGCCACCGCGCCGGGGGCGACATCGGTGTAATACTCTGGCCCGCCGCGGCCACCGGCCTTGAACGGGGCGGCGGCGGAAAGGATGGGCAGGCCCTCATATTCGGTGCCCTGCATCATCTGTTCGATGTACCATTTCTGGGCAATCGACACGATCTGGACAGAGGGATCATCGGCCACCAGCGCAAAGTAACTGTGCAGCGGGGCCGAGGTCTGTCCCACGGCGCGCCGCACATAGGCCAGCGTTTCGTCGTGGTCCTGCTGGGTGGCCTCGATCACCGGCTGATAGTCCTCGACCAGCGCGGTATAGCTGCGGTCCTCATTGCGCTTGGAAATGGGCCGCGCCTCGGACGTGGTGGAGACCACGCGCCATGTATTGCCGTCGCGTTCCAGAAGCAGGTCGATCAGCCCCATGTGCGAGCCCCAGAAGCCGCCCATGACGGCGGGTTTGCCGTGGATCGTGCCCGCGTCCACGTCGACAGCGGCGTAATCCGCATAGGTGGGCGAGGGGAAGACAAGGTGCGAATGCCCGGTCATCATGGCGTCGATGCCCTCAACCGCCGCCAGCGGGACGCTTGCGTTTTCCATGCCGTCGCTGTGGTCGGCCGCGCCGATGCCCGAGTGCGACAGGGCAACGATGATTTCCGCGCCCTGTTCCAGCATTTCCGGCACGTATGCGCGAGCGGTCTCGACGATGTCGCGGGCGCTCACGTTGCCCTCAAGGTGCTTGCGGTCCCAGTTCATGACCTGCGGCGGGGTAAAGCCGATCACGCCGATCTTGATGGCATGGGTTTCGCCCGCGCCATCGGTCAGCATCCGGTCAAGGATGACATAGGGCGTGAACAGGGTCTCATCCTCACGCGCGGTCGCGCCCTTCGTCTTGGCGATGTTGGCCAGAACCACCGGGAAATCGGCCCCGGCCATGGATTTGGTCAGGAAGTCGAGGCCGTAGTTGAACTCATGGTTGCCGATGGTCGCGGCGTCAAAGCCCAGCGTGTTCATCGCGGTGATGACCGGGTGCATGTCGCCCTCTTTCATGCCGCGCTCATAGGCGATGTAGTCGCCCATCGGGTTGCCCTGAAGAAAGTCGCCGTTGTCCACCAGCAGGGTGTTGGTCGCCTCGGCGCGGATGCCGTCGATGATCGAGGCGGTGCGCGACAGGCCGAGGGTGTCGACGGGGCGGTCGGCGTAATAGTCGTAAGGGTGGACGTGGACGTGAATGTCCGTCGTCTCCATGATCCGGAGATGGGCCTGATTGGTCGCCGCGTTTGCGGAAAAGGGGTGCAGCGTGATCAAGGCGGCTCCGGCCGTGGTGCCAGCCAGAAACTGGCGGCGCGAAAGGGGGGCGTTGGGCAAGGACATGGGAAACCTTTCGTGTTGCGGTCTGGCGACCCCCATGCACCTCTTTTCCTACAGTCGCATGACAGTCACGCATATCAGAAGTCAACACTAGCGAGGCCGTGGCATTGTACCAAAGATAATCGTGCCGCCGGTTTGCATTTCAGACGCGCAATGGGCAGGTTGCGGCCAGCAACAGCGGGGACGGGCATGAGACACGCGGAAGAGGTGACGTTCGGCGGTTCGGGGCTGGACCGGGCGGCAGAAATCCGGGGCGACGTCGGCGCGCTGGCGGCGGCGATGCAGGACCCGGCGGCGCGGACGGTGCTGATCTGGTGGGGCAAGCCGCTGGTGGCCGGGGATGAGTCGTTGTCCGCGATGCGCCTGCCGCTGGATCACCCGATCCTGTCAGAGGCGGGCAGCCCGCCGATCCTGTTGGGGCGTGAGGACGGGGCGGCGGTCTTTGCGCACGATATCTCTGGCTGGGTGCCGGAGGATTTCGACGCCGAGGCGCAGGCCTCTTTCCTTGATCCCAGCGAATACCGCCATGCCACCTGCCCCGAAGGCCGCTTTGCCGAGCTGCGGCGGATCATGACGCAACTGACCCCGCGCGACGCGGAACTGGTGGCGACGGCGAAGGCGGTGTTCGGCTGGCACGCCAGCCACGCCTATTGCTCGCGCTGCGGGGCCGCGTCCGAGATGCATCAGGCCGGATGGCAGCGGATCTGCCCGGCCTGCGGCGGGCAACATTTCCCGCGCACCGATCCGGTGGTGATCATGCTGATCACCCGTGGCAACCGCGCGCTGCTGGGCCGCTCTCCGGGGTGGCCGCAGGGGATGTATTCCTGCCTTGCCGGGTTTGTCGAACCGGGTGAGACGATAGAGGCCGCCGTGCGCCGCGAGGTCTGGGAAGAGGCGGGCATCCGCGTCGGTGCCGTCCGCTATCTTGCCAGCCAGCCCTGGGCCTTTCCGGCCTCGCTGATGTTCGGCTGTCACGGCGAGGCGCTGAGCGAGGACATCACCATCGATCCGGCGGAACTGGAAGATGCGATCTGGGTCACGCGGGAGGACGTCGCAGAGGCGGCGGCGGGGCGGCGGCCCGATCTGCTGCCCGCCCGAAAAGGGGCAATTGCGCATTTCATGTTGCGCCGCTGGATGGCGGATAGATTGGACTGATACCGCTGTTGGGGTAGAGTGCCGGAAATCGGCCCGGAAACTGAACCGCACAGGCCGGAAAAAGAGGCGAGAGCAAGCACATGGAACTGACCGCACGCGAAGATATCGAAGCCCCGCAGGACCGGGTCTTTGCCATGTTGTCGGATTTCGACAAGATCGAACGGCAGGCGATGCGGCGCGGGACAGAGATCACCCGCACCCACGATGGCCCCGGCGCGGGCATGGCCTGGCGGGCGACGTTTCAGTTTCGGGGCAAACGGCGCGCCGCGGAGGTGACGCTGTCGACCTACGACCCGCCAGAGCGCATGGTCTTTGACAGCGTGTCGGGCGGCCTGGCGATGGTGTTGACGCTGGATGTGGTGGCGCTGTCGCCCAGCCGCACGCGGATCAACGTCAGCACGGTGCTGAGCGCACGGACCCTGTCGGCACGGCTGTTCCTGCAATCCATAAAACTGGCGCGCGGCGGCCTCGACAAGCGGTTCCGTCGGCGGGTCGGGGAACTGGCGGGCGACATGGAAAACCGGCTGCGCGGCATGGCATGAAAACCGGCTGCGCCGCATGGCGTGACCCGTTGCGGCGGCCGCAAGGGGCACTAGATTGACGCCAACGGCAGCCAAAAGGAACGCCACATGAGACGCCACCTGACCCACCTGAACCATCTGACATGGGCGCTGGCCGTGCTGGCCTCACCGCTTTCTGCGCATGAGTTCTGGATCGAACCGCAGGATTTCGAACTGGCGGAGGGCGCGCCGGTGATGGCGCAAACCCTTGTCGGGACAGAACTCAAGGGCGCAACCTACAGCTATAACCCGCAGAACTTCACCCGGTTCGAGATTGTCACCGACGCGGGCGTGCAGCCGGTCGAGGGGCGGCTGGGCGACAAACCGGCGCTGAACATGGTGCCCGAAGGCAGCGGGCTGGCGACCATCGTGCATGTCACCCGCGACTACAGCCTGACCTACCGAGAGTGGGAAAAGTTCACAAACTTCTGCGAACACAAGGATTTTACCTGGGCTATCGACCGGCATCTGGAACGCGGTCTGGGGCAGGAACGGGTGTACGAACGCTATTCGCGCCACGCCAAAAGCCTTGTCGCGCTGGGCGACGGTGCCGGGTCGGACCGCGAGGTGGGTCTGTTGACCGAAATCGTGGCCGAGGCGAACCCCTATACCGATGACCTGTCCGGCGGGTTTCCGGTGCGCGTGCTGTATCAGGGCGCACCGCGCGCCGATGTGCAGGTGGAACTGTTCGAACGCGACGCAGACGGCGTCGTCACGATCCGCCTGTACCGCACCGACGATCAGGGACGGACGACGGTCGAGGTCAAACCGGGTCATTTCTACCTTGTCGACGCGGTTGTGATGCGCGAACTGGAGGTCAGCGGCGACACGGACCCGGCATGGGAAAGCCTGTGGGCCTCGCTGACCTTTGAGGTGCCTGAATGAGCCTGCTGGACCGGTTGCACGGAATTCTGGACGCGGCCGGTGTCCTGATCGGCGACGATATGGCCGCATGGTCGCACGACTGGACCGGGCAATTCGCCTGGACGCCGCTCTGCGTGGCCCGACCCCGCAGCACCGCCGAAGTTTCGGCCGTCGTCAAGGCCGCCTCCGAGGCGCGGGTGCCGGTGGTGCCGGTCTCTGGTCTGACCGGGCTGGCCGGGGGCAGCTACGGCGAAGGCGCGGTCATGCTGTCGCTGGACCGGATGAACGCCGTCGAGGACATCCGTGCCCCCGCCCGGCTGGCGGTGGTGCAGGCCGGGGTGATCCTGAGCGATCTGCACAAAGCAGTCGAGGCAGAGGGGCTGAGCTTTCCGATGACCTTCGGCGCGCGCGGCTCTGCCCGGATCGGCGGGCTGCTGGCGACCAATGCGGGTGGGTCCAACGTGCTGCGCTATGGCAACACCCGCGATCTGGTGCTGGGGGTCGAGGCGGTGCTGGCGGATGGCCGCGTCGTCGACCTGATGTCCGAATTGCACAAGAACAACACCGGCTATGACCTGCGCCACCTGCTGATCGGCTCTGAGGGGACGCTGGGGATCATCACCCGCGCGGTGCTGAAACTGGTGCCGCACCCGCGCGCCTATGCGACGGCGATGGTGGCGACCGAAACGCTGTCCGGCGCGCTGGAGGTGCTGAACCGCTTGCAGGATCTGACCGGCGGGGCGGTCGAGGCCTTTGAATACATGCCGCGCCGCTACATGCAGGCGCATGCGCGGATGTTTCCCGACGCGCCGCAGGTCTTTGGCACCGACCATGAGGTCAACATCCTTGTCGAACTGGGGGCGACCGCGCCGCGCGACGTGACACCGGGCGCGGACGGACAGGTGCCGCTGTCGGGCTACCTCGAAGAGGTGCTGGGCGATCTGCTGGAGGCGGGCGCGGTGCTGGATGCGGTGGTGGCCCAGAACGACACCCAGCGCGGCGCGATGTGGGCCCTGCGTGAGGCGGCGGCAGAGGTCTCTTTGTCCCACAAGCCGCTGGTCAACAACGATGTCTCTGTGCCGCTGGACAAGGTCGAGGCCTTTCTGGCGCAGGCCGACGCGCGGGTGGCGGCCATCGACCCGCAGGCGCAGGCCATGGTTGTCGCGCATCTTGGCGATGGCAATGTGCACTACACGGTCTGGATCGGCGACGCGGCGGTCAAGGATGCGGTGATGGAGGCGGTCGAGGATGTGGTGCTGTCGCTGGGCGGCTCGTTTTCCGCCGAACACGGCATCGGACTGCTCAAGCGCCCCTCGATGGCGCGGCGCAAGGATCCGGTCGCGCTGGACATGATGCGCGCGGTCAAGGCGGCGCTGGACCCGCAGAACATCCTGAACCCCGGCAAGTTGCTGCCGGAGTAAGCGGGGCGCCTGCGGCGCGCTGGATGTCTCGTGCCCCGCCTTTGGCCGGGCACTCGGGCGGCGGTGCGCTCATTATTAGGGATATCGCCGGAGGCGGCGGCGTTTTGGGGTATTTTTACAAAGAAGAAGCTGGGGCGCGCGCCTGTGGTTTCTTCTCTGTCCAAATACCCCAAAGCAACCTGTCAGGCGTCGCGCCGGGCGATCCAGTCGTGGTCCGGGTGGTTCTGGAAGCGCCATTTGCGCCGCGGTCCGGCCATGACGTTGAGGTAGTACATCTCATAGCCGTAGGGGGCGCCGCAGGGGTGGTGGCCTTTGGGCACCAGAACCACGTCGTGATCGGAGACCGAGAGGGTGACGTCGAGGCTGCCATCTTCGGTGAAGACGCGCTGGTGGCCGTAGCCTTGGGCGGGGTTGAGGCGGTGGTAGTAGGTTTCCTCCAAGTAGGTCATGTTCGGGAAGTTGTCCTCGTCATGACGGTGCGGCGGGTAGGAGGACCAGTTGCCGGCGGGGGTGTAGACCTCTGTCACCAGCAGCGAGGAGGCGACGTCGCGTTCCTCCATCGCGATGGGGTGGATGTGGCGGGTGTTGGTGCCTTTGCCACGGTCCACCATCTCGATCCCCTCGGGGCCGATTTGCGCCGCCGGGTAGTCGGCGATGGCCGGGGCGGAGCAGACCGCCAGCGTGCAATCGGTGGTGGCGGTTGCGGTCCAGTCTGCGCCTGCGGGCAGGTAGATCGCGTGGGGCGCGCGTTTGTCGAAGACGGTCATGCGGTCGCCCAGTTCGCCGAAGTCATGCCCGCCGCCGCTGATGTGGGCCTTGCCTTCGACAAGGACAAGGATCACCTCGCGGTCGCCGGTCTGGCCTTCGGCGCGCTGGTCGGCGGTCAGGCGCCAGAGGTCAAAGCCGACGTAACCCCAGTCGGGGCTGTCGGGTGTGCGGGCATTGGTGACGGTCACTTCATGGACCTTGCCGGTGGTGGCGTTGGGTTTGCGGTGCAGCAGGCTCATGGCGGGTCTCCGGTCAGGGCTGTCGGCGGGCGTTCTGGGCGTCCAGCGCGGCGGCGAAGTCCTCTGTCGAGAGGCCCTCGGCCAGCGCGCGGTGGAACAGGGCGTTCTGGGTTTCGGGGGCAAGTCCGCCCAAGGGTGGGTCATTGTCGAGGTTGGTGGGGAAGGAATAGCCCTCGGCGGCAGAGGCGATGGCGGCATTGAGGCCGGTGTCATCCAGCGCGCCCTGCGCCCTGAGCGATTGAACCGCCGGGTAGAGGGCGCGGCACATGGCCGTGCGGTCGATGGTTTCCATCGCCCGTCCCAGCGCCGAGGAGATCTGGAGCAGGTTGGCCATGCGCTGGATGCCGCTGCTGCGGTTCTCTCCGGCGGCGTGGAACAGCGCCGGGTTGAAGAACACCGCGTCGCCTTTGGCCAGCGGCAGTTGAATGCAGTTCTCTTCAAAATACTCGCGGAAATCGTCGCGCCGGTAGGCCATGTAGCCGGGGCGGAACAGCTGCGAGAACGGCAGCAGCTTGGTCGGGCCGCTTTCGATCGGCATGTCGCAATGGGCCACGGCGCCTTGCAGCGTCATCACCGAGGACAGGTCATGCACATGGGCCGGGAACCGCGCCGCGACCTCCGCCGTCTGGAACCCTAGGTGATAGTCCCGGTGCGCGCTTTGCGCCTGACCGCCGGGGCGGACAAGGTTCACCTGCGCGGTCATCTGGTAGAAGGGGCCAAGCCATGCCTCGCAGACGGCGGCGATGGCCGTGTTGGCGTAATACAGCGCAAAGGCCTGCGGGTCCTCGATGCAGTGCTTTTGCAGCGCGTTCCAGATCCGCGCATTGCTGCCCGCCTTGGCGAAATGGTCGCCCGCGCCTTTGCCGGCCTCTTGTTCGCGGGCTATGATCCGCTCAAAGATCGCGGTGGCGGCGTCGATGGGCGCGGTGTCGGCATAGGCCCCCTTCAGCGCCAGAACCCCGGACGAGCGGCCCAGCACAAAGCCCCATTCGGCCAGCAGTTCGGCCCGTTGCACCGGGTCGGACAGCACCCCCTGTAGGGCCGCCATGTCGTAGACCGGCACGTTCTTGTCCACCGCCGACGCAAAGCGCAGGTCCGAGGGCGACAGGCTTTGCCCTGTCAGGCGCGCGAATTCGGCAAGGTCACAGCTGGTGACGTCGAAATAGGCTATGTCTTTCATGACGATCCTCCTTCGTCGGGGTGCTTTTTGCGGATCGCCTCTGGGTCGAAGGCGATAAAGAACTGATGCGCGCAATAGACGCCGACGGCGGCAAAGAGCGTGGCCCAGAGCGGGTTGCCCCAGCTGAGTTCCAGCCCCGCCCAGCCAAGGCACAGCGCCACGGTTGCGATCCGCCGCCAGAGCGGCAGGAAAAACGGGTGCTGGACGTCCATTGCGCGGTTTTTCATGGCTCTACCCGTCGATGTCCAGGCCGGCCTTGGCGCAGACCTGCAAGATGTGCTGATAGCCCTTTTGCGAGTAGTCATAGGGCGGGGCCTTGGCCGGGTCCTGTTCCGCCTCGACCACGATCCAGCCGTTGTAGTCCATTGCCTTCAGCTTGTCCGCGACGGCCTGAAAGTCGATGCAGCCATCACCGGGCACGGTGAAGGCACCGGCGATCACCGCGTCGAGGAACGAGCGGTTGTTGGCCCGCACATCCGCGACCACATCCGGGCGGATGTCTTTGAAATGCACATGTCTGACGCGGTGCGACCAGCGATCCAGCGTGCGCATCACATCGCCGCCGCCGAACAGCAGGTGGCCGGTGTCAAAGCACAGCTGGACCGCGTCCGTGGACCCTTCCATCAGCCAGTTCACATCGTCTTCGTCCTCGCAGAACGAGCCCATGTGGTGATGGTAGGCCATCGGCATGCCCTGATCCGCCATCCATTTGGCCAGTTCGGACAGTTTGGCGGCATAGGCCAGCACCTCGTCTCTGGACAGTTTGGGGCGGTTGTTGACCGGGGTGCCGATCTGGCCCTGCACGGTGGTCGAGCATTCCGCGTAGACGATGCAGGGGCTGTTCAGGGCGACAAACTGGTCGACCTGCTGGCGCACCGCCTCGATTTCCTGCGCCACGTCGTTGACCAGCAGGTTGCCCGAGCACCAGCCGCCGCAGAGCGCGATGTCATATTTGTCGAGGTAGGCGCGCAGGCCTTCGGTGTCATGCGGCATCCGCTGGCCGCGTTCGACGCCGGTATAGCCGATCTCGCGGCTTTCCTTCAGCGCCTGTTCCATCGTGTAGGCGGCGGTGAGGTCGGGCAGGTCGTCGTTCTGCCAGGCAATGGGAGAGATCCCGATCTTGACGCTCATGGTGGTGTCTTTCCAGTTTTGGGCCAGTATTGAGGGGGGTAAGCCGGGCTTAAGCCCGGCCTACGGATCCGGATCAGCCGCGCTCTTTCAACGCTGCCTCATATCCCTTGCGGGCGTCTTGGACTTCGGCGCGGGTCGAGACCTCGGGAACGGCCACCTCCCACCACGATCCGCCATGCGGGGTGGACGGGTAGGGGTCGGTGTCGATGACCACGACAAAGGGGCCGGTCGCCTCTTTGGCACGGGCCAGCGCGTCCTCCAGTTCGGCGATGGACGAGACTTGGACAGAGGCCGCGCCCATGCTGGCGGCATGTGCGGCAAAGTCGATGTTGCTGGGGGTCTCGTGCACGCTGTGGTCCAGCAGGTTGTTGAACTCGGCCCCGCCGGTGCCCATTTGCAGCCGGTTGATGCAGCCATAGCCGCGGTTGTCGGTCACGACGACGGTGAACTTGATCCCCATCATGACGGCGGTGGCCATCTCGGAATTGGCCATCATATAGGTGCCGTCCCCGGCAAAGCAGATCACGTCGCGGTCCGGTTGGGCCATCTTGATGCCCATGGCGCCGGCGATCTCATAGCCCATGCAGGAGAATCCGTATTCCATGTGATAGGCACCGGGGCGCGGGGCCTTCCACAGTTTGTGCAACTCACCGGGCATGGTGCCCGCCGCGCACATCACCACCGTGTCGGGGCCGCTGGTCCGCTGGACCGCGCCGATCACCTGCATGTCGGTGGGCAGGGCGTTGCCATCCGTGGGCGCGTCGGTGAGCGGATCGACAGCGGCGAACCAGTCGGTTTTCAGGGCGCTGTCCACATCCTCGGCCCGGTAGTCGGCCAGTTCCAGCGCCAGGTCCGTCAGGCCGGTCTTTGCGTCCGATTGCAGCGGCAGCGCGCCGTGTTTCTCCGCGTCATAGGCGTTGACGTTCAGGCTGATCAGGGTCCGGCCGGGGGTCTTGAACAGCGACCATGACCCGGTTGTGAAATCCTGAAACCGGGTGCCGACGCCCAGCACCAGATCGGCCTCGCCGCAGGCGGTGTTGGCCGAAGCCGCGCCGGTGACGCCCACGGGGCCAAGGTTCAGCGGATGATCCCATGCCAGCGCCGATTTGCCCGCCTGCGTTTCGACCACGGGGATGTTGTGCGTCTCGGCAAAGTCCTGCAACTGGGCGCAGGCGTCCGCGTAATGCACGCCGCCCCCGGCGATGATCACCGGGCGTTTGGCGGCGCGGATCTTGTCCACGACGCGGTGCAGTTCGTGATGATCCGGGCGGATGCGGCGCTGATACCATGTTTTCGGCTCAAAGAATGCCTGCGGATAATCATAGGCCTCGGCCTGCACGTCCTGACAGAAGGCAAGGCAGACCGGCCCGCAGGCGGCCGGATCGGTCAGCACGGCCATCGCGCGGGGCAGGGCGGTGAGCAGGTGCTCGGGTCGGGAGATGCGGTCAAAGTAGCGCGTCACCGGACGGAAACAGTCGTTTGCAGAGACCGTGCCGTCGCCGAAATCCTCGACCTGTTGCAGGACCGGGTCCGGGCCACGGTTGGCGAAGACGTCACCGGGCACCAGCAGGACCGGCAGGCGGTTCACATGCGCCAGCGCGGCGGCGGTGACCATATTGGTGGCTCCGGGGCCGATGGACGACGTCACCATCATCGCGCGCTTGCGCTGGGACTGTT
The DNA here is from genome assembly GCF_048262615.1 of Antarctobacter sp. Classification (GTDB taxonomy): domain Bacteria; phylum Pseudomonadota; class Alphaproteobacteria; order Rhodobacterales; family Rhodobacteraceae; genus Antarctobacter. The sequence continues at coordinate 104,380 of NZ_JBLXFB010000014.1, forward strand.
TGGCAAAGGCGATGGCGGCATGCGCCATGGTCTGTTCGTTGTGGCCGCGCCATGTGGGGAAGTCGTCCTTGGCCCCGTGCAGCGCCTCGCCCAGCCCGGCGACGTTGCCATGGCCGAAGATGGCCCAGCACCCGGCCAGAAACCGGTCGCCGTCCTCGTTCATCTGCGCCGATAGGTAGCGCACCATCGCCTGAGCGGCGGTCAGTCGGATCGTCGTCATGGTTCAGTCCTCCCCGCGTGCGGCATCCCAGAAGCCGCAGAGACGTGCATAAGTGTCTTTCATCTGCGCCACGGCCTCTGCGTCCGTGATCGCGCCGGTCATCCAGGCCTTGGCCGCGTCGGCAAAGATCGTGCGGCCCACGGCAAAGCCTTTGACCAGCGGATATTGCGCGGCGACCTCAAAGCTTTGCTTCAGCGCCGCTTCCTCTGCCCCCAGACCCAGCACCACGATACCACGGGTGTTGGGGTCGTTCTCTTCGATGGCGGCGATGGATTTTTCCCACGCGGCTTTGGTGGTCATCGGCTCCAGCTTCCACCAGTCGGGGTAGACGCCCAGATTGTAGAAATGGCGGATCACCTGCGCCGTGGTGTCGTCACTCACCGGCCCGGCCTTGGAGGGGATCACCTCCAGCAGGAATTCCAGACGGTTGCGGCGGCAGGCGTGGAACAGACGGGTGACGGTGGCCTCTTGCTCGGCCTTCATGTCTGCGGTGTCGTCGGGGTGGTAGAAACACAGCACCTTGACGACGTGTTCCAGCGGCCATTCGTTCAGCCCGCCGAAATCGGGGCCGATCTCCGGCTCCAACGTCAGGGGGCGCGAGCCGGGCCATTCCACCGGGCGGCCGATCCACAGACCGGTGCCCGCCGCCTTGTACAGCGCATCGCGGCCAAGGCGCGAGTCGCAGAGCAACCCGTAGCCGGGCTGGCCGTCGGCCACCTGCGCGCAGGCCTCAAGGCAGAGTGTCTTGAACGCGCCGATCTTGTCCGCAGTCGCGCCCTCCAGATCCTCCAGCTGCATCCGGTGGTCAAAGGCAAAGACCCGCATTGTGGACCAATCGCCCTTGCGGTTGGTGGCCCAGTGCACCTGTTCCAGTTCCGCGTCCTTGCGCAGCGCGCGCTCCTTGATGCCGCGATTCAGGAAGAACTCCAGTTCCGCCCAAGACGGGTAGGCCGGGGTGCAGCCGTGACGCGAGACCGCAAAGGCCCCGCAGGCGTTGGCGTATTTCAGCGCGGTGGGCCAGTCCTGATCGGTCAGCCAGCCCTTGAGCAGGCCGGACATGAACCCATCGCCCGCGCCCAGCACGTTGAACACCTCGATCGGGAAGCCGGGGCCGCTTTGGCCCTCGTCCAGCGTGTCGGGAATGTCGCCGGTGAAGGCGACGGCACCCATTGCGCCGCGCTTGCAGACCAGCGTCGCGCCGGACACCTTGCGCACCGCGCGCAGCGCCTCGACCGTGTCGGTCGAGCCGCCCGCGATGTGAAATTCCTCTTCGGTGCCGACGATCAGGTCGAACAGATGCAGCGTCGATTGCAGCTTGGCCGTGACCTTGTCCGAGGCGATAAAGCGGCTTTCGCCATCGCCATGCCCGGCCAGCCCCCAGAGGTTCGGGCGATAGTCGATGTCCAGCGCGGTCTGCATCCCGTCGGCGCGCGCGATGGTCAGCGCCTTGAGCACGGCGGCTTCTGTGCGCGGATGGCTGAGATGGGTGCCGGTGGCGACAACCGCGCGCGCCTGAGTGACAAAGCCCTCGTCGATGTCATCCTCGCAAAGCGCCATGTCGGCACAGTTGTCGCGGTAGAAGATCAGTGGAAACTGTTCCTGATCGCGAATGCCCAGCAGGACCAGCGCGGTCAGGCGCTCCGGGTCGGTGACGACCCCACGGGTGTCGACGCCCTCTTTTTGCAGTTCCTCGGTAATGAAGCGGCCCATGTGTTCATTGCCCACACGGGTGATCAGCGCCGATTTCAGGCCCAGCCGCGCGGTCCCGGCGGCAATGTTGGTGGGCGAGCCGCCGATGTATTTGTTGAAGCTGGCCATGTCTTCCAGCCGCCCGCCGATCTGCGCGCCATAGAGATCGACCGAGGATCGGCCAATAGTGATCACATCCAGGGTCTTGCCCATAGGTTCTACCTTTTCAAATCGTCGAGGGGACGCCCCGCTCTCCTCAGCGCGGTCCGTGTTGCCGCAGGGTGGTCCGACAGAGGCGGTTGGGTCAATTCCCTCCTGCGCGCTTTGCCTCATTCATGAAAGTTTTTGAAAGCGGCGTGAAAGATACTTTGTCTCATTGCTGGCTGGCCCCGGCCTATGGTTCCGGCCCCTTGTTGCGGGCCGAACGGTTGTGCGTGGCCTCTGCCAACACCGCGCAGAGCGCCCCGGACCCAGACCGAGACACTGGCAGGGACCGGCGGCGCGCGCCCACCGGCGGCGGACGGCAATCCGGCCCGTGCCGGCACCTCAGACCGACTCCGGCAGGTACAGGTCGGGGTTCAGAAAATGTTGACCGGGGGTGGGGGCGTCTGCCTTTTGCACGGCGTCGATCATCAGCGCGACCGTATCGGTGCACAGCCGTTCCAGTGGCGTGGCGATGGACATTTCGGCGTAACGGTCCGCCAGTGCGGACCGCGATTCGGGGATCAGTTCGTGCAGGATCAGCGCCACCTGACCCGGTGCGCGCGCCTCGCGCAGCGCCGCGATGGCCCCCTCCATCCCGCCCCCGGAGCAATACAGCCCCTTGAGATCGGGATGCCGCTGCAAGAGTTCCAGCGTGGTTTCATAGGTCAACTGCCGGGTTTCGAGGTTCACCATGGTATCGAGAATGGTGAAGTCCGGCGCGTATTCGCGGAAATAGCTGCGAAATCCGGTCTCGCGCAGTTCATGCCCGTGCCAGCGATAACCCCCTACAAATACGGCAAGTTTTCCCGGTCTCGCCACCACCTTGGACATCATGTGCGCCGCGACGCGGCCCACCTTCATGTTGTTGAGCCCGATATAGCCCTGCCGGATGCCCTGCGCATAATCGTTGAGCAGGGCAAAGCAGGGGATGCCGCGATCCTGCAACTGGCTTACCGTGTCGGTGATCTGCATGTGGTTCACCGCAGAGGCCGCGATCGCGTCACACCGATCCGCCAGCCCGGCCATCAGCCCGGCGATGTCACCGGGGCTTTGCGAGGGCGCGAACTCCAGCACGATCTGGCCACGGATGCCGGGGGCGCGGGCCACGGCGGCCTCCATTTCACGCGCGACGCTTTGCCAGAAGGGTTGCCGCGCCTTGGGAAAGACAAAGCCAAAGCGGATCTCCGGCAGGTCGGCAAACATCCGTTGTCCGATCAGCGCCGCCGCGTGGTAGCCGATGCGCTGCGCCGCCTCATAGACCCGCCGCGCGGTTTCTTCGCGCACCTTGGCGCGTCCGTTCAGGACCCGATCTACCGTGGCCACACTGACACCCGATTCGCGGGCGAGATCGGTGATGGTTGGACGTTTTGCCATGAAGCCCTCGGAGATCTGAGATGGGATGGCCGCACACTATGATGGTTTTTGAAAGAAATCCAATCCCCAACTCGCATGGGCGCTGGGAATGTCGGCGGCGTTTGTCTAGGGCTGGTGCACCGAGATGGAGGATAGGATGGCAGAACTGGGAATCGGTCTGATTGGCACCGGCTTCATGGGCAAGACCCATGCGCTGGCCTTTCGTATGGCGCGGGCGGTGATGGGGGGCGATCTGCCCGAGGTGCGGCTGGAACTGCTGTGCGATGCGCCGCGCGCCAAGGCGGACAGTATGGCGGCGCAGTTCGGCTTTGCCCGCGCGACGGATGACTGGCGCGCCGTGGTGCACGATCCGCGCGTCGATGTGGTGTCGATCACCACGCCCAACGGGTTGCATCACCAGATGGCTTGCGCGGCGCTGAAGGCGGGCAAACACGTCTGGTGCGAAAAGCCGATGGCGCTGACGCTGGCCGAGGCCGAAGAGATGGCCGAGGTGGCGCGCGCGGCGGGCACAGTCACGATGGTGGGCTATAACTACATCCGCAACCCGGCGTTTCGCCATGCGCAAAAGCTGATCAACGAGGGGCGGATCGGGCGCGTGGTGCATGTGCGCGGCTGGGTCGACGAGGATTATCAGGCCGACCCGGATCTGCCATGGACATGGCGCGCACGGCTGGCGGAGGCCGGGCTGGGCACGCTGGGGGATCTGGGCTGTCATCTGGTGTCGCTGATGGTGGGTCTGTGCGGCCCGATCCAAAGCCTTGTGGCGGACATGCAGATCATCCACGAGACCCGGCCGCTGCCCGATGGCACCGGGCGCGGCGCGGTCGAGAATGAGGATACCGCGACGGCGCTGCTGCGCTTTGCCAGTGGCGCGCATGGGTCGCTGTCGACCTCGCGGTCGGCATGGGGGCGCAAGAACAGGCTGGACTGGGAGGTGCATGGCACCAAGGGCATGATCTGTTTCGCGCAGGAGCGGATGAACGAGCTAAAGTTGTACCTGAACGAAGGACCGAAATCCGAACAGGGGTTCCGCACAATCCTGACCGGCCCGGATCACCCGCCGTTCGGTGCCTTTGTCCCGGCTCCGGGGCATCAACTGGGGTTTGTCGATCTCAAGACCATCGAGGCGGCAGAGATGCTGACGGCAATCCGCGACAGCGAACAGGCCTATCCGTCGATGCAGGACGCGCTGGGGTTTGAGCGGGTGATCCACGCCGTTGCCGACAGCGCGCGGCGGGACGGTGCGCGGATCACTTTGTAACGGTGCCGTCCTCGGGTTGGGGAATGCCCTGCCACAGGGCCTTTTCCACCCGGGGCGGGTAAAACAGCGCGTTTGCGCCCAGCCCCGGCGCGACGCAGATGAAATCCAGATAGGGGCACATCATCGGCCCCGAAATCAGCGCGTTGCGGTGGGTGTCCAGCATCAGGTCCAGCGCGCTGGCGCTGCTGCCGACGGTGCCCACCGGATAGCCGGTGTTGGTCAGCATGTGGATACGATAGCCCAGCTGTTGCAGCCGGTGCAGCGCGTGGCGGTGGGTCTGCGTCTCACCTTTTTCGGTCTGCCTGCGGGTCGGCCCCTCAAAGGCGACGATGGCGGGGCGGACCTTGTGCTGGGCCATGAACTCGGCCACGACGCCGATGATGCGGCCGTCGAAACCATCGGTGTCGGATTTGAGCACGGTTTCCGGCGTCAGCGCCGCAGCGATCTCTTGCGGAGAGACGCGGGTGCCGTCAAAGATCTCACCGCCGTCCGCCTCCAGCGACGAGCCGCCGGTGCCGTGATTGATCGACAGGCGCACGCGGTCCTGCGCCGCATCCGGCACGACGATGGCATGGCTGAGGCGTACATCCGAGAACTGCGCCATGTTGCGTTCAAGGTAGTCGAAATAGCCCGCGTGCGGTTCGATCCCCCAGACCGGACCGTTTGAGAACCGGCGAAAATGGCCGATCGTGTCACCGATATTGGCCCCGATGTCGATCAGCGGGCCATCGGTGATCGCATTGTCCGCCAGAAGGGCGCGGATCAGGTTCCAATAGAGGTAATCGTACTGCGGATGCTCGCGCATGATGCGGGGCAAGTGGTGGTCCGGGGGCAGGTCAAACCGGGCGGTGCCGATTGTCAGTGTCTGGTCGTCCTGCGTCATGCCTTGTCCCTGTCTGCGGCTGTTGTCATCCCGCTTAGGCGGTGGCGTACCCACGCGGTCCCTGAAAGACAAGATTTAGATCGCAGGGTCTTCGGCCGCTTTTTCCAGCTTTTCACAGGCGGTCATGAACGTGGCGAATTCCGCATCGTCAAGATAGGCCCGCAAAGCGCGCTGGCGGTCCCGCATGCGCGGAATGGTGTGATCGAATGTCTTGCGTCCCTTGTCGGTCAGGTCGAGATGAAGGGCGCGATGGTCCACCGTGTCGCGGGTGATGGTGATCATCCCCTCGACGGCCAGCGTCTTGACGTTCCGGCTGATCAGGCCCTTGTCCATGGCGGTCAGGCGCGACAACTGGGCCGACGTGCAGCGCCCGGTGTCGCCCAGCACGGCGATAATGCGCCATTGCGTGATGGTGATCCCGGCGTGGTCACGCAGAATGCGCGAGGCCTGTGCGTTCAGCTTGGCTTGAGCCTTGGCAAGGCGGTAGGTGAGAAAGTTGCTGAGCGGGACCACGGACTGCGGCACCGCATCGTCTTTGACGTCCATGAAAAATGTTTCCTTGCCTGCACGGCTGCGCCCTGCGGTTTCCAATGTGTTGCCCGCAGGTTAGCGATGCGATTGACGCGCTGGCAAGCCTTATCGCGGCTGCCGGAACGTCAGGACATGCTGTCCCGCGATGATCTTCAGCCAATAAAAGCCCCCGCCCGAGGTGGGCGAGGGCCGAAAGATCGCAACCGTCCTGCGATGTCAGTAGCGGCAGACCGTGCTTGCGGTTTGCAGCACGGCACCCGGCGTATCGGGCAACCGCAGGAACGTCACACGGCGGTTTTCGGCCGCGCGGGGATCGTATTCGTTTTTCAGGACGTATTCGCCCCAGCCGACCGGGTAGAGCGGTACGCTGAGGTAAGCGCCTTCGATCAGGCGGGTGACAGAGGCCGCCCGGCGCAGGCTGAGATCGCAATTGTAGCCTTCGGAGCCGACGGCATCGGTATGGCCGATCACGGCGTAGGATGTGCCTTTAAGGGCGGGATCGTTCAGGGCGGCAATCAGGCTGTCGATCTTGCCGCGCTGGTCGCCCCGGACGCGGTCGCTGTCATAGTCAAACTCGATGGTGACGGCGACCGAAGGCAACGCAACCTTGCCGGTCTTGGGCGGTTCGGGCGCGTCGTATTGGGGCGGCGCGGGAGGCGGTGCCTTGCTGACAACGACCTTTTTGGTGTCGAGGTCCAGCACAAGGGTTTCGAAGGTGACAGAGGGGCCCGCGCTTTCCAACGCGATACCGTCCGGGTCGATGTCGACGCCAGCGCAGTTGGCGGCGTTTGGGTTGAGAAGGCAGCCAGCCATCTGGCTCTGCGGCTGCGGTTTGATTTCCACCAGCGGATCGGTGCCGGGGATAAAGATTTCGCCGCTCTGCGCATGGCCTGCCACGGGGGGCAGGCCAAGGCAGAGAGCGACGCTCAGGAATAGCTTTCGCATCGCTCTCATCTCCTTAGTATTCCCGGACCACGACCGAGATCTGGGCCTTGGTCACGTCGGGGTTATGTTTGGACACGGCGCGGTAGTCGACGCCGCTGTCCGTTTTCTTGGCGTCCTTGGCCCCGGCGTTGAGGTCAAGCACAAGGGTCTCGTTGACGATGCCTTCGTAGTGGTCCTTGGAGACGGCCTTGTGGCCGACCGAGCAGGACACCTTGGAGGTATCACGGGTCACCTTGTCGATGGCCGCCTGGCCGCCGTTGCAGATCGCCAGGATGGTCTCCAGCCCCGGTTCAGAGGTGCGCAGCGCCCCTTTCGGCGGGAACACGTACTGGGTGCCGCCCGGAATCACGATGTCGTCCAGACCCGGGAAGGGGTAGAGAACGCAGCTGTCGTGATCGTCGTCGATCGAGATCAGCGTCAGACGGCAGTCGTGGCGCGGTTCGATGAAGACCTGAAGTTCGTCACCGACCTTGTAGGTGGTCTGGTTGGTGTAGACCGTCAGGTGGCTTTGCGCCGCAACAGAGTGCTGGACCGGGTCATAATCGCCGCCGTATTTCTTGGCGTCGTCATGGGTCTTGATCGGCTCATCGCCTTTCACGACGTAGTCAGTGCCGGTCGGCTTGTACTTGTCGTCCTGAACCACGTAGTCCTTGGCGGGCGGCACGTAATCGGGATCGCCGGGCTTGTGATCGGCGGGCGGCACGTAGCCGGGATCGCCGGGCTTGTACTCGACAGGCTTGACCACCTTGACCTTTTTCACCGGGGCGTAATCGGTGTCCTTGACCACCTGCTTGACCGAATAGCTGAGGTCGGCGGTGACCACGTGTTCGGTCTTGTACGGGCGGTAGTCGGTCAGCTTGTCCAGCAGGACCGGATAGGCGGCCGTCCATTCATCCCGTGCAATCGGCGAGACATCCAGACGGGTCAGCAGACCGGCCATGTCATGACCGGCAAAGGCCATACGGCTGCGCAGTTGTTCTGCCGTCAGGCCCAGTTCGTTGGCCGCCTGATTGAAGTCGATGAAGTAATCGACGTGGTAGACAAACAGACCCCGCACCGGCTCTAGCCCGGCGGCCTTGATGGTCGGTTCGATCCCCGCGCTGGCGAGGGTGTTCAGGAAGGCGTCGGAGTCGCGCTTGAAGTACTCATTGATGACATCCTTGCCCGGATAGATCGCGTCGATGGTCTGACGCGCCGAGGCGGGCAGAGACAGGTTGTTCAGCGCAACCTCACGGACAGAGTCATCGTTGAAGCGCATGCCTTTGGAGTGGCACGAGATGCACGAAATCCCGTTCACAACCTCACCGGTGCCATCCGGATAGTCGGTGTCGCGCACAATCGAGGTCGGACCGACGTCGAGACGCGCACCATCGGCGGTGTTGAGGTAATAGGCGTGGAAGCCGTTGGGCAGGGTAAAGATCGACTCGCCGCCGTCATGTTCGAAGGCAAGATCGGGGCCATAGGCGTCGACCGGACCCAGCGGGTATTCGAAAAAGCTCTGGCGGCCTTTCGATCCGGCAAAGTCATAAGACGTCCAGAAGAAGCCGGTCCCAAGCGGGTGGCGTTCGATCAGACGGTTATGCGAGGACACACCCGAATCCTGAAAGCCGGCGCGGACAACCTGCTCGTTCAGGATGTTGCGGCTCATGCTGAAGCCCAGCTTGGCCTCCAGACCCTGCACGGTGTCGGGCAGACCCAGCATGTCATAGTAGAGCGGGCTGACAGAGGCGGTCGCCGTGAACCAGTCGGCACGGATGACCGGGGTCATGGAACCGGACAGGTGTTGCAGCGAACCAAGATAGGGATCGGTGTCGCTTTCCATGGCGTAGGGGTACTGCGATTCCAGATAGCCCCATGTTTCATGGGTCCAGTCCAGATCGGGCAGGAAGACGCGCAGCAGGACGCCGTGCGGATCGACCTTTTCGAACTTGTAGACGTTGGCGTTCCAGCTAAGCGCATTCAGCAGCTTGACGGTCGCCGCCAGATAGCCCTGGTAGTTTTCGTCCGTCACGTCCGGGTCGTTCCACATCGGTCGCATCGAGATATAGCGGATGCGGTCACGGCGGTTGGTGGGCTGCGCTTGCAGGTCAGTATGGGCCATGGCGTAAATGTCGGCCAACGACACGTAGGTCCGCGGTTCCGGTGCGGTGTCGCCCAGCGCGACAATCCACGCCTGAAGCTGTTCCAACTCGGCCTCTGTCGGCACACAGCTGGGGTCCCAGCAGTTGTCCGGCATCGCCGGGGCGCCGCCAGTGATCACCTGATAGAGCTTTGAATTGGCGGGGTCGCCGACGGACACGAATTTGGGGTCGTTGGCAAGGCGGCGCATATCAAGGACGTGGCCGAAACCGGCCTTGGGCTTGGTCAATCCATCGCCAAGCACACCTTCCTGGTGGCAGTCCGAACAATATTTTTGCAGGACGCCATAGGCGGCCTTTTCATAATCGGTTGCGTCGGCAGGAAGCTGATAGTTCAGATCTTCTGGATCAACCAGCAAGGTCTGATCCTGCGCCGCAGCGGGCAGGGCAAAGGCGGTCGTCAGTGCGATGACGCTCACCTTTATCAGGTCGTTGGGTTGCATGACATAAGTCTCCTGTTGAAAGAGGGCTTGGGTGGAATTCTGATTAACGGCACCGGATTGAGAGGTACTTTTTGGAGGCCCAGCCGGTCACGCCGCCGGAGCCCCGGAAGGGGTTCTTGCACTGACCCGACAGGCAGCGGATCTGTGCCCAGTTGCCGCTTTGGTTCAGCACTTGAACGGTGTCGCCGAGATACGTCTCGGAGATGATCCGGCCACGGGTGCTGGCCTGCGTCCGGATGTTCAGGAAGCCACTTCCGTCGTTGCGGGTGCGGCTGGAATAGCGTTTCAGGTTCACCACCGTGGCGGTGCACTGGGCGACCGGCTGTTCCTTGGGCTTGTTCGAGGCCAGATAGCGGTTCGAAACCCACCCATTCTGGCCGTTCGACAGGCGCACATTGTTCCAGCCGTCGCTTTCGCCCAGCACGGTCACCTTGTCGCCAAAGTCGATCCGGTTGACCACGCCGTTATGCGTGCCCGGACCGGAGCGGACGTTGAGGTGGTCGGTTCCCGTGACATACATCGTGTAGGTCTGGACGGGCGGCGGTGGTGTCACTTTCTCAGGGGTCTTGAGATAGGTGATGCGTTCGATCACAACGCGCGAGATACAATCGGCATCCGCGCCACAGCGATCACGGGTTCCGGTGCGCCAGACCGCCTGCTGGGTCGAGGTCACGGCACGGGCGGGCGATTTATACGCGCGTTCCATTTCCTCATCGAGACCGGCAAGATAGCGGTCGCCGCAGATCGTGCGTTCCGTCGCGTTCAGACCGCCGGACTTGCACCACCACAACAGCGGTGGTGTGTCGACGACCTCTTCGGGCGGCGGCGGGGGCGGCGTCACCTCGACCGGGTCGGGGGCGGTGCACAGCCGCGCGACATAGGACTTGGCGAGGATCGCATAGGGGTGATCGCCGCAGACCTGAAGGTAGGCCTCGTAGGCGAAACATTCAGAGAATTCCTTGGCCTCGTCGTACAGCGCATCGCAGAGCTTGACCGCGGTTTCGTCCTTGGTGTCGGGCGGCGGGGGCGGCGCGGTTTCGCCGGTCTCCACCGGGGGTGTCGGCGTTGGTGTCGGATCGTCGGCACCGGGCACAAAGACACCCTTCAGCACTTTGGAATGGGCCAGAATATCGCCCATCGGGATGGCGTAGTTGACCGCGTCGCGATTGGACCCGGCATGATGCAGGCCGACAACCTTTTGCAATGAGGCGTCGATCACCGGCGAGCCGGAGTTGCCCGGCAGCGTGTCGCAGGTGTGCAGCAACTGCTTGTTCGACAGGGCGGGCGCATTGGCGCGGCATTTCTCACGGCTGATGCGCTGGGCCTCTCCCATGGGATGGCCAATCACCCAGTAGGGATCGTTGTCGTGCGGCGTCACCGCCACCAGATCAAGGGTCCCGAAATCGGCCGAGGGATCGCCGATCACCTCCAGCACCGAATAGTCGAGATCCTTCGATGTCTCGATCGGGGTTGGCACCACGGTATAGCGGCGTGTGCCCTGATCGACACCCGGCTGGCGATAGCCCGCCACAAACAGCACGGAATCGATGCGGGTGGCCCCGGCGCGTTCATTGTCCAGAATGCCGGGCACGCAGTGGTGGTTGGTCAGGATGTGTTTCTTGTCGACGATAAAGGCGGTGCAGGGATAGACGCCGGTGTCGGTCAGGATGTCCAGCCGACCGACCGCCAGACCCAGCTTTGAGAACACGCTGTTTTCGGAGTAGTTGAGGATCGGCTCATTGTTGTAGTCGCCAATCGCCAGTTCAAGGGTGATGTCGCTGCCCCCCGCCGCGGACTGGTTGCGGCTGAGCACGACACTGCCAAAGCTTGTGCGGTCAAACCCGACAAAATCCTGCGCGCGCACCGGGGCCGGCGCGATGGCCGACAGCCCCAGTGAGGCGATCAGTGTTGCCAGAGCAGCAGACGTACGCACAGCATGTCCCCTTTGTAAAAATGACTATTAACAAGTTGCCTTGATGTTCCTTCAGAAGGGCCACTCCGTCAACGAAGGAAAACCCGACCTTCGGAAAAGTCAGGGAAAATCCGGCATTTGAAGTACATGAATCGGGGTTTTGTCCGGTTGCGCCTAAAGCACGCGGGACAGGAAGGCGCGCGTGCGCTCTTGTCCGGGGGCCCCGAAGAGCTGCTCCGGGGGGCCGGATTCGAGAATTCGGCCACGATCCAGAAAGCAGACCGTGTCGGCCAGTTCGCGGGCAAAGCCCATTTCATGGGTGGCCAGAACCATGGTCATGCCCTCGGTGCGCAACTGGCGCAGCACGTCCAGCACCTCTCCCACCAGTTCGGGATCGAGGGCCGAGGTGATCTCGTCGAACAGCATGATCTGCGGTTTCATCGCCAGCGCGCGGACGATGGCCACGCGTTGTTGCTGCCCCCCTGACAGTTGGTCGGGGTAGTGGTGCATCCGGTCGGCAAGCCCAAAGCGCGCGAAAAGCTCTGCCAGCTTGGGTTCGAGCTCTTCGCGGGGGGTGCGGTGGACCCGGCGGGGAGCCAGCAGCGCGTTGTCGAGCGCGGTCATGTGCGGGAAAAGATTGAAGCTCTGGAACACCATGCCGATGCGCTGGCGCACCGGTTGGGGATCATAGCCGGGTTCCGAGATGTCCACGCCGTCCAGCGTGATGGTGCCGTCGTCAATCGGCTCCAGCAGGTTCATGCAGCGCAGAAGCGTGGATTTGCCCGACCCGGACGCGCCGATCAGGCAGATCATCTGACCGCTGGACACCGTCAGGTCGACGCCTTGGAGCACCGGATTTTTGCCAAAGCTTTTCTGCACGGCGTTCAGGACAAGTGTGGGCATCAGCTGCGGGCCTTGCGCTGGCGGTTCATCAGGTGATCGGCGTAGCGGGTTGCCGGAATGGTGATCGCCAGAAACACCAGCGCCGCGCCGACGTAAGGCGTGAAATTGGCCAGCAGGGACTTGTAGACACCCGCCTGTCGGAAAATCTCGACCGGGCCGATGAAAGACAGCAGCGCCACGTCTTTTTGCAGCGCGATGAACAGGTTCATATTGGCGGGCACAACCCGGCGGATCGCCTGCGGCAGGATCACAAAGCGCATGGTGTCGGAGGACGACAGCCCCAGCGACAGCGCGGCGGCGCGCTGGCTGTCGTGAATGGATTCGATGCCGGAACGGATGACCTCTGCCACATAGGCGGCATAGACCAGCACCAGCGCCAGCGAGCCCCAGATATAGGGCGAATTCCACGGCCGCGGCAGGCCCAGACCGGGAATGCCAAAGCCGATCAGGTAGATCACGAGGATCACCGGCAGACCCCGGAAGATATCCGTGTAGAGGATGGCCAGCAGCCGGACCGGATAGAGCGCCGGGGTGCGCAGGTCGCGCGCCACGGCCACCGCCAGCCCAAGCGCCGCGATCAAGGGCGCGCACCATGCAAAGATCGCGATGTCCATCAGGAACGCGTTCAGCAGGCCCGGAAAGGTCTTTGCAAAGATCGCGCCGTTGAAAAAGCTGCGCTGCACCGCCTCCCATCCCGGCGCCAGCGGCACCAGCACGATCAGCGCAAGCAGCACCGCGCCGGTGGACCCGGCGGCGATCAGGTTGGCGCGTCGGCGCTGGCGGGATTCGAAGATCTGTCGGCGGGTGGGCATGGATCGGCCTGTAGGACGAAAAAGCACCGGGGGAAAGGGGGCGCTGCCCCCGTCCCTGCGGGACTCCCCCGGCGGTATTTGGACAGAGAAGAAGCCGGGGCGCGGCGCGGGACCGGCCCCGAGGCGACCTATTCGATGACCGGGACGCCGGTTGTGGCTTGCAGCCATTCGGCCTCGATCTTGGCCAGTTTGCCGCTTTCCCTGAGCGCGGTCAGGGCGGCGTCGACGCAGGATTTCAATGGGTTACCTTCTTCGAGCAGCATGCCGAACTGGTCGGGGTTTTCGCTGCGCTCTGGCGGGAACTGACCAAGGATCACGCCGTCATTGACCACCACCGCCGAGAGGTACAGCGCGGTGGGCAGGTCAAACAGCGCGGCGTCGATCTGGCCCGCCTGCATGGCGGCGGTCACGTCGACGTTGTCGCCATAAAGCATGGGCTGTTTGTCGGGGCCGATCAGGTCGGTCAGCATCGGCACGGCGGTGGTGTTGGCGTCGGCCCCCCAGAGCAGGGTTTTCAGGCTGGCGACGGTTGGGGCGGCGCCGCCGTCGACCACGGCTTTCGTGGTCAGGACCGCCATCGCCGAGCTGTAGTAGGGCAAGGAGAAATCGACCACCTGTTCGCGTTCCTCGGTGATCGAGAACTGTTGCAGGTTGACGTCGAAATCCTTGGCGCCGGGCTGGATCGACTGGTCGAAGGAGGTGCGCACCCATGTCACCTGATCGGGGCCAAAGCCCATCTCGGCGGCGACGGCATAGGCCACGGCGGCCTCGAACCCCTTGCCGCTTTCGGGGGCGTCGTCCAGCACCCAGGGAAAGAACGCGGGGTTGCCGGTGGCGACGGTGAAGGTGCCATCGGTCAGGGTTTTGCCCGCAGCGCAGTCGTTTTGCGCAAAGGCCGCGCCGGAGAGGCCGCAGGCAAGCGCGGTGAGAGTCATGAGTTTCATCGGAAAGGTCCCTGTCGGATTATGGTTGCGCACAGAGTTGCCGCCGGGGCGGGACTTGTCAATTTTGCCATGCGCACCGCGCGTCCCCGCAGTCTGGGTTCATCGCCCAAGAGACTGTCACAAAGGCGTTTTTTCCTGTCACTCCCGGATTGCCGCCGCCCCTGGATTTGTCTTAATCCTGTTGCGCCGCCGGTCTATTGTCGGCGGGATTCGGGTTGGGGCACGCGCCATGAAATTTATCCATATGTCCGATATCCATCTTGGGACGCCGGGGATGCTGGTCGAGGGGATTGATCCGCACGCGCGCCTTGCGCGCGCCTTTGGTCACATCGCCGAGCATCACTCGGATGCGGCACGGTTGGTCATCACCGGCGACCTCACCCATTGGGCCGACCCCGCGGCCTATGCCGCGCTGAAACAGGCGCTGCGGGTGTTGCCGATGCCGGTGCGTCTGATGGTGGGCAACCATGACGACCGGGCAGTGTTTCTGGACCATTTCCCCGACCATCCGCGCGACGCGGGCGGGTTCATCAACCACGCCGAGGATCTGCCCGAAGGGCGGTTCATCTATTGCGACACGGTGCAGGCGGCGACCCATGCGGGTCATTTCTGCCCGGCCCGGCGGGGCTGGTTGCAGGGCCAGCTGGAGGGTTGCCGCACGGCCTATTTGTTCTTTCACCACAATCCGTTGCATCTGGGCGATCCATCGACCGACATGCTGTCACTGAACGACGCGGATCAGGTGCCGCTGCGGGCCTTGCTCAAGGCGCATCGGGACAGGATCGCGCATATCTTTTTTGGCCATGTGCATGAGCCGCTGTCGGGCACCTTGGCGGGTATTCCGTTTTCCGGGGTGCCGTCGACAGTGCATCAGGTGATCCCGAACCTGTCGCCCTCCAGGGTTTCGGGCATGGCACCGCTGGAGCCGTCCTACCGCGTGGTGCTGCTCCGGGGTGAGGACGTGGTGGTGCACCAGATCCCCTTTGCCTGGGAGGGCGACGTGAGCTGGCATGGCAACGACTGGGAAGACTGGCGGAAAGAGGGCTGAGGCGTGGCCGGGGAAAACCGCCGCGAATCGGGGTTAACGCCCTGGTTTTGCGGATTTTTCGGCATGTGAAAACCATGCACAGAGCATGCACAATCCATGCGCATGAAACCGCGCGGATGCCGGGGTTAACGGAGCGTGCGCTGACGCGAAGGCGCGTCAGCCGGGTTTGTAGTCGCGGTTGGCCTCGGGGTCTTCGTCGGCAAAGGGCAGGGCCATCAGGTCATCCCAAAGCGCGGCGGGCAGTTTCATCGCCGCCCAGTCCATGGTTTTTTGCACCCGTTCGGGGCTGGACACGCCGATCACCGTCGAGGTGATGCGCGGGTCGCGCAGCGAGAATTGCAGCGCCGCGACCCCGGTGGGCACGCCGTGGCGGGCGCAGATCTCTTCGATGGCGCGGACCGGGGCAAGTGCCGCGTCGTCGGCCTCTTGATAGGTGACGCGGGGCATGGCGGCGCTGCCCTTGGCCAGCACGCCACCGGCAAAGGGGGCGGCGTTCAGGATGGCGATGCCTTGGTCATAGGCATAGTCGAACATCGCATCCGCCGAGCGGTTCAGCAGGGTAAAGCGGTTGTGTGAGATCAGCGCATCAAACGGATAGGCGCGCAGGATCGGCTCCATGATGTCGAGGCGGCCCATGGCAAGGCCGACGGCCTGCGCGAGCCCCTCTTCCTTGAGCTTGAACAATTCGTCCAGCGCGCCGCCTTCGCCGGTGATCTCATCCAGATCGCGGGCGTGTTCGGGGTCATGCAGGTGCAGCAGCGGGACGCTGTCGAGGTTGAGCGCGGTCAGGCTTTCCTCCAGCGACTGGCGCACGCGGGCGGCGTCGAAGCGGCGGGTGTCCATGTCGCGGTCCAGTTTGGTCGACAGGACAAAGCCGTCGGGGAGGCCGCCGCGCTCCTTGATGACCTGTCCGATGCGTTCCTCTGACCGGCCAAAGCCGTAGTTTCGCGAGGTGTCGAGGAAGTTCACCGGGCCGTCGAAGATGGCGTTGACGGTGTTTCGGGCGCGGTCCTCGCTGACGGAATAGCCGTAGGTGTC
>NZ_JBLXFB010000015.1:0-120678 GCF_048262615.1 Antarctobacter sp.
CGCCTTCACGCGAACTTTCACGTTGTAATCGATCACGCGCTTGACCGGGACGAGGATTTTCATCTGCGGATTCTCCCGTATTTCATTGCAAGGGTTGATGGGGGTCCGGGACCGGCAGCATCACGCGACCCCGGCTTTCAGCAGGTCCGCCGTTACGGAAAGCAGCGCCTCGGACCCGGTTTCCAGCGCCTCTTGCAGAGAGGCGACCTTGGGAAAGATCTGAAGCGCATAAAACTCGGCCAAACGAATCCGCGCTTCGTTGACGCGCGGGTTGTCGCCGGCCTGCAACTTGCGGTTGGCGGCCCGCGCGGCGTCCGCGTGGCACCACATTCCCAAGGCAAGCCCGAACAGTTCCAGCGTATTTGCTGCTGCGGCGGTGACGGCTTCGGGCTGGCGATCCGCGGTTGCGATCAGCCAGTCGGCAGTGACCGACAGGCTGTCAGCCGCGCTGCGGACCGAGGCGCTCAGCAGGCTCCAGTCGCCGATTCCGGGGGCTTCTTCTGCAAGCGCCCGTGCGCTCTCGCGCATGTCCGCGACCAGTTCGGCGACCGCGAGCCCGTCATTGCGCAGGATCTTGCGGCCCACGAGGTCCAGCGCCTGAATGCCGCTTGTGCCTTCGTAGATCGGCGTGATCCGGGCGTCCCGCAGATGCTGCGCGGCGCCGGTTTCCTCGATGAAACCCATGCCGCCGTGCACCTGCACCCCCAGCGAGGCAATCTCGACCGAGGCATCGGTCGCGCAGCCCTTGACCACCGGAATCAACAGATCGACCCGGCGGCGGTGTACTGCGCGCGTCACATCGTCGGGCGCGGCGGCGGCAAGGTCCAGCGAGCGGGCGGCGCGGTAGGCCAGAATGCGCGCGCCGCGGGTCCGGGCCTGCATGGTGGCCAGCATGCGCCGCACGTCCGGGTGCTCGAGGATCGGCGCAGCACCGTCATGACCCGGCACGCGCCCCTGCCGACGGTCAATGGCATAGCGCAGCGCATCCTGACAGGCGTGTTCCGATACGCCGATGCCTTGCAGGCCGACGCTCAGCCGGGCGCTGTTCATCATTGCAAACATATACTCCAGCCCGCGGTTCGGTTCGCCGACCAGAAAGCCTGTCGCACCGCCGGTGTCGCCAAAGGACAATGTGCACGTCGGGCTGCCATGGATGCCAAGCTTGTGCTCGATTGACACGCAGCGCAGGTCGTTTGCCGCCCCCGGCGCTCCGTCCGCGTCGGGCAGGAATTTCGGCACGACAAACAGGGAGATCCCCTTTACGCCCGCCGGCGCGTCCGGCAGCCGGGCCAGCACCAGGTGGATGATGTTCGTCGTCAGGTCGTGGTCGCCATACGTGATGAATATCTTTTGCCCGGTGATCCGGTAATGGTCGCCCTCGGGAACGGCGCGTGACCGGATCGCGGCAAGGTCGGAGCCCGCCTGCGGCTCTGTCAGGTTCATGGTTCCGGTCCATTCGCCGCTTGTCAGCTTTGACAGGTAGGTCCGGCGCAGAGCGTCCGAGCCGTAGTGCTCCAGCGCCTCGATCGCGCCCTGTGTCAGCATCGGGCACAGTTGAAAGGCCATGTTGGCGCCGTGAAACATCTCTTGCAGGCAGGCGTTGACAAGGTTGGGCAGGCCCATGCCGCCGCTCTCGGCGCGGGCCGAGGGGCTGTTCCATCCCATGTCGGTCAAGGCTGAATAAGCCTCTTTCCAGCCATCCGCGGTCCGTACAGTACCGTCCGTCATGCGGGCGCCCTGTCGGTCGCCGACGGGGTTGAGCGGAGACAGCACTTGATCGGCAAATTTCGCGGCCTCGTCGAGGATCGCCCGCACCATTTCGGGCGAGGCATCCTCGAATCCCGGCAGCGCGGCGATCTCGTCCAGCCCGCAGAGATCCTCCAGTACGAAGAGCATATCGTCTGTCGGTGCTGAATAGGTCATGCGGGGGTCCTGATGCTGCGGGACGTCGATGGGGTCCGGCGTTCTCTATATTTACATTTAGATGATTGCAATGATAATTCAGCGCAATGCCGCAGGTCCGGCGGCCCGCGCGGAGCGGGGCGGCGGGGCTGAACCACAAGGAGGCCACGATGGCACGCTACAAGATGATCGTCCAACTGGATCCGGGCGAGGGCCGGGAAGACGCCTTTCTGGACTTCTACCCGCAGACGCATGTCCGGGACATTCTGACGGTGCCGGGGGTCCTCAGCGCGCAGTTCCTGCGTCGCGTCCACGCGATTTCGGACGCGGGGCCGCATGAGTGGGCCTACATGGTCATCTACGAGGTCGAATGCGACGATCCGAAGGAATTGCAGGACGCGATGGTCGCCGGGATGAAGTCCGGCGCGATTCGGGCCGATTTCGACCTGTTGAAGGCCGAACGCCGGACGGTATTCTATGAGGCGCTGACCGACGTGCTGTCTGGCACGACAGCCGGGACTGTGGGAGGGGCCGATGTCGGGTAATCTTTACAACGCATTCCGGATGGACGGTGGCACGCGGCCGCTGATCCTTGGCGATGACGGTCTGTCCTACGACCAGATGCGGGCGCAGAGTGGCCGGCTGGCCAATGCGCTGGTCACGCTGGGGGTCAGGCGCGGGGACCGCGTGGCGGTTCAGGTCGAGAAATCGGTCGCGGCGCTTGCGCTCTACCTTGCCAGCCTGCGGGTCGGGGCGATCTTCCTGCCGCTCAACACGGCCTACACGCTTGAGGAGCTGGCCTTTTTCGTCGGTGATGCGGAACCGGCACTGGTAGTCTGTGCGCCGGAAATCGCCGGGGACGTGGCCCGGCTGCCGGGATGCGCGGACCGGGTGTACACGCTGGACCCGCAGGGGCGCGGCAGCCTGACGGATGCGGCTGCCAGCCAAGCGCCGGACTTTGCAACGCTTGCCTGCGACCCCGACGCGGTGGCGGCGATCCTGTATACATCGGGCACGACCGGGCGGCCCAAGGGGGCGATGCTGAGCCATGCCAACCTGCTGTCCAACACCGAGGCGTTGCGCGACGCCTGGCGCTTTACCGGCGACGACGTCCTTTTGCACGCCTTGCCGATCTATCATGCCCATGGTCTGTTCGTGGCCTGCAACCTGATGATGCTGGTCGGCGGCTCGATGCATTTTCTGCCGCGGTTCGACGCCGATCAGGCGGTTGCGCTGCTGCCCGCCTGCACCGCCATGATGGGGGTGCCCACCTTTTACACGCGGCTTTTGGGTCATCCCGCGCTGGCGACAGCGACCCGCGACATGCGGTTGTTCATCTCCGGGTCGGCCCCGCTGCTGCCCGAGACGCACCGGCAGTGGTCCGAGCGCACCGGCCATGCCATTCTGGAACGCTACGGCATGACGGAAACCACGATGCTGACCTCGAACCCCTATGAGGGCGCGCGGGTGCCGGGCTCGGTCGGGATGCCGTTGCCGGGGGTTGGCGTGCGGATCAGCGACCCGGAAACCGGGCAGGCGCAGCCGCAAGGCGAGGTCGGCATGATCGAGGTCAGCGGGCCGAACATCTTCAAGGGATACTGGAAGTTGCCGGAAAAAACCGCAGAGGAATTCCGCGACGACGGCTATTTCATCACCGGGGATCTCGGGCGGATCGACGCCGATGGGTATCTGTACATCGTCGGTCGCGGCAAGGACCTTGTGATCACCGGCGGGCTGAATGTCTATCCGCGCGAGGTCGAAGCGGTGATCGACGAGATCCCCGGCGTGCAGGAAAGTGCGGTCATCGGCGTGCCCCATGCGGATTTCGGCGAGGGTGTGACCGCCGTGGTGGTCCGGCAAGCCGAGGCGGAGATCACCGAGCAAGCGATCATGACCGGGTTGCAAGGGCGGCTGTCGCGCTTCAAGCAGCCCAAGCGCGTTGTCTTTCTTGAGGAACTGCCGCGCAACACGATGGGAAAGGTGCAGAAAAACCTGCTGCGCGACCGTTACCGCGCCCTCTATGCCAAGGCATGACCGCCTGTTGCCGCGTTTCCACGAGATTTCGGTTGAAATCCTTTAAATAATTAAGCACAATATCTGGAAGCCTGAACCGGGTGCGCGGTCCCGCGCCCTCGCGGGCAGGGCACAAGTGCAGCCGCGCCGCCGGGGCAGAAACCGCGGCCGATGTCACACGGCATCGGCGCAAAGCTCGGGGCCGCGACGGAGGCCGCCGAACAGGGAGGTAACACAGAGATGTCCGACGATGCCATCGTGGGCGAAGGAGCATACGGCGCGATCGACCGCGTGCTCCGGTTTTTCGAGTTCATCGCGTTGCTTGTCGCCGCGGCATTCCTGCTTGCGGCGATGCTCCTGATCTCGGCGGACGCGCTGTTTCGCTACCTGTTCAACAATCCGCTGGTTTTTCAGCTGACCGTGACCGAGGACTATCTGCTCGTCGGTATCGTGATGATGGCGCTGGCCTGGGGGTTCCGCACCGGCGGCTATATCCGCATCTCGGGTCTGGCAAACATGCTGCCCCCGGTGCCGCGCAACCTGTTGCTGCGCGCTGGCGTACTGGCCAGCGCCGGTTATGCCGCGGTCCTGTGCTGGCAAAGCTGGGGGCATTTCTGGGACGCCTTCGTCACCTCCGAAGTGAAATACGGTGTCATCGATTATCCCATCTGGCTGTCGCATGTCTGGGTGCCCACCGGGCTGGGACTGCTGGCGCTGCGCTTGCTGCTGACCGCTGTCGGTCCGGTGCAGAACCTGAGCGTCGAACATGATCCGTCCGAAGAAATCTGAGGGGAGCGCAACGTGGTTTTTTTGACCGGAACAATGATCCTGATCGGCTTTATCGCCATCGGGATTCCCATCGGCTTCGCGCTCGGCCTCGCCGGGATCGCCGCCATGTACATGCTGGTGCCCACCAAGGTGGTGCTGGCGCTGATGTCCGGCGTCGCCTTCGAGACGGTCAACAGCTATATCATCGTGACCATTCCAATGTTCGTGCTGATGGCCGAATTCCTCAGCGCTGGCGGTGTGGCGCAGGATCTGCTGATCGCCTGCAACCGCCTGATGCGCCGCGTGCGCGGCGGTATGGCGGTGGCGACCGTTCTGGCGGGTGCGGTGCTGGCCTCGGCCTCGGGCAGCAGCACCGCCTCGGCGGCGAGCATGACGCGCGCCGCCTATCCGGTGATGCGCAAGGCTGGCTATGCCAACTCGCTGACAATCGGGACGATCTCGGTGGCCGGAACCCTTGCGGTGATGATCCCGCCCTCGGTCGCCTTTGTGCTGTACGGTTTGATGACCGAAAGCTCGATCGGCAAGCTGTTCATCGCCGGTGTCATCCCCGGCATCCTGACGGCTGCGGGCTACATCCTGACCATTTACCTGATCATCCGCCGCCGCCCGGACCTTGGCCCCAAGAAAGAGCTTGAGGAAAAATTGTCGGTGCAGTCTGGCAATGGGCGCGTCTGGCCCATCGGCCTGCTGATCCTTGTGGTGCTGGGCGGGCTCTACACCGGTGTGGCCACCCCGACAGAGATTTCGGCGCTTGGCGCGCTTGGCGCGCTGATCATCTCGACGGCGACGCGGCGTATGGACGGACGCAGCTTCATTCTGGCCATCGGCAACACGCTGCGCACCACCGCAATGATCGTGACGATCATCTTCAGCGCGCACCTGTTCGGCAACTTCATCTCCTTCACCAAGATCACCGACTCCATGCTGGGCTGGATCGTCGAGACCGGAGTTTCGCCGACGACGGTGATGCTGCTGGTCGTGCTGATCTACCTGATCATGGGGATGATCATGGATCAGGCCGCGATTATCATCCTGACCGTGCCGATCACCGCGCCGCTGATGGTCGGGCTGGGGTATGACGTGATCTGGTGGGGGGTGGTCATCATCAAGACCGTCGAAATCGGTCTGGTGTCGCCGCCGATGGGCCTGAACGTCTTCGTGGCCTCGGGGGCCGCCAAGGTCAACCTGCGCGAAGGGTTCAGCGGCGTGATCCCGTTCCTTGCCATAGAGTTCGTCATTCTGGGCCTGCTGATGGCTTTCCCCGCGATCTCGCTCTGGCTGGTCGGCTGATCCCGCACGCCCCAGCGACGAAACACGAAAAGGCCGCCGGGCGACCGGCGGCCTTTTGTTACGCAAGGGCGCTCGGTCCAAGTCAGATGATGCCGTCTTTCCTCAGCGCGGCGATGCGCGCGCTGTCCAGACCCAACTCGCCCAGCAAGCGGTCGGTCTGTTCGCCGAGTTCCGGGGGGGATTTTTGCGCAACGCGCGCACGGCCGTCGATGCTCATCGGCGGAGCGACAAGCGGTACCCTGCCGCGGTCATGGGTGGGTGTCTGAAGCACCATGTCCAGATGTTTGACCTGCGGGTCGTCAAAGACAAGATCGACAGAGTTCACCGGGCCGCAGGGCACGCCCCCGTCCGCCAGGATGTCGGTCCATTCACGGCTGCTGCGGGTCCGGGTCAGCGCGGCGATTTCGGCGTTCAGGGCGTCGCGGTTCTGCAACCGCGTCTGCGGTGAGGCATAGTCCGGATTGTTCAACAGGTGATCCGCTTTGGCCAGCTTGCAGAACCTCGCAAACAGCTTGTCCCCCGTGGCTGCGATCTGGATCTGTCCGTCGCTGGTGGGAAACAGGCCCGAGGGGATGCCGGTCGGATGGTTGTTGCCCGACTGCTGCGCCACTTCGCCATCGACCAGCCAGCGCGCGGCCTGGAAATCCAGCATCCAGATCATCGACTCCAGAAGCGAGGTCTGAACCCAGCGGCCTTGCCCCGTAACCTCGCGTTCCAGCAGCGCCATCAGGATCCCCTGCACCACGAAGGCCCCGGCCGAAAGATCGACCAGCGCAACCCCGGCACGCACCGGTCCCTGTCCGGGCAGTCCGGTGACAGACATCAGCCCGCCCATGCCCTGCGCGATCTGGTCGACCCCGGCACGGCCCTTGTAGGGACCGCTCTGGCCAAAGCCGGAAATGCTGCCGTATACGATCCGCGGATTGACCTTGCGGATGCTTTCATAGTCGATGCCCAGCCGGTGTTTCACGTCGGCGCGCATGTTTTCGATGATCACGTCCGCGGTTTTGGCCAGCTCAAGAAAGATCTCGCGGCCTTCCTCGGTCTTGAGGTTCAGCGTCAGCGACTCCTTGTTGCGGTTCAAGTTCATCCGGTCCGAGCTGTTGCGTTTGCCCATCACGTCGGCTTCGGCAATGGCGGCGGGCGGCTCGATCTTGATCACCTCGGCACCCCAGTCGGCCAGGGTGCGCCCGGCGGATGGTCCGGCACGGGCGACGGTCAGTTCCAGAACCCGGAACCGCGACAGGGGGCGGTGCGCTTCGACGGTCTCGGCTTGGTCAGTCGCGGACATCAATGGATCCTTTCTAGTCGGTGGTGAAACTGCCGCGTGCCATGGCGTATTCGTAGCGCGGCACGTCGTTCAGTGCGGCGCGGGCGATGGCACCCGGGGCGGACAAGAGCCGGGGGTGCGGCTGCAACGCCATGACCGGACGGTCGGGGTGGGCGAAGGGCCGCCACTCTGGCAGCAGCGGGTTCGCTGGCGTGCCGCTGCGGGCAAACGCGGCCCAAGTGGCCATCATCATCCCGGTCATCGGCGCGATATCGGGACCCTCTCCGACATGGGCCGCCGCCCTGTCGGCCGTGCCGAAAATAAAGGGCACTTCGGAGCAATGCGGCGCGCCCAGCCGCCCGCCCTCGACCGGCGTTTCGCGCGCGTAGACGAAGGCAAAGACCGGCGCCCCGGCGTCGGCCTGCAACTGTGCCGCGTGATAGGTATTGCGCATAAAGATCTGGTCGGTGGTTACCGCCACCAGGATGTCGGTGGGCGTGGCGCCGGGCTGTGCGTCGCAATAGGCCTGGACGATCCGCGCCGTTTTGGCCGCGTCGGTGCCCAGAAACCTGACCAGCCGCCGGTGCAGGCTGTCGGTGTCGATGCCAAAGCTGTCGGGCTGGGCGCGCATGTAATAGGTGGTTTCGGTCGCGGTGCAGCCTGCCATCAACGGAATGTGCCGCGACCGGGCAGGAGCCATTGGCAGGAGCGGATGGCCCGTGAACTGGCGACCGTCGATCACCGGGCGGAACACCCGAGGCAGGGTGCTTTGCGCCTCGACCAACTGCATCTCGGACAGACTGCACAGCCCTTCGGTGTCGCCGGGTTCCAACCCGGCGGCGCGGGTCAGCGCATGGGAGATCCGGGCCGCCTCCTCGGGTCGGGCGATCTGAAGGCCGCCGGACATGCTCTGGATGATTGCCTTATGGAACAGACCCTCCGCGGCGGGCATGGCCATCAGCGCGGCGACCTTGGCGGCGCCGCCGGACTGGCCGAAGATCGTGACATTGCCCGGATCGCCCCCGAAAGCGGCGATATTGTCGCGCACCCAGCGCAGCGCCAGCGCGATATCCAGCAGACCCGCGTTGCCCGCATCGGCGAAACGCGCATCCTCGGTGTCGAGCGCCAGGAACCCGAAAGCCCCCAGCCGGTGGCTGAGCGACACGACCACGACGTCCTGGGCCTGCGCTAAGGCCGTTCCGTCCGTCCCGTCCGAACTGCCCGAAAAGCTCATCCAGCCACCGCCGTGCAGCCAGACCATGACCGGCCGCGCGGTGCCGTCGCAACCCGGAGTGAAGACGTCGAGGAACTGGCAATCCTCGGACATCGCGCCCACATCCGAATACCACGACAGGAAGGGGTCGCTCTGACCCGCACCGATGCGCTGCGGCGACGCCGGGCCGCTGCGATCGGCGTCACGGATGCCGACAAAGGGGTCGGCGGCGACCGGGGCCTGAAAGCGATGCGCCCGGCCATACCGGATGCCGCGAAAGACGCAGGCCCCGCCGACCGGCGCGCCACGATAGCGGCCCGCCTGCGTTTCAACCTCCCAAGGACGCTGCGACACGCTCACTTGCCCTCGAAGACCGGAGTGCGCTTTTCCATGAAGGCGCGTCGCCCGTTGCTGTAGTCTTCGCTTTCGAAACAGGTCTTGATGCGCGCCTCGACGCCGGCCATGTCGCGCTCTGCCGGGTCGCGCAAGACCTGCGCGGTTTCGTATTTCACCAGCTCGATGGTCAGGGGGGCATTGCGCGCGATCTCTTCGGCCATCTTGCGCACCTCGTCCTCCAGCGCCTCGGTCGGCACGGCGAAGTTGATCAGCCCGGTGGCCTCGGCGCGGGCCGCGTCAAAGCGGCGGGCGGTGAACAGCAGTTCCTTGGCCACCGCCGGGCCGACAAGGCCCACGACCTTTTCGACACTCTCAAAGGGATAACCCAACCCCAGCCGGGCCGCGGGAATGCCGTAGACGGAATTTTCCGCACCGATGCGAATATCGGCGAGAGCGGCCAGCAGCACGCCGCCGCCGATGCAATAGCCCTCGATCATCGCGATCAGGGGCTTCGGGAAATTCGCGATGCGCTGGCGCCCCGCCCGCGAAATGCGGGCGTATTCCTCGGCCTGTTCGGCGTTCTTGCGCTGATCCTCGAACTGCGAGATGTCGGCACCGGCGGCAAAGGCCTTGCCGCCCGCCCCGTGCATGATCACGACCCGCACCGAGGGGTCGGCCTCGAAGGCGGCGAAGGCGTCGTCCATGGCCTGCCACATATCCAGGCTGATCGCGTTGCGGCGGGCGGGGTTGTCCAGCGTAACCCAGCCGATGCCGTCGGTCTGGCGTGTCTTGATCTTGTCTGTCATCGGTGTCCCTTTTCAGTGCATATGGTCAGCGTTCGGCATGATCGACTGCGCTTCATGTGACGGCATTGCGGCCTGCCGTTCGATCAACCGCTGTACGCGCGGCCGGTCTCCGGCGCGGTTCATGGCAAACAGCCGGTCGGTGCCGGCGTCGTCCGCCTTGGTCCGCCGCTGGTTGTGACGGACATATTCAGTCCAGGTCGGAAACCGGTAACTTTCGATCCAGATGTCGGGCTGTTCCAGATCGCGGGCCAGAACCCAGTGCCGCGCCCCGTCGCGGATGTGGATGCGTCGGCGGTCTGCCATCAGTTGCAGGAACTCGGCCTCGTCCTCTGGCGCGATGTCAAAGGCGACCTGTATCTGGATCGGCCCGCTGCGATCGTTCAGGTCGAGCTTGACCGAGGGTTCGCGGAAGCGGTTCGCCGGGTCCAGATCCGCTGTCGCGTGCTGGGGCAGGGGCAGGCGCAGACCCACCAGCGCGGCCAGAAACAACACCGCCGCGATGGCAACAAAGGCCGTCTCCAGCGTGAAGGCTTGTGCCACCGCGCCCCAGATCCAGGCGCCCAGAGTCATACCGCCAAAGATGAAGGTCATGAAGATCGAGATCGTCCGCCCCAGCACCCAGCGCGGCGAGGCCAGCTGGATCGTCGCGTTGAGCATCGGAAAGACATTGATCCAGGCGGCGCCCGCCGCAAAGACCATGACAGCGGTCAGCACGATGTTCTGGCTGAAGGCCACCACCAGACAGGTGGCGGCAAAGAACAGGTGCCCGCCGCGGAAAACCACCTCGTTGGAAAAGCCGCCGCGGATCCGGCCGCTGTTCAGCGCGCCCAGCACCGCGCCCGCCCCGAAGGCCCCCAGCAGGACGCCGAACACGGAGGCGTCGGCCCCGAGCTTGTCGCGAGCGACAAGCGGCAGCAGGGCCTGCATCCCGATTGCGCCAAAACCGAAAGCGAACCCGCGCAGGCAGGTCAGGATCAGCGCCGGCGACAACAGGAAGTAGCGCACGCCGACGGCCAAGCCGCTGAAATACCCTTCGCGGGGCAGCAGGCGTGGTGTCGGATCGGGCCGCCAGCGGATCAGCGCGGCTATGATGGTGACATAGGATACCGCGTTGATGGCAAAGGCGATCGGCGCGCCGGCGATGGCCACGATAAAGCCGCCGGTTGCGGGTCCGACGCTGCGGGTCACATTCATGCCCATGGCGTTGCTTGCCACGGCGGCGGGCAGGTCCTGCTTGGGCACCAGCTCTCCGAAAGAGGCTTGCCACGACGGGTTGTGCAAAGCCATGCCGCAGCCGATGAGAAAGGAGAACGTCAGCAGCGACCAGGGTGTCAGAAGGTCGGCAAAGGCCAGCACCGTCAGGACGATCGAGGTGACAAACATGAAGACCTGCGCCACCAGCAGGACATTGCGCCGGTGGTAATTGTCCGCCAGCACCCCGGCGGGCAGCGACCCCAGCATCAGGGGCATGGTGACCGAGGCCTGCACCAGCGCGACCATGGCCTGCGACGGTGTCAGCAGGGTCATCATCCACGAGGCGCCGACCAACTGGATCATGGCCCCGATGTTGGACACCAGCGAGGCGATCCAGAGCGTTCGGAACACCCGATGGCGGAAGACGTGCAGGATGCCGGTCTGGCTCGCCATGCGTTTCCTTTCGTTCGGGCGCGGGTTGCAAGGCCTGCCCTCTGGCATTAACAATTTAATTCATATATAGCGTTTAGCGATACGGCCTGTCCATGGCGAAGTTCTGCACCGGCGGGTCTGGTCCTGTGCAACCCGGGAGGAAATCTGATGAAACCACGCATTCTGGGGCGGACCGGCCTGAAGGTCTCGCCCATCGCGGTCGGCGGCGCGGCCTTTTCCTATGTCCAGGACAGTTCGGGCTGGAACCCGAAGTCCGAGGAGGGTCGGCAGCTTGTCTACCGGACGATCAACACGGCGCTCGATAACGGCATCACCTATCTCGATACCGCGCCGGCCTATGGCGACGGCTATTCCGAGACGCTGTTCGGCGAGGTCATGAAGACGCGCCGCAGGGATTGCGTGCTGGCCTCCAAGGTCTGGTACGATCTGGACGCGCAGGCGGTCGCGGCCAGTGTCCACGACAGCCTGACGCGGCTGAACACGGATTACATCGACGTCATGCAGATCCACGGCCGGATCTACACGCCGGACGAGGTCCGCCACGTCAGCGAGGTCGTCGTTCCGGCGCTGGTCCGGCTGCGCGAGGCGGGCAAG
Organism: Antarctobacter sp.; assembly: GCF_048262615.1. Lineage (GTDB taxonomy): Bacteria > Pseudomonadota > Alphaproteobacteria > Rhodobacterales > Rhodobacteraceae > Antarctobacter. The sequence continues at coordinate 11,861 of NZ_JBLXFB010000015.1, forward strand.
ATCGGCCATATCGGCATCACCAGCGAAGAACCTTTTTGCCTGATGCCCTTCCTTCAGAACGATGAGATCTCGATCTATCAGATCGCCTACAATCTGATTTACCAGGCCGCGGCGCGGCATTTCCTGATCGAGGCCGCCGCCCGGAACGTCGGCGTCGTCACCATGCGCACCATGACCTCCGGCGTGTTGCAGCACGAGATGGCGCACCTTGCGCCCGGTATGGGTGAGCAGTTCAACCTGTATGACGCCTGCCTGAAATTTGTGCTGTCCGACAGTCGGGTGCATGTGGGCATCGTCGGCCCGCGCTGGCCCGAAGAGGTGCTGGCGAACATCCGTACCGCCCGCGACTGGGTGCCGCCCTATGATTTCGCCGATGTCCCGCGCCTGACCTTCAAGGTGTACGAGGCCGAGGATTCCGCACGGTGACAGGCGCTGCCCCGACACGGGCACGACGGGAACACACCGAAAACCAACCCGCCCGGCCATCCCTGCGGTGCCGGGCTCTGAATCGGCCGAGGAGGGCCAGGGAATGAAGATCGGATTCATCGGATTGGGCGCAATGGGACGCGGCATGGCCGCGAACCTGCAAAAGGCGGGGCATGACCTTGTCGTTCATGACCTGTCGCGGGACGCGGCGCAGCCGTTCATCGACAAGGGGGCCGTTTGGGCGGCGACGGTCAAAGAGCTGGCGCAGGACTGCGCGCTTGTCTGCACGTCGTTGCCGACACCCGCAGACGTGGTTGCGATCTGCGACGCCGAGGACGGGCTGGCTGCGGGTCTGTCCGAAGGCTCGGTCTGGTTCGACTTCACCACCAACTCTGTCCACACCGTGCGCGCGTTGCACCAGAAACTGGCGGCGCAGGGGATACATTTCCTCGATGCGCCGATCAGCGGCGGCCCGGCGGGCGCGGCCAGCGGCAAGTTGGCGATCCTCGTTGGTGGCGAACGGGCCGCCTATGATCGCTACGAAGCCGTCTTGCAGGACATGTCGGACCAAGTCCAATATCTCGGAGAGGTCGGTGCCGGAACCATCGTCAAGCTGGCGCACAATCTGGCCAGCACGGCGATCAAGGGTGTCGTGGCCGAGGTGATCACCATGGGTGTCAAGGCCGGGATGGAGCCGCTGACCCTGTGGCAGGCGATGCGCAGCGGCGTCGCTGGCCGGTCGCGGTCCTTCGACAATGTCACCAAATTCCTCGAAGGCGACATGGATCCGCCGGGCTTTGCGCTGCGCCTGCTGAAAAAGGACATCACTCTGGCGCTCGACATCGCCCGCGACATGGAGGTGCCGATGCCCATGTGCGAACTGGTCGAGAAGGACATCGAAACTGCGCTGGCACGCGATTGGGGCGGTCGTGACGCGCAGTCCATCCTGCTGTTGCAGCAGGAACGCGCGGGAATCGCTCCCTTGGCCCTGTCAAAGGAACAGGTGTCTGGCGCGGTCGCTGCGGGCAAGTGACAAAAAAACGGTCGGGCGCCCGCCCGACCGTTTCATCCACCATGGCGGAGCCTGTTACTTCAGCAGGCCGCGATAGGTCTCATAGGTCTCGCGGGCCTTGTCGACACCGCGATCTTCCAGCTTGGTGACGTATTCTTCGCCCACGGTCGCCAGACGCTCATTGATCTGCGCCAGCACGTCGGGCGGAAATTCGTAGGTTGTGATCCCCTTGGAGACGAATTCTTCCTTCAGCTTCTCGTTTTCGTCGTCGACCGCCGCGCCCATCGAGACCTCGATTTCCCGGCCACAATCGTCGATGGCTGCCTGCAACTCGGGGGCCAGCGAATCGTATTTTTCCTTGCTCATCGCCCAGACCGCCATGCCAGAGCCGAAGCTGCCGTTGGTGGAGGCGGATTTCAGGATATCGGGCAGGCCATAGGCGGGTGCGCTGGTCAGCGACAGGATCGTCGCGTCCATGGTGCCGCGCTGGAGGGCGACAAACATGTCGGGCGAGGCCATTTCGACCGGGACCGCGTCGACCGAGGCGACGGCCAGCACAGCCGTCCCGCCACCGGCGCGGATCTTCTTGCCTTTCAGTGCCTCCATCGTTGTCCAGGGGTCGTCCATGCTGAGGATCTGGTAGGCCGGGGTGAAGACTGGCATGATGGCGTGAACGCCCTGTTCCTCCCACTCGGCGACAAGCGCGCTGTCGTTGTCCAGCATGGCCCGGTAGCTGGTGTTCATGGCGGTCGCGGTCGCGCCAAAGCCCGGCAGCATCCCCATGTTGGTCAGCGGCAGCTTGCCGGATTCGTAACCGGGGATCACCGCGGACACATCCGCGAGACCATTGACCAGCGAGGTCATCGATTCCTTGTGGCCGGAAATCTGCCCCGAGGGATAATGGTCAAAGGTGAGGCCGCCCGCCGACTTTTCCCCGACGCAGGCCAGCCAAGGTTCGATGCCGTTCTTGAAAACGGTGTGCGCGGGCACGTAGCCATGCGCCACGGTCAGTTGTTCGGCACCTGCCGGGGCGGCCAGCCCCGCGCCGCAGGCCAGGGCGGCGGTTGCCAGTCCGGTTGTCAGTTTCATCACGTATCCTCCCAGATGTCGCGCGGTGGTCGCGCCAGTCTTGTTGCGGCGCGTCTCCGTTCCTCGCGCCTCGGTACTTGCACCTTTGCAAATTATTTAAATGAATGCAATACATGAGGCTGGCGATCAGCGAGGAGGCCACCATGATCCAGACCGCAGGTTTTCCGAAACGCGACGAGGGCGGAACAGAACAGATTGTCGATCCGTCGCTGCCGATCGTCGATGCCCATCACCATCTGTTCGACCGTCCGGCGCTACGCTACATGTTCGAGGATTATCAAGCGCATGCCGGGCTTGGGCACAACATCGTCGGATCCGTCTACATCGAGACGCAGGCCATGGCCCGCGCCGACGGCCCGGAGGTGTTGAAGGCCATGGGCGAGGTTGAATTCGCCAGCGGCGTGGCCGCGCAAAGCGCCAGTGGCCAGTACGGGCCTCGGCGCGTCGCCGCCGCGATGGTCGGATTCGCGGACATGACGCTGGGCGAGGGAATCGCCCGGTTCCTTGATCGCGCCCTGGCCGCGGCCCCCGAGCGATTCCGCGGCGTGCGGCAGATCGCGCTCGCCCACCCGGACCCGGATGTCCTGCGCTATCTCACCCACAAGCCGCCCGCCGACCTGCTGGGCAGCGCGGGTTTCTCAAAGGCTCTGGCGGAGCTGGGCAAACGCGGCCTGCGCTTTGACGCCACTGTCCTCCACCCGCAACTGCCACAACTGGCGGCCATCGCGGATGCGCACCCTGACGTGCCTATCGTGCTGGATCACATGGGTCTGGCGACGGCCAGGGCGCGCACTGCCGAGGCTCGGGCCGAGGTCTTTGCGGACTGGCGCGACGGCATTCGAACGCTTGCCGAACGCCCGAACGTAACCTGCAAAGTCGGCGGGCTGGGCACCTCGTACTGGGGGTTCGACTTCTACCTTGGCGAAACGCCGGTCAACTCGCGGACCTTGGCCGATGCCTGGGCGCCCTATGTCGAAACGGTGATCGACGCGTTCGGTTTTGACCGATGCATGGCGGAAAGCAACTTTCCCAACGACGGGCGCTCGGCCGGATTTGTGCCGCTGTGGAATGCCCTGAAACTCTGCGTGGCCGGGGCGTCCGGCTCTGAAAAGGCGGCGCTGTTCCACGGCACCGCCATCCGGGTCTACGACATCGACCTGCCACAGGGTGTGCTGGCCGGATGATCAGCGCCCTTTGAACGTCACCGGGGTCTTGTCGACAAAGCCCCGCGTGGCGGCCCGGAAATCCTCGGTCCCGGTGGCCTGCATAAAGCTGTCGCGCTCCATTTCCAGTTGTGCCGCCAGCGGCTGCTCTGCATCCATCAGGCGCTTGAACAATCCGAAGGCACGGGTCGGGCCCGCAGCGATCCGTTGCGCGCGCGCCTGCACCGCGTCCGCGAAATCCTCGATCCGGGCGACCTCGTTCACGATACCCCAGTCCTGCGCCTCATCGGCGCTGAGCGCGCGGCCCGTCAGCATCAGTTCGAAAGCGCGCAGCCGCCCCAGCTTGCGGGACAGGAACCAGGTGCTGCCGCAATCGGGCGAGGTGCCCAGCTTGTCATAGGCCAGCACCAGTTTCGCGGCGCTGCTGGCCACGACGTGATCCGAGGCCAGAACCAGCCCGAACCCCGCCCCGGCCGCAGTCCCGTTCAGGGCGGTCATGACGGGGGCGTCCAAGCGGCGCAGGGTCAGGATGGCCGGGTGCATGTGTTTGAGGATCAGCGACAATGTCCGGTCCGCATTGTCGGGATCGGCGGCAAAGGCACCCACGTCGCCCCCCGCGACAAAGGCCTTGCCCGCACCGGTCAGCACGACGCAGCGCAGACCCGTCAGCGTCGTCAGCCAATGGGCGGTCTGCTCAAAGGCCTTGGCGGTGGCGATGTCGAGCGCGTTGAAGACCTCGGGGCGGTTGAAGGTCAGCGTTGCAATGCCGCGATCGGCGTCGAACCGGCGCGTGACCAGATCAGTCTGTTCCATGATGTTTCCCTTTTTCACGAATGGCGTTTGCGGCAGGGCGGGGGCCTGAAAAGGGCAACCCTTCGTATCCCGCAAACGCCAACTTGACATTATATTGATTTATATGATTTGAAGTTCAAGACTGTTGCGTCTGAAGGGGAGGTCGGAATGCACGACGGGGAGTTTCCGCAACTCGAGAGCTCTGCGGAGGACGTTTATCAGGTCTATCAGCTGTGCTACGGGCGCGATCCGGGGCGCCGGGTGCACAACAACTTCGTCATGGTGGACATGCACGACGGACCCATGCCGGTGGATTTCAACATCTGGATTCTGCGCAACCGGCACCGCACCGTCATCGTGGATACAGGGTTTGGCCCGCGCGCTGCGGGCGAACGTGGCAGGCCGCTGGACATCGACCCGATCGACGCGCTGGTCAAGATCGGCATCGACCCGGACGAGATCGAGGACGTGGTGATCACGCATCTGCATTTCGATCACGCCGGAAATATCGACCGCTTCGGCAAGGCGCGGTTCCATATTCAGGACAGCGAGGTCGAATTCGCCACCGGACGCTGCATGTGTGATGCCTTTATCCGCCGCCCCTTTGACGTCGAGGACGTGGTGGCGCTGGTGCGCAAGACCTACGCCGAGCGGGTGGTCTTTCACAACGGCGACGACGACCTTTTGCCGGGCCTGACGCTGCATGTCTTTCCCGGCCACAGCGCAGCGGTGCAGGGGGTTCGGGTGAACACGCCGCGCGGGCCTGTTCTGCTGGCCTCTGACGCCACGCATTACTTTGCCAACGTGCTGAACATGAAGCCTTTCAACCTGACGGTGGACAGCGTGGCAACGCTGGACAGCTACCGCAGGCTGATGGCGCTGTCAGGCGGGGCCCACCGCCTGATTCCGGGGCATGACCCGAAGATCCGCAACCTCTACCCCGCCGTGATGGTGGGCGGGCAGACGCTTTGGGCGCTGCACGAGGAACCGTATCCCTTCGATCCCGCCGATCTGGCGCGGACCGACAATTTCGAACAACTCGCAGGAGAGACGTCATGAAGATAACCCGCGCCGGGTCGGCCAAGACCACATGGGGTTCGTCAGAGACCTTTACCGGCAAGGTCCGGGTCGAGGTCTGCTTTTCCACCGATGCGCCAGCCCGCGCCAAGGGGGCCTATGTCACCTTCGAGCCGCAGGCGCGGACGAACTGGCACAGTCATGAACTGGGCCAGACGCTGATCATCGTCCATGGCTCGGGCCGGGTCCAGCGCGAGGGCGGACCTGTCGAGGTGGTGAATGTCGGTGACGTGGTCTTTTTTGAGCCCGGCGAACGCCACTGGCACGGCGGCGGACTGGAAAGCGCGATGACCCACCTGACCGTGGGCGAGGTGCTGAACGGCAAGTCGGCGGACTGGTACGAACCGGTGACCGACGATCAGTACAAGGGCGCCTGAGCCCATGCGGATCGGCTTTATCGGTCTCGGCCTGATGGGTCGCGGCATGGCGGCCAACTTGCAAAAGGTTGCCGAAACCTTCGTGGTGCACGACCTCAGCCAGGATGCCGCCCGACCGTTTCTTGACGCGGGCGCGGACTGGGCGGACTCGCCCAGGGCGCTGGCGGCGACCTGCGATGTCGTCTTCACCTCGTTGCCGAAACCGGCGGATGTCGAGGCGGTCGGCTTTGGCGAGAACGGGCTGGTCGAGGGCTTTGCCAAGGGTGCAAGCTGGTTCGACCTGTCGACCAATTCGGTTGACGTGGTGCGCGACATCCACGCGCGGCTGGCCCAAAGAGGCGTGATGTTCTTCGACGCGCCGGTCAGCGGCGGCCCGGCGGGCGCGGCCAGCGGCAAGCTGGCGATCTGGGTCGGCGGCGATCGCGCGACATTCGACAGGCTCGAGCCGGTGCTGGCGGCCATGGCCGATCAGGCGCGCTATATCGGCGAGATCGGTGCCGGATCGGTGGCCAAGCTGACGCACAACCTTGCCAGCGCCGGCATGACGCAGCTTCTGGCGGAATGCATGACCATGGGCGTCAAGGCCGGACTGGAGCCGCTGCAACTGTATGAGGCGATACGCGGCGGCGCTTATGGACGGATGCGTTCCTTCGACCTGATCGCGCGGCGCTGGCTGCCGGGCAAGCTGGACCCGCCCAATTTCGAGCTTCAGCTGATGCACAAGGACGTCAAGCTGGGCGTGCAACTGGCGCGGGATGTGGATGTGCCGATGCGGCTTTGCAACCTGGTCCTGGAGGAACTGACCGAGGCGATGAACCGCGGTTGGGAACGGCGGGACGCGCAGACCTACCTGCTGTTGCAGCAGGAACGGGCCGGCGTCGCGCCGTTCGAGGCTCCCATCGAGGATATCGAAGACGTGATGAAACGGACCTGACGGGGCGGACCCGGACGGGCCAAAGACGGAGGGCGACAGTGTGAAGTGGCTACTGGAGCGGCTGTCGTCGCTGGCCTTGATCATCTCGGGGGTGTTCCTGTTCGCGATGATGATCCATGTCGCCAGCGACGTGGCGCTGAAATACGCGATCAACAAGCCGATCCCCGGCACGCTCGAGGTGGTCTCGGCCTATTACATGGTGGCCGGGGTCTTTCTGCCCATCGCGGCGGTGGAACTCACCCGCCAGTCGATTGCCGTCGATGTCGCCTACCAGTTCATGCCGCGCTGGATGCAGGTCTTCTGTATGGGGCTGGTGCTGACGGGTTCGGCCGCGGTCTACTTCATGCTGGCCTACACAGGCTTTGGCGACGCCATGAAGTCCTGGCGCATCAACGAGCAGTTGATGGGGCAGGTGGCGGTCATCGTCTGGCCCAGCCGGTTCGTCCTGCCCATCGGCTTCGTTCTCGCGGGGCTGGTCTGCGCCTGGTATCTCTACGGGTTCCTGACCTCGGCGCAGATACGCGAGCGGCTTCTGGCTCTGCATGACATCGACGAGGAACTGGATCATGGATAGGTTCGACATCGGCCTGATCGGCGTCGCCGTGACCTTTTTGCTGGTCCTGTGCCGGATGCCCATCGGCGTGGCGCTGGCGACCACCTCTTTCGTTGGCCTCTGGGCCATGACCAACATCAATGCCGCCTTTGGGATGCTGAAGGCCGTCCCCTACCAGTTCATCGCGAACTGGTCGTTCAGCGCCATCCCGATGTTCCTGCTGATGGGCTATATCGCCAGCAACGCCGGGCTGACGACCGGCCTGTTCCGGATGATGCGCGTCATGTTGCACCGGGTTCCGGGCGGTCTGGCCTGTTCCACTGTCGGGGCCTGCGCCCTGTTCGCTGCGGCGTCCGGATCTTCGGTGGCGACCGCCGCCGGCATGGGCAAGATCGCTATCCCCGAGATGCGCAAGGCGGGCTACGACTACGGGCTGGCCACCGGCTGTGTCGCGGCGGCGGGAACGCTGGGGTCGCTGATCCCGCCCTCGGTGATCATGGTGATCTACGGGGTGTTCACCCAGGCACCCATCGGCAAGCTGTTCCTGGCCGGATTTCTGCCGGGCATCCTGACGGCGCTGCTGTATATCGTGATGATTGTCACGCGGGTGCGCATCACGCCAAGTCTGGCCCCCAGCACGAACGACACGCTGGCACCGGGCGAATTCCGCGCCGCGATCTACGAATCCTGGCCGCTTCCGGTGCTGGTGATCGGCGTGATCGGCGGCATTTATGCCGGGATCATGACGCCGACCGAAGCCGGGGCCGTCGGTGCCGCGCTGGCCACGCTGATCGCATTGTTACGACGCGCCATGACGCCGGGCATCATGATCACGGCATTGAAGGAAACCGCCCTTGGCACCTCGGCGCTGTTCGTCATCGCCATGGGCGCCAGCATGTTCACCACCTTCATGGGGCTGGCGGGCCTTCCGACCACCATCGCGCGCAACATTCTCGACATCGGGGCGGATCCGCTTGTCCTGATCCTTGTCATCTCGCTGCTGTATCTGGTGCTGGGCATGTTCATCGACGCCCTGGGCATCATGCTGCTGACCCTGCCGATCCTGATGCCTTTGCTGGATGGCGCAAATATCGACCTGATCTGGTTCGGTGTGCTGGTGGTGAAATTGCTGGAAATCGGGCTGATCACGCCGCCCTTCGGGCTGAACGTCTTTGTCATCAACTCGTTGATGCGGGGGGCGGTCAGTCTGGGTGTCGTGTTCAAGGGCGTGCTTTGGTTCATCGCGGTCGAGATCGTTGTGCTGGCGCTGCTGATCGGCTTTCCGCAGATCTCGCTCTGGTTGCCCAACCAGATGAACTGAGGCGTCGGGCGACACGAAAAAACCGGGCAGAGCGGCCTCTGCCCGGAGTGTCCTGTGCCAGACATGCTGGCCGTTCAGTCGTATTCCAGCACGATCCGTCCGGTGACGCGGCCATCCTTCAGCCGGTCGAAGGCCTCGTTCACCCGGTCGATCGGCATGCGCTCGGTCGGGACGGGGGCAAGCTTGCCGGTCTGGGCAAGGGCCACCACGTCTTTCAGGTCCTGGATGCTGCCCATGGCAGTGCCCATGACGGTGCGCGGCACAAAGACCATTCCCGCCAGCGAGAGCGTCAATTCGCCCCCGGCGACGCCCACCATGACCATCCGGCCGCCTTTCCCGAGACTGTCGAACACGGCCCGCGCGGTGGTGTCGGTGTTGACGAAATCCACGGCATAGAGAAGCGGACCGCCTGCGGCTGCGCGCAGCGCGCCGGTCAGGTCCGCGGTCGCGCCATCGACAAAGGTGGTGGCCCCGGCCTCCAGCGCGGCCTGCTGCTTGTCCGGGTTCACGTCGACGACCACGATGGTCCGGTGCCCCTTGGCGCGCAGCATCGCCACCGCCGCAAGGCCAAGCCCGCCCGCCCCGACCAGCACCACCGGCGAGGATGGATCGCGGATTTCCAGCTTGCGAATGGCGCCGTTCACGGTGATGCCCGAGCAGGCGTAGGTCGCGGCGAGACCGGGATCGAGGGTGCCCGGATCAACGAGGTAACGCGGATGCGGCACCACCACCTGTTCGGCCATGCCGCCATGGGTGATGACCCCGATCGGCTTCATCGTGGCGCAGAGGTTTTCCTCTCCGTCCCGGCAGCGGTCGCAATGGCCGCAGCCGATCCAGGGGTAGACGATCCGTGTGTCGCCGATGGCAACGCCGGTGGCATCGGGGCCGATGGCAACCACGGTCCCGGCGATCTCGTGGCTGGGCGCGCGCGGGAAGGACACCCCGCGTTCGAGGATGTTCATCCGCTTGCCGCCGCCAAGGTTGTACTCGCCCTCCCACAAATGCAGGTCGGAATGGCACAGTCCGCAATGGGTCGTCCTGACGATCACCTCGGTCCCGGTCGGGGTCGGATCCGCGACCTCGATCCGTTCCAGAGGTTTCTTCGGGGCGGTCATGGCCCAGATCTTCATCCGGTTTACTCCATCATGCCTTTTTCGCGCAGGACTTCTTCGGCCACACGAAAGCCGTCGATGGCCGCGGGCAGCCCGGCATAGACGGCGCAATGCAGGATGATTTCCTTCAGCTCGTCTTTGGTGCAGCCGTTGTTGATGGCGCCCAGCACATGGCTGCGCAACTGGTTTGGCCGTCCCAGCGCCACCAGCATGGCGATGTTGAGGATGCTGCGCTGCTTGCGGTCAATGCCGGGGCGCGCCCAGACCGTGCCAAAGCAGACCTCGTCGGCATAGTCCTGCACGGCCTCGTTGAACTCGTTGCGCGAGGCCAGCTTCTTTTCCAGAAACTCTTCGCCCATCAGTTCCGCGATGATCTTGCGGCCGTCTTCGATCTTGCTCATGTCTTATCCTCTGAAAAGCCGGTGGATGCCCCGCCGGACAATGGTTGAACCGGGCCGCTTCAGCTTGCGAAACGGACCGTCGGGTGGCATATTATCATCTAAATTGTTTAGTGGAATGTCGGGCGGCTTTCCAGTCCGCATTGCGCATTTGCCCCCGAGGAGACGTAAAATGGCAATCGACATGAGCGGCGAGGCGCTGCTGCCCGCCGAGAAGGCGGTGGTTTGGGAGATGCTGAACGACCCGGAGGTGCTGCAAGCCTGCATTCCGGGTTGCGAAGAGCTTGAGCGCACGTCTGACAACGGTTTTGCAGCCGTCGCGCGGGTCAAGATCGGGCCCGTCAAGGCGCGCTTCAAGGGTGCTGTGACGCTGGAAGACATGGACCCTCCCAACGGCTACCGCATCGTCGGCTCGGGCGAGGGCGGCGTGGCTGGCTTTGCCGAAGGTGGTGCCACGGTGCGGCTGGAAGAGGCAGAGGGCGGGACGCTTCTGAAATACGAGGCATCGGCCAAGGTCGGTGGCAAGCTGGCGCAGATCGGCAACCGCCTGGTGGGCGGGGTCGCCAAGAAGATGGCGGACCAGTTCTTTGCCAATTTCGAGGAAGCGGTAAAGGCGCGGGGCTGAACGGGGGCGGGGAGCGTCGTTGGACGCCCCCCCTGACAGGTCAGCCCTGCAACCGGCCCACGGCCTGAAGGGTCATGACGCGGATCAGGTTCGCGCGGTAATCGGCCTGGCCATGAATGTCCGACATCAGCGTGTCGGGGTCGACCTCGATCCCGTCCAGCGCGCCGGTCGAGAAATCCGCGGTCAGCGCCTGTTCGGCGGCTTCCCAGCGGAACACCCCGTCCTGGCCCGAGCCGATCACCGCGACCCGAACGCCTTGGTCCAGGCGTGCCACGCAGACCCCGGCCAGCGCATAGCGTGACGCCGGATTGCGGTGTTTGGCATAGGCCATGGCCTTGGGGATCGGAAAGCTGACACGGGTGACGATCTCGCCTTCGTCGAGCGCGGTCTCAAACAGGCCGACAAAAAAGTCGTCGGCGACAATCTCGCGCTTGTTTGTGGTGACCGTCGCGCCAAGCGCAAGCAGGGCGGCGGGGTAATCCGCGGCCGGGTCGTTGTTGGCGACAGAACCACCCAGCGTGCCGCGATGGCGCACATGTGGATCGCCGATCAGACCGGCAAGCTCGGCCAGTCCGGGAATGGCGTCGCGCACGATATCCGAGGTTTGCACCTCGGCGTGACGGGTCATGGCGCCGATGGCCAGCCTGTCGCCCTCGCGCGTGATCCCGCGAAGATCGTCGATACCGCTGATGTCCACCAGCTTGCTGGGCGCGGCGAGCCGCTGCTTCAGTGTCGGGATCAGGGTCTGACCGCCCGCGATCAGGGTTGCATCTTCGTCATCGGTCAGAATCTGCGCGGCCTGTTCGGCCGAGCCTGCACGGGTATAGTCGAAATTGTACATCGGATCGGCCCCCTATGCCTGCTTGCCCATCGCGGCAGCGCCGGCGATGATCGACTTGACGATATTGTGGTAGCCGGTGCAGCGGCAGATATTGCCTTCCAGCTCATGCCGTACGGTCGCTTCGTCCAGGTCGGGGCCTTTGCGCCGGACCAGATCGACCGCCGCCATGACCATGCCGGGCGTGCAGAAGCCACATTGCAGACCGTGGTTGTCGCGAAACGCGGCCTGCATCGGATGCAGGTCGTCCGCATCTGCAAGCCCCTCGATCGTGGTCACATCCGCGCCTTCACAGCGCAGGGCGAGCGTGGTGCAGGCCTTGACCGCCTCTCCGTCGACGATCACCACGCATGCGCCGCACTGGCTGGTGTCGCACCCCACATGGGTGCCGGTCAGGCGCAGATTTTCCCGCAGGAAATGCACCAGAAGGGTGCGGCCCTCGACCTCGCCGGAAACCGGGCTTCCGTTCACGGTCATTGATACATTCGGCATTCTTGTCTCTCCAGTCTTCGGCGCCCGTGCGCTTGGCTCAGGCGGCATTCTGTCGGGCGTCGCGGATCGCGCGCCAGAGTTTCTCCGGCGTCGCCGGCATGTCGATCGCGGTGATCCCCAGCGGTGACAGCGCGTCGATCACGGCGCTCATCACGCTGGTGTGCGAACCGGCGCAGCCGGACTCGCCAACGCCCTTGACCCCCAGAGGATTGCTGCCGGTGGGCACGTTGTGGTGGTGAACAGCGTACATCGGCACGTCATCGGCGCGGGGCATGCAATAGTCGGTGAACGATCCCGACAGCAATTGGCCGTCACCGTCGTAGACGACGTTTTCCAGCAGGCACTGGCCGATGCCCTGCGTCACGCCGCCATGGACCTGACCCTCCAGCAGCATCGGGTTGACCACCACGCCCATGTCGTTCACCGCGGTGTAGCGCACCACGCGGGCCGTGCCGGTGGCCTCTTCGATTTCGATTTCGCAGACATGGCAGCCGTTGGGAAAGGTGATCGCAGCCCCCTCGGTGACCAGCGAGACATCGAGCGTTTTGGGAAGGCCCTCGGGCAGGGTATCGGCCTCGCGCACCCGGCGCGCCAGATCGATCAGGTCGATGCCCTCGCCGGTGCTGACAACCACGACACGACCGTCGCGGAACTCGATGTCGTTGGCGGTGGTGTCCAGCGCCCAGCCCGCAAGCTGTAGCGCGGTTTCACGGACCCTGGCGCTGGCCTGTACCGCAGCCGTGCCCGAGGCGATGGTCGACCGCGACCCGCCAGAGCCGCCGCCGAACAGCAACTCGTCGCTGTTGCCCTGCAAGAGCCGGATGCGGTCGAAAGGCAGGCCAAGTTGGTCACACAGGATCTGCGCATAGGTGCTGGCATGGCCCTGCCCGTAATCGAGCGTGCCGGTGATAAAGGTCACATCCCCGTTTTCCTCGAACCGGATGCCGCCCATCTCGACCGTCCCGGCAGAGCTGGCCTCAAGATAACAGCCCACACCCAGTCCGCGCAGTTTGCCCGCCTTGGCGGCCTCGGCGCGGCGTGCCTCGAACCCATCGGCATCGGCAGCGTCCAGCGCCTGATCCATCAGGGCGGTGAAATCGCCGCAATCGTAGGTCAGCCCGGATTGGGCCGTGTAGGGAAGCTCGTCAGGGCGCAACTGGTTGATGCGGCGCAATGCGATCCGGTCAATGCCCGAGACGCGCGCGGTGGCGTCCAGCACCCGCTCGGTGATGTAATTGCCCAATTGCCGCCCCGCGCCGCGATAGGCGCCGATGGGCGGCAGGTTGGTCATGACGCATTTGGTCGAGACCTCCATCAACGGCAGCCGGTACATGGAACAGCCGTTGATCAGCACGTTCATGGTGGGCATCCCGATCGCCGCCTCGGTCAGGTAGGCGCCCATGTCGGCATGGCCGCCGATCCGCATCGCCAGCATCCGCCCGGCGTCGTCGATCGCCAGTTCGGCGCGAAAGCTGGCGGCGCGGCCATGGGTGTCGGTCAGGAAACTCGGGGTGCGCTCTTCCAGGAACCTGACGGGACGCTGCAATGCGCGCGCGGCATGCAGGACGAAAAGCTGCTCGGGGAAGGGCATCATCCGCATCCCGAACGAGCCGCCGACATGGCCGGTCAGCACGGTCAGCCTGTCCCGGTCGATCCCCATGAAATCCGCAAGGTTGTTGCGCATCTGGAACACGCCCTGCGACTGGGTCCTGAGGGTGAAATGATCGCTGGCCGCGTCGTATTCGGCCAGATAGGCGCGCAGTTCCATCGGGTTGATGATCACGCGGGATTCGATCAGGTCGACCGTGCCGACATGGGTCGCGCCGGCAAAGGCAGCCGCGACCGCGTCGCTGTCGCCCACATGATAGTCGAAGGCCACGTTGTCCGGCACGTTTTCGAAAAGCTGCGGCGCATCGGGCGCGTCGGCCCGCGTCATGTTCAGGACCGGCGGCAGCTCTTCAATATCCATCTCTACCGCCTCGGCGGCGTCCTTGGCCTGCGCCGCGGTTTCCGCGACGACGAAAGCGACCGCCTCGCCGACGAAACGCACGCGGTCCGTGGCGGCGGCGCAGCGTTCGGGCTGGCGGTAGGGGGTGCCGTCGCGGTTCTCGAACTTGAACCAGCTCTGCGCCCAGCCATATCCGGCCGCCTTCAGATCACCCCCGGTCCAGACGCCAAGCACACCCGCCATGTCCGCCGCTGTGGAAATGTCCACCCCGCGCAGGATGCCATGGGCGACCGGGCTGCGGACCACGGCCAGATGAACTTGCCCTTCGGCCCCAAGATCATCGGTGTAGCGGCCCTCACCCCGCAAGAGGGTGGGGTCTTCCTTCCGGGGGGCGGATTGACCGACGCCAAAACGCGCGCCGCCAAAGTCTTTCGATCCGGGGTGGGAGGTCATGCGGTATCCATGTTGTCTGCTTGGGGCGGGCGGTTTCAGGGGAAGCTACCGCCGCACGCCCGCAACGTCAAACCATTTAAATGAATGCATCACGTTGGATTTTCTTGACGCGCACTAAACCATTGTGTTGATCTAAAGGAAATTTAAGGGGAGGACCTTTCCGATGACTAACACGAATCCGACATGGGGCCTTGCTGTGGCAAGTGTTGCGGCGTTCGGACTGGCCGCCAGTCAGGCTGCGGCCGATCTGCGCTTTACTTTCGGGCAACCCGAAAGCTACGCCACCTACGAGGCCACGAAGGCCTTTGTAGACACGCTCGGCGAAGCCGGCGTACCGGGCAAACTGTTTACCTCCGGGTCGCTTTTGACACTGGGCGAGACCACGCCCGGCGTGCGCGACGGCCTGGCCGATATCGGCTTTGTCGTCCTGCCCTACACACCGGCCGAGTTTTCCGAATCGATCCTGATCGCGAACCTGTCGCTGCTGGCCACCACCGGCGAGATCGGCGAGGCGCTCGAAGTGCCCGGCGCCAGCATGAACGGCGCGACAATGGAATACATCATGCTGCACTGCCCCGAGTGTCAGGCGCAGATGAAGGCGCAGAACCATGTCTTTACCAGCGGCACCTCGTCGCAAGACTACGTTCTGGCCTGCACGGCCCCGATCCGCTCTCTGGACGACTTTCAGGGCAAGCGCATTCGTACGGGCGCAGCCAATTTCACCCGCTGGACAGAGTATCTGGGCGGCGTTCCGGTCCAGATGCCCGGCAATGAAACCTACGACGGGCTGAGCAAGGGTTTGCTGGATTGCACGACCATCGGTCTGGCGGATTTCTACGGCCAGAAGCATATCGAAGTGACCAATGCGGTGGTGATCGGGGCGCCCGGCGGGGTCTATGCCTCTTTGGGATTCGCCAATTTCAACCGTGACAGCTGGCAGGCGCTGAGCGCCGAACAGCGTGCCGCGGCGCTGAATGCCGCGGCCTACGGCTCGGCCGCGTCGGTGATGGCCTATTCCGAATTCGACAAGGTCGGCTACGACGCCACCGTCGAGGGCGGCAAGCACGAGATCATCGAGGCCTCCGACGATATCGTGGCCAAGACCGTGGAGTTCGCCGAGGCTGACCTTGCCACGATCGAGATGGAAATGTCGAAGAACTACGGGGTCGAGAACGCTGCTGAAAAGCTCGCCACCGCGCGCGCTTTGATCGAAAAGTGGAAGGGTCTGACCAAGGACATCAAGCGCGGCGACACCGAGGCGCTGGCGCAACTCTACCGTGACGAGATCTACTCCAAGATCGACGCGGCGACCTACGGCATGGACTGATCCCCGCAGGACAGGGCGGGCGCGTCACACCCGGCGCGCCCGCCCCGGCCGGGGCCGATAGCTTTTCACAAGGGGCAAGAGAACGATGCGGCGAATGGCGCGCGTGGTGGATTTTCTGACGCTGGTCCTGGCGGTGATCGCCGGGATCGCCGTGGTGTCGTTGATGATCCATGTCACCACCGACGTGGTCATGCGGGGGCTGTTCAAGAAGGCGCCCACCGGCACCATTGTCTTTGTGTCGAACTATTACATGGTGCTGATCGTCTGTCTGCCGCTGGCTCTGGTCGAATTGCAGAAGAGCTATATCAGCGTCGACGTGATCACCGGGCTGCTGCCCGCAAGGGCGCAGCGCCATCTCTACGCCTGGACCCTTCTGGTGTCGGCCTCGATCTTTGGTCTGGTCGCCTGGGCCAGTTGGCAAGAGGCCGTTACCCAGTACCGTCTGGGCAAGTTCGTGATCGAGGGCGGCATTCGCTTTTCCACCTGGTACGGCTATTTCGCCATGCCCCTCGGCTATGGCTTTGGCGCCGTCTACATGGTGCTGAATTTTCTGAAATACCTCACCGGTCAGGATGGCGATGACGGCACCATCGACGCGGAGTCCGAGACCGAGAAATTCGAGCAGGTGATGCATGACTGATCCCCAGATCGGTGCGATGGCCATCGGCGTCCTGTTTCTCCTGATCGCACTGCGTGTGCCCATCGCCGTGGCCCTGACAGGGGTGCCGTTCTTCGGCATCTGGTATCTGATCAACTTCAAGGCGGCGGTCGGCGCGCTGAAGGTGATCCCCTATTCCTTTGCCGCCAACTGGCTGCTCAGTTCGGTGCCGATGTTCCTGCTGATGGGCTACCTGGCCTATCACACCGGCATCACGAGGGGCCTGTTCAACGCCGCCCGCATCTGGCTGGCGCGGCTGCCCGGCGGGCTGGCCATCGCGTCGGTGATGGGGGCGTCCGGTTTTGCGGCGGTCACCGGATCGTCGGTGGCCTGCGCCGCGGCGATGGGCCGGATCGCGGTGCCCGAGATGCTGAAGAACCGCTACGATGCCGGGCTTGCCACCGGCACGGTGGCCGCTGCTGGCACCATCGGCGCGCTGATCCCGCCCAGCATCCTGTTCATCATCTATGGCATCATCGCAGTGGTCCCCATCGGCGACCTCTTTCTGGGCGGTGCCATCGCCGGGCTGCTGACGGCCTTGTCCTATGTCGCGGTCATCCTGATCCGGGCCAAACTGACGCCGGGCCTGGTGCCAACGCTGGATGAAACCTACACCGCGCGACAGCGCATGGCGGTGCTGCTGGAGATTTCTCCGATCCTGCTTTTGGCCTTGCTGGTTTTCGGCGGCCTGTTCGGCGGTTTCTTTACCGCGACCGAAGCCGGGGCGGTGGGCGCGGCGATCTGCGCGGTCATTGCCTTCTTCAAGGGCGGGCTGACCTGGCGGGCAATCAAGGCGTCCGTGTCCGAGACCATCACCACCACAGCCGCGATCTTTGTGATCGCGATCGGGGCCAACCTGCTGGGCCGCTTCGTCGCGATTTCGCAGGCGGATGTCTGGATTTCCGACCTTGTGGGGCTGTTCGCTTCGAACTTTGTGCTGCTGATGGGGATGATTGTCCTGCTCTATCTCGTGCTGGGCATGTTCCTCGATCCGCTGGGTGCGATGCTGCTGACCATGCCGATCCTTCTGCCGGTGATGCGCGATCAGGGACTGGACCTGCTTTGGTTCGGCGTCATTCTGGCCAAGCTGCTGGAGATCGGGATGATCACGCCGCCGGTGGGCCTGAACGTCTTTGTCCTGAAAAGCGTGGTTGGCGACGCCGTGCCCATCGGCACGATCTTTCGCGGGGTGGCCTATTTCCTGCTCGCCGACCTGATGATCGTGATCCTGCTGATCGCCTTTCCCGAAATCGTTCTCTATCTGCCAAGGGTGTTCGACCAATGACACAGGAAAACGCATATGGGCTGGCTGGACAGGTCTGCGTTGTGACCGGCGGCGCCAGCGGCATTGGCCGCGGCATCGCCCTGGCCTTTGCCCGCGAAGGCGCGCGGGTGGCGGTACTGGACGTGGACGAGAGCGGCGCGGCAGAGACTGTCAGGCTGGCAGACGAAGCCGGGGCAGAGGGGGTTGCCATCCGTTGCGACACCGCCGACCCGCAGAGCATCGACGCCGCGCGGCGCGCTGTCGAGGCACGGTTCGGCGCGGTCGGGGTTCTGGTCAACAATGCCGGAATCCTCGGGCGGGGCGGACCGCTCATGGACCTGCCGGTCGCGGACTGGGATCGCCTGATGAATATCAACCTGCGGGGCTATTTCCTGTGTGCGCAGGCCTTCGGCGGCCAGATGACCCGTCGCGGCAGCGGAGCCATCGTGAATGTCGTGTCCATCACCGCGGAAACCGCCCTGCCGAATTCCGGGAACTACGGCATCGCCAAGGCCGGTGCGGCGATGATGACCAAGTTGCTCGCCGCCGAGCTTGGGCCGCATGGCGTGCGGTGCAACGCCGTGCATCCCGGCATCATCCAGACCGCGCTGAACCAGGCGAGTTTCGCGGACCCCGCGATCGCGGCCCATCGGAACCGCAGCGTTCCGATGGGGCGTGTCGGTCAGCCTCGGGACATCGCCGAGGCGGTGCTGTTCCTTGCCAGCCCGCGTGCGGGCTACGTGAACGGTGCCGAACTTCTGGTGGACGGCGCGATCCGTCAGGGCCTGCTGGCGCTTGCGTCCAAGCCGTCCTGACCATCGCATCGGTGCCGCTCTGCCGGCTGGTGCAGACGGACTGTCGGCTGCGAAACGCTCCAGTCGGCACCGGTGTCGCCGCCACGACGCCATCTGGCGTCAGGCAGGGGCCGAAACGCTGGACAAACCGACCGGCCTGCGATCTAGTTAGATCAATAAGGCGCCATTCGACTGTTGAAGCATTGCGATCATCTCAATAGAAGCGGACAACCCGCAAGGCGCAGAAGTCGAAGGCGTCGAGGAACAATCAGGAGAAAAAGCGTGGCATCAGTTCCGAACAGCAAGGCCGAATATGTTGCCCAGCTTCTGCTGGACAAGATCGTCACCGCCAATCTTGAGCCGGGCACCAGCTTTGGCACCGAGGCCGATCTGCTGCAACAGTTCGATGTCAGCCGCCCGACCCTGCGCGAGAGCCTGCGCATCCTCGAATCCCAAGGCGTGCTGGAACTGCGGCCCGGTCCCAAGGGTGGTATCATGGTGCGCCGCCCCGGCACTGATATTCTGGCGCACGGGCTGTCTATTTATCTGCGGATGCACGACGTGCCGTTCTCTGCGGTGTTGAAGGCGCGCGAGGCGGTTGAACCGGCTCTGGCCGCCGAGGCTGCGGTCAATGGCAGCGAAGAGGATTTCGACGCCATGCAGGCCTCGATTGACAATATGGCGACGATCAAGGATCCCGCCGCCTTCATCGAAGAAAACCGTTTGTTCCATTCGCTTGTCGCCAAGGCAAGCGGCAACAAGGTGATGGAAATCTTCTGGGCCACGATCAGCATCGTCGCCGTCGGCGAAGAGCATGGCGTCCGATACACGCCGCGCAGTCAGAAACATGTCATCGAGGCGCACCGCCAGATCCTTGAGGCGCTCCGGGCTCGTGACAGCGATCAGGCCGCCGAGCGGATGCGGGAACATGTGGGCGAGCTCGAGATGTTCGTGAAGAAAAACTATCAACATCTGCTGGATCAGGCGACCAGCATCGTCGCGCGTCAGGGGCGCCGGGTCAGTTGATCCGGTAAATCCCGGTTGGATCCGCCGAAAGTTCGCGGACCGGGTTGATTATATCCATCTTTTCCATTTAAATGATTTAAGCGGACCGGTTTCCCATGCCGGCCGGTCATTGATTCGGAGGATGGCACATGAAGATCGATGTTTCTCAGGCCGAAGGGGCGCAGCAGGGTGCGCCCTATCCTCTGGACGGGATCACGGTTCTCGATCTGACGCAGATCTATAACGGTCCCTACGCGACCTTCCTGATGGCGCTGGCCGGGGCCAACGTCATCAAGATCGAGCCCAAGACGGGCGAGAACCTGCGCAGCCGTGGCGACCTGGGCGGCGTGGCCTATCCCTTTGCCATGCTGAACTCCAACAAGAAGCCGGTGACGCTGAACCTGAAGTCCGAGCAGGGCAAGGAGATCCTGCGCGAGATGGTCAAAAAGGCCGATATCCTGATTGAAAATTTCTCGCCCGGTGTCATGGACCGGCTCGGCGTCGGGGCAGAGGCTCTGCAAAAGATCAACCCGCGGCTGATCTACGGGTCGAGTTCCGGCTACGGCAGCGATGGCCCATACCGCAATTATCCGGCGATGGATCTGGTCATGCAGGCGATGTGCGGCGTGATCAACTCCACCGGCTTCCCGGACGGGCCGCCGGTCAAGTCGGGCGCGGCATTGTGCGACTTCTTCGCCGGAATCCACCTGCATTCCGCCATCATGATGGCGCTTTATGCCCGCGAACGCACCGGCACCGGCAAGGTCGTCGAAGTGTCGATGCAGGATGCCACCTACTGTTCCCTGGGATCGAACTACGGCATGTTCCACGCCCGTGGCGACGCTGCGCCCGAACGCACCGGCAACCGGCACGGTGGTCTTGGCGTGGCCCCCTACAACGCCTATCCGGCCAAGGACGGCTGGGTGGTCGTCAATGCCCCCGCCGATCACCATTGGCGCGCGATCTGCGAGGTTATCGGGCAACCGGACCTTGCCGATGACCCGCGGCTGGCCACCCGCACCGACCGGGTGGTGAACTTCGAACTGGTCGACGAGTTGCTGGAAGCCTGGATGAAGACGCAGACCAAAGGCGATGCCGCGGCGGCCATGCTGGCCAGATCGGTGCCCTGTGCGCCTGTGCGCAACCTCAAGGAAGTCATGAACGATGAGAACATGCTGGCGCGCGGGTCGCTGCAACCCCTTGATCACCCGGAACTGGGTCGGATCAACGTGCCGCATTCGCCTTTGAACATGAAGGGCGTGCCGCGCATCCCGTTGGAGCCGCACCTGCCTCTTGGGGCAAAGAACGACGAGATTTACGGCGAGTGGCTGGGCCATTCGAGAGAAGAGATCGACCGGATGAAGGCCGACGGCGTCATATGACGGCGTCGGGATGACCAATCCCCGCCCGATCACCGCCGAGCTTGCCCGTTACGCGGTGCAAGCCGATTACGACGCTCTGCCCGGAGAGGTTCAGGTCGAGGCCATGCGTGCCTTCCTGAACTGGATCGGCTGCGCTCTGGGCGGCAGCCGGGAGGATGTCGCGCTGCACGCCGCTCAGGCGGTGGCCTGCACCGGCGGGCCCGCGCAGGCGACGCGGATCGGTCATGGCATGCGCACCGACATGGCCAGCGCGGCGTTCCTGAACAGCGTCGCCTCCAATGCGCTGGCCTATGATGACACGCATCTGGCCACCGTCACCCATCCGTCGGGGCCCGTCGCCGCCCCGCTTTTTGCCCATGCCGAGACAGAGCCGGTCAGCGGCAAGGCCTTCCTCGCCGCGCTGGCCCTGGGAATCGAGGTGCAATGCCGTCTCAGCAACGTGCTGCTTTTGCCGCCGGCGGAGGGAAACGTCGCGCTTTACATCACCGGCCAGACCGGTCCGATCGGCGGCGCTGTCGCGCTTGGCAAGGTCATGGGCTTCGACGAGACGCGCATGGGCTGGGCCATCGGCTACGGCGCGACGCAGGGGGCGGGCATTCGCGCGACCCATGGTGCGATGAGTGCGCTGGTGGTGCCGGGCATCGCCTCGCGGGCAGCGATGTTCGCGGCTCACCTTGCCAAGGCCGGGCTGGAATGCATGGGCGACACGCTGGAAAGCCCCAAGGGGTTCTTCGCGGTCCATGCGCGCGGGGCCAGCCATGATCGGGCGGTCGAGCGTCTGGGCACCTACCACGAAATGCTCGCCAACACATACAAACCCTATCCCGCCGGGATCGTGGTGCAACCCGCCATCGACGCGTGCCGCGATATCCTTGAACAGGCGGGCGGGACAGAGGTCGTCTCGCTCACGCTTCGGGTGCATCCCCTGACCATGACCCTGGCCGACCGCCGTCACCCGAAAGACATGTTTGAGGCGCAAGTCAGCCTGTATCACTGGGCCGCCGCGGTGATCCTGCGCGGCGAATGGGGCGTGGACGTCACCCGCCAGGCGATGATCTCCGACGCCGAAATCGCCCGGTTCCGGGAGCGCGTGGTCGGTGTGGCCGACCCGTCTCTGGGCCGGGATCAGGCCCGCGCCGAGGCGGTGCTTGCCGATGGCCGGCGGTTGACAGCCTGTGTCGAGGCGGCGCGCGGCAGCATGGCGCGAAAGATGACCGATGCCGAGCTTGACGCGAAATTCCTCGGGCAGGCCCGAACCGTATTGAAGGGCGACCGCCCGGAACACCTTTTGGCGCTGCTGCGCGACCTTGCCTCGGTGCCTGACGTGGCGGCCGCCGTGGCCCCGGCCCTTGCCCCATCCTGAGGCCGTCTGACCAAGCCTAACCCGAGGAGTTGAGACACTGGCTTTTCTCTAAGAACCCGAACCCGCGCGTGGAACTGCCCAGCAGGTGGTCGACGGCCTGTCCCGGATCGTCGCGCGCAACCCCAGCCGAATGACCTACCACGGCACCAACACCTACCTTCTGCCGGAAGAGGACGGCTTTCTTGTGCTCGATCCCGGCCCGGCCGACGACCCTGCGCATGTTGCAGAGGTGATCCGCGCGACGAAAGGGCGGATCACCCGCTATGTGGTCACCCACGGGCATCACGACCATGTCGGCGCGTTGCCCGAGATGAAATCCCGTGTCCCGGCCCCGGTCTACAGCTTTGTCAAACCGTTGAACCTTGACCAGCCACGGCCCGATGTGCCGATGCGTGACGGCGACCGGGTGGGAGAGCTGAGGGCGGTGCACACCCCCGGCCATGCGCCGGATCACCTGTGTTTTCAATGGCGCGACGGAATGATCTTCACCGGCGACCACGTTATGGGATGGTCGTCCAGCGTCGTCTCGCCGCCGCTGGGCAGCATGGCGGACTATATTGCCAGCCTTGACCGCCTGCTGGCCCGCGATGACCGGCTGTACCTGCCCGGACACGGACCGGCGCTGGCGTCGCCGCAGGCTTATGTGCGGGAGTTGCGCGACCGCCGCGTCACGCGCGAACGCGAGATCCTCGATGCCCTGCATCGGGAACAGGTGACGGTCGCGGAACTGTCCCGCAGGCTGTACGCAAAGACCGACCCGATCCTGCAAAGCGCGGCGGAACGCAATGTGCTGTCGCATCTCGAAAAGTTGCAGGCCGAGGGGTTTGTGCGAGAAGAGGACGGTTTCTGGTATCCGTCCCACCGGCCCGGCGGATCCTGATGCGGCTTGGGCCGCGTCATGCCACGACAAAGGCGTAGATCAGCGTCCACAGGCAGAGCAGCGCCATGGTGATCACGAAATAGCTGCGGTTCCAGACCCAGCCCACCGCGATCGGGCGCACGCCGCCGAAACGCCCGATCAGCAGGTTGGTTGCCGTAAAGGGCGAGGTGATCCCGGTGAGCGTCCAGCCACAGATCAACGCAACCGCCAGCGCGACAGGCGAAATCCCCAAGATCTCGGCGGGCGGGAGCAACGGCCCGACCAGTGACATGGACAGGATCGGGTTGGCCCCCAGCTGGCCGAGCACCGGCATGATCCAGACAAGGCCGAGCAGAAGCACCCAGACCGGCAGCGCGGTAAGATCGATGCCGGAGGCTCCGATATGGGGCGCCACGAGGACCGAGGCCGTCGAGCCGATGTAGCCGGCTGTCGCGATCAGCAGGATCTCGGCGCGGTAGCCGGGTATCTCTTCGGTGACATAGCTCCTGAACCGCTTCTTCAGGCCGCCGG
The DNA here is from genome assembly GCF_048262615.1 of Antarctobacter sp. GTDB lineage: Bacteria > Pseudomonadota > Alphaproteobacteria > Rhodobacterales > Rhodobacteraceae > Antarctobacter. Next base: position 35,654 of record NZ_JBLXFB010000015.1, read on the forward strand.
GTGCCGCCGGCTGGAGCAGGACCCAGACGAACGAGACCGCCGGCACGATCATCAGCACCAGCCCGACCACGCGGATCGGCAGCAGGTAGGCAAGCCCCACCAACAGCCCCAGAACGAGCGCCAGCAAGACGAGCAGCGGGAACAGCGCGGTCCAGCGCCCCGGAGAGCCGGTGGGCTGTGGCCGACGCCCCGCGACCTGCGGTTTGAAGATCGTGTCGACTGCCCAGCCCGTCAACAGGATGATGGCCGAGGTCACCAGACCCGGCACGGCAATGCTCCCCCAGCTAGTGCCCGGGATGACCGCTACGGAAATCGCGATCGAGAAGGACAGCGGCGACCACGACAAAGACGAGGCGAACCCGCGATGGATGGCCAGCAGCATCCGGCGAATCCGGATCTTGCGGATGGTCTCGTCCGGCTCGGACTTGGCGCTGTTCACCGCCAGCGTGCCCAGCAGCTGGATGGCGCCGTAATTCAGCAACACGGCAAAGGCCTGCGCCCCGGCGGTCAACGCCAGATAGCGACGGCCTGGGGGTTGGCGGGCCAGATAGTCTCCGGCCCGCTCCATCGACGGAGATCCGCCCGATGCGTTGCGCAATGCCGTCAGCGCGCTGAAGAAGGCGACGAAGAACCCGGATGTCAGCAGCGCCTTCCAGATCGCCGCTTGCCAGCCCGGCTCCAGCGCGATCAGGGTGAGGGTGGTTGCGGCCGACACGATCAGAAAGATGCGCCCCACGGCCCGTGCGGTCAGCAGCATCACCGCGACGAGGCCAAGCAGACAGCCGACAACGCCAAAGCGGAACACGGTCGCCTGCGTGACTTCTGCGCCTGCCTGACATGCGACCAGGGCAAGGATGAGCACGCCGAACAGGGGCCCTTTTTCTGACGTGATCACGGCGGCTCCAATCCGGCTTGCGACATCCCTGAACGCGGGCCCTGTCGGTTTGGCGCGTTTTGGGAGGGGCGGCAAGGCGCTGGTCCCTGCCGGGTTGCATTCCTTGACCCTATCCGATTGACAAGCGTTGCTCAATCTATATTCATATAGATGATATCACTCGTTATCTTTTGGGCGACAACGGGCGGAAGGCACACCGTGACGACGACACTTCAGCATAGCGCGGACTTCGATTTTTCGACCGTCCTGCAAGCAGGCGATCATGTGATGTGGCCGCAGGGCACCGGTGAGCCGACCGGCCTCAGCGGTCGGCTGGTGCGCAGCGCGCCCGACCTTCCGCCAATGACGCTTGTGCTGGGTATGGTGACCTCCCCGACTCTGCGAGAGATCCGAGGCGACACCATCGACTTCCTGTGCCTGAACGGCGCTGCCGAAACGCGGCGCGCAGTCGCGGCCTCAAAGGGGCGGGTCATTCCGGCGCATGTCTCGGCCATTCCGGAGTTGATCCGGTCGCGGCGAATCCCCGTCGACGTGGCGTTGATCCGGGTCCGCCCGGTCGAGAACTCCTATATGTTCTCGTTGGGCGTGATGGTGGACTTCGTCCACGAGATGATTGCCTCTGCGCGGGTCGTGATCGCGGAAATCGACGAGCGGCTGCCGCTGACCGCACAGGACGCGCTGATTTCGGCGGACAGTATCACGCATCTTACCATCGCCGACGGGCCAGAGCCCTCATTGCCGGACCCGGTGCCCTCGGACAATGACCGGGCGCTTGCCGCGCGCGTTGCGGAACTGATCCCCGACCGCGCAACCATTCAACTGGGGGTCGGCGGGCTTCCGGTGGCCGTCTGCGCGGCACTGAAGGATCACCGCGATCTGGGTCTTCATTCCGGTGTGATCCCGGATGCGGCGGTCGACCTGATGCAGAGCGGCGCGATCACCAACGCCCACAAGGGGATCGACCAGGGCGTGACGGTGACTGGCGGGCTGTTCGGCAGCCGGCGGCTGTTCGATTTCGCCCATGACAACGACGCAATTGCGCTGCGACGGGCGACCTATACGCATTCGGCGCGCGTGCTGGCGCAGATCGACAGGCTGCATACGATCAACTCGGCGGTTGAGATGGATCTCTCAGGTCAGATCAATTCCGAGATTGCCGGGACGCGCTACGTGGGGGCCGTCGGCGGTCAGGTGGATTACGTACGCGGCGGCCGCCTGTCCGAAGGCGGACGGTCAATCATTGCCATGGCCTCGGCCACGCCTGACCTGAAACATTCCAAGATCGTGGCCAGTCTGCGCGGCAAACCCGTGACGACCGCCCGGTCTGACGTCGATCTTGTCGTCACCGAATACGGCGTCGCCGACCTGTGGGGGCTGGACCTTCATGCGCGCGCAAAGGCCCTGATCGCGGTGGCACATCCCGATTTCCGCGAGGCGCTTGAACGCGATTTCGCGGGGCAGGCATGAGGAGAGCTGTTTGACCGATCATATGTTGCAGGAATGGCCCTCGGAGCGGATCTGCGTTCTGCGGCTGAACCGGCCCGAGGCCTATAACGCGCTCAGCCGGGCGCTGACCGACGACCTGAGAGAGGCCGTACGGGGCCTGTCGGACACGCGGGCGCAGGTGTTGATCCTGACGGCCAATGGCAAAGGATTCTGCGCCGGTGCCGACCTGAAAGAGCGCAAGCTTATGTCAGATGACGAAAAATATGCCCATAACCGTGCGATCAACGATCTGGCGAACGAGATCGCTGCCGCGAAGTTTGCCACCGTGGCCGCGATCAGCGGCACCGCGTTGGGCGGCGGGATGGAGATCTCGCTGGCCTGTGACCTGCGTTTTGCCGCCGCGGGATGCAAGATGGGCCTGACAGAGGCGCGAATCGGCGCCATGCCCGGTGCCGGGGGCACCCAACGCCTGCCGCGTCTCATCGGCACCGCCCGCGCGCTGGAAATGATGTATACCGGCGAGCCGATCACCGCCGAGCAGGCCGCCGACTGGGGGCTGGTGAACGACGTTGTGCCGATCGAGGGGTTGATGGACCGGGCCATGGCCTTTGCGGACCTGGTGGCAGCCCGGTCGCGCCGCACCACGGCGCGGCTCAAGGATACGGTCTATCGCGGCCTCGACGGCCCGCTGGCGGGCGGTCTTGAGATAGAGCGCACGGCCATTGTCGAAATTCTGAAATCCGAGGACTACCAGGAGGGGCTTGCCGCCTTCGCGGAACGCCGCGCTCCGGTCTTCGGCTGAACGTCGAAAGGGACACCCATGAAACTGGAACTGAACGCCGATCAACGCGCGATGATCGACACTGTGCGCCAACTGTCGCAGCAGAAATTCAAAGGCCGGGTCCACAAATGGCAGGACGGCACCTTTCCACACGAGAACCTGAAGGATCTGGCCGAGATCGGTGTGCTGGGCATGGCCGTCCCGGAGGAATTCGGCGGGCTTGGCCTGCCGGTTCTGGACTGCGTTCTGGCGCTCGAAGAGGTGGCCAAGGTCTGCTATGCCACCTCAATGGCGGCGATGAGCGCCATGGGTGCCCAGAATCGCATCATCGCGAACTACGCGCCCAAGCACATTCAGGAAAGGCTTTTGCCCGGAGTCGTCACCGGCGATGTGATTCTTGCCATCTGCATGACCGAGCCGCATGCCGGAACGGATGTGGCAAACTACAAGACCAATACCGTGATCAAGGGTGACACCGTGATCCTGAACGGCACCAAGACGTTGATCAGCCGCGCGGACGAGGCGCATTGCTTCATCATCTTCACTCGGGTCGATGGCGTTCCGGGGCGCGAGGGGATCGGTTGTGTGCTGCTCGACCCGGCCACGCCCGGATTCGAGGTTACTGCGCGCTATCACACCATGGGTGGCGAAAACCTGGCCGAGATCCAGTTTCACGACATCGAACTGCCGCGCGAGAACCTGATCATCGAGCGGGACGGGATGAAGAAACTTCTGACCGCGTTCAACACCCAGCGTTGCATGAACCCGTCCGTTTCCCTGGGTCTGGCCGAGGGCGCCTTTGAAGAAGCCGTGAAATACACGCGCGAACGCACCATTTTTGGCAAGCCGACCGGTTCCATGCAGGGGATGCGCTGGCACTTGGCCACGATGGCGCGCGAAATCGAGGTCGCCCGCTCGATCCTGTACCGCGCTGCGGCCACCGCGAATCCCTTTCCCGATCCCTACCTGGCCGCAATCGCCAAGATGGAAGTCAACGAAATGGCAATCAAGGTCACGTCGGACGCCTTGCAGGTGCATGGCGGCTATGGCTTTACCGACGAATACCCCGTGTCGCATTTCTACCGGGGCGCACGCTACGGCACACTTGGCGGTGGCGCCACGGAAACGCTTAAGGATCTGGTTGGCAAGCGCATCCACGACGTCTTTCCCGAAGACGGGTTCCTGTCCTTCGGCATGATGTAACCCCCCTCCTTTCACGGAAAAAACCGGGCCGGGACCGTCAGGTCGACCGGCCCGGAATGCGTTGCCATAGGTCATTTTCCGTGGGCGGCGGACCGGCTCTGCGCTCACGCCATTCCCGCGCCGGTTTCAGCCGTTCCGACGGCCAAGGGCCGCCCGGTGCAAATAAGAGTCTTGACTCAACACCAGCCTTCACCCCATTCTCCGTTCACAGTTACGAATTAATGTTCGTAATTATGAACGTCAAAGGGGAGGGGCGCGATGTCCGTTGACGGCGGCATTACCAAGGAGCTTGCCAAGGGCAAATTCACCGACGAGATGATGGGCTACATGCGGTCCATGATCGGGACCGAGTTGCGGACCGAAGGCTGCGTCAACAACGAATACGCCACCCGGCTGGCCATCATGCGGTTCTGCGAGGGGATCGGCGACGACAATCCTCTCTGGACCGACCCGGACTATGCCGCTGCCTCCCGTCACGGCGGGATCATCGCCCCCCCCAGCTTCATATTTGCCTGCCTCGCCTCGGTGCAATTCGGCTGGCGCGGGCTGGGCGGCTTTCACGCCGAAACCCTGCTGGAGTTCAACGCCCCGATCCGCGTCGATGACCGCATCACCGCCCGCGTCTGGTTCGACGGCTTCGACGATCCGGTAGAGAGCAACTTTGGAGGCCGCCGGATCAAGGACTATGTCCGCCAGGAATACTGGAACCAGAACGACGAACTGGTGGCGAAATTCACCTGTTCCCGGATGCGCTTTGAACGCTCTGAGATGCAGAAGCGCCGCGAAGGCCGCAAGATCGAACTGCCGCATCCCTGGACTGACGATGAAATCGCCGGGATCGAGGCGGATATCCTCGCCGAGAAGGAACGCGGCGCGACGCCGCGCTACTGGGAGGATGTGCAGGTCGGCGACGAGATCGACACGCTGACCAAGGGACCGATCGGCCTGACCGACGAGATCGCCTTTGTCGCCGCCGGCGCCGCACCGATCCCGCGGGTCGCTGCCCACAAGGTGTCGCTGAAGCGGTATCACAAACACCCGAAATGGGCCTTCCGCGATCCCAATACCATGGCGCTGGAGCCGGTCTATTCGGTACATTACAACGACTACGCGGCCAGCCTTCAGGGCGCGCAGGCAGCCTACGACGTGGGTATCCAGCGCACGTGCTGGCAGATCCATTCGCTGACCCACTGGATGGGCGACGATGCGCGGATCAAGGCGGCCACCACGCAATATCGCAGCCATGTCTACCTGTCGGATGTCGTGCGCCTGTCCGGCAAGGTCGAGGCCAAGGAGGTCGATGCCGACGGCGATCACGTTGTCCGGCTGACGACATGGGCCACCAACCAGCGCGGGCAGAATGTCATGCCGGGAACCGCAACCGTCGCGCTGCCGACGCGCGCCACCAAGGGGGCCTGAGCCGATGTCTGAACAAAAGATCCTGATCGAACGCCGCGACCGCGTTGCCATCGTCACGCTGAACGAACCCGAAACCCGCAACCCGCTGACCCCCGGTATTGTCAGCGAACTCTGCGATTTTCTTGCCCGTGCCAATGCCGATGAAAGCCTGTCCTGCATCGTCCTGACCGGGGCGGGCAAGGGATTTTGCTCGGGCGGCAACATCAAGGACATGCGCGACGGCAACGATCCGATGTATCGCGGCACCGCCTATGACATGACCGACGGCTACCGCAACGGCGTGCAGATGATCACCAAGCTGTTTCACCGGCTGGACGTGCCCGCCATCGCCGCGGTCAACGGGGCGGCGATCGGCGCTGGCTGCGATCTCGCCTGCATGTGCGACATCCGCATCGCCTCGGAACACGCGAAATTCGCCGAAAGCTTTATGCGTGTCGGGATCGTCTCCGGCGACGGTGGGGCCTGGCTGCTGCCGCGGATCGTGGGATTGCCACGGGCGCTGGAAATGGCGCTGACCTGCAACGTGCTGGACGCCGAAGAGGCAAGGGCGTGGGGCCTCGTTACCCATGTGGTGCCCGCCGCCGACCTGATGGACAGGGCCTTGGAGATGGCCGAGGGCATCGCATCCTTTCCGCCCCGCAGTATCCGGCTGAACAAACGACTGATCAAGCAGTCCATGGACATGACGCTGGACGGCTCACTGGAGCTGTCGGCGGCCTATCAGGCGATTGCCCAGAACACCGCCGACCAGAAAGAGGCGGTTCTGGCCCTCATAGAAAAAAGAAGACCGCGTTTCAGCGGCAAATGAGCTCAAATCAGGGAGGATTACATGAGCTATCTTGAACCCATTCCGACTGAGAACCAGACCCCGAAAGACGCCCCCGCTGCGGATTTCAACTGCGGCTGGTCCTTCATGTCCTATCTGGTGCGCATGTCGGCACAGGCCGACCTGCGCGAGCAGGCCGATACCGCCCACCGGCCTGACTGCGTCGCATCGGTTTGACAAGCCGGCCCGGTGAAAATAGCGTCGTTCATAATTATGAACGACGCACACGGACGCTTTTTGCCATGAATACGTCAGCCAGGCCGCCCGCATCGGACGGGCATCGGACGATCAACCGCGTCACGCAGATCGTCGAAGTGGTCGTTGCGCGGCCCGGTATCACCTTTGGCGAACTGGTGCGCACGCTGGGTGCGGCCAAGAGTTCTGTTCACGGGTTTGTTCAGGGTCTGCTGGCGCGAGGCTGGATCTACGAAACCGGAGGCGGTTTCTACCTTGGGCCTGCGGTTTATGCGCTGTCGATGGCCAGCGGCCACATCCGGGCCGGCGTCGTGACCTATGACGATCTTCATGCGCTGCACGAGGCCACCGGGGTTGCCGCCTTTCTGGGCGTGCGGGCCGGTGACAACCTGATTTACGTGGCCGAAGCGGGCAGCGACCCGGTCACCGGATTCGAGGCCCAGACCAGTATCCGGCGCACGCTGCTACAGACCGCGGGCGGAAAGGCGCTGCTTGCAGCGATGCCGCGCGCCGAGGTCAACGAATTCCTGCGGCGGCGTTCCGAGGACGAGGGCGAGTTCGTTTCGAAGTTCCTCAGCGAATACCCTGATATCGTCGCGACCGGCATTGCCCACAACACCCGTCAGCAAGGGGCGCGTTCGGCCATCGCCACGGTGGTCTACGACCGCAACAACGATGCCACCGGCGCCATCACGCTGGTCGGCCCGACCGCGCAGTTGCAGCCCCGCCGCGCAGAGTTGGCACAGATCCTGAAGGAACACGTCGCCCCCATGCAGCAGCGCAAGATTGCCTCGCGCGAGGCAATCTGACGGATGATGACGGACGACGCATGGATCGATATGGAGGACGACGGCTTTATCGGGCTCGTCGGTCCGATCCAGCACCGGCCCTACCGCGACGACGGACGCGGCTATTTCCGCTTTGTCGCGGGCGACAAACATCGCAACCGGAACGGTGTCGTTCAGGGCGGGATGCTGATGACCTTCGCCGACCGGGGCCTTGGCTTCACGATCCGGCAGAACGAAGTGAACCTCAAACAGGCCACGGTGCAACTGGACGTTCATTTCATCCGCGCCGTTCCGATCGGATCGACGGTGGAACTGGCGGCGCAGGTGGTGCGCAAAGGCGGAAGCATGGTGTTCGTTGACGGCGTGCTCAGCGTCGAGGGTGAAACCGTCGCCACCGCCCGCGGCGTGTGGCGACGGTTCAGCGACTGACGGCTCTCGGGGGCCGACCCCTCAGGGCTGCGAGATCGCCGACAGATTGTGTTGGTAGCCAAACGGCGCGACGAGGTCGAGCGCGGCCCGTGCCGCGCTGCCCGGATCGGACTCCACCCGGCATTCAGTATCCAGGATCATCGTTGCGCGATCCGTCGCGCTGTATTGTGGCCACGCGGGCAGGCTGGCGTTGTTGGGATCGCCTTGCCGCGCAAAGGCGGCCCATGTGGCCATCATGCGCTCGGCCAGCGGCTCTACCTCGGGGCCGTCACCGATGCAGGGGCGCGCCGCTGCCGTGGTGCCAAAGACAAAAGGCACCTCCAGCGTGTGGACCGCGCCCATGCGCCCGCCTTCGACCGGCGTGTTCCATTCAAAGTGGAACGCCCAGGCGGGCGCTTGGCGCGACTGCATCTCGGCCATGCCCCAGGTTGTCTTTTTGAAGATGAAGTCAGAGGCCGCAAGGAACATCAGCATGCTGTGGCTTTCGTCCGGGTAGACCGAACGATAACGTTTGTGGATCTGCGTGGCCGTTTCCGGATCTGTTTCCAGCAGCGACCTGAGCCTGCGGATCACCTCGTCCCTGGGCAAGTCGAAATTCGCGGGATCGTCACGCATGTAATAGGTGGCCTCGGTCCGGGTACAACCTGTCATGACCGGCAGGCCCGCGGCCTCGGGTGGCGGTGCGCCGTCGAACGGGTGGTGGGTGAAGGTCCGGCCATCCAGCGACGCGCGATAACTGATCCCGAGCGGCGTGATGGCTGACAGGATGCGGTCCATCGGCAGCGCCTGCAAGGCGGCGGGGTCTGGCCGGTCCACCCCCAGCGATCCGGCCAGTGCACCTGCAAAGCCGAGCGCCTCTTCGCGGGTGGCAAGCTTTAGCCCGCCGCCGCTGCTTTCGATGATCGCCTTGTGGAACAACCGTTTGGCGTGGCGGGTCGCCATCAGTGCCGCAATCTTCGACGCGCCGCCGGATTCGCCGAACAGCGTGACATTGTCCGGGTCGCCTCCGAAGGCGGCGATATTGTCGCGCACCCACTCCAGCGCCGCGACGATATCGAGAATGCCCACGTTCGCGGAATCGGCAAAGCGGGGATCGTCGGTCTCCAGCGCGAGAAACCCGAAGACATTGAGCCGGTGATTGATGGTGACAACAACAACGTCCTGCGACTGTGCCAGCCGCGATCCGTCAAAGCCCGGCGCAGAGCCGGCGTATTCCCGCCAACCGCCGCCGTGGATCCAGAACAAGACCGGCCGCCGGGCCGCATCGGAAGCAGGGGTGAAGACGTTCAGGAACAGGCAATCCTCGCTGACGGGTTCGATCTGCGAATACCATGAAAAGAACGGGTCGGTGTTGTGGGGACGGGGCAGTTGCGGTGCCGAGGCGCCGGGCCTCACCGCTTCGGTGATGCCGGGTTGCGGAGCAGGGGCGACGGGCGGGCGAAACCGGTTTTCTCCGCCGGTGTCAGCGCCGTAGCGGATGCCGCGAAAGACGTGAACGCCGCCATTGTCCTGCCCGCGCAGCTTGCCCAGTGTGGTTTCGACTACCGTCATGTTTCGTCCGCCTTCTGTTCGATGTCCCGGATAGCGGCATAGGCAAAGACCACCGCCGCTCCGATGTTGATTCCGCCGCCCGGATAGTACCCCCGCATCACCGAAGAGATGTCCTGCCCCGCGCCATACAGCCCCGGAACAGGGGTGCCGTCGCTGCCGATCACCTGGGCGCGGTCGTTGGTCTTCAGTCCGATTGCCGTGCCCAGCGTCGAGGGCACGACCCGCAGCGCCACGAAGGGCGCCGTCCGGATCGGTCCAAGCGTGGGGTTGGGCGTCACGCCTGGGTCGCCCAGCATCCTGCGGCCAAAGGGGTTTTCCCCGCGACGGAACTCTGGGTCCGTGCCGGATTGCGCGTAGGCATTTATGTTGGCCACGGTCTGCGCCAGTCCGCCGGGGTCGACGTCGATCCGGCGGGCCAGATCCTCGATTGTGTCGGCCATCTGGATATAACCCTGCCGGACGTAGGGCCGCAGGCTGGGACGGAACGGCCGGATCATCCCCAGCCCCCAGCGCCAGACGAACCGGCGGTCGGCGATGAAATAGAACCGGTTGCCCTTGGCGGCCCCGGCCCTGAACATCGCCGCGACGATATCGTGATAGGTGCTGGATTCATTGACAAACCGACGACCGGACCGGTCCACCGCGATCAGACCGGGTTTGCCGCGTTCGAGATAGCCGTAGAGGATCGTCTCTTCGCGCCCATCCGGGTGCGTCAACAGCGACGATGGCTGCCAAAGGCCCGGCCCTGCCACCTCATGGTCGATGAGCGCACCGATCCTGCGGGCGGCATTGATGCCTTCGCCCACGTTGTCCTGCCAGCCGACCGAATGGTGATGCGGATGGTCGGGGCCCAGTTCCTCGCGCATCTTCGCGTTGTGCGGGAACCCCCCGGTGGCCAGAACCACGCCGCGCCGCGCGCGGATGCGTGTCAGGGTTCCGTCGTGATCCACCACCGCGCCCGTGACCCCCGTACCGTCGTGGATCAGCTCGACCAGCGGCGTCTTGACCCGGATCTCGGCACCCATCTTGCGCAGGCTCAGCAGCATCCGCGCGATCAGCGCGTTGCCCGCGCCGATATCGGTCCCGCGCGAGTAGCGCAGCCGGTCCGCGGCAAAACGGGCGAGCGTGGCGACCACCCGGCCAAACCCGCGCGCAGAGCGGAACGGGTTGAGGAAATCGTCGACCTTGCGCTTGTCGATCGACATCCCGCCCAGCAGCATCAGCCGCCGGATCGGGGGGCGCACCAGTTCGAAATCCGCGCCCAATCTGCGCCCGTCAAAGCGGCGCGGCTCCAGCGTGCGGCCCTCGACCACGCCGCCGTCGGTCTCGGCGTGATAGTCGGGCCATGTGACATAATCCCAGGCCACGTCGGTGCCGTCCTGAATCTCGGCCACCGCCTTTGGTCCGGCCTCCAGAAACGTATCGACCAGATCCGCGCGGTAGTGATTGCCCAGCTCGTTCTTCAGATAGATCCGCGCCTTTTCGACGGAATCCTTGGCCCCGGCGGCCCTGGCCTGGTCCGTGTTCGGCACCCAGATGAACCCGCCCGAGGTTGCCGTGGTCCCGCCGACCACGGCGGATTTCTCGCAGATCAGGACCTTCAGTCCCCGCTTTCGGGCAAAGATCCCGGCAGAGAGCCCGGCGGCGCCGCTGCCCAGGATCAGCACATCGGTTTCCACGTCCCAAGGATGTTCGGTCATGACTGGCCCCCGGCACCGCGCAGGGTGTCCACAACATCCAGCGCCGCCTCGGCCCGGTTGCCGCGCCAGCCGACATGGCCATCGGGGCGCACCAGCACCAGCTTGCGCTGATACAGCGCCGCAATCGCCGGATCGTCGATCCGCTCGACCCGGAACGGAACGCCACGGGCGCGAAAGGCTTTGGCCAGAGGCTCTGCCTCGCCGCCGGGGAAGGTCAGGCAGACGAATCCGTCGCCGAACAGGTCCAGTGTCGACCGGCCGTCCGGCAGCCAGGCATGAGGCGCGCGCGAACCGGGCCGTGCCGTCGGCTGGTAAAGGCGGAAATCGTCGGGCGGCTCGGGCGAGCCGTCGGGAACGACGATCGAAGACCCTTCGTAGCGATGCCCGATCTGAAGCCCCAGCGATTCCCACTCCACCCGCGTCGCGGCGCGCATCCTTGCGCCGACCGCCTTGCGAAGGGATACGCCGCGGGCTGTGTCTTCAAGGATGGCGGAGGTGTCCGGGACGTCGCGCCAGGCGTTGTAATTGGTGGTGGAAAAGCTCAGGTTCCGGGCTGCCACGGGCCGTCGCTCGGCCTCGTAGCTGTCCAGCAGGCCAGGGCCGGCCCAGCCCTTCAGATCGCCTTCCAGCTTCCAGCCGAGGTCCATGATTTCCTGCATCCCGGTGTTCATGCCCATGCCGCCGGTGGGCGAAGTCGTGTGTGCCGCGTCGCCCGCCAGCAGCACGCGCCCGTCGCGGAACCGGGCCGCCAGCATCTCGCTGCGCCGCCACGGCACGACAGAGGTGACGGTAAAGTCGATCCGGTCATTGCCCAGGGCGCGGCGCACCCAGTGTTCGGCGTCGAACGTGTCGAGGTCCATCTTCTCCGCGCCGCCCAGCACCGTCATCCGCCATGTGTCGCGCCCGTCGATCACCGTCACATTGCCCCAGGTGCCTTCGGGGCCGACCAGCAGGTAACGCTCTGCCTCGCCCATGGCGTGCTTTTGCGCCAGATCCGGGGCGGTGAAGAGGATGTTTATGGAGTAGCCCAGCAACCGGCCTTCGAAGGGAATGCCCAGAGTCTGACGCACGAAACTGCCCGCGCCGTCGCAGGCCAGCAGATAGTCGGCGCGGATGGTCGACGTCGCGCCAGTGGCGGTGTCAGCGACCTGCGCCGTCACGCCGGTCTCGTCCTGCGCGAACCCGGTCAGGGTCTGGCCGTAACGGATGTCGTTGCTACGGAAAGAGGCGGCGGCCTCGGTCAGGATCGGCTGCATCCAGGATTGCGGGCAACGCTGCTTGTGCTCCGGCGCTTCGGGCGGAAGCGGCGTATCCGCCATGCCGGGATAATATTCCTTGTCCAGCAAGAGCCCGTCGAGCGCGGTGCAAAAGACCATCGACAGCTCGTAGTCCGGCGGAAAGCCAGCCGTCTTGATGGCATCGGCCAGGCCCCAGCCGCGCAGCATCTCCATGGTGCGCACCGCCATCAGGCCGGTGCGGGGGTGGGCGATTGTGCCATCACCCTGTTCGACCAGAACGCAATTGATGCCGCGCCGGGCCAGTTCGATCGCCATGCCCAGCCCGACAGGGCCAGCGCCGACAATCAGCACCTGTGTCGCGCTGTCACTCGTCATGCATCCTCCGGAAAAATGGTGCCTTAAATAATCTAAATGATTGCGTTCTGTTTGCAAGCCCTTTCACAGATGATCGTTGGCCTTGGCTTGTGCGGCGCAGACCGCAGCAGCGCTTGCGCGACGCCGCTTTACCGCTTACAAAGAGTTAGATGAATATGATGGTTTTGGGCATTTGCCCGTTTTCCGCCAACCTGGACAACGCAACGGAGGGCCGACAGTGGCAGGGCTATATTTTGAGCAGTTCGAAGAGGGAAAGGTCCTGACACATACCATGCGCAGGACCGTGACAGAGGCTGACAACGTCTGGTACTCGACAGCCACCTGCAATCCGGCCGCGATCCATCTGGATGAGCAGTATTGCAAGGAACACACCGAGTTCGGCACGCGGATCGTCAATTCCGGCTTCACCCTCGGACTGGTGATCGGGCTTTCGGTCGGCGACACGACGCTGGGCACGACGGTGGGCAACCTCGGGATGGATGACGTCCGTTTTCCCAGCCCGGTATTTCACGGCGACACGATCCGCGCCGAAACCGAAGTGCTTGAAAAACGCGAAAGCAAGTCGCGCCCGACCCAGGGCATCGTGACCATGATCCACCGCGGCTACAATCAGCGCGACGAGGTCGTCTGCACCATGAAACGCGCGGCGCTTGTCTATAAGGAGCCCACCGCATGACCCTGCCCCTGAGATCCATCCTGTTCGTTCCGGGCGACAGCGAACGAAAGCTTGAAAAGGCGCTCGGCTCCGAGGCCGACGGTCTGATGATCGACCTCGAGGATTCCGTCGCGCCGGCACGCAAGCCGGTGGCCCGCGACATGGCGGCCGCGTTCCTGCGCGCGGGCAAGACCCGGCCCGAGGTACAGGTCTGGGTCCGTATCAACCCGCTGGGCGGTGACTTCGCGCTGGACGACCTGGCCGCCATCGTGGGCGCCCGTCCCGCCGGGGTGTTGCTGCCCAAGGCCGAAGGTGCCGGGGACATCCGCCGGCTCAGCCATTACCTGGATGCTCTGGAGGTGCGCGAGGGTGTGCCGTTGGGATCGACCCGAATCATGGCGGTGGCCACGGAAACCGCAGCCTCGACCTTTGTGCTGCACGAGTATCGCGGCGCAGGGATGGAACGGCTGTACGGGCTGACCTGGGGCGCCGAGGACCTGAGCGCCGATATCGGTGCCTCGACGAACCGCGACCCGGACGGCCGGCTGGCGCTGACCTACCGGATGGTGCGGTCCAACATGCTGTTGGCCTCTAGGGCGGCGGGGATCTTTGCCTTCGACACCGCGCATCCGAATTTTCGCGACATCGACGCCCTGCGCGAAACCCTGGACGCCTGCCGGCGCGAGGGCTTTCACGGCGGCTTTGCCATCCACCCGGCGCAGGTCGAACCGCTGAACACCGCCTTCAGCCCCTCGGATGAGGACATCGCCGTCGCCGAAAAGGTTGTCGCGGCGTTTGACGAAAATCCCGATGCGGGGACGCTGGGGATTGACGGCAAGATGTACGACCGTCCGCACCTTGTGCAGGCGCAAAAGATCCTGGCCATGCGCGATGCGTTCGCCGCACGGGCGCAACTGTAGGACGGACCCATGGCCAAGCAACGCAAGACCATTATCACCTGCGCCATAACCGGGGCGATCCACACCCCCACCATGTCGGACGCGCTGCCCTATACGCCCGACGACATCGCGCGGCAGGCCATCGAGGCGGCGGAGGCGGGCGCGTCCATCCTGCACCTGCACGCAAGGCGCGCGCATGACGGCGGCGTTTCCGTCGATCCCGACGATTTCGCCGCCTTCCTGCCCCGTGTCAAACAGGCGACGGACGCGGTGGTGAACATCTCGACCGGCGGCAGCCTGACCCTGTCCATCGCCGACCGGGTCAAACCTGCGACGACCTTCAGCCCGGAAATGTGCAGCCTGAACATGGGGTCGATGAATTTTTCCTTTCACCCGCTGGCCAAACGCTATGACGACTGGAAATTCGACTGGGAAAAGGACTACGTAGAAGGCTCTGAGGGCAACATCTTCCGCAACACCTTTCGCGACATCCGCGAAGCGGCAGAGACGCTGGCCCCGCACGACATCAAGTTCGAACACGAATGTTACGATGTCGGGCATCTCTACAACCTGAAGTTTTGCATGGACATCGGCCTGTTCAAGGCCCCGATCTTCATCCAGTTCATTTTCGGTATCCTTGGCGGGATTGGGCCTGAGGTCGACAATCTGGTGTTCATGAAGCGCACCGCCGACCGGCTGTTCGGTGACGACTATCGCTGGTCGGTTCTGGGGGCAGGGGGCGCGCAGATGCCGCTGGCCACAACGGCCAGCCAGATGGGCGGCAACCTGCGGGTCGGGCTGGAAGACAGCCTTTTCATCTCGCGCGGGACACTGGCGGACTCGAACGCCCAACAAGTCGCCAAGATCCGGCGTCTTGTCGAGGATCTTGGCTGCACGGTGGCGAGCCCGGATGAAGCGCGCGAGGTGCTGGGGCTGAAGGGCGGCGACCGGGTGAACTTTTAACCCGCGGGACTGGTCGGAAGCGGACCTCCGCGGCGCTTGGCGTCGCGGGGGTCGTCATCGGTTCGGGCCTGCGGTTCAGCCAAAGGTCCGACGCAATCGCTCCAGCGTCGTGTTCGCGCGGAATGGCGGCGTCCCGCGCTGGAACAGCACCCCGGTGTCCAGACCGCCCACGACCAGCGGTTGGCAGTCCGCGTCGTGGACAAGCTGCGCGGCGATGGCGACCGCCTCGGCGTCATCGCCCGCAAGCGGTACGGCCAACGGAACGCTGGACCGCCCCCAGGACTCTGCGATCCGGCTGGCGTCCACGGCGCTGAAACAGCGCACGACGCGGGCATCGGCAAAGATCCTCTGGGTCGTCGGCCCGACGCCGCGAGAGGCACATTCCTGCGCCAGGGGATGATCGGGATTCCAGGGCGGATTGCACGCATCGAGCAGGACCTTGCCAGCCAGCGCATCGCCGCAGGCCTCGGCCAGGACGGGCAACGGCTCATAGGGAACCGAAATCAGGACCACCTCGGCAAAGTTTGCGGCGGCCCTCGGCGTGCCGGTGCTGACGTTTTTTCCAAGCCGGTTGGCCAGCGGGGCCAACCGCGAGGGGTGGCGGCTCGACAGCATGACCTGGTGCCCGGCGCGGGCCCAGTTGCTGCCGACAGCGCTGCCAAGCCAGCCCGCGCCGATAACACCCAGGCGCATGGGGCGAAAGGGTTTGGCGACAGGCGTGTCCAGTGCAAGGTGTATCATCCGTCCGTTCCGTTCCACCGGGTCAGAGCGCACCACGCAGCAGCGCGACCAGGTCCTGCGGATCGCTGACCTTGCGCGGGTTGCCGGTCAGGAACCAGTCCAGCATCGATCGCTCTGCGATCTCGTCAAAGGCGGCTTCGGGGATCTCCAGCTCGGTCAGCGTGCGGGGCAGTCCCATCGTGGTGTTGAAGGCTTCGAGCGCGGGGGCCACCCCATCCGCATTGTCGACGCCAAGCGCCAGCGCAAGATTGGCAAAGCCCGCGTCGTTGTGCCCGGCATTGAAGCGCATGGCATGCGGCAGCAGAGTCGCCTTGACCGTGCCGTTCTCGACGTGATGGTTGGCGCCGATGGCGTGGCCCAGAACGGTTGTCACGCCAGCCCCGGTGTGATCGGTGCCGCGACCGCAGAGCAGCGCCGCCATGGTCAGTTCTTCGCGCAACGCGGGCGTGTCGCCGTCTTTCAGGCGCGGCAGCCCGGCCATCAGCAACCGCACCGCATGGATCAGCAGCGCGTCGGCAACCGGATCGCCGGTGCGCGAAATCAGCCCGTCAATGGCCAGAGACAGCGTGTCGAGGCTGGCGCTGAGCAGCAGGTCGGCGGGCGCGGTGGCCAGCATGTCCGGTTGAACGAACACCGCGCCGGCCCGCGTCTTGGGGTCGAACAACGCGTGGCGGCGCGAGTCCGCCGGGTCGAACACCGCCGTCCCGGCCTTGACCACGGCGGTGTTCGGCGTCGTCGGCACGATCAGTTGCGGCAGTTTCGGTTGTGACAGGCGTGGACTGTTCATACGGCCCGTCTCGTCGCGGAAGGTGGCGATCTTTGACAAGTCGTCACCTTCGGCCAGAAAGATCGTTGCGGCGCGGGCGCTGACGACGGCAGAGCCGCCTCCGACCGCCACCACCGCGTCAGCGTCATGCGCGCGCAGGAACGCGGCACCCTCGGCCACCGCCGGGACCGGCGAATGCGCCTTGACCCCGGCAAAGGTGCCGGCGTGGCGCGCGCCCATGCCTTCGCGGACCATCTCGATCAACGGCGAGG
The DNA here is from genome assembly GCF_048262615.1 of Antarctobacter sp. Lineage (GTDB taxonomy): Bacteria > Pseudomonadota > Alphaproteobacteria > Rhodobacterales > Rhodobacteraceae > Antarctobacter. Next base: position 52,796 of record NZ_JBLXFB010000015.1, read on the forward strand.
CCGACAGGGTCCGGCCGCAGAAGATCACCGCGCGGCTGGCGCCCAAGCGGGCCAGTTCGCGTTCGATCCGGGACAGGCTGTCAGGCCCGGAGAAGATCCGCAGCTCTGTCGACACGTGTGAAAATGGCATGGCTGGCTCCTATGTGGCAGACGCGGCTTCCGGCGATCCGGATGCGCAGCGACACGCAGGGTTCGAAGGGAAGAGGGCGCGCTATGGCACCCCGTTTCGGAATTGCGGCCCTCGCGCACGGCGCTCAGTAATCATCTAAATGAATTGGCGTGCACCTGCAAGGCAAATGCCCGTATCGCCTCGGTCACGGTCTCGGCCCGATCATACATCGGAAAATGCCCGGACCCGACAATCGTGACGATCCGGGCAGCCGGCACATGGCGCTGCACCAGTTCGCTGAAGGCAGAGCGTTCGCCCTCTTGCAGGGCCACCCTGCGTCCGCTGGCATCTATCCTGGAACTTTGCAGCACCAGCACCGGGCATGTCAGCGCCTCCAGCGTCTGACGGCTGCGGTTGGCGTCGAAGGCGACCGCCGATTGATAGATCCCGCAGGCGAAATCGGCATCCATGCCTTGGGCGCGTCGGATCGCCTCGTCGCGCAGGCGCATGTCGCCGGGGTTGTCTGGCACCGCGCTGAAATAGTCGCGCACGAAGGCCGGAAACCCATTGGCCTCGACATAGAGACGGACACCGGATTGAACCTGATCGGTGTCGGACCGGTGAAAGCCGCCGTCGATCAGGATCAGCCCGGACACGCCTTCGGGCGACCGGACACAGGCCTCACGGATCACCTTGACGCCCAGGCTGTGGCCGATGAGGATCACCGGGTCCGCGACGTGTGCCCGCACCGCGTTGACCGCATCGGCCAGCGCCGCAACGGTGGCCTCGGGCCCCGGCGGCGTCGCGCCATGGCCCGGCAGGTCCAGCGCGATGCAGCGGAACCGGTCCCGCAAACCTGGAATCTGCGCGTCCCAATCCTCTTTGCCGCAGGTGTAGCCATGCACAAACAGCAAGGTCGGTGCGCCAGAGCCGCAATCGGTGAAGGCCGGGCCGGTCATCGCGTCACGTGGCCGATAGCCCCCCGTCGACCGACATGATCTCGCCGGTGACGTAGGACGCTGCGTCGGAGGCCAGAAACAGCGCCGCCTGAGCGATTTCTTCGGGTTCGGCAAGACGGCCCAGCGGGGTCTTTTCGGCGTAGAGCTTTGAGACCTCCTTGGTCTTCTCCGCATCGAAACCGTCGTCCTTGCCGCGATTGGTGAAGGCGGGCCACAGCGGGGTTTCCGCCGCGCCGGGGCAGATCGCGTTGACCCGCACGCCATAGGGCGCAAAGCTGACGGTCAGGTTCTTGGTCAGCCCCACCAGCGCGGTCTTGGCGATGCCATAGACCGGCGAGGCGCGAGAGGCCTTGATCCCGGCCAGCGACGAGGTGAACAGCATGACGCCGCGCCCGCGCTTTTTCATGTCCTCGATGGCATATTTCGCGCCGAAGAACCCCGCCTTGACGTGAATGTTCATCGTCTGGTCGTAGGTCTCCTCGGTGACCGTCTCGACCGCGCCGGGGCCGACGTTTCCGGCGTTGTGCCAGAAGATGTCCAACTGCCCGAAGGCGCTGATGGTCTCAGCCACCATGTTTTCGACATCGGCAGAGCTGGTCATGTCGGCCTTGATGAAGACCGCCGTGCCACCTGCATCCGCGATCTCGGCGGCGACCTTTTCGCCGGTCTCGGCGTTGATGTCGGCGATGGCGACCTTTGCGCCTTCGGCGGCGAACAGGATCGCGCCGGCGCGGCCAAAACCGGACCCGGCGCCGGTGATCAGCGCCACCTTCCCGTCAAGTGCTCCCATGTTCCGTTCTCCTCTTTTCAACGTGCGTCCAAGCCTTTGGCGGCAAGGAAATCCGACAGCAGGTCGGCGATCTGGATGTTGTTCAGGTCCGAGAAGGGAAAGTGCGTGTTCCCCGTCACGCCGATTTCCGGCAGATGCACAACCGTCACGTCGCCGCCGTGGCGGTTGACCGTCTCTGCCCAGACCCGTGCCATGTCGATGCGCACCCGCCATTGATCCTGGCCGCGGTTCTCCGACCGTTGCCTGGGGATGTAATCGCCGTAGTAGATGACGATCGGAATCCGGGTGAGCTTGCGGAACTCGGCCAGCGGCACGCAAAGGGGCGCCAGAGGACCGGCCGAACTGTCCAGCGTCGCGGGCACTTCGCCTTCGGGGAAGGGAAAGTTGCTGCCCGGCTCATAAGAGGCGATCGCGTGGATCTTGTCGGTCTTCATGCGGGCATGCCAGCCAACGCCGCCGCCCTGCGAATGCGACACAAGGATGCCCGGCCCGATCCGGTCGAACAGGGCCGCCACGGCCGCAGCCGAAACGTCGAGGTCGAAGGGGCCCGTGTTGGGCGTGGACTGACGGAAATACTGGTTCAGCGTCTCGGGATCGCGGGCGAACTGCACGCCGTCGAAATAGTCCGGCCAGATGCCGACCCGGAAGGTGTTGAACCAGAACTGGTCTTCGCGGGCGGCGGGCAGGGTGCCGGGCTGGGTGCTTTGTCCGCCGCGCCCGCGCCGGGGCTGGTCGATCAGGTAGACCCCGTAACCGCGCCGCAGGAAAATCGTGTCGAACCCTTCGCGTCCATCCGGCGTGGTCTCGTAGGTCTTGGAGAATTGCAGATGCCCGTGGAGCATCGCAATCGGCAGCTTTCGGGCGTCCCGCGGGATCTGGTAGCTGACATAGGCATGGTCGCCGTGCAGCGTCTGGCCCTCCGGGCCGGGGGCCGTAGGGTCGTAGGTGCCCGTATTGCGCACCACCACGCCGCCGGCGGCAAAGCTTCCCTGACGCGCGATGGTCAACGGCTCGGTCATGGCGTCAGGCTCCCTCTCGTGCAATGTCCGCGTCCCCAGTCCCGCCCGCCATACCTCGGTGGTTCTGGCCAGCGGCCGTGACGCGGATGTCGGGGACACTGGTCCAACAGGGGTCCGAATGCAAGATTAAAATGAGTTGGATGATTATATTGAATAGTGCTAACCTCCGCGGGACGATTTGACTTCGCCACGCGCGGTCTCCGGGCCGTGCGGCGGGCAAAACACCAGAACGAGGACGCCATGAACGAGATCAAGTCACCCGCAGCGATGACCGCTTCGCTTCGCCATGTCGGCACCCGTCCAGTGCGTCCCGACGGTGTTCCCAAGGTCACCGGAGCGGCGCGCTATGGCGCGGATTACAGCCCGCCGGGACTGCTGACCGGCGCGGTTCTGCGCAGCCCGCATCCCCATGCGCGCATCCTTGCCATCGACACCGCCCGCGCCGCAGCGCATCCCGGCGTCTTTGCGGTGATGACCGGCGCCGACCTGCCGGACTTTCCGTTCCGCTTTGTCGGGCCAGAACGGATGCAGCGCAACGCCTGGTACGATGTTCGCAACATACTTGCGCGCGAAAAGGTCTACTACGAAGGACATGCCGTGGCCGCCGTTGCGGCGCAGGATGAGGCCACGGCCCGCGCCGCCCTTAAACTGATCGATGTCGACTACGAAGTGCTGCCCTTCGTTGTGACCATCGACGCGGCCATCGCCGAGGACGCGCCGCTGCTGCACGAGGACGCCTTCACCCGCAATGTCGCGCCAAAGCCGGCAAAGCCCTCGAACATCTCGCGGGTCTACGAGGATCGCATGGGCGATACCGAGGCGGGCTTTGCCGAAGCCGACGTGATCGTCGAACACAGCTTTTCCAGCGATCCGGTGCATCAGGGCTATATCGAGCCGCACGCCTGTGTCGCGGAATACAACGGCGGCAAGGCGCACCTCTGGGTCTCCAGTCAGGGGCATTTCCAGATGCGCGACCTGACTGCGGCCTTCACCGGCATGTCCTCGGGCGACATCCGCGTGACCCCGGCCGAGATCGGCGGCGGATTCGGCGGCAAGACAAAGGTCTACCTGGAGCCTGTGGCGATGATCCTGTCGCGCAAGTCCGGCCGCCCGGTGAAGATGGTGATGACCCGAAGCGAAGTGTTCCGCGCCACCGGACCCGGTTCGGATTCGAAAGTCCGGGTCAAACTGGGCGCCCGGAAGGACGGTAGCATCACCGCCGCCGAGATCGAATTGTATTACGGGGCAGGGGCCTTTCCCGGCTCGCCCTTCATGAATGGCTGCCTGTGCGCCTTTGCGCATTACGCCATCCCGAACCAGCATGTGAAGGGCCATGATGTGGTGACCAACCGCGCCATGACCTGTGCCTATCGCGCTCCCGGATCTCCGCAATCGAATTTCGCGGTTGAAAGCGTCGTGGACATGGTCGCGCGCAAACTGGAAATGGACCCGATCGAGATCCGCCTGAAAAACGCGATCCGCAAGGGAGATCCCTTGATCGGTGGGCGGGTGATGACCCACGAGGGCTTTGTCACCATGCTGGAACGGCTGCGCGCGCATCCCGCTTACCAGCGGGATCCGGGGCCGAACCGGGGCCGGGGCGTCGCCGCCGGGTTCTGGCACAATGCCGGTGGCGATTCCGGCGCGACAGTCTTTGTGAACACTGACGGAACGGTGTCCGTGGCAACCGGCAGTCCCGATATCGGCGGCAGTCGCGCGTCGATGGCGATCATGGCCGCCGATACGTTCGGTGTCCCCTATGAGCAGGTCCACAGCGACGTGCATGACACCGCCTCGGTTCCATTCACCTACGTGACGGGGGGGTCGCGGGTGACATTCGCCACCGGCAAGGCGGTTGTCAGCGCAAGCGAAAAGGTCATCACGCAGTTGAAGGAGCGCGCCGCGAAAATCTGGGGCGTGGACCCGGATGCGGTGGACTGGGTCGACGGCGAAGCGCGGCCGTCGTCGTCCAATGTTGGTGAGTTTGAGCCCCTGTCGCTGAAGTCTCTGGCCGCACAGGCGACCGCGACGGGTGGGCATTTCGGCGCGTCTCATGCAGAGAACATGACCGGCCATGCCCCCGGACTCAGCGCGATGTTCTGCGATGTCGAGGTCGATCCGGAGACCGGGCACACCCGCGTCGTCACTTTCGTCGCGGCGCAGGATGCCGGACAGGCCATCCACCCGTCCTACGTCGAAGGCCAGATTCAGGGCGCCGTGGTGCAGGGCATCGGCTGGGCATTGAACGAGGGCTATGTCTTTGGTCCGGACGGCGTGTTGCAGAATGCGGGCTGGCTGGACTACCGGATGCCCGTGGCCTCGGATCTGCCGATGATCGAGGCTGTGGTGGTCGAGGTTCCGAACCCGAACCACCCGTTCGGCGTCAAGGGCGTGGCAGAGGCGGGCATGGTCGCCGCCATGGGCTGTGTCGCCAATGCGATTCGCGATGCCTCTGGCCGGCGGATGACGTCGCTGCCGATCTCGCCCGTCAAGCTGCTGGAGGCGATCGAGACACGCACCGATCCCGATCTATAGATCATCCCCTGCAAAAGAGGAGTTGCAGACATGTTGACCGGCCTACCCACCAGAACCTTTTTCGGCGCGGGGGCGGTTTCGCTTCTGGCGCTGACGCAGGCGCATGCCGAAGAGCTTTCGGTCGTCACCTACCTGTCCGCCACCCATTTCGGCGTGACCGAGGGCATGCAACCGTTCATGGACTGCGTGACTGCGGAAACCGCGGGAGCGACGACATTCAACTTTTACCCCTCGGGTCAGTTGGCATCGGCGGAATCCTCGTTGGATGCGCTTGGCAACGGACTTGCCGACATCGCCTATATCGTGCCGCAGCGGGCCTCGTCCAAGATGCCGCTGACAAACGTGCCCGTGCTGCCCAACATGGGGGATAGCTCCGGTGAGATCTCGGCCGCCTATCGCAAGGCGCTGGAGGCGGACGGGTTGCTGGCAGAGGAATTGCGCCGCAACAAGCTGACCCTGCTGACCGTTAACCAGTACCCGCCCTATCAGGTCGGCTTTACCGGTGGTGTGGTCGATACACTGGACGGGTTCGCGGGCCTGAAACTGCGCGTGATCGGTGGGTCGGCGTCGAGCACGGCCACCGTTCTGGGTGCGGTGCCGGTCGAACTGTCCGCCGCCGATGTCTACATCGCCCTGCAACGGGGAACCGTGGATGGTGTGTTTTTCCCGATTGCGGGCATGCAGGCCTTTAAGCTGGACGAGGTCACCAAGGCGATCAGCACAAACGCCAATTTCGGCGGCTCCATGGCGATGATCGCGATGAATTCAGACACTTTCGGTGCGATGCCGAAAGAAACGCAGCAGATCTTTCTGGATTGCGGCATGAAGAGCGAAGAAAACTTGATCGCCTACCAGGACGGGGCACAGGAAAGGTTCCTGCAAGAATTCGAAGCGGGCGGAGTTTCGGTCTTTGCCTTCCCGCCCGAGGAACTGGCCAAGATCAACGCGGAACTGGACAAAACGGCTGAGGAATTCATCGCCCGGCTGGAGGCGCGCGACCTTCCCGGTCAAGCGGCCTACGACGAGTTCAGGGCCGCGCTTGGACGCTGAGACGCAAGCCGCCTGAATGAGACGGGGCGCCCGGAGAGATCTCCGGGCGCCCCTTGCATTCCGACCGCAGGGCCTGAATCGGCTCAGTCGATCCCGTAGGTCGCCACGTCGATCCTGTCGTGCAGGTTGGTCTTGATGACTTCGGTGATCGCATCCTCAGAGGTGCGGTCCACGCCCTCGAACAGCGCGGTCCACTTCTCGACATAAGGCTCGAACGAGGCCATGACCGCCCCGGCGTCCTCAATCCCGAACTGGTCGCGGCCAATCGCTTCGAGCCCGCCAAAGCCATCCGCGACCCAGGCGTCGAAGGCCGAGACCAGATCGTCTCCGGGCGCATTCAGGGCAATGCCCTTTTCCTGCGCCAAAATTGCTCCCTCTGCCACCTGTGCCTCGAAGGCCAGAAAACCGCGGGCCATGGACCGCGCGGTCGCGTCCAGATGGATGCGGCGGTCCGCCTCGCTGAGACCCTGCCAGTAGGTGCGGTTGTAGTTGATCAGCGCCAAAGCAAAGAGCGGCGGCATCGGCAATGTGACCACGGAATCCGCCAGCCCCGCCAGATCGAAGGAGATCAGCAGCGACAGGTCGCCCGCCACGCAATCCACCGCGCCGCGTTCCATGGCCGTATACAGCTCGGAACTGGTCAGGTTCACCGGCACCATTCCGATTGACTGGCTGAAGCGCGACAGGGCGCCTCCGGGGGTGCGCACCCGTTTGCCCTGAAGATCCTCGGCCGTCTTCAGGTCGCCGCGACAGATGAAGTTGTAGGAGGGCGTCGCGATGGTTCCCGCGCCGTAGAGGATGTCGTTGTTGGCGAATTCCTTCAACCCCACGGGTTCGTTGACCGTGAAATCCGCATAGGCCGAGGCCAGCACCAGCGGGTCCGGATTCAGCGCACCCATGTCGTTGATAAGATTGCTGATCGGCAGGTTCGACGGGAAATAGGCCGGCACGATATGTCCCGCCTGCGCGATGCCGCTGCCGACCGCCTCAAGCGTGCCGGTGGCCGGAACCAGCGAGCCGTTGACGAAGATTTCCCAGTCGATGGCCCCGTCCGAGGCTTCTTTGATCAACTCGGCCCAGCGGGTCTGCATTTCCTCGGTCATGACGTATTTCGGCGGCGTGAACCCGGCAAAGACCGGACGATTCTGCGCCTGCGCCGCCGGTGCCGTCAGCGCCAGAGCGGCGAGCACGGCCCAGAGTTTCGATGTCTTCATTTTCTGTTTCCTCCCTTGAAATGTAACGACTGTCACAGCGGCCCGACGGCTCAGGCCGGCGCGCGCATTTCCTCTGCGGCTTTCTGCACCGCGCGTATGATCTTGTCGTAGCCGGTGCAGCGGCACAGGTTGCCCGCCAGCCAAAAGCGGATCTCGGATTCCGACGGGTCGGGGTTCCTATCCAGCAGGTTGCGGGCCGCCACGACGATACCCGGCGTGCAGAATCCGCATTGCAGGGCGGCCTCTTGCAGGATGTGCCGTTGCACCGGGTGAAGCCCGTCACCGACGGCGATACCTTCGATCGTGGTGATCCTTTTGCCCTCGGCCTCGGCAGCGAGCATCGTGCAGGAACAGGCGACCCGTCCGTTCACCTCGATGGAGCAGGCACCGCAGTCACCCGAACCGCAGCCCTCCTTGGTGCCCATCAGGGCCAGTTCGTCCCGCAGGGCGGACAGCAGGGTCTGGTCGGGGCGGGCGAGAAACTCGACCTCGGCACCGTTGATGTCGGCGGTGATATGGATCTTCTTTGCCATGGGTTTTCCTTTTCAGGCTTTGGCGCGGTCGAGCGCCCTGAGCGCGGCGCGCTTGAAGATCACCCCCGAGATCCTGACCCGGTAGGCGGCTGTGGCGCGCTTGTCGTCGATGGGGGCGCAGGCGGAGCGGACCGCCTCGGCGGCGGCATCCAGTGCGGGGTCGTCCACCGCAGAGCCGATCAGGGCCCCGGCAGCCTCGGGGACCAGCAGGACGGTCGGGGCCACGGCGCCGATGGCCACGCGTGCCGCGGTGCAGATCCCTTTGGTGTCCAGCGTTATGCTGACCCCGACGCCGACAACGGCGATGTCCATTTCCGTCCGCGGCGTGAACCGCAGGTACGCCTCGCCCGAGCGGGGCGGCTTTGGCGGCAGGTTGATCGAGACGATGAATTCGCCCTTCGCAAGCGACGTGCGTCCGGGCCCCGTCGGGATCTGCTCGACCGGGACGGTGCGGCGTCCGTCGGGGCCGGCAATGGTCACGGTGGCCCCGGCGGCGACCATGCCCGGCACGGCATCGGCTGCCGGCGAGGCGTTGCACAGGTTGCCCGCCGGGGTGGCCCGGCTTTGCACCTGCATCGACCCGATCACGTCCGTCGCCTCGGCAAAACCCGGCCAGTTGGCGCGGATCTCGGGGTGTTCGTTGATGGCGGCGCCACAGACCGCGGCACCGATGCGGATGCCCCTGTCATCGACCTGAATGCCCGTCAGTTCGCGGATGTTCTTGATATCCACAACCAGAGAAGGCCGCCGCAGCCCCGCCGTCATCTGCACCACAAGATCGGTGCCGCCGGCCAGAACCCGTGCATCGCCGGACGCGCCCGAAAGCAGGCCAACGGCATCTTCGACGGTTTGGGGAGAAGCGTAGTCCATCGCTGAAAGTCCTTTCCACCAGACATCGCGTCGGGCCCGCATGGCGCGGGCACCGTGAAAATATTATGTCAGACAGTATAGGATAAATAATCTAGATGAAATAGACTTATATTGCGCCGCCCGCAATCAGGGCAGGCGCGGCCAGACAACTTCCGGTTTCATAAAGAGGTGCCCATGCCGGTCAGACGCAACGAAGGACGATCCGAGCCGATCATCGACCCCGACCTGCCGATCATCGACGCGCATTTCCACCTGATCCATCGCCCGGTGACCTACATGACGCCGGAGTATCTGGCCGACGTGAATGCCGGGCACAATATCCGGGCCTCGGTCTATGTGGAAACCCGCGTGTTCGAGCGCCAGACCGGCCCCGAGGCGTTGCGCCCGCTGGGCGAGGTCGAATTCGCCAACGGCATCGGCGCAATGACGGCCACCGGCGTCTACGGCCCTTGCCACGTGGCGGCGGGAATCGTCGGCCATGTGGACATGCGTCTTGGCACCGGCGTGGCCGCCTGTCTCGACCGCTGCATCGAGGCCGCGCCCGAGCGGTTTCGCGGCGTCCGGCACCTGTTGCTGGAGTTCGATTCGTCGAAGGAATTCCCCACCGTCATCGGCAGCAGGCCCCCGACCGGAATCATGGAAAGTCCGGGCTTCGCCCCGGCGCTGAAAGAGCTGGAAAAGCGCGGGCTGCCTTTTGACGTGTCGGTCTTTCACTACCAGTTGCCCGCAATCGCCAGCCTGGCCGATGCCAATCCCGGCATGACCTTCGTCCTGAACCATTGCGGCATCGCCGCCGGGTTCGGGCTGGACGCGGCCGCGCGCGACGAGGTCTTTTGCCAGTGGGCCGCCAACATGCGGCTCGTCGCCGAACGGTCCAATATCGTCTGCAAGGTTGGCGGGCTGGGCATGCCGCACTGGGGCTTCGACTTCGAACGTCATGACGGCGAAGTTGGCTATGCCGATCTGGCACGGGTCTGGCGGCCCTATGTCGAAACGGCGATCGAGGCGTTTGGCCCGGATCGCTGCATGATGGAAAGCAACTTTCCGCCCGACGGGCGCTCGGCCGGTTTCGTGCCGCTGTGGAATGCCCTCAAACACATCACCCGCGATGCCGGAGATGGCGAAAAAGCCGCGCTGTTTTTCGGCACGGCCAAACGGGTCTATCGCTTGGAGGTTCCGCAGACATGACACGACACAACCTTGCCGATCGGGGAACCCCGACGCTTCACACGCGGGTCGAACGCTGGGAATGCGATTTCAACAACCACTGGAACGTCCGTTTCTATGCCCGCAGTTTCCAGATGGCGAGCGAGTCGCTGGCTAGCCGTGAAACCGGGCGAAACCCCGGTGCAGGAGTGGTCGCGACCCGACATATCCGGTTCCACAAAGAGCTGTTCGCCAATGCGCCGGTGGTCATCCGGTCCGCGCGTGTCGGCGACGGCGCATTCGGGGGCGCAGTCATGCACCTGGCGGTCAGCGAAGGCAAGCTGGCCGCGACATCCCTGGAGCAAGGCATCGCCCATGGCGAAAGCCTGCCCGTCATCGCCTCTGACGCCTTGTCCAGCGCCTTGCCGCGAGGCATCGACACCGCGCCCGTGGACACGGACTGGCCCGCCGGGTCCGGGGACCAGACGCTGGAACTGGGCCCGGTGCGCCCGGCGGAACTCGACCACACCGGCGGGCTCCTGACCGAGGATATCCTCAAGCGTGTGGCGCTGGCTTCGCATCACCAACTGGCTGCGGTGGGCTATACACCCGAATTCGTTCAGGAAACGGGAATCTCCAGAATGTCGGTCGAAAACCGGGCGGTCCGGCATGGCGACCCGAAGGCAGGCGACATGGTCCATGCCCGGTCGCGCATCATTCACGTGGGCGAAAAGATCTTCAACGTCCAATATCACCTGTTTGTCCCTGACGGCCCGGCTGTCGCCACGGTCGAGCAATGCTTTGTCGCGGTCGACCTGAAGTCGCGCCGGGGCGTTGCCGCGCCGGCTTTCCTGCGCGCCGCGATGCCGGTCGCCGCCAGTTGATCCGCCCCCAAAAAAGGTCCCTTCCATGTCCAATCCTTCCTCCTCCAAGAACCGGATACGGCCCGTCGTGCCGAAACTGGCCGAAGTCATCGACGAGGTCATCTACGGTGACATCTGGAACCGTCCCGGCCTGACCAAGCGGGAAAGGAGTCTGATCACCATCGCGGCGCTGATCGGGCTGCGGCAGACGGACCAGTTGCGTTCGCACATGGAAAAGGCTCTGGACAACGGCGCCTCGCCGGAAGAGTTGAGCGAGGTTCTGACGCATCTGGCCTTCTACACCGGGTTTCCCGCGGCGCTGTCCGCCTCGCTGGTGGCGCGGCCATTGTTCGAGGAGCTGGGGCTCGTGTCCGCAGTGGACGGTCACGCCGACCCGGACGCATAGCCGGTATTCGGGGCCTCGCCTTGTTGCTGCGATGCGGCATGATATATTGCAGCGCAGCAACAGCAAACATTCGAGGTCCCCCATGATCACCAAGGAAGCAACCCTGCTTATCCGTCAGGCAAAGCTTGATCGTCAGCGCATGGTGCGCGCATTCTTCGCTGCGCTGTTTTCCGGCACGACCAAGGCCTCTGCCCAGGCGTAACGCCCAAGCAGGCCGCCGACTCGTTCGCGCCCGCCCCTGATCGGGGCGGGCGCGACGGTTTCCGGGCCTCGACCCGCTTCCTGTGGGCCTAGAGATAGGCGAGATACAGCGGGATAGCGGGGAAGATCAGCATCAGACCCAGCACGAGGAAGTCGATCACGACAAAGGGCGCGATCCCCTTGAAGCAGGTCTTGAGATCGACCCCCGAGGCGGCAGAAGTCACGTAGACGTTCAATCCCAGCGGTGGGGTGACCATTCCGATCTCGGCCGTCTTGACCATGATAACTCCCCACCAGATCGGGTCATAGCCAAGACCCACCATCAGCGGCGTGGTAATCGGCGCTGTCAGGATGATGATCGCGGCCTGATCCATGATCGTGCCCAGCAGGACATAGATCAGGACAATCGCCAGCATGATCGAGGTGGGCGACATGTCCGCGTCGACCACGAATTGCAGCATCGCGTCGGTCACCCGCGAGAACGAGATGAAATAGCCGAACATATGGGCGCTGATCACGATGGTCATGATCATCGCCGTGGTGCGAATGGTATTGCCGATTGCGGTGGTCGCCTTGCCCCAGTTCAGCCGCCGCAGGTACAGGCAGATCAGCAGCGCGCCCGAGGCACCGATGGCGGCGATTTCCGTCGGCGTGGCGATCCCGGTATATAGCGAGGTGAAGATCACCACCACCAGCAGGCCCACCGGCCAGACACGGGTGCGTTCGCTGGAACTGGCCAGCTCTTCTTCCTTTTCGCGGTCGGGGCCGAGTTCGGGTTTCCACCACAGAACGACGCTGACTGTCACGATGTAACCAAGCGCCGTCATCAGGCCGGGGATCACGCCGGCCATGAACAGCTTGCCGATGGAATGCTCGGTGATCAGCCCGAACAGCACAAAGGCCACAGAGGGCGGGATCATCATCGCCAGCGTGCCGGAAATCGCGATCGAGCCGACGGCCAGAGAGGGCGAATAGCCCGCGAGCCGCATGGTCGGATAGGCCGACCGGGTGATCGTTGCCGCCGTCGCGGTGCTGCTGCCCGACGCTGCGGCCAGGATTGTGCCGGCCGCGATACAGGCCATGGCCATGCCGCCCCGAATGCGCCGCAGCGCGCGGTTGCAGGCCAGCATCAGGTCCCGCGTCACCGCGCCGGCGCTGAGGAATTCCGCCATCAGCAGGAACATCGGCACCGTCAGGAAGGCGTGGTTCGTGACCGTGTCATGCACCACTTTCTGGGCCAGCACTGTGATCATGTTGAAGGGCACCAAAGCGGTCAGGCTGAACAGCCCCGCCAGTCCCAGCGCAAAGCCCACCGGAACGCCAAACACGATGAGGCCCACCAAAAGGCAGGTCGCAATAAGAAATGCCATGTCAGACGTCCTCTTCGGGGTCGTGTTCGATATGCAGGAAGTCCGAAGGCCCCAGGGCAACCATAAGGACGCGCAACGTCAAAAGGCCCATGCCGAGCGGAATCCAGATCCAGGAAAGGTAAACTGGCCAGTTCAGGTCCTCGATGTAGACCTGTCCGGTCAGGAAGGTCTTGAGGAAATACTGCCCGCCCTTCCATGCCAGCAGCAGCAGATAGCCCGCGCTCAGCAAAAGCCCGAGGCGAAACAGCAGGAACCGGGGGCCATCGGGTATGATTTCGGTCAGGATACCGACGCGGATATATCCTCCGGTCCGGAAGCCCCAGGGCAGCGCCATGAGTATGATCCCAACCAGCAGGTAGTTCGCGGTAAAATAGAACTGAAAGACCAGCGGAGCATCGAAAAGATAACGCATCAGCGCATCTGCCGTGGTCAGGACCATGGCCAGCGCGGTGCAGACGCCCGACACGATGGCTGCGGCATTTTCAAGCGGCACGAGCACACGGTCAAACATGCCGTGTACCCGCCGCCAGTTGGAAACAGCCTCTGTCACTTGCCAAGGGCCTTCCTGTATTCGTCGTAGGCTTCCTGGCCGGGCAGACCCAGCGCGTTCATGCGCTCGATATAGTCGGTGGCGACCGGCTGCATCTTTGCGGCCACCTCGGCCCAAAGCTCGGGGGTGAACTCGAACATCTCGACACCCTGTGCGGCGAAATCGGTCTTCAACTCGTTTGCCAGATTTTCGAGATAGGCGGACATGCTGTCCTCGGTCTGCTTGCCGCATTCGAGGTAGATCGCCTGCCGTTCCGGCGTGAAACTGTCGAACACCCGCTGGTCCATGCCCAGAAAGGTCTGGGCGTTCGCAAAGTTGCCGTTGGTGCTGATCGCCGAGGACACTTCCTGCAAGCTGTAGGAGACCACCGAGGTCAGCGACAGCAGGAAGCCATCGACCGTGCCCTGCTGCATCGCCACATAGGCGTCGCCAGAGCTGATCTGCACCGGAACGCCGTCCAGCGCCTGAATGCCGAAGACCTGCCCGCCCCCGGCGACCCGGACCTTGAGCCCGTCGAAGTCGCCGATGGCGTTCAGCGCCGGACCCTTGAGACCGATCTGATAGGGCGGCAGATAGATCACCGTCAGCGGCAGCACGTTCGCCGCCGCCAACTCGCGCGCCAGCGGCCCGTCCTGTGCCATCACCTTGCGGTAGGCGGCGACGATGTCGGGTGCGGTATCGCCCATGTCGGGCAGCATGGTGATCTGGTTCAGTGGCAGCCGGTCGGAATTCGCGCTGGTGGCGATCATGCCAAGCTGTGCCAGCCCCCCGGTCACCGCGTCGAGCGCGCCAGCGGTCGAGGCGATCTGCCCCGCGGGAAAGAAATCGAAATCGATTTCGCCCTCGGACCGCTCGCGGATGCAGTCCATCAGCGGTTCCATGCCCTGGGTGTTCAGCCAGTGCGTCGGCGGTACGCTGGATGTGGCAACAAAGGTTTCGGCGACGGCACCCTGTGCGGTCAGCGACGCGGCGCACGCCAGCAGGCCAATGCCTTTGACGGTGTTTCTGATGGACATCTGAATCCCCCTCCCAAGTGGATCATGTGCGGCCGTGGGCAGGGGTTTCCCTGCCCACCAAAAGTCTCATAGCGGTGCAATCATTCCGTCAGAGCGGCGCGGTACTGCTCCAGCGCTTCTTGCGCGGGCATCCCCAGTTCGGTCAGCCGGTCGACGTAGTCCTTGACCGCCAGTTCCAGCGTCTGGTTCAGCGCGGCCAGCGTCTCGTCGGACAACTCGTAGATCTCGGCACCGGCCTCGGCGAACTTGACGTTCATCTCTTCGACGAGGGTATCCTGAAAGACGGCCAGCTCTTCTTCGATCTTCAGCCCGCACTCACGCAGGGCGGCCTGCTTGTCTTCGGACAGGCTGGCCAGGTATGCGTCGTTCATGCCGATGAACGCGGCGGCACCGGCAAAGGCGCCATTCGATGTGATCGAACCCGAGACTTCCTGAAGGCTGTAGGAATCGATGCTGGTGACGGCCAGCATATAGCCGTCGACGGTCCCGTTCTGCATCGCGACATAGGCATCGCCTGCGGAAATCTGCACCGGAACCGCGCCCAGCGAGTTCACCGCAAAGACCTGCGCACCGCCCGCGACGCGCAACTTCAGCCCGGCGAAATCCTCGATCGAATCCAATTTCTCGCCCGTCAGGCCCAGTTGGTAGGGCGGGTACATGTGGACCGTCAGGGGAACGATGTGGTTCTCGTCAAGCTCGTCCTTCATCGGTCCGCCATCGGTGATCACCTTGCGCCAGGCATCGACCATGCCCTTCACGCTGGACCCCATGCCCGGCAGGACGGAAATATTGGCAATCGGCAGTTTGTCAGAGTTCGACGTCACGACGACGTAGGACACATGCGCAAGGCCGTCGTTGATCGAATCCACCGAGGCCTTGGCCGAGGCGATCTGCGATGACGGAAAGAAATTGAAGTCCAGTTCGCCGCCAGAGCGTTCTTTGACGCAGGCCATGAACGGCTCAATCGCGTGTTTGGTGGTGAAGTGCGTCGGCGAGTTGTTGGTCGACAGGATCAGTGTCTCTGCGGTCGCGGTGGTCGCCGCCAATCCCGTCAGAAGTGTTGCCAGACATATTGATTTCATTGGTGTATTCCTCCCTGCTTGCCCTCATTCGGGGCCGCTTGGCGAACCGGCTGGCCGCCTGGCCCGGCTGCGCCTGAGATGCACTGGCGACCCGGCCGACACGTCACGTTAGGGAGCGATGGTGTCATCTGTCAAGATCGTTTTGTTGATTTAGATGATTGCGTCCAATCTGTCGTCCGTGATCCTTTTCGCAGCAACGCTCTTGACCGTCTTAGTATTTTAATGATCTAACTGAAATAACCTTGCGGCCCCGGCCCGTCCGGCCGCGAGAGCTGCAACGAAAGGGCTCGGTTTTGAATTTCGACTACACAGACGATCAGCGCGCGATCCGGGAAGGCGTGGCCGCCGTGGCCTCGCGTTTCGGCGACGATTACTGGCGCGCCCGCGACGACGACGGCAAGTTCCCGGTGGAGTTCCACAAGGCCATGGCCGAAAGCGGCTGGCTGGGCATCACCATGCCCGAGGAATACGGCGGTGCCGCGCTGGGGGTGGCCGAGGCTGCCATCATGATGAACGAGATCGCCCATCACGGTGGCGGCATGGCGGCTTGTTCGACCGTGCACATCAATCTTTTCGGCCCGCACCCGATCCTTGTCTACGGCTCGCAGGACCAGAAGGACCGCTGGATTCCGAACCTTGTCAGCGGCAAGGATCAGGTCTGTTTCGGCGTGACCGAACCCGATGCCGGGCTCGACACCACAAAGATCCGCACTTTCGCGAAAAAGGTGGATGGCGGCTATGTGGTGAACGGTCAGAAGATCTGGACGACGACCGCGCAGGTGGCCTCCAAGGTGCTGCTGCTGACTCGCACCACCCCGCTTGAGGAGTGCGCCAAGCCCACCGACGGCATGACGATCTTCTACACCGATCTGGACCGCGACAAGATCAAGGTGACGCTGATCCCCAAGATGGGGCGCAAGGCGGTCGATTCGAACAACACGTTCTATGACGATCTGTTCATCCCCGACAGCGACCGGATCGGGGAGGAGGGCAAGGGTTTCCGTTACCTTCTGGACAGCCTCAACCCCGAGCGCGTGCTTGTCGCAGCTGAGGCCATCGGCATCGGGCAGGATGCCCTGTCGCGCGCGGCGAACTACGCCCAAGAGCGCAAGGTGTTCGGTCGCACCATCGGCAAGAACCAGGCGATCCAGCATCCGCTGGCCGAAAGCTGGGCCCATCTTGAAGCGGCCTGGTCCATGACCATGAAGGCCGCTTGGCTTTACGACAACAAGCGTCCTTGCGGCCCCGAGGCCAATGCCGCCAAGCTTTTGGGCGGGCGGTCGGGCCACAAGGCCTGCGAGAATGCCGTGATGACCCACGGCGGGCTGGGCTATGCCAAGGAATACCATGTCGAGCGGCTTTACCGCGAGGTCATGCTGACCCGGCTGGCGCCGGTGTCCGAGCAGATGATCCTGTCTTTCCTCGGGGAGCGCGTGCTGGGTCAGGAGAAAAGCTATTGACGGACGCCATGACTGACAGCTTGCCGCTAAGGGGCTACCGGGTTCTGGAAATCGGTGCCTATATCTCAGGGCCCTATTGCGGGGCGCTGCTGGCGGCCCTGGGGGCCGAGGTGGTCAAGATCGAGCCACCGGGCGGCGAGCCGTTCCGCCGTGGCAACGGCAACCGCGATCCGTTCTTCATGCAGTACAATGCCGGCAAGCACTCCGCCACGGTCAACCTAAAGTCAGCCGGGGGCCTCGATCTGATCAAGCGGTTGCTGCCGGATTTCGACGTTCTGCTGGAGAACAACCGCCCCGGCAAGATGGAGAAGCTGGGCCTGGGCGCCGAGGTCTGCCGCGCGATCAATCCCCGGCTGGTCTATACCTCCGTCTCGGGCTTTGGCGATGGCGGGCCGCTGCGCGACCGGCCGGCCTATGACACCATCGGGCAGGCGATCTCGGGCAACTATTCCCTGATGAACGACCGTGACCAGGCGCAGATGCTGGGCGGCGCGATCTCGGATCTGATTTCGGCGGTGGCGGCGACCATGGGCATTCTTGCGGCGCTGGTGAAGCGCGCGGACGACAGCGAAGGTGCCGTGGTCAAGACCTCGCTGATGGAGGCGATGTCGCTGGTGACGGTCGATGCCATCACCTCGTTCTATGAAAAGGGCGTGACCCCGGTGCGGACCTCGCGCCACCCGCAGGCGCAATCCTACTGCCTGCCCACCGCCGACAGGGGCGCGGTGGTGATCCACATGTCGGTGACGCAGAAGTTCTGGGAAAACCTCTGCACCGCGATGGAGCAGCCGCATTTGGCCGCCGACCCGCGTTTCGCCACCTACCGCGACCGGCTGGACAATTATTTCGATCTGGAACCGATCCTCAAGGGCCTGTTCCTGACCCGCAGCCGCGCCGAATGGGAACAACGCCTGCTTGACGCGGATGTGCCCTATGCTCCGGTGTTGTCGGTCGAGGAAGTCATGAAACACCCCCAGACCGAATGGTTGGAGTTGATGGAGCCGCAGCGCAACGGGCTGGCCCTTGTTCGCCCGCCATTCCGGTTTGACGACGCCCGTCCCGGCCGCGCCTTTGACGCGCCGATGCCGGGCGAGCACAGCGACCAGATCGCCGCCGCGGTTCTTTCCCCGGCCGAGGTCAAAGCCTTGAAGGCAAACGGCGTGCTTGGCGCCTGAGCCCCTGAAGAAGGACAACAAGAATGGCAAAATTCGAAACCTCCGATGGCCTGCCCGGCGGCAAGGGTGAGCGCGTCGCGGGCAAGGTGGCTCTGGTCACCGGTGCCGGCTCTTCGGCCGACGGGATCGGCAACGGGCGCGGGTCCGCGATCCTGCTGGCCCGGCACGGGGCCAAGGTCGGCCTGATGGATTTCAACGAAGAGGCTGTCCGCAAGACCGAGGCGATGATCCGCGAAGAGGGGGGCGACTGCTTTGTCATCATCGGCGATGTCAGCAAGGAGGCGGATTGCCAGCGCGCGGTGCAGGAGACAGCGCAGCGCTATGGCCGTCTCGACATCGTGGTGAACGTGGTCGGCACCAGCAAGGTGCGCGGCGATGCCACCACGCTGGATCTGGACGACTGGGACATGGCGATGACGCTGAACCTGAAATCCATCGTCATGACCACGCGCCATGCAGTGCCGGAAATGCGCAAGGTCGGCGGCGGGTCCATCGTGATCATCGGCTCGATCACCGGGCTGTCCGGCGGCCACCCGAACCTGAACTATCCCACCACCAAGGGCGCTCTGGTCAACATGACACGGGTGATGGCGGGCAATCACGGCCCCGATGGCATCCGCGTCAACAACGTGGCGCCCGGCTTTGTCTATACGCCGGTGGTCTACGGCAAGGGCATGCCCGACAGCGTACGCCAGTTCCGCCGCGAGGTCGGTCCGCTGGGCACCGAGGGCACCGGCTGGGACGTGGGCTACGCCGTGCTGTTTCTCGCCAGTGACGAGGCCCGCTGGATCACCGGTGTCACCCTGCCCGTAGATGCGGGGGCTTCGGCAGTCAGCCCGCATTTCACCCGCACGACCCACAACAGGGATATGAGCAAGGACTGAACGAGATGCACCGCGACATCGACATTACGGCGCAACTGGCCCGGTACGCGCTGTCGACGGAGTTCGAGAGCCTGCCGGACAAGGTGCAGGACGAGGCCGCCCGCGCCTTTCTGAACTGGGTCGGCGTCGCCATTGGTGGCAGCCGGGAACCCGCCGTGGCCACGGCCGCGGCCTATGTTCAAAGCCTGGGCTGCGCGCCGCGGGCCAAGGTCATCGGGCGGGGCGGGCAGATGACCGATCCGGCCAACGCCGCGCTGGTCAACTGCATCTCGTCCGCGGTACTGGCCTATGACGACGCCTACCTGCCCTCGGTGGCGCATCCCAGCGGCCCCGCCGCCGCCGCGCTGTTCGCGCTGGCGCAGGATCGCGGTGCCACCGGGGCCGAATTCCTGAACGCACTGGCGCTTTCCATCGAAGTCCAGTGCCGTTTGGCCAACATGCTGTCGCTGGCACCTTCACCGTTTCACCCCTCGCTCTACGTGAACGGCTTTTCAGGGCCCATCGGCGTGGCCGCCGGGGCGGCGCGGATGCTGCGCCTGACCGAAGAGCAGACGATCTGGGCGCTGGGACTGGCGGCGTCGCAGGCCTCGGGCTTTCGCGGCACCCACGGCACGATGACCGCGCATTTCCGGGCCGGGCATTGCAGTCGGGTCGGGCTGGTGGCGGCCATGATGGCCGAGGCGGGATTCGATTGCGCCCGCGCCGCGCTGGAAGGGCCGGGCGGCTTCTTTGATGTCTACGCGGACGGGGCCGATCCGGGGCATCTGCTGGACGGGCTTGGCCAGCGGCACGTGATGCTGGACAACCGCTACAAACCCTATCCCTGCGGCATCGTCATTCACCCGACCATCGACGCCTGCCTCGCGCTGCGCGACCGTCTGCCAGAGGGGGCGCGCGTCGCCGCGCTGCGGCTGGAGGTTCACCCGGTCGTGCTGAGCCTGACCGGACGGCGGACACCGACCTCTCCGATCGAGGCCCCGAACAGCGTTTATCATTGGGCCGCGGCGGCCTTGCTGCGCGGGCGCGCCGGTCTGGCAGAGATGCAGATGGACTGTATCACCGACCCCGCCATCGACGCGCTGCGCAGCCGGATCGAGGCCACCGGTGTCGAGGCGATGGCCAAAGGCGAAGCGGCTGTGGAACTGGAACTGGATGACGGCACGCGGTTGCGCGAACACATTACAAGCGCCCGTGGCAGCCATGAACGCCCGATGAACACCGCCGATCTAGAGGTCAAATTCCGCGACGTGGTCAGAGACCACCTGACCCCGGATCACACAGAGCGGCTGATCGCCGCCTGCCGGGATGTCGGCCAAGCCGGGGATGTCGGCGCCGAAATCGGTCGGCTGTTGCCATGAGAGGCGGTGGAGGACATCCCATGGACGCGCATCCCATTGACGCCGAGCAACTGTACGGAACCTGGCGACTGGTACGGTCGCGGGCCGTGGATGCCACCGGTAACCCGATCCGCGATCCATGGGGCCCCGAACCGATGGGCCGCCTTGTGCTGGCGCGCAACGGCCGCATGATGGCGGTCCTTTGCGATGGTCGGCTGTCCCTGCCAGAAGGTAAAAAGCGCGCCTATTCATCCTATTGCGGGAACTATGTCTACGAAAATGGTCTGCTGACCACGATCATCGACGCCGCCTCGGACCCGTCCCGGATCGGCAGCAGCCAGCCACGCCGCGTGGCCCTGCGCGACGGGGCGCTGGTGCTGATGCCACCCACCCGAAAGGACGGCGAACGGCGCGAGATCTTCTGGCATCTGGAAGCGCGCCTCTGACGCTTTCTTAATGCGGGTCTGGAGCCGACTGGCGATTCCGTCGGTCCAAGGCCGCCAGCATAGCCGCCAGGATTGCCCCTGCCAGACACAGGCCGACCCCCAGCAGGATGGCCACGGCGGTGCCCCGTTCCGCGAAGAGGTGAAAGCTGATCCCGACAAGCGCGGGCCCCAGCATCTGACCGATGACCCGCACCGTTGACTGCACGCCCCCCGCTGCGGCCATCCGCCGGGCAGGAGCGCCGAGGATCAGCGTCTTGGCATTGTGGTTCTGAAACAGCGCGAACCCGACGCCGATCACCACGATACCGGCGGTCAGAAGCGCGCGTTCATCGCGCGCTCCGATCAGGTAGATTGCCAGAAACCCGACCGCGGTGACAAGACAGCCGAACAGGTTCAGCGGCAGCGCGGGGAAGCGGTCGCAGAGGCATCCCGCCACCGGCGAGACCAGCAGCGTCGCCAGCGGCAGGACAGAGATCAGCAGCCCGGCCTCGAACAGCGCCATGTCCAGAGAGGACATCAACAGAAAGGGCAGGGCGGTCAGCGCCACAGCCTGCGCCCCGTATGTCAGCGCCGAGACACCGGCGGGCAGGGCAAAGCGCGGCAGGGTCAGCAGGTCGACGGGAAACAGCGGCCGGTCGCGGCCGCGCTGCCGCCGGACCAGCAAGACGCCGGCGGCACATGCCACAGCGAGCAGCAGGTAGGGCGCGGCCCGGTCCGGCCCCCGCGCAAGCCGGTCCAGCGCGAAAAAGCCAAGCCCCAGCGTCGGTACGCAAAGCGCTGCGCTGAGGCGATCGAACCGGCCCGACAGCCCGGTGTCGCGCGGGATCGCGTACAGCGCCAGCAGGATCGCGGACCCGGTCAGCGGCAGGTCGTAGAAGAACAGCCAGCGCCAGTTGGCGTATTCCAGGACAAAGGTGCCCACCAGCGGCGCCGCGCCCTGCGCGGCACCCAGCACAATGGCCAGCGAGGCGATTGCGCGGCCCAGAAGATGCTCGGGCACGATCCGCCGCACCAGCGCCGCGTTGACCGAGCTGATGCCCGCCGCGCCCAGCCCCTGAAGGACACGGGCCAAGGTCAGTTGCGTGAAGTTTCCGGCCAGACCGCAGAGCACCCCGCCTAAGGCGAAGACCGCCAGACCGATGACGAACATGCGGCGGACCCCGATGGTCTCGGACAGGCCCGCGAAGGGGATGGTGCAGCTGACCGCCGCGATCTGGAACGCGACCGAGACCCAGACGACCTCTGACGCCGACACGCCCAGTTCCCTGGTCAGGATCGGCAGCGCGATATTGGCGATGCCGCCGCTGAGGATGAATATCCAGGCGCCCAACGCGATGGTCAGCATGGCTAGGTAAGGGTGTTCAGGTCGGTCCAATCCGGTCCCTCTTTGGGCTTTTCGCGGGAAACGATGCGCGCCAGTTACATTGACCGGGCAAGGGGCCGGCGCAGAAGGCGCGAGGCCCTCCCCGGCATGGGCGGGAGGATGACCCATGCCGGGCGGCAAAACACGCCCCGATGAAGGATACGGGGCGTGCTTCAGAGCGGTTCGCAAGAGGCGGGGCGCTATTCCGACCGGCCCCTGTGCGAAGTCGAGGTCAGCCGTTGATCGACTGGAACTCTGTGAACTCCTCGATTCCGAAACGCCCCCACTCGCGGCCAAAGCCGGAATGTTTGAACCCGCCGTGGGTGGCATTTTTGCTGAAGGGTGCGCCATTGATCCGCTGACGACCGGTGCGGATCTGCCGGGCCACGGCAACGGCGCGGTCGCGCGAGGCACTCCAGACCGCCCCGGCCAGCCCGTAGTCGGAGTCATTGGCGATGGCGATGGCCTCCGCCTCGTCCCGGTAAGGGATGATCGTCAGCACCGGGCCAAAGATCTCTTCGCGGGCGATGCGCATGGCGTTGTCGCCGGAAAAGACCGTGGGCTGAACATAGTAGCCGCGCTGAATCCCGGCCGGCAGGTCGGTGCCGCCGGTCAGCAGCCGCGCGCCTTCCTCTTGGCCGATGCGGATGTAGTTGCGCACCCGCTCCATCGCCACGTCCGAAATCACCGGCCCCAGCGTGGTGTCGGGATCGAAGGGATCGCCGATGACAAAGCTCTGCGCCTTGGCGATGGCCAGTTCCTCGGCCTCGGCCAGACGGTCCTGCGGCACCAGCATCCGGGTCAGCCCGCCACAGACCTGACCCGAGTTGCGAAAGGCGTCGTCCAGCCCGACGCTGACGGCCTTTTCGAAATCCGCGTCATCCAGCAGGATGTTTGCCGATTTGCCGCCGAGTTCCAGATGGACGCGCTTGACGTCTTGGGCAGCCAGTTCCATGACCCTGCGCCCCGCCCGCACCGACCCGGTAAGAGAGACCATGTCGACCGCCTTGTGCGTCACGATGGCCTCGCCGATTTCCGGCCCCGTGCCGCTGAGCAGGTTGAACACGCCCGGCGGCAGGCCCGCCTCGTGCGCGATCTCGGCAAAGATGAAAGAGGTCAGCGGCGCGACCTCGCTGCCCTTGACGACAACGGTGCAGCCCGCCGCGATGGCCGCTCCGGCCTTGGAGATGACCGACCGTAGCGGCCCGTTCCACGCGGTGATCGCCCCCACTACGCCCGAGGGCAGGCGGCGCACGACCGCGCCGCCCACATCCTCTTCCCAGGTGATGGTCTGAAGGTTCTCGGCCATGACCCGCAATTCATCGACTGCGCCACCAGTCTGCAAGGGTGCGGTGAACCGGATCGGCTGACCGACCTCCGAGACCGACGCTTGCGTCAGTTCCTCGCCGCGTTTCTCGACCAGATCGGCCATGCGGTTGAACAGGGCGACACGCTCGGCGATGCTGGAATTCGACCAGCCCGTGAAGGCCTCAGCGGCCGCGCTGGCGGCACGATCCGCGTCTTGCGGCACGCAACGGGGAATGGTGGCGATGACCGCTTCGGTGGCGGGGTTCACGACCTCGATCACCTCTTTGCCCTCGGGAGCGACCCATTGGCCGCCGATATAGATCTTGTCTCTTTCGATCATTCGCCTTTTCCTTTGTTGGTCCGCCGCGTGCGGCGGTGTCTCTTCTGCTCAGGGGGGCGCTGCCCCGGCGCGCTATGCCAGCGCCAAGGCCCCGATCCACAGCGCCACGCCAAAAACGACATGTCCCAGCAGACCGTTGATCCGCACCTTGGCCGGGTTGGGCGCCTGCGCACCGGCGATGCCAAGACCCATGCCGGGAAGCATCAGGAACCAGCCGAACCCCACCGTGACGATGCCGAAGGCAAGCGCCGGCAACAGGGTCGGTTCGGCAAGCCAGTCGCGCCCCGCAAGCAGCGCCAGCATGACGCCGAACGTGGCGCCGACGCAGATGTGGAACAGCCACCCGATGCGCGTTTCGCCGGGAACCGGCGGCGCGGCGGCAATGCTGTCGTGAAACAACCGGCCCCGCGCGCCATGCGCCGCCCAGCGACCCATCATCGCGCGGTTGGGCATGGGTATGCCTGCGACCCGGAACAGCAGCAGCGCCCAGATATTGATGGCCAGCGTCGCAATCAGGCCGATCGCCATGCCCTGCACGATCATCGTCACGTCCACAGCTCCTGTTTGGTGCCGCACGCAGGGGGGTGGCGTGCGGCGAGCCCTTGGGAATTATCCGTTGGTCAGCGCCAGAACCGCCTCTGGCAGGCGCGCGCCCTGAAGGTCGAGCCTGGCCGAGGCCTCGTCGATCTCGCGCAGGTCGTCGGGGCTCAGCGTCACGTCGACGGCGCCCAGGTTCTCTTCGAGACGGTGCAGCTTGGTTGTGCCGGGGATCGGCACGATCCATGGCTTCTGCGCCAGCAACCAGGCCAGAGCGACCTGTGCGGGGGTGGCGTTCTTGCGCGCCGCCACGTCCTTGACCAGCGCCACGAGGGCCATGTTCGCCTCCAGCGCCTCGCCCTGAAAGCGCGGCACCATGGTGCGGAAATCGCCTTCGGGGAACTTGGTCGCCGGGTCGATTTTGCCGGTCAGGAACCCCGCGCCCAGCGGACTGAAGGGAACAAAGCCGATGCCCAGCTCTTCGAGTGTGGGCAGGATTTCCGCCTCCGGGCCGCGATACCACAGCGAATATTCGCTTTGCAGCGCCGCCACCGGGAGAACCGCGTGCGCGCGCCGCACCGTGGCGGCGGACGCCTCGGACAGGCCCCAGTGCCGGACCTTGCCCTCGGCGATCAGGTCCTTGACAGCACCGGCGGTCTCTTCGATCGGAACATTGGGGTCGACGCGGTGCTGGTACAGCAGGTCAATCGTCTCGATCCCCAGCCGTCTAAGCGCGTTCTCCGTCACCTGACGCACGTGGTCGGGACGGCTGTTGGCGCCGCCGCGCCGCTCGCCGGTGGTCTGGTCGATGTCAAAGCCGAACTTGGTGGCGATCACCACCTGATCACGTACCGGTTTCAGCGCCTCGCCCACCAGCTCCTCGTTGGTCCAGGGGCCATAGGCTTCGGCGGAGTCAAAAAGGGTCACCCCCAGATCGACCGCCTTGCGGGTCAGGTCGATCATCGTGGCGCGGTCGGGCATGTCGCCATAGACGCCGGTCATGCCCATGCAGCCAAGCCCGATGGCCGAAACCTCCAGCCCGCTGGTGCCAAGTTTGCGTTTCTGCACGTCTGTAACTCCTGTCTGATACGGACCGGCCAAATCGCCGGTCCGTCGATAGGGACAATTTAGGCGGAGCGGTGCTTATCGATAATCCGCATAATTCCGCATGAACCCATCGGCATTCAGCATGAATGTTTCTGCCGGCGCGACGCCGTCAGTCCATGCCGTAGGCGGTCTCGTCGATCTGATCGAAAAGGTTTTCCTTCAGGATCGCGGTCAGCGCCGCTTCGTCGTCGCGGGCCACGCCGTCGATCAACCCGGCCCACTTGTCGATGTAGCTCTGCATCGACTCGAGCACTGCGCCGGGGTCTTCAAGGCCGCGCTCCTTGGCGGCGTCGATGACGATCTGAAGATTTCTGGTGTTCCAGTCGTCGTAGAAGGCCTGAATCTCTTCATCCATCTCCTCGATGAACACCATTCCGGCGTCGCGCCCGGCCTGCTCGGCCTTGGCGACCTCGGCCTCGTATCCGACATGGGCGCGGACCATACCGACTGCGATGGCGTCCAGAATGGCGCGGCGCTGGTCGTCGGTCAGGCTTTTCCAGACATCCTCGTTGATGGCGTTGTGGGCCGAATTGTAGCCGGGGCTCAGCGGGATCTTCAGGACTGAACCGGACTTCACCAGTTCCAGAACGGTTGCCCCGCTCACCAGATCCGCGGTCGACATGGCCGCACAATCGACCGCGTTTCGTTCCATCGAGGTGAACAGTTCGTTGTAGGGGATGCTGACCGCGACAAAGCCGACGTCGGTGGTAAAGCGTCCCCAGGCACCGCCGGGTGAACGCACCTTCTTGCCCTGTAGCGCGGCCATGTCGGTCACGACGTCCTTGCAGACGTAATAGTAGTTCGGGGTCGAGATCGTCCCCATCGGCACGACGTTCTGCGCCCGCCATTCGCCATGCGCCGCCGGATCGTTCACGATGTAGTCGGCATAGGCAAAGGCCAGAGCGAAGTAGTCTGGATTGGCAAAGCCCAACTCGCCGGCGACATAGTTGATCGGCAAGTCCGACGCATAGTAAGGCACCGCAAGATGGGCCGCGGTGGCCAGCCCGTCCCCCACCCCTTGCAGCATGCTGAGCGGCGGCATCAGCGAAGCGCCGGGGAAAATTTCGAAGTCGACTTCGCCGCCGGTCGTCTCGCGCACCTGATCGGCCCAGCCGGAGCCCAGGGTTCGCACCATGATGTGCGACGGCGCGTTGAAGGATGCATAGCTGTAGGTCTCGGCACCGGCCGTTCCGGCCGCGAGGACCGACATGGCTGCGGCAGCCGCAAGCATGGTTTGGTTGGGTTTCATGCCCCTCTCCCTGATGGACGGCTGTTCTGCGGTCCGTCCGTAGACGCCGTGCCGTAGCAGCGGCGACGGCCGGGGAATCCGGCCGCCGGCCTGCGGACATGGCGGCACGTTTGTGTTAATTGATTTATATGATTATGTCAAACTGAATCCGGGCGGCAGACGCGCCGCGCTGCGGCGGATGCAGTCTTATTCATCGACCGCGCCTGACAGGTTTCGCGCCTTGACCCTCGCCGCGCGAATGCGCAGCACGATGGTCAACAGGCCGATGGCAAAGAACACCAGCGCGATTGGCCGTTCCAGGAAGATCAGGGCGCCGCTGTCGTCCAGCAGCATGGTGCGCCGCAGCGAAGCCTCGGCGCCGTGGCCAAGAATGAAGGCGATGATGAAGGCCGGCAGGCTCATCCCCAACCGTCGCATGGCAAAGCCGACGAGGCCGAAGATCAGCATGATCACCATGTCGAAAACTGCCTGCCGCACAGCATAGGCGGCCACAAAGCAGGTCACAAAGATGAACGGATAGATCATCCTGACCGGAATCAGGGCAATGGCACGGCCAAGAAGGGCGCTGCCGAAATACCCCACGATCAGATAGGTGAAGATGCACAGCAAACCGGCGGCGAACAGCCCATAGACCAGGTCGTAGGACTCGACGAAGACCATCGGCCCCACGGTCATGCCGTGGATGACCATGACCCCCGCCAGCATCGCAGCCGTGGTGCTGCCGGGAATGCCCAGCGTCAACATCGGGATCAGGTTGGCGCCCGACGTCGCGTTGTTGGAGGCCTCGGCGGCGGCGATGCCTTCGATTTCCCCTTTGCCCCACAGGGTGCTTTTCGACACGCGCCGCGCCTCGCCATAGGCGACGAAACTGGCAATCGTCGCCCCCAGACCCGGCAACATGCCGATGAACGTACCGATGGCGCTGGATCGCAGCATTACCGGGAAACAGCGCCGGTATTCGCTCCATGTGACGCGCCGGTCCTCGGGCCGCTCCGATTCCGGCGCGATCTTGCGGTCGTCCGACATCTCTTCGCGGTCAAGCACGCGGGCAAAGACCTCGGAGAGCACCAGCACACCCAGCAGCACCGGAACCAGCGAAAGCCCCTCGAGCAGATAGTCGAACCCGAAATCGAAGCGTTCGAAACCGGTGATCGAATCCGCTCCGATCATCGCCAGCAGCAGGCCGAGAAGAGTGCTCAGGATGCCTTTGATCACGGAGTCGCCGATCACGCTGGCGATCACGATGAAGGCGCAGAAATAGACCGCGACATATTCCGGCGGCCCCATCTGCGCGGCATAGCCCGCAAGATAGGCGGCCCCGAAGATCAAAAGCAGTTCAGACAGGAAATCGCCCTGGGCCGAGGCCAGCACCGCCATTTTCATGGCCTTGCCCTGCTTGCCCTGCTGCGTCAGGGGAAAACCCTCCTGCGCGGTGGCGGCGGCCTGCGGCGTACCGGGTGTGTTGAACAGGATGCCGGGGATCGAACCGGCGAAATCCGACGACTTGCTGACGGTGTAGATCAGCGCCAGCGCCGACAGCGGGTCGAGGTAGAAGGTCACCGGCAGCAGCAGGGCGATGGTCGTCGATCCGGTCAGCCCCGGTATCGCACCGGCGGCCAGCCCGACAAGCGTGCCGAGAATTGCGAAGAAGGCTGGCTGCCACGACCCGAATAAAGCCGCGAACCCGTCAATGATCTGCATGTTCGCCTCTGGTCCTGTTCTGGAGTCGTGTCATTCGGATGGTCGTGTGAAGGACCGCTGCCCTAGAAGGACAGCAGGCTCTTTCCGTCATAGCTGATCAAGGCACCGGGAAACTCGTGCAGATCGAGCAGGACGAAGAAGAGGATGTAGTAGCAAAATCCCGCCACGATCGGCACGACCCCCAGCCGGACCCAGCCGCGGTTGCCGAACAGGGCCAGCGACAGCGACAACATCAGCATCGTCGGAACCAGATACTGCACCTGGACGAACAGCCAGATATAGCCCAGGCCCAACAGCAGCACCGGCCCGCTGTATCGCAGCAGGGGGCGCAACTCATCGGGATCGACAAGGGAAACCTTTTCGCGACGCATCTGGCGCACCGCCCGAAACAAAAGAACGCAGGCCAGCAGGACAATCGCCGTGATCACCCCGATGGGGAAATCGCGCGCGCCGAAACCGGGATCGAAGGGGTCGATGTAGATCTCGTTCAGCACCGCGATAAACGGCACCACGATGATCAACAGGGCAATCGCGGCAAAGGCGTCGGCGCGCGGATGTTGGTTGTCCATGGATCGGGCCTGCGTTCAGGGTCTCAGTTCGAGCGGGCCGAAGCCAGCACAGAATCCACCGCTGCTTTCCAGCCGTCGATCAGACCGGCCATCCGGTTGGTGATGGTCTGCGAGTCCTGGTAGATCACCGCAAAGCCGGCCTTGTTCATGGCCTCGACAAAGCTTGGCATTCCGGACACCTGCTTGACCGAGGCCTCGAGGCAGTCGATCACTTCTTGCGGCGTGCCGGTCGGCGCGGCCAGCAGCAACGGGCCATCCATGTCGACGTAGGGGATGCCCTGCTCCTTCATGGTCGGCACATGGTCCACGGCTGGATCGCGCGTTTCCGACAGCGTGCCGACGCCGTGCAGAACCTCGTCCTTTTCCACGTTGGCGATGTTCATGCCGGTGAAATCCACCTGCTCGCCGATCAGCGCCGCACGGGCCGGGCCCGAGCCGTCAAAGGGCACGTCCTGCACCATGCCGTAAAGGTCGTTCGCCTCCAGCCAGGCGGCGATGGCGATATGCGAGGACGATCCGCGCCCGGCATGGCCATAGCGCAGCTTTGAGCCGCTTTCGTAAGTTTCCTTGATCCAGGCGATCATTTCCTCGCCGGTGGTGACGCCAGAGGATTTGTTGACCGCCAGAACGCTGGTCGAGATCGCCACGTTGGCGACCGGTTTGAACTCTTCCATGAAGGTAAAGCCCTGGTCGCGCAGAAGCGTCGCCATCACGGCGCTGCCGGTCGAGAAGAATTCCAGCGTGTAGCCGTCCTTTTCAGCGTCCATCACGAATTTCATCGCCGGGACCTGCGCGCCGCCGGGCTTGTTGACCACGTTGAACGGCTGGCCGGTGACTTCTGTCAGGCCATTGGCCAAGAGGCGGGCGATGGTGTCGGTTCCGCCCCCCGGCGAATAGCCCACAATGATCGATACCGGCTGCTCGGGGTAGCTGCACGCATCCTGAGCGGCAGCCGACGTGACCGCCGCGACGGAGGCCGTGAGGGCGATACCCCCGATCAGGAACGGCATTTTCAAGAGTTTGGCGATTGCCATTGCATATCTCCCATTTTGCGGACCAAGTGTCTCTGAGGAAAAGAAGCCCGATCGTTCAAGGCCGGTTTTGCGTCCAGTCCTGTGCCGACCCTAGAGAAGAATGTCGCCAAAGTCAAAATCATTTAGATGAAAACGGCTCTTTTTCCGCGCGATCCGATGCCTGAGGGCGTTCTTCTTCCGGCTTGTCGCGATACCGCTCCAGTATCCCATTGTCTTGGCCCAGGGCGGGCGCAGCGGCAACGGGGCACCATTCACCGTCGAATTTCACCGGGATTCGGACGCCGGGAATGACCCCCGCCTCGCCACCATAGTCGATGTCGGCAATCGAGCCGGTACCGCTGTCCCGTTCCATGTCAATTGCCTCGCCCAAGGAACGGACGATCCCGCAGGGCACGCCCGCTGCCTCCAGCCGGCGCACCACCTCTTGCGACGGGTGCGCTGACAGCATCTCGACGATCAGGGATTCGCAGGCCTCGCGGTTGGCGGCGCGCCCCGGTGCGGTGTCAAACCGCGCGTCGCCCGCAAGATCGGGGCGGTCCAGCGCGTCGACGATCTTTTTCCACGACCCGTCGCTGAAGGTCGACAGCAGAATCAGCCCGTCGGCGGTGGGATAGGGGCCGTAGGGCACCACGGTATGGTGCCGCGACCCCACGCGCGACGGGGATTTTCCGGTCAGAAAGTACAGGCCGGGATTGTAGCCCGACAGCGACAGCAGCGACGACAGCATATTGACTTCGACAAGCCCGCCCTTGCCGGTGCGGCCGCGCCGCAGCAGTGCCGCCAGGATGCCCTGCACGGCAAACATCCCGGCCGAGATGTCTGCCACTGGGATGCCGATCTTTTCCGGGTCGCGCGCCGGATCGCCGTTCAGGCTCATGACGCCGGATTCACCCTGCACGATCAGGTCGAACGCGGCGCGGCGGCTTTGCGGCCCTTTCGAATCAAAGCCCGTGATGGCGCAATAGACCAGCCGTGGATTGATCTGCGCCACTGCCTCGTGCCCCAGCCCCAGCCGGTCCGAGACACCCGCCCGGAAGTTTTCCACCATTACGTCCGCGTCCGCGATCATGGCGCGCAGCGTCTTGAGATTGGCGGGGGACTTTAGGTCCAGTTCCACCGACGCCTTGGACCGGTTCACCGAGGAATGGTAATAGCTGACGCCCCCCTTCAGCGGCGCGATATGCCGGGTATCGTCGCCGGTTACAGGCATCTCGACCTTGATGACCTCGGCCCCCATCTCGGCCAGTTGCAGCGTCGCATAGGGGCCCGAGAGGTATCGCGTCAGGTCCAGAACCCGGACTCCGGCAAGTGGTCTGTCCATGCATTTGTCCTTTCGCAAACCCGCACGAAGGCGGTCGGTCGTCGCCCAATCGGCTTGACCTTGGTTGAATGGCAACCTAATGATTAAATCATTTAAGTCAATTGCGGTCCCATGGGTCGCAATGCTCTGGATGGTTTAGCGCAGAATGAGGGCAATGTCCCCTGCGCGGCCTCCCGATGACGACAGGTTTCGGGGCCGCGTGGCCCTGCCCATCACACCGCGCCACCGCGCGCGGACCTCAAGACCGGCCCCGAGTCCGGGCCCGCAAGACACTGAAGGAACACAGCGATGAGCGAGACAACCACCACTGAAGCGGGCATCGACAGGGAACTCGCCAAGGGCAAGTTCACCGACAAGATGCTGGCCGACATGACCGCCCTGATCGGCACAGAGCTGCGCACGGCCTCCTGCGTGAACAACGAATACGCGACCCGTATGGCGATCATCCGCTTCTGCGAGGGAATCGGCGACGACAATCCGTTGTGGATGGATGAGGACTACGGCAAACAGTCCCCGCACGGCGGCCAGATCGCGCCTCCCAGCTTTATCTTCGCCTGCCTCGGCTCGGTGCAGGTCGGCTGGCCGGGACTGGGCGGCTTTCACTGCGAAACCCGCATGACCTTCAACAAGCCGATCCACGTGGGCGACAAGATCGACGCCAAGGTGATTTTCGACGGCTATGACGGGCCGATCGAGGAAAGCAATTTCGGCGGCCGCCGGATCAAGGACTATCTGCGGCAGGAATACCGCAACCAGAACGACGAACTGGTCTCGACCTTCAACTGCTCGCGGATGCGCTTCGAACGGACCGAGATGCAAAAGCGCCGCGACAGCCGCAAGATCGAACTGCCGCATCCCTGGACCGAGGCGGAGCTGGAGGCCATCGAGGCTGACATCCTCGCCGAAACGCCGCGCGGCGCAACGCCCCGTTACTGGGAGGACGTGCAGGTCGGTGACGAGATCGACACCATCACCAAGGGCCCGCTGGGGATGACCGATTTCATCGCCTACATTGCCGCAGGGGCTGCGCCGGTGCCGCGGATCGCGGCGCATTCGGTGGCGCTGAAGCGGTATCACAAGCACCCCAAATGGGCCTTCCGCGACCCCAACACCCATGCGCTCGAACCGGTCTACGCGGTGCATTACAACGACTACGCCGCGCAGCTTCAGGGGGCGCAGATCGCCTATGACGTGGGCGTGCAGCGGACCTGCTGGCAGATCCATTCGCTGACCAACTGGATGGGCGACGCAGGGCACCTGAAATCGCTGTTCGGCCAGTATCGCGCCCACGTCTACCTGTCCGACGTCGTCCGGCTGGGTGGCAAGGTCGAGTCCAAGGAAGTTGACGCCGATGGCGATCACGTGGTGCATCTGACCACCTGGGCGATCAACCAGCGCGACAAGAACTGCATGCCCGGCAAGGCCACCATCGTCCTGCCGACCCGCGACAAGACCTGAGCAGGAGGAGCCGCGATGACCATCCTGTCACCGGAGTGGAGCAAGGAAATCCGGGTCGAGACGCATGGCGCCGTCTCGTACCGGATGTATGCCGCCCGTCCGCATCGAACCGACCAGATCCTGACGCTGGCGCAGGCGCGTGGCGACAAACCCTACCTGATCCAGGGAGATCGGATCGTCAGCTTTGCCGGGTTCTACCGGGGCGCGGTCGCCAAGGCCCGTGCTCTGTCGGACATGGGGGTCAAGGAGGGCGACAGGGTGGTGATCTTCGGGTGGAACAGCCCGGACTGGATCATGAATTTCTGGGCCTGCATCCTGACCGGCGCCGTGCCGGTGCTGGCGAACGCCTGGTGGGGCGATACGGAAATCGACGATGGCCTGTCGCTGATCCAGCCGAAACTGGTGCTGGCCGACAGCCGCAGCGAGGCGAAGATCCCCGCCCGATGGCCCCGCGGTCCCTGGGAGGCGGACGAGACCGCACCCGAAGCCGATCCGCCTGAACGCGCGCCGGTGGACCCCGCGCGCGAGAACGAGACGGCGGCCATCGTCTTTACCTCCGGCACCTCTGGCCGGGCCAAGGCGGTGACGCTGGCGCACCGGGCGTTGATCTCGGGGCTTCAGATGATGTTGCACATCACCCGGCAGATCCCGCCCGGTCCGGACGGCGACAAGGCCGAGATCGCGCTTCAGACCGGCCCGCTGTTTCATATCGGTGGCCCACAAGTCATGCTGCGCAGCATCGCCACCGGCAACACGCTGGTTTTTCCCTCGGGCAGGTTCGATCCCGAAGAGGTGCTGGAACTGATCGAGACCCATGGAGTCACCCGCTGGACGGCAGTACCGACCATGGTGACCCGCGTCCTCGACCGGGCCGAGACCACCAGCCGGAACATCGGCACCCTGCGCGCCATCGGCATGGGCGGCTCTCCGGTCAGCCCCGAACTGCTGGAACGGATGCGCACGGGTCTTCCCGGCGTGCAGCCCAGCGTGGCCATCGGCTATGGCCTGACCGAGAACACCGGCCCGGCGACCACGGCGGCCGGCAAGGACTCGGAGAAATATCCCGGCACCTGCGGGCGCGCGCTGCCACTGGTCGAAATCCGGCTGGCACCGCAGCCCGGCCTGACCGACGGCGAAGTTCTGATCCGCTCTCCGACGCAGATGTCGGGGTATTACGGCATCGACGAAAGCCCGATCGACGCCGACGGCTGGCTGCACACCGGGGATCTTGGCCGGATGGACGACGACGGGCGGCTCTGGATCACCGGGCGCACGAAGGAGATGATCATCCGCGGCGGCGAGAACATCGCGCCCTCGGCGGTCGAACGGGCGCTGGCGGCCCTCCCGCAGGTGGCGGAAACCGCCGTTGTGGGCGTGCCGCACCCGGATCTGGGAGAAGAGGTCTATGCCTTCGTCGTGCTGCGGCATCCGGCGACACCGGACGAGTTGCGGCAGGCCCTGCGCAAGACGCTTGCCTCCTTTGCGATCCCGAGCCGCTGGCACCTTCAATCCGAACCGCTGCCGACCAACCAGACCGGCAAGGTCGATAAGAAGGCCCTGACCGCGCAGGCGCGCGCGGAAATGGCCTGAGATCCTCCTGTGTCACCCCGCCCCGGGGTGGCGCCAAACCGTGACCGATGGAGCACCGCCGATGAACGTCAATGCCACAGTGGACACCCCGCAGACACCCGATCTGGCCGCGCCTTGCGCCGCCTTCGCCGCAGGCCTGAAATTCGCGGATCTGCCGGACTCGACCGTCGAAAAGACCCTCCTCAACCTTTACGACACGCTGGCCTGTTCGCTGGCCGGGTTCACCGCGGACGGGGCGCGGGAGTTGCGGGCACTGGTGACCGAATGGGGCGGCAAGCCCCAAGCCCCGGTCCTGTGGACGCGGGATCGGCTGCCAGCCCCGGCTGCCGCCTGGATCAACGGCACGATGGCCCACGCCCGCGACTACGACGATACCCATGACGCGGCGATCATACATGTGGGGGTCTCGTCCATTCCGGCGGCGCTGGCGGCAGTCGACATGGCGGATCACCCGGTCAGCGGCGAGGATTTCATCGCCGCCGTGGCCGCCGGGCTGGAACTGAGCACCCGCATGGCCTTTGCCACCACCGTGGGCGTCATCGAAAGCGGCTTTATCTACAGTTCGCTCATGGGGTATTTCGGGGCAACGGTCGCGGCGTCGCGCGTGCTGGGGTTCGACGCGGCGCAGACCCAGAACGCCATGGGCATCGCCTATGCGCAGGCCGCCGGCGGCCATCAGGCCACCCGTGACGCCGCCCTGACCAAACGCATGCATCCGGGCTTTGCCGCCCGCGCCGCGATGGTCTCGGTGGCGCTGACACAAAAAGGCGTGCGCGGCTCGCAGAACATCTTCGAGGGCGAGGACGGGCTGTGGCGGATCTACCTCAACAGCGCCCCGGATCGCGCGGCGCTGCTGGACCGTCTGGGCGAGCATTTCCACCTCGAGGATCTGGGCTACAAGCCGTACCCGTGCTGCCGCTTCAACCACACCGCCATCGATGCCGCCAAGGAAATCCGCGCGATGCCGGGGTTCGACTGGCGCAAGGTGTCAGAGGTCCGGGTCTACAGCAACCGGCAATGCCAGTCCGCTGTGGGGACCCCGCTGGAGATCCGGCAGGCGCCGCAGACGCTGGTGCAGGCGCAGTTTTCCAGCCCCTACAACATCGCCTGCGCGCTGATCAACGGCGAGGTCAGCCTTGCGGACTTCTCGGATGTCTCGGCCCTGTCGCGGCCGGATATCCAGACCCTGACCGCCAAGGTCACGCCTTTGGTCGATGAGACGATCGAGCGGGACTGGGGCCGCAACGTCAGCCCCTCGCGGGTCGAGGCCGTGGTGGATGGCAAGACCTTCTCCGCGCAGGTCGATCAGCCCAAGGGCAGCAAGGATCTGCCCATGACGCGATCCGAGATGCGGCGCAAGTTGGAGGATTGCCTTGCCACCGGCGGATTTTCTCCCGAACTGGCCGATGCTTTTGAAACCACGATCGAGGGGCTGCCCGCCTCGCGGGACGTGGCCGCAGACATCCGGGCACTGATGGACAAGGTCGGGTCCTGACGGCACCGCACCCGGAGCCTGCGGACCCCGGATGCGCGCCTTTGCGCCCGCTCCGTCTCAGAACTGGATCACGCCTTTGCCACCGGACTGCCGGTCAAAGGCGCGATACGCCTCGTCAGCCTGATCGAGGC
Organism: Antarctobacter sp.; assembly: GCF_048262615.1. Taxonomy (GTDB): domain Bacteria; phylum Pseudomonadota; class Alphaproteobacteria; order Rhodobacterales; family Rhodobacteraceae; genus Antarctobacter. The sequence goes on from NZ_JBLXFB010000015.1 coordinate 89,014, forward strand.
TCCAGCGGTCGGTGAACAGCGCATCGACCCCGACGCCATGGTCGGCGATGAACCGCGCGCATTGCTTCATGCCCATGATCGAGGTGGTGTAAGAGCCGATGACCGTGCGCTGCTTGGCGATCAGGTCTTTCATGCCGTCGACGTTCAGATTGCCGCCCATGGCGACCAGCGCAATGCGCCCCCAGGGGGCGGTCGACCGGATCGCCTGCGCGCGGGCGATCTCTCCACCGGCGCATTCCGCTGCGCAAGTCGCGCCGCGACCGCCGGTCAGCTTGCGGATCTCGGCGACGGCGTCCTGCTGTCCCGCGTCGATGGCATTGGCGGCGCCGAAATCGGCAGCACGGGCGACGCGCTCGGCGCTGATGTCGACCCCGATCACCTCGACCCCCATGGCCGCGGCCAGCTGCACCGCAGACAGACCCACGGGCCCCAGCCCGAAGACCGCCAGCGTGTCACGCGCCGACAGGTCTAGCCGGGCAAGCGCCCCGAAGGCCGTGCCGGTGCCGCAGGAAATCGCGGCACCTGCGGCAAAGGACAGGTCCTGCGGCAGATGCACCAGCGACGAGGCCGGCACCCGGATGAAATCCGCGTGGCCCCCGTGTTTCATCACGCCATGGGCGGCGGGACCGTCGTCGCACATCTGCGTCCAGCCGCCCCGGCAACTGTCGCAATAGCCGCAGCCCTCGTAGTGAAAGACGATCACCCGGTCGCCGGGTTTGAAGTGGCGCGGGTCGACGCCATGCCCGACCTCTTCGATCACCCCGCAGGGTTCGTGGCCCGCGATCACCGGCGCATCGGGGTCGACCCCATGCGCGGCAAGGCTGTCGGCGCCACGCGCCTTCAGCATTTCGGACGGATTGCCGCGATAGTAGTGCAGATCGCTGCCGCACATCCCCGAGGCCTTCATCCGCACGACAACCTCGCCCGCGCCGGGGCGGGGATCGTCGAAGGCCATGATCCCGATTTCACGATTGCCCCTGAAGACGACTCCGCGCATGACGTTTTCCCCTGTCTAGCGTCCGGCCCTGCCGACATCGGCATGGGCGGGAACGGTGATTGCGTTTGGCGTCACTTATAATAAATTATTTAAATGAATAGAAGATTGAATGACAGCCCTCATCCGGGCGTCACAAACGGAGATGCGGAAATGAAGACGGGCTTTATCGGATTGGGACGGATGGGCCGGGGCATGGCCGCGCGGCTTCACGCGGCGGGGCATGATCTGGTGCTTTTCGATGTGTCGGACACGGCCGGGGCCGATCTGGTCGCCGCCGGGGCAGGTCGCGCCGCCAGCCCGGCGGCACTGGCGCGGGATTGCGACCTTGTCTTTACCTCGTTGCCGACCCCAGCGGATGTGATGGCGGTCTGTCACGGGCCGGACGGTCTGGCCGAGGGGTTTCGCAAGGGCACGACATGGTTCGACCTGACCACCAATTCGCTGTCCGTGGTGCGGGACTTGCACACAGAGATGGCGGCCCGTGGCGTGCAGTTCCTCGATGCGCCGGTCAGTGGCGGGCCGGGCGGCGCGGCCAGCGGCAAGCGGCAAGCTGGCGATCTGGGTGGGCGGCGACAAGGCCGCGTATGACCGCCACGCGGCGGCACTGGACGCAATGGCGGATCAGCCGAAATACATCGGCGAATGCGGTGCGGGCACCATCGCCAAACTGGCGCACAACATGGCCAGCAGCGCCATCAAGGTGGTGCTGGGCGAGGTCATGACCATGGGCGTGAAGGCGGGGCTGGACCCGCTGCCCCTGTGGGAGGCCATGCGCACCGGCGGCGCCGGGCGGATGCGCGGTTTTGACAACATCCAGCGGTTTCTTGAGGGCAATCTGGATCCGGCCAGCTTTGCCATTCGCCTGATGCAGAAGGATGTCGGGCTTGCGCTGGAACTGGGCCGCGAGCTGGATGTCCCCATGCGCATGTGCAATCTGGTCGGTCAGGATTTGTCGGAGGCCATCAACCGTGGCTGGGACAACCGCGATTCCCAGGCCCTGCTGGTGCTGCAACAGGAACGCTCGGGGATCGCTGAAATCCGCATTGACGCGGTCGAGATCAAGGCCGCCATGGCGCGCAGTTAACCGCTGCCGCGCTTGCTGTCGCTGGGCGCGGGCGGGTCTCGGCGCAGGATTCCGGCGATGGCCTCGGGGTCTTCGGCCAGCGTCAGGCCCAGCCGCTCCAGCGCCAGTGACATCGCGACGCGCCCGTCGCGATCCTGCCAGCCGCGCGCCATGGCCTGCCGGTAATCCTCCAGTGCGCGGGTGGCAAAGGGCATCGGCACCGCCAGATCGCGGGCAAGGTCGGTCGCCAGCGTCATGTCCTTGACGAAGACCGGCAGCGCCGCGTTCGGGGGCGTGTAGCGTCCGGGCAGGAATTCGTCGATCATGCCGTCGAACACCCGCCGACGCCCCGACGCGCCAGAGCGCAGCGCCTCCCACAGGGGCAGGGGGTCGGCACCGGATTTCATCCCCAGCGCAAAGACCTCGGCCAGAACCAGATACAGTGTCTGGCTGGCGCAATTGTTGACCAGCTTGGCCACCGTTCCGGTGCCGCTGGGGCCAAGGTGGATCACCCGATCGGCGAAGCAGTCCAGTACCGGGCGGTATCGGTCGACCGAAGGGCCATCCCCCCCGATGAAGACGGTCAGGCGGCGATTCGCCGCGCCTTTCGCGCCGCCGGTTACGGGAGCGTCAAGGAAATGCGCGCCGCGTTCGGCAAAGGCATCGTGCAGCCGGGCCACGACTTCGGGCGCATTGGTCGACATCTCGAACACCGCCTTGCCGTCGCCGAGCCCCGTCAGCACACCCTGCGGTCCGGTCATGACCCGCTCGACCACGTCGATGGAGGGCAGGCAGGACAGCACGACGTCACAGCGCCGCGCCACCTCCTGCGGACTGTCGGCCCATAGCGCCCCGGCATCCAGATGCTCTGCCGCGGCGTCGTGGCGGCTGTCGTGCACGACCAAGCCGAAGCCACCCGAGAGGATATGCCGGGCCATCGGCGCGCCCATGGCGCCCAGCCCGATGAAGCCGACCACGGGGGCGGGGACGGGGGCGGCCATGCCGGACTCATTCCCCATCAAGCGGATAGTCCTCGCGGTAATTGGCGGTGTCGGTGAAATAGTCCATCGCCGTCTGGCTCGGGCGTTCGTGCAGCACGTGTAACGCGATCCCGTTCACGGATATGCCGGGATAGATCTCGCGCACCTTGGGGTCATGACCGGGAATGAAGAACTCGGGCCCCGGCACCAGCGCCGTCATCCGGCGGTACGAGGCCAGTGTCTCGGGCGCGCTGGAAGTGATCCGGTGGGGCGCGAAATTGTAGATGTTCGGGTAATAGTGGCTGCCATCCGACGCCATCAGAACCCGGCCCCGCGGTGTGTTGACCAAGGCCCCCATCAGACCCGGCGCATGACCGGGCAGCAGGTACAGGTCGACACCGGGAAACAGCGGTGCGTCACCGGCATGGAACGCCAGTTGCTTGCCCCAATTCTTGCGCATCAGGTTCAGGACGTCGTCCAGTTCATAGGGATAGCGCAACGCGTCCTCATGCATGCAGCGGCCGGTGACATGGCCGACCTCGGCATCCTGAAGGTGGACGAGGGCATTGGGAAATTTCTCGATATTGCCGGCATGGTCGACATGCATGTGCGAGATGACGATATCGGTCACGCCGGCGGGATCGACGCCGATGCGGGACAGCGCCTCGACCGGGTCGTGCACCAGAGCCCGGCCACGGGCCTGCGCCGACTCGGTGCTGAACCCAAGGTCGATCAGAAAGCGCCGCCGGGCGTTCTGAACGATCCAGATATTGTAGTCGATGGGCATCGGCCCGTCGTGGAAATCGCGCCCGTAGAACCCGAAGGCATCCCCCACGCGCCGGCCGCTGTTCTTGGCGTAGCACAGGGAATAGATGTGGTATTCGTCCTCGGCGAGGCCGTCGGTCGGCGGAAGGCTGGTCAGGCTCATGGCGGGCTCCGTTCCTGTTCTGGGCAACGCGAGAAAGGCCGACGCCGCCGGGCGGACACCGGATCGCTTGCGTGTCGATGTGGGGCAAGGTATTGCCTTATTCGAAAATAATCTAGATGATTTGAAAGCGGATTTGATCCGACACATCACCGGGTCGCCGGATCAGCCATCAGGAGAAACCGATGATGCGTGACATCGAAGACCGGCTGGCGCGTCTCGAAGCGCGCTTTGAGCTCAGCGCCCTGCGCGCGCGTTATTGCTGGCACACGACACGCGGCGACCGGGACGCCGTGGTGGCGCTGTTCACCGAAGATTGCCTGTTCACCAATGCCCGTCAAAGCGAAGGCTCCGTTATCGAGGTCCGGGGCCGGGCCGCGCTGAGCGCGTACCTGTCGCGGATGGCACCGGGTCGGCGCGTCCCCATGGTGATGAACGAAGTGACAGAGATCGACGGGGCCACGGCGCAGGGCACCTGCGTCATGCAATCGGTCAGCGACGATCCCTTTGTCGGCCATTACATCGACGATTTCCGCCGGGTCGACGGGCGCTGGCTGTTCGCCGTGCGGCGGTTCTTTCCCTACTATCCGATCTACAACCCCGCTCCGGACCGGGGCGAAGCCTAGAAGGGGGCCTTGCTGCGCGCCACTTCGATCAACCCGGCGATGCGGTGGCGATAGTCCGGCAAGGAGAAAGCGAATTCCTCGCACAGGCGGCGGTTGTCAAAACGGTAGGCGATGGAATGCGCATCGCCCCCGGTCGGCGCATCAAAGGTGATATCCGCATCCGGTATGCGTTCGCGCACCATCTCGGCGATCTCGCCCAGGCTGAGGGTCTGGCCGCCGGTGTAGTAGACGGAATGATCGGGGCACCGCTTGAGCGCCACGCGCCGAAAGATCTCGGCCACATCATCGACGTGGATCACGCAGCGCCGCTTGTCCTCGAACGGGAACCGCACCGCCGCGCCGGTGGCGGGGCCGGTGATGCATTGCACATGATCCACCGCGCCGACCAGCTTGCCCGGTGCTGCCGCATGGCCGACCCGGATCGAGGTGACGGTCAGCCCGTGCTTTTCGCGGTATTCCCTTGCCTGCCATTCGTTGAACACCTTGTGAACGGCATATTGGTAGGTGGGGTAGGGCGGGTCGTCTTCGCAAATCGCCCGGTCGCCGTATTGCGCCTGCCGCCCGTTGACGGCAATCGAACTGGCAAAGACCACGTGGTCCACACCGGTCAGCCGCGCCGCCTCAAGGCAATTGTCCATGCCCAGCACGTTGACCTTCATGGCCGCATGCGGCGTGGTCTCGCGCATGTAGGCAAGGTTGATCACGATCTTTGGCGCGTATCGTTCCATGGCGGCACGGACGGCGGCAAAATCGCTGATGTCCAGCCGGATGGCGGTGGCCTCGATGCCATGCCGGTCGAAGAGGTCCGTCAACTCGACATCGGCAGAGACCACCTGATGCCCCTCGGCGGCAAAGGCCCGGACCACCCGCCGCCCGATGAAACCGGTGCCGCCTATGACAAGAACGCTCATGCCCGTACCTTGCCGCGCAAGCGCGCTGCCGGGGGGCAAAAGGAGCCGTAAGGGGAACGGGTCATGGAAGTCTCCTCAGTGAATGGTCATGCCGCTGTCGACGACCATGATATGGCCGGTTGTTGTGCGGGCCTCGTCGGATGCAAGATAGAGCACCGCGTAGGCGATATCGTCGGGATCGCTGAGGCCAAGCAAATGGTCTGAGGGCGGGGCAGAGACCCGGCCCGCGCCGGACAGCCGTTCCTGCACACGCTCTGTCAGGGTGCCGCCGGGCGCGATGCCGTTTACCCGGATCCTGTGCTCCGCGTATTGCACGGCCAGCGCGCGGGTCAGCGAGATGATGCCCCCCTTGGCCGCGGTATAGGCAGAGCGGTTCAGCCCCACGATGGCGTTGACCGAGGTGGCGTTGACGATGGCCCCGCCGCCGGCCTCGATCATGTGCGGAATGACAAGGCGGCAGCCCAGCCAGGTGCCGAACAGGTCAACCCGCATCTTCAGCCAGAATTCGTCGTTCGAGACATCGGTCAGCTTGCCGTCGTTCAGGGTCGATCCGCCGGCATTGTTGTACAGGATGTCGATCTTGCCGAACCGGGCCATGGCCGCCTCGGTCATCCGTGCCATCGCGTCTTCGTCCGACACATCGGTCTGTATGAACAGCGCCGCGCCGCCGCTTTCGCGGATCGCGGTTTCCACCGCGCGGCCCTTGTCCGCGTCCAGTTCGGCGATGACCACCTCTGCCCCCTCGCGGGCAAAGAGTTCGGCCGTGGCGCGGCCGATCCCGGCACCCGCGCCGGTGACGATGGCGGTCTTTCCGGCAAGTCTCATGGCGCTGTCCCTTCTGTTTTGTGGCGGCTCACGCCACATCGGCCAGTGCGGTTCGGTCCAGCAGCATATCGGCGCATTTCTCGCCGACCATCATGGCCGAGGCGCAGGTGTTGCCCGACGGCATGGTGGGCATGATCGAGCAATCCGCGACATAGAGACCGTCAAGACCGTGCACCTTGAGCCGCGCATCCACGACCGCCGTCGGGTCGCTGGCGGGGCCCATCTTGGCGGTGCCGATCAGGTGATAGCCGCTGTTGGCGCTGCGGCGCGCGAAATCCAGCCATTCGTCGTCGGTCTGGACCTGCGGACCGGGCAAGGTCTCTTCTTGCAGGATGCGCGCCATGGGCCCCGATGTCAGCACCGCGCGGGCGAACTTCAGCGCCTTGATGACCACGGCGCGGTCATATTCGTTGTCGATGTAGTTCGGTTGCAGGATCGGCGGATCGCGATCATCGGCAGAGCGGATGCGCACATATCCCCGGCTTTCGGGTCGCAGTTGCTTGGTGCCCAGCGTCACGCCGGGATAGGCGTCCAGCTTGCCGATCAGACCGGCCTGATAGCTGGCCGGGGCAAAGGACATGGCGAAATCCGGATCGCTCATCGACGGGTCCGACATCCAGTAGCAATAGGCCTGCATCGGTGGAATCGCGAGGATGGTGGGCCGGTTCATCGCCCAGGCCATGATCTCGCGCCCCAGTTTCAGACCGCGGACCCGCCCGTTGATCGAGTCGACCCCGGTCTTGGCACGCCCGACCAGCCGGGGCGAGAAGTGATCGCGGAAGTTCTCGCCGACGCCGGGCAACGCGTGATGCACGTCGATGCCATGGTCGCGCAGGACCTCGCCGGGACCGATGCCGGACAATTGCAAAAGCTTGGCGGTGTTGGCCGTGCCCGCCGAGACGATCACCGCCTCGCTGGCAAAGACCTCGGCAAAGCCGTCGCCCTTGCGATGCCGCACGCCGACGGCCTTCTTGCCTTCCAGCAGGATCCGCGTAACCGGAGCGTCCGTGCGCACCGCCACCCCGAACCGCTTGCGGGCCGGGTGCAGAAAGCTGTGTGCCGCGCTCCAGCGTTTGCCGCGATGAATGAAGTTCTGGTAATAGCCGGTTCCGGCCTGCGTCGCGCCGTTCATGTCGCCGTTGCGCGGAACGCCCATCGCCTCGGCCCCCTCGATGAACGCGTCGCAGGCGTCGTTCTTCCAGGCGCATTCCTCGACCGGGAGGCGTCCGTCGCGGCCTCGGAATGTGTCCTCGCCGATGCCGATGGCGCGTTCGGTGCGCTTGAAATAGGGCAGGACGTCGCGATAGCTCCAGCCCGGATTGCCGCTTTGCGCCCAGCTGTCGAAACCCACGGCCTGACCGCGGTTGTACATCATCCCGTTGACCGCGCTGGACCCGCCCAGCGTCCGGCCCTGGGCCACGTGGATCTTGCGGCCGTGCACAGCCTCGGTGGGTTCGTGGTGGTACTGGAAGGTGACTTTTTCGTCGAACAGGGTCTTCATGAAACCGGCGGGCAGGCGGATATAGGGATTGCGGTCCGGCGGCCCGGCTTCGAGGACACAGACGCTCTTGCCCGCCTCGCCCAGCCGGAAGGCCAGAACCGACGCGGCAGATCCGCCCCCCACGATGACGTAATCGAACCTGCTCATCCCGTCCTCTCCTGTCCTTGCGGCTGGTGCCGGTATCCGGCCATGACGCGCCCGACCCAAGGTGCCGCGCGACATCCGCTCCAATCGGTAGCGCACCGGAGACGGAATTTCAAATGATTTTGATGATTTTACGCTTTGGGCGATATTGGCACGCCGGATGACAGCCGTTTTAGAATTGCCGACATGCGGTTGGCGACCTCGCGGGCGGCCCGGCTCAGCGGGCGTTGGGTGGTGGTCGCCAGTTGCAGATATCGCTGGATGGTCGGGTCGATAATGACGCCGGTTCGGCTGCTGTCGGGCGGGAACTCTTCGGCGATGGTTTCGGGTGCCTTGACAAGGTAGCAGCCGCAATGATCGCAAAGCTCCTTCTGCACCACCAGAGAGCTTGTCTCGATCGTGACATCCAGCGCCATTGCCTTGCGCCGGGCGACATCCTCAAAGATCGCGCGCAGCCCGTTGGGCTGGGCGGGCAGGGCCAGCGGATAACCCGCCAGGTCGGAGAAGGGGATACGGGGTGGCAGCGGTGGCGCGCCCGGCGGCGCCACCAGCACGAGATTCGAGGCAAACAGGACCGCGCTTTCCCCGTTTTGGCCGTCCGGACCAAGTTCGCGGAAATGGCTGGTGACGCCGACGTCGACGGCCCCGGCAGAACGCCACCGTTCGATCTGGTCGCTAAAGCCCTCGCGGATGCGCAAACGGATGCCGGGTGCATCCCGCCGCAGAAGATTGACCAGTTCCGGCACGAGAATCGGGGCGAGGGACGGCGACACGCCCAGCGAAACCGTGCCGGTGGGAACGCCGCTATGGGCGCGCAGATCGTCACCAAGCTGATCTGCCTCGTTCAGCAGCGCCTGCGCGCGGGCCAGGGCGACCTCACCGAACTCAGACAGGGTCACGCCGCGCCCGGTCCGATAGAACAACTGAGCGCCCCAGGTCCGCTCCAGATCTTTGACGATCCGGCTGACTGTCGGCTGCGCGACCCCGACGGCGACGGCGGCCTGGGTAAAGCTGTGGAGCTCGCAGATCCGGACGAAGATCCGCAAATGGTACAGGTCGATCATGGGTGTAACTCATCCGTTGAGTGGATGTCTCTTATCCAAGCAATGTATTGGACGGATGGCAAGCCATGCCCGTAAAACGGCACGACCCGCCTGCACGGCCAGAACACGCCGTGTGGCCTATGGCGGACCCGAGGAGGAGAGCAGCCCATGTCCCGAAAGCCAGGCCCCCTGACCGGCATCCGCATTCTTGATGCGGCGACGTTCCTTGCGGCACCCTATGCCGCCTCGCAGCTGTCGGAATACGGCGCCGAGGTGATCAAGGTCGAACAGCCCTCAGGGGACTGGATGCGCAACATACCCCCGAAGCGCGGCGAGGTGTCGATGTGGTGGAAGGTGATCGCCCGCAACCGGCAAAGCGTCGGTCTGGACCTGAACGCCGAAGAAGGGCGCGAGGTGTTCCGCAAGCTGGTGGCGGAAAGCGACATCGTCATCATGAACTACCGGCCCAAGGCGCTGAAGAAATGGGGGCTGGATTTCGAAGATCTGGTGAAGGTCAAAAAGGATATCATTTTCTACCACCTGACGGCCTTTGGTGCAGGCCCCTACCATCAGCGTGCCGGGTTCGCCCGTGTGGCAGAGGCCTATGCCGGGTTGACCAACCGCACCGGGTTCAAGGACGGACCTCCGGTGCAATCGGGCTATGCCATGCTGGGGGACGGCATCGCGGGCATCTACGGTGCCTTCGCGCTGATGCTGGCGCTGCGCCAACGCGACCTGACCGGCGATCCGCAACATATCGACCTTGGCATCTACGAGCCGATCCTGTCGATGATGGAAGACATGATCGTCAATTATGACGTGACCGGCAGCCGGATGGAACGGATGGGCAATTCCAGCCCCCGCTGGGCGCCGCACGGGCTGTTTCCCACCAAGGACGGGCTGCACGCGGTGATTGCCTGTTCGACGGAAAAGCTGTGGCAGCAGTTGCGTGCGCTGATCGGCGATCCGGATCTTGCCAAATACGACAACCAGTCGGCCCTGCGGGTCGAGGAGCGCCCAGATCTGGAAGGTAAGGTCGCGGACTGGACACGCAGTTACACTTTGCCGGAACTCGTCGAAATTTGCGGCAAGGCCGACCTGGCCATCGGGCCGATCTTCTCAGCCGAAGAGATCCTGAAGGACCCGCACATTCAGGCGCGCGGGTCGATCATCTCGCTTCCCGACGAACAGACCGGCACAACGGTGCGCATGGCCTCGCCTTCGGGGCGGTTCTCGGGGTTCGAGGGCACGGTTCGTACTCTGGGGCCGCTCGTGGGCGAACACACCGACGAGATCCTGAGCAACCTTGGCCACCTGACGCCGGACGAGATCGCGGCGCTCCGGTCCAGGGGTGTCATCAACTAGGCGGAGAGGCAGAGCACATGGCCGAGATACACGGAACATGGGACCCGCGTTTCGACCGCGTGGCCGAGTTGTTGCAGACCAACTTCGCCTCCGGCGGCGAGGTCGGCGCGAGCCTCTATGTCAGCATCGACGGCGAAGCGGTGATCGACCTCTGGGGCGGCTGGAAGGACGAGGACCATTCCTCCCCCTGGGAGGAAGATACGATCGTCAACGTGTTCTCGGGTTCCAAAACCGTGACCAGTCTGGCGGTGCTGATCCTGGCGGACCGGGGCATGATCGACCTGGATGCGCCGGTGGCCGACTACTGGCCCGAGTTCGCGCAGAACGGCAAGCAGAAGGCCACTGTCCGGCATCTGATTTCCCACAGCGTCGGTCTGCCCGCATGGGAGCCACCGTTCAGCATCGACGAGGCGATGGACATCGGGGCCTCGACCGCGCGGCTGGCGGCGCAGAAACCGTGGTGGGAGCCGGGAACGCGGGCGTCCTACCACGCCAGTTCCTTTGGGCATCTCAACGGTGAACTCGTCCGCCGTGTCACCGGCAGGTCGCTGGGCCAGTTCATCGCGGAGGAGATCGCCGGACCGTTGCAGGCGGATTTCTACCTTGGTCTGACGGACGCGCAGTTTCCCATCGTGGCCACCGTCTATCCCGCCACGGACGAGGGCGGCCCCAAGGTGCCCAAGGCCGCCACCGCACCCGCCGACCCCGACGATGGGCTGGCGGTGGAACGCGAACTCTCGCAGCGCACCCGGCTCGGCTCGTTTTCGGGGCAAAAGCGGGACGCGCTGGCGCTGTTCAACTCGCCACAATGGCGTCGGACACAGTTCGGCGGCAGCACCGGCCACGCCAATGCGCGCGGGCTGGGCCGGATCATGACCGTGATCGCCAATGGCGGCGTGTCGCGGGGTCGGCGGCTGCTGTCGCCCGTGACCATCGCCGAAATTTTCAGGGAACAGTTTGCCGGGATCGATTCCTATTACATGAAACCGATCCACTGGGGCACCGGCTATGCGCTGGCGCCGGTCGCGACGCAGGAAAAGGGCCCCTTGCCCTTCCTGCGGCCGGGCAAGCGGACGGCCTACTGGTACGGAACCGGCGGCGCGCTGTCGATTGCCGATGCTGAGCGCGGCATGGCCGTCAGCTACGTCATGAACCGATGCCAGAGCGGTCGGGCCTCGCTGAACGGGGCCTACTACACCGCAATTTACGATGCGCTGGAGCGTCCCCGCGCAGCGCCATGACCAGAGGATAAGCCAACATGCACAGGGATGTGTCCGAATACACCGCCACCCTGCCGGATTTCGCGCAGGTCTATTCCGCGTTCAGCGAGGCCCTGCGGTTCGAGGACCTTCCCGCCGAGGCCCTCGCCGCTGCCCGGCTGAACGTCGCCGACACTCTGGCCTGCTCCATCGCGGGCGTTCAGACTCCGGGCAGCGCCGAGATGCGCGAGATCGTCGCCGAATGGGGCGGCACCGGGCAGGCGCAGGTGCTGTGGAGCGACATGCGCGTGCCCGCACCGCAGGCCGCATGGCTCAACGGCATCATGGCGCATGCCTGCGACTATGACGACACCCACGACAAGGCGATCCTGCATGCCGGCATCTCTGTTCTGCCCGCCGCCATCGCCGCCGCCGAGATTGCCGGCCGCCCGGTCAGTGGCCGCGAGTTCTACACCGCCGTCGCCGCGGGGCTGGAGCTGATGTGCCGCATTGGCGTGGCCACAAATATCGGGCTGATCCAGGCTGGATACATCTACTCCGCGCTGCTGTCCTATTTCGGCGCGACCGTGGCGGCCGCCAAGGTGCTGGGACTGAACGCGGCGGACACGCAGAACGCGCTTGGCATCGCCTTCACCCAGGCCTCGGGCACGCATCAGGTGACGCGGGACGGCGCTCTGACCAAGCGCATGCAGCCCGGTTTCGGCGCACGCGCGGCGCTGGTTGCCGTGACCATGGCACGCAAGAACATCCGCGGCGCGCAGGGCGTGTTCGAGGGCATCGACGGCCTGAACCGCATCTATCTTCAGGATGAGCTGGACTCGGACATACTGCGGGCCGGGCTGGGCGAGACCTGGCATTACGTCGATCTCAGCTACAAGCCCTATCCTTGCTGCCGGATGAACCACACCGCCATCGACGCGGCGCTGGCCCTGCGCGAGAAACCGGGCTTTGACCTGAACGCGATCACGGCCGTCACCGCCAACATCAACAGCCAGGGCAACCAGGCGGTCGGCACCCCGCTGGACATCCGCCGCGCGCCCGGCAACGTGGTGCAGGCGCAGTTCTCGATCTGCTACACCATCGCCTGCGCGCTGGTGCAGGGCAGGGTGGGGCTGTCGGATTTCACGCCAGAGGCCATCACCCGCCCCGAGATCCTTGCCGTGGCAGCCAAGGTCACGCCGGTCGTGGATGCCGAACTTGAACGCAGCATGGGCCGCAATGTGACGCCCGCGCGGGTCGAGATCGAGATCGGCGACAAGCGGTTGTCGGAACAGGTGCTGGAGGCCAAAGGCAACTTCAAGACCCCGATGACCGAGGCGGAAAACCGGCGCAAGCTGGAAGACTGCCTGACCTTCGGCGGTTTCGACCCCGCCCGCGCCGATGCGTTTCAAAAGGGGGTCGCCGGGTTGCAGGACTCCGCCGATGTGGCGGCCGATATCAGGGCGCTGTCAGAGACCGTCCGCGGCTGAGGCCCTCCGCGGGCTCATGGCGTCACCCGGATCACACCGGGCGACGCGCTGCGTCAGCTTACATCGACGGTCGCCCAAGCCTTGACCACCACCTTGCCGTCCGGCAACGCCGCCTGCAAGTCCAGCCGCGCCATGCCGTCCTCGACCGAAGCGACGCGGCCGGTGCAGACAGGTTGAACATTCACCGGGGTCACGGCGACAAAACGGGCGTCGAAGGCGCGCAGCCGCTCTTGCGGGGCGAAATCCGTCAACATCCGTCCGACAAAAGCCATCATCAGCATCCCGTGGGCGATCACGTCCTCGCGCCCCTTGGCGCGCGCCGCGTCGATGTCCAGATGCGAGGGCTGATGATCGCCCGACGCGCCGGCGAACAGCGCCAGCGTCTTGCGCGAGATCGTGTCCGGGCGCAGCTCCGGCAGGGCGTCTCCGGCCTTGGCGTCGCGATAGGTCATGCGGCCTCCGGATGTTTGAGAACGATGGTAAAGGACACCTCGGCCAGCACCTCGTCGCCCCGCATCACATCGCTTTGCTTGACCACGAATTCCAGCGCGCCGCCCTTTTTCGTATAGACGTCGGTGATACGCCGCCGCAGCACCAGTTCATCCCGCGCATAGGCCATCTTGTGATAGACGAATCCCTGCGCGCCATGGGTGGTCTTGGTCAGATCGCCGCCCAGTTCCGCCAGCCAGCCCAGCGGGTCCGGCAATTCCAGTTCCAGCGCGTTCGACAGGAAGGTCGGCGGCACCGGCAGATCCGGGTGCCCGGCGGCCCGCGCGGCGTCCAGGTCGGTGTAGACCGGATCGCTCAGCCCGATCACGCGGGCGAACATCCGCAGGCGGCCGCGCTCTACCTCGAAAGGCATCGGGGCGATGGGATGGCGCAGGGCCTTTTCCCGGTCGATGTAGCTCATTGGCGCGACGTCTCCTTACGGGCGTCCTGGATGGCACGCCAGACCGTCTCGGGGGTGGCAGGCATGTCGATATGGGTGACGCCGACCGTGGACAGCGCATCGATGACCGCGTTCATGACGCTGCCCAGCGACCCGGCGCAGCCGGACTCTCCGACGCCCTTCGCGCCGATCCCGTTCAAAGCCGTTTGCGTGCTGCGATTGCGGATGTCGAAGAACGGCACATCGTCGGCGCGCGGCATGCAGTAATCCGTGAACGACCCGGACAGAAGCTGGCCTTCGTCGTCATAGATCACCCGCTCCATCAGCGCCTGGCCGATGCCCTGCATGATTCCGCCATGCACCTGGCCCTCCAGCAGCAACGGGTTGACGACCTGACCCACGTCGTTGGTGGCCAGATAGCGGTCGATGCGCGTCTCGCCGGTGGCCTCGTCGATCTCCACTTCGCAGATGTGGCAGCCATTGGGAAAGGTCGGGCCTGCCCCCTCGGCGCCGATAAATTCGGACTCCAGCGATTGCGGCAGCCCGGCCGGCAGGTCGGTCGCCTCGCGCAGGCGTCGCGCAAGGTCGATCAGGCTGATCGCCGTGCCGGTGCTGGTGACCTTAACCTGTCCGTCCTCGAAGGTGATGTCGTTGGCGTTGGTGTCCAGCGCCCAGGGCGCCAGTTGCAGCGCCTTGTCGATCACCATATCGCTCGCCTTCAGCGCGGCGTTCCCCGAGGCGATGACCGAGCGGGAGCCACCAGTGTAGCCGCCGAAATCGGGCATCTCGTCGCTGTCGCCCTGGATCAGATTGATGCGCTCGAAGGGAATGCCCAGCTTCTCACCGATGATCTGCGCAAAGGTACTGGCGTGGCCCTGGCCGAAATCCAGCGTGCCGGTCACAAAACTCACGTCGCCATTGGCCTCGAACCGGATGCGGCCCAGTTCCTTGCCGTTCAGGCTGGTGGCTTCGAGGAAACAGCCGATGCCAAAGCCGCGCAGCTTGCCCGCCTTGCGCGACGCCTCGCGGCGATCGGCGAAGCCGTCGAGATCCGCCGCCTTCAGGGTCTCATCCATCAGCGCGGTGAAATCGCCGCTGTCATAGCGCTGCCCGGTGAGTGAGGTATAGGGCAGTTCCTCGGGACGGATCTGGTTGATGCGGCGCAGCGCGACGCGGTCGATACCGGTAACGCGGGCAGCCTCTTCGACCATGCGCTCCATGATGTAATTGGCCGCCTGCCGTCCGGCACCACGATAGGCGCCGACCGGCGGTGTGTTGGTCACCATGCATTTGACGCCCACACTCAGCGCCGGCAGGCGGTACATGGAATTCAGGTTGCCCATCACGTTCTTGGCCGGAGAACTGAGGCCGTTGGGGTTGAGATACCCCCCGAGATTGGCAAATCCCTCGATCCGCATCGCCAGCATCCGCCCTTCCGCATCCAGCGCAAGGGCGCAATCGTAGCGGTTGGCGCGGCCGTGGTAATCGGTCAGGAAACTGGACGTGCGCTCTTCGAGCCATTTCACGGGACGGTTCAGGGCGCGGGCCGCGAAGAGCGCGCAAATCTGTTCGGGAAAGGTGACGATCCGCATCCCGAAAGAGCCGCCAACGCTGCCGGTGATCACCGACACCTGATCGGGTGAAACGCCAAGGCAGCGCGCGGCCTCGTTGTGGAACGGAAACACACCCTGCGTCTGGGTCGAGATGGTGAAATGGTCGCGTGCGCCGTCATATTCGGCCAGACAGGCGCGCAGTTCCATCGGGTTGATGATGATGCGCGGGTCTTCCAACCGCAAGCGCGCCACCTTGGCAGCCTCGGAAAAACCCGCGTCGACCGCCTCGGCATCGCCGTCGAAATACTCGACCACCCTGTTGCCGGGCACCTCGTCGAAAAGTTGCGGCGCGTCCGGGTCGGCCGCCGCCTCGGCGTCGGTCACGACCGCCAGGTCGTCGATCTCCAGCATCACCAGTTCGGCGGCATCGCGGGCCTGTGCGGCGGTCTGCGCAGCGATACAGACCACCGGATCACCGACGTAACGCACCTTGTCCACGGCCAAGGGGTGACGCGGCGGCTGGCGCATGTCCGACCCGTCGCGGCTGGTCGGCGCGGACATGCTGTCAGGCATCGTCAGCCCCTGATCCTTGAGGTCTGCGCCGGTCCAGACCCCCAGCACCCCCTCTGCATCGCGGGCGTCCGAGACATCGATCGAGTCGATCCGGCCGTGTGCGACCGGGCTGTAGACAAAGGCCAGGTACACTTGCCCGTCGACGTTGAAGTCGTCGGAATACCGGCCTTCACCGCGCAGCAGGGTCGGGTCTTCCTTGCGGGGGGCCGATTGACCGATGCCGAATCTTTGCCGGTCAAAATGATCTTTCGCCATGTCGTCACTATCCCTTCTGCGCCCTGCGGCCCCTGTCGGCCCAAAGGGGCGCGGCAGCGCGGAGGACAAGCCTCTGGACCCCGCAAGGGGGCCGCGGTGCGCATGATGCGCAACTCGCCAACCACCGTCAAATCATATAAATCGTTTGCACGAAACGATGCGTTATGTCTACATGGCATTATCGTGTCTTCTCAATCGGCAACAGACCGGCGGCGCGATTTCGGAGGGCTGTGGGCGATCCACCACCCAGGGAGGAAACAATGACCCTTTCAATCAAAAATGCGCTGGCTGCCGCCGCGCTGTCGGGGGCCGTTCTGGCCGGGGGCGCTCAGGCGGAACAGCTTCGCCTGTCTCTCGGGCTGCCGGAGACCCATGCGTTCTACACGCCGATGCAGAAATTCGGAGCGGCCCTGTCCGACGCCGGGATCGAGGCACAACTTTACTCGCTTCAGGTATTGAGCGTGGTCGAGGCGACAAGTGGCGTCCGTGACGGCCTTGTCGATGCGGCCATGGTGCTGTTCCCCTACTTCTCCAATGAGTTCTCCGAGGCCAACCTTGCGGCGGAACTGTCGATGCTGGCCACCAGCGGCACGCCCGCCGCAATGCCCGGTGCCGCGATGAACGGCGCGACAATGGAGTACATCTTTCACAAGTGCCCGACCTGCCTGCAACAGTTCAAGAACCAGAACCAGGTCTATGTGTCCGGCACCTCGACCACCGAATACGCGCTGGTCTGCAATAGGCCCGTGGGAAACCTTGCGGACATGGCGGGCAAGCGGTTTCGGGCGGGCGCGGGCAATTACACCCGCATGGCCGAATTCGTCGGCGCGACCGCCGTATCCATGGGCGGCGCCGACGTGTTCGACGCACTGGACAAGGGCGTGGTGGAATGCACCATGCAGCCGGTCGCCTCGATCCTGGATTTCCGCTACATCGAGGTGACGAATTCCGTCCTGACCGGCTTTCCCGGCGGCGTCTTTTCGGGCGTGGGTCTGACCAACTTCAACCGCGACAAATGGCAGGGCCTGACGACCGAACAGCGCGCCGCCGCGCTGAAGGCCGGCGCCAAGGCCGCAGCGGCGGGGTATTTCAACAACGTCGCCATGGATGAAACCTCGGCCTCTGCCGCGCGCGAAGCCGGGATGAACATCTTTGTGGCCGACGCGGAACTTCTGGCCAAGGTGGCCGAGTTCGTCGAGGCCGACATGCCGGTGGTGAAGGACGAGTTGACCGACAAATACGGATTGCAGGACGTCGACGCCAAGATCGAGACCGTGCACGGTCTGATCGAGAAGTGGAAGGGCCTGACCAATGCCCCCGACATGACCGAAGAGGCGCTGGCGCAGCTGTACTGGGACGAGGTCCTGTCGAAGGTCGATCCCGCCACGTACGGGATGGACTGAACCGCGACCCGCCCTGCCAAGGGCCGGGGTCGCATCGGGGAGACTGACGAAAGGAATGATGGTGAGATTGCAGGACAAGGTGGCGCTGGTCACGGGCGGCGGGGCAGGGATCGGACGGGCGACGGTGGAACTGTTCGCCCGCGAGGGTGCCAAGGTGGTCATCGCGGAATGGAACGAGGACGCCGGACGGGCAGCCCTCGACGCGGTTCACGCCGCCGGGGGCGAGGCGCTCTTTGTCCCGACCGACGTGTCGGACGAGGACGCGATGAAGGCGCTGGTCGACAAGACGCTGCAAGCCTACGGAAAGATCGACATCCTGCACAACAATGCCGGTGGTTCGACCACCAATGACGGGCCGATCCACACCGTTTCGAACGATGAATTCTGGCTCAAGATGCACGTCGACGTGTTCGGCACCTGGCTGGGCTGCCGGCTGGTCATCCCACATATGATGGAGGCGGGGGGCGGTTCGATCATCAACATGACCTCCGTGAACGCCATCATCGGCGTAAAGAACCGCAACGCCTATGCGGTGGCCAAGGGGGCGGTCTCTTCGCTGACCCGCGCCCTGGCGGTGCAATACGGGCAATATGGCATCAAGGTGAACGCCATCGCGCCCGGCCGCACCCTGTCCGAGCGGGTGCTGGCGCGGCAGGGCAATCGCGGCCCCGAGGACCTGAAGGACGACAGCCACCTGCTGGGCGTGATCGAACCCGAAGAGATCGCGCGCTCTGTCCTTTATCTGGCCACCGATGACAGCAGCAAGACGACCGGGCACACGCTTGTCGTCGACAGCGGCCTGACCATCCAGTAACTGCGGGATTCCATCGTCATGACACGCATCCTAGAGCCCGACCTCGAAATCATCGATCCGCACCATCATCTCTACCCGATGAGCCACTGGGTCGCCGGAGGCAAGCCGTTCCTGTTGCAGGAATTCGCCGAAGACCTGAACGCCGGTCACAAGATCGTCTCGACCGTCTATATCGAGTGCAGCCAGCTTTATCGGCAGACCGGCCCCGCGCATCTGCGCCCGGCGGGCGAGGCCGAGTTTTCGTCCGTCACCGCGCGGCTGGCAGAGACCGGGCATTTTGGTCCGGCCCGCGTCTGCGAGGGCTTTGTCGGCACCGCCGACCTCATGCGCCCCGATACGCTGGACGAGGTGCTGGACGCGCTCGACCATGCCAGTGACGGGCGCCTGCGCGGCATCCGCTATCCGGCCAACTGGGACCCCGACCCGCAGATCAACCCCAGCTCGCGTCCCTATGCCATCGAAGGCGTCATGCTGGACCAGACGTTCCGCAAGGGCGTGGCGCGGCTGACCGCGCGCGGACTGGTCTACGAGGCGTTCCAGTACTATCCGCAACTGCCCGAGCTTGCCGACCTTGCGGCGGCGCTGCCCGACACGGTGATCGTGTGCAACCACGTCGGCGGGCTGGTGGGCAAGCGCGGCTATGCCACGCCCGACAATTTCGACAACTGGAAGGCGCGGGTGCTGGACCTGGCACAACGCCCCAACGTGCTGATGAAACTGGGCGGGCTGGCCAACGAGCGCACCAATTTCGGCTTCAGCCTGCGCCCCGAGGATATTGGCGAGGACGAGTTGGTCGACACGTGGGGGCCCTACATCCAGACCTGCATCGACGCCTTCGGGCCGGATCGCTGCATGTTCGAATCGAACTTTCCGGTCGACCGATGCGCCACCGATTACGTGACGCTGTGGAATGTCTTCAAGCGGATCGCCGCCGGGTATTCGCCCGACGAAAAGGCCGATCTTTTCGCGGGCACCGCGCGGCGCACTTACCGGCTGCAATGATGGGCGGGACAATGGAAACGGACAAACCCACCGTCGGCTATATCGGGCTGGGCCTCATGGGCGGGCCGATGGCGCTGAACCTGCAAAAGGCAGGCTTTCCGCTGGTGGTCAACGACCTGAACCGCGGGGTGGCCGCGCAGCACCTGTCGAACGGCGCCACCTGGGCCGACACCCCCGCCGAACTGGCTGCCGCCTGCGACGTGGTGTTCACCTGCCTGCCCGCGCTGAAAGTCATCGAAGAGGTGGCGCTTGGCCCGCAGGGGCTGATCCACGGTATCCGCCCCGGCGCGGCCTTTTTCGAGATGTCGACCAATGCAACCGACCTGCTGAACAGGCTGCACGCCGCCTTTCTGGAGAAGGGCGCGCATGTTCTCGATGCCCCGGTCAGCGGCGGTGCCAAGGGCGCGCAGCGCGGACGTATGGGCATCTGGGTCGGCGGTGACCGGGCGTCCTACGACCGGTTCGAGCCGGTGCTGCGGGCGATGGGCGACATGCCCACCCATATCGGCGAGATCGGCGCCGGGCTGATCACCAAGCTTGTCCACAATTGCGCCAGCCAGTCGATGCAGGCCGCCTTGGCCGAAGTCTTTGCCCTCGGCGTCAAGGCGGGGGCCGATCCGCTGTCCTTGTGGCGCGCGATCCGTCAGGGCTCGATCGGACGGCGGCGCACCTTTGACGGGCTGATCGACGAATATCTGCCCGCCAATTACGACGCCCCCAGCGCGATGCTGTCGATCATCGAGAAGGATCTGCAACTGGCCACCCAGCTTGGCCGGGACCTGCGGGTGCCGATGCGATTTGCCAACATGGCGCTGGCCGATGTCTACGAGGCGTTGAACCGCGGCTGGGCCGAGCGTGACGCCCGCGCCGTGATGTTGTTGCCGCAGGAACGCGCCGGCGTTGCGATCAAGGTCGATCGGGAGAGGATTGCAGAGGTTCTTACGGAAGACCCGGCCGCACCCACGGACACAAAAAACGGGACAGGGGCTGGCTAGACGCGGACGGCCTCCACCCGCCAGCAGGCATGGCCCGAGACCGACGGTACGGTCGCGCGGTGATTTATGATCTGAGGCGATAGACCTTTGCGGGATCGGGTCCATAACGCCGCGGTGCCGGGCTGCCTATCTACCGGGTGCACGCCTCAGAAGGAGACCCCGCCCATGTCCGATCCGTCCCGAACCCATGCCATGACCCGCCGCGCCTTGCTGGGCACTGGCGCCGCCTTCGGCGCGCTGGCTGCCGCGCCCGCCGCCTTGGCCAAGGCGCCGCTGGCGGACGCCGCCCGCCGCAAACTTGGCGGCCTCGAAGTGGCCCCGGTCGGACTGGGATGCCAGTGGGTGCGCACCCCCGACCCCGACCGTGTGTCCGATTACTACGGCAGCGTCCTGCCGCGCAGCGAGGCGCGGGAACTGATCCGCGCCGCCGTGGACCGGGGTGTCACGCTGATCGACACCGCCGAGGTCTATGGGCCGCTGGTCTCCGAAGAGATCGTCGGCCACGCCCTGTCGGGTATTCGCGACCGCGTCACCATCGAGACCAAGTTCGGCTTTGACATCGACCCCGAGACCGGCGAGCGGCTGGGCGGCACCAACAGCCGCCCGGACCATGTACGCCGCGCGGTCGAGGGGATGTTGAGGCGGCTTGGAACCGACAGGATCGACATGCTTTACCAGCACAGGGTCGATCCCGAAGTCCCGATCGAGGACGTCGCAGGGGTCATCGGCGCGTTGATGCAAGAGGGCAAGGTCCTGCACTGGGGCCTGTCAGAGCCGGGCATCGACACCATCCGCCGCGCCCATGCGGAGCAGCCGCTGTCGGCGATCCAGAATGAGTATTCGATGATCTGGCGCGGGCCGGAGGAAGCCGTTCTGCCGCTCTGCGAGGAACTGGGCATCGGCCTGGTCTGCTGGAGCCCGCTGGCCATGGGGTACCTGCCGGGCAAGATCACCGCCGGCAGCCATTTTGCCGAAGGTGACTTTCGCGCACTCGTGCCGCGGTTCGCCCCCGAGAACCTGCCGCACAATATGGCGCTGTACCACATTGTCGACCGGTGGGCGCAGGAAAAGGCGGCCACCCCGGCACAGATTGCCCTGGCCTGGCTGCTGTCGCGTGCACCTTTCGTGGTGCCGATCCCCGGAACCACTCGGGTCGATCACTTGGCCGAAAACGCAGGGGCCGCCGAGATCCGCTTTTCCGACGACGAGCTTGCCGCGCTCCAAAGCCAGATTGACGCCATTCCGATTCAGGGGGCGCGCCTGCCCGAGGGCGTTTTGGCCGGCACCGGGGTCGAAGCGCCTCGGCGCGACTGACCCTTCGGCCAGGGCCCGAGCCACACAAAACCCTGACACGGATCGGTCCCGTGCGGCAGCGCCTTGAAAAGGCGCGCCGCCCGCAGCCGGTCCTGTCGCTGCACGCATCAAAAAGGATCCCTGATGAAACTTCCCCGACTGACCCTGCCCGCCTGCCTTGTGGCCATTGTTGCCACGACCGTTCTGGCAGAGCCGAACCGGGTCGGCTTTCCCGCCGATCTGGACTCCCTTGTCCACTACACCACCGTGACCCGAGGCGATGTGACCGAATACATGTACACCTCCGCCGAGGCGCTGTCCGCCATCCAGACCGGACAAGAGCCCCCGGATGGGACGCAGGTTATCCTTCAGGACTGGCGCGAGGGCGAAGTCTACCGTCTGTTCGTGATGGAAAAAGGCGCAGGCTGGGGCGAGGACTATGACGAAGCCGGCCGCACCGGCGACTGGCAGTTCCAGTGGTACTGGCCCGACGGCGCGATCAACACCGACGAAAATACCCAGCGCTGCCGGTCCTGCCACATGTCGCGCGAGGATCGCAGCTACATGTATACCTACAACGACGCGCGCCGCTACGAATGAGCCGGTTCTGGAAAAAACCCGGCCCGCGCCTGATGCTGGCGCTGGTGGCGCTGTTGCTGACGGGCTTTGCGCTGTCCTACTGGTGGCTCGGCAACCTCGTGCACGAGGTTGCCGGTACGGTTGCGATCATCGTATTGTTGCGGCACGTGCTGAACAACAGGGCATGGTGGCGCCAGTTGGGTCGCGGGCGATGGGATCTGCGCCGTGTCCTGTCGGCGGCCCTGACCCTGCTGCTTGCGGTGAATGCGCTGGTTTTGGCGGCAACCAGCCTTGCGGTCTCCGAAACGCTGTTTTCCGCCCTGAACCTGCCGACTTTGTATGTCCTGCGGGAAGTTCACTGGTTTTCCGCTTACTGGATGATCGCGCTGGCCGGATTGCACCTGGGGATGAACGGCCACAGGATCAAAGCCTACCTGTCCCGATTGGGGGCCCTTGACCCCGTATCGCGCCCCGTGCGTTGGGCGGCGATCCTGCTTTGGATCGCGGTGGCGGTGCAGGGCGTGGCCAGCGGCGGTGCGCTGGGTCTCTGGCCGCGACTGTCGTTCCGCTACAGTCTGGCGATGTGGGACTTCAATGCCTCGGTCCTGCCGTACTTCCTTCATCTGGGTGCATTCGTCGGGCTGTTTGCCCTGCTTGGCTGGCTGCTGGCTACATGCGCGTCGTCAGGTGGACCGGGTGCCCCGATGGGGATCACCTTTGGCAGGCCCGGAAACAGGTCGTTGCCTCCGGGGTCGTAGACGCGATAGCGGCCCTACACCCTTGAGAGCGCCCGCCGTTCCCTCAGGTGGGCATAGATGCCATAGGCGATGGCCGCCGCCGTAAAGACCAAACAGGCCAGACTGATGGGCCGGGTAAAGAAGACGTCGAAACTGCCCTGTGACAGCACCAGCGCCCGGCGGAAATGCTCTTCCATGATCGGTCCCAGGACAAAGCCCAGCAGCAGCGGCGCTGGCGGAAAGTCAAGCAGACGCATGATGTAGCCCAAGGCTCCGAACACCAGAACGACCAGCACGTCGAAGGGGTTATTGTGCAGCGAGAAGGCGCCGATGCAGATGAAGGCAAGGATGGCCGGATACAGGTAGTGATAGGGGATCAGAAGGATGCGCACGAACAGCCCGATCAGCGGAATGTTCAGGATCAGAAGCAGGACGTTGCCGATCCAGAAGCTCATGACGAGGCCCCAGAACAGTTCGGGTTGCTGGATGACAAGGCTGGGGCCGGGGCTGATGCCGTGGATGATCAGGACGCCGAGGATGATCGCCATCGACGCGCTGCCGGGAATGCCCAGCGTCATCGTCGGGATAAAGGCGGTCTGATCGGCGGCGTTGTTGCTGCTTTCCGGCGCCGTCAGGCCCTCGATCGCGCCCTTGCCGAAACGCGAGGGATCTTTGGCCAGCTTCTTTTCCAGCGCGTAGGCCATGTAGGCGCCGACGGTCGGCCCGACACCCGGCAGCGCACCCACCACAGAGCCGACGCCCGAACCGCGCAGCATCGCCGGCCAGGCGGCCCGCATTTCCTTGCGCTCTGGCAGCATCGAGGTCAGCTTTATGTCGCTCAGCTTGGCGGGAGAGGCCGTGCGGACGCCCTCGATCACCTGCGCGACACCGAAGATGCCCATGGCCAGCGCCACCAAGCTGATGCCGTCCAGCAGTTCCAGAACGCCGAAGGTGAAACGGTCCGCCCCGCTGGTGACATCTATTCCGACGACGCCAAGCAGCAGACCCAGACCGACCATCCCGAGGCCCTTGAGCGTGGACCCGGCCGACATGGTGGACGCGGCAATCAGGCCGAGCAGCATCAGCGAGAAATACTCGACCGGCCCGAAATCCAGCGCCAACTTTACGATCAGGGGCGAGAACAGCATCATCACGATGATGCCGATGGTCGCGCCGACAAATGACGCGATGGTCGTCATGAACATCGCGACGCTGGCCCGGCCCGCCTGCGCCATGGGGAAACCTTCGATGCAGGTCACAGCGGTCGAGGGTGTTCCCGGCAGGTTCAGCAGGATCGAGGCGGTCGACCCGCCGTAGGTGGTGCCGTACCAGATGCCCGCCAGCATCACGAGCGCGGTGGTCGGGTCCAGATGAAACGTCAGCGGCAAGAGCAGCGACATGGTTGTCAGAGCGCCGATGCCGGGAATGATCCCGGCGACGGTGCCCAGCGACACCCCAATCGCGCAATACAGCAGGTTGCTGGGGGACAGGGCGGTGTTCAGGCCGAGCGTGACGTTTGCAAGAAGGTCGGAAAGCATGAAATCACCAGGGCCAGGAAAGGAGGTCGATCCGGACACCGAAACCCAGAATGAAGATTGCGATGCAGATCACGACGAGGGACAGCGGCAGAACGACAAAGCCGCGCGGCCCAAGTTTGCCGTCCGCCAGACTGGCGATCCATGTCAGCACCACAATGGCCGGGATCAGCCCGAACGGGCGCAGAAGCAGGGCAAAGGCCAGAATCGACAGCAAGACGCAGATCAGAGGCCGGGGATGGATGCGAAGCGACACGTCCCGCGGCCGCGTCAGGGCGGGCACCAGAAGGGCGATGCCGATCACCACGATAAACCCGCCGACCAGTGTGGGAAACATGCCGGCGTCCATCCGCCGGAAACTGCCCAGCTTCAGGGTGCTCACCGAATAGATCAGGGCAAAGCCGCCGATGGCGATCAGCATCAGCCCGCCAAGGATATCCTGGTAGTTCCGATTGTTCATGCAAACGCCCCCCTTGGCTTTTGGTCTGCCGCTGCCGGGCGGCGGTCACACGGATCTCTGTCGAAGCAGGGAGCGGCGCTCAGGCGAACGTCCGCTCCCGGTCTTGTGCGCCTATTCGACGCTCAGCCCCAGACGGCCCGCGATCTCGGTCCATTTCTCAAGTTCGGCATGGACGTGCGAGGTGAATTCTTCCACGGACATCTTGGCGGGCTCGGCACCCAGTTTCTCAAGAAAGGCGGCACCGTCGGCAGAGTTCATGACCTTGTTGATGTCACTATTGATCTTCTGGACGATGTCATCCGGCGTGCCCGCCGGCGCGAAGACGCCCCACCAGACATCCGTTTCGCCCCCCGGAAAACCGGCCTCGCCGATTGTCGGAACATTTGGCAGCACGCTGGCGCGGGTCTTGCTGGACACGGCGACCGGCGTCGCATTGCCCGCTTCGATCTGCGACAGGACCTGCGTTACAGAGCCGGTGTAGATGTCCAGCCGTCCGCCCGCCAGATCCAGCAGGGCATCGGTTCCGCCGCCATAGTGCACGGGTTCCATCTGGATATCCGCGACGTTTGCAAAGTTTTCGGCCGCGAACTGGGTCAGGCTACCGATCCCCGTCGTCCCGTAGAACACGGTCTCTTGCTTGGCGGTGTCGGCCACGGCCTGGAGGCTTGGCAATGGCAGACGGTTGCCCGTCACGATGATCATCTTGCCGATTGCGCCAATTCCCACAGGCTGCAAATCCTCGATCGGATCGAACGGCAGATTTTTCCGGGTCGCTCCGGTCGTGGTCAGGGTGCCGGATACGAACATCAAGGTGTAGCCGTCAGGGTCGGACTGAACGACGTAGTTCGCGCCCACGGCGGCACCTGCTCCGGGCCGGTTCTCGGCCACGACGGTCTGGTCCCATTCCGAAGCCAGCCGCTCGGAAAGATAACGCCCGATTGTGTCGTTGGACCCGCCCGCCGAAAACGGAATGATCATCGTTACGGTCCGGGTCGGGTAGTCCGACTGCGCCGCGGCGATGGCTGGGGCCAGCAGCCCTCCGGCCAGCAGAATGAGCGTCTTGAACTTCATGATATCCTCCCTGTTTTTCCGGCCCCACGATTGTGAAACACAGGCGATGTACGCACCGCGTGCGATGGGCGACCGGGTCGCTCTCGAGGCGCAGCAGCGCGTTCGAGTCGCGTTTCCGCAAGAATTCACGATACGTCTCGACAGGCCAATGTCAATCTAAATGAATTAATTTATATCCATCCGGGGTGTGGCCTCCGTTTGGCTCCATGATCCGCGAAACGATGACAGCAAGAATGTCGAGCGTTGCAGGATCAGAGCGATGCACAACCGGACGTCTTGCAACGGCTTTGTCAGGATATCGAAACCTGGCCGGGTTTTCTGCCGGGCAACGCGCTGCGAGCGGTCAGTCCGTGCGCGCCGTCGGGCGACGAGACCATTCATCAGCGAGTTCATGACGCCGGTGGCGCTGCAAACAATGCTGCGGAACAGGACGGCCACTCGGATCTTGCGTTCAACCGGGAAGGCAAGGTCATACTGCCATAGGTGCGCGAAAATACTCAGGTCAGCTTTCAAATCACCAGTTTCTGCGCGGCCATGCACGCTCTCCGGGCGCTGGCGGAGGGATTGGTCCGGCGGGAAAATCCGGCCTCGGGACCGTCCTGCGTAGGGCGGCCTGCGTCTTGAGCTGACTGGGTGGGCGCTATGCCAGTCGTTCGAATTGACCGTCACGGCTGATCACTTGACGTCGCCCGTCTGGTGGCTCACACGGATCGGCCGATCGTCGTGGCCGAGGCGGTCCATGATATCGTCAGCCATCTTGCCGAGAACATTCTAGGTCCGCATCCCCGCAAGATCGGGGGAATTCCCCCCGATCTCAGTGTCGCGTCCTGCCCAGAAGCTCCTTGGCAAGCTCCTGCGCGGCGGGGGCTCCGGCCTCCAGCCCGCGCAAGGTTCCTCGGAGATCGGCGTCGTTCTCTTCCTCGTTCAGCTTCCAGACACCTTCCAATCGGTCCACGGCGAACTCGAGCCCGACAATGCCCCGCGCCATGCCTGTGATGTAGCTCTCCGGGGCGTCAGAGACCTGCCACGGTTGCTCGCGACCGGCCTCGTGAACATCGACCAAGTCCCCGACCTGCTGTCTCAGCCAGACGTCGTCCTGAACGGCCTTCAGCCGTCCATGGGCATGGATCGAGACATAAAGCCAGGTTGGCACGACCTTGCCGGTTTCCTGCTTGGTCGGATACCACGCCGGCGACATGTAGGCGTGCGGTCCCTGGAAGATGGCGATGCTCGGCGCCTCTCTGGCGGCGCGCCAATGCGGATTGGCGCGGGCCACATGGGCCGCGAGGATCAGGCGGCCCTCTTCGACCTCGCGCATCAGAACCGGCACCTGCGTCGCATGAATGCCTTCGGGCGTTGGTGTGACCAAGGTCGCGACGCCGATCCTGCGCATCATGCCGACAAGGGTGTTGTGGTCGGTCTCAGAGGATTTTGCTGGGCAATACATTGGCGCACCGGGTTTCAGGCTGACAGGTTCGCGGTCATCTGGTCGAGATGGCTCGTGGCGATCTCGACGGTCGGACACAGGCTGGAAATCACATCTTCCAGCCGCGATCCGGCCTCTTGCAAGCGCGTCGGCGTCATGGGCGCGAGCGCCTCGAGAACAAGCCAGAGCGCACGCGACTCCGCGGTGATCATGGTCCGGTGGCCCTGCCGCCAGTTCCAGCGACGGCAGGTCACACCCCTTTCGTCGCACCACGCGATTTCACCCGGATCGGGGTGATCGACAACGGGCGCGCCGTTCTGATTGGTGTCAAAGGGTTCATCGCCCTTGGCGACGATCAGGCGGGGACGGCCCGCGTATCGATCCAGATCTTCGCCGCCGACGGGCACCCCGTAGAGCACGCTGACGGCGTTGTAGGCGTCCACCAGTGGTGAGATCCGGGGCAGGGTGCCGTCTTTGCGGGTACGCTTGAGCAGGGCGGCCGCAGAACACGGTGTGCGGTTCGGCTTGGCTCCGAACCCACGGTAGGCTTCGCCCCATGCGGCGAGATGAGCGTCCCGCAGAGCGTCGTCCTGCCGGGCAGAGGCTTCGGCCTCTGC
This sequence comes from Antarctobacter sp., assembly GCF_048262615.1. Lineage (GTDB taxonomy): Bacteria > Pseudomonadota > Alphaproteobacteria > Rhodobacterales > Rhodobacteraceae > Antarctobacter. Next base: position 117,285 of record NZ_JBLXFB010000015.1, read on the forward strand.
CAGCAGTTCCGACAGCGCGGTGCTGGTTTCGGTCTGCACCTGCGCGTGGCGCAGGGTGATGCTGAGCAAGTGAAAGTCCGGGCGCTGCACCCAGATATCCGAGGTGATGTGGGGGATGACGTGCATGGGAAAGGTCCGGACGTTTGATAGGTTAAACTGGTTCAAGCCGCTGCCTGTCGGGTGGGCGTCGTGCGTGTTGTCGCACCCGGTCGGGAAACCTCCACCGGTGGTTCGTTCAAAGGTCGTGCCGATAGGCAAAGGCGTCGAGACCGCCCCGGTCTCGGGATCGGTGTTGCGGCTGACGCGATTGGCTTTGGTCTCGATATGCATGCGGTCCTTGGGTGGCTGAAGCCGCCATTTTCGGTTGCCTTGATGGGGCGGTCATTATATTGACCGTAAGGGATCTCCGCAGGGTAGTCAATATAATGACCGATACAATCGCCGTAGAAGATACCGAACGTGAACTGGGCGATGCCCTCGCCAAGCGTATCCGCCTGCTCAGGGGGGGGCGTCAGCTCAGCCTCGATGCGCTGGCGCAACGGGCCGGAATTTCCAAGGGTACGGTTGTGGCACTGGAGCAGGGCAAGGCCAATCCAAGCATCGGCGTGCTGTGTCGTCTTGCGGCGGCCCTGTCGCTGTCTGTCACGGATCTGCTGGCCGACCGAAGCGCAGAAACGTCGGATCTTCCGATTGAACGGACCACGCCGGTAACGCTCTGGTCTTCGCCTGCGGGCAGCAAGGCAGAGTTGACTGCCGCGCTGACCGGGGCGACGATGTTCGAGCTTTGGTCCTGGACCCTCATGCCGGGTGAGACCTACGATGCCGACGCGCACAGTCCTGGCACGCGCGAACTCATTTCCGTCATCAGCGGGCGCCTTGGCGTGACGGTCGGCGATACGTCTGTCACCCTCAATGCTGGCGAAGCGGTCAGGCTGGTGACCGACCGGAGGCACAGCTACACCTGCGCAGGGGACGCCCCGGTCGAATTTTCGATGGCTGTGCTGGAATCCGACAGGAATGTCTATTGAAACGCATGACCTGCGGCCCGACCGCCACGGCCCCACGGCCTCATATCAACCACAGGGAAACAGCATGTATGTTCCGCCGCATTTCGCCGAACCAGACCTGGACGTTCTCCATGATCTGATCGCAAGCAACGCCCTTGGCGTGCTGATCACCCACGGACAGAGTGGGCTCGACGCAAATCACATCCCCTTCGATCTGGACAGAACGGCAGGAGAGAACGGCACCCTTCGATGCCACGTCGCGCGCAGCAATCCGGTCTGGCAGGACATCGCAACCGGGGACGGGGTGCTTGTCGTATTCCGCTCCGCTGATGCCTATGTTTCGCCGAACTGGTACCCAAGCAAACGCGAGCATCACAAGCAGGTGCCGACATGGAACTACCGCGTGGCACATGCCCATGGCCGGATCTCGGTGCGGGACGATGAGGGGTTTGTCAGGCGCAATGTCGCCCGGCTGACGCGCACGCATGAAAGTGGCCAACCGGTTCCGTGGAAGATGGGCGATGCCCCGAAGGACTATATCGACACCATGGTCAAGGCCGTGGTTGGACTGGAGATCGTGATTGATCGCTTGGTTGGCAAGGTCAAGCTGAGCCAGAACAAGGTGCCGAATGACATTCGAAACGCTGGTGAAATCCTTATTGATCAGGGGCACCAGCAAATCGGAGCGGCGATGGTCGAGGCCGCTGCGCACAAGCCGGGTGACGCCTGAGGCGGTGTCACAGTCTGAACCGGTGGGTTCCCCGGCACTTCAATCCAGCGAAAACTCGGCCCGCAAGGCTGCGGCGTGCTGGTTCAGTTCCGGGCCGGACGGGGCAGGGGGCGGGCGCTGGCCGTCCATCCGGATCGGCAAGGCCGGAGGCAGCATCTGGCGCACCATCTCAGTGCCATCACGGCGCATCTCGTCCCATGTCAGCACCCGCGCGCACCAGATCCCCTGCGCGCCCAGGTCGGCCTCCCATGCGGTGGCGGGCTTGTCCGTCAGCCGCTGCGCAATGCGCCTGCACAGGGTCTCGCGGTCCTTGAACGGGTCGCCGCTCAGGTCCAGATCCAACGCCGCGCCCAGCCGGTCCAGCGGTGTCATGGCCAGCGCAAGATGCCCCGACGCACAGGCATAGACGCCGTAAGGCGCGCCTAGGTAGCCGTGGGCGGATCCCTGTTCCATGCGCTCCGGCGGGGTTTCCCCCTTGGACAGCCATGTGCTGAGAAACTCGAACTGCATGTCCATCAGCGCCTCCAGCAGCGAGGTCTGGACATGGCCGCCAAGGCCGGTGCGTTCCCGGCGAAAAAGTGCGGCCAGCAGGCCCTGCGTCAGGCAGGCCCCGGCAGAGATATCGGCGATGGGCAGGCCCACGGGCACCGGGCCGTCACCTGCATTCCCGCTGAGCCACATCAATCCGGTGCGCGCCTGCGCCAGCAGATCCTGACCGGGCAGGACGGCCCAATCGCCGCTTTCGCCGTAACCGGAAATGGAGCCGTAAACGATCTGCGGATTGATCGCGCGGACCTGATCGTAGGACAGGCCAAGCCGGTCGATCACGCCGGGGCGAAAGTTCTGGATCATCACGTCCGCTTGGGCAATCAACCGGCGCGCGGCGGCCAGTCCCTGCGGGGTTTTCAGGTCTAGGACGATGCTTTCCTTGCCCCGGTTGATGGCGTGAAACAGCGTGGAGTCGCCCTTGATCCTTGTGTCGGACACATAGTGTCGGCGGCAGAGATCGCCGCCATCCGGGTTTTCGACCTTGATGACCCGCGCGCCCATGTCCAAGAGGCGCAGCGCGGCGTAGGGGCCAGAGAGGAACTGGCTGAAGTCGATGACCGTGATGCCCGCAAGCGGCGCGGTCATGGCGTCAGGATCGCGGCAGTATCGGCGCCAAGGGCAGGGGCCCCGGCCGGGTTGCGCAGGGTCTGACCGTCGATGCGGATGGGACAGCGCGTGGTGCGGGCACTGGCGCCGCTGGCGGTTCGGATCTCTTGCAGGGGATCGAGCGCGGCAAAGCCCTCGCTTGCGGCGAATTCAGGCCAATCCAGAACCGGGGCGCACCAGACACCCGCCGCGCCGAGGATCTCCAACCAATGCTGCCGGGGGCGGGTTTTCAGAACCTCGCCCACGACTGCCTTGATCTCATCCAGCCGGGTGAAGGCATCAGCCTGCGCAAAGGCGGCAATTTGCGGGGCGTCCAGCAGATCGCCCAGCTTTGCCAGCGGGCACATGGCCAGCGCCATCCAGCCGTCGCCCGTGGGATAGATGCCGTAGGGGGCGGGCTGATAGGGGTTGGCGTTGCCCTGCGCGTGGCGGCGGGGGCGCACGGCCTTTTCGGAGAAGCCGGTCAGCTTGGCGAGGCGGGCATCGGGAGAGGCCATCATCT
>NZ_JBLXFB010000016.1:0-98965 GCF_048262615.1 Antarctobacter sp.
AATCGGCGTTCCGGATCTCGGTCGGGGCCTTCATCCAGTCCAGCCGCTGCGCCTGCTCGGCCCAGAACCCCTCGGGGTCGCTGATCGAGGCCGCATACATCGCATCATAGCGCGCCGCGTCGACGTGGGCCTTGGCCGAGAGGTCCGCGGAGGGCGGGTAAACGGGGTGGCCGGGTACAGGTTTGGTTTGGTCGGTCATGACAGGAGCTCCCTCTCCGAAGTGATCCGATGGCGCGCCGTTCCGTTGCGTCACCGCGTACAAGCCGGAGAATACTCAAAGTGGAAAAGAATGAAATAACCTGTTCAAAAATAATGATTTAGCTGTAAATTATTTTCACCGACGGCCTGCAAATCGTAAACTAATTTGCCCAAGTGCCGCTAAACCCTTTGTTTACAACGGGGCAATGACACCTCGTCGCAGGGGCGTTTTCGGGGCTTGTCCGGCGGTGCGTGGGGTGGGGCCGCGCAGGGGGGAGGTGTGACAAAACGATGCGGTATACGGCTGTATACGAACTGTTAGCGCTCGCCCGTCGCGAATCTCCTGCCTGCGGCAAAAGCCTTGAAGTGCCGGGGCTTTCGGCTAACCTCCGCTGCGAGGCGGAACATACCGCTGTGAGACATAGGGGAGGATGATATGTCCAGCATTACTGCAAAACTGCTGTTGAGCGCCGTGGCCGCGACGTTTGTGACCGAGGCTGCCGCCACCGAATGGAACGTGTCGGTCTGGGGGTCGCGCCGCGCCTTTACAGAGCACATCCACAAGATCGCCGATCTGGTGTCGGAAAAGACCGGCGGCGAATTCACCATGAACATCTCTTATGGCGGTCTGTCCAAGAACACCGAGAACCTCGACGGCATTTCCATCGGCGCCTTCGAGATGGCGCAGTTCTGTGCGGGCTACCACGCGGACAAAAACCGCGCGATCACCGTGCTGGAACTGCCGTTTCTGGGCGTGAACACGCTGGCCGAGGAAGTGGCCGTCAGCCATGCGGTCTATGCCCATCCGGCGGTGGCCGATGAAATGGCGCAGTGGAACGCGCGCATGCTGATGACCTCACCGATGCCGCAGTACAATCTGGTGGGCACCGGCGATCCGCGCGACGAACTGGCCGAATTCGACGGCATGCGCGTGCGCGCCACCGGCGGTCTGGGCAAGGCGTTTACCGCGGTGGGCGGCGTGCCGACCTCTGTGACCTCGTCCGAGGCCTATCAGGCGATGCAGTCGGGGGTTGTCGACACCGTGGCCTTTGCGCAGCACGCGCATCTGTCCTTTGGCACCATCAATCAGGCGGACTGGTGGACGGCGAACCTGAACCCCGGCACCGTGAACTGCCCGGTTGTGGTCAATATCGACGCCTATGAGGCGCTGCCGGATGACCAGCGCGCGGCACTGGACGAGTCGGTGGACGAGGCGATTGCCTATTACCTCGAAAACTACGGCGAGTTGCTGAAGCGCTGGGATGAGGTGCTGGCCGAGAAGGGTGTTGAAAAGGTCATGATCTCCGACGAGGAACTGGCCAAGTTCCGCGACGTGGCCGGCAAGCCGATCCACGACGCATGGCTGGCGGACATGAGCGCGCAGGGCCTTCCGGCGCAAGAGCTTTATGACCTCGTCTTCTCGACGCTGGACAAGGCGCGCGCTGCCAACTGAGGCACCGCGACCCCGCCCCGGCCCTGTGCCGGGGCCTCTTGTCTGACAGGGCGCGAGGCCCCGGCGCAGGGCCGGGGCGGGGTTACTGCAATTACAAGACCGGAGAAAAACGATGGCCGGACATGCCTCTATCCTTGAGGATGGCAGCCCGCTTTCCCGGCTCGACCGGGGTTTGGCGCGGATCGAGTGGGGCATGGCCCTTGTTTCTGGCCTTGGGGCCTTTGCGCTGATGTGCCTGGCGGTGGTGTCCGTCACCGGGCGCAATCTGTTCAACGAACCGCTGCGCGGCTATGTCGACTGGATCGAGGCGGCGATGCCCTTCATCGCCATTTTCGGCATTTCCTATGTCCAGCGCGCGGGCGGGCACATCCGCATGGACATTGTCGTCGGCGCGCTCAAGGGGCGCGCGCTCTGGGCGGCAGAGTTCATCACGACGTTCCTTGTCCTGCTGCTGATGGTGCTGTTGGTCTGGGGCACATGGGCGCATTTCGACCGCAGCTTTGACTTTTCCAAGCCGAACTGGAGCCGCGACAGCTCTATCGACATCGGCTTGCCGATCTGGCCCGCGAAACTGGTGGTGCCGGTGGCGTTTTCGGTGATCTGCCTGCGGCTGGTGCTGCAATTGTGGGGCTATGGCCGCGCCATCATCTTTGGTCTGCGGGAACCGGTGGCGGTGCCGCTGGTCATGTCGGCGGCGGAACAGGCACTGGCCGAGGCCGATCAGGTACAGGGGCACGACACATGACATCCATTGAAATCGGTCTCTGGGTGACCGGCGGCCTGTTGGTCATGGTCGTCCTTGGAATGCGGGTGGCCTTTGCCGCTGCCTTTTCCGGTCTGGTCGGGCTGATCTGGATCTTCTGGTCGAAAAAGGGCTATGATCCGGCCGATTTCGGCTGGGCGCTGACGGTGGCGGTCAAGACGGCGGGGCAGGTGCCGCATGGCAAGGTGTCGTCGCAGGCGCTGTCGCTGATCCCGACCTTTATCCTGATCGGCTATCTGGCCTATTACGCCGGGCTGACGCGGGCGCTGTTCGAGGCGGCGAAACGCTGGATCGCATGGGTGCCCGGCGGGCTGGCGGTGTCGACGGTCTTTGCCACCGCAGGCTTTGCCGCCGTGTCCGGCGCATCGGTGGCGACGGCGGCGGTCTTTGCCCGCATCGCCATCCCCGAGATGCTGAAGGTCGGCTATGACAAGCGGTTCGCGGCGGGCGTTGTGGCGGCGGGCGGCACGCTGGCTTCCCTGATCCCGCCTTCGGCGATCCTTGTGATCTATGCGATCATCGTCGAACAGGACGTGGGCAAGCTGTTGCTGGCGGGGTTCATTCCCGGCGTCTTTTCGGCGCTGATCTACGCGATCCTGATCATCGGGCTGGCGCTGACGATCAAAGGGTTCGGCCCGCCGGTGGGCGGGTTCACATGGCGGCAAAGGTTTGAAAGCCTGCCGCCCGCGCTACCCATCGTGGCGGTGGTCGTGATCATCATCTTCTTTGTCTACAACCCGTTTGGCGGCGACAGCTGGGGCACCCCGACAGAGGGCGGGGCCATCGGGGCCTTCATCGTTTTCCTGATGGCGCTTTGGCGGGGCATGCGCCTGAACGAGCTCAAGGACGCGCTGGTCGAGACGGCAAAGCTGTCGATCATGATCTTCACCATCATCTGGGGGGTGCTGATCTACGTGCGCTTTCTGGGCTTTGCCGATCTGCCTTCGGCGTTTTCCGACTGGATCACCGCGCTGCCCTATTCGCCGATGCTGATCCTGATCTGTATCCTGCTGGCCTATGCGGTGCTGGGCATGTTCATGGATGCCATCGGGATGCTGCTGTTGACGCTGCCGGTGGTCTATCCGGCGGTCATGGCGCTGAACGGCGGCCTGTTTGTCAGCGCCGAAGAGGCGACATTCGGCATGTCGGGACCCATGTGCGCGGTCTGGTTCGGTATCTTGGTGGTCAAGATGGCCGAGTTCTGTCTGATCACGCCGCCCATCGGGCTGAACTGCTTTGTCGTGGCGGGTGTGCGGCCGGAACTGTCGGTGCAGGACGTGTTCCGGGGGGTGACGCCGTTCTTTGTGGCCGACGGGATCACCATCGCGCTGCTGGTGGCCTTTCCGGGGATCGTGCTGTGGCTGCCGTCGCTGGCGTCGTAGTCAGGCCCCGTTGATCCGGCCTAAACCGCCCTGCAAGACCCCGCGCGTCGGCGCGGGGTCTTGGTGGTCGTGACGGTTGATCTCAGGCGGCGCGGGTCAGTTCCATGCGGGTCGCGGCGGCAAGGCGGCGCACGCCTTCGGCCAGCACCTCGGGCGCATTGAGGGTGAAATTCACCCGGATCGCGCGGCGGTCGCGCCCCAGCGGGTCAAACACGCTGGACGGAGAGACACAGACGCCGTGGTCCAGCCCGGTTTTCATCAGCCGGTCGGTGTTCAGCGCGGGATCGCGGGCGACGGCCCAGACAAACATGCCGCCTGATGGCACCTCCCATGTGAACAGATCCGACAGGTCTGCGGCCATCGCGGCGCACAGCGCATCGCGTCGCGCGCGGTACAGGTCAAGGATGCCGGGCAGGATGCGGTCCGTCAGACCCTGCTCCAGCGCTTGCAGCGCAATCCGCTGGCACAACCCGCTGGTGAACATGTCCGACCCCTGTTTGGCGGTGGTCATCGCGGTGATCACCTCTGGTGCGGCAATGACCCAGCCGACGCGCAGCCCCGGTGCAAGGGTCTTGGAGAAGGTGCCAAGATAGATGACCGGCCCGTCATAGACCGGCGCGCCGGTGGCCGAGAGGTCCAGCATCCGGGGCAGGGGGCGCGCGTCGTAATACAGGTGGCCGTAGGGGTCATCCTCGACCAGCCAGCAGCCGGTCGCCTGCGCCGCCGCAACCAGCGCGCGGCGCTGATCCTCTGGCACCAGCCGCCCCGAGGGGTTGGAGAAATTCGGCACCGTGTATGCGAATTGCGCGTCGGTCAAAGCGGCGTGCGGATCAAACCCGTGCTGTTCCAGCACCATGGCGCGATACTGCGGCGCACGTGGTTTCCAAGCGTCGATGGCCCCAAGGTAGGCGGGCGACTGGGCGGCAATCGTATCGCCGCTGTTCAGCAGCACCTTTCCCAGCAGCTCCAGCCCCTGCATCCCGCCGGTGGTGATCAGCACGTTGTCCCGCGTCAGCCGCAGATCGCCCCGGCTATAGTCGGCGGCAATGCGGTCGCGCAGGTCGGGCAAGCCGTCGATGGGCGAATACCCCAGCGCGTCCTGCGTGTGATCGGCCACGGCGCGTCCGGCGAACTCTGTCAGTTCCGCCACCGGCCATGTCGTCGGATCCGGCAGCCCGCCCGCAAGGTTCACCAGATCCGGGATCTGGCCCGCCGACAGAAAGGTCTGGGTCACATCGTTGGTGTCATTCAGCCAGTGGGCAAAAGGCGCGCGTCGGGACAAGGGAATCCTCCGGAAAGCAGGGCTTGGCGATATGGCCGCTCTCCTAACATGGTTTGGCAAAGGGATGGCAAGCAAAGACCGTCGGTTCGGCGCTGACCCGCCACTGTTATTTCCGGGATTTCGGAAATACGGCTTGCTTGCCCGATGCTATTTCCGTATTTCCGGAAATATGAAAACTGAATCCCTCAACGCGCTGGCCGCCCTGTCGCACAGTGGCCGTCTGGATGTCTTTCGGCTGTTGATGCGGCGCTATCCCGATGCCGTTCCGGCCGGTGAGATCGCCGACGCGCTGCACATGGCCCCCTCTACCCTGTCTGCGGGGCTGTCACATCTTCGCAATGCGGGACTGGTAACGCAGACCCGCCATGGCACCTCGCTGCTGTACACCGCCGATGTTGGCGGCGCGGGCCGACTGATCTCTTACCTCGGCGCGGATTGCTGCCGGGGTCGCCCTGAAATCTGCCTGCCACACGTCTTTTCGGAGTCTCCCATGACGGATCGCAAATACAACGTCCTGTTCATCTGCACCGGCAATTCCGCCCGGTCGATCTTTGCCGAAACGCTGTTGCGCGATCTGGCGGGCGACCGGTTTCTGGCCTTTTCCGCAGGCACCCATCCCCACAGCACGATGAACCCGCTGGCCTTGCAGGTGCTGACCGACAAGGGCCATGACGTGTCGGGGCTGCGGTCCAAGACCATCGCCGAATTTCAGGGTGACGGAGCGCCGGGGCTGGATTTTGTCTTTACCGTCTGCGACCGGGCCGCGAATGAGGAATGCCCGCCGTGGCCCGGTCAACCGATGACCGGACACTGGGGCCAGCCGGACCCGGTCAAGGCAACCGGCACCGAGGCCGAAAGGCTGCTGGCCTTTCAGCAGGTCTACGGCGCGCTGCGCAATCGGATCCTGTCATTTGCGGCGCTGCCGGTGGACACGCTGGACCGCGCAAGCCTGCAAGCGCGGATCGACGACATCGCCAAGGCAGAGGATTTCACATGACCACCTATGCCATCAACGGGCTGGGCCGCATCGGGAAACTGATCGTCAAACCCATGCTGGAGGCGGGCGACAGCATCGCCTTTGTCAACGACGCGGTGGGGGATGCGGCGATGCACGCGCATCTGCTGGAGTTTGACACGGTGCATGGCCGTTGGGGTGCGGAGTTCAGCGCCGATGAGGACAGCATTTCCATCAACGGCACGCGCATCCCGGTCTATACGACGCGCAGCCTTGACGATCTGCCGCTGGACGGCGTCGATGTGGTTGTGGACTGCACCGGCCACTACAAGACCGCCGACCGCATCGCGCCCTACTTTCAGCGCGGCGTGAAAAAGGTGGTGGTTTCGGCCCCGGTCAAGGATGGCGGGGCGGCGAATATCGTCATGGGGGTGAACGACGGCATCTATGAGGCCCACGCACATGACATCGTCACGGCGGCCTCTTGCACTACCAACTGCCTTGCCCCGGTGGTCAAGGTGATCCACGACGCCCTGCGGATCAAGCACGGCTCGATCACCACGATCCATGACGTGACCAACACCCAGACCATCGTGGACCGGCCCGCCAAGGACCTGCGCCGCGCGCGGTCGGCGTTGAACTCCCTGATCCCCACCACCACCGGGTCGGCCACGGCGATCACGTTGATCTACCCCGAGCTGAAGGGGCGGTTGAACGGCCATGCGGTGCGGGTGCCGCTGCTGAACGCCTCGCTGACCGACTGCGTGTTCGAGGTGGAGCGGGAGACAACCGCCGAAGAGGTCAACGCGCTGTTCAAGGCCGCCGCAGAGGGGCCGTTGAAGGGCATCCTTGGCTATGAGGAACGCCCCTTGGTGTCGACCGATTACACCAACGATCCGCGGTCCGCGATTGTGGATGCGCCCTCGACCATGGTGGTGAACGGCACGCAGGTGAAGATCTACGCCTGGTATGACAACGAATGGGGCTATGCCCACCGTCTGTTGGACGTGGCCCATATGGTGGCGGCCTCTTTGCACCGATGACCCGTCCCGGCCCCCGGGCCGGGACCTCGTGCCGGGACCTCACCCGTCGAGGCCCCGGCGCGGAGGCCGGGGCGGGGTTTTTGCCAACACAGCGCCCGAAGGCACAAAATGACCGTCCATGCTTCTGACCGATCCGAAGGCCTTGCCGCCTATATGGCCGTAACCGCCGCCTATTGGGCCTTCATGCTCACCGATGGGGCGCTGCGGATGCTGGTGCTGCTGCATTTTCACAGCTTGGGCTTTTCGCCGGTCCAACTGGCCTACCTGTTCCTGCTGTATGAGTTCGCGGGCATCGTCACCAACCTGTCGGCGGGGTGGATCGCGGCGCGATTTGGCCTGACCTCGACGCTGTATGCGGGGCTTGCCTTGCAGGTCGGCGCGCTGCTGGCCTTGGCGCAGCTTGATCCGGGGTGGGGGCTGAGCGCTTCGGTGATCTTTGTCATGGCGGTGCAGGGCGTGTCGGGCGTGGCCAAGGACCTGTCCAAGATGTCGGCCAAATCGGCGGTCAAGCTGCTGGCCCCCAGCGGGCAGGGCGGGCTGTTCAAATGGGTCGCGCTGCTGACCGGGTCCAAGAACGCGATCAAGGGGTTGGGGTTCTTGGCTGGCGCGGCGATGCTGGCGGTCTTCGGCTTTGTCCCGGCGGTCTTGGGCATGGCGGCACTGCTGGGCGCGGTCCTGCTGGCGGTCAGCCTGCGGATGCCCTCGGGCCTGCCTGCGGGCAACAAGGGCGCGAAATTCACCGAGGTGTTTTCCACGGACCGCAACGTCAATTGGCTATCCGCCGCGCGGGTGTTCCTGTTCGGGGCGCGGGATGTGTGGTTCGTGGTCGGCATCCCGGTCTATTTCTACGCGGTGCTGTCGGACGGATCAGAGGCGGGCAACCGCTTGGCATTCTTCACCATCGGCAGCTTTATGGCGGTCTGGACGATCCTGTATGGCGCGGTGCAGGCCTATGCACCCAAGGCGCTGCGCGCCGCGACCCGTCCGGCCTCCGAGGTCGTAGGTGCCGCGCGCCACTGGGCTTTGTCGCTGACCGTGGTGCCCGCAGGGCTGGCGGCGCTGGTCTGGTGGGCGGGCGCGCCCGCGCCATGGCTGACCGCGACGATCATCGTCGGGCTGCTGGTCTTTGGCGCGCTCTTTGCCGTGAACAGCGCGCTGCACAGCTACCTGATCCTTGCCTTTTCCAAGGGCGCGCGGGTGACGATGGACGTGGGCTTTTACTACATGGCGAATGCCACCGGGCGCTTGTTGGGCACGCTGTTGTCTGGCCTCAGCTATCAGGTCGGCGGTCTGCCGCTCTGTCTGGCGACGGCCTCGATCATGGTGGCCATCAGCGCGGTGGCCGCCGCGCGCTTGCGGGCGGTGTAAGCGGCGCTATTCCGCGTCGAGGATCGCGTCCAGCCCGGCCTCCAGCCCGGCAAAAGCCTCTCCCAGTTGGGTTTCGATCCGCTGCTGATAGGCCGTCGCCAGCGGCATCAGGTCGGCCATCAGCGCGCGGCCCTTGTCGGTCAGCGCCAGCCGCACCAGCCGCCGGTCTCCCGCATCCACCGTCTTTTCGATAAAACCTGACGCTTCCAGCCGGGACGCCGCGCGGCTGACCTTGGATTTCTCCATGGCGACACGTTCCTCGATGTCGCGGACAGAGACTGTTGCCGCTCCGTCAATCGGCTGGCCCAGATGCACCAGAACCCGCCACTCCGGGATCGAGATGCCGAACTGTTCGCGGTATCGCCGCGCCAATGCCTCCGAGGTCTTGTCCGCGGCGACGGCAAGGCGATAGGGCGTAAAGCTCCCGAGGTCGAAAGGGGGCGGGTCGGAAGATGCGGTCATCTCGGCGGTCCATGTTGCGCGGTTCCGACAGACTAGCCTTGTCCTCGTTGCATATGCAATGAGGTTGGCTGTCTTTAGAGCGCGGCTGCGAGGGCCATCCAGCCAACCGTTTCAGTGGCCAGTTGCACCGCCCCCAGCACATCGCCTGTCTGACCGCCTAGCGTGCGCAGCGCCTGCCGCGCCACCACAGCTGTCACCAGCGCCATCGCGGCCAGAACGACAAATACGGCGGGGCCGCACAGCAACGCGGCCATCGCGGTCAGGACCAGACCGGGCAGCCAGTGGCCCCACGGCAATGCGCCACGCGCCTCTGCCGCCATCCGGCCCAACCCGTCGTCCCGCGCCGGGGGCAGGGTGTCGAGCAGGATCAGCATGGCAAACCGGCTGGCCACACTGACCAGCACAAACCCGGCCCAGGCCGAGGCGGGCAGGCCGCCGAGGGCCGAGGCCGACAGGCCCACGGCAAAGATCAACGCGACCACGCCATAGCTGCCGACGCGGCTGTCGCGCATGATCTCTAGCCGGTGCGCCCGGTCACGCCCGCCCATGCCGTCGGCGAAATCGGCGAACCCGTCGTGGTGCAACCCGCCGGTCAGCGCCGCCAGCACGGCCAGCGCCGCAAGGGCACAGGTCAGCGCGGGCACTCCCAGCGCCATCGTTCCGGCAAACACGGCCCAGGCCACCAGCCCCAACGGCAGGCCCACCAAGGGGAAGGCCCACCGGGCCTGTGTCAGGGTCGGTGCCGGATCGGCCAACCGTCCCATCGGCACACGTGTCAGCATCATCGCCGCCAGCCGCAACTCATCAAGGCGGCGGCGCGGGGTCATGCGCCCGAGATGCCCGCTTCGGCAAAGGTGGCCATGCCGTTGTGGCAGGCTAGCGCGCCTTTGAGGATCGGCAGGGCCAGCGCCGCGCCGGACCCTTCGCCAAGCGCCATCCCGAGGTCCAGCAGCGGGGCCTTGCCCATCGCCTCGGCCAGCCGCCTGTGGCCCGGCTCGCGGCTTTGGTGGGCGATCAGGCAATGCGCCAACAGGTCGGGGTTTGCGGCATGCAGCGGCGTGACGGCGGCGGTGCAGATGAACCCGTCGAGCAGAACGGGAATCCGCGCCATCCGCGCCGCCAGCACCGCGCCGCAGAGCGCCGCCTGTTCGCGCCCGCCAAGGGCCGCAAGGCGCATCATCGGCGAAAGCGCGCCATGCGCCGCGACGGCGGCGGTGATCACGCGGGCCTTGAGGCTCATGCCGTCGGCGTCCGACCCGGTGCCGGGTCCGACCCAGTCCTGCGCCGTACCGCCATAGGCGGCAAAGGCAAGTGCTGCGGCCACGGTCGAGTTGCCGATCCCCATCTCACCCAGCAACAGGATGTCCGCATCCGGGTTCACCGCTGCCGCGCCGCGCTGCATCGCGTCAAGGCAGTCGTCTTCGTCCATCGCCGGCGCGGTGGTAAAGTCCCGCGTGGGGCGGTCAAGGTCCAGCGCGATCACGTCCAGATCGGCCCCGGTGGATTTGCACAACTGGTTGATGGCCGCGCCTCCGGCGGCGAAATTCGCCACCATCTGCGCCGTCACCTCCTGCGGAAAGGGGTTCACGCCCTGCGCGCAGACCCCGTGATTGCCCGCAAAGACCAGCGCCTGCGCCCGCTCGATCCGGGGCCGGTCGGTGCCGCGCCAGCCCGCCATGAAGGCGGCAAGATCCTCCAGCCGACCCAGCGATCCCGGCGGCTTGGTCAGTTGCATCTGACGGTCCGTGGCGGCCTTGGCCGCAGCCTCGTCAAAGGCGGGCAGATCGAGAGAGGGGACCGCGTCCAGCGACGACAGGGAAAGTGTGCTCATGCAGGTTTGACCTTTAGCGGATGGCCCGCGACGCAGAACCAGAGTTCGTCGCAGGCGTCGGCGATTTGTTGATTGACCAGCCCTGCCGCATCGCGAAAGGCGCGGGCAAGGGCGTTTTCGGGGACGATCCCGGCGCCGACCTCATTGGTGACAAAGACGACCGGCGCGGACAGGTGCGCCAGTTCCGCCGCCAGAGCCTGTGTCGCCGCTTGCCAGTCCTCATCGGCCAGCATCAGGTTGGTCAGCCAGAGCGTCAGGCAATCGACCAGCCGCGGCGCGGTGCCGTCACTGTCGCGCAGCGCGCCGATCAGGTCGTGCGGGGCCTCGATCGTGCGCCAGCCGGCGTCGCGGCGGGATTGGTGCTGGGCAATGCGATTGGCCATTTCAGCGTCGTGGGCCTGCGCGGTCGCGATGTAGACCGCGGGCTGACCCAGCCGAAGCGTCATGCGTTCGGCCAGTGTGCTTTTGCCAGAGCGCGCGCCGCCGGTGATGAGGATCGACTTTCCCATGCGGTCGTGACAAAGCATGTTCCGATCTGGTTGAAAAGCCCCGAAATGACGCCGCCTGACGCCGCAGAACTGATGCTGATTCGACACGCGCCCGCCCAACATGGCGGGCGTTTGTGCGGGCGTACGGATGTCCCGGCGGATCTGGGCGATCCCGCGATCTGGCGACCGTTAAAGGCGCTTGTGGCCGGGGTTCCGCTGCGGGTGGCCAGCCCCGCCTTGCGGTGCCAGCAAACGGCGGCGGCGCTGTGGCCCGGCGCAGAGGTGCAGAGCGATGCGCGGCTCTGGGAGCAGGATTTCGGGGACCATGACGGGATGTCGTTTGGCGAATTGCCCGACCTTGGCCGCTTGTCGCCGCAGGAACTGGCCGACCACCGCCCGCCGGGCGGAGAGAGTTTTGCCGACATGGTGGCCCGGAAGCGCCCGGCGCTGATGGCTTTGGCAGGGTGCGCGCAAGAGGCGGGGCCACTGGCCATTGTGGCCCATGCCGGGACCGCCCGCGCGGCGCTGGCGCTGGCACTGGGGACGGTGCCTGCCGCGCTGTCCTTTGAGATCGCGCCGTGGTCCGTGACGCGGCTGCGGGTCTTTGATGGCGGGTTATCGGTGATCGCCGTGAACTGGCGTCCGCTGTAACCGCATGAGGTTTGTCGCGGGACATTTCGGAGAGTGGCTACAGGGGTGTCTTGGCCCCGGCGGGCCGGTGGTGCTGGTGACGCTGGTGTGCCCGGTGCGCGGGGTGCGGGTCACGCGGATCGGCGACGGTCCCCTGCACTTGGCGGGCGCGCCCGCGCTTATCAATCAGGCGCAGGCGGCGCGCCTGTTGTCCGAAATCGGCGCGGCGGCGACCGGGCAGTTTTCCATTGCCCCCGACCTGCCGCCCGGCGGCGGCGCGGGCATGTCCACGGCGGCGCTTGTGGGGTTGGCGCGGGTTGCGGGGGTGGACGACTGTGCGGACGTGGCGCGCGCCTGTATCGCCGTCGAGGGGGCCAGCGACCCGCTGATGTGGCCCGCGCCGGACCGGCTGCTCTGGGCCTCGCGGCGGGGCGCGGTCTTGCAGCAGATGGGGCCTGTCCCGGCCTGTGAGATTGTCGGCGGCTTCTGGGGGCCGCCGGAACGCACCGACCCGCAGGATGCCGCCTTTGCGGATATCGCCGATCTGGTCGCGGCGTGGCCGCAGGCCGATCTTACCGGGAAAGCCGCCTTGGCCAGCCAATCCGCACAGCGCTGTTCCGCCCTGCGCGGGCCCGCGGACGACCCGATGCCCGGCCTTGCCAGACGGCTGGGCGCGCTGGGGCATGCGCGTGCGCACACCGGCCCCGCCCGCGCGCTGATCTTTGCGCCCGGCACCGTGCCCAAAGGGGCCGAGGAGACGATGCAAGCCTCTGGCCTCACAGAAGTCCTGAGGTTTGCGACCGGAGGCACACCATGAGTTTTGCCGCCATCATGCTGGTCGGCCTGCTGGTCGATGCGCTGTTCGGCTGGCCCGCTGCGTTGTATCGCCGGGTCTCGCATCCGGTGGTGTGGCTTGGGGCGCTGATCTCGGCACTGGAGGCGCGGCTGAACCGTGGCTCCGTTATCGCCCGCCTGTTGCTGGGGGCGGCCACGGTGGGCATCGTCGTTTGTCTTGCCGTGCTTCCAGCGCTATTGGTCACTGTGGCCTTGGGCGACGGCTGGATCGCGACGCTGATCCTTGGCCTGCTGGCTTGGCCGCTGATTGCGGTGCGGTCGATGTATGACCATGTGGTCGCGGTGCGCGACCCTCTGCTGGCGGGTGATTTGCCTGCCGCGCGCCATGCGCTGTCGATGATCGTGGGCCGCGACCCCAGCCAACTGGATACCGCCGGGGTCAGCCGCGCGGCACTGGAAAGTCTGGCCGAGAACACGTCCGACGGCATCGTCGCGCCGCTGTTCTGGGGGGGGATCGCCGGTCTGCCGGGGATCGTGGCCTACAAGGCGATCAACACGATGGATTCGATGATCGGGCACCGCAATGATCGCTATGAGCATTTCGGCAAATGCGCGGCGCGGCTGGATGACCTTGTGAACCTGATCCCGGCGCGGCTGACGGCGCTGGTCTTTGCACTGGTGTCGGGGCGGGCGGGGGCTGCGCTGCAAGTCGTGGCGCGGGACGCCCGGCATCACCGCTCGCCCAATGCGGGCTGGCCCGAGGCGGCGCTGGCGGGCGGGTTGGGTCTGCGCCTGTCCGGTCCGCGCGTCTATGGCGACAGGGTGGCGGAGGAGCCTTATGTGAACGACGGCGCGCCAGACCCGGAGGCCAAAAGCATCGGCAGCGGCCTTGCGCTTTATGTCCGGGCGATGTTTCTCTGCGGCGCGGTCCTTGCGGGACTGGCGGCACTCTGACGGGGGGTATCCATGCGCGATCACGGCGGCGATCTGGACCGGGCGATGGCCCGCTACGGCGACGGCGACTGGCTGGACCTGTCGACCGGTATCAATGCCCGCCCATATCCCTTTCCCGACCTGCCCGCGCGGGCTTGGACGGCGTTGCCGACGGCGACAGAGGGGGCCGCTTTGGTCGCTGCGGCGCGCGCGGCCTATGGCGCGGGACAGGGGGTTGACTGCATGCCGCTGGCGGGCGCGCAGGCGGGGATCCAACTGGTGCCGCGCCTTGGGGTGCCGCAGGAGGCCCGCGTTGTCGGGCCGACCTACAATGAACACGCCGGTGCGCTGGAGGCGCAGGGGTGGCGGGTCACGCAGGTGGACGCCATCGCCGACCTGAAAGGCGCGCCTTTGGGCGTGGTTGTGAACCCGAACAACCCGGACGGGCGGTTCTGGACGCCCGAAGATCTGATCGACCTTGCCCGCCACATCGGCCTGCTGGTGGTGGACGAAAGCTTTGCCGACCCGGTGCCGGAGTATTCCTTGGTGCGGTATCTGGACCGCTTGCCCGATGGCATCCGGATTGTCGTACTGCGGTCCTTTGGCAAGTTCTACGGGCTGGCGGGGGTGCGGCTGGGCTTTGCGCTGGGGGCACCCGCATTGATCGACCCGATGCGGCGGATGGCTGGCCCATGGGCGGTCAGCGGTCCGGCGATTGCGGCCGGGGTCAAGGCGCTGGCGGATCGGGCGTGGCAAGAGGCGATGATCGGCCAACTGGCGCGCGACGCGGTGCGGATGGATGCGCTGGCCGAGGCGGCGGGATGGTCCTTGGTGGGCGGAACGGTGCTGTTTCGGACCTATGAGACCGGGGATGCGGCGGCAGCGCAGGATCGCCTTGCCGCTTCGCGGATCTGGACGCGGCGGTTTCCCTATTCCGACGGCTGGCTGCGGCTGGGCCTGCCGGGGCCAGAGGCGGATTGGGCGCGGCTGGAGGCGGCTCTGGTCCCGTCGCTCAGCCGGGTCTAGCGCGCGGCAGCCAGAATGCCAGCTACATCCAGATGTGTCTCAAGATGGTCGGCCAGCGCGTCCAGCGCCGCCTCGACCCCCGCATCGTAGGATTGCGTCGCCGTCACGCCAAAGCCCGCCAGCCACGCGGCGCGAAAGGCATCGTCGCGGAACATGCCGTGCAGGTAGCTGCCCATGACGCGGTGATCGGCGCTGATCGCCCCCTCGGGCTGGCCCGCGACAAAGGCAAAGGGGCGGGCGCGGTCGGGGCCGTCGCTGCGCCCGATGTGGATTTCATAGCCGTGAAAGCCGGTGCCGCTGGTGGCATGGGTGGCCTGCACCTCGGTCAGGGATTTATCTGCCGTCATGACCGTGTCGATGCGCAGCAGGCCCAGACCGGGGTCTTTGCCCGGCGGCCCCTCAATGCCTTGCGGGTCGTCGATGCTGTCGCCCAGCATCTGATAACCGCCGCAGATGCCAAGGATACGCCCGCCGCGCCGGTGGTGCGCCATCAGGTCGATGTCCCATCCCTGCGCGCGCAGAAAGGCAAGATCGCCGCGTGTCGATTTGCTGCCCGGCAGGATCACCAGATCGGCGTCGCCGGGGATCGGCAGGCCGCGCTGCAACATGATCAGCCGCACGCCCGGTTCCTGCGCCAACGGGTCAAGGTCGTCGAAATTCGCCATCCGCGACAGGCAGAGGCAGACAATGTGCAGCCCCTCTGAGCGGTCGGGGGCGCGCACATCCAGCGCGTCCTCGGCGGGCAGTTTCCACGCCTCGGGGAACCACGGAGCGGTGCCAAAGCCGCGCCAGCCTGTGCGCGTCGCGATCAGCGCATAGCCGTCGTCGAATAGCTGAGGATCGCCTCGGAACTTGTTGATAATAAATCCGGAAACCCGATTGGCATCCTCCGGGGCCATGACCGCCTGCGTGCCAACGATCTGGGCGATGACGCCGCCCCGGTCGATGTCGCCCGTCAGGATTACCGGTACATCCGCCGCCTCTGCAAAACCCATGTTCGCAATGTCCCCTTGCCGCAGGTTAACCTCGGCCGGGCTACCGGCCCCTTCGACGATGATCAGGTCATGCGCAGCCTTCAGCCGCTCAAAACTTTCCAGAACGGACCCAAGGAGTTGCGGCTTTAACTTCGCGTAATCCCGCGCCTTGGCGGTGGTCAGGCGCTTGCCCTGCACGACGACCTGCGCGCCGACATCCGTTTCGGGTTTCAGCAGCACGGGGTTCATGTCGGTGTGCGGGGCCAGCCCGCAGGCCAGCGCCTGCAAGGCCTGTGCGCGACCTATCTCTCCGCCGTTGCTGGTCACGGCGGCGTTGTTGGACATGTTCTGCGGTTTGAAGGGGGCCACCGACAGTCCGCGCCTCCGCGCCGCGCGGCACAATCCTGCCACCAGCATGGATTTGCCCACGTTGGACCCGGTGCCCTGGATCATGATGGCGCGGCTCATGGGGCGATCCCCAGTTTCGCGGGCAATCCGTCGCGGGTGTGGGCGTGAAAGTGATAGGTCTGCCAGCCGCGCGCCGCCGCGGCCGCGACATTGGCGCGGTTGTCGTCGATCAGCAGGAGCGCGGAGGGCGCAAGGCCGGACCACCGTTCGATTGCGCCGTAGAACCCCGGATCGGGCTTGGCCATGCCCATCGGGCCGGAGGCAAAGATCGTCTCAACTCTGGCGGAGAAGCCCATGGACTGCATGATGTATTCGGCGCGGGGGGCGGGGTTGTTGGTGCCGATCACCGCGCGCTGCGGACTGCGGTCCAGCCAATCGATGACCTGTGCATCGGGGCGATCCTCGGACCGCAGCCAATGCGCCAGCAGCCTGTCCGCAGTGACGCCTGTGTCCTGTGTCGTCAGCCATTGGTCCAGTTCCGCGAGCAGCGAGAGCCTGCCGCGCAGGACCTGCGCCGCCTGACCGGGGCGGTTGAGGAAGGCGCGAAAGGCGCGCGGCGACAGGCCAAGATCCGCGTCCAGCCGGGGCACCCAGCCAAAAGGCGTGCCCTCGGGTTCGGCGTTCAGCACACCGTCAAAATCCCAGACGACCAGATCCGCCGTCATGGTGCGGGCAGGATCAGCGCTGTCGCCACATAGCCTGCGGGCATGGGCACGGTCGGCGGTGTGTCCAGCCCCTGCGCGATGTGATCCGGCAGCAGGTGGGTGTGCGGCCCGGCGGGGGACGTGCCGTCGGGCAGCGGGATCGCCGCGTCGATTTCCAGCCGCAGGCAGGGCGTTTCGATCACCCGCACCGGGCTGGCGTCACGCAGCGGCAGGCCGGTGCGCGACAGGTGATCGGGCCACGCTGTGCCTGTGGCGCGGGACAGTGTTGCGGCCAGCAATGGGTCGCAGCGCACGGTAAACCGCGCCGCGCGCCGTCCAAGCCCGAGGTCGAACCGCGCACCGTCTGCATTGTGCGGCAGAAGGGCCGCCTCGTCGGGGCCAAGCGCGGTCAGTATCGCGGGCCTGTCGCGTAAGGCGCGGCCCACCGGCACGGCCAGCGCGATCAGCGCGGGCGCGTCCGGGCGGTCGATTTCAAACGCGGTCAGGTAGCGGGCGGCCTCCAGCCGCAGCGCCGCGTCGGGCAGCGTCATGGTCAGCGCGCCGTCACCGATCTGCACCGCGCAAGGCGCATCGGGCAGGCGCACCAGTTCGCCACTTGCGCCCCAGACGCCCGCGATCAGACGTGCGCCCTCATCGCTGAGACGGCGGGCCGTTTCGGCTAGCAGGGTATCGCCCTGCCACGGCAGCCGGCGGGTCTTCAGCCCCAACCGGGCCGCGCGGGCGGGCAGTTCTGCCCAGACCGCCGAGCGAACCTCCTCGGACGCGCTGCCCCAACCGGCGATCTCATCCAGACTGCGGGCGCAGCCGGTGCACAGTTGCGATGCCTCGTCGATCACGCAGCGCGCGACGCAGGGGCTGGCGGGGGGCATACGGTCGATGCGGCTCATGGCCTCAGAACTCCACGCCTTTCTGCGCTTTCACCCCGTCGCGGAACGGGTGTTTCAGCAGGTCCATTTCGGTCACGAGGTCGGCGGCCTCGATCAACTCGGGCTTCGCGTTGCGGCCCGTCAGGCAGACGTGGGTCATGTGCGGTTTCTGCGTCAGCAGGAAATCCACCACCTCGTCAATGTCGATGTAGTCATAGCGCAGGGCGATGTTGATCTCATCCAGCAGGACAAATTGGATCTCGGGGTCAAGGATCTGTTCCTTGGCGATCTTCCAGCCGTTCTGGGCGGCGGCAATGTCGCGTTCGCGATCCTGCGTTTCCCAGGTAAAACCCTCACCGGAGACGAAAAAGCGGCATTCCTCGGCAAAGCGGTCGCGCAGGAACGTCTTTTCGCCGGTGTCCCAGTTGCCCTTGATGAACTGCACCACGGCGCAGGGCATCTGGTGCGCGATGCAGCGCATGATCATGCCGAACCCGGCAGAGGATTTGCCCTTGCCCTTGCCGGTGTGGACCATGATCAGACCTTTTTCCTCGGTCTTGGTCTTCATCATCTCGTCGCGGGCAGCCTTGATGCGGCGCATCTTTTCGGTGTGGCGGGTGGCGGTGTCGTCCATGGCGCGTCTCCGGAAACTCGGGGTTGGGCAGGCATGGCATTGCGTGTGGCCCCCGTCAATGCGGCGATGATCGGGGGTGCGGACCCCGCGGGCGATTGACAAGCGGATCAGAAGGGCGCACCACGCCTGCCACGATGGTTCCCCGGCCTGTCCGGGGAGGAAAACAGGGAACGCGGTTCAAACCCGTGGCTGCCCCCGCAACTGTAAGCGGATAGCGTTCTTGCAACGTGCCACTGGCCGACATGGCCGGGAAGGCGCAAGAGCGCATCGACCCGTGAGCCAGGAGACCTGCCATCGAAGAGGTGCAACTAAAGACCGGGCGGGGTGCCCCGGAGGAGGTCGTGATGAAGTCGAACCAGAAATCCCGCGGGCCGCGAAAGGCCCTGCCATGACCGCGCCGGTGGAATTGCTGGTCTGCGTCAAGTGTCGACGCGGTGAGGAGATCCCCGAAGAGGGCCTGCGACCGGGCCAGCGGCTGCACGATGCCCTGGCCGCACGCGATTTGCCCGAAGGCGTGACCCTGACCCCGGTTGAATGCCTGCAAAACTGCGATTCGGGGTGCTCTGTCGCCATGCGCGGCGGGCCCGCACGCTGGACCTATGTTTACGGAAACCTGCATGAAGCGTCGCATCCGGACCTGCTGGTCGAAGGCGTCACGCTGTATCACGGCGCAAGCGACGGGGTGATCCCATGGCGCGCACGGCCCGAACACTTCAAACGCAACTGCATCGCGCGGATTCCGCCCGAAACGTCACCCGAGACTCCGCAAGAGGACAAGACATGACCGATCTCGCCAAGCTTCCCGTCACCGTGATCACCGGCTTTCTGGGCTCGGGCAAGACCACGCTGATTTCGCATCTGATCCAGAACCCCGGCGGCAAGCGGCTGGCCGTGGTGGTCAATGAATTCGGCGATGTCGGCGTCGATGGTGAGATCCTCAAGGGGTGCGCGATCCCCGATTGCCCGGCGGAAAACATCATGGAACTGGCCAATGGATGCATCTGCTGCACCGTGGCCGACGATTTCATCCCGACGATCGAGGCGCTGATGGCGCTGGACCCGCGCCCGGAACATATCCTGATCGAAACCTCGGGCTTGGCGCTGCCGAAACCGCTGCTCAAGGCCTTTGACTGGCCGGATATCCGGTCGAAAATCACCGTCGACGGTGTGATCGCGCTGGCGGATGCCGAGGCAGTGGCGGCGGGCCGCTTTGCACCGGACGTGGCACGGGTCGATGCGCAACGGTTGGCCGACGACTCGCTGGATCACGAAACGCCGCTGTCCGAGGTGTTCGAGGATCAGATCTCCTGCGCCGACATCATCCTTTTGACCAAACCCGATCTGGCCGGTCCCGAAGGCGTGGCCAAGGCCAAGGCGATCATCGCCGCCGAGGCACCGCGCCCGCTGCCGGTGATCGAGGTGGCTGAGGGCGCGATTGACCCGCGCGTGATCCTTGGGCTGGAAGCGGCGGCAGAGGACGACATGGATGCACGTCCCTCGCACCACGACGACCACGACGACCATGAGCACGATGATTTCGAATCCATCGTGGTGGAGCTGCCCGAGGTGGACGATCCCGCCACGCTGGTCGCGGCGATTGAACGGCTGGCAAAAGAACTGAACATCCTGCGGGTCAAGGGCTACGCGGCGGTCAAAGGCAAGCCGATGCGCCTGCTGGTGCAGGCGGTTGGCGCGCGGGTGCGGCACCAGTACGACCGCCCGTGGAAACTGGAGGAGGCGCGGGCAAGCCGCGTCGTGGTCATTGCCGAACATGACGATGTGAAACCCGACGCCATCCGCGCCATCCTTGGCGCGGCCCCGGTGGCCGCAGAATAAGGGGGCGGGCCGCCGCGCACCGCATCCGCCATGCACGTCATCTTTCGCGAAAGCCATGGTCTGGAAGAGACCGAGACCCCAACCGATCTGGCGCAAAGCCCGGCGGATCTGGTGGTCTTGTCGCTGTCCGATTCCGATCTGGGCGCTTTCGCTGCGGGGTGGGAGCGTGGCGGCGGGCGTGACGGTCGGATGCCCTCGCTGCGGTTGGCCAATATTGTGGCGCTGAAACACCCGCTGTCGGTGGACACCTATGTCGAGCAGACCCTTGCGGGGGCCAAGGGCATTCTGATCCGGCTGATTGGCGGCGTGCCATATTGGCCCTACGGCATCCAGCAGATCGCGGCTTTGGCGCAGGAACGCGGGATTGCCCTTGCCGTGCTGCCCGCCGATGGGCGTGCCGATGCGCGGCTGGATGAGGTCTCGACGCTGCCGGTCTCGACCCTGCGGCGGTTGCAGCATCTGTGTGATGCAGGCGGTGCGGTGGCGGCGCAGGCCGCGCTGGCGCAGATGGCGCTGGCGGCAGGGTTGTATGCCGGGCCGGTGCGGGGCACAAAACACGTGCCTGAGGTCGGCGCATGGTTGCCCGAACACGGGGTGTGCTGCCCGGCTCTGGCGCATGTGATGCCCACGCAAAAGCCGCGGGTGCTGGTGGTCTTCTATCGCTCTTACCTTGTGGCGGCGGACCTTGCCCCGGTCGAGGCCCTGTGCACGGCGCTGCGTGACCGCGGCTTTGACGTCATGGGCCTGTTTGCCCCCTCGTTAAAAGCCCCGGGGGCGGCGGCGTGGATGGCGCGGCAGGTCGCGCATCTGGCCCCTGCGGCAATCGTCAACGCGACCTCGTTTTCCGGGCGCGGGGCTGCGGGCACCTCGCCACTGGATGCGGGCGGCGTGCCGGTGTTTCAGGTGGCGCTGGCGACCTCGACCCGCGCCGCTTGGGCCGAGGCAGAGCGCGGTCTGTCGCCTGCCGATCTGGCGATGCATGTGGTTCTTCCGGAGGTGGATGGACGGCTGTTTGCCGGTGTGACCTCGTTCAAGGAGCCACAGGCCCGCGACCCTGATCTGCAATTCGCGCGGGTTGCCCATGTGCCGGATGCCGCGCGTGTGGCGGCGGTGGCAGAGCGGGTGGCGCGCTGGGTCGGACTGGGTGCGACACCTGCGGCAGAGCGTCGGCTGGCATTGGTGCTGTCGACCTATCCGGGGCGCGACTGGAACATGGCGCATGCGGTGGGTCTGG
Source organism: Antarctobacter sp. (assembly GCF_048262615.1). Lineage (GTDB taxonomy): Bacteria > Pseudomonadota > Alphaproteobacteria > Rhodobacterales > Rhodobacteraceae > Antarctobacter. The sequence continues at coordinate 21,227 of NZ_JBLXFB010000016.1, forward strand.
ATGCAATGGCCTCGGCCTCGGCCATTCTGGAGGATCTGGATGAGGCAGGGTATGCGGTAGAAACAGGGATTTCCGCCGAGGCGCTGGCGGCAGAACGTCTGACGTGGTCCTTGGCCGACTATAAATCCGCATTGTCACGTCTTCCCATGGAGTTGCGGGATGATCTTGCGAAGGCGTGGGGCGCGCCGGAGGAGGATGCGGATTGCGTTGACGGGGTGTTCTCCTTTCGGGCGCTGAGACGTGGCGCGGCCTTGGTGGCGCTGCAACCGGAACGCGGAACGCCGGAACAGCGCGGCGACGACTACCACGATCTGTCCCGCGTGCCGCGCCACGCCTACGTTGCGTTTTACCTGTGGCTGCAAGGTCAGGCCGATGCGCTGATCCACATCGGCGCGCATGGCACGCTGGAGTGGCTGCCGGGCAAATCCGTTGCTTTGTCGGAGGCATGCTGGCCAGAGGCCCTGATCGGTCAGATGCCGGTGATCTACCCCTTTATCGTCAACGATCCCGGCGAGGCGGCGCAGGCCAAACGCCGCATCGGGGCGGTGACGCTGGGCCATGTCCCGCCGCCGCTGCGCGAGGCGAGCGTGCCGGACCGGCTGTCGCGGCTGGAGGCGTTGCTGGACGAGTTCTCGAACGCCGACGGGCTGGACCCACGGCGGCGGGATCGCTTGATGCAGGACATCAGGGATGAGGCGCAAGCCGTTGGTGTCGAAGGCGATCTTGGGATTTCGACTAACACTTGCCCGTCTGAGGCGATTACCCGGATCGACCGGTTTGTCTGTGACGTCAAGGAAAGCCAGTTCGGCGACGGGCTGCATGTCTGGGGCCGGAGTTACGATTTTTCGCCGAAAAATCGCCCCGCCTTCGATGTGGCACCCTCGGCGGCGGCGGAGCGTCGCGCGCTATTGGAGGCATTGGACGGGCGGCGGATCGCCTCTGGTCCGTCGGGGTCGCCGTACCGGGGGCGCACGGATGTGCTGCCGACCGGGCGCAACCTCTATACCACCGATCCCCGTTCGGTGCCGACGCGCAGCGCTTATGCGCAGGGCGTGCGGCTGGCCGAGGAACTGGTGCGGCGGCATTTGCAGGACGAGGGCGACTGGCCCAAGGGATTGATCGTCGATCTCTGGGGGTCGGCCACCATGCGCACGGCGGGAGAGGAATTCGCCATGGCGCTGCACCTGCTGGGGGTGCGGCCCGTCTGGGACGCGGGCAGTGACCGGGTCAGCGGCATCGAGGTGCTGACCATCGCGGAACTGGACCGCCCCCGGATCGATGTGACCCTGCGGGTGTCCGGCCTGTTCCGGGATGTGTTTCCGACATTGTCAGTGCTCTTTGGGCAGGCGGTCAAGACCCTGAGCCTGCGGGACGAAGCGCCCGACTGGAACCCCTTTGTCGGGCAGGCGGGCGCACGGGTTTATGGCCCGGCACCGGGCAGCTTTGGCTTGGGGATCGGGGCGCAGATCGGCGACTATTCCGATGCGGCGCGGCAGGCGGCGGGACAGGCGTGGCTGACGGCGTCAAGCTGGGCGTATGACGAAGGAGAGGGCACACGCGATGATGCCGGCCTGCGCGCAAGGGTGCGCCGCGCCGACAGTTTTGTGCACCTTCAGGACCTGCCGGAGACCGACCTGCTATTGGCAGAGGATTACGCCAGCCACGAGGCGGGTTTTGCCGCCGCACAGGGCGTGACCGGCGGGCAGGCGGCGCTCTATCACCTTGACAACACCGACCCGGCAAAGCCCCGTGCGCGGGGCCTGACAGAGGAAATCGCCCGTGTCGTTCAGGCGCGGGCGGCCAATCCGGCGTGGATCGACGGCATGCGGCGTCATGGCTTCCGGGGCGCGGCAGAGATTGCCGCGACGCTGGAAAACATGGCGGCCTTTGCGCAACTGGCGGAGGTCGTGCCGGGCCATCTGTTTGATCTATATTTCGACGCGACCCTGGGCAATACGGACGTCACACAGTTCCTCGAACTGGCCAATCCCGAGGCGCTGGCAGCGATGCGCGCGCGCTTTGCCGCGCTGCATGAGGCGGGCCTGTGGCAGACACGGCGCAACTCGATCCTCGCATCATTGGAGGCGGCGCAGTGAGCGCGCCTCAGGTCAAGGGCTGGTGCCCCGGTGCCTTTCGCCCGATGATGTCGGGCGACGGGCTGGTGGTCCGGGTGCGCCCGCCCTTGGGGGCGATCAGCGCGGCGCAGGCCACCGGTTTGGCCGATCTGGCAGAGCGCCACGGCAGCGGTGTCGTTGAGACAACGGCGCGGGCCAACCTGCAACTGCGCGGCGTGTCCGAGGTGGCCTATCCGGCCTTGATGCAGGACCTGCGCGCGCTGGGATTGCTGGGGGATGCGGACAGCGAGGCCCGCCGCAACCTTGTGCTGGACCCGTTCCGCGCGCCGGGAACGGAAGAAATCGCGCGGGGGCTGCTAGAGGGCCTGTCGAGGTCTGAGTTCTCTGGACTGCCCGGCAAGTTCGGTTTTGTGATCGATCCCGGCACGCCCCGGCGGTTGGCCGGGATCAGTGGCGATATTCGGATCGAAGGCGCGGCAGGTGGGATGATCCTGCGCGCTGACGGCTCTGCGACCGGGCGGCGTTTGCGTGACAGCGAAGAGGCGGTCACCCAAGCACTCGATCTGGCGCGGTGGTTCCTGAACAGTGGCGGTGTCGGCGCGGACGGGCGGGGACGCATGGCGCGGCATCTGATGGGGGGAAGGGGGCTGTTGCCATCAGGGCTGTGCGGCGATGTCGCCCCCGCTGAACCCGTCCCGGCCCCCGCGCCGGGACCTCGGGACGGTGGCCTCTGCGCCGCCGCCGCCTTTGGTCAGTTCAGCGCGGCGGCCCTGCGTACCTTGGCCGAGGCGGGCGGCCCGATCCGGGTGACGCCCTACCGGATGCTCTACCTGCCTGACGTGATGATCCAGCCGGACCACCCGGACCTGATCCTTGACCCGCAGGACCCGCTGAGGCGGGTGCAGGCCTGCACCGGCGCACCCGGTTGCCCGCAGGCCAGCGTCACCACCCGCGACCTTGCGCGCCGCCTTGCCCGCCGCATCCCGGACGGCCAGATCTGGCACATATCGGGCTGCGCCAAGGGCTGCGCCTTTCCGCGCAATGCGGACCTCACTTTGGTCGGGCGCGACGGCGCATTCGACCTTGTCAAGCAAGGGACCCCGTGGGATGACCCCATCCGCCGCGGGCTGAGCCCTTTGGAAATCGACAAACAAATCAGGCCCTGAACCCATGCCCTATACATACGAAAAAGACGGCGCGGCCATCTATAAGGAAAGCTTTGCCACCATCCGGGCGGAGGCCGATCTGGACCGCTTTGCCCCTGACGCCGAACAGGTGGTGGTGCGCATGATCCATGCGGCGGGCCTTGTCGGGCTGGAACGCGACGTCAAGGTCTCGACCGGCATGGTCGCGGCGGCCCGCGCGGCGTTGGAACGCGGCGCGCCGATCTTTTGCGACGCCTACATGGTGTCCGAGGGTGTGACCCGCAAACGTCTGCCTGCGGGCAATGACGTGATCTGCACCCTGCGCGACGCGTCGGTGCCGGAACTGGCGGCGAAACTCGGCACCACCCGGTCGGCGGCGGCGCTGGAACTGTGGCGGTCCCGGCTGGAGGGCGCGCTGGTGGCCATCGGCAATGCGCCGACCGCGCTGTTTCACCTGCTGGAAATGCTGGAGGACCCGGAGTGCCCGCGCCCGGCGGCGATCATCGGCTGCCCGGTCGGTTTTGTCGGGGCGCGCGAATCCAAGGACGCCCTATGGCAGGCGCAGCCGGTACCGTCGCTGATTGTCGAGGGGCGGTTGGGCGGCAGCGCCATCACCGTCGCCGCCATCAACGCCATCGCGAGCCGCGCAGAATGAGGGGCGGGACGGTCTATGGCACCGGCCTTGGCCCCGGTGATCCCGAACTGATGAGCGTGCGCGCCGACAGGCTGGTGCGCCGCACACGCCACGTCGCCTATTTCCGCAAGGCGGGCCGGTCAGGCCGCGCACGCAGCATCGTCAACGGTATGCTACGTGAGGACGTGGTGGAATTCGCCATGGAGTACCCCGTCACTACCGAGATTCCGCTGAGCGACCCGCGCTACAATGATATTCTGTCGGCCTTTTACGGCGACTGCGTGGCGCATCTCAAGGCACTGGTGGCGGCGGGGGAGGATGTGGTGGTGCTCTGTGAGGGCGATCCGTTTTTCTACGGCTCCTTCATGCATCTCTATACCCGCCTGCGCGGTGAGGTGCCGGTGCGGGTGGTGCCTGCAATCACCGGCATGTCAGCGGCCTGGACCGCGACGGGTGAGCCGATCACATGGGGCGATGATGTCCTGAGCGTGCTGATGGCGACCCTGCCCGAGGACGAACTGGCCGCGCGTATGGCGGATGCCGACGCGCTGGTGGTGATGAAGATCGGTCGCAATATGCCGCGCGTGCGCGCCGCCTTGGAAAAGGCGGGCAAACTGGACCGCGCTTGGTTGGTGGAATGCGCCAGCATGGATGGACAGGCGGTGATGAAACTGACCGAGGCGGATGACCGCGTCTCGCCCTATTTCTCTATCGTGATCGTTCACGGACAGGGGCGCAGGCCATGACCGGCTGGGTTGTGATCGCGGGCCTTGGGCCGGGGGATGAGACGCTTGTCACGCCCGAGGTCACGGCGGCATTGGCCGACGCAACGGACATCGTCGGCTACATTCCTTACGTCCGCCGCATTGCGCCACGCGATGGGCTGCGCCTGCACGAAAGCGACAACCGGGTGGAACTGGATCGCTCGCGTCACGCGCTGGAAATGGCGGCAGAGGGGCGGCGTGTGGTTGTGGTCTCCTCCGGCGATCCGGGGGTCTTTGCCATGGCCTCGGCAGTGTTCGAGGCGGTGGAGGCGGGGCCATCACAGTGGCGCGCGCTGGAGATCCGCGTGTTGCCGGGCATCACCGCGATGCTGGCAGCGGCGGCAAAGGCGGGGGCTCCGCTTGGCCATGACTTCTGCGCCATCAACCTCAGCGACAACCTCAAACCCTGGGCGCTGATCGAAAAGCGCCTGCGACTGGCAGCAGAGGCGGATTTCGCCATGGGGTTCTACAACCCCCGCTCCAAGTCCCGGCCCGAGGGGTTTGGCCGCGCGCTGGACGTGCTGCGCGAGGCGTGTGAGCCTGAGCGTGTGATCATCTTCGCCCGCGCCGTATCCACCCCCGAAGAGGCGTTGCGTGTGGTGCATCTGCGCGATGCCACGCCGGACATGGCGGACATGCGCACGGTTGTCTTGGTCGGCTCATCCCTGACGCGGATCATTGAACGTGAGGGCGCGGACCCGTGGGTCTATACGCCCAGATCGGTCCCGGCATGAGCGACCCAGTCCAGCACCTCCTGCGGCGTTGCGACCTCGCGCCGGTCGGGCAGGGCGGGGCGGTCAATCATCAGGACCGGCAGGTTCAGCGCGCGCGCGGCCTCCAGCTTGGCCGAAGCACCTGTACCGCCCGCGTTCTTGGAGACGATCAACTCGATCCCGTGCTGTTCCATCAGCGCGCGGTCGCCGTCCACAGTGAACGGCCCACGGTCCACTACGACGTTGTATTGCGGAAACGGCGGCGGGGTTTTGGGCGGATCGACAAGACGCAACAGGTAGGTGTGCTGCGGGTTGGGCGCAAAGTCATCCAGATGCATCCGGCCCACGGCCAGCATCACGCGACGCCCCGGACCGTCCAGCGCCCGCACGGCAGCGGGAATGTCCGGCACATGGGTCCAGTTGTCGCCGGGCTGCGCCTGCCATGCGGGCCGGGTGAGCGCCAGCATCGGGATGCCCGCCTCTGCGGCGGCATGCACGGCGTTGCGGCTCATTTGTGCGGCAAAGGGATGGGTGGCGTCCACCAGATACGTGATTCCGTGGTCGCGGATGTAGCGGCTCAACCCCGCGACCCCGCCAAAGCCGCCCACGCGTTGCGGCAACGGCTGGCGGCGCGGGCGGTCCACCCGTCCGGCAAAGCTGACCGTGCCGTGCAGGCCGCGGTCCGCCATCAGGTTGGCCAATGCAGTCGCCTCTGTCGTGCCGCCAAGGATCAAGAGGGTCGGGGTCATGGCTGAGGGCGCTCCGTGGCTGACGATCATCGGTCTGGGCGAAGATGGACCGGACGGCCTGACAGGTGCAAGCCGTGCCGCCCTTGAGGCAGCGGAAATCGTCATGGGGCCGCCGCGTCACCTGTCACTGTTGCCTGACCTGCCGGGGCAGCGGGTGGACTGGCCGGTGCCTTTTGCCGACGGGCTGGACCTGTTGGCGGGGTTTTCCGGGCGGCAGGTTGTTGTGCTGGCCTCGGGTGATCCGTTCTGGTTTGGCGCGGGCAGCGTGATCGCACGGCGGTTTGCGCGCGGTGACTGGCGTGCCCTGCCGGGGCCTTCGGTCTTTTCGCTGGCGGCGGCGCACCTTGGCTGGCCGCTGGAAAAGGTGCTGTGCCTTGGCCATCATGCGGCCCCGCTGACGCGGTTGCGACCGCATCTGGCGCGCGGTGTGCAGATGATTGTGACATTGCGCGACGGGGCGGCGGTCAGGGATCTTGCCGCCTACCTGTCGACCCTTGGCTTTGGCGCGTCACAGCTCTGGGTGATGGAGGCTATGGGCGGGCCGCGTGAAAGGGTCACAGAGGTGCGGGCCGACGTGGTGCCGGAGGGCTTCGAACACCCGGTTGCGGTGGCCGTGCAGGTCGCGGGTGAGGGCAAGCCCTTACCGCACGCCTCGGGGCTGGACGACGGGGTCTTTCACAGCGACGGGGTGATGACCAAACGCCCGGTGCGGGCGCTGACCCTGTCGGCGCTGGCCCCGAAGCCTTTTGAGGTTCTCTGGGACATCGGCGGTGGCTCCGGCAGCGTCGGGATCGAGTGGTTGCTGTGCCATCCGACAACCGAGGCCATCGCCATTGAGCCGCGCGCCGACCGGATCGGGTTGATCACGGCGAATGCCACCGCGCTGGGCGTGGATCGCCTGCGCGTGGTTGAGGGCAAAGCCCCTGAGGCGCTGGCGGATCTGCCGACACCGGATGCGGTCTTTATCGGCGGCGGATTGAGCGTCGCGTTGTTGGACTGGCTATACGCGCATGTGCCAGCGGGCACACGGCTGGTCGCCAATGCCGTCACGCTGGAAAGCGAGGCGGTACTGATGGCCGCCCATCGTGCGCGGGGCGGCACCCTGTTTCGGATCGAATTGTCAGAGGCAGCGCCTTTGGGGCCCCGCACCGGCTGGAAGGCGGCCTATCCGGTGGTGCAATGGAGTGTGGTTCTGTGATCGTGGCAGGCTTTGGGTTTCGCGCGGCGGCGACGGTCAGCAGCCTTGAAGACGCGCTGGACCGGACAGGGCACGCGCTGGAGGTTCATGCGCTTGCCACCGCGTCGGACAAGGCCGAAACGCCCGCCTTTGCCGCAATGGCCGCGCTGGCCGGCCTGCCGGTCCTTGCGATAGACGGCGACAGGCTGCGCGCGCAGGACACGGAAACGCAGTCGCCAGACAGCCTTGCCGCGCGTGGCACCGGCAGTGTGGCCGAGGCGGCGGCGCTGGCGGCGGCAGGACCGGGCGCGCGGCTGATCGCGCCGCGCGTGGTGTCCGCCGACAAAATGGCCACCTGCGCGCTGGCACAGACCGCTAAAGGAGACGACACATGACGGTGCATTTCATCGGGGCCGGACCGGGGGCGGCGGACCTGCTGACCCTGCGCGGGCGCGACCTGATCGCCGCCTGTCCGGTTTGCCTGTACGCCGGGTCATTGGTGCCCGAGGCGGTGCTGGCGCATTGCCCCGAAGGCGCGCGGATCGTGAACACCGCGCCTTTGGATCTGGATGCCATCATCGCCGAAATTGGCAATGCCCATGAGGCGGGACTAGACGTGGCGCGGCTACATTCCGGGGATTTGTCGGTCTGGTCCGCGATGGGCGAACAACTGCGCAGGCTGGACGCGTTGGGCATTCCCTATGATGTGACCCCCGGTGTGCCGTCCTTTGCGGCGGCGGCGGCGGCGCTGGCGGTGGAACTGACGGTGCCGGAGATCGCGCAATCGGTGGTGCTGACCCGCACGCAAGGGCGCGCGTCTCCGATGCCCAAGGGTGAAAGCCTTGCCAATTTCGCAGCCACCGGCGCGACACTGGCCTTGCACCTGTCGGTGGGACATTTGGAAAAGGTGCAAACCGAACTGGTGCCGCACTACGGCGCGGATTGCCCGGTGGCGCTGGTCTACCGCGCCAGTTGGCCGGATCAGCGGGTGATCCGCTGCACGCTGGGCAATCTTACAGACGCCGTGGATGAAGGCATCTCGCGCACCGCATTGATCCTTGTTGGCAAGGCATTGGGAGCGGGTTTGACGGCCGAAAGCCAGCTGTATTCGGCGGATTATGACAGACGCTATCGGCCGCAAAGCGCCGACAGCCCATGGGCGGAGTGGCAACATGGCGATGATTGAGATTCCTCCGGGCCTGATGATTTCGGCCCCGGCCTCTGGCACGGGCAAGACCACGGTGATGCTGGGCCTTTTGCGCGCGTTGCGCGATGCGGGGCAGGTGGTGCAGCCGTTCAAATCCGGGCCGGATTACATCGACCCGGCCTTTCACTTTGCCGCCAGCGGGCGGGCGTCCTTCAACCTTGATACTTGGGCGATGGACGGCGGCTTGCTGGACGCGATCAGCGGGCAGGCGGCAGGGGCGGACATCTGCATCGGCGAAGGGTCGATGGGGCTGTATGATGGCGTGGCGACTCGCGGGCAGTCGGGTTATGGCTCCTCGGCTGAGACGGCCTTGCGCATGGGCTGGCCCGTGGTGCTGGTCGTCGATGTGGGCGGGCAGGCGCAATCGGCGGCGGCCACGGCGCTGGGGTTCCGCCAGTACATGCCGGACCTGCCCTTTGCGGGCGTCATCCTGAACCGCTGCGCCTCTCCCCGGCACGAACGCCTGACCCGGCTGGGGATGGAGCGTGCGGGGATCGAGGTGCTGGGCGTGCTGCCCCGCAACGGCGATCTGACCCTGCCGGAACGGCACCTCGGCCTGATACAGGCCGTCGAACACCCCGATCTGGAGGCCGCCATCAGCGGCTATGCCGAATTCCTGCGCGCCAATGTGGACCTTGACCGCATCCGGGCTGCGGCCTCGGGCGGTGGCACCGCTGGGGGCGCACTTCCTCGGCCCCCCGCGCAACGGATCGCGCTGGCGCGGGACGCGGCGTTTTCCTTCACCTATCCGCATCAGCTAGAGGGCTGGCGCGCGGCTGGGGCCGAGATCCTGCCGTTTTCGCCCCTCGCGGATGAGGCACCGGATGCCTCTGCCGATCTGGTCTGGTTGCCCGGAGGATACCCTGAATTGCACGCCGGGCGATTGGCGGCGGCAGAGACATTCCGCTCTGGTTTGCGGGCCTTCGCACAAACGCGCCCGGTGCATGGCGAATGTGGGGGGTATATGGCGCTTGGCGCCGCATTGGTCGACAAAGAGGGCGTTTCGCATCAGATGGCGGGCCTTTTGGGGCTGGTGACGTCTTATGAAAAGCGCAAGTTCCACCTTGGCTACAGGCGCGCTGTCTTGCAGGCGGGCCTGTCCGGCTATGTCCCCGGCACGGCCCTGCGCGGGCATGAGTTCCACTATTCCACCATCCTCGACCAGCCCGACGCGCCCTTGGCGGCGGTGGCTGACGCGGATGGCAACCCGGTGCCAGAGACCGGATCGCTCCGCGGCCATGTGTCGGGCACCTTCTTTCACCTGATCGCGGCGGAGGCATCATGAGCGGTTTTGTCAGTTTCGTCGGCAGCGGGCCGGGCGATCCCGAGCTTTTGACGCTCAAGGCTGTGGACCGTCTGAAACGTGCCGATGCGGTGCTGTTTGACGATCTGTCCTCTGGCCCGATCCTCAGCCATGTGCGCCCCGGCGCTGACCTGATCGGCGTGGGCAAACGGGCCGGGCGGCTGTCGCCAAAGCAGCACCATGTCAGTCAGTTGCTGGTGGAGTATGCTCAGGAGGGTGGGCGCATCGTGCGGCTGAAGTCCGGCGACTCGGGTCTGTTCGGACGGCTGGAAGAAGAGCAGGTGGCGCTGCGGGCGGCGGGGATCGCCTATGAGATCATCCCCGGTATCCCCTCGGCTGTGGCGGCGGCGGCGGCCTGTGGCATCCCGCTGACCCGGCGGTTGACCGCGCGGCGGGTGCAGTTTGTGACCGGCCATGACGTCAGCGGTGAGTTGCCCGAGGATCTGGATTTGCAGGCGCTGGCCGATCCCAGCGCGATGACCGTGGTGTTCATGGGCAAGCGGACCTTTCCGAAGCTGGCGGCGGCGCTGTTCGAAAAGGGCCTGCCAGAGGCGACGCCGGCTATTCTGGCCGAGGCGGTCGGCACGGCGGAGCAAAGCCTGCATCGCGACACGGTGGCGGGTCTGTCGGCGCGGCTGGCGGGGGAAATCGGGACCAAGCCGGCGCTGATCCTGTACGGGCCGATGGCCGAGTTTGGGGTCGGTTATGACTGAGCTGTGGCTCGTGGGCATCGGCACCGGCAATCCGGAGCATGTGACGCTGGAGGGGCAGCGGGCGCTGCGGGAGGCGGCGGTGGTGCTGATCCCGCGCAAGGGCGCGGCCAAGGAGGATCTGGCGGAGTTGCGGCTGGGGATCCTGCGGGCCTCAGGGTCGGACGCGCAGGTGATCCCCTTTGAGATGCCTGTCCGGGACGAGAGCCTGCCCTATGCCGAGCGGGTCGAGCAGTGGCACGATGAGATTGCGACCCGTTGGGTGGCGGCCTTGGAGGGCGCGTCGGAGGGGCCGGTGGCGCTGTTGGTCTGGGGCGATCCGGGGCTGTATGACAGCACGCTGAGGATTGCCGCCCGGTTGGACCCTGCGCCACGGGTCAGGGTGGTGCCGGGGGTGACGGCCTTGCAGGCGCTGACCTCGGCCCATGCGGTGCCGTTCAATACGGTGAATGGGGCCGTGGTGGTCACGACGGGGCGGCGGCTGCGGGATCATGGCTGGCCTGAGGGGGCCGGGACCGTAGTGGTCATGCTGGACGGGGCGTGTTCGTTTCAGAGCCTTGATCCCACCGGCATTTCGATCTGGTGGGGTGGTTTTCTGGGCATGCCCGAGCAGGTGCTGGAGGCGGGGCCTTTGGCGGAGGCTGGGCCGAAAATTGTGGCCACGCGGGCCGAGGCAAGGGCGAGACATGGCTGGATCATGGACACCTATTTGATGCGGCGCGATTGAGCCTGTCCACATGTGGCGGCAAAGGTGACGTAGCGTCTTCAATGGCTTGCAGAGACGGTTTTACCAGTCGTTAGGAAAGGCCGCGTGCCGGAGACGGCGGGAATTCCGCACTCGGCACCAGAGGTCGAGGTGTTAGACTGCTGCGCGAATCCTTTGCCCGGAGTCCGCTTTTCAGATGCCGATTGCCCGCCTTGCCGCCGCCGCCTCGATCCTTGCCCTGACCACTACTGCCCACGCGCAGGATCTGATGCTGTTCCCGCCAGAGACATTTGGGCAGGTCGTCGCGCCACAGAGGGAATCCCTGCTGGGCGATGTGCAGCTAGAGGCGCAGGTGGGGGCCTATAACAACGAGTTCATTTCCAATTATGGGCCGAATTCGGTCTTTGCCCGCACGGGCCGCGCGGTGGGGATGGTGCAGATCCTGACCAATGTGGGCCACGCGCCCTGCACCGGTTTTCTGGTGGAGGGCAACAAGCTGATCACCAACCACCATTGCGTGCCCGGTATCCTGAAAAACCCCCAGATGATCGAAAAGGGGGCCACCAGCATCGCGGCGGTGCAGTTTCATGCCGGGTTCCTGCGCGACGGGCTGGACGACGGGGTCAAGACCTTCCACGTCAACCCGGTGCCGCTGGAGACAAGCGAGGCGCTGGATTACACGGTTCTGCAAGTGCTGGGCGATGCCAACGCGGAATTCGGCGCGCTGGAATTGTCGGCGGCGCTGCCCTCTGACCGCGATCCGTTCTGGGTGATCGGCCACCCGATGGGCGAGGCGCAACGCATCAGCCGTGAGAAGTGTCGGGCGGACAGTCCGGCAATTGCCAAACAGCGGCTGCGTCATACCTGCGATACGTTGCCGGGCAATTCCGGCTCTCCGGTGATTGACGCGGGCAGCCAGAAGGTGATTGCCCTGCACAATGCGGGCAGCCGGGCGGGCGAAGTGAATTTCGCCGTGCCGATGGCAGAGATCTTGGCGCAGTCCAAGGTGTTGACGGCGAGCGCGGGCGGTGCAGCGGACGGTGATCTATCTGCACTGCAAGCCGAAGTGGCGCGACTGCGGGCGGAACGCGACGCGGCGGGGGTTGCGGCCAAGGCTACGGCGGATCGTTTGGCCAAGGAAAGAGCAGACCGGGACCGACTGGCGCTTGAAGAGGCGGATCGGTTTGCCTTGGAGAAGGCCAAGGCGGACAGGGTGGCGGCGCTTAAAGCCGAGCGTGATCTGCGGGCCTGCTACAGGCTGGCGGGTTTTAAAGATCATCCAGATCGCGCCACCGGAAGCATGCGCCCCGTCGGTGTAGAATTTGACGAAATTGATGCCGACCGTGCGATCCCCGCCTGCAAAACAGCCCTGGAAAGCAATGCGACCCATCCGATAATGTTGGCGTTTCTTGGCCGCGCCTACGCATCGGGGGGGCAGTATAAAGAGGCAATTGAGGCCTATACACGCGCTGGTGACTTGGGCGATCCGCTCGCGCAATTCAATCTTGGTAAGATGTACCAAATTGGTCAAGGTATTGCGCAATCAGACAAGATCGCCGCAGAGTGGTTCCGCAAGGCCGCGGATCAGGGGTATGCGCCTGCGCTACGCAATCTTGGTGTGATGTACCAAACCGGCCGGGGAGTTGCGCAATCAGACAAGATCGCTGCGGATTGGTACCGCAAAGCCGCGGATCAAGGGGACGCGGTTGGGCAAACAGTCCTTGGATTCATGTACGAAAACGGCAGAGCAGGTCCGACATCCCCGAAAGAGGCTGCAAAGCTGTATATCAAGGGGTTGCAAGGAGGCATTGACTGGGTTGTTACCCGCAACGCTTCGGATTGGTCTGTCGCGACGGCTATGGCGATGCAGCAAGAGCTGACGGCCTTGGGGCACTATTCCGGTCCCATCGACGGGGATATGGGCCCGTCTTCGCGGGCGGCCATGCGGGCCTTGCTGTCAGAGTGAGGCCTTTGTTTTGGTGGGGGTGTTTGGGTCCTAGCCTTAGACCGGCACCAATTGCCCCTCTGCCAGCTCCAGCGCGCAGGGGGCGATGGCCTTGCGGAACGCGGGGTCGTGGGACACCAGCAGGATCGGCAGCGGCAGGGCCGTCAGGATTTCGGTCAGGCGGGCGGCGTTCTTTGGGTCGAGCGCGTTGGTGGGTTCGTCCAGCAAGAGCACTTCGGGGTTCATGGCGAGGACGGTGGCGAGGGTCACAAGGCGCTTTTCGCCGCCGGATAGTTTATGCGTGACGCGGTCGCGCAGGTGGTGCAGGTCCAGATCGTCCAGCAGGCGGTCGGTGATCTCCAGCGCCTCGGCGCGGGTCTTGCCAAGGTTGAGGGGGCCGAATGCCACGTCCTCGGCCACGGTGGGGCAGAACAGTTGGTCGTCGGGGTCCTGGAACACCAGACCGATGCGGCGGCGGACCTCATGAAAGTGTTTTTCGCGGCTGCGGGGATGGTCAAAGACGGTGACGGTCCCGGCGGTGGGCCGTTGCAGGCCAAGGATCATCCGCAGCAGAGTGCTTTTGCCCGCGCCATTGGCACCGGTGATCGACAGCCGTTCCCCCGCGCCCAGTTGCATGGAGGCCCCCGACAGCACCGGGGCCTGACCGGGGTAGGCAAAGTGGATATCCTCAAGCTGGATCAACGCCATGTCAGGTCCAGTGCGATGAGGGCGATCAGGATCGCGGTGAGCGTGACGGCGAATATCGCGTCGGCGCGGGTGGTGCGAAAATCGTGCAGCAGCCGGATGCGGCCCGAAAAGCCCCGGCATTTCATCGCCGCCAGCACCCTCTCAGAGCGTTCGATGGCGCGGACCATCATCATGCCGACAAGATAGCCAAAGCTGCGGTAGCTGTGCCAGTTTGTGCCGGGGCGAAAGCCGCGCACCTTCATGGCGGCGCGCAGGCGCAGGTATTCGGCGCGCAGCACCTCGATATAGCGGATGGTGAACATCAGCAGATGGACCAGCGTTTCGGGGGTTTTCAGGCGATAGAGCGCGTGGCCGAGGGTGACAGGTTCCAGCGTGCCGACAAGGGTCATGAGGGTCAGAACCACGGCATTGGCGGTCAGGCCGATCTCTATGGCGCGGGCGACGCCCTGCCATGTGGCGGGATAGCCCCAGAGGGTAAAGAGGACGTCACCCGGCACGGTGAAGGGCAAGAGCGCCAGCATGAACAGGATAAAGCCGTCGACCATGGCGACACGTTTCAGGGTCGGAAGGGCGGGCAGGCGCGACAGCGCCAGCAGGGTGAGGGCGGTGGCTAGGGCGGCGGTCAGCGCGGGCAGGCTGTTCAGCGCCACCGTGGTGATGGCAAAGACCAGCGCCGCGATTATGCGCACGCGCGGGTCCAGCGCGCCGAGGCGGCTGGCGCTGCGCTCTGCCCCGGTGTCGGTCAGGGTGCTGTCGCCGTTTGAGAGGACATGTGCCATGCGTCTAGCCGTTCAGCTTGCGCCGGGCGGCGATGTAGAAGGCCAGACCGAACAGGCCAAGGATATAGCCCAGTCCGCCGAGGATGGTTTGCAGGTCGTTCTTCTCGCGGTAGGCGGCGATTTCGCGGCGCAGGGGGCGCATCTCATCGCGGACGATGCGGGCGATTTCGGCCCGGTCGGCGGCGCTGAGGCCCGCGCCGGGGGCGGCGGTTTGGGGGGGCGCGGATGGCGGGGCGGCGGCGGGGGCGACGCCCAGCAGGGCGGCGACCTCCTCGGCGGGCATGGTGGTGTCGGCGACATGGCCCGCGCCCAGATCGGCGCGGAAGGTATGGGCGACAGGGGCGGTGGGGGTATAGAGAAAGAACCCCTCGGCGTCGGTCACGGTCTCGCCCAGCAGCGCGCCATCGGGGCCGTAGACCTGTACGGTCAGATCGGGGGCCATGGCGCCGTTGGAAAAGCCGATTTCGCCCTCGATGGCGGTGCCGGAGGGAAAGACCGAGGCGATGACCTTATGCGCGGCGACAGGCAGCGGCAGGGCGCAGAGCGTCAGGATCAGGGCAAGGCGTCTCATGTCTCGGCGCCTTTCAGAGAGGTGAACAGGTCGGGTTTGACCTTGCGCGCCAGCAGCACGGCAAAGCCGGTCAGCAGCCCCTCGATGGCGATGACGGGCAGGTGCGAGACAAAGATCAGATGGGCGGCGGCGAGGAACTCCTGCCCGGTCAGCATCAGCGAGACCGCCACGCCGACGGTTGTCAGCGCGATGGCCAGCGCGCCCGCGATGCCGCCAAGGGCGGCGGCCCACGCGGGGCCGCTGCGCAGGATCAGCGGGCGAAAGGCGAGGCCCACCAGCACCGCGGGCAGCGCGATATTGACCGTGTTGATGCCCAGCACCGTCACCCCGCCAAAGCCGAAGAACACCGCCTGCAACAGCAGTCCGACAAACAGCGTCGGAAAGGCCGCCCAGCCAAGGATCAGCCCAGCCAGACCGTTGAGGATCAGATGCACCGAAGAGGGACCGACGGGCACATGGATCAGCGAGGCCACAAAGAACGCCGCCGACAGCACCCCCGCCGCCGGAATGCGTTCCAGCGGCAGGGCGCGCAGGCCAAGGGCGATGCCGCCCACCGCCGCCACCGCGCCGCCGATCACGACAGGGTTGGACAAGGCTCCGTCAACGATATGCATCGGCCTACTCCAGATCCCAGGCGCGAATCCACAGCACCGCGTCCTGGCTCAGCTCCTTGCCCTCATGTTCGGTTTCTGGCCCGGCCCCGAGCGCGGCAAAACCCCAGTAGCCCGCGCGCGGCACGCCGAAAGTGAAATAGCCGTTGACGTCGGAAATCGCCACAACCGCGCCGCCGGGGGGCGGGGTGGTGGTGGGCTCCGAGGCGCGGCTGCTGTTCATGTCCGGCTCTGCGGCCATGTATTCAATCTCGATCTCGGCCCCGGCGACGGGTTTTCCATCGGCCAGCACCTGACCGGTAAAGGTCGACCCGGCGAGGATGTTGTAGGGCTTGTTCAGCGGCACAATCTCGACCGGCAGGCCCACGGGGTTCATCCAGTCGGTGGGCATTGTCCCGCGATTGAGGAACGCCTTGGCGATCTGCTGGATGTAGACGTCTTCGGTTTCCTCGAAATAGGGTTCCGGCACCGTCACCAGAATGTAATCGCCCGAGCGCCGGACCGGGACCGAGCCGCGAAAGGCCGCGCCGGTGTTGCCAGACCCCTGAAAGGCGACGGGTTCCAGCGTGTCCAGCAGGTCCGTCCGGGTGCCGCGATGGATCATGAAGAATTCGCGCGGGCGGACAAGATCCATCACGTGCCCGTTTTCGAACGGGTGCCAGAAGACCAGCTTGACCGGCACATCGCCGGGGCGGTCGATCATCGTGTCGACCGTGTATTCCAGCAGGAAATGTGCAGAGGCGGCGGCGGGCAGGGCCATGAGGCCCGCCAACAACGCCGGTTTCAGAGTGGGAAGCAGCTTCACCGTGACCGTCCTTGTCCATGTCGCGCCAACCCCGGCGCAAAGCGTGATGGACGGCGGGATCGGACGGCCAATGTCGGACCAGAGCGGACTCCGGGCGGCGAAGGCCAGACGCTTACCCCGTCGTCCGGTGGAACCGCAGCCCCTATGCGGGCGGCGGGTGTCCGGCAGGTCTCCTGGCTCGCGGGTCACTGTCTGGGCCTGCCTTCCCGGATTTCTCCAGTGGCGTCTTGGCCCGGACTCTCCGCTTACAGTTGCGGGGGCAGCTGCCGGTTGGGCGCGCAGGTGGCGCGCGGTACGGCATTCCCTCTTTCCCCCGAAGGACGCGCCTTCGGGACCGGTCACGCTCTTGTGTCTGACAGATGGCGGGTGCCGGGGCAATGGACAAAGCGACACGGGACACGGTCGGATGCGACATCCGAACGGGGCGGTTGACGGCGCGCGGGTTGCGGCCGATAGCTGGGCGCAGGACTGTTATCGCCAACGGGGGGCGCACCATGAAACGTTCACGCATCAATGCCATCATGACAGAGGCGGACGCGCTGATCCGGCGGCATGGCTTTGCGCTGCCGCCGTTTGCGCAGTGGTCGCCGGAGGCCTTTGTGGCGCAGGCGGGTGCGGCGCGGCATGTGATCGACTCGCGCTGTGGCTGGGACATCACCGATTACGGCGCGGGGCGCTATGACGAGATGGGGCTGTTCCTGTTCACCCTGCGCAACGGGCTGCTGTCGGATCTGACCGGCGGGCGCGGCATGTGTTACGCCGAAAAGCTGCTGATCTCGAAGCAGGACCAGCTGTCGCCGATGCACACCCATGTGATCAAGGCAGAGGACATCATCAACCGGGGCGGCGCGACTTTGGTGGTTGAACTGTACGGGTCCGACGATGAGGGGCGTTTCGCCGAGGATCGCGGCGGGCGGGTGATGTGCGACGGAATCGTGCATGACTATACGCCGGGCGAAAAGCTGCGGCTGGCACCAGGGGAAAGCGTGACGCTGCGCCCCGGAGACTGGCACGCCTTTTGGGGGGAGGGCGGCGATGTGCTGATCGGTGAGGTCAGCACGGTCAACGACGACGAGACCGACAATATCTTTCGTGAGCCGATTGGCCGCTTTGCCGAGATCGAAGAGGACGAGGCCCCGCTGCACCTGCTGGTGAGCGATTACGCCAAGTGGCTGTCGGTCTGAGTGTTGCCGCGTGGCGTGCCGGTCATGTCGATGCGGCAGGTCAGCAGTTCGTGGTCTGACAGGTACTGACCTGCGGCGGACAGGGCCGGGGTCACGCGCGGATCGCTGGCCGCCATGCCGCGCGTGAACAGCCAGTCCAGCATCCACAGCGGATAGTTGACCGGTTTGCCGGGGGCGGCGCGGGTTGTGGGCCGGCCCGCGTTACATCCGCGCCAGTCAAAGCCGTGGCTGTCGAAGACGTCGAAACAGGGTTCATGTGGGGCCGGATCGGCGAGGACACTGGCGTAGGTGCGGCTGCCGTCCATCAGGGATTTGGTATTGAGGTCGCCGCCGATCACGGTGGGGCCGGTGCCATAGGTCGTGTCCAGCCGGTCTATCAGGGTCTGGCTATCGGCGGCGCGGCCTGCGGCGTCGCTTTCGCTTTCGTAATGCGCGGCGGTCAGGGTCAGCGGGCCTTTGGGGGTGGCGATCTGCGCGGCCACGGCCATGCGCCCGCCAAGGCGCAACTGGCCGTCGTTCTTGGGCTGTGTCAAAAACCACATGCCGCCCGCGTCCAGCGGGATCAGGGTGACGTTCTCCAGCGGGTAGCGCGACAGGATGGCGTTGCCGTGCAGCCCGTGGGTGTTGGGCACATCGGCGAACAGCGTGGTCTCATAGGGGTCGCCGGTGCCCAGTTCGACAAATTCGGTGCCAAAGGCATAGCCCATGCCCAGTGCGCGGGCGAGGTCACGGGGGGTGTGGCGCTGGCCGGAGCGGGCCATGCCGATGTCGACCTCCGTCGCCAGCACCACATCCGCGCCGATGCTGCGCAACAGCTCGGCGCTGTCCTCGACCCGTTTGCAGCGCTCGATGTTCCATGCGGCGACGGTCAGGCGCTGCGGTGCGGGCAGGGCGGCGGGCGGCTGGCGCAGTTCCAGCGTGTTCAGGCAGGGCCACTGTGCCTGTGCGCGGGTGTTAAAGGCGGCGTCGCCGCCTTTGGCGATGGCCTCGGCGCGGGCGGATGCGCTCGGCGTTTCCATTTCGGAAACAGTTCGGGTCAAAACGGGACGCATGGCTTTCCTTTGGAAACGGGCGCGGGGCGGGGCGCCGGTGCACGACGCGGTTTGGCAAAGATGCGGGCGGGCGGGGCGAAAGGCAATCGCCTGCGGCGGGCGGAACCCTCGGGCGGGCCTTGCCAATCCGGGCTGTCGCCGCCACTCTCCGCCGGACATTGGGCGGAGGGCAGGACATGTTGCGCAGGGCATTGGGAAAAGGCGGGCCAGAGGTGTCGGCGCTGGGCATCGGGGCGATGTCCTTTGCCGGGTTCTACGGCGCGGTCAGCGTCGAGGGCAGCCACGCGGTTCTGGATGCGGCGCTGGATGCGGGGGTCGATCACATCGACACCGCCAATGTCTATGGCATGGGCAAGTCCGAAGAGATCATCGGCGGCTTTCTGAAACGCTATGCGGGCAAGGGCGGCATCCCGTTCCGCATCGCCACCAAGGCCTCGATCACCCGCGACCCGGACACCGGCGCACGGTGTTACGACAATTCCGCCGCCCATCTGGAGGCGGAACTGGACCGCAGCCTGAAACGGCTGGGGCTGGAGCGGGTCGACCTGTTCTATGTCCATCGCCGCGATCCGAGGGTCGAGATCGAGGAGGTCACGCAGACGCTGGCGCGGCTGATCCAGAAGGGCAAGATCGGGGCCTTCGGCTTTTCCGAGATCGCGCCCACCAGCCTGCGCCGCGCCGCCGCCGTGCATCCGGTGGCCGCCGTGCAGTCGGAATATTCGTTGCAGACGCGGCAGCCCGATCTGGGTCTGTTGCAGGCCTGCGCGGAGCTGGGCACCGCGCTTGTCGCCTTTTCGCCGGTCGGGCGCGGGCTGTTGTCGGACACGCCGCCCACGCCCGAGCGGGTCGGGGCGGCGCCGTTCCTCAAGGTCAATCCACGGTTCACCGGCGACAATCTGGCCCGCAACATCAAGGCCAGCCAGCCGCTGCGCGATCTGGCCGCTGAGGCGGGCTATCCGACGGCGACACTGGCCATTGCATGGGTGCTGTCGCAGGGCCGCATGATGCACGCCATTCCCGGCACCCGCAGCCCCGGCCACCTGCAAGACCTTGTGCGCGGGGCCAGCATGATGCTGGGCGACGACCTGAAGGCCGAGATCGAGGCGCGCCTGCCGGTGGGATGGGCGCATGGCGCGCGCTATTCCGCCGACCAGTCCATCGGCCCCGAGGATTACTGCTGAGCGCCACAGGCCAGAGCGCATTGGGCCGGAACCGGCCAGGCCACGCGCACGCCGCCAAGCGCGGCGACCTGCGGCAGGAGGCCGCCCGTTGCGGCCATGTCGGACGGGCGCAGGCCCCGATCTACGACACGTGCGCCCGGTGACGGGGCCGGTGGACCTGAGTGCCATAAAAACCGGCGGATCTGGGCGCATCGCCGGGGCGTCAGGCTGCAATTCTCTATGGGCAGGCGGCCCAACTGGTATACCTCTGTCTGAGTGACATTCGTGATCATCTTGGACATCGACTCTGTCGAACCTCGGGAGGACCCATGAAAACGCTTTTGACCGCCGCCCTGGCCGTGGTTTTGTCTGTGTCCGCCGTGCTGGCCGATTGGATGCCGCCCGGTCCGGTAAAGGTGCTGATCGGGTTCCGGGCAGGTGGCGGCGCGGACACGCTGGCCCGCCTGATTTCAGAGGACGTCGCCGACAGCTATGGCTGGACCATGATCCCCGAAAACGTCACCGGGGCGGGCGGTGCCGTGATGGCGCGGGAACTCAAGGCCGCCGCCGCTGACGGGTTGACCATCGGGATCGGCGTCACCGACACCTTTGCCTATGGCGTGCTGGCGGTCCAAAAGCCGGGGTACGGACCGGAGGATTTCGACATTCTGGCGACCATCGCGGGCACCCAGATGGGGATTGTCGCGCGGGCCGACCGGGGCTGGAAGACCATGTCCGACGTGATCGCGGCGGCGAAAGCGGGCGAGGACATCTCATTCGGGTCGATGACGCCGCGCCTTGCGGACGGAGCCTATTACATTGGCAAGGTCAACGGCGTCGAGTTCAACATCGTCACCGGCTTCAGAGGCGGGCGGGCGGTTCTGAACGCGATCATCGCCTCTGATGTGGACATCGGCTGGGTGGCGGGGCCACAGGCGGCGGGCGTGCGGTCGGGCGACCTGATCAATCTTGCCAACGCAGAGGCCCGGCCCCTAAAGGTGTCGCCGGAGGCACAGCCGCTGGCCGACATCGGTGTCGATGTCCACTTTGGCGCAACTTTTTTGGCGTTGGCACCCGCCGGGCTGCCCGAAGAGACCCGCGCCGCACTGAGCGGGGCCATTTCTGCGGTGATCCAGAAAGACGGCAGCAAATCCAATGCATTCATCAATAAGGTGCTGGCCCTGAAGGTTGTGACCGGCGACGCGGCGGATGCCTTTGTCGCCGCAGAGATGGCCGGGGCCAAAGCCCTGCTCGCGGCCACGGCAGACTAGGCGCCGGTCCGGTGGGGGCAAAGCCATGACCCGCAAAGGCACCTCCCGCGACATTGCCGTCGGGGGTGTGGCCATCGGTTTTGCGCTTTTGGCGTTGCTGGTCTGGATTCCGCGCGACATCGACTCCGGTGTCATAGAGGTCTGGAGACGGTCTGTCCGCATCGGGGATGCGATGCTTCCGGTGTTTTCGGCTGTGGGGATTCTGTTGGCCGGTGCGGTGATTGCCCTGCGGGCCGGTCTGCGCGGCCGCGGGGAGGGCGCAGGGGTCATTGACCTGCGGTTTGTGTTCTACTGCCTGCTGACCACGGTGACGGGCCTTGGCGCGATGCAGGTTACGGGACCGGCGCTGGTCTGGCTCTGGTCGGGCGGTCAAACGCCTTATCGGCTGATGCTGGACACGGCCCCGTGGAAATACGCGGGTTTTGTCACCGGCGGCACGGTCATGACCTTTGGATTCATGGCGCTGGCCGGGCATCGGGTCACATGGCGGTTGGCCGTGCAGGCGCTGGCGGCGACGGTCCTGATTGCGCTGCTCTACGATCTGCCGTTTGGCGGCCTGTTGTTGCCCCCCAATGGCGACATGTGATGGGCGTTCTGGACTATATCTATGCCGGTATCCTGGAGGCGTTTTTCGGCAATCCGGCGCTTGTCCTTGGGCCTGTGGTGCTGTCATGGCCGATTGTTCTGGTGGTGGCGGGGTTTTTTACCGGCGTGCTGATCGGGGCGACGCCGGGGCTGTCGGGGCCGTTTGCCATGGCGCTTGCCCTGCCGATCCTGATTTCGATCTTCGGGTTTGCGCCCGACGCCCTGTTGCCGGTGCTGGGGTTTTTGGTCGGGATCATGAAGGGCGCGACCCTTGGCGGCGCGGTGCCTGCGATCCTGTTCAACACCCCCGGCACGCCCGATGCCTATATGACCACGCTGGACGGGCACCCGATGGCGCAAAAAGGCCAGGCCGGAAAGGCGCTGCGGGTGGCCCATTTCGCCTCTGTCAGCGGCGATACGTTTTCGGACATCGTGCTGTTTGTCTGTGCGCCTTTTCTGGCCATCTCCATCGAGGCCATGCTGGGCTTGCCGGAAAAGGCCGCGCTGATGATCCTGTCGCTGTCCTTTGTCGCGGTTGTGGTGGGCAAGGACACGTGGAAGGGGCTGCTGGCCGCCTGTTTCGGGCTGTTTGTCGCCGCTGTCGCAAGCGGCACCGACAGCTATCCCCGGTTGTCGCTGGGCCGCGAGGGTCTGGCCTCTGGGTTGCCGACGATCGCGGTGGTGATCGGCGTGCTGGTGGTGGGGGAGATCTTTGCCAGCCTGCAAGAGATGTGGCGCATGACCCGGCGCGCGCGCCACCCGCCGGAGCGGCCCGTGCCGGGCGACAGTGCGCTGAGCCTTGACGAGCGCCGCAGGCTGTTGCCGTTTGTCGGCGTGTCGATGGCCATCGGCACGGTTGTCGGCGCGTTGCCGGGGCTGGGCACGACGCTGGCGGCGGCGCTGGGCTATGCCGCCGGGCGCAAGATGCACCGGGGCGCGCCGCCGTTCGGTGACGGCGCGCCCGAAGGCGTCGCCGCGACTGAGGCCGCGAATTCCGCCGTCTCGGGGGCCAACCTGATCCCGGCGCTGAGCCTTGGGATTCCGGGAAACATGGCGGCGGTGTTCCTGATCCTTGCCGCCGATACCATTGGCGGTTTCAACCCCGGTCCGGCGGTGTTCCGCTTTGCCGCCGAAGAGGTGAACCGGGAGTTGGTCGTGGTCTTTGCGCTGTTCACGCTGATGGCGGTGGCGAACCTTGTGAACTGGGGGACGGGGGCGTGGGTCATGCGGCTGCTGGGCGGTCTGATCCGGGTGCCGCGTGCTGTCATGCTGCCGATTGTGCTCTTGCTGACGATCACCTCTGTCTATGTCGCGGGCAGCCGGATGAGCGACGTCCATGTGCTGCTGGCCTTTGGTCTGGTCGGCTATCTCATGCGGCAAAGCGGCGTGCCGGTTCTGCCGTTTCTCATTGCCTATATCCTTGCCGAACCGCTGGAAACGACGCTCCGCAACGCGTTCGAGGTGTCGGGCAGCGACCCGTGGTTCCTGGTCACCCGCCCGATCCCGGTGCTGTTTCTTGCGTTGGCGGGCGCGGTCATTGCGGCGGCGGACTGGGTGCGCGCGCCGTCCGCCAAGCGCCGCTGACCGGGGGTGGCCCCGCGCCTGGACCCGCGCGCCGTGGCGGCGGCGGTCTGCTGCGGCGCGGCGGTTTGCCTCCTTCGGCGATATGGACTAAGGGAAGACCGATGATGCGTTCGGGGCTGAAGGCGGGCGTTGGGCGGTGGGCTCGCGGTCGGCCCGCGCGCCGCACGGGACCGGCACGGGACTTTGCAGGGCGGGGCCTGTGCAGGGCGGGGCCTGCGCCAGCGCAACAGATCGCGTCGCCAAGAATCTGAAGATACAAGAACAAAATGAGAATAACCCAACACGCTAGACTGTCTGTTGCCCCGATGATGGATTGGACGGACCGGCATTGCCGGTACTTTCATCGTCTCATGTCGGGGCAGGCGTTGCTTTATACAGAGATGGTGACCGCGCCCGCGTTGGTCCGGGGCGGTGCGCTGCATCTGCTGGACCACGCCCCCGAGGATCATCCCGTGGCGCTGCAACTGGGCGGGTCTGATCCCTACGAACTGGCGCAGGCGGCGCGGATCGGGCAGGCGGCGGGCTATGATGAGATCAACCTCAACTGCGGCTGCCCGTCGGACCGGGTGCAATCGGGCACCTTTGGCGCGGTGTTGATGAAACACCCGCAGACCGTGGTCGACTGCGTGCGTGCCATGCAGGACGCTGTCGACATCGAGGTGACGGTGAAATGCCGCATCGGCGTCGACGATCAGGACGCCGAAACCGTGCTGCCGGAATTCCTTGCGCGCCTTGGGGCGGTGGGCTGTTCACGCATCATCATCCACGCACGCAAGGCGTGGTTGCAGGGGCTCAGCCCCAAGGAGAACCGCGATATTCCGCCGCTGGACTATGACCTGATCCGCCGGATGCGCGCGCTGTTTCCGCATCTGCATCTGTCGGTCAACGGCGGTATCACCGATCTGGATCAGGTTCAGGGGTTTCTGGACGATGGGCTGGATGGCGTCATGGTCGGCCGCGCCGCCTATCACCAGCCATGGGACATTCTGGGCGCGGCGGATGCCCGCGTCTGGGGGCAGCCAAACGACACCAAGACGCCCGAGGACGTGGCCCGCGCCATGTTCCCCTATATCGAGGCGCACCTGAGCGCGGGCGGCAGGCTGAACCAGATCACCCGTCACATGATGGGGCTTTTCGCGGGGCGTCCCGGCGCGCGGCGCTGGCGGCAGATCCTGTCCGAAGGCGCCAGCCGCGACGGCGCGGGGCCGGAGCTGTTGGAACGCGCGCTTACTCACATCGGATCGGCAAAGGCAGCCTGACATATGGACTTCTCGATTTTTCTGCCCCTCGTGGGTATCCTCGTCGTGGCGGCGGGCTTTGCCGGTATCCTTGCGGGTCTGTTTGGCGTCGGCGGCGGGATCATCCTTGTCCCCGCCTATTACTATGTCTTCACGGCGCTGGAGTTTGACGGGCCGCAACTGATGCAGGTCTGTCTGGCCACCTCTCTGGCCTCGATCATCGTCACGTCGACGCGGTCTGTGATGGCGCATAACAAGCGCGGCGCGGTCGACTGGGACCTGCTGCGCCGCTGGGCACCGGGGATCGCGTTGGGCGCGGTGCTGGGGGTGATGGTCGCGGCGCGGCTGCGGTCGGACGCGCTGGCGCTGATCTTTGCGGTTCTGGCGACGATTGTCGGGCTCTACCTTGCCTTCGGGCGCAAGGACTGGCGGATCGGCCCGCAGATGCCGGAGGGCGGGACGCGCGGTGTGCTGTCGCCGATGGTCGGGTTCCTGTCGGTCCTGATGGGGATCGGCGGCGGCAGTTTCGGCGTGCCGCTGATGACGCTCTACAGCGTGCCGATGCACCGGGCGGTGGCGACGGCGGCGGGCTTTGGCCTGCTGATTGCGGTGCCCTCGGTGATCGGCTTTGTCCTTGTCTCGGTCGCGGGCGCACCGCCGTGGACGCTGGGCGCGGTGAACGGACCGGCCTTTCTGATCACCGTCTGCATGACCTTTCTGACCGCCCCGCTGGGCGCGCGGCTGGCCCATGCGCTGCCGGCGCTGGTCTTGCGCCGGGTCTTTGCCGGGTTCATCCTGCTGGTTGCGGTCAACATGATGCGAGAGGCGCTTTGGGGCTAGGCGATCCGGATACCCTTGGCTGGACGCGGTTTGCGAGCAGCCCACAGACGCTGGCATGGGCGCGGGCGGCGCGGAGCGCGGGCCATGAGGTGCTGGCCGATCCGGCGATGCGCGCCAAGTGGCTGCAATGTCAGGGGACATGGTTTGTCGGCGTCGATGCGCTGCCCACCTCCCCCGATGGCAGCATCGCGGGGGTGCCGCTGGCCGGTCCGGCCATCGACAGGCTGGGGCCTTTGCCCGCCCTGCATCCCGCGCAGTTGTCGGTGACCTTTCCGGGCTATCCAAAGCGGCGCGGCGGCGAAAGCGATGCGGGATTTCGCTATCGGCTGACGCGGGACGCGGCGCATGTCGACGGGATCATCGCCGAAGGGCCGGACCGCCGCCGCCGCATTCTGGAACCGCACGCCTGGATTCTGGGCCTGCCGCTGACCGAGGCCGATCCGGAGGCCAGCCCGCTGGTGGTCTGGGAGGGCAGCCACACGGTGATCCGCGCGGCGCTGCGCACGGCGCTGGAGGACTATCCCCCCGAGGACTGGGGCGGTGTCGATATAACCGAGGCCTATGCCGCCGCGCGCCGCGCCTGTTTCGAAACCTGTCGCCGGGTCACGCTGCCCGCCGCGCCGGGAGAGGCGATCCTGCTGCACCGACTGGCCCTGCACGGCATCGCACCGTGGCAGGACGGGGCCAACGCCGCGCCCGAGGGTCGTATGGTGGCCTATTTCCGTCCGTTGATCAGCGGCAATGTCCGGCGCTGGTTGCAGCCCTGAGTTGCACCGGTGCCGGTGTCCTTGCGCATTTCGTGATCAAAGACGGCGTTTGGCCCGGAATTGTCGCTAATTTCGAAACGGTCTAAAAATTTTGTTTCAAAATTAGGTGTTTAAGTGTCCACTCGCCCTTTGAAATCCTGTGGGGGGACAATTTCCATGATTGTTTTGATGTCTATTCTGCCGCTTTTGCTGCTTGGCCTTGTGTTGGGGGATTCAGGCGATGACGGCGGGGGCTCTGATGGTGGCGGCTCTGGCGGCGGCACCGATCCCGACGCGCCCACCATGGGGGACGACGAGATCACGCTGGGCGGGGACGATGACTTTATCGCTGCGCTGGCGGGGAACGACTTTGTGCTGGGCGGCGCGGGGAACGACGACCTCAGGGGCAATGCCGGGAACGATACGCTGTTGGGCGAAGAGGGCGATGACAGCCTGTCCGGCGGGCTTGGCGAGGACAGTCTGGACGGCGGGCCGGGCGCTGACGTGCTGGGCGGAGGCGTCAATGACGACGAACTTGCAGGCGGCGCGGGCGACGACGTGCTGACCGGCGGTGCGGGCAACGATACGTTGCTGGCGGGCGCAGGCGACGACGTGGTCGATGGCGACGACGGGGACGATGTGATCGACGGCGATGAGGGCGACGACACCCTGACCGGCGGTCTTGGCAACGACGTCATCACATCCGGCTTCGGGTCTGACGTCATCGACGCGGGTGCGGGCAACGATCAGGTCTTTATCGACCGGCCGTTTGTGTCCTCTCCGCTGACCGATGCAAATGTGGTCGATCTGGGCCCCGGCAATGACCTGATCAATGTCGATTCGGCCAATGTCACCGTCGAGGGCGGCGCGGGCAACGACGTGTTCGAGCTGTTCTCGACCGGGGATTATACCATCGACGTTGACGGTGGTCCGGGCGATGACAGCATCGGCGCGCCGGGGGTCAACGCCCTTGTTTCCGGCTTTTCCGGTGTCCTGCATGGCGGCGACGGCAACGACGCGATCTATGCGGTTGGCGATGTCGATGTTTATGGCGACGCCGGGGATGACCTGCTGGCGGGAACACTGGTCTATGGCGGCGAGGGCGCGGATACGCTGGACGCCAATGCCTCGGAGTACAGCCCGATCTTTGTCGACTTTACCAGCGGCGAAGACGTGATTGTCTTTGATATCGACGAGGCCGACCTTGCCACCGCCGAGGTCTTCATCACCGAGACCGCGCCGGGCGCAACATACCCCTTCGAAGTCGCGTTGAGCGTTGACGGGTTCACCTATCAGGTGGTTCTGGTCGGCGGCCCGGTCGCGATGTCGGACGTGTTGATCCAGACCGGCGGGCTTGCCTAATCCTGACGTTTGAGGCGGGCCGCGCGCCCGCCTCGGCGCTTGCGCAGGCGGCCCGAGCGGTTCGCCAGATCGTCCATCACCTCGCGCCGCTCGTCATGGGACATGTTGGACCACAGCGTGATCTCGCGCGCGGTGCGCAGGCAGCCGGTGCACAGCCGCTCTTGCGGGTGGATCACGCAGATCTTCACGCAGGGGCTTTCGATCTCGTTGCGGTGCCAGATATCGTCTTTCATCATGCCTCTTTTCATCCCTCGTCCGGAGTACCGAGATGGCGCATCCGGTCAAGAGCCCCTTGCAGGATATAGGCAGCCGCGACGTGGTCTATGACCTCGGAGCGACGTTTTCGCGTCGTATCCGCCTCCAGCAGGGCTTTTTCCGCAGCCACGGTGGACAGCCGTTCATCCCAGAAACCAATCGGCCCCGGCCAGAGCGCGGAAAAGTTCCGGGCAAAGGCGCGGGTCGACTGACATCGCGGCCCCTCTGAGCCATCCATATTGCGGGGCAGGCCAAGGATGATGCCGCCGATCTCTCGCGCCTCCAGGATCTTGATCAGTTGCGCCGCGTCGAGCCCGAATTTCTTGCGCTTGACGGTCTCAAGCGGCGTGGCGACAGAGCGAAACCGGTCCGAGACCGCAACACCGATGGTGCGGGTGCCCAGATCAAGCCCGGCAAGGGCCGACATGGGCGCAAGATCGGCCAGAAAATCCTTGATGTCGTCATGAATCATGGCCACGATATCCCGTCTGACAGGCGCAATCCGATTGAGCGCCTTGCGGCGCGCAGGGTGTCTCGGCCCCGGCCTTTGGCCGGTGCCTCGGGGCAGGGCGCGCGGGGCGAGGGTGGTGGTGTCAAAGGATCAGTCCGCAATCCCGGCCCGCTGCGCCGCGCCTTGCAACAGCGCCAGCGCCTTGGGGCTGGCGCCAAAGACGGTCTGCGCCTCGGCGTAGATCGCGCTGGCGCGATCCGTCTCACCCAGAACCCCCAGCGATGAGATCAGCCGCGCCCAGTCCTCGACCGGGCCGCCCTCTTCGGCAAGCCGCTCTGACAGTTGACTGACCATGCCCTTGATCATCTCCTGCCGTTCCTCGGGCGTCATGTCTGCGGCGGCGGCGACATCGGCCTGACTGGGGCCGGGGGCGGCACCGGCCAGTTTGGGCATCTGAAAGTTCTGCTCACCCGCCAGAAAGGCAAGATCCTCGATCTGCTCGGTGATCGGCCCGACCCACGGATCCTGCGCCGAGCTTTCGCGCAACAGCTTGTTCCACATGCGAAAGCCGACGTCGGGACGTCCGACCTGCGCCATCATCAGCCCGCCGTAGTAGCGCGCGACGCCATTGTCCGGGTCGCGCGTCAGGGCCTGTTCCAGCACCATCTGCGCCTGCGGCGAGACATAGCCACCCGCAGCAAGGATCATCATGTCTGCCAGATCGGTGTAATCCTGCGCGGTGGCGGCATCGCCCTTGAGCCGGATGATCTGCGCCTGCGCCTTGTAGGCGGCGGGGAAATTGCCAAGCGCCGCCTCGGACCGGGCCAGCAGGACGTGGCCCTGCATGTCGTCGGGGCGCTCGGCAACCGCACCGCGCAGGCGGTCGACCAGTTGCAGGTATTCGGGCGCGGCGTCGGGCGCGGGCCGTGGCGGCACGCGCGCCTCCATCGCCTCTTGCGAGACGCGGCTTTTCAGCGCCTCTTCGGCGCGGGCCAGACGTGTCTTCAGCGGGGCATCGCCGTATCCCGGCGCGCCGATCCACGTGTAGAGGGCAAAGCCGCCCCCCACCACCAGCAGCGAAATCGCCGCCGCCAACGCATATCCCAGAACCCGAGGCTGCACCGCACTGTCGCCGCTGGCCTGCATCTTGGCGTCGGCCCCCAGCAGACGGCGCGAAATCTCGACCCTGAGGCGCTCAGCCTCATCTTCCGGGATCTTGCCGCGCGCGGCGTCTGCCTCGACCTCCTTGAGCTGGTCGCGGTAGACCTCCAGGTCATAGGCCTCTGACGGGCCGGTCGCCCGCCGCCCGCGCAACAGCGCAAGAACCAGCGCCGCGGCTGCCAGCACGGCGGCTGTTCCTGTCACGATCCAGAATAGCGTCATGGCCCTCCCTTTCCTTCGTCCTGACTTAAGCCGCGGACGGCCCGGAAAAAAGGGCAAAAGCCCCGCATGGCGCGCCATGTCGCAACTGCAAGGTATTGTGACGGTTGCACACACCTGCACATTGGCGTTTGAGTGCATCACTCCCGAAACGGATGAACCGGATTCGAGCCACATGAAACGTTACTCCGCCTTTGCCATCGCCCGCGAAGCCTTCTTCGGTCACAAGCACTGGGAGCGCGCCTGGCGCAATGCGCAGCCCAAGAAACGCTACGACGTCGTGATCGTGGGCGCGGGGGGGCATGGCCTTGCCACCGCCTATTACCTTGGCAAGAACTTTGGCATCACCAATGTCGCGGTGATCGAAAAGGGCTGGCTGGGGGGCGGCAACACCGGTCGCAACACCACCATCATCCGGTCGAACTATCTACAGGACCCGTCGGCGGCGATCTACGAAAAGGCTCGCTCTCTGTACGAGACGATGAGCCAGGACCTGAACTATAACGTAATGTTCAGCCCGCGCGGCGTCATGATGCTGGCGCAGACCGAACATGAGGTGCGCGGCTATCTGCGCACGGCGCATGCCAACGCGCTGCAAGGGGTGGAAACCCGGTTCATCACCCCGCGTGAGGTCAAGGAGATCGTGCCGATCATCAACCTCGCCGGGCCGCGTTACCCGGTGCTGGGCGCGCTCTGGCAGGAACGGGCCGGCTCTGCCCGTCACGATGCGGTGGCCTGGGGCTATGCGCGGGCCTGTTCGGCCATGGGCATGGACATCATCCAGAAATGTGAGGTCACCGGAATCCGCCAGGAGGGCGGGCGCGTCACCGGCGTCCAGACCACCAAGGGCGACATCGGCTGCGAGAAACTGGGCATCGTGGTGGCCGGGCACTCCGGCGAACTGGCCGATATGGCGGGCTTCCGCCTGCCGCTGGAATCGGTGCCGCTTCAGGCGCTGGTGTCAGAGCCGATCAAGCCGATCATGAACTGCGTCGTCATGGCCAATACCGTGCACGGCTACATGAGCCAGTCCGACAAGGGCGAGATGGTCATCGGCGGCGGCACCGATGGCTACAACGGCTTTACCCAGCGCGGATCGTTCCACCACGTCGAGGAAACCGTGCGCGCGCTGATCGAAACTTTCCCGATGCTGTCCCGGCTCAAGATGCTGCGCCAGTGGGGCGGGATCGTGGATGTGACCGGCGACCGCTCTCCGATCCTGTCCAAGACGCCGCTGGAGGGCTGTTTCATCAACTCCGGCTGGGGCACCGGCGGGTTCAAGGCGATCCCCGGCTCTGGCTGGGGCTTTGCCGAGCTGATGGCGCGCGGGCAGTCGCCGCTGACCGAAGAGTTCAGCATGTGGCGCTTCCGCGAAGGCAAGTTCATCGACGAAAGCGTGGCTGCGGGGGTGGCTCACTGATGCTGTGTCCTGCGCATCCTGTTGCCGACCCTGCGCGCGGGCCATGGAACCCGGACGCGGGCAAAGGCGTTCCTCTGTCAGATCGCACAGTCGAGATGACAGCAAAGGAGGGCTCCCCATGTCGGACGCCACGCACAACAATACGACCACAACCACAACCCGCGACACCGGCGGAAACACCGGGCTCGCGTTCATTGTCGGCATTCTCGTGGTTGTCGTCGCGGTTCTGGCCTACGTTATCTTTGCCGGTGACATCGGGTCGCCTGCCGCGGATGGCGGCGGCGCTGACCTCAACATCACCGTGCAGGGCGATGGCGCGCCTGCCGTTGACGCGTCCCCGGATGCAAAACCCGCGGGCGACAACTGACGTCACTGGTCCGTTTCGGGCCGGCTGCAAGGCCGGGGTGCATGCGCGCCCCGGCCTTTTCACGTCCCGTCCCATGTCACCGAACATGTCACCGAAGGAGGCTCTGCCATGCTGATCCTCACCTGCCCCTGCTGCGGCGTCGAGGCCGATGAAACCGAACTGCACGCCGGGGGCGAGGCGCATATCACGCGCCATGGCCCCGATGCGTCGGACGATGATTTCGAGGGCTACCTGTTCACCCGCGAAAACCCCAAGGGTGTGCATTTCGAACGCTGGCGGCATGTGAACGGCTGCGGCAAGTGGTTTCACGCCGCGCGCTGCACCCTGACGATGGAGGTCTTCGGCACCTACCCGGCACAGACCTTTCAGCCGCCGCAGGACCTGCTGGACAATATTACCGCCAAGCGCCCCGGCTGGTCGTGGAGGGATCTGTCCTGATGTTTCTTCTCTGTAAAAATACCCCTCTTTCCACCCGCCAGACAAACGTAAAGGCCTGAGCCATGAGCATCCGTCTCGCCAGTGGCGGCCGTCTGATCGACCGCAATTCGACCGTCAAATTCACCTTCAACGGCAGGTCCATGACCGGCGCGGACGGCGATACGCTTGCCTCGGCGCTGCTGGCGAATGACCAGATGCTGGTGGGCCGCAGTTTCAAATACCACCGTCCGCGCGGCATCGTTGCCAGCGGGGCCGAAGAACCCAACGCGCTGGTGAACCTCGGGCAGGGCGTCCGGCATGAGCCCAACCAGCGGGCGACCACGACGGAACTGTTCCCGAACCTCGCGGCGCGTTCGCAGAACCACTGGCCGTCGCTGGACTATGACATCGGCGCGCTGAACGGGTTCTTTGCGCGCTACCTGACGGCGGGGTTCTACTACAAGACCTTCATCCACCCGCGTCCGTTCTGGAAGCACGTTTACGAGCCCTTCATCCGCCAGTCGGCGGGTCTGGGCAAGGCACCCGACCCCGAAACGCGCGACCCCGACACCTATGAGCATTTCTATGCCTTTGTGGATGTGCTGGTGGTCGGCGGCGGCGTGGCCGGTTTGCAGGCGGCCAAGGCGGCGGGGGATTCCGGGGCCAAGGTGCTGCTGTTGGAGCAGACCGCCCACTGGGGCGGGCGCGCGCCGGTGGATGGCGGCGAGATCGACGGGATGCCGCCGGACGACTGGATCAAGGCAACCGTGCAAGCCCTTGAAGACATGCCAAATGTCACGATGCGCACCCGCAACATGGGGGCCGGGGTTTATGACCACGGCTATGTGCTGGGCTATGAGCGTCTGACCGACCATCTGGCCAAGACACGCGGCCCGCGTCACCGTCTGTGGCGCATCCGGACCAAGCAGATCATCAACGCCACCGGCGCGATCGAACGCCCTCTTAGCTTTGCTGGCAATGACGTGCCGGGTGTCATGCTCGCCTCGGCGGTGCGCGACTACCTTGTGAATTACGGCGTCGCTGCGGGCGAAAAGACCGTGGTCGTGACCAACAACGACGACGCCTATCGCACCGCCATCGCGTTGAAAAAGGCGGGGATGGCGGTGCCCGTGGTGATCGATGCCCGCGAACTCGGCGGCGGCGCGCTGATGGAAGAGGCCAAGGCGCTGGGCATCCGGGTCGAGACCGGGCGCGCCATTGCCAAGGTCAAGGGCGGCAAGCGGGTGACTGGCGTCGTGCTCTGCACAATGGCGGGCGGCGGCGCGATGCTGGAAGAGATCAAATGCGATGCGGTCGCCATGTCGGGCGGCTGGTCGCCGGTGGTGCACCTGTGGTCGCATTGCGGGGGCAAGCTGACTTGGGACGACACGCAGGCCTTTTTCCGACCCGATCCCGCCCGCGCGCCGACCAGCCACGATGGTGAGGGGTTTGTCACCTGTGTGGGCAGTTCCAACGGTCATTTGCGCCTGAACGATGTACTGGAAGACGCTGATACATCGGCAAAAACCGTGTCCAAGGCCGCAGGGGGCAAACCCCGCCGCTTTGCCGCGCCCAAGGCGACCGACGCCGATGAGGCGGCGATGATGCCGGTCTGGTTGATGCCCGCGAATGCCTGGGACGACCTGCGGATGAAGACCTGGCTGGATTACCAGAACGACGTCAAGGTGTCGGACGTGCAACTGGCCGCGCGCGAAGGCTATGAAAGCGTCGAACACACCAAGCGCTATACCACGCTGGGCATGGCGACCGATCAGGGAAAACTCAGCAACATCAACGGACTGGCGACGCTTGCTGGATCTTTGGGTGAGGCGATCCCGCAGGTTGGCACCACCACCTTTCGCCCGCCCTATACGCCCATCAGCATGGGGGCGATTGCCGGTGAGGCGCGCGGTGAGATCTTTCAGCCGCTGCGCAAGACGCCGCTGCATGGCTGGCACGATGCCAACAACGCCCATTGGGAGCCGGTCGGCCACTGGCGTCGGCCCTATTGTTTCCCGCGCGACGGCGAAACCGTGGAACAGGCCGTCCACCGCGAGGTGCTGGCCACCCGCGACAGCCTTGGTCTGCTTGACGCCTCCACCTTGGGCAAGATCATCGTCAAGGGGCCGGACGCGGGCCGTTTCCTCGACATGCTGTACACCAACATGATGTCGACGCTGAAACCGGGCAAATGCCGCTACGGTCTGATGTGTTCGGAAAACGGCTTTCTCAGTGACGACGGCGTGGTGGCGCGCATCGATGAGGACACCTTCCTGTGCCACACCACCACCGGCGGCGCGGATCGCATCCATGCTCATATGGAAGAGTGGTTGCAGACCGAATGGTGGGACTGGAAGGTCTACACCGCCAACGTGACCGAGCAATACGCCCAGGTCGCGGTGGTTGGCCCCAACGCGCGCAAGCTGCTGGAAAAGCTGGGCGGCATGGATGTGGCCAAGGACACGCTGCCGTTCATGGGCTGGGCGGATGGCACGCTGGCCGGGTTCCCGGTCCGGGTCTACCGGATCTCCTTCTCGGGTGAGCTCAGCTATGAGATCGCCGTGCCCGCCCATCAGGGCCGTGCCTTTTGGGACAAAGTGCTGGAGGCGGGGGCCGAATGGAACGCCACCCCCTACGGCACCGAGGCGCTGCACATCATGCGCGCCGAAAAGGGCTTTATCATGATCGGCGATGAAACCGACGGCACCATCATCCCGCAGGATCTGGGCCTGCACTGGGCGATTTCGAAGAAGAAAGAGGACTATCTGGGAAAGCGCGCGCAGGCCCGCAGCCACATGGCCGACCCGGAGCGCTGGCAGCTTGTGGGGCTGGAAACGCTGGATGGTTCTGTCCTGCCGGACGGTGCCTATGCGGTGGCGCCGGGCAGAAACGCCAACGGCCAGCGCAACACGCAGGGGCGCGTGACCTCGACCTATCATTCGCCGACGCTGGGCAAGGGCATCGCCATGGGGCTGGTCAAACACGGACCCGACCGCATGGGCGAGGTCGTCACCTTCATTGGCGACGATGGCGAGACAGAGCACCCGGCCCGCATCGTTAACCCGGTCTTCTTTGATCCCGAAGGGGAGAAGCAGAATGTCTGAACCCACCCTGCCGCTGGGCGGCACCAGCTTTGAGGGCCTTGTCGAGGTGCGCGAAATCGGACCGCAGGGGATGATCACCTTGCGCGGCGATCTGTCCGCGCCCGAGGTGAGTGCCGCCGTGACCGACCTGACCGGACAGCCACTGCCTGACCGGCGCGGTGCCAATACCGCCGGAGACACCGGCTTGCTCTGGATGTCGCCGGACGAACTGCTGATCCTTGTGCCCTATCGGCAGGCGGGTTCGGCGGTTGACCGGCTGAACGCCGCGCTGGCGGGGCAGCATTGTCTGGTCGTCAACGTCTCGGACATGCGCGCGCTGTTCCAACTGCGCGGCACCCAGATCCGCGACGTGCTGGCCAAGCTGGCCCCGGTCGATTTCGCCCCCGAGGCGCTGCCCGCCGGGGAACTGCGTCGCACGCGGTTTGCGCAGGTCGCCGCCGGGGTCTGGCTGGTGGACGACAGTACGGCGCGGGTTTTCTGCTTTCGCTCGGTGGCGGAATACATGTTCAACCTGCTCAGCACGGTGGCCGACCCGGACAGCTTTGTGGGCTTTCACGTCAAATAACCCCGCATGCGGTTGCCTTGGGGCGCGCGGCTGCGGATAGTGCCTGCGCAACCCCGACGATGGAGCCGCAATGCACCGCATGATCCTGTCGGCCCTGTTCTGGGCCATTACTTGCGGCGCGGCTTTGGCCGAAAAGACCGCGTATCAATGCGTGCTTGACGGCACCTCCGGGCGGCAGTGGATACAACCGCTGGTCTTTTTCGCGCTGGACCGCGCAAGCGACCGGGTCGTTGTGTCCGACGCGGCGATCCTGGGCTTTAACGAAGGCGTCCCGGTCGAGGGCAGGCTGGTGCGCGACAACGCCGCGCGTGTCACCGTTGCCTGGGAACTGGACATGCGGTCCACGTCGAACCAGACCGTGCGGATGTCGTACCGCGCCACCTATCTCAAGGCCAATGGCAAGGTGAATGTGTCCGCCCGTCCGATTGGCTTTGAAGGCCAGTTCAGCCGCGCCGGAACCTGCAAGGTGACAAAACTTTCAGGCTGAACGCATCATTCCGGGGTCCGGCAGGGTTGACCTTCCTCTGCGAGAGGGACACCTATTGAGCAGTATACCGCCACATAATGAAGGGGTGCACCATGGCTTTTGAACTTCCCGATCTTCCGTACGCACATGACGCTCTGGCCAGCCAGGGCATGAGCCAGGAAACGATGGAATACCATCACGATATCCACCACAAGGCCTATGTCGACAACGGCAACAAGCTGATTGCCGGGACCGAGTGGGAGGGCAAATCGCTCGAGGAAATCGTAAAGGGCACGTATCAGGCGGGCGCCGTGGCGCAGTCGGGCGTGTTCAACAACGCGTCGCAGCACTGGAACCACATGCAGTTCTGGGAAATGATGGGCCCCGGCCCGAACGCGATGCCGTCCGAACTCGAAGCTGCCATCAAGGAAAGCTTTGGCACGGTCGACGACTTCAAATCGCAGTTTTCCGCTGCGGGCGCGGGCCAGTTCGGCTCGGGCTGGGCGTGGCTGGTCAAGGACGCCGACGGCGGCCTGAAGATCACCAAGACCGAAAACGGCGTGAACCCGCTGTGCTTTGACCAGACGGCTCTGCTGGGCTGCGACGTGTGGGAGCATTCCTACTACATCGACTTCCGCAACAAGCGTCCGGCCTACCTTGCCAACTTCCTCGACAATCTGGTGAACTGGGAAAACGTGGCCTCGCGGCTGTAAGTCCCGGATCGGATCGGGGCAGGGGATCGCCTGCCCGATGTCAGATAGAAAACACGCCCTCGCAAGACATTGCGGGGGCGTTTTGCGTCCGCCGCTGCTGTGCGTGCGGTGGCGGCCTGTCTGACCCGGTCGATCCACATCTGGGCGTTTTCAAAGAACTGGGTGCGCGTCGCCCACAGCTTTATTGAACCGGGAGGATTGATGCACGGCCCGTGATTTCCGAGCCCCGCGATTCACAAGCAGGAAGGAAAATCGTAAAGTGGCGGTGTCTTCGTCATGGCCCGGAGCCACACGGGCCATCGTCACCACTTCGGAAAGGGATTTCAGGCCATGGATGCAGTCAGGTTTCTGGCGGATTGCCCAAAGGGCGGTCCGGTACGGTCACGGGCCGGTCAGGCGTGGGGGGCACGATGCTGCGCAGCCTGATCATGCGGATGAACCAGACACAGCAATTCCTGTGGCGCACGACACCGGACGGGCAGCGGCAGGTGTCCTGGCGCGTCTGGGTGCTGATCTTCGTGACGCCGGTGCTGTTTTTGGCGGCGGCGGCGCTTCTGGCCTTTGACAGCGTGAACTTTGTCTCGCGCGCCGAAACGGCCACCGGCGAGGTTGTCCGCGTCTACGAGTGGGAGGACTGGACCCCCTGGAAGGGCACCCACACGGTCTACGGTCCGGTCTTTCGCTATGAATTTCGAGACGGGGAAATGACCGAGGCCAGCCTCGGACAATCCTCGGCAAACTGGGGGTTCGAGATCGGATCGCGCCACGGGATCCTGTTCAATCCCGCGACCAAGGGCAATGTGAAACTGCCTGCCTTCGAACAGCTTTGGGCGCTGCCGCTGACGATATTTTCGATTGGCCTGATCACCCTGATCCCTGCGCTTTTCGGGGCCTGGCGGGTGCGCCGCTGGCTGCGCGGCGGAACAGGTGATTGAGGCACGACCGGGGGGCTTGTCGTGACCCGGTGACGCCCCGGACCGGCGCGCGTCGGCCCCAAGGACAGCGCAACGAGGATGCCCCGAACCGATGGCCCCGTCTTGCAGCCCGGCGCGCCGCTCTATAGGGCAGGGGCATTGACCGGAGACCATCATGCCCGCCCAGACCCAAGGCATCCTCCTGATGATCGGCGCTTGCACGATCTGGGGCCTCTCGCCGATCTACTACAAGCTGCTGATCAACGTGCCGTCGCTGGAACTGTTGGCGCATCGTACCTTTTGGTCGCTGGTGGTCTTTGCCGGGCTGCTGGCGGTGCAGGGACGGCTGGGCAAATTGCGCGAGGCGCTGGGGACGGGCAGGGCGGTCGTGACCACCGGCTTTGCCGCCCTGATGGTCACGACCAACTGGTTTCTCTTCATCTTTTCGGTTCAGATCGGGCAGGTTCGCGAAACCTCACTGGGGTACTACATCTTTCCGCTGGTTGCGGTGCTGTTGGGGGTGGTGGTGCTGCGCGAACGGCTGGCCGTGCTGCAATGGGTGGCGGTGGCTCTGGCCGCTCTGGCGGTGACCACGCTGACCCTTGGGCTGGGCAGCGCGCCGTGGATCGCGCTGACGCTGGCCGTCACCTTTGGTGCCTACGGTCTGGTGAAAAAGCGCATGGCCGTGGGCGCGGTGGTGTCCGTCACCGCCGAGGTTCTGCTGCTCAGTCCGCTGGCGCTGTTCTGGCTGCTTGTGCTTCAGGCGCAGGGCCAAGGCGTTTTCGGTGCGGATCTCCGGACCTCGGCCCTGTTGATCTTTTCGGGTGTGCTGACCGCCTTGCCGATGATCCTGTTTTCCGCCGCCGCCAAGAAGGTGAACATGGCGACGCTGGGATTGCTGCAATACCTCAACCCGACCTTGCAGTTCTTTTGCGCCGTGGTGCTGTTCGGTGAGCCGCTGACCCCGTGGCATATCGCGGCCTTCGGGCTGATCTGGGTCGCTCTGGCGCTGTACTCAGGGTCGGGTTTCGCTCAGGACAGGGCGCGCCGCAAAAGCGTCATGACCTCGGTTGCCGAACCGCCGCTCTGAACGTAGTCCAGCAGCGAGGCATCGGCGAACCCGCTGTCGACCACATGACGCATCAGCGCCTTGAGCGGTCCCCAGTACCCGGCCACATCCAGCAGCACGATGGGTTTTTGATGCAGGCCCAGTTGCCGCCATGTCAGCACCTCGAAAAACTCGTCCAGTGACCCGGCCCCGCCGGGCATGACCACCACCGCGTCGGCGTTCATCAGCATGACCTTCTTGCGCTCATGCATGGTCTCGGTGATCACAAACCGGGTGAGATCGGTCTTGCCGACCTCCATCTGCAACAGGTGGGTCGGGATCACGCCAAAGGTCTCGCCCCCGGCGGCCTGTGCCGCCCGCGCCACGGTGCCCATCAGGCCCACGTCGCCGGCACCGTATACCAGTCGCCAGCCTTCCGCGGCCAGCGCCTGTCCCAGCGCCTCTGCCTCGTCCGTGAAGTCGGGATTTCCGCCCTTGCGCGACCCGCAATAGACGCAGATGGACATTTTATGCATGAAAGGCCCCGAGGTTGGCGAAAGAAAACGACTTTTGACCCTTCGTAGCCTGTGGGATATACACGCTCAACCACCCTGTGGTCCCGTCGGGGGACTGCGGCCTCAGGGACAGACTTTCGGAAGGCTGCCATGAGCAAGATCGCACTCTATTGGGCCATCGCTGGCGCAGGAACCGTCGGGGCCGTGACCACGATGGTGATGACCGGCATGATCCAGTTGCCGGGCACAAAGCCCGTGGACGGGCCGCCCCCCGCCGCCGTTGTCACCGCACCGGACGCGCCGGTGCCGCCGATTGCGCCGGAAGCGGATGCGCCGCTGGCTTCAGCCGATCCGGCCAAGCCTGCGGCAGATCCGGTGACGTCCCCTGATCCGGCCCCGGTCGAGACTGTGGAGGCAACTGACCCGGCAACCCCGCCGGTCGAGGCTGTGGATGCGACCGACCCGGCTACGCCTCCGGTTGCGATCCCGCCGGTCGAGGCTGTGGAGGCAACCGACCCGGTAACCCCGCCGGTCGAGACTGTGGAGGCAACCGACCCGGCAACCCCGCCGGTCGAGGCTGTGGATGCAACCGACCCGGCAACCCCGCCGGTCGAGGCTGTGGATGCGACCGACCCGGCGACCCCGCCGGTTGCGACCGTGGATGCGACCGACCCGGCAACCCCGCCGGTGGAAACGGCAGCCGTGGTCGATCCGGTGACGTCCGAGCCGCCGCAGCCCCCCCGTCCGCTTGCCCCCGGTGAGACCGCCGCCGCGCCTGCGCCGGATGAGGCGGGCGCGCTGCCCGTGCCGGACGAAACAGTAACTGCCAAGCCGGAACCGTCCACGCCTGTCGCGGCCCCTTTGCCGGGCGTGACCGTCGCCGCCCCCGCCCCGGATGAGACCAGCGCGGCCCCCGCCCCGGTCGAGACCGCCGCCGCCCCCGCGCCGATAGAAGGCGGCGCCGCGCCCGATGCGCCAGATCCGGACCCGGCGACCGTGGCCGGATCGCTGCTGCCGCTTTTCGATCCGGGCGCAACCGCCGTGGTTCCCGAATTGCTGCTCGACGGAGACGTGGTGATCAAACGGCCCAGCTTTGACGTGGTGCGCGCCGAGACCGACGGGTTTTCGCTGATCGCCGGTGGCGGTGAGCCGGGGGCCAAGCTGGAGGTCATCGTCGATGGCGAACCCGTCGAGACGCTGGAGATCGGAAGCGACGGCAAGTTCACCACCTTCCTCAACCTGCCGCCGGACCGGGCGGCGGTGATCAGCCTGCGTCAGACCGCCGATGAAAAGACCGTCCTGTCCGAGGGCGAGGTGATCGTGGCCCCGCAGCAGGTGGCCGCCGCCGACATCACCCCGGAACGTCAGCCCAAGACCCCCGTCGATACCGGCCCGATCCTTGAGACGCAGCCCGACCCCGACGCCCCCGAGGGCGATCCGGTCCCTGTCGCCGCGGCCCCGGCAACCACGCCGCCCACCACCTCGCCGCCCGCAGGGGACAGCGGTGCCGTTGCCGCCGCCGATCCCGGTTCTGATCCCGGTTCTGTTCCCGGTGCCAACCCCACTGTCGATCCCAGTGCCGCCGAAGGCGCGCCCGTTGCCAAGCCCGAGCAGATCGCCCGCGCCTTTCCACAGCCCGAGGTCGGGGCCGGTCCCGATCCGCTGGGCGCGCCGAAATGGAACGGCGCACCGGCGCGCGGGCCTGTTCCCGGCGCGCAACCCGCGCCCGAGATCGGCGCGGCCCCGCTGCGTCCGGGGGCTGTGCCCGGCACCGCTGTGCCGGTTGACGACACCGACCCGGATGCGCCGCGGGTCGGCGCTGTCACCACCACCATCCCCGGACCTGTCGGCCCCGCCGACGGCGCAGACCCGGCGCGGCCCGCCGTGGACCCGGTCATCACCGCCCGCGCCTTGCCAGAGGCGGGCGACCCGCCATCCTCGCCGCGCGCGCCTGCGGTGCTTCTGTCCACACCGCGCGGGATCGAGGCGCTGTCAACCGCGCCCATCGCGCCCGGGGACGTGGCGCTCGATTCGATCAGCTACGACGATCAGGGCGACGTTCTGCTGTCGGGACGCGGCAAGACATCGGCCTTTGTGCGCATCTACCTCGACAATACCCCCGTCACCACCTCGCGTATTCGCGAAGACGGCGGCTGGCGGGTGGAACTGCCAGAGGTGGATCAGGGCACCTATGTGCTGCGCATCGACCAGATCAACGAGCGCGGTCAGGTCATCGCCCGCGTCGAAAGCCCGTTCTTGCGCGAAAGCGCCGCCGTGCTGGAACGCGTCCTTGCCGGGGGCGGCGATGGCCCGGTCCGCACCGTGACCATCCAGCCGGGCAACACGCTCTGGGGGATTTCCAGCAAGCGTTACGGCGACGGGATGCAATACGTCCGTATCTTCGAGGCCAACCGAGAGCGGATCCGCAACCCCGACCTGATCTATCCCGGCCAGATCTTCAACCTGCCGGACGGAACCGGGAACTGATCGGCACCCCCGGCGGGCCATTGTTGGGGCGGCTCTGGAAACCCGGCACCCAAAGGGCTAGGTGAGGGGATCAGCCAAAGGTCCCCCATGCCACCAGATTTGACCTCCGCCAGTGACATCGCCCGCGAAGAGCGCCGCTCGGGCTGGCGCACCATCCGCCGCGTCGGCCCCTATCTCTGGCCCGAGGGCCAGACATGGGCCAAGCGCCGCGTGGTCATCGCGCTGGGCTTTCTGGTGCTGGCCAAGCTGATCGCCGTCTTTACCCCCATCCTCTACAAGGCGGCGGTCGATACGCTGTCCGGGGATGTGTCCGACCTGATGCTGGGGGCGGTGGGGCTGACCGTGGCCTACGGCGTGGCGCGGCTGATGACCGTGGGCTTTCAGCAATTGCGCGATGCGGTCTTTGCCAAGGTCGGGCAACGCGCCCTGCGCCGTCTGGCGCTAGAGACCTTTACCCATATCCACCGCCTGTCGATGCGCTATCACATCACGCGCAAGACCGGCGGCCTCAGCCGCATCATTGAACGTGGCGTCAAAGGCGTCGAATTCCTGCTGCGGTTCCTGTTGTTCAGCATCGGGCCTTTGATGCTGGAACTGGTGCTGGTCGCGGCGGTGCTCTTTTTCCTCTTCGATGTCTGGTATCTGGCGGTCGTGGTGGGGGTGATCAGCCTCTATATCATCTTTACCTTCAAGGTGACGGAATGGCGGGTGAAGCTGCGCCGTGAAATGAACAAGCAGGACACCGATGCCAACCAAAAGGCGATCGACAGTCTGCTGAATTTCGAAACCGTCAAGTATTTCGGCGCCGAAGGGCGAGAGGCCGCGCGCTATGACGTGGCCATGCAGGGCTATGAGGCGGCGGCAATCAAGACGGCGACCTCTCTGGCGGCGCTGAACACCGGGCAGTCGCTGATCATCACCAGCGGTCTGGTTGCTGTCATGGTCATGGCCGCAACGGGCGTGCAGAACGGCGCGCTGACGGTGGGCGATTTCGTTATGGTCAACGCCTACATGATCCAGATCACCATGCCGCTGAACTTTCTCGGCACCGTCTACCGTGAGATCAGGCAGGCGCTGGTGGATATGGGCGAGATGTTCGAACTGCTGGAACAGCCGCGCGAGGTGTCGGACAAACCCGGCGCGCCGGGTCTGGACGTCGCGGGCGGTGTTGTCACCTTCGAAGATGTGCATTTCGGCTATGATCCCGCCCGCCCGATCCTCAAGGGCATCGACGTGACCGTGGGCGCGGGGGAGAACGTGGCGCTGGTCGGCCCTTCCGGGTCGGGCAAATCGACCATCGGGCGGTTGCTGTTCCGG
Source organism: Antarctobacter sp. (assembly GCF_048262615.1). Classification (GTDB taxonomy): domain Bacteria; phylum Pseudomonadota; class Alphaproteobacteria; order Rhodobacterales; family Rhodobacteraceae; genus Antarctobacter. The sequence continues at coordinate 64,270 of NZ_JBLXFB010000016.1, forward strand.
TTCTACGACGTGGACGGCGGACGGGTGGCGATTGACGGGCAGGACCTGCGCGACGTCACGCAGGACAGCCTGCACGCCGCCATCGGTGTCGTTCCGCAGGACACGGTGCTGTTCAACGACACCATTCGCTACAACATCGCCTATGGCCGCGACGGCGCGACAGAGGACGACATCGTGGCCGCCGCCCGCGCCGCCCAGATCCATGACTTTATCGCCAGCCTGCCGGAGGGTTACGCGACCCAGGTGGGTGAGCGCGGCCTGAAACTGTCGGGCGGTGAAAAGCAGCGGGTCGGCATTGCGCGGACCCTGCTCAAGGACCCGCCGATCCTGCTGCTGGATGAGGCGACCAGCGCGCTGGACACCGAAACAGAGGCCTCGATCCAGGAGGCGCTGCGCCGCGCGGGCGAGGGGCGGACCGTCATCACCATCGCGCACCGGCTGTCGACCATCGCTGACGCCGACCGCATTGTGGTGTTGCAGGACGGGCAGGTGGTCGAACAGGGCACCCATGACGATCTGCTGATCCGGCAGGGGCGATATGCCGCGCTTTGGGCGCGGCAACAGGCGGGCGAGGACGAGGCCGCCTAGGGCGGGGTTTCCCCGCCGCAGGCCGGTCGGCCCGACCCGTAGTGTGGGTTTCCAACCCACCGCCACCCCACCGCCGCCCCATCGCGTCAACCCCCGTCCAACGCCTCCTGCGCGGCGGCGAAATACGCGCCCAGATGCTCGCCATCCGCCAGCGCGTGATGCACTTGCAGGCTCATCGCCATGCGCCAGCCGCCGCCTTCGGGCACGATCTTGCCCCAAGCGACACGGGGAATGCAGTCCTCGGCATCCGGCATGGCATTGTCCAGCGACGTGAAATCCAGCCACGGCAGGCAGGACATATAGGCCACCGCGTCGCCGCGCCCGGTGTTCGCCTCCAGCGTTTTCCGGTTCCGGGCCTCTTCGATCGCCGCGATGGCGCTATGGTCGAACCGCGCGAAATCCTCATGAAACGGGACGTAGGAGAAATTGAACCCGCCTCCGGGACGCGGCACCGGAGAGGACAACACAACGCTGTCATGCCGCACCACGACATCGCCGCGAAACCGCATGTTCAGTTCTGGCACCGCGTGCAGACCATGCCCGATGGCATGCAGACAGGCGCGAAAGACCGACGCGCCCTGCGGCTTGCGCGTTGTCATCAGCCGTGTCGCGTTCAACCTGACGGTCACGGCGTAATGCGGTTTCTCGAAGGTCTTGAACCACCGGAACTGTTCCGCACGCGGCCAGCTGTCCAGATCGACCAAATGTTCGGCCATCGGTGACCTCCTGTGATGCCTCTGCCGCAAAACGGCTGTTTCAAACCCTGCCTGAAACAGCTTCTGCTTTGGGAGAGGCAATAAATGCCACGGGGCTTGTTGCCTATCGGAAACAGGATGCTACGGTCCGCGTCAAGGCATGAGAAGAGGTATACCATGGTCGACCGTGTAGCGCGCGCTGGTCTGGACGTTGACGGACGTCTGGCCACGTTCATCGAAAAGCAGGCCTTGCCGGGCACCGGCATCGGGGCAGAGGCCTTTTGGGACAAGCTGTCAGAGCTGGCGCATGATTTCGGCCCGCGCAACCGCGCGCTGCTGGACACCCGCGAGACGCTGCAAAAGCAGATCGACGACTGGCACAAGGCCCGCGCCAACCAGCCGCACGACCATGAGGCCTACAAGGCCTTCCTGACAGAGATCGGATACCTGCGCCCCGAAGGCGCGGATTTCGAGATCGACACCGCCAATACCGACCCGGAGTTCGCCTCGGTTCCCGGCCCGCAGCTGGTGGTGCCGATCACCAATGCCCGCTACGCTCTGAACGCCGCCAATGCCCGCTGGGGCAGCCTGTATGACGGGCTGTACGGCACGGATGCCCTGGGATCGGCCCCGCCCAAGGGGGGTTATGACAAGGGGCGCGGTGCGCGGGTCATCGCCCGCGCGCGGGTGTTTCTGGATGAGGCCTTTCCGGTCGAGGGCGTCAGCCATGCCGACGCACGGCGCTATCACGTTCAGGGGGGCGCGCTGCTGGTGGACGACCAGCCGCTGGCCGATCCATCCAAGTTTCGCGGTTATCGCGGCCACCCCAAGGCCCCCGAGGCCATCCTGCTGTGCAACAACGGGCTGCATGTGGAACTGGTCTTTGACCGCACCCATTACATCGGCGCGCGCGATCAGGCGGGGCTGGCGGATGTGCGGCTGGAATCGGCGGTCTCGGCGATCATGGACTGCGAGGATTCGGTGGCCTGCGTCGATGGCGAGGACAAGACGCTGGCCTATACCAACTGGCTGGGCCTGATGAAAGGCGACCTGTCCGAGACCTTTGAGAAGGGCGGCGAAACCCTGACCCGGCGTTTGACGCCGGACCCCGAATTCCTTGGCCCGGACGCTGCGCCCTTCACCGTCAAGGGGCGCGCGCTGATGCTGGTGCGCAATGTCGGCCACCTGATGACCAACCCGGCGATCCTGCTGCGCGACGGCTCGGAGATCTTCGAGGGGCTGATGGACGCCATGATCACCGTGTTGATCGCCCGGCATGACCTGCAACGCACCGAAGGCGGCCTGCGCAATTCGCATCACGGGTCGGTCTACGTGGTCAAACCCAAGATGCACGGCCCGGATGAGGTCGCCTTTGCCGATGAGGTGTTCACCTTTGTCGAGCAGGCGCTGGACCTGCCGCAATACACCGTCAAGCTGGGCATCATGGACGAGGAACGCCGCACCTCTGTGAACCTCAAGGAATGCATCCGCGCCGCCAAACACCGCGTCGCCTTTATCAACACCGGGTTCCTCGACCGGACCGGCGATGAAATCCACACCTCGATGGAGGCGGGGCCATTTTCCCGCAAGGATTTCATCAAGCGCAAGGGCTGGATCGGCGCTTATGAGGCGCGCAACGTGGATATCGGTCTGGAATGCGGCCTGTCGGGCCGCGCGCAGATCGGCAAGGGCATGTGGGCCATGCCCGACCAGATGGCCGCCATGCTGGAGGCCAAGATCGAACACCCCAAAGCGGGCGCGAACTGCGCATGGGTGCCGTCACCCACGGCGGCCACGCTGCACGCGCTGCACTATCACAAGGTCGATGTCTTCGCCGTGCAAAAGCGGCTGCGGGCGGGCGGGCGGCGCGCGCATGTGGACGCGGTGCTGGAGATTCCGCTGGCCACCTTCCGCAAGTGGCGTCCCGAACAGGTCACGCGGGAGGTCGAGAACAACGCGCAGGGTATCCTTGGCTACGTGGTGCGCTGGATCGACTCCGGGGTCGGCTGTTCCAAGGTGCCCGATATCAACGATGTCGGGTTGATGGAGGATCGGGCGACCTGCCGGATTTCCAGCCAGCACATCGCCAACTGGCTGCACCACGGGGTGGTCAGCCGCGATGAGGTCATGGACATCATGAAACGCATGGCCGAGGTGGTGGACCGTCAGAACGCGGGCGATCCGACCTATCGGCCGATGGCGCCGGGCTTTGACGGCGTGGCGTTTCAGGCGGCCTGCGAACTGGTCCTTGAGGGCCGTGTGCAACCGTCGGGCTACACCGAACCGGTGCTGCACAAGCGTCGTCTGGAACTGAAGGCGGCGGGCTGAGCGCGCAACATCCGCGTCCTGCGGCAAAACGCTTTTGAAAAAGCGTTGGCAAGGCCCTTTGAAGGGCCTTGTTTCGTGTGGGGAGACCTGCCCGCTAAACATGCAGGGCGCGTGTTCTGTGTCCCGCCGCAGGGCGCTCTGTGCGGGCGGACACTTTTCGCGCGGGGCCATGTGGTCTACATATCTTGTGTCCAAGAGGAGCAGGATTCATGGCGCGCCCCATTGTCGGCATCATCGGCAACCAGTACATGATCAACGATCAGTACCCGACCCACGCGGGCGGCACGATGAACTCCGAGGCGGTCTCGGACGTTTCCGGCTGCCTGCCGATGGTGATCCCGTCGGACCCGCGTCTGGTCACGGTCGAGGAACTGCTTGAGGCCTGCGATGGCTTTGTCCTGACCGGCGGTCGCCCCAACGTCCACCCCGAGGAATACGGCGAGGAATGGACAGAGGCGCACGGTCAGCCCGACCGCAATCGCGACGCCATCACCCTGCCGCTGGTGCGCGCCTGCGTGGCGCGTGGTCAGCCGTTCCTTGGCATCTGTCGCGGGTTTCAGGAGGTCAACGTCGCCATGGGCGGCACGCTCTACCCCGAAATCCGCGATCTGCCGGGCCGGATGAACCACCGGATGCCCCCCGATGGCACGCTGGAAGAGAAATTTGCCCTGCGTCACAAGGTGACTTTGACCGAAGGCGGCGTCTTTCACCGGCTGTTCGGCGCGACAGAGGTGTTGACCAATACGCTGCATGGGCAGGGCATCAAGACGCCGGGGGCGCGGATCGAGATCGAAGGTCACGCGCCTGACGGCACGCCCGAGGCGCTGCATGTGAGGGATGCGCCGGGGTTCACGCTGGCTGTGCAGTGGCATCCGGAATGGAACGCCGCCAATGATCCGGTGTCGCGCCCGCTGTTCGCCGCCTTTGGGCAGGCCGTGCATGCATGGGCCGCGAAGGGCCCCGAGGGCCTGCGCGCCGCCAGCTGACCCGAGGCTTACCGCCGCCGAAATCGTCTTCCCGCTGAGGATCGGCGCGCGCCAGCGCACCGACCCGGCCCTTCAGGCTGACGGGCGATAAAAGCGGCCCCTGCCGGGAAAGCAGGGGCCAATGATCGTTAACGATTTACGGCGTGCCCAGGAACAGACCTGGAAGGGATGCCTATACGTTCGGATAAGTCCGCCGTCGGCACAAGGACATTACCGCACAATCGGCGGCGTTCACGATTTACAAACGGTGGCGGGCGGAGTCTTGTCGGACCGTGGGTCTGCGCCCGGTCAAACCGGGCGCAGCCTCGTCACAGGTAAAAGTCGAACGCCTTGTTCAGGGGCAGGTCGCGCACGCGCTGTCCCGTCAGGTCAAAGATCGCGTTCGCCAGCGCCGGAGCAGCGGGCGGGGTGGCGACCTCACCAATGCCGTTCAGGCGCTTTTGGTTCTCAAGAATCTTCACCTCGACGGCGGGCATTTGCGGCATCCGCAGCGGATCGTAATCGGGGAAGTTCTTTTGTTCGACCACGCCCCCGGCAAAGGTGATCTCTTCGCCGATGGCCGAGGACAGCCCGTAGGCCATGCCGCCGGTCAGTTGCGCCTCGATGTTGGCCGGGTCCAGCGCCACGCCCGGATCGGCGGCGATCCATGCGTTGGTGAGGCGGATCATGCCGTCCACGTCACGCACCTCGATCACGATCGCGGTCGGGGTGCCAAAGCTGTAAACCATGGCGATCCCGCGTCCGACGCCATCCTCTGTCTGGCCGGTCCATCCGGACATGTCGCGCACCGCCTCCAGCACATAGTAGGCGGGCAGCCATTCGTCACGGGTCAGATCCAGACGGAATTGCAGCGGATCGGCCCCCGCCGCATGCGCCAGTTCATCCATGAAGCTTTCATGGAAAAACCCGTTAAAGCTGGCCCCGACAGAGCGCCAGAACCCCAGCGGCGGGGTGATCGCGGCCTTGTGGCCGGTCACGCGGTAGTTGGGGATGCCGTAGGGCTGGTTAAAGATCGCATCGACGATCTCTTTGGCCGGGCCGCCGGGCGCAAAGCCGACCCAGCGGTTCAGCGCCTGTTCGCCAATCGCTGGAGAGGATACGCGCGCGTCAAAGGCCACCGCCTTGCCGCCCGCGACCGCGCCGGTGATGCGGGCGATGGCTGCGGGGCGGTAAAAGTCGTGAGTCATGTCCTCTTCGCGCGACCATGTGACATTGACCGGCGTGCCGGGCACCGATTTGGCCACGCGGGTCGCGATCACCGCATAGTCGAACTCACCCCGCCGGCCAAAGCCGCCGCCCATCAGCGTGACATTGACCTCGACCTCTTCGGGGGCGATCCCGGCCTCTGCGGCGCAGGCGTCGCGCAAAAAGGTCGGCCCCTGATTGCCGCACCAGAGCCGCAGGTGATTGCCGTCGAACCACGCGGTGGCGTTCATTGGCTCCATCGTGGCATGGGCGAGGAAGGGCACGCGATACTCTGCCTTGATGCGCTCTGCGCCGTCGGGCAGCTTGTCCGGGTTGCCGTCGTCGCGCAGGGTGGAATCCGGCTCTGCGTCAAACCCCGCCTCGATGGCGCGGAACATCTCTTCGGTGGTCTCGGGGTAGGGGGCCGGGTTCCATTCGACCGGGATGGCATCCACCGCCTGCTGGGCAAGCCACGTGTTGGTGGCGATCACCGCCAGCCCGTCACCCAGATCGACCACCTTTTCGACGCCCGCCATGCGGCTGGCCTCAAACGCGTCAAAGCTTTTCATGCCGCCCCGCGTGGGCGACATGCGCACGGCCGCATAGCGCATATCGGGCAGGCGGGTGTCGATGCCAAAGGTGGCGGTGCCGGTGGATTTGCCCAGAACGTCCTTGCGGGGCAGCGAGGTGCCCAGCAGCTTCCAGTCTGACCGCTCGCGCAGCTCGACCTTGGGTGGTTCAACCTCCGCCGCCTCGACGGCAAGCTCTGTATAGGGGATGGATGTGCCGTCCGGGGCGATCACCGCGCCGTTTTCGGTGCGCAATGCGTCCAGCCCGACGTTCAGACGCTTGGCGGCGGCTGTCTTGAGCATCTCGCGTGCCGCCGCGCCGGTGACGCGCATCCGCTCATAGCCGTCTTTCATGGCGGTGGACCCGCCGGTGACCTGCATGGAAAAGACCTTGCCCATGACGCCCAGCATCTCGCCCAGAGAATGCTGGAACGATGAGGCGTCATAGCCCTTGTGACTCATGCCTTCGCCCATCAGGGCACTGTTGTAATAGGCCTGTGCGGGTGGTCCGTGGATGACGCGCACGTCCTCCCACGCCAGATCCATTTCCTCGGCGATCAGCGCGGCCCATGTGGTCATGGTGCCCTGTCCCATCTCGGCGCGGGGCGCGATCAGGGTGACACCCTCGCCGTCGATCAGCACAAAGGGGTTCAGGCTGGCCTCACCCTCACCGGGCTTCAGCGGGTTCGGGGCGGGGCGACTGACATACCACGCGCCAAAGGCGGCGCCGCCAGCGACGGCCACGGCCCCGATCAGGAATGTGCGGCGGGCGATCTTGCCGATGCTTGCCATGGCTCAGGCTCCTTGCGCGGCGGATTTGATGGCGGCGCGGATGCGCGGATAGGTGCCGCAGCGGCACAGATTGCCCTGCATCGCGGCGTCGATGTCGTCATCGGTGGGGTTGGGTGTTTCGGCCAGCAGCGCAGCGGCCTGCATGATCTGGCCGGACTGACAGTATCCGCATTGCGCGACCTGATGGTCGACCCAGGCCTGTTGCAGCCGGTGCAGCGCGTCGGGTGTGCCCAGCCCTTCGATGGTGGTCACCTCGCCCCAGACGTCGCCGATGGGAACCTGACAAGAGCGCACCGCCTCGCCGTCGATATGCACGGTGCAGGCCCCGCAGGCGGCAACGCCGCAGCCGAACTTGGTCCCGGTCAGGTTGAGCGCATCCCGCAAGGCCCAGAGCAGCGGGACGTCTTCGGGCAGGTCCACCTCTTGGGCGGCGCCGTTGACGGTGAGCGTGGTAGCCATGTCGTCCTCCTGGCTGGTTTCTGACAGAAATACCTGAAAATGTCAGAGTGTCAATTGACAGAATTGCGAAGTTTTGTCAGGACTGGTCCCATGATGGATGCACCTGACATCGAGCTCGTCAAGCAAGAGGCGATATTGGCCGCCGCCATGGCGGTCATGTGCCAATATGGCTATCGCCGCACCTCGATGGAGGACATAGCGCGGGCGGCGGGCATGTCGCGCCCGGCGCTGTACCAGCATTTCCGCAACAAGGAAGACATCGCCCGCCGCATGGTCGAGGTCTATTTTGAGCGCGCGGCGGATGAGGTGGCCGTCGCTCTGGCGGGCGCGGGACCGGTCGAGGCGCAACTGGCGCGCGCCTTTGCGGCCAAGACCGGGCCGATGATCCGCGAGATGCTGGAAAGCCCGCACGGCGCGGAACTGCTGGACCTCAAGGACAGCCATGCGCGCGACGCGGTCGAGGCGGGCATGGCGCGCATGACCGCTGTCTTTGCCGACTGGCTGACGCATGAGGCCGCACAGGGCCGGGTCGCGCTGGACGGCACAGCCGAAGAGATGGCGGCGCTGCTGTTGCGCGCGCTCGATGGCATCAAACGCCCGCCCTATGCGCGGTTTGCGGCAGACCGCGACCGGCTGGCGCAGGTGCTGGGGCGGGGGCTGCACCCGCCGCGATAAGCGTCCGGGCGTGGCCGCAGCCGACAAAACCCTATGCAAACCGCCCTGTGCTGGCGCACTGTGTCCCATGGGTCGCAAGTATCCCATGGGTCAGCGGCCCCCGCCGCAACGGCGGGGCTGGCGCAGACCCGGTTTCAGGCGTCACGCCGGTGTCATCGGTACAGGCAGGGTCTGACGCGCAACCTGTATAGGATATTGACGTGAAAACAGCTCTTTTCATACGGATCGCCGCCGCTGCATGTGCCACCCTGTCGATCACGCAGGCCCATGCGGAGTCGCGGATCGCCCCGGCGGCCATGTCCGTCGACAGCCTGCGGGTGATCCTTGCCGCCGGGGCGTCGCAATGCGACACCTCCTGCATGGCCGCCTATGACAGTTGCGTGGCCACCGGGCTGGCGGCACAGGCGGTGGCCGACGATGAGGTCGTCTACGAAGAATGCAGCGCCAAGCTGGAAGGTTGCCGCGACGTCTGCATCAACCGGGGGGCCTGTATCACCGACAATTCCGGCTTTGTGCTCTGCCCCTGACACCGGCGAGTGGTGCGGGGGCGATTGCCGCCGCGCCGAAAGTCTGAACCAATCGACAGGCAGCGCCCAAAACCGCTATGCGCCCCGGCCTAGACCTCGCCGCCCGCGATCTGGATTGCCTGACCGTTCACGCTGCCCGATGCCTCATGGCACAACCAGACCGCCGCCTGCGCGACTTCTTCGGGGGCGATCAGCCGCCCGTGGGGGTTGACGTTGACCATGGTGGCGCGGGCCTCGGACTCGGTCCAGCCGGTGCGCTGCATGATCGAGGTGACATTCATGTCAACGATGTCGGTGTCCACATAGGCGGGGCAGAGCGCGTTGAAGGTATAGGGTTTCTTGGCATAATCCGCCGCCAATGCCCGGATCAGCCCCAGCAGAGCGTGTTTCGACGCGGTATAGGTCGGCGCACCCTTCAGGCCCCGCAGACCGGCAATCGAGGACACCGCGATCACCCGGCCCCAATCGGTGTCGGACATAGATTTCAGGCATTCGCGGATGGTCAGAAAGGCCCCATCGACGTTCGTCGCCATCATCGTGCGCCAAAAGGCCATGTCGGTCTTGAGGATCGACCGCCCCTCGGCGATCCCGGCGTTGGGCACGCAAATCTGGATCGGCCCACGGTCCTCGACCGCTGCGGCGATGCCGTGCACAACCGATGTTTCATCCATCACGTCCATCGCCAGCGGAAAGATGTGGTCGCCGCGCGCCGCCTCCAGCCTGTCGACCCGGCGACCGGTGATTGTCACCTGCGCGCCCTCGGCCGCCAGCGCCCGCGCGATGGCCAACCCGATGCCGCTGCCGCCGCCAGTGACCAGCGCGTGTTTTCCGTCCAGCATGAAACCCTCCCGTTTTGTCCGCAGCCTACAGCGGCAGGGTCCTGTGACAAGAGGTCCGCGACGGATCGCTTGGCAATGCTATTCACGCATGTGAATATGATGGTGATTACCGGGAGGATCTCATGAAACGTATTGCCCTGACCTCTGTTCTGGCCCTCTGCGCCGTTGCCGCAAACGCCAGCGAGGATATCGCCGACAAATACCCGCAGTCCGAACTCTACGACAAACCTGTCGAGGTTATTCCGCATGTGTTTTCCGCCATCGGGGCCACAGCCCCGCCGACCTATGAAAATTCGGGCCATAACAACAACCTGTCCTTTGTCCTCACCGGCGACGGGGTGGTGGTGATCAACGGCGGTGCCTCGGCGCGGCTGGCCGCCGCCCTGCATGATGAGATCAAGGCGATCACGGATCAGCCGGTCAAACTGGTGATCAATGAGAACGGGCAGGGGCACGCCATGCTTGGCAATTCCTACTGGGCCGATCTGGGGGTCGATATCCTTGCCCATGAGGACGCCATCGCAGCGGTCGAGGAAAACGGCGATTTCATCCTGCAAGGGATGATGCGCTACAATCAGGACAAGGCAGAGGGCACCCGGATCGCCCTGCCGAACCTGTCGTTCTCGGACAGCTACAGCGTTGAAATGGGCGATGTGACGCTGGAGGTGCTGCACCTTGGGTCCGCGCATGGGCCGGGCGACACGCAGGTCTGGATTCCCCAGTGGGGCATCGTGATCGCGGGCGACATCGCGTTCCATGAGCGGATGCCGCCGATCTTTGCCGACACCTGCACCAGTTGCTGGATCGAGACGTTTGACGGCCCGTTCACCGCGCTGGGCGCAACCTATGTGATCCCCGGCCATGGCCACCCGACCAACATGGCGCAGGTGACGCGCTATACCTCGGACTACCTCAAGGATCTGCGCGCCAAGATCGGGCAGCACATCGACGATGGCGGCGATCTGGCCGGGGCGTATTACGTGGATCAGGCCGCATGGGCGCATCTGGACACGTTCGAGGAACTGGCGACCAAGAACGCCGGGCGTGTCTACGAAGAGATGGAGTGGGAGTAGCGCGCGCCGACCGGCGCGCTGCGGCCTTTCGTCGGCTCAGAAGGCGGCGCGCCATGGCGTACACGCGCCGCAAACAAGGAGGCCACTGTGCTGAAATGGGTCGACATGCCGCCGGTCTGGCTGCTGGGCGCGCTGCTGCTGGCGTGGCTGCAAAAGACGTACCTTGCCTTTGGCCTCGGCTTTGGGCCGGTCTGGGCCGACCTGCTGGGCGGGCTGCTGGTGGGCGGCGGATTGATCCTGATGGCGTTGGCGGTCGCTGAAATGCGGCGGCACCAAACCACGTTGATCCCGCACCGGACCGCCGACCGGCTGGTGACCAGCGGTATTTTCCAACGCTCGCGCAACCCGATCTATCTGGGCGATTCGATGATCCTTGCGGGGATGATCCTCTACTGGGGCGCGGTGCTGGCGCTGCCCTTGGTGCCGATCTTTGTCTGGGTGATCGAAAGACGCTTTATCGTACCGGAGGAGGACCGCCTGCGCCGCAAATTCCGCGCGGCGTTTGCCCGCTACGAAAAAGACGTGCGGCGCTGGGTCTGAGCGCGTCGGATCGCCGCTTTTCCCGGAAAAAAGGGACGTGTCGTCGCATGCGACCGCGAATTTCGGGTGCGCCGCCGCCGTGAAAACGTCAGGTTTGCTGCCAAAACCGCTTTCAACTGCCTGAGAAAAAAGAGAAACTGGGCAAGCCGGTGGACCGGGATTGAAATTTGTGCGCAACATTGTTTCAGTCAGCACTCAATGAGCGCAAGAATAGATGCGCGGGTTTAACTTTTTGCTAGGGTATGTTTTACAACCCACGCTGCTTGTCGCTGCAGGGCCGCGTAACCGTGGTGAAATGCGAATTAACGCCTCATCAGGGGCGTAGGAGTACCTGAGAACAAAGGGGATTATCGTGAAGATAGGGACGCCAAGAGAGGTTGAATCCGGAGAGAATCGCGTTGCGATGACCCCGGATTCGGCTCGCCAGCTTCAAAAGCTGGGTTATGACTGCATGATCGAATCCGGGGCCGGGGCAAAAGCAGGCTTTTCGGATGAGTCTTACCGGGACGCCGGTGTCGACGTGGTCGATGGTGCGGATGCACTGTGGGCCGGGGCCGACATCATCGCCAAGGTGCGCATTCCCACACTGGCAGAGCTGGATTACCTGACGGCGGACAAGACGCTGATCACCTTCTTCAACCCCGGCGGGAACGAAGAGGGCCTGAACAAGGCCAAGGACAAGGGCGCATCCGTCCTCGCCATGGAAATGGTGCCGCGGATTTCCCGCGCGCAAAAGATGGACGCGCTGTCGTCGATGGCCAACATCGCCGGGTACCGCGCGGTCATCGAGGCGGGCAACAACTTTGGCCGCTTCTTCACCGGCCAGATCACGGCGGCGGGCAAGGTGCCCCCGGCCAAGGTTCTGGTCGTTGGCGCCGGTGTGGCGGGTCTGGCTGCCATCGGCACCTCGACCAGCCTCGGCGCGATCACCTATGCCTTTGACGTGCGCCCCGAAGTGGCCGAACAGGTCGAATCCATGGGCGCGGAGTTTGTCTACCTCGATTTCGAGGAGCAACAGCAGGACGGCGCGGCCACCGGCGGTTATGCCGCCGTCTCCAGCCCCGAGTTCCGCGAAGCGCAGCTCAAGAAGTTCCGCGAACTGGCCCCCGACATCGACATCGTCATCACCACCGCCCTGATCCCCAACCGTCCGGCCCCCAAGCTGTGGCTGGAGGACATGGTCAAGGCGATGAAGCCGGGCTCGGTCATCATCGACCTCGCCGCCGAAAAGGGCGGCAACGTCGAAGGCACCGTGATGGACGAGAAGGTCGTCACCGACAACGGTGTGACCATCATCGGCTACACCGACTTCCCCAGCCGGATGGCAACGCAGTCCTCGACGCTTTACGCCACCAACATCCGTCACATGCTGACCGATCTGACGCCCGACAAGGACGGCAAGATCAATCACAACATGGAAGACGACGTGATCCGCGGCGCGACCGTCACCCATCAGGGTGAGATCACCTTCCCGCCGCCGCCGCCCAAGGTGCAGGCCATCGCGGCCAAGCCCAAGGAAAAGGTCAAGGAACTGACCGCCGCGGAAAAGCGCGCCAATGAGGTCGCCGCCTTCAAGGCGCAGACCAAGCAGCAAGTGACCCTGCTGGCCATCGGTGGCGGTCTGCTGCTGGCGGTCGGTCTGGTCGCCCCGGCCAGCTTCATGCAGCACTTCATTGTCTTTGTGCTGTCGGTCTTCATCGGCTTCCAGGTGATCTGGAACGTGTCGCACTCGCTGCACACGCCGCTGATGGCCATCACCAACGCCATCTCGTCGATCATCATCCTTGGCGCGCTCATGCAGATCGGATCGGGGAGCTTCCTTGTGATCCTGCTGGCGGCCCTGTCTGTCTTCATGGCGGGCATCAACATCTTTGGCGGGTTCCTCGTCACGCGGCGCATGCTTGCCATGTTCCAGAAATCTTAAGGGGTAGGGGATCATGGATTTCGGATTCACCACCGCGGCCTATGTGGTCGCAGCTGTCCTCTTCATCCTGTCGCTGGGGGGACTTTCGGGCCAGGAAAGCGCAAAACGCGCGGTCTGGTACGGCATTGTCGGCATGGGCCTTGCGGTCTTTGCCACGCTGATCGGGCCGGGCTCTGGCCTCTGGCTGCTGTCGATCATCCTGATCGCGGCGGGCGGCAGCATCGGCTGGTATGTCGCCAACAAGGTCGAGATGACAGAGATGCCGCAACTTGTGGCGGCGATGCACTCGCTGGTTGGTCTGGCGGCGGTCTTTGTCGGCCTCAACGCGCATATCGAACTGGGCCGCGTCATGGCCATGGACGAGACCGCGCGCAAATCGCTTGAAGGGTTCGCCGCCCTGATCGCCAAGAAAGACGGCGTCGAGCAAAGCATCCTGCGGGTTGAGCTGTTCCTTGGCATCTTCATCGGTGCGGTGACCTTTACCGGGTCGGTCGTGGCCTTTGGCAAACTGGCGGGCAAGCTGACCTCGAAGGCGGAAAAACTGCCCGGCGGTCACATGCTGAACGCAGGGGCGGCGGCGATCTCGGTGCTGTGCCTGTTCTGGTACATGGGCACCGGCGGCTTCTTCCCGCTGTTCCTGATGACCGTGGCGGCGCTGTTCATCGGCTATCACCTGATCATGGGCATCGGCGGCGCCGACATGCCGGTGGTTGTCTCGATGCTCAACAGCTACTCGGGCTGGGCGGCGGCGGCGATTGGCTTCAGCCTTGGCAACGATCTGCTGATCGTGGTCGGCGCGCTGGTCGGCTCCTCCGGTGCCATCCTGTCCTACATCATGTGCAAGGCCATGAACCGGTCCTTCATCAGCGTGATCCTGGGCGGCTTTGGCGGCCCTGCGGGGGAACAGATGGCGGTCGAGGGTGAGCAGATCGCCATCGACGCCGACGGCGTGGCACAGGCGCTGGATGAGGCCGACAGCGTCATCATCATTCCGGGCTACGGAATGGCCGTCGCACAGGCGCAGCAGAACGTCGCCGAACTGACCCGCCGCCTGCGGGCCAAGGGCAAAGAGGTGCGTTTCGCCATCCACCCCGTCGCGGGGCGTCTGCCGGGGCACATGAACGTGCTGCTGGCCGAGGCAAAGGTGCCTTATGACATCGTTCTGGAAATGGACGAGATCAATGAGGACTTCCCGGATACCGATGTGGCCATCGTCATCGGCTCCAACGACATCGTGAACCCGGCGGCACAGGAAGACCCGAACAGCCCCATCGCCGGGATGCCGGTTCTGGAATGCTGGAAGGCCAAGCAGGTGTTTGTCTCCAAACGCGGGCAGGGCACCGGCTATTCCGGCATCGAGAACCCGCTGTTCTACAAGGACAACACGCGGATGTTCTACGGCGACGCCAAGGCCTCGCTGGGCGAGTTGCTCAACCGCATCTCGTAAATCAGACCGGGCTATGCCCGCACTATCGGGGCCCCGCGTTTTCGCGGGGCCCTTTTTATTGGGCTGAAGGGGCGCATTGGTCCCGCGGGCAGGGCGTCACGGGGAGGGCCAGCCCATCCATCGGCTCCGCAGCACCGACGGCCAGCAAGGGAACCACTGGAAAGAATGGCGCTTGTCTGAGGCCGGCATCACGTGTCCAGATCGTTCTTCGCGATCCAAAGCGTGAACGCCGTGTCAGCGCCGCCAATCTCGACAATGCGACTGCCATGCATCAAGATACCAAGGCCGTGTTCCTTGTCCCACTCACATGAGAATTGGTATCCGACGTAGGGCACACCATCCTTCGAAATCTGGGGCACAAACACGTCTGTGAGCATGATAACCTGCGCCAGACCCTCCGCCGTTGGTATACTGGGCAAATCTTCCTCGTTCTCCTCGAGGTCATAGTCTTCAAAGTAATGACGCCGGACTTCGGGATATGCCTCAAGGACGGCCGCCAGAATGGTGGGCTTCTGCATGGCGTAATGGCCCGACACCCATTGCACGAGGGCCAGCTCCTCCGCGCTCAATGGGGCATCGTCTCTACCCTCGGGCGCAAATGTCAGAACAGTCGCGGTGGCTTTGGTGAACTCCGACCATGCGGGCAGGTTGATCTTTGACTGCCAAAAAAACCGGTTGAAGGTAAATTCCATTTTGCGTCCCGTTTGAACGATCTGATCGGTTCACAACTAGTCCGGTCGCGGATGGCGGGATAGGCAAGATTTGCAGGCTCCGCCACATGGGGGCCGCAGCATCCTTTGCTCAGGTGTTGACCGCGCCTGCGGCGGGTTTTCGCCGGAGCTCTCCTGCCAAGGCAATCAGGGTCTCGCTCATTGGCCGCGCCCTTTCTAGTTTGGGTCAACAAGAGGGGATACCATGCAACTGGCGCTTCAGATCAATTCCGTGTTCCGTGGCGCAGGCTGGCAGGTCGTCAAACCGCTGGAACCCATAGAGACCGCCGCGCTGGCCGAGGATCTGGCACAATTCGTCAAGCGCGGGATCGTTGTCGAATTCGGCTATCACGCAAACGACGCGGCGGGCGAATACCGCATCTACGCGGTGCATGAACAGGACTGGGATCATCCCTTGGCCGCCATCAGCCTGCGCAGTGCCGACATGGCGCTGGACGTATTGCGCCAGATGCCCGGATTGCTGGGACGGCTTGGCCCGCTGTAAGGCGGCGCCTCAGTCCTGTCCGACGACGGCATGTCCCGGAATGTCGATGAAGCGGGTTTCGCTTCGGCCCAGCCACGCCAGCGAGTCGATCTCGCTGCGGAACGCCGCGGCGCGCACGTTGCCCTGATGCAGGTCGGTCAGCGTGGCGAACATGCGGGCCATGCCATACAGGGTGTCCTGCGGCGCATAGACCGCGATCATCTTTATCCGGGTTGCACTGATCCCTCGTGAGCCGGCCTCATGTGAGATCCGGCGCATGCCGTGGAAATCCAGATTGGTTTCCGTGATGCCCGACAGATCGACCAGTTCCGGCAATCCGGGGCAATAGCCGGGCAGGGCGCGCATCATCGCCAGCGCCTCCAGCGTCCCGCGAACGGATTGCGCACCGCGGAAGCGGAGAAAAGCCAGCTCGCCATCCGAGATTAGACCCACGTCAACTCGCACAAACACGTCCCCCTCGTCGGTTCTGGGGGACAAATAGGGCAAAATTCGTTGACCGGTCCACTGGAAGTGGCGACCAACTGCGGGGAAAAACCGCCGGTCCGCCTCATCCGCAGCGGATTTTCAGGTGCAAACTTCGGCTTTGCAAATTTGATGCGGTGCGATCAGCTTGGGCTCTTGCGATGCAACTGACCTTGGGGCACAACCCTCTGGACGCAAGAAATGAGAAAGGGGGACCCCATGAACCTCACTTTGAACCGCAATGTGCTGGTTGAGACGTTTGGCGCCAATGAGGGCGCAGCCCTGCGCCTGAAACAGGTGGCGCTGGTTGTGCTGGGCATTCTCGCCCTCGCCGTGGCCGCCAAGATCAAGGCGCCGGTGCCCGGAACGCCGGTGATGATCAGCATGGGCACCTTCGCGGTGCTGACCATTGGCGCCGCCTACGGCCCCAGGCTGGGGCTGGCGACGATCCTGGGCTACATGATCGTCGGGCTGCTGGGCTATGACGTGTTCCAGAACTCGACCGCCGATCTGAACGGTCTCGAATACATGATGGGCGGCACCGGCGGCTATCTGGTCGGCTACGTGCTGGCGGTGCTGGCGCTGGGTGTGCTGGCGCGCGCGGGCTGGGATCGCTCCGCGCCCAAGATGGCGGGCGCGATGCTGCTGGGCAACGTGCTGATCTATGTGCCGGGCCTGATCTGGCTGGGCATGCTCTACGGCTGGGACAAGCCGATCCTGCAATGGGGCCTGACGCCCTTCCTGCTGGGCGACGGCATCAAGCTGGCGCTGGCCGCCGTGGTCCTGCCGCTGGCATGGAAACTGGTGGGCCGCGCGCGCGGCTGACCTGTGGTGCCGGGCAGAACGCCCGGCCTACCGACGGTGGGCCAAGACGACGCAATACAAAAGGCCGGGCAACACGCCCGGCCTTTTCGTGTTTCGGAGGCCGCTCAGGCCAGTTCGGTCTCGATCTGCGCGCCCTGTTCCAGCGTCTTGTGCACCGGGCACTTGTCGGCGATCTCCATCAGCCGGGCGCGCTGTTCCCCGGTCAGATCGCCCTCCAGCGTGATCCGCCGCAGGAACCGGTCGATCCGCGTCGTGGCAGAGGTGCCCGCATCCTGCGCATGCACCTTGTCATGGGTGACATCGACGCTGATCCCGGTCAGCGGCCAGCCCTTGCGCCGGGCGTACATGCGCACCGTCATCGAGGTACAGGCCCCCAGTCCCGCCGCCACAAACCCATAAGGCGACATGCCCCGGTTGCTGCCGCCATAGGCCTCCGGTTCATCCGCCAGCGCGTGATGGTGCGGCCCGTTCTGGATGTCCTGCAAAAACCCGTCCGGGGCCGCCTCTGTCACCCGCACCACGCCCTCGGGCGCGCCGATGGGCGGGGCCGGGGCGGGCAGGTCCAGATAGCGATCGACCCAAGCGGCAATCACCTCGGCCACATATTCGGCGTCTTCCGGGGCGCTGATCAGGTGGTCGGCATCGTCCAGCGTGACAAAGCTTTTGGGGTGTTTGGCGGCGGTGAAGATCCGCGTGGCGTTCGAGATATCGACCACCGCGTCGCGCGGCGCGTGCAGCACCAGCAGCGCCTTTTTCATCGCGCCGATGATCGGCTCAAGGTCCTGCGCCTGCACATCCTCGACAAACGCGCGCCCGATGGTGAACGGCCGCCCGCCCAGATTGACCTGCGCCTGACCGTCGCTGTCGATCTTGTCCAGCGCCCCGGCAAAGGTGTGGGTGACATGGCCGGGGTCAAACGGCGCACCGATGGTGACAACCGCCCGCGCCGAGGCGATGTGCGGCGCGGCGCGCAGCACCGCCGCCCCGCCCAGCGAATGCCCGATCAGCAGATCGGGCGCCATGCCCCGATCCTCCAGATAGGCCGCCGCCGCCTCCAGATCGCCGACGTTCGACCGGAACGTGGTATTGGCGAATTCGCCGCAGGAATGGCCCAGCCCGGTGAAATCGAACCGCAACACGGCGATCCCCATGGCGGAGAGCCGCTGAGCGATGCGCCGCGCGGCGGCTATGTCCTTGCCGCAGGTGAAACAATGGGCAAAGAGGGCTGTGGCGATGGGCGGGCTGTCCGGCAGATCTAGCCGGGCCGCAAGCCGGTCCCCGGTGTGGCCGGGAAAACTGATGCGTTCGCTGGGCATGAGGAGTCCTGATGATGTGGTTGGATCAAACAATGGGCCGGGGCAGGCGCGGGTACAACCAAAGTGACAGGGCCGTCACGCCATGGTGAGGTTCTGGGACGGGCTGGTGAAGAGTGTTGCAGCGCTCCTGTGCTTGCTGGCGTTGGCCACATGGGCCGGGCCGTTGCACCCCGCCGGGGACACGCTGTCGGTGTTGCGGGTGCCCTTGCTTGTGCTGGCGGCTCTGGCGGTGATCTGGACAAGCTGGCCGCGCCACCTGCGCTGGCCGCTGGGGGGATTGTGCCTGTTGGGTCTGGCGCAGGTCGGCGCGATGAAGTGGCAGGTGCCCGCTGCGGGCGAGGTCTCGGTCTATCAGAAAAACCTCTGGTACCGGAACCGCGAGGCCGATGTTCTGGCCGCCGACATCCTTGCGCAGGCCCCCGACCTTGTGACCTTGCAGGAGCTGTCCTCCCACAACCAGCACGTGCTGAACATCCTGCGCCCGGTCTATCCGCACCAGCATCTGTGTACATCGCGCGGGTGGAGCGTCGCGGTGCTGTCGCGGCACCCTGTCGTGCCGGGCAGCGAGATGTGTTCAAACGGGCGCGGCCTTGCCGGTGTGCAGGTCGCGCTGCCGCAGGGGCCGGTCTGGGTGCTGTCGGTGCACCTGCTCTGGCCCTGGCCGCACGACCAGCGCCCACAGGCGCAGCGGCTGGAACAGATGGTTGCACCGTTGCAAGGGCCCATCGTGATGGCGGGGGATTTCAACATGATGCCTTGGGGCAGCGACGTCCGGCGGCTGGTCCGCGCCACCGGCGTCCGGCGTGCGGGGCCGTTGTCCCCGACCTACTGGCTGAACCTGCTGGGATGGCCGTTTTCCATTCCGCTGCCGCTGGATCAGGCCTATGCGACCGGTGGCGGCACGGCGGCGGTGCGCCCCTTGCTGGGGTCCGACCATGCCGGTGTGCTGGCCAAGGTGCGTCTGGATGCGGATTGACGGGGTCGGTGCGTTTGCGCCGCGCGACCGGCGCGACCGGCAAGAGTGGTCCCGGCTGGCGGCCTTCTGCGCGCGCCACGGGCAGGCGGCCTTTTCCCGCGATCCGCATATCGGCGGTCATGTGACCGGCTCGGCCTTTGTGCTGTCGCGTGATGGGCGCGCGGTGCTGCTGACCCATCACGCCAAGCTGGACCGCTGGCTGCAACTGGGTGGGCATTGCGACGGCATCGCCGATGCGTGGTTTGTGGCCCTGAAAGAGGCCTATGAGGAAAGCGGGCTGGCACGCATCCGCCTGCCGCGTTTCGGGCCACTCTCGGATCAGGTCTGCGCGACCGGCGCTGGCCGGGGCGCGCCGCGCCCACCTCGGCGGGCGGCCCCTGCGAGGGTACGTGCAAGGGGGCGTCTGGATGCGGATTGACGGGGTCGGTGCGTTTGCGCCGCGCGACCGGCGCGACCGGCAAGAGTGGTCCCGGCTCGCGGCCTTCTGCGCGCACCACGGGCAGGCGGCCTTTTCCCGCGATCCGCATATCGGCGGCCATGTCACCGGATCGGCCTTTGTGCTGTCACCGGACGGTGCGTCGGTGCTGCTGACCCACCACGCCAAACTGGACCGCTGGCTGCAACTGGGCGGGCATTGCGACGGCATCGCCGATGCGCGGTTTGTGGCCCTGAAAGAGGCCTATGAGGAAAGCGGCCTGTCGCGGATCACCCTGTTGTCCGATCAGGTCTTTGACGTCGACATCCATGAGATCCCGGCGCGCGGGGAAGAGCCCGCCCATCTGCATTACGATGTGCGCTTTCTGATGCGGGCCGAGGCGGGCAAGATTGCGGCAACGGCGGAATCACACGCGCTTGCATGGGTGCCACTGGGTGATCTCAGGCACTATTCGCAGGCCGAGTCCGTGCTGCGGATGGCCCGCAGGCTGGCGTCGGGGTGGTTAACGAGATGTAAATTCGTCTCTGTAACCCATTGAAAACGCAACGTCGGGAATCCCGCCACGCGTGGACAGCCCTCAATCTCCCATCAGCCGGGGATCAAAGGGGTAGCTGATGAGGTTCTCAAATCCATCCTCGGTGATCACCACCTGCTCCTCCAGCTTGATCGAGAAATCACCGCCCTCGGGAGAGACCAGAACCTCGACACACAGGGTCATGCCCGGCTCGATTTCATAGTCGAATGCCCCCTCGACCATCTTGTCCGGATAGGCCACCAGCGGCCACTCATCGCACAGCCCAACCCCATGCATCAGGCAGCCATATTTGAGCTGTTGAAACTCGGGCCGCAAAACATGGGTGTTGCGCGACAGGTCCTGAATATTCACCCCCGGCCGGAGCATCTCCATATTGGTCCGGATGTGCTCGACCCCGTGGCGCATCGCGTCGATCATGTCCGGACGCGGCGCCTGATCGCCCACCCACCACGTGCGCGAGATATCGACGCAGATGCCATAGCTGCCCACCAGATCGGTGTCGAAGGCGACGATCTCATTGTTCTGAACGATGCGCGGTCCGCTTTCCTGAAACCAAGGGTTCGTGCGCGGCCCCGAGGTCAACAGCCGCGTCTCGATCCACTCGCCGCCACGGCGGATATTCTCGGCGTGCAGCACCGCCCAGATGTCATTCTCTGAGACCTCACCCAGCGGGACGTTTTCCCGCGTGAACCGCTCCATCTCATGCATCGCGGCCTCACAGGCGTGGACCGCGCAGCGCATGGCCTTGATCTCATCCGGGCCCTTGACGGACCGCGCCTTTTCGGTGACCTCCTCACCGGGCAGGACGGTCAGCCCCTGCGCCTCCAGCGCGCGCAGCCCGTGCAGCATTGGCTTGTCCACCGCCAGCCGCCTGTTGCCGGGGGCGTGTTCCTCCAGCAGGATGCGCACCTCATTGGAAAAGACATCGGCGGCCACATCCACCTTGTCGCCCCGGTCGAAGTAGAACAGGTCCGCGCCGGACCGCGCCTCACGCACCAGCGGGTTGAACGACGACAGGAAGGGCGCGTTCTTGTAATCCCAGATCACCATGTAGCCGTCGGCACAGAGCAGCACGGCGCGGAACGGGTTGTGGGTGTTCCACAACTGCATATTGGTCGAGTCGGTGGCGTAGCGGATGTTGAGCGGGTCAAAGACCAGCAGCCCGGCCAGATCGCGGGCGACGATGTGATCGGTCAGCCGCCGCCAGCGATAGCGGCGCATGGCTTGCAGGTCGGGCTGTTCCAGCCCCGCCGCCGCCCATTCGTTCAGGGCCAGACGGGTCGGACCAATCTCGATCCGGTCCATGTCGTTGGGGGTGTTGTCGCCGGTCACAGCGCCGCGCGTGGGGTCAATCTTGCGGGTGTCGCGGTAGTGGGTGTTCATCGTCTGGCGCTCCGAAACTGTCTTGCAGACCAGCCTGCCGGGGCGCACGGCGACCGGCGCGCCGCTTTGCGACCGGTTGAAGCGTCGTTTTTTGACGCTGGCGCGCGGCGGCCGGATGGCGAATTGGGGGATTCCAGACACCCGGCAATCGGGCTACTTATTGCGCATGATCTTGCAGGACCGCATTCCCTACGACATTCACCCGACCCCAAGGCTGCCGGGGATCAAACCGCTGAACCCGGCGGAGTGGTTGCAGGTGGATGAGGCCTATGCGGCCCAAATGGCCCAGCGACGGCACCTGCTGGACACCCGGCGCGACGCGGTGCTGGCGCTGGACCCGCAGGCCGTTCCAGCCGCGCGGGAACTGTCAGCGCGCGTTTTGGCGGGCTTGCCAGCGGGGTTCACCGTCACGGGCACGGCGGTGATTTGTCCGGACGGGACAACCGTGGCGCGCGATGCCAATGACCCTTTGGGCACCTTGGGACGCATCGTGCAGGAGGACCTGTGCCTGATGGAAAAGCGCGGGGCCGAACATGTGCTGACCGGCGCTGTGCTGTGTTTCCCGGCAAGCTGGCGGCTGGATGAGAAATTCATGCGCCCGATGACCGCGATCCACGATCCGGTCGACAGCTATGACGCCGATATCGCGCGCCGGGTGCAGCGGTTGTTCGACGGGGTACGGGCGGGCCAGCCGCTGTGGCGGTTCAATGCCTTTCCCTATGCCTCGGCCGAGTTGCACCAACCGCGCTCCGTCACCCAGCGCCGCGCCGAGGTCGATCCGGACAGCGCGCCGTTCTGGCGGTCGGAACGGCAATGCCTTGTCCGACTGCCAGAATCGCAGGCGGTGGTGTTTTCGATCCACACCTATGTGGTGCAGAGCGCCGCCATCACGGCAGGAACTGGCTGAACAATATCTGCATTTGTCCGGTAGAGGTGAGGACCGCCAGAAGGCAGGTCACAGCGGCAATCTGCCCGGCACGGCGCACGCCGAAAAAGCCACCACGGGTCGGTTGAGTCTCTGGCGGCAATGCGGCCTGCGCATCGGACTCGGCGGGGTGCGATCCGTTCGGGTAAAGCGCGCCAAAGATGCCCTGCGCGGCCTCGGCGCTTTCGAACAGCGCGTCTTCGATATTGGCGTCGATCTGTCCGATGCGACGGGGTGAGACGAATTTGCGCAGCCGGATAAAGTCCTCACGGTCGATCAGCACTTCGGGGGAATACCACTCCAGAATATCGGCGGAGGAGTGCTCCAGCGCGTCGCGTACCGTGTCCGACAGCAACCGGGCGGCGTCGGTCTCATCGGGCGGCGAGCCATCGGCAGTGACCACCTCCAGCACCACGCGGGGGCCATAGTCGCTTTGTTCCTCGGGGATCACCGAAATGCCAAGATGGCGGCCAAACACGCGGCTGCCATTGCGCCGGGTCTCTGCCTCTGGGGTGTCGCAGGGGTCAAGCCGGACCAACACACGCGCCGCACTGTCGAGGTAGGGATCGGGGGACAGATCCTGCGCATCCGGCAGAATCAGACCTGCATAGGGATAGTCGAAACTCATGCTGCTCTCCTTGTGCGGAGTCGGATCCGCTCAAGGAGAAACTGACTGCCAAATCTGGTCGCAATCGGGCAATTTAGAGAAAATTACGCGATTTCAGGCGCTTTGTTTCCGGATTTGGATCAGCGGTGGATGCGTTCCGCCGCTGCGGCGATGGCCTGCTGATAGACGGTCGCGGCGTTCCATTCATTCAGCACTCCAAAGTTATGGGTGCCGGGACCGTAGGGCTGCCCCTTTTTCCAGCCTTTCTGGCGCAGGAAATTGGCGGTCGAGGCCAGCGCATCGGCCTGATTGTAGAAATCCACCCGCCCGTCGCCATTGGCATCGACGCCATAACGCATGGCGTTGCCCGGCAGGAACTGGGTGTGCCCCAGCTCACCGTGGAATGCGCCCTTCTGGGTTGGCGACAGCATCCCGCGATCCACCATCTTGAGCGCGGCAATGGCATGCGGGCGGAACAATTGCGGGCGGCGGCAGTCATAGGCGACCGTCAGGATCGAGTTGATCACCGGCTCTGTCCCCATGCTGCGGCCATAGCCGGTTTCCATGCCGTGAATGGATACGATGATTCCGGCGGGCACGCCGAAGCGGTTTTCCAGCGAATTGTAGAACCCCTGGTTCTGGGCGATCCGTTTGCGCGCGCCGTTGGCAAAACTGTCGAGCGATCCAAGGCGGATCTTCACGAACCGCTCAAAGCTGTATTTCACGCCTTTCTGGTTGCGGTCGGCATTGATGGTCTTGGTCGAATAGCGCGCGCTCATCAGCGCGTTGATGCCGCGGTCGCCGACACCGGCGGCGCGGGCCTCCTTGGCGAAGTCGCCTTTCCAGGCATCGAAACCCGAGGCGGTATTGCCGCATCCGGCGGCAAGCGCAGGGGCGGCGGTCAGAAGGGCAAGGGCGAGGGCGGGAATGAGACGGCGCATCGGGGATCTCCGGTCAGGGCTGCTTGGCCGAAACTCTAGCGGCGCGTGTGGATCGGGGAAAGGGGGAAGCCCCGCGCGCGCCGCTCACTTCGTGACCGGTGCCATATGACCCCTGTGACCGGTCATCGCCAAAACGACGTGTGCGGATCGGCTCGGGGGCGGTTTCCTTGATCTGGGGCAATGCCCGCCTTGGCCGTGGGGCCGTTGCGGTGGTCTGACCTGCATAGGCGGTGTTCCGCCTTTGGCGTTGTCGTGGGTCGGGATCGGTCGATGCCTATATGTCCAACTATCTGACGTGGACATATAGGCGGGTGCCGGTCATCGGCGCGCGTCTCTAACGCGCCTCGGAAACAACCGCGACCGGTTCGCCGCCGAGGATGCGCGGGATGGCAAAGGTCATGCCGCCGATCACCACCAGACCGCCGACAAAGGACAGCAGCAGCAGTTTTATCGGACTGCCGCGACCCGGTTGGCGCGGCTGCGCCGACGGCCGAGGGGACGGGGCCGGGGATTCGCTGCCACCGCCACCGCCGGACTTGGCGTTGATCCGTGCAAGGCGCTCTTCAAAGCTGTTGTCCATGACATGTCTTCCTCGGATGTCGGGCAGAGCCTTGCGCTGCCAGAGGTGTCTTTCACTGTTTCCCGACAGTGTCCGGAGCGGTTGGGACATTTTCTGGGCAGGATCACGGCAAACCGATGAACTTCGGACAGTGCGGACAAAAAAACGGGCGCCCGAAGGCGCCCGTTCTGCCGGTGATCGCGGTACGATCAGCAGCTATAGTACATGCCGAACTCAACCGGGTGCGGCGTGTGCTCGTACAGTTCGATCTCTTCCATCTTGAGGTCGATAAAGCCCTGGATCTGGTCCTTGGTGAACACGTCGCCCTTGAGCAGGAAGTCGTGGTCCGCCTTGAGGTTGTCGATCGCCTCGCGCAGCGAGCCGCAGACGGTCGGGATGCCTTCCAGCTCTTCGGGGGGCAGATCGTACAGGTTCTTGTCCATTGCCTCGCCGGGATGGATCTTGTTCTGGATACCGTCCAGACCAGCCATCAGCAGCGCGGCAAAGCACAGGTAGGGGTTTGCCGACGGATCGGGGAAACGGGCCTCGACGCGCTTGGCCTTGGGCGATTCCGTCCACGGAATACGCACACAGCCCGACCGGTTGCTGGCCGAATAGGCGCGCAGAACCGGGGCCTCGAAGCCGGGGATCAGGCGCTTGTAGCTGTTGGTCGACGGGTTGGTGAAGGCGTTCAGCGTCTTGGCGTGCTTGAGGATGCCGCCGATGAAATACAGCGCCTCATCCGACAGATCGGCGTATTTGTCGCCTGCGAACAGCGGCTTGCCGTCTTTCCAGATCGACATGTTGCAGTGCATGCCGGTGCCGTTGTCGCCGTAGATCGGCTTGGGCATGAAGGTTGCCGACTTGCCGTAGGCCTGCGCCACGTTGTGGATGATGTATTTGTACTTTTGCAGTTCATCGGCCTGCTTGGTCAGCGTCCCAAAGATGAGACCCAGCTCATGCTGGCACGACGCGACCTCGTGGTGATGCTTGTCGACCTTCATGCCGATGCGCTTCATCGTCGACAGCATTTCCGAACGGATGTCCTGACCGTCATCGGTCGGGTTGACCGGGAAATAGCCGCCCTTGATGCCGGGACGGTGGCCGGTGTTGCCCATCTCGTATTCGGTGTCAGAGTTCCACGCCGCGTCCAGCGCGTCGACCTCATAGGACACCTTGTTCATGGTGTTCGAATAGCGCACGTCGTCGAACAGGAAGAATTCCGCTTCGGGGCCCCAGTAGGACACGTCGCCGATGCCGGTCGCCTTGAGATAGGCCTCTGCCTTTTCGGCGGTGCCGCGCGGGTCGCGCTCATAGGGTTCGCCGGTGTCCGGCTCGACCACGGAGCAGTGGATGCAAAGCGTCTTTTCCGCGTAAAACGGGTCGATATAGGCGCTGGTCTGATCGGGCATCAGTTTCATGTCCGATGCTTCGATCGACTTCCAGCCCGCGATGGACGAGCCGTCGAACATAAAGCCTTCTTCGAGGAAATCCTCGTCGACCAGATCGGCCACGACGGTCACGTGCTGAAGCCGGCCGCGCGGGTCGGTAAAACGGATGTCGACGTAGGCGACGTCTTCTTCCTTGATCATGGTGAGAACAGCGTTGCTCATACCAGTGAGTCCCTTTCTGTCATATTGTTGGGATATCTTGTGTGGAAATCGCCCGGCCCATTTGTCGTGCCGCGTGCGACGTGCGGTTTACAGCGCGTCCGAGCCGGTTTCGCCGGTGCGGATACGAATGGCCTGTTCGACATTGCTGACAAAGATCTTGCCGTCACCGATCTTGTCGGTCTTGGCAGCCTCTACAATCGCCTCGATGGCAGCATCGACCTGATCGTCATCCAGAACAATCTCGATCTTCACTTTGGGCAGGAAGTCGACGACGTATTCCGCGCCGCGATACAGTTCGGTATGGCCCTTCTGACGGCCAAAGCCCTTCACCTCGACGACCGAAAGGCCCTGTATGCCTGCTTCTTGCAGGGCTTCTTTCACTTCATCCAGCTTGAACGGCTTGATGATCGCTTCGATCTTTTTCATAGACCTCGCCTCTCCCTTGCGCTCCTTGTGGCCTTGGCAGATCACTTCTCTTTCCCTGTCACAATCCGATAGACTGCCGAGACGTGTGTTGGGCGTGGCGATTTAAGGCGGTCGCCTTAATTTTGAGCATAACGCACAAAATAAGTGCGAAACTGAATCGCGGGAAAAATGATGGAACTTCTGACGTCTGAGCAGATGCGCGCGGTTGAACAGGCTGCCATCCAGAGCGGGCAGGTGACCGGGCTGGACCTTATGGAGCGCGCGGGGCTGGGCGTGGTGGCGGCGGTTCTGGAGGAATGGCCGGATCTGGGGCAGGGCGAACACCGGGCGGTGGTGCTATGCGGACCGGGCAACAATGGTGGCGACGGGTTTGTGGTGGCCCGGTTGCTGCAAGAGAGGGGGTGGGGCGTAAGGGTGTACCTTTACGGCGACCCCGACAAACTGCCGCCCGACGCAAAGGCAAATTGCGCGCGCTGGAGCGGGGACGTGCGCTCATTGGACCCGCACGCCGCGCCGGACCTCTGGGACTGTGACGTGTTGGTGGACGCTCTGTTCGGCACCGGGCTCAGGCGCGGATTGCAGCCCTTGGGCGACGTGTTCCGGAACATGGGGGACAGGGTCGATGGCCGCGCTGCCGAGGCGGGGCATCGGCCCTGTCGGCCCGCCATTGTCGCCATAGATATCCCAAGCGGCCTTTGCGCCGACTCGGGGCGCAGCTTTCCCCATGCCGATGATCACCTGCTGTTTTCAGCCCGCGCGCATTTGACGGTCAGTTTCCACACCGCCAAACCCGGACACTATTTGGGCGAGGGGCCGTCGACCTGTGGCAAGCTGGTGGTCAAGGACATCGGGCTTGGCACGCCGACGGGCAAGGATTGGCGCGCCCGGCGGCCAGAGACCGCTGCGCTGTGCGGGCCTGTCCACCCTGCGTCGCTGCGCAAAGACGTGGACGAACACAAATTCGGCCACGGTCACGCGCTGATCCTGTCAGGACCGCCCGGCAAGGGCGGCGCGGCGCGGCTGGCCGCGCGCGGGGCGCTGCGCGTGGGCGCAGGTCTGGTCACGGTGGGATGTCCGATGCGGGCCGTGTCCGAACATGCGGTTCATCTGAACGCGATCATGGTGCAGGGGCTGGACGGCACTCATGGTCTGGCCGAACTGCTGGAGGACAGACGCTACACGGCGTTGTGTTTGGGGCCGGGTTTGGGATTGGGGCCATCGACCGGGGAACTGGTGAAAACGGCCCTCGGATCAGGGCGCGGCACGGTTTTGGATGCGGACGCGCTGTCGCGGTTCCAGCGCACGCCCCAGGCATTGTTCGATTTGCTGCATGAAAACTGTGTTCTCACGCCGCATGGCGGTGAGTTCGCGCGCCTTTTCCCGGATCTGTCGGAACGGCTGACCGCCACGCCCGAAACCGGTCCCGCCTATTCCAAGCTGGATGCCACCCGCGCGGCTGCCGCGCGAGCCGGCTGTGTGGTGGTGTTCAAAGGGGCGGCTACGGTGATCGCCGCACCGGATGGCCGGTGCAGTCTGAATGCCGCGGTTTATGACAGTGCCGCGCCGTGGTTGGCCACAGCCGGTTCGGGGGATGTTCTGGCAGGGATCATTTGTGGCCTGCTGGCGCGCGGAATGCCCGCGATGCAGGCTGCCGAAACCGGCGCATGGCTGCACGTCGAGGCGGCGCGCGCCTTTGGGCCAGGCCTGATTGCCGAAGACCTGCCCGAAACGCTGCCGCAGGTTTTCCGGGAGATGGGGCTATGACCCCGCGCTCAGGACCGAACCTGTTGTGAGATGGCCGAGGCCAGTTCCAGCCCGTCCGCATAAAGAATATGCGGCTCGTCGAAGATGAGTTGGCAAAGCTGAAGCTCAACCGCGCCCAGATTGCGGATAAACGTGCCGTCCACCAGTCTGCACAGCGGAACAAGCGCCTGTTGCGCACCGAACAGCGCGCTGGCGCGCCAGTCCCGCAGCAGGATTTCCTGCGCCGCTGGCAAGGTGACCTCATGGTCAGGGCGCATATGACCCAAGGTGCCGGGGGCGATGGTGACAGCAGGCAGGGGCCGCGTCACCGGGTTCAACGCGCGCAACCGCGCGGTGCCGCTGTCGCGGGTGATCACCCGGTCGCCGGGACCGAGAAATTCCACCGGCAATGCGCCGTCAAGGGTCAGCACAAGCGTGCCAAGGGGAAGCGCGTTGAACGGCGCATCGTGAGCGACGTGTCGGGCCGTGGGAATGCCACTGCCACGCCGGACCATGTTCCGGGCCATCGTTTCTTGTCCTGTATCTGCTGCCTGGTCGTTCTTTTTTTCACAGGATACGGCAAGAATGCGTTTATGTCCCGGACATTTCTTCTGAAGACTCCGGGAAAATTCCGCTCGCATCGTCTGAATCGCTTTGGTATTGATCGCGTCGAAGCGGGTGTGGCGAAATTGGTAGACGCACCAGATTTAGGTTCTGGCGCCGCAAGGCGTGGGGGTTCAAGTCCCTCCACCCGCACCAGCAAATGTCCTGCCCCGGATTTCCTGTAAACCCATGTAAGACATGTGAAATTACGGAGTTCTGCCGCTCTTCCGGGCCGTGAGGCAGAAGCTGTGACTAGGCCCGACAGAGCACTGGTTCGCATATGTCGGGGCCAAAGACTTACAATACATTACAATGACTTGATTGTCGTGGCGCCGCGGGGGTAGCCTCCTCCGGCCGCCGCTTGGATGGCTATGACATCTGCGCCTCAGCCCGTGGCAAGAATATCTTCGGCGTTGGGCAGGTTGGCAAAGATGCAGTCAGACAACCAGAGTGTGATGTCACGGGTCAGGGCCGTGGGGCCGATGATTTCCAGCGCGCCAGAGGCTTTGGCAGCGCGGTAACTGGTGCGCCCAAGCCATGCATCCGCCATTGCGCGGACCTTTGTGGTGATAAACACATCCACATCCAGCCCCGGATCGCTGGTGCACACATCGACATTTTCGCCGTCTGCCGTGATCCACCATTTGGGTTGTTCCGCAAAATCGGTGAACTGAAACAGTACGACGGTTTTGCCGGCGGGAAGGTTATCGGTCACGACACTGCGTTGAAGGTAGAGCATCAGCAACTCCACGTCGTAGTCGGCATCGCTCATGAACGCCTTGGACCATTCCATGCCCCAACTGCCCAAGGCCAGCAGGATGGGTTGCAGCTTTTTGCAACTGGGCGTCGGCACATATTCGTGGCCGCGCCCGCCCTGTTTCCGGCGTTTGTAAACGAGGTCGTATTCCTCCAACGTCGCCAATCGGCGTGTCAGCAGTGTTGGCGAAATGGCCCCCAGTCCGCGTTGCAGTTCAGAGAAACGTGTGCTGCCCATCAACAGCTCGCGCACAATCAACATCGTCCATTTCTCACCGAGGATTTCGGTGGATTTCGCGATCGGGCACCACTGGCCATACCTGTGCGACATGACGCTTACTCCATAAAATGTAGCGACTTGCTCCCATCGGTATAGCGACTTGCTCCATTGTGTAAAGCGGCCTTGGAGCGTCGCGCAGAGTACATCTGGTCCCACGAAACGTCGTGCTGACGCATGGCACTGGAGACCAGAAACAACGCCCCACCCATGCCGCCCCGGCAACGGCACCTGCTGCGCACCGCGTTTTTGGCGCGATCACCGATGCGCGCAAATTCGCGCCAAACGGTGCCGCCGGACATGTCCGGCGGCGTCAGACCCAAAGGAGACACCCCTGTGAAACACCAGATATTCAAACTTGATCCGTCGCCGCCATACGGCAGCGGTTTTGCCCGGTTGCGGGGATTGATCGGCCCCGAAGGTTTTTCCGGCTGGTTCGCCGGGCGATCCCGCATGCCCACCAATCCTGCCCGCTACACATCCCCCCCAAACTCAAAGGACAAAGACATGACCATGCACACCCAAATCGCTGACAACGGCGTCAATACCGAAGCCCTGATCGGGGCGCGCAGCGCCTTTGCCGAGATGCCGCAGGCGGCGGCCTTTACCTTTCGCAGCGCATGCGAATGGAAGGACGGCACCTATAACGTCAACACGATCAACGGCTATTTCGGTCTGGGCGAGGAACAGACGCGCAAGCAGAGCTTTACCATCGAAGCCGATCACCCTGCGGTCTTCGCCGCCCATGACCGCGCCGCGACCCCGACAGAGATCGTGCTGGCGGCCCTGTCCAGTTGCCTGACCGGCGGCGTCGCAGCGGTTGCCCAACACCGGGGTATCCAGCTTCGCTCGGTCCGCGCGACGGTCGAGGGCGACATCGACGTGCGCGGCATCCTCGGGATGGACCCCGAGGTCCGCAACGGCTTTTCGGCGATCCGCGTCAGCTTTGACATCGACGCCGATGCCAAGGACGAAGAGATCCGTGCCCTGGTCGCCCAGTCGCAGAAACGCTCGGCCATGTTCGACATTCTGACCAACCCGACCAATGTCGTCGTCTCCGTGGTCTGATCGGCCCCAAGGCGTCTGCCCCTACGGTTGTGGGGCAGGCGCAATTTCTGGCGAAAGGCGCAACACATGAAACGGATATCCACACTTGTCATCGGGGCCGGGCAGGCTGGTCTTGCCATGAGCCATTGCCTGACGGAGGCGTCGCAACCTCATGTCGTGCTGGAACGCGGAGAGGTCGGCAATTCATGGGCGCATGAGCGGTGGGACAGTCTCACCCTGCAATCGCCGAACTGGCAAAGCCGACTGCCGGGATTCGCGTACACCGGGGCCGATCCACATGGGTACATGACAATGCCCGAAGTGCGCTGTTACCTGACCGACTACGCCAGGCATATCGCCGCGCCGGTCGAAACGGGCGTCACCGTTACGTCGGTTACTCAAGACGGGTCCGGCTATGTCGTTGCCACCGACAAAGGCGTCTGGTGCGCCTCGAACGTGGTGGTGGCAAGCGGGGCCTGCAATCGGTCGTCCGTGCCGGGTTTTGCGTCGGACATACCC
The DNA here is from genome assembly GCF_048262615.1 of Antarctobacter sp. Classification (GTDB taxonomy): domain Bacteria; phylum Pseudomonadota; class Alphaproteobacteria; order Rhodobacterales; family Rhodobacteraceae; genus Antarctobacter. The sequence continues at coordinate 96,061 of NZ_JBLXFB010000016.1, forward strand.
GCGATGATCACTCAGGTGTCGCCGCTCACCTATCGCAATCCGTCGGATTTGCCCGAGGGCGGCGTCCTTGTCGTCGGTGCCTCCGCCACGGGTGTGCAGCTTGCCGAAGAAATTCATGGCTCTGGTCGTCCTGTCATCCTTGCGACCGGCCATCACATCCGGATGCCGCGCCACTATCGCGGTCATGACATCGCGTGGCTGATGGCGCGTGCCGGACTGGTTTCGACGACCCTTGACGACATCGACGACATCGGCCGCGCGCGCGCGCTTCCCTCGCTGCAACTGGTTGGTGACAGGTCGCGCCGGTTTCTCGATCTCAACGCGCTTCAGGGCATGGAGGTGGAGGTTGTCGGTCGGCTGGTCGGCTGCCGCGACGGGACGCTGCTTTTTTCCGGTGGGCTGGCCAATGCCGCAGCGTTGTCTGACCTCAAGATGGATCGTGCCCTTGCGGCGATTGACGATTGGGTGCGGCAAACCGGTCTGGACCTCCCCGATGCGCCGCGCCGTTTTGCGCCGACATCGGTGCCGCGGAACCCGCGTCTCACCCTGCCACTGGCGGGCGGTGCCATCTCCAGCATCGTCTGGGCCTCGGGATTTCAACCCGACCTGTCGTGGCTTCACATGCCGGTTTTCGACGACAGGGGGCGGTTGCGGCACGATGGCGGCATCGTTGCGCCGGGCCTGTACGTGCTTGGCCTGCCGTTCCTGCGAACCCGGAGATCCACCTTTCTGGATGGTGTGGGTGACGATGCGCGCGCGCTTGCGCGGCACATGGTCGAAACGCGCCGCCGACAGGCCGCCTGACATGCAGGAGCCAACCATGAACAATCCCACAAACCCGTTGACCGAGCCGAACGGCAGCAGAGCAAGGCACCCGGACACGCCGACATTTTGCCAAGGCGGGTGCGGCTGCGGTGCCGTGCGCTACCGCGTCACCTCGGCCCCGATGATCGTCCACGCGTGCCATTGCCGCCTCTGCCAGAGGCAGACTGGCAGTTCAAACGCCGTCAACGCCCTGATCGAAGCGGACCGCGTCATAGTCCGCTTGGGCGAGATCGAAGAGATCCTTCTCGACACGCCCAGCGGTCGCGGTCAGCGCATCGCGCGCTGTGCGGCCTGCAAGGTCGCGCTCTGGAGCAATTACCTGATCTTCAATCAGGGCCGAGACCTTCGTTTCCTGCGGGTGGGCACGCTGGACGACCCGTCACTGATGCCGCCTGACGTGCACATCTTCACCGGCTCAAGGCAACCCTGGTATATCATCGGGGACGACACCCCTAAGGTCGACGTGTTCTATGACCGGAAGGCGACCTGGTCCGAGGACAGCCTTATGAGGTTGAAAACACTGTCTGAAACGACAGGCTCCGCGTTGAATTGAAGTTGCGGCCGCGCCGGCAAAGGTGCGGTCCGACGGCCATGATACGAATAGCCATGACACAAACAGACAAGACACAAATAGCCATGACACGAAAGGATCCGGCCATGTGGCCCGACAACAGACTTCGCGATCTGTTCTGCATTGATCTGCCCATCATCCAGGCACCTATGGCGGGGTCCAGCGGTCCTGATATGGCGCTTGCCGTCAGCAAGGCTGGCGGGCTTGGCTCGCTGGCCTGCGCGACGCTCGATCCGGGCCGCCTGCGCGATCTGTTGGCTGACGTGCGGGACAGGACGGACAGACCGCTGAACGTGAACTTCTTCGCCCATGCCTCACCGAAGGAAGACCCTGACCGCGACGCGGCGTGGCTTGGCCGATTGTCCGCCTACTATGCCGAACTCGGCCTCGACATGCCCGCGGCTCTGTCCGCAGGTCCGATCCAGCCATTCGACGCGGCGCGCTGCGCCGTCATCGAAGAGTGCGCGCCATCGGTGGTCAGCTTTCACTTTGGCCTGCCGGACCCGGCGTTGGTCGCACGGGTCAAAGCCGCCGGTTGCAAGATCCTGAGTTCCGCCACAACGGTGACAGAGGCGCGCTGGCTGGCCGCCAATGGCTGCGACGCCGTCATCGCGCAGGGCTATGAGGCAGGCGGCCATCGGGGCATGTTTCTCACCGACAGCCTTGGCAGCCAGATGGGGACACTGTCCCTGGTGCCGCAAATTGCCGATGCGGTGGATGTGCCGGTTATTGCCGCTGGCGGCATTGGCGATGCGCGCGGCATCGTCGCGGCCTTTGCATTGGGGGCAAGCGCGGTTCAGATCGGCACCGCCTATCTCTTCACCGAAGAGGCCACCATAAGCCCTGTGTACCGGCAGGCTCTGGACGGGGCCGCAAACGGCGAAACCACCCTGTGCAACCTGATGTCGGGCAGGCCAACCCGCGTGCTTGCCAACCGGATGACCCGTGAACTTGGCCCGATGTCGGCGGACGCACCGACCTTTCCCAAAGGCTTTGCCGCAATGGGGCCGTTGCGGGCCGCCGCCGAAGACATTGGCAGCCGGGATTTCAGTGCCCACTATTGCGGTCAATCGGCGGCCCTTGGGCGCAAGACGACGGCTTTTGCGCTGACCCGTGATCTGGCATCCGGTGCCCGGCGGTGGTTCGCTCCACAAGGTGCCTCGCGGTCTTGACCCCTCCTGCCGTGCGGGGTTTGGGCACGCGAGTTTGGTCCAAGCCTCCCTGTTGACCACGGCGCTCTGGTACGGGATTGGTCCCACCCGCGGTTCTGCAAAGCCGCGATCAAACCGGCCACGCGCCCGGTGCTTGTCGGCGCGGAACGGCCGCCGCCGTGCCAGATTGCGGCCCGCCTTTCTTGCCGAGTTGCGTATGGCGATTGTTGGGAGTTTGTGAGGTTATCGTCCCTGGCTGAGCATGACCAGGGCGTGCGGGTCTCGGATCTTGATGCGTTTGCGTTTGCTTTCGACCAGGCCGAGTTTTTCCCAGCCGCTGAGCAGGCGGCTGGCGGTG
>NZ_JBLXFB010000017.1:0-84119 GCF_048262615.1 Antarctobacter sp.
GACTTCGATGCGGTCAAAAAACGCCGTCGAGATGCTCTGGAGCAATGGTCAGGCGGAAGGTCAGATCAACCGCCTGAAGACCCTCACGCGCGCAATGTACGGCCGGGCAGGTCCAGACCTGTTGCGGGCGAGAATACTCCCGTTCCGCCACACAGATTGAGGCAGAGCCACCTATTACGAGATTTTGGGCGCGACCCATCTTTACTGACGCCTGATGTCCTGACACCTGCGCGGTGCAGGACAGGGTTTTGCGGGCCAAGGCAAAGCGCGCCAACACGGGTTGCGCCCTCTCCAGAAAAAGGCCCGGCATCCCATTGGAAAACCGGGCCTTTGTTAATCAGAGGTAAAAACGTCTCTGTAACCTGTTGATTTTGTTCAGGCGTGCGGCTGTCCACGCGTGGACACTAGGGCGCCAGCCCCCGCGCCGCCCCCAAGGTGCCAGGGCCAATCTTGGCGTCCAAGCCGCCATCATACAGGCCGCGCTCCTGCAAGATCCGCTGGAACGCCAGCGCCGTCTCACGGTCCCATTGCACCGCCCGGCCCGACACGGTGCCGCGGATCTCATTGACCGAAACCTTGCCCGTCTCAAGGGCCTGCACATACAAGGACGCCGCCTGCTCGGGATCATACTCGACCCCCTCGCCGCGCTCATAAAGGAACCCCAGCGCATTGATCGCCGCCGCGTCCCCACCCTGCGCCGAGCGCCGGATCAAGGCCGCCCGCTGCGCCGGGTCCGTGACCGGCCCGTCCTCGGAATAAAGCGTCTGCAACGCCCGCGCCGCATCCTCATTGCCCTGGGCCGAGGCTTTCTCCAGCATCTCGGCGGCCTTCACCACATCCGGCAGGCCCAACTCTTCGGCCAGACTGCGCGGGATATTGTTGGGCTGCATATAGATCGCCGCCAGCCGCAGCTGGGCAAAGTGATAGCCCTCGCGCGCCGACTGTTCCAACAAGCTGACCATCTGGCGGAAATCGCGCGAGGTGCCACGACCCAGCCCGCTCATCATCGCCAAGGTCGCCAGTGCCGGCAGATCGCCCGCGTCCGACGCGGCGCGGTACTCCGACATGGCCCGGTCGATGTCCGGCTTCACCCCGCCGGTGCCAAAGTTGTAATAATCCCCCACCTTGGTCCGCGCCGCAGCAACCCCCGCCTCGGCGGCCAGTTCGAATGTCTCCAGCGCCAACGCGTGTTCGCCGTCCGCCTGCATCAGCACCGCCACGTTGAACAGCGCCTCCGGGTCCGGCGCCGCCCCGATCACCGCCCGTTCACAGGCCGCCCGCGCCGAGCGCAGCGCCCGAAAATAATCTGAAACCGCCTGCTTGCTGACCGGCGCTTCTGCGGTGGCGGGTCCAGCCAGTTCACGACAGGTCGCAGCCGCCTCTTCCGCACCAGCCGAGAACCCCGGCGTGGCCAGCGGCAGCAGCACGCAGGCGAGAATCGCCTTGGCCAGATCTCTTTTCAAACGGGTCATCCGCGCGTTCCTTTCAACTTTTCAGCGTTTTTCCAAAGTTCGTCCACGAGTTGTTGCCTCGCTGCACGCTCTTGCGAAAAACCGCCACCGATTGCCGAAGCAAATTGACTTAAATACACAGTTACCCTTTCATTCCAAATGGATGAGATCAAACGCTATCAGCGAATGCATCAGTGCATGACCCCACTTGCGGCCTTGTAGCCACAGGCGGCGTGCGAACGGCATTGGCGGCTTCCCGCCCAAGACGGGAGTCAGCGCGCGCAACGTCATTGTTCGCTTAACGCTTGGCGTCTACGAGGCAGCACATGATGCAGGCAAACACTCCGAAATTCGAAATCCCCGAAAATCTCAAGATCAGGTTTTCCGGACTTGCAGTCCTGACGCGCAAACCGCGTTTCGTGGCTGCTGCGCTTGGCTTTGCCGCGGTGAACGCCGCCGCCGCTGTGACGGTTCTGCTCTGGACACCAGAGCCGCAACTGCGCACCGGGGCGGTGCCGCCGGTGACGGTCAGCCGCCTGACACCGGCCCCCGCGTCCAACCGGGTCATTCTGGACACGGTTGTGCGCCGCCTGCCCCGCGCCCAGACGTGGCACCCGCCGCACCAACTGCCGACCCAGCGCGTCCATGCCAGCGCACCCGACGTGTCCCGCGCCGCGCCATCGGGCCTTTCGGCCCCGCGCGCCGATGGGTTGCCGCAGGCGGATACCCGGCCCGTGCCGCAGGCGCTGGCGGCTCTGCCGCCCAGCAGCATTTCGCCCGAGCCGCAGCCCGAGGTTTTGAACGCATCGTTGATGCCACGGGTCGCGGCCATCGCCGGCATTCGTCCGCGCATGCGGCCCGCGTTTGACCTGCCAGACGTCACAGACGGCACCCAGGTCGCGGTGTCGTTGCGCCCCCTGGCCCGTCCGGAGGGTCTGAAAGTGCCCGAACCCCGCCTTGCCGCGACACCGGAAACCGACGTGCCCGAAACCGCCGTGCCCGAGACCACGCTGGCCTCATTGCCGCGCAGCATCGAACGCCCCGTTGGCGGCGCTGTGTGCAACACACGCCTGACCCGCGCGATGCCGAACCGCAAAGGCTCTGCCAAGGGCGGAAAATCGGTCATGTCCGCTCTGATGCAGGTCAGCGGCACCGAGCGTGACCGCCGTGTCGCCGGAGAGATGATGGCCGGAAACATGCCGTCGTTCTTGCAGGACCTTGTCCCGGTCGAAGTGTCCGGCCGCGCCCGTGATGGCGCAGGCGTCAAGATCACCTTTTGCGTGACCCCGGATTACCTTGCCGTCGGCAGCAACCGCGACTTTGTGCGCGTGCCGATGGGGCTGCCCGCCGCGATGCAGATCGCGGGCCGGTTCGACATGATGCTGCCGACGCGCCGCATGGTCGACCAGATCTATCGCGCTTCGGACAAGCGTGTCGCGCCCAGCCCGATGAAGCCGGGACCGCAAATGTCCTCGACCGACTACCTTGTGCGCCACAACGCCACCGTTGAAACGCAGGTGCGCGGTGCCTCTGTTGCCGGTCACCTGATCGCAGGCCACAAAAAGGATCTGGTGCTGACCAACCGCCTCAACAAGAACCGAGGCCGGGTTGCGATCTACGGATGGCACCGGACCAACGGCAAGGCGATCCAACCGCTCAGCACCGTGCACGGCGCGACCTATGCCGACTATAGCCACGGCGTCCGCCTTGTCAGCCAGACCGCCTATCTGAACGGGCGTCCGGTGCGGCTGGCAGATTTGATGGCGGACCCGGATTTCGCGAGCCTTATCAGCGACGAAGGCCCGATCCGCGCCGCGCAACTGCGGGTGGCCAGCGCCAACTGAGGCACAAGCCACGTCGATCTTGCAACTAAGTATGAGGGGGCGCTGCCCCCTCTTTTCCTGGCCTCCGCCGCTCGGAATTGGGCCGAGGCCAGGGAAACCGCACAGCCACGCCAAAACAACGCAACAGGCGGATTCGATCACGGTCATGCGCCTGCCCTCACACAAAAACGCCGCCGGGCTCTCTGCCCGGCGGCGTTTTTGTTCTGACCTGTCAGACGGGGTCAGTTCACATCTTTGAAGCAGCGAAACCCAAGGTGGTAGTTGTGATGGCTGTTGGTGGCCAAGACCCGGCTGCCGTGCCAATACGGGGCGCGCCACCGGCTCCAGTGGGTGTGGGCGCGGACCTTGTCCCAGATGAACCAGCTGCCCTTCATTTCCGTAACACCCAGTTTTGTGCTGCCACGGCTGGCCATCTGATCTGCGGCCAAAGGCAGGTTCATGTGCTCCGCCGCATTGCCGTCAAGGTCGTAGACGCCAAGCGGGCTCTTGCAGTCGGGAAAGCTGCCCGCCGGGTAGGTGTTCGATCCGCAGCCGGTAAAGCTGCCGCCGTTGCAGGACGCGGATTTGGTGCTGTTGGTGGCGCAGACGCCCCGTTTCCAGCTTGGGCCGATGCTGTAGCGGGCGCTGGGCTCATACTTGCGGTTGTGCGCCGCGCGGGCGGCCTGCACGCTCATGCCAAAGAAATAATCCGGCGGCGTCAGCGCCCCGTGCGACGCGCCTTCCCATTCATGCGCGTCACCGATCCGCTTGCCCTCGGCGGCGCAGAGCAGCGCCGCCTCCCGTGCGCGGACCCATGTCACCGGGTAGGCCAACGGCACGTTGGGGTATTCGAACATGTCGGCGCAGGCTTTGGCGTCTTCGGGTTTTTGCGTCGCCGGATCATAGAGCGGCGCCATGTATTTCTCACCGCAGATCTTTTCGAACGCCTTGTTGCGATAGAACTCCAGCGCCGGGGCGGGCAGGCGCGCCTGCGCCTGCTCTGGCGTCATCGGGTGCCGGGTGACGGACGGATTGCCCTGCCCGATCCAGCGCGATCCGGCAAAGATCTGGCGAATCCGGCCCAGTTCGGCATCGGTGACGCCGCGCGCCGCCTGCATCTGGCGGAACATCGCCTCATTGTTTTGTTGCAGGCTTTGCGCCGATGCTTCGGACAGGCCCAATGCCCCCGCCAGCGTGACGGCCAGCCCCGTGCCCAGCAGTTTGCGAAACGTCACCATGGAATGCCTCACTTCCTCAAAAGGTAGATGAAGTCGCGGTTGTCGGGAAAGCCCACAAAGCGCGGAATCGGCGTGCCATCGCGGCGCTTTGAATCGATCGAGGCCATGCCACGCACAAGGTGGTGCGGCACCACATCACCGTTTTCCTGTGTATAAACAGCGGCGTATGTGTGCTCTTGCGAGTTCATGTCCAGCAGCATGGCGTATTCGCAGCCATAGGCCTGAAAGGTCCGCGCCATGGCCGACGGCGTGGCCGTCGAGAAATAGGCGTATATCAGGAACTGACGTCCCCCGGCGGTCTTCATGCAGGCGCCGCCGCGCAGGGTGCGCAGCTTGGCATCGGCATTGCCGGACCAGTTGCCGCCCATCCAGCTGCGGATCTGGCTGCCGGGCACACCGTCGCCGGTGGCCGGGTCCGGTTCGACCACCGCCACACCGTTCTGACGGGCATAGTGGATGCGCGGCAACAGCGTGTTGTCCGCCTCGGTCCAGGTGCGCATGTCGATGGTCCCATCGTCCAGCACAAGGATCGTCGCCAGATCGGGCTGAAGCTTGGAAAAGATCACACCCTCACTGATGAACCCGTAGTGGTGGCCATAGTTGGTATAGGCCTTTTCGGTCAGCCGCCACGCGCCGTGGCTGCGCTTGAATCCAGAGGCAAAGGTGCCGACAACGCGGTCCGTCTTGGCCGGGCTAAGCATGCCCGAGCGCACCAGCGGGGCTGAGTCGTCGATGCCGTCAGGGCCGGGAATACGGTAGTTTCGGCCCGCGCCGGAGGGGCGCGGCGACCAGTCGACGCGCGGGTGGTCGGTGCCCAGTTCCAGACCAACCTCGAACTGCTCCAGATCGAAGGCGATCAGATAGACATCGGCACCGCGTTCCACCCCGTCCAGGGCGTTTGTTTCGCCCGACCGGTTCAGCAAATCGCGTGAGATCATGCCCGGCTGCATCGCGCTGGCATAGACACCCGGAATATCGCTGACCGCGTACCAGCTGCCCGCTTCGACGCGATCGCCTTCGGCCCCGTCGAGGTCAAAGTTGAAGCTGGTCCGGAACACCGGCGCATTGTCCAACTGCGCCTTGCCTAGCGCCTTGACGGTCTCACCGGCATCGGCCCCTTCGATCACGGGGCCGGAGTTCATAAAGGCATCTTCGTAGAAAGAGCCCTTGATCATGTTGACGAGGCTTTCGCCAAAGACAACGTTATCGCGCAGGAAATCGGCCACCGCCTCACGGTTGGTCGAGTTGCCCTTGACGCGGTTGCGCAAAAAGACCCGCTCATCGCAGATCGGGGCGAAGGGCAATCCGCGATACTGCGCGTCGTCCAGTTCCGGGCTGCTGCCGGCCCATGGCGTGCAGCGGAATTCTGTCGCCTCGCCCTTGATGACCAGTTCCGGCTCTGCCCCGGCGACCAGCGATATCGTGCTGTGCTTGGGGTCCGCCAGTTCCAGATGGAACTGGCGCGTGGATGACCAGAACCCTTCGGAGCTGACTGTCAAAAGGAACCAGGAGTTGATCGCCGGGTTCAGGGCGACCAGTTCATAGCTGGTGCCATCGGCACCGCGCGCGGTCTGGGTGGTGCGGAACGGCTGTAGTTCGAGGATCGTCTTGGTGCGCACTTCGTCGTATTGCTGCATTTGCAGCGCGCGGGTTTGAGGATCAAGCAAGCTGCCGGCATCGGCCATGGCCGGGGCGCTTTGAAATGTGGCTGTGGACAGGGCCGCAATGGCGGTCATCCGAACAAGGGTCTTGGGTCGCACGATTTTCCTCTCGCGTTGTCCCGGAAAGCGTCAATACGCCCTCAAAGGAATAAAACAGAGTAGCACGCACCCAACGAAGACAAGAGAACTCGGCACCCTCCGACAGGCACGGGCAGTCAAAGGAACACATGACAAAGATGTTCGCGGGAAAGCAACCCTCGCGGCAAAGCTCGCGGGGATGTTATGCACAGGAGACACAACGCTGCCGCCTGCCAATCAGTTTGACCGCTTTCCGGGAGTCATTCGGACCGGCACAACCATCCCGAGAGAGTCCCGGAAAAACGGATATATACCGCAAGGCCCGTGCCTCGGACGGCCCCGAATGTTGCGGCGCGTGGCCCGGAAATTCCCCAAATAAACGAATTGGCCCCAATTTTGCCTAAATTTGGCTTCAGTCTGGTCAAAATCTTGAAGAGGCAGTCAGGGACTCATGCCGACCTACGATATCTGGGTATTGGGCGAAGGCGACGTCACCATCAGCGGCGGCGGCCAGCTTGACGGCGTCACGCAGGGCGACGGCTCACATCTGGTTGGACGCACCCTGACGCTCAACTCGACCAACTGGTCGGCCATTTCGGTCAACGATGACGATACCAGTTTCGCGGACAACGACTCGGGGCAGCAGTTGAACGGCGCGCAGGTCGTCGATGGCGTCACCTACGTGAATGGCAGCGTCGTCGAGGCGGAATACGCGTTCAACGTCACGGACGGCACCAACACCTACACGCTGGTCGCCTTCAACGTGCAGAACAGCTCTCCCTCTTATGCGACGGTCGAAGGGATCGCCTTTATCGGTGATCCGGGTGGCTGGCCGCCGGTCGGCGTGCCGCTAACGGTTGTCTCGGCTCAGGAAGGGCCCAGCTACGCCGCCGACGCCTATGTAGAGCCGGTCTGCTTTGCGGCGGGCACGCTGATCGACACGCCGGATGGCCCAAGACGGGTGGAACTGTTCAAGCCGGGGCACCGCGTGCGGACGATCAACGGGCGCAAGGCAACCGTCCGCTGGGTCGGCCAGCGGCGCTACCGCACGCATGAGGGCAACCGGCCGATCCGCTTCCGGGCCGGTGCGATTGGCAACACCCGTGACCTGATCGTATCGCCGCAGCACAGGATACTGGTCCGCGACTGGCGCGTCTCGCTGTTGTTCGGGCTGACCGGCGCTTTGGTCGCGGCACAGGATTTCGTGAACGGATCAAACGTGGTTTTTGAGGATGTCGAGGTCATCACCTATGTACATCTGCTCTTTGACCGGCATGAGATCATCCTGTCCGAAGGTGCCCCGACCGAGAGCCTCTATCCCGGCCCCTGCGCGCTGAACAACCTTGCGCCATCTGCGCGCGCCGAACTGCTGTCGGTCTTCCCCGAGCTTGGACACCACAGCCATGTGGCGCCCCCCGTGGCCCCAACCCTCAAGAGCCACGAGGCGCGGCTGCTGCTTGCGGCGTAACACCCCTGCCAACGCCGCAAAAGCGCCTTTCGTCAGCCCGGCAGATAGGCCGCGCTCCATGAGGTGCTCAGGCTGCCCGCGTCCAGCATCCTTTGCACCGCTGCATCGCTGTAGCCAAGGTCGCTCAGAATGGCCCGCGTCGAGGTGCCGAACTTTTCCGCGGGGTTGAGCGCGTAGACCTTTCCGCGCGCCGGACGCACGGCATAGGGGTCCAGTTGAACAACCTCGTGGCCCGAGGGGTGATCGGGATAGATCGAAAAGGAATAGCTGCCCTTGTCCGTCCCCGGTGTGCCGTCAAACGCCTGTTCATTGCGGGCGCGCAGGGCGTCGATGTTTTCGCAGATCGCGACACCGATGTCGGCGGCCCGCAGCCGGTTCACCCATTCGGTCGCGGGCTGGTTCTGGAACGCATGGGCCAGATAGGCGGCGCGCTCCTCAACCGCCACGTCCGGCAGCTGTTCCAGCCCCTCTACTGCGCGAAAGCGCGGCAGGTCGGCCTCATAGGCACACAGAAGGATATGGCGCAGCGAGGCGGTGCTGTAGAACCGGCTGAGCGAGTCCCAGCCGTTTGCCTCTGGCCCCGAGGGTTCGTCGAACAGCCCACGCCCCTTGTAGTCAAAGGCAAAGGGCACCTGTAGCAGACCGGAATTGGCCGAAAGCGAGGTTCGCCCGCGCCCGATCCGCCCGTGCCGGTATTTCTGGTACAGCGCCGCCGCCACCGACAGCGCCCCGCCAAAGCCGCACATGACGTCGATGGTGCCGACATGGGCGTGCTCCTCTGGTCGGTCCATCGCGCCGCCGAACCGGGTCATGATGCCCGTCGCCGCCTGCACAAGGTCATCATAGCCGATATAATCGGTCCGCACCCCGCGCCGCACACCAGAAAAGCAATCAAGCTTGCAGAAGATCGCGTCCGGGTTCAGCTTGCGCAGGCTTTCGGCGTCCAGCCCCATGCGCTTGATCTGGCTGTCCGGCGCGTTCCAGACAATCACATCCACCGTTTTCACCAGATCCTCAAAGACCTGCCGTCCGTGGCGCGATTTCAGATCCGCCAGAATGGACCGTTTGCCACGCATCTGGCTGAGGCCATAGATCACCGTGTTCCAACTGTCGTAGAGCGGCTCTGCCGGGTCCAGCTTGATCAACTCCGCGCCGAAACGCGCGAGATAGCTGGCCGAATGCGGACCGGCGATGACATTGCACAGGTCCAGCACGCGGACCCCGGTCAACCACGCCTCTTGGTCGTTTTCTTCGGTTGCCTCGGGGATGTCGGTGCGGTGTTTCTTGAGGACCGACAGCGCCTCATCAAAGCCGACCCAGCGGCGCGGCTCTGGCGTCAGGGCCTCTTCGCCGCTTTCCTCCAGCCAGACCACCGGTCCGGGCATGGTCATCTCGCCATAGACCGGGTCCGTGACGTCGATCATCAGGCCCGCCGCCTCGGCGTATTCGTCGTTGATCCACTCTTGCAGCCACAGTTGCGCGCCACCGGGAATGCCCGCGCGGCCAAACAGCTTGACCCACTCACGCGCGGTGCGGGTCATGAAAACCTCTTTCATCCGCGCGGCGATATGATCGGCCCAGTCCTTGGGCATCGGGTAGACACCCAGCGACACATGGCTGGTCCATTCGGCATAGGGTTTGTAGGTGTCCTCTTCAGAGGTCAGCCCCTCAGCAACCAGTTCGTCGTAGATGCCCAACACCTCAAGGCAGCGTTTGGCGTGATATTTGTGGCTGGGGCAGACGACGTAGAACATACGCCCGTCCTTGCACATGTAGCTGCGAAAGAACGGGTCCAGCAGTTCCTGCAATTCCTCGTAAGACAGGTTCATCGGCAGGCCCTCGACGCGCCGCCGCTCAATCTCTTTCTCTCGCTGGGTGAGATAGCGTTCGGGCATGTCCGCCACCTTGATCGAGTTGTAGCACAACCCCTCCATCACGGCGGCGGCCAGCGGCACCTCGATATGGTCACCCCGGCCTGTCACCTGCCGCGATTGCAGCGCCAGAACGGTCGATGACGCGGCGATCTGCGCCGCATAGGCAGAGGACAGTGGCAGCGGCGAAAAGGACGGGTTGATCCCCATCAGCACGCGGTTCAGGCCCATGTCGGTAAAGACACCAGAACTGGCCGCGATGACGCTTTCAAACGCCCGCTGCTCGCGCCGCTCCAGATCGTTGGAGGCGAAACCGGGGATCGACAGTGTGATCAACTCGGGCCGCGCATCGCGCATCTCGGCGAAATCCAGCCCCAGCGCCGCCAGCTTACCGGGGCGAAAGTTTTCGATCAGAATATCGGCCTCGGCACAAAGCGCGCGGGCCTTTTCCAGACCGTCCCCGGTCTTGAGGTCAAGGTTCACGATCACCTTGTTGCGGTTCAGCGCGGCGTTGGCGGGGCTGTGCCACATCGGACCGGCAGGTGGGTCGATCTTGACCACGGTGGCGCCCAGATCGCCCAACAGCATCCCCACGGCAGGGCCTGCGATATACTGACCGAAATCGACGATCTTCACGCCGGTGAGCGGAAGCTGAGAGAATGTCGTGCGCATGGATTTCCTCCGTGTTGGCGGGGTTATTCCCCGGCCAACATCCACTGGGCGGCTTTTTCCGCGATCATCAGGGTGGGTGAGTTGGTGTTGCCGCTGGTGATTTCGGGCATGACAGAGGCATCGACCACGCGCAGGCCCTTGATGCCTTTCATCCGCAGATGCGGGTCCAAAGGCGCGTCCGCATCGTCTGCACGCCCCATCCGCACGGTGCCCACGGGGTGAAAGATGGTATTGGCGATGTCACCGGCCAGCTTGGCCAGGTCCGCATCCGTCTGGTACTGTACACCGGGTTTGAATTCTTCCGGCTCATAGACCCACATCGCAGGCTGCGCCATGATCTGCCGGACCTGCCGCAGACTGTCAGCGGCGACCTTGCGGTCATCCTCTGTGTCCAGATAATTCGGCGCGATCTTGGGCGCGTCGCGGAAATCATTCGATCCGATCCGGATGCTGCCGCGTGAGGTTGGGTTCAGGTTGCAGACCGACACGGTGATGGCCGGAAAGTCGTGCAGCGGCTCGCCAAAGGCATCAAGGCTGAGCGGCTGCACATGGTATTCAAGGTTCGCATGGGCGCGCGCGGCGTCCGACCGGGTGAACGCGCCTAGCTGGCTGGGCGACATGCTCATCGGGCCAGAGCGTTTGACCGCGTATTCCAGCCCGATCATCGCCTTGCCGAACAGCGAAGAGGCCAACACGTTCAAGGTTCTGGTGCCTTTGACCTTGAATACGGCGCGGATCTGCAAATGGTCTTGCAGGTTTTCCCCCACCTGCGGCGCGTCCATCATCACCTCGATCCCCTGCTTCCGCAAGAGGCCCGCTGGCCCCACGCCCGACAGTTGCAAAATCGCCGGTGAGTTCACCGCGCCCGCCGACAGAACAACTTCTTTGCGGGCCGTGACCGTCACCGACCGCCCCGCCCGGTGCACCACCACGCCATTGCAGCGCAGCGCGCCGCCTGCGTCATGGTCAAAGGTCAGCCGCTCTGCCTGCGCCTCTGTCCAGACCGTCAGATTGGGGCGCGTCTTGGCGGGACGCAGGAACGCCTTGGAGGTATTCCACCGCCAGCCAGAGCGCTGGTTGACGTCAAAGTACCCAACCCCCGCGTTATCGCCTGTGTTGAAATCGTCGGTCTTTTCGACGCCGATCTGTTCCGCCGCATCGGCAAAGCTGTCCAGCACGTCCCAGCGCAGGCGCTGCTTTTCCACCCGCCATTCGCCGCCCGTCCCGTGCAGGTCGGAAAACCGGCTGTTGTCTCCGGTCGCCGGATCAGCGCCACCATCCAGCTTGTAGTGATCCTCATGCCGCTTGAAATCCGGCAGGCTGTTGTCCCACGACCACGCGGCGTCGCCGGTGATGCGCGCCCAGTTGTCATAGTCCCGCGCCTGACCGCGCATGTAGATCATGCCGTTGATCGAGGAACAGCCCCCCAGCGTCTTGCCACGCGGATACCGCAGGCTGCGCCCGTTCAACCCCTTGTCGGGTTCGGTGTGGAACATCCAGTCGGCGCGCGGATTGCCGATGCAATACAGGTAGCCGACAGGGATATGTATCCACGGATAATTGTCCCGCTTGCCCGCCTCCAGCAGCAGAACACGGGTGTTCGGCTCCGCGCTCAACCGATTGGCGAGCAGACATCCTGCGGTCCCCGCGCCCACCACGACATAATCGAACGTCATGTCATCTGACATCTGCTGCTCCCCCTGACCCTTTTCATCGGTGGTACAGAGCTTGAAATTTCTTTTCCAATGACAAAATTCACATATAATTATAAGAATAATTTATATGACTCGCTATACCAACATCAATGCCCTGCTCGCCTTCATCACGGTCGCGCGTGAGGGCAGCGTGTCGCGCGCCGCGGATGTGCTGAACCTGACCCAACCCGCCGTCAGTCAACAGCTCAAGCGGCTGGCGCAGGACACCGGCACGGACCTGTTCAGCCGCACGGCCACCGGGTTGATATTGACCGACGACGGCGCGGCCCTGCTGGACAAGGCCGAACACGTCCTGAACGCCATGGACGATTTCCGCAGCAGCGCGCGCAAACGCAGCGGACGGATCGGCGGCACGCTGCGGATCGGCACCATCGTGGACCCGGATTTCATCCGTTTGGGACCGCTGTTGCGCCGCCTGCGCGCGGATTACCCCGACATCACCACGGAACTCAGCCATGCGGTCAGCGGCGACGTGCTGGCCCGTCTGGCCCGTGGGCAGGTCGATGCCGGGTTCTTTCTTGCCGCGCCGGACGCACTGGCCCCGCAGGCCGGTGACGATGCGGTGCACATGATCCCGCTGGCGCGGTTTTCCTATCGGGTGATCGCGCCACCGGGCTGGCAAAGCCGCGTGGACGGGGCCGATTGGCCCTCGCTGGCCGCCCTGCCCTGGATCGGCACGCCACCGACCTCATCCCATCACGGGCTGCTGGCAGAGGTTTTTGCCCGCCACAACTGCGTGCAAAACGTCGTCGCCAAGGTCGACCAAGAGGCGTCGATGCTGGAAATGGTCCGCGCCGGTGTCGGCCTCAGCCTGTGCCGGGAATCCATCGCGCTGCACGAACGCCAGACCACGGGACTGGCGGTCAGCGACGCGGTGACGGTGCCTGCCCGGCTCAGCTTTCTCACGCAGGAGCGTCACCTTGACCGCCCGACGGTGCGGGCCTTGCTGGACACGCTGGGCCAGACATGGACGGCGATCTGAACGCCGGTTCGGACTGGGCGGACACCGGTCGGAACCGGAACGGTAGCGCTTCATATGCCCCGACCCGTCCGAAACCGCGCCGGGGCAATGCATCATTCCGCCGGTTGTGCCTGCGGCACCGCCCCGCCGGTCGCCGCCCGGTCCGGGCCGACTCCGTGGCGCAACACCATGAAGACAAAGAGCGCCATGGAGACAACCGCAAGCATGGACCCGATCTGCGCAAGCGTTTCGGTGGTGCCGGTCATGGCCATCACGATCCCCGGAACCAAAACGATCACCGTCAGTGTCACCAGCAGGTAGTGGATCGCCGCCAGACGGGTCCGCGCGGCGTGTGCGGTCAGGGCGTAATAGGTTCCGAAAACCGACATCACGACAAAGCCGATCAGATTCAAATGTCCATGCGCCGGGGACAACGAATGGTCATGGGTGGCGGACATCTGGATGCCCCAGATCATCCCGCACAGTGCAAAGAAGGCAGCGGTCGCAAAGAACAGGGTCGGAAGGGATTTCATGGATCAGGTCTCCTGTAGGTCGGCGCCAAGCGGCGGCCCGGTGAAGGTGAGGTTGTGACCGGCGGCGATCTGTTCGATCTGCGCCATGTCTTCGGGAATGCGGAAATCGCCTGCGGCCATGTCGACAAAGAATCGCTCGAACCCGCCCGGTGTCAGGATCACCAGATGCCGCGCGGGCACGTCGCTGATGACCCGAAACGTGTGCTCTGTGCCGCGCGGCACAAAGACGGTGCCACCCGGACCGCAGGACACGGTCTTGCCCGCCAGCCAGAACTCGGCGTCGCCGGTGAGCATCACAAAGCTTTCGTCGGCATCATGATGGATATGGCGTGGCGGACCCGACCCCGGCGGCGAGACGGAGTCAGTGATCGACAGGGTTCCGCCGCTGTCTTCGGTGGTCAGGATGGTGCGGTAGTGGACCCCGAGCCATTCAAAGGCATCCGGGCCAAGCAGGGACTCATTCATCGTCTCCTCCAAGTGATATGCTGGAGACGAAAGCGCTCTCGTCGGGCTTCACTGTACCGCGCCAAAAGCCATATGAAAAATCGATTAAGAATATTAAACATATCGACATGGCAAATTTATCCAGCTTCGATCTGAACCTGCTGCGTGTGCTGAACGCGCTGCTTCTGGACAAATCGACCGTCAAGGCGGGGGACCGTCTGGGGCTGTCGCAACCGGCTGTTTCGGCGGCGCTGGGGCGTTTGCGCGCCGCGCTGGGCGATCAGTTGTTCTTTCGCCGGGGCAAGGGGATGGAGCCGACGCAATACGCCCTGTCGCTGGAAGCGCCGCTGCGGCAGATCCTTGAGCAGACAGAGGCGCTGATCCGCGATCGCGAGGACTTTGACCCGTCGCGCTCAGCGGATAGGTTCCGGATCTCCGGCAGCGATTTCTTTGCCGAACTTCTTATGCCGCAACTTGCGGACCGGCTGCAAGGCGTCGCGCCGTCCGTCCGCGTGCATCTTGTCAGTCTGGTGTCGGATGACCACGTTGGGACGCTCGACCGCTATGAGGTCGATTTTGCGTTGATCCCGGCGCTGGACCTGCCCGACTGGGTCGAAAGCCAGCCGCTGTTCCGGTCCAGTTTTTCGGTCGTCGCCCGCAAGGGGCATCCGCGTCTGGAAAGAGCCGGGGTTGCGCCCGGAGACGTTGTGCCGATCGATCTGTTCTGCGACCTGGGCCATGTCCTGTTTTCCCAACAGGGCAATATCAAGGCCATGGGCGACGCCGCCTTGGCGCGCGTCGGGCGCACCCGTCGGGTCGTGATGACCATGCCGGTGTTTTCCGGTGTCTACCGCGCCGTCGCCGGATCGGATCTGGTGGCCTTGCTGCCAACCGCATTGGCCCGCCATGTGGCCGAGGACGCGGGCCTGATCATTTACCGCGCGCCCATGCCGCTTGATATCGTCCAGATCATATTGGTTTGGCACCGACGCTATTCAGCCAGTCGCGCCCATGAATGGCTGCGGGCTGAGATCGCCGCGCTTCTGGCCCCGCTGGACGAAGGCGGCTAGCCGCCTTCGTCACGTTCAGCGCGCCGTTATTGTAGCACCGCAGAGGCCGACCCGGTCGCCAGCTTCCAGTTTTCGATTGCCGTGCCTTTGGTCTTGAGCCGGCTGGCAAGGTAATACAGCCGCTGTGTCGCCGGACCATTCGGCGCCGTCTCAAACCGTTGCTTGAGATAATAAGGCGGGATCGCCTGCGAATAGAGCGTCGCCGTGACCGTCACCTTGGACGGGTCCACCCCATCGGGAAGCGTGATCCGATATTCCAGCGCGTCAGAGCCGGGTTTGAAATCGGGATCAGAGGCGGCCCGCCCCTCCGGGACAGTCGCCTTCATGAAGGCGGCGGTGACTTCGCTGTCGCCAAACCGGGCAATGAACTCTGGCGTGCCGGGGGTCAGCGCGCCGTGCGGGGTCAGGCGGTTGTCCTTGGGGTGATAGTCGCGGTGCACAAAGCTGGTGGTAAAGACACGGTCGGCGTTCAGGGTCAGTTCCTCGTAAATCTGCACCTGCGTCTGGTCGCTGATCACCCTGTAGTGCGGCTGGTACAGTGCGATCTCCGCGCCTTCGGGCACCACGTCCAGAAACTCTGTCTTCAGCGGCATCCCCAGCGGGTCGACAATCACACCTGCGCCGTTTGTGCAGCCCGAGCACCACAGTCTGTC
The DNA here is from genome assembly GCF_048262615.1 of Antarctobacter sp. GTDB lineage: Bacteria > Pseudomonadota > Alphaproteobacteria > Rhodobacterales > Rhodobacteraceae > Antarctobacter. Next base: position 15,639 of record NZ_JBLXFB010000017.1, read on the forward strand.
ACCGTTTTCGTCCACAACCTGCACCTCAAGAAAAGCCCGGCGAAAGCTGACGCCCGATGGCAAACGGTGCCCGGTCTTGTTGGTCACCTGCACATTGGCCACCAGTCCGCCATAGCCTTTGCGCAGGTCCAGCGTGACATCCGCCGTCTCCTCTCTGGCTTGCAGAACCATGGTGTCGATCGCCAGTTGTGCGCCATTGGTCGCATACGTCATCGGATCGGTGCGGCTCATCCCCATTTCGGCGCTGAACTGACGCATCATCTCGACCATGAACACGTTGAGACCGACAAAATTGTGCCGCCGATAGCCCTCACGGAAGGGCACGTCGACGTCCTCTTGCGGCAACAGATTGGCCACATCGGGCAGCTTGGTGTCCTGAATGCTGGCGATCTGCGTGGTGATGGCGGGCACGGACAGGCTGCCATCGACGCTGTGGAAGTCGGACTTCATATGGCAATCCTGACAGGACTGCGCCGTGCCCTTTTCGCTGTAGATGCTGTTGACCCACTCGATATAGGTGGCCTGTTCGACCGAGTGCTGAAAGTCTGTCAGCGCCTTGGGGAAGGTCACGCCGTATTCGGTATTGAGCAAAGCCGCGCCATTGCGGGCGGCGTCGTTGAACACCTTCTGATCCGCTGCCGTATAACCCTCCAGCGGTTTGTCCGTGGGCGCGTCCACATTGGGCAAGTTGATCGTATGGCACGCCCCGCAAAGCTCACTGTCCTTGATGTAATCGTCCTTGACCGGCGTGATCCCCATGGCATTTTCCATCGGTTTCTGACGCACATCGGCAAACGGCCCGATCAGGCGGTCGGCGTCGGTCATCCGAAAGACCCCGGTGGTGCCATTCATCAGGTAGGTGTCCAGCTTATTGTACTCTGGTTGCCCCTCAGCCCGTTCGGGCGGCGCGATATGGTGGCAGACCGTGCAGGAAATGCCCTCTCGCGCGAGGTTGCCGTAAAGGTGGTAATCATAGGTGCCGTCGGCCTTTTGCGCCTTTTCCTCCGCCTCGGTCAGGGGGCTGTGCAGCAGCGTATAGGCAACCTTGAAATTGTTGGGGTCCAGACCTGCGTCGGGGTTGGCGTGGGCGTCGATCTCCAGCTGCCTCTGGCCCATCGCTCCGTGGCACGACAGGCAAGTGGTGCCCAGATTGGAGGTCAGATCACCCGAACCGGCCTTTTGCAGCAGGGCAAATTCGCTTTCGAGCTGGGCGAAAAAGATCGGGTCGCGGCCCGCCAGCCCCATCGGCGACCAGCGCCATTCGCCGTATTCCGAAATGTTATAGCCGTCACCGTAGTTTGGCCCGGTTTGCAGAAACATCGTCGTGCCCGAGGGCGGACCGCCAAGACCGCCGTGGCAGCCAATGCAATTGTCAGAGGTCAGGAAGTGCTGCACATCGTTGGGCCGCGCCGGCACATGGTCCAGCCATTCGCTGGGCAGCGTCTGGACCTTGCCCGGCGGCACCGCAATGCCACCGGTGGGCGGGAACATCGCAGCGAAGATCGGGTTGATCTCCATCGGTGAGGACGCCACCTTGGCGTTGGATTTCGCCAGCGCCGTCTCACTGTGAAAGAAATCCTCGATCAGGGCCGCCTCGCTGGCGCCCATCGCCGGGCGCTGGACGGCCGGCAGGTTGAAGGGCCCCGGCGGAAAGCCTTCCATATCGCGCCAGCTTTCGTCGACGCGAAAGATCAGCGGCTCACCGGGATAGCCTTCGACATTGTCGAGACTGGAATAGATCAGTTCCTCGGCGGCGGAGGCGTGGCAGCGCATGCACATCCCGTCACCCGCCTGCCCCGAGGGCGGCGTATAGGGCGGGTCAAAGCTGTCCACCGCTGCCGACTGTCCGACAGAGGCAAAGAACCAGCCGCCATGCGACAGCGCGCTGTCCTTGACCATGACGGTCCAGTTCAACCCGCCGGTGGTGCGCAGGAACGCCAGCATCTCGGCCTCGACCTTGGCGGGGTCGTCGGGGTGCATGTAGGCCAGCATCTCGCGGTACTCGACATAGCGCGCGGCGGGGGGAGAGGCCATTTCCTTGACCACAATCGCGCCGTCGGGAATGCCGCCCTTTCGCCCGCCTTCAAGCCATGTCAGCACCTCGGGTGAATAGTAGATCCGCACCGCCGGATGCACGCCGTAGGACGTGTCCAGCACAAACGGTCCGGTGTCGCGCCAGCTTTTGTCGCGGGTCCAGCCCTCTTTGGCAAAGGTGCGGTCGGCGATGAACGGATAAAGCTGTTCTTCGTAATCCAGCAAAGGCAGCGAAGACGGCAACGGCAGCGTCGTCCTATCGGACTGCGCCAGCGCAGCGCCTCCGGACCAAACGACAAGAAGGGTGGCGGCGACGCTGTGGCGGAGCATGTCTTGAAACCTTTTTGGAGAAGATCCCCCCAAGGATGCAAGCTAGGGCTGTATAAATCAAGCCTTCTGACCCGCTTCGCCGCATGGACCGGCCGTGCCGGTCCATTGGGCGACCTGCGCGCGTTGGGTCAACCACCCCGCCGGACTGCGGTCCGCCGCCCTGCGCAGACGGTCTTTTCGGACCGTTTCGGCACGGCAAGTCGTGTTAGCCGAACGCCCGCGCCAAAGCCTGCTCAAGGTCATAAATCAGGTCGTCGGGGTCTTCGATCCCGACCGACAGGCGCAACAGCCGCGCATCTACCGGGAACCCCTCACCCGAGACGGTCTTGCGATGTTCGATCAGGCTTTCGACCCCTCCCAGCGAGGTTGCGGGGTAAAACAGCTCGCAGAACCGGGCCACGTCGATGGCGTTCTGTTCCGTGCCGTTGACGAGGATCGACAACATGCCGCCGAACTGTCCGTCGGTCTGCCGCTTGGCAATCTCATGTCCCGGATCGGTCGGCAATCCGGGGTACAGCACCGCCGCAACGTGCTGGTGGCCGTCAAAGTGCCGGGCAATCGCCATGGCCGTCTTGCAGGATTTCTCGACCCGCAGGAACAGCGTCCGCAGGCCACGGATCAGCAACCATGCATCGTGCGACTGCAATACCGTGCCTTGCAGCTTGCGCACCAGATAGATGTCTTCCCAGTCCTGATCGGTCTCCTTGACCGACAGGACCCCGGCGGTGATATCCGAATGCCCGTTGAGGTATTTGGTCGCCGAATGGAAGGAATAATCCGCCCCGAAATCAAGCGCGCGGGTCATGTTGGGCGGCGTCGCGGTGCAATCGGTCAACAGCTTGGCCCCGGCGGCATGGGCAATCTCTGCGGCGGCGGCGATGTCGGTCACCTCCCAGTTGGGATTGTTGGGCGTCTCGACCCAGACAAGCCGGGTTTCGCCCGGTTTGACGGCACTCGCCAGTTCATCGAGGTTTCCGGCGGTATAGTAGTCGAGCGTGATCCGCTGTTTCGCCGCGTAGGTCTGAAACTGGTGCAGGACACCGTGATACATGACACGCGGCACCACCACATGCGCGCCAGGCGGCAATTGCTCAATCACCGCGGTGCAGGCGGACATGCCCGAGGCGAACAGAAACGACTCCTTGGCATTTTCCAGTTCGGCGATGATGGCCTCGGCGTGGCTGGTGGTCTGGTTGCCGTCACGGCGATACCAATAGGGTTTGCGCACCGCGTAGTTCTCGTCGCGCGCATAGGTGGCCGCAGGCTGGATCGCCGGGACGACCGCCCCGGTCTCGGCCTCGATGGCGTGCAGGGCCTGCGCGACACGGGTGGCAAGAGAGGGTTTGCGATTGCTGTGATCGGTCATGAGTCTGGTCCGTGTTCTGGTGGTCGCCGCTGGAGTAACGGCATCGCGCGAGAGCACGCCGCTTGCAAGGGCCGACGTTCATAAAATCCCGGACCGGTCGCGGGCTTGCAGGCCTTTGCCGGATTGCCGGGTCGATTTCGCCCCGCGTGTCCGCCAGTTGAGGATCAATCCCACCCGACAAGACCCTGACCGCGCGCCCGGACCGGACAAACCGTCCGGTTCGGGCGCACCCTGGGCATCCCTGACCTCAGCGCTTGCCGCGCCGGGGCGCGTCAAAGCCGCCCTCACGGGGGCCACCTGGTCCGCGCGCCTTGGACGGGGCCTTGCCCGGCTTTTTGGGCGTGAACCGCTTGGAGGTGTTGCTGGCGTCGCCCGCGCCGGCGGCATGGGGTTTGCCCTTGCCCGGCCCCTTGGGTTTTGCGCCAAAGGGTTTCGGGCCGGTGGACTTATGTCCGGGCTTGCCTGCCGGGCTGGGCCGGGCCTTGTATTTTGCCGGTCCGGCTGCGTCCTTGTCCTGTGTCCGGGCTTGCGCCGGAGCGGACGCGGCCGCCTCTGTCCGGGGCTTGCCCTCGTGCTTGGGTTTGCCTTCGTACTTCGGCTTGCCCTCATACTTTGGCTTACCTTCGTACTTCGGCTTACCTTCGTACTTTGGTTTGCCCTCGTACTTTGGCTTGTCGCCAAATTTCGGCTTGTCGCCATACTTGGCCTTTGCGGCGGGCCCAGGCCGGTCGTCGCCCTCAGAGCGTTCCTTGCGCGGCGCGGGTGCTGCGGCGTCGTCGCGGGGCGGGCGCGGTTTGCGCGGCTTGTCGTCGGTTCCACGATCCCGGTACGTGCGCGGCCCTGCGCCATCCGGCTTGGGTCCCCGGCGCTGCGGTTTCAGGTCCGGGGCATTGTCCATGGCACGCACCGTGATGCCGTCTTCCAGAACGGCCTCCGCACCCAGTCCCGACAGAAAGCCGTCGACCTTGGCGGCCAGCAGTTCCACGTAGGTCTCACTGTCCTGCACCCGGATCGCGCCGATATCGTTCTTGTCCAGCCCACCGGACCGGCACAGCAGCGGCAACAGCCAGCGTGCCTCTGCCCGGTCGCCGCGCCCCACCGACAGGGCAACCCAGCGGCTGGGGCCAAAGGTGCGCTCGGCAGAACGCGCCGGCTTCGCATCCGGCGGCAACAACTCCTCAGGCGCGGCGTGGCGCGACTGGTAAAGGCGCAGATAGGCGGCGGCGATGACCTCGGGGCCGTGCCGCTCCAGCAGTTTGGCGGCAAAGGTGGTCTGTTCCTCTGTCACCGGCTCATCCCATGCGGGATCGGACAACAGCCGGTCCTCATCCTGCCGCTGAATATCCTCGGGCGATGGGGCCTCTGTCCATTCGGCGTTGATCTTGGCCCATTTCAGCAGCCGGTCAGCCTTGTTGGCCATCTTCGGCGGCACGATCAGCGCCGAGATCCCCTTGCGCCCTGCCCGGCCTGTCCGGCCCGAGCGGTGCAGCAGGCTTTCGGTGTTGGAGGGCAGATCCGCATGGATCACCAGATTGAGGTTCGGCAGGTCGATGCCGCGCGCCGCCACATCTGTCGCCACGCAGACCCGCGCCCGCCCGTCGCGCATCGCCTGCAACGCATGGGTCCGCTCGGTCTGGCTGAGTTCCCCTGACAGGCTGACCGTGGCAAAGCCCCGGTTGGCCAGACGCGCGGTCAGATGGTTCACCGCCGCCCGCGTGTTGGCAAAAACGATGGCCCCCTCATCATGGTGAAAGCGCAGCATGTTGAATATCGCGTGCTCGCTGTCGGACGCCGCCACCCGGATCGCCTGATAGGAAATATCGGCGTGTTGTTTGGTGCCGCTGAGCGTGCTGATCCGCTTGGCGTCGCGCTGGTACTGTTCTGCCAGTTTGACGATGGTCGGCGGCACGGTGGCCGAGAACAGCAGCGTGCGCCGCTCTTTCGGGGATTCCCCCAGAATATATTCCAGATCCTCATGAAACCCGAGGTCCAGCATCTCATCCGCCTCGTCCAGCACAGCCGCCTTCAGCCCACTGAGATCCAGCGACCCGCGCAGGATGTGGTCCTTGAGACGTCCGGGTGTGCCGACAACGATATGCGCGCCGCGCGACAGGGCGCGGCGTTCGTCGCGCATGTCCATCCCGCCCACGCAGGAGGTAACGACCGCACCGGTGCGGGCGTACAGCCACGCCAGTTCCTGTTTGACCTGAAACGCCAGTTCACGGGTCGGCGCGATGACCAGCGCCAGCGGCTCTGCCGCGCGGTCAAACGAGGTGGCCTCCCCCAACAGGGTGGGAGCGATGGCAAGGCCAAAGCCCACGGTTTTGCCCGACCCGGTCTGCGCCGAGACCAGCAGGTCCGACGCCGCCAGTTCCGGCGCGATGACGGCCTCTTGAACAGGGGTCAGCTTGTCGAATCCACGCTCTGCAAGCGCCTCGGACAGGGAAGAGATCATAGTGGGGAATTTCCATGGAATAGCGGCAGCACCTGCCGGAAACAGCGCCGCATCGGCACAAGATCCGGACCTATAGGCCAAGCCTGCGGGAAAGTACATGGCCGAAAGGCGCAAACACGGCGTTTTCTTGCCGGCCACCTGAACAGGCGCGCCGACAATCGGCCCGAAAGCCCCGAACCCGGATCTGTGCCGCGATCCGTCGGGCGTCACTATGCACCGATTTTGCACGCCGTCCAGAGCGGTTCGCTGTTGGCCGGAGGCCATCCCCCGGCAGCCTGTCCTCCCGCCAGCGTAGGTCGCGTGGGGCCATGGGACCGCGATGGTCCGACGGCCTGCACCCTTGCGTGGCCGCGCCGAACACGGTTTAGTCAACCACAGGTGATTTCAAACAAACAGGTTTCAGGTGCAAAAGCGCGTGGCGATTTGCAAAAAGACCGGCGTGGTCTACCGCTCGGCGCAGGGCAATGAGCAACCCGGTTTCAGCGGCATCTACATCGACGCGCTGGACATCACCGGCCCCGGCGTCGTGGCCGTCATGGGGCCGTCAGGCTCTGGAAAATCGACCCTGCTGAGCGTTCTGAGCGGCCTCAAGGCCCCAAACCTTGTGTCCGCAGAGGCCGATGGATCGCAGTTGCGCCTTTTGCCCGGCGGCGAGGACTGCTGCGATCTGTTGGCCGGTGCGCTGCCCAAACCGGGCACCGTCAGTTTTGTCTTTCAGGAATCCTACCTGATGAAAAGCCTGTCGGTGGGGTTGAACGTCGACATGGCGCGCGCCCTGACCCGCCCGCCGCTGCTCCCCGCGCGGTTCGATCATCTGATGACAGAATTCGGCCTCCTGCGTGTGGACGGCGACGCCAAGGACCTGCGCGGCATGCGGGTGGCCGACCTGTCCGGGGGCCAACAGCAGAGGATCGCCGTGGCCCGTGCGCTTGCCGCCGATCCGCGCGTGATTTTCTGCGACGAACCGACCAGCAGCCTTGATTCCACAAACGCCCTGCGGATCATGGGCCACCTGCGCGACTGGGCGCAGGATACTGGCGCGACAGTGATCTGGGTCACACATGACGAGGCGCTGGCGCTGGAGATCGCCGATGCGGTGCTTTATGTCGACCGGGGCCGGGTGTTGTCGCAGGACGGCGCGCCGCTGGCCTTGCCCGACGGGGCCGACACCGCGACACGGCGCGCGGCGCTGGACCGGCTGAAGGCGCAAGGGGCCGACCTGCCCACGCTCGACACCGCCTTTTTCGGCAATCAAGGGCTGATCCTTCATCCCAAACCGGCAGAGCGGCGCCGCGCCAATGGCGCGGCAAGGGAAACGCCCGCGCCCGCGCGGTTCAACCTTTTGGGGATCACGCATTTCATCTGGCGCTTTGTTCTGGCGGAATTATTCCCGCGCCAGCCCGCGCCCCAGAGCAAACCGGGCTGGCTGCGGCGGATGTCCCACCGGATCTGGGGCGGGCCGTTCCAGTTTACCCGCCCGACCTTTGCGCTGATCATCCTTCTGGGCATCCTCGCGGCCTATGCGACCCTCTTCGGGACGTCTGTTCTGGATGCGAAATTCGCCCGCGACCTGTCGCGGCCAGAGGTGTCGCACTACACGCTGGAACGGTTCGGTGACGTGGACAGCACCGCCGCGGACCTGTTGTCGCTGGGCGCGGTGCGACAGATCCAAAGCGACCTTGCGGACCGTTTTGGCCCTGAAATCGCGGCAGGCGCGCGGCCGCCACAGGTCTTTGGCCGACGGCTGGAACTCAGCGTGCGCACGGCGGACCTGCGCGGCGATTGCGACGGCGCGCGCAACCGGGCGGGCAACGCGGTGCTGGTGGTTTTTGACCAATCCGAGCCGCTCTTTCGCCAACTGCCGGTCGCGCCTCCGGGTGCGCCGCCCATGACAATCGGCCAATTCGACAAACCCGATCTGCGCGATGCGGCCTTTGTCACACCGGATTTCCTCAAGCGTCGGTTCGGCCTCGATCCGGGCGACCCGCTGCCCGACCAGTTCTGTTTCGGCACCGAAAAGCTGCTGAAACCGGTGCGCATCGCCGGGTTGATCGCGGACATCCCCGGATCGTCCGTGCTGAGCGCCGAAATCGCCATGACCAACGACGCCTACCTGCGGCTGATGAAAACGCCCGACATCCGCCCCAACCACTGGGGCAACGGCTGGCCGCCGTTTGACAGCGCGGCGCTGTATTTCGACGCCGACTATGCCGAAAAACTGTTCTGCACGATCGACGCATGCGCCGACCGGCCAGAGCTTTACGACCAGATTTATGGCCCCAGCTACAAGTTGAACGATGACGCGCTGGCGCAGGTGCGGCGGCTGTTGGGAATTGCCCTTGGCAGCCGCAACCTGCTGTTCGCGGTGATGACGGCCATGTCCGTCTCCATCGCCATCGCGGTCGGCCTGTCGGTGCAGGCCTTTATCGTCTCGAACGAACGGTTCCTCAGCATCATGCGGGCCGTGGGTTACCGGCTGGGCCACATCGCGTCTCTGGTGCTGCTGGAACTCTTGGTGATCACGCTGGTTGCGACCGTCTTTGCGGTATTTTTGCTGGCCGTGGCCCACCAACTGCTGGCGGCGCGCATCGCGCGAATCTGGGAGCTGTCGCCCGACTGGCTGGACTGGTCGGCGGTGCAGACCGCGCAGGCGGTCGGGCTGGCCTATGGGCTGGTGCTGACCGTTGGATTGGTGGTGGTGATGCACTGGTGGCGCAGCCACCGGGACATTGGACAGAAACTACAGGGCGTGTGACGCTGGGACACATACGCCGGACAAGACCGCGAAGGGAGAAAGACGCCATGACACACACACGGTTTGCGGTGACCCTTTGGCTGGCTCTGTCCGCGGGTGCGCTGCACGCGCAGGAACCGCCGGTTTGTGACGCGGTGCTTGTGGCCTTTGCCGAAAGCAGGCTGTCGGGCGATTTGTCGGCGATGCACCTGTTGCGGGACGCGACCCCGCTGTTCGATCCCGTCCCGCCGGGCACACCAGAGGCGCTGCCGGTTTTCTCCGGTTATTTCGGGCGATTGGGAGAGCGCCAGCGCGACCCGGTGGATTTCAGCACGACCGGTGCGTTCCGGCATGAGGGCTGTATCGAGGTCACCGGCATCCTGCGCACCAAAAAGAGCCTCGAGCAACTTCCCCGCCGCGACGGCACCCCGATGCCGGTGTCGGTCTTCGTCTTCAACCAAGGCGTGTTTGACATAGCCTTTCTCGAAGGCCCCTCGATCACCGAAACCAACGCCCGGATGAGTGTCGGCCCGCTGTTGTTCCACCCGGACCTGCGGGAAGGCGCGCCGTTGACCGCGCAGAGCGACGCCTTTGCCAACTTCACCGTTGCCCCGTACATCGCCAGCGAAAAGGACACGACGCTTGGCCGGGGGGACTATGCGTGGATGGGTCTGGACCTGCGTCAGGGCAAGGGGCCGCAATTGGTCGCGGTGACCTGCGACCGGCCATGCGCCACCTATCTTGATGGGTTCAAGGCACGCCTGCTGGCGGCCAGCGGTCCGGTCAACCCGCTTGCGCCGCCTGTGGCCAATCTCCCGGTCGCCGGGGCGGACAAGCCGACACCGCCCGATATCGGCAAGACCTTTGCCGATGAAGCCCTGTCGATCACACTGATCGGCCCCGAAGAAGAAGTGATCCTTCTGGAAAGCCTGCCTTTGCAGCAGGCCATGGCCCAATTCAGCCACGATCCGCAGGCGCAGAGCGCCATTCGCGACGCGCTGGAGGCCCTTGGCGGCGGCGTGGCCGACCGTGCTCTGGCGCTGGCGCAACTGATCGACGTCGGCCTGCTGGACGCGGGGTTGCAGGACTACGCCATCGAGTCCGCCGACCGTGGCTTTCGGCTGGTTCTGCGCGCCCCGCCGCCGCCACCGCCCCGCCTGCTGGCCGGGGTGGACCTGCTGCTGGCGGACCCGCCCGGCAGCGCCGTATTCGAGTATTGCAATCCTCTGGTCGAGATCACCCACCCCGATCATGACCCGGTGCGTCTGCCCATGCAGATCGATCTTGCCAGCGCCATCACCAACGCCGAGGGCGAAGAGGTTTACGGCAGGCTCACCGTGGCAATCGACCCGGACCTGGCGATCGCGGCCGTGCCTCTCGAAACCCTTGCCCTGCGCCTGTTCGCGGCGTCAGAGGTGCAGTCTCTGACCAGCCCCGACCCGCATCCGTCCAGTTGCAGCCTTGCGTGGGGCGGTCGCTTTCCCGACACGGCGCTGCCCTTGGCAGAGCTGTCACAAACGTCGGATCTGCCCGCGCCCGTGCCTGTAACCGTGACCGATGACGGCCATGTGATCTTTGCCGAGGCGACGCTGCGCAGCACCGCGCGGCCGGTCTTTGTGCTGCTTTACAACACCACCGGGCTGGAGGACACCAACGGTGCGCCACTCAGACCGGACCTGTACCCCGCCTGGACCCACGCGCGCGGCGGACGCGACATGCAATCCGCGCTGAGCATCCTTGTCAGTTCCGCGCAGGCGGTCTTTGCCCAACGGGTCGAGGACCTGTTCCTGTTGCAGGCAGCGGGGGGCGTGGCAAAGGGGTTTCTGCCGCCCGAACCCCTGACCGCCGACAGCGCGCTGCGCGCCGCCGACGCCCTGCGGCCCGGTGAAGTTGGCCCGCTGAACCTTGAGAACACGTTGAAAGACCTTGTCAATTCCACCGCGACCACGCCGCGCTTTGTCGTAATCGGGCGCAGCGGTCTGGATGCGGGGGCCGATTATTGCGCGTCCCCCCCGGCCTTGCCGGAGGCCAGCCGACGCGGATCGCTTGTGATCGATTTCCTCAGCCGCGAGGCCGCGTTTGACCTGTCCCGACCGGTTCAGGCGACGCTGATCAACCCGACAGGCGCCGAGGCATTTGCCGAGGCCGCCCAACGGCTTGCCACCCGTTGCCCGGAGGATGGCAGCGGCTTGGTCCACTGGGTTTTGACGCCCGATGTCGCGGATCAGTTCAAACTGATCCACGCCCTTGAAACCCTTGCCCCCTATCTCTTCGGAGGCCTGCAATGATCCGACCGACCGCCGCCCTTCTCTCTGCCGTATTGGTGCTGCCCCTGCCCGCAACCGCCCAACAGGCCGACAGTTTTGTCACCCCCTCGGGCACCTGCCAGACCGACCTTTACGAAAAGATCTCGGCCTATCCGCGAAGCGGCAACAGCGTCACGGTCCGCGCCCAGCAGATCAAATCGGGCCGACTTGCGCCGCAACCGATGACCGACGCGGTGATCCCGCCGTTTACGCCGGTCAAATGTTATGCCCGCACTGAGGACCTTGTGCTGATCCTTGCCGAGGAAGGGCAGAATTTCTGCGGCTGGGTGCCGCGCACCGCGCTTTTGGGCGGGGCGCAGGGCGATGCCGGTCCGATCACGCCGCTCAACCGGGGCCGCGCCTGTCCCTCCCTCGACCCGATGAGCGTCTCTGACTATTGCGCCCGCAAGGAAGAACTGGGCAGCTTTGAGGCGCTCTGCGAAGAAATGCGCCAACCGGACGGCAGCTTTGCCGACAACCCGATCGAAACCAAGTTCCTGACATGGAACGCCAACGCCGAAGACCCCGCCGACCGTACCGCCGTTGCGCGCTATTCGGCACCGGACACCGGCGCGCGGCTGGCCAGCGACCTGTCGATCTTTTCCGTCTTCAAGGTCTGGGACGTGGCGGCCTCACCCGATGGCGAAGACCTGTTTGTGCTGATCGGCCCGGATCAAAAGACGGTCGAGGGCTGGGTGCTGGAAACCGCCGGAACGGTCTGGTTCTCGCGTCTGACCACGTTTTTCGAACAGGGCGCAACGGCCCCGATCCTGACCGAGGCCCCCGGCACCGCCGCCGCCGAACCGCTGGCCGAGGTGCCGCCCAATCTGGACGCGATGCTGGCAGCCGGTGAGGATTTCGACAAATTCCCGGTTCTGGTCGACAACCGCGCGCCCGAGGCCACGCTGGGCACCCGGCAGGAACCGCATCTTGAGATCGCCTTTATCGGCGCGCGCTGCGGCAAGGACCAACTGTGCTCCGAGGCTGGCGGAGACCGGGTGGTGGACAAGATCAGCCTGCTGGATTCCGTTGATGTGCTGTTTGTCATGGATGCGACGGCCTCTATGGCGGACTACTTTCCGATGGTCGCCGAAGAGGTGGCCGATATCGCGCTGGCGCGCGCCTCGACCACCAACCGCTTTGGCGCGATGATGTACGGTGACTTTCTGTCGACACGTGCGATGGATCACGCGGCCCCGATGCAGATCAAGACCGCCGTCCCGCTGACCGAAATCTATGGCGGCGATGAGTTTGACCCGCTGCAAACCGCCGACCTGTTCATCGCCGATCCGGTGGGGGGTAAGCCAGAGGCCGCCTTTGCGGCGCTGTATCAGGCGATCACCTCTGCCAACTGGCGTCCCGACGGCGTGCGCATCGTTGTGCATATCGCCGATCACGGCGACCGGGGCCCCGCCCCCGATGCGCTGGTCGCGTTGATGGCGGCGCAGAACGTGCTTTATGTGCCGATTGCGGTGCTGGGTGAGTTTATCGCCGGGGAAAACGGTGGATTTGTCACCCAGACGCGCGACCTGCTGAACCGCACCCGGATCGACGGTGTGCCGATGGGGATCGACACCCAACTGACCTATGATCCCGCGCGCGGCGGTCAGTCCGACGATGAGGCCCGGCTGCGCATCCGCCAGTCGCTGCGCGGCGCGACCGAACTTCAGGACGTGATCAGCACGCAGGTTGCCAGCATATTGCTCAGCGGTGAGGAAAGCACCGTGGCGGAATCGAACCGCTATCCACCCGGCTATGCGCAACTGGTGGCGGCGGCGCGCAAGATCTACGGCATTGATCTGGACGATGTGCAAAGCTCCGCCGAGGCGCGGACGCTGGCGGCCAAAGGCTATGTCGCGGTCCCCGCCGACGGCACCTCAACCGATTGGGATTATTTCGCCGCTATCGGCCCGAACGACGTCAAACTGCTGTCCGAGCAGTTCGACATCCTGTGCAAGTCGATGCATGACACCGGCGCGGAGGGCCTGCTGTCAAACGCCCTGCGGCAGGTGATCGAGATCCTGACCGGCGATGTGCTGTCGCGCGACAACGCGCTTTACTTTGCCTATTTCGACAACCGCGACGACATCCCGCTGGTCAACCGGACCATCCTTGGCGACGGGGTTTTTGAACTGGGTCAGGACCTTGGCAGCCTGTCCAAAACCACCCGCACGCGGGTCGAGGCCTACCGGCGTGAGGCCTGCCGCACCCGCAAACTGCTCAAGCTGATCGATTCCAACCTGCGGGTGGAGCGCCCGTTCGAGATTGGTCCCGACGGGCGGCCCGGCGATCTGGTCTGGGATCAGGCCGAACAGGACTATGACGATCTGACCAGCCGCAAATATATCTGGCCGCGGATTGGCATCGGCAACGTGCAGACCATCTATCTGCCGCTCAGCTACATGCCGCGCCCCTATGATGAGGTCCGCCTCAAATGACCGCTCCGACCGGCGCGCCCCCCTATTACCGGTTCCGCAGTCAGGCGCGCTATGGCCGCGCGCGGGCCGACCTGCTGGCTTGGTATCTGACCGGGGACCAGCCGGATGAGGACGCGCCATTCGCTCCGGCAGAGTTCACCGCTGCGCTGCCGCCTGACAGCCCGCTGCTGACCGCGCTGACGGCCCGTCCCGAAGGCGCACACCCGGATACCCTTGGCGCGGCTCTGGCCTATCTGCGGATCTGCCTGCAATTGTCCGAATTGGACTGGACACCGGCCGAAAGCTTTGAGGCGGCGCTGGCCGCCACCCGGACAGCCAAGACGGCGCGGTCCGAGACGGTGGTCGTTCAGCCGGTGGCCGCAGCGCCCCCCGATCCGGTCGAGGTGCCCGCGACACCAGTCCCCCAACGACGACGACCGCTGGGGCGGCTTTTGCGCGGAATGGTCGTGCTGGGGCTGCTGGCGCTGCTTGGCTGGTCCGGGGGGCGGCTGATCCAGACCACCGTCGAACGCCGCGCCATCGCCGCCGAACTGGACATCCCGCTTTCCGGGTTCATCGCCGCTGTGTCCGGTCTGTCGCTGTCTTTGCCGGGGTTTGCCTCTGCCTGTCTGGGCACCGCGCCGCAAAGCTGCCGCAGCAGCGATCCGGCACTGCCCTACGCCACCGCCCTGCGCGCCGATCTGGCGCGCGCCCGCAGCACATCCGGCCAGATGCTTGCCGCGCTTGCGCCCTTGGCCCCCGAGGGCGGCACCGACTGGATCGTGGCGACCCCGGCGCAGAATTGCCGCGTCGGCGGCGAGGACGCGCTGGACGACGACTGGCGGCTGGTCTCTTCCCTGTGCCGGGTGCGCGAGCGGTTGACGGAATATGAGCTGTGCCTTGTCGGCCACCCGATGCTTTCGGACCGGCAATGCACCGATCTGATGCGCCTTGCCATGGCCGATACCGCCTTTGACTGCACCGATTGCCCGCCGCGCCCGGCCAATGTCTTTGATCCCCGGCTGGAATGGACCCGTGAAAGCCGGGTGGCGGCGGAATTGGCGCTGGAGGCGCGCCGCTTTGCCATGCCGGAGCCGATCCTGCGCCTTACATGGCACCGGTTGACCGGTGATTACCTTTGGCTGCGCGCTGAGGTGATGCGCCACTACGCGGCGCTGTCAGGCTGATCACCGTCCCGAAGGCCATCCAGACGCCCAACAGCCCCGGCGCGGACCACGGCCAGATCACAAAGGGCGAGGCCATGGGGGCCACGGTCAGCACCTGAATCAGGCCGATATGCACCCCACCCGCCAGCAGCGCCATGCCAACCGCTGCGCGCCCGCCAAGGCACAACAGCGCAGACAGGCCCGCCGCACCGCCCGCGCCCAGCATCAGGGCCATCGCCGCTTCCTGCCCTTGCACATCGGGCAGCAAGGAGAACACCAGCCCCCCCAGCAAGGTCGCCAAAGACGCCGCTGGCACCGCGCGAAGCGCCGATGCAGGACACAGCACCGCCGCCAGTCCAAGCGCCGCCGCCACCGACCAGAACCAGCCGCCCGGTTCCAGTGCCGCCCCGCCGGCCCCTTGCCACAGCCCCAGCCCCGCAAGCACGATCAACGCCAGCCAGCCCGCCTTGCGGCCAACGGACCGCAGCCGCCTCATGGCTGGGCCTCGTCCAGCAATTGCAGAAGCCCTTGCAGTTCCAGCGCCACACTGTCCCCGCAGACCGGCGCGGGCGGGTCGTAAAAGGCGGCAAGCGCGCCTTCGGCCAATGCCTTGCGCCGCGACAGCACCGCCAGATAGACCTGCACCGCCATCATGCCCGGCGCGCGGTCCGGGGCGCGCAAACCGCGCGACAGGTACAGTTCCAGATGTGCCGCGACCCGTGGGCAGGGTTCCAGATCGGCAATCCGTGCAAGGGCAGTCAGCAGGTCGGTGAACTCGGCAAGGCACGCCGCGGCGCTGGAATGCCGACCGGCGGCCCCCCGCAGATGATCGCCCTGCGCCAGCGTCAACCGCAGTTCCAACGCCAGCGCGTTGAAAAAGCGCGGCTCCGCCCGCGCGGCGGCACGCGCGAGCGACAGGGCGTCATCCTCGCGTCCCTCGGCCTCGGCCAGCATGGCTTGCAGGAACAACAGATCGCTGCGCGGAACGCCCGGATCCTCGACCGCCGCCATACGTTCCAGCGCGTCGGCAAAGCGGGGATCGGCGATCTGACCCGCCCGCAGCGCCGTCAGCGCCACCTGCAAACCCGCCGCATAGCGCAGGCCCGGATCGGGGCTGTCCATCAAAGGTGCGGCCAGCAGCGTGGCCCCGTCCAGCGTTTCCGCCAGGGCCGCCAGCGCGAGGGCCTGCCTGTCCGTCTCGGTTCCGACCAGCAGGCCGGGCCGACGCAGAAAGATGGTATCGGCATAGGGTTGATCCGGGCCGCTGGAACAGCCGCGCTGCATCTGATCGCTCAGCCCCTGACACAGTCCTGAACAAGACGGTTCCGCAGGTTGAACCGGCGGCAAAGGAATGCAGGGCGCAACGCGAAAGACAGGGCATTGCTGCGCCGCCAGCGGCGCGGCGGCCAGCAGGACCCCCACCAGCGCCGCGCCGCGGATCACGGACACAGATCCTGCCCGCTTTGCGCAAGACAGGTCGCCGGAAACTGCTTGCAAATCAGGTCAATCGCCAGAAACGGCAACGCCGCATCAATGTCGTCGATCGGGTCCGGCCAGATCGCATTGATGGTGTCCTGCGCTTGTTTGCCCTCGGCCAGTTCCCGGATCATCCGGTTGAACCGAACAGGAGGCAACCCGCCAAAAACATCCGGTTGGGATGTGACAAAGGCCACCAGATCCTCTGCGCCGGGGGTCACGGCGCAGGACAGCGCGCTGCCCGGATCTGGCGCAGAATCAGGCGCAGGATCTGGCGTCGGTGTTGGTGTCGGGGCGGCGTCCGGCGCGGGTGCGGGCGCGGCAGGATCGCCACCGTCCGACAACGCGGTCAGAAAGCGCGTGATCTCGGCAATCGGGCTGGCAGCGCAGGCGGTCAGGTCCAGCGTCGGCGCGGCGGCGGTCAGCACCTCTTGCGCGCGGGCGTTCAGGCGCGCTGCCGCCGCCCGGCACACATCCGCAACCGATAGCTGTTTTCCCTCCAGTGCCGCCTGCGCCGTGGCCAATTCTGCGGCCGCCGCCTGCGCGTCCTGCACCAACAGGGCAACCTGAGCATCCAGATCGGCCTTGGTGGCAGTCAGGGCGTCAACCTGCCCCCTCAGATCGGCATTGTCCGCCGTCACTTGCGCCAGTTGCGCCTCAAGCTCTGCGATCCGCTCCTGCAAATCGACCTTGACCGGCGCGCAGACCTCATCCGTCTCAAAGGAGCATTGCGCGATCAGACCTTTGACCTGCTCCCGGAAATAGCGGGTCCGGCGGGACAGGAAGTCCACGCAGCCCAGAACCGTCAGATTGGCGGCGCGGCAGTCCGGCGGCATCTTGTAGGCCGCGATGAACGCGGGACACTCTGCGTCCTCAACCGCGTTGATGTCGCAATAGAGATCCAGCGAAAACTGTCCCAGCAGCCCCAGACAGTCCTCGGGCGACACCCCTGCCTGCGTGCAAAGGGCGGGCAGCGCGGCGGGTTCTGGCACGACGACCGGATCGTCCCCGTCCTCTTGCGCAAAGACCGGCTGGAATGTCAGAAAAACCAACGCGGTAGCCGTTAAAACCAGCGCAAGACCAAGGCGGGACAAACCTGCCGGACGCCGCTCAATATAGAAGTCAAAAAACATTTGCTATCCTAGGGACCAAGGGTATCTTCGGATGGTGACACGCGTTTTACAAGTTCCCAAGGTATCGTGGAAAAAGCAATTTTTGGATAGTCTGATATGTCGTTTACCGTCTTTCAATACTTGGTTTCCCGACCTTTTCTTGCCCCGCTGCTGGTTGCAAGCGGGCTGGTCGCGGCCACCGGAGCCGCCGTTGCGCAGGATGCACCCGACCCGGTGAGTTTCGCGGTCGAACAGTGTTCGGCGGACGACATGCTGACCACATGCCCGAACTACTGTCAGGTTGCCTGCACCTCGACCAAATTCCTGCTGGAAAACACCGAAGCCTGCGATGCCGCGATGACCGCCCTGCCCGACGCGGATGGCGAAAGCTGCCCGCTGCCCTCGGAAACCGGCCTTGTCACGCTTCAGGCCTGCATCGACGACAAACGCCTGCTGCCGCGAGAGCCCAGCCGGGTCATCGCCCGCAACAAGGGCCGGCTGGCGATTTTCAACGCCTTCTTCTCTGACCGCCCGGCCTGCGCGGCCTCCAGCCTTGCGCTGGAAGCGATGTTTGGCTGCCTCAGCGGTGAGACCGGCGTGGTACAGCGGGAATACGACGCAATGCCCTCGCTGGGTCTCAGCGACCGGCCCCTGAACGGCGACGAACTGGTCAAGCTGGCCTGTAGCATCGGAGAGGACATGCTGATCCAGATCGACATCGGGGCCTCATCCCTGAGCGGGCGCGCCGATGAGTTGAGCGACAAGCTGGGGCAAGTCACCTCTTGCCGCCTTGAGTATTCGAAATGGTTCGCCTCGCGCGGCGAGGAATTCTGCACCAACCGGACCTTTGACAACTGCGAGGCGGTGGTCGAGGTGTTCCAGACCCAGCTGCAACAGTCGCTGGTCGGGGCCGAAGAGCAGAACCGCCAGATCAGTGTTGTGGTCGAGAACCTTGAACGCGACCTGTCCTCGCTGACCAGCCTGGGCTTTGTCGACCCCTCTATTTGCAACTGAACCGCGCGGGGTCCGCGCGGTTGTCCTAATATTCAAGCAGGAGTAACCAGATGTTTCAATCTCTGAAGGTTTTTGCCTCCGCCCTTGTCCTTGGGCTGGCGCTGTCAATTTCCGGCACCGCACAGGCGCAGGACGGCGAAGAAGTTTCGCTTGCCAAGGTGATCGAGGACATCGCCGCCTCGCGGCAGGCGACCATCGACCGGATCGACGCGCTGTCGGCGGAGATCGACCTTGCCACTGTCGAACTGAATGAGGCGGACGCCGCCTTTGACGAGATGATCGCCACGCTGCGCGCGCATGCCGGTGTCGGCGACCCGGACGGCAGCTATGTGCAGCGTCTGCAAGCGCTCGAAGAGGCGGCCAAGCTGGATGCGCAGGCCGCCAAGGTCGAGGGTTTCCTTGATTTCGAAGAGGCCTTTCTTGAGGATGCGCAGGTGTTTTCCGACCAGCGCGGCACCCTTGTGTCCGAGTTCGAGGCGCTGGAACGCCGCATCCGCGCCGTCGAGGCAGAGCGCAAGCGCATCGTTTTCCTGATCAAGCTGCGCCGCTACGACCAGATCCAGCAGCTGTTTGCCGATGCCACCGGCATCATCCAGCAGGGCGCGGACCGCGTCGCGCAGGTCGAAGACGCGCTGCGCAAGCGTGATCCCAACCTCGTCGAGAACTGAGATGACCGTCATAGCCCGGTTCCTGCAAGCGCCCTTTCTGGGCGCTTGCGTGCTGGCACTTGGGCTGACCGCTTTGCCGCTGCACGCCGACAACCATGACACCGGGAACGAGCCCGTCGCCGAACGGGCGGACCTGATCGAGGTCGCGACCACGCTGGATACACAGCTTTCGGCAATTCTGGAGGAACTGGACGCCGAGATCGCCTTGCAGGAGGAAAACGCGGGCTTCGGGGCCTCTGCCGAGACGTTGGCCCAGATCGACGGGTTGATTGCCCGCCGGACGGACCTGGCGGCAAAACGGGCCGAGGTCCGCGCCCTGTTGGCCACCCTGCGCGGGGACCCGTGACATGACCCCGCTGCCCCGTGCAGAGGATCACGATTTTGGCGCTTTGCCGATCCGCCCATGGCGCAGCCTGTTGATCTGTGCCGCTCTGGTCGCGCTGACGGTGGCGGTGTTTCGCGATCTTGGTCTGACCGACCCGCGCAGCATTGCCGACGCCGCGCGCGACATGTCCCGGACGGCAACCACCTGGGTGATGGGCCTGGGTGACACACCGCCAGAGGCCACACCGGACACCGCACCAGAGGGTGCACCAGACACGACACCTGACCCTGCCGCCCCGGCGGTTGCGCCGGACGCCCCCGCCGCAGCCCCCCCGGTGCCTGAGATCGTTGCGCTGGCCGCGCCCGAAGACAGCGGCCATCCCCTGCTGACCCGTATCCTCTCTGATCCGATCCGATTGACCTTTGCCGCCGGATGCCTTGCCACGCTGATCTTTATCGCAGTTCAACTGACCAGTCTTGCCATCGACACCCGGCTTGTCTCGCGGCACGAGGCGCGCGCCGGGCTGTTGACGCCTCTGGCGCAACTGACCCGGCTGTTCGCGGCCCGTCGTCTGCGGGTCGGCCATCCGGACCGGCGGCGGCTGGACGCCTTTGAACTGGCCTCCGAAGGCGACATCATTGCTGATCCTCTTCGGCTGGGGCTGACCGCCTTCCCCATGCTGGGCTTTTTGGGCACGGTTGTGGGCCTTTCCGGCGCGATCGAGTCGCTGCCCGGCGCCATTGGCAACCCGGACGCGCTGCAACCTGTGCTGTCGGAACTGCATGTCGCCTTTGACACGACCCTCTTGGGGTTGATCGGCGCGCTGATCTGCCTGATCGGGGCAAAGGCGATTGATCAGGCATGGGACCGCCTGTCGCGCCGCGCCGGTCTGGAATGACCGGGCCGCTGCGTCGCGGGCTGATCCGACCGCCGGTGCTGGCCATGGTCGATGCCTTTGTCGGCGGCACGGCGATCCTGTTGATCCTGATTGTGCTGTCCAGCAACCTTCAGGATCATCCGGGCAGCCAGCCGCAGGCGGATGTGGTCCTGCGCTGCGCAGAGGGGGCCGTTGCCACCACCTTGCAGCCGGAATGGCTGCCCGCCACAGCGCCGCTGCCGCCAAATGAGGCCGCTGACTGGCTGGCCACGCACCCGCGCCCCGACCGCCTGCTGACACGCCTCCGGCTGGAGGCGGACCAGCGGGCGTTTCGCTGTGTTGCGCGCTTTCAGCAGGCGGTCCGCCAGATGAACGACACAACAGACGATGTCACCACCCGCGATGCCACGCAGGAACGCGCCATCCTGCTGCTCACCGTGGTCATGATCGACCCGCCAGAGGAGCCTGAGGAATGAGCCGGCGCCTGTTCCGCCGCAAACGATCCGATGAGCCTGACGACAGCTATCAGCTCGACGCGGTGGTATCGCTGTTTGCGATGATCCTTGTGATCCTCGTGACCACCGCTGCGGCGACGGTCTCCGGCACCACCCGGTTTCAGTACCGGAGCCAAGATCCAGAGACCGCGGCGATCCAGCCTGCTTCTTTGGCGGCACCCTTTCCCCGACTGGAAAACTGGATCCTGCGGCGGGGAGAGCTGTTGCGGATCGACTATGATGCCGCCGCGCGCCAACTGGCCGCCGCCCCGCCGCGCCTGCCGCTGGGGGCGACCGATCCGCAATCGGGGATCATCATGGCCTTCACCCCCGATCCCGCTGCCACCGGCGCTTTTGAGCTGTTCGAAATGGTGCTGCCCGCCGATCCGATCGTCGGCACCGGTGGCGTGATCGCAGAGCGCGTCGATCCCCAAGACCCCGAGGCGTTGCAGGATTGGGCGGGCCGTGACGGCCCGGCGCGCGTGCTGGCCTTTGCCTCTGGCGTGGCCCATCTGCCGGGTCTGACCTTGGCGGCAGAGGCCACCGGTCGCCCGCTCACGGTGCGCTTTCTGGATGGCAACGCCAAGTTTTCCGAACGCAAGACCCGCGACAGCTTTGCCTTTCGCGGGGTGCTGCGGTCCTACTAGCGGCGTGCGGCGCGGCCTCAGTCCTCGGCCTGGGCGTCCGCGCGGCTTTTGCCCGCGACGTTCATTGCCAGAGTCGCCGCCATAAACGGATCAAGGTCGCCGTCCAGCACACCGGACGTGTCGGCGGTCTCATAGTTGGTGCGCAGGTCCTTCACCATCTGGTAGGGTTGCAACACATACGACCGGATCTGGTTGCCCCAGCCCGCGTCCCCCTTGGCCTCATGCAGGGCGTTGACCTCGGCGTTTCGCTTGTCCAGTTCCATCTGGTAGAGGCGCGATTTCAGCGCCTTCATGGCAATATCCCGGTTCTGGTGCTGCGACTTTTCCGAACTTGTCACCACGATGCCCGTCGGCGCGTGGGTGATCCGCACGGCAGAGTCGGTTGTGTTGACGTGCTGGCCGCCCGCGCCCGAGGACCGGAAGGTGTCGATGCGGATATCCGCCGGGTTCACCTCGATCTCGATATTGTCGTCGATCACCGGATAGGCCCCCACGGCGGCGAAACTCGTCTCGCGCGTGCCTTTGCCAAACGGCGAAATCCGGACCAGACGGTGCGTGCCGCTCTCTGACTTCAGCCAGCCATAGGCGTTTGGCCCCTTGATCTGATAGGTGGCGGATTTGATGCCCGCCTCGGCGCCGGACTGCTCTTCTTGCAGATCGACCTCAAAGCCGCGCTTTTCCGCCCAGCGGACATACATCCGCGCCAGCATGTTGGCCCAGTCGCAGGCCTCGGTGCCACCGGCACCGGCCTTGATCTCCAGAAAGGCGTCGTTGCCGTCGGTCTCACCGTTCAGCAGCGCCTCAAGTTCCTTTTTTGCGGCCTTGTCCACCAGCGCGGCAATGGCCGCCTCTGCCTCGGCCACAACTTCCTCATCCTCTTCCATCTCGCCCAGTTCGATCAGTTCGATCTGGTCGGCAAGCTCCTGCTTCATCGAGGTATAGGTTTCCATCGCGTCGACCAGTTGCTGACGCTCACGCATCAGTTTTTGCGCCGCCGCCGGGTCGTCCCAGAGATTGGGGTCCTCAACCCGTGCATTGAATTCCTCCAGCCGGTGCTGGGCGGTGTCCCATTCGAGCCGCTGCGCCAGCAGGTCGAGCGATTTCTCGATCTTGTCGGCATGGTTCTGGGTCTCTGCGCGCATCTGCTATGGTCCTGTTTCGGTCCTTGGGAGTGATGCGTGATACCAAGGGGGCAAGGTGCGGGCAAGCCGGGGAAGCCGTGGCAGACAAATTCACACGGCACGCGCGCCGGTGAACATCCGCATGAGGTTTGGCCCGCTGTCACCGGGGCGGACGATCCGCCCCTGCCCGCATGAAGTTCGGCCCGGTCCGGCCACTGTCCCGACATGGAACAGCGACCGATGCCCTGTTCAGTACAACCCGCCTGAGGACAACGTGCCAAAGCCCGCCTTCGGCCCCACGATGGCCTTGTCGCCGGTCGAGGTCGTGACCTCCTGCGCGACGGTCGATCCGTCCGGCTGGATCACGTCAAAGGTGCCCGAGATCGCAAAGCCGCCGTCGAACATCACGCCGAAGATCGGCTCTTCGCCGAGGCGGAAACACTCGGAAACGACGTTGGGGCCGCTGGCATCGTCCGGCAGGCGCGCGCCAGAGAAACGGTCGATCTTGATGAACTGGCATTCCTCGGGAACCTTGAAGTTGCCGCCCCCGTACTTCTTGACAGCTTCCTTCATGAATTCGTTGAACACCGGGCCACACATGCCGCCCCCCGAGGCCCCGCGGCCCAGGGACCGCGGCGTGTCGTAGCCGATGTAGCAGCCCGCCACGATATTCGAGGTGAAGCCGACGAACCAGACATCCTTGGCGTCGTTCGTGGTGCCGGTCTTGCCCGCGGTCGGCACGCTGAGGTTGACGGTACGCGCGGCGGTGCCGCGCTCGACGACGCCGCGCATCATCGAGGTCAGCTGATAGGCGGTGACGGCGTTCATCACCCTTTCACGCTCGTCGGCGATACGCGGCGCCTGCCCCTCCGGCAGGTCAGGATTGTCGCAATCGACGCAGACCCGTTTGTTGCCAAAGACGGATTCATGCGAATAGACGGTGGTGCCGTAGCGGTCCTGAACCCGGTCGACCAGCGTCGGTTCGACCCGCTCGCCGCCGTTGGCGAACATCGCGTAGGCGGCAACCATGCGGAACAGGGTCGTCTCATCCGCGCCCAGCGAGTTCGCGATGGACAGGCCCATGCGGTCGTAGACCCCGAATTTCTCGGCATAGCTGGCGACGATGTCCATGCCCACTTCCTGCGCCAGGCGGATCGTCATCAGGTTCCGCGACCGTTCGATCCCGGTGCGCAGCGGTGTCGGGCCGTAATACTGGTGAGAGGCGTTCTTGGGGCGCCAGACGCCGGCGCCGGTGTCCACCTCGATCGGGGCGTCGACAACGATGGTCGCGGGCGAATAGCCCGAATCCAGCGCCGAGGCATAGACGAAGGGCTTGAAGCTCGACCCCGGCTGGCGCATCGCCTGCGTCGCCCGGTTGAAGACCGAGTTCTGGTAGGAGAACCCGCCCTGCATGGCGATGACGCGGCCCGTGTGGGCGTCCATCGCCATGAAACCGCCCTGCACTTCGGGCACCTGCCGCAGGCTCCAGCGGATAAAGGCGCCGTCACTGTCCTGGGTCATCTGGCGGACATGGATCACGTCGCCGGGTTCGAAATTGTCCTGCAGGCTACCCTTGAACCAGTCGGTGTCGGTTCGGGGCACGGTCATGCCGCGCGGATCGTCCAGCGCCACGTCCTCGATCCCCAAGAGCAGAGAATTGTCGCGCACCTCGCGCACTACCGCCACGTGCCAGGGGTGTTCCAGCTCGATGTCGCGGGCCACACGCAGGTCAGCCAGGGCTTCGCGCCACTTGGCCTCGTCGCCCAGGGTATCGGTCGGAATCGTCTTGCCGGTGCCGCGCCATTCCCCGCGCGAACGGTCGTATTGTTCCAGCGCGCTGCGCAGCGCCTGGGCCGCCTGCCCCTGCATCTCGGGGTCCAGCGTCGCGCGAACGGAATACCCGCCGGAGAAGAACTGTTCCTCGCCGAAGTCGCGGCTCAACTGGCGGCGGATCTCGTCGGTGAAATAGTCACGGGGCGGCAGCGACCGCTGGTAGGGTTCGTAGTCGCCGTTCTGCACGGATTTCAGCGGCATCGCGACCTCGGCCTGATAGGTGGCCTCGTCGATGTAGCCGTTCTCGAACATCTCCCGAAGGGTATTGTTTCTCCAGTAGAACGCCACATCATGATCGCGCACCGGATGCCGGTTGGATGGTGCCTTTGGTAGCGAGGCCAAGAATGCTGCCTCGTGAGGAGCAATTTCCGACAAGGTCTTGTTGAAATAGACCTGCGCGGCGGCGGTGACGCCGTAGGCGTTCTGGCCCAGGAAGATCTCGTTCAGGTACAGTTCAAGGATCTTTTCCTTGGACAGCGCATTCTCGACCCGGCTGGCCAGAATGATTTCCTTGATCTTGCGTTCGGCGCGCCGGTCGCCCGACAGCAGAAAGTTCTTCATCACCTGTTGCGTGATCGTCGAGGCCCCGCGCACGTCGCGCCCGCGCGTCTGCACCGCCTGCACGGCGGCGGCGGCGATGCCACGCAGGTCATAGCCCTGATGGGTGTAGAAATTCTTGTCCTCGGCCGAGATGAACGCGTCCTTGACCAGATCGGGGATCTGCGCGGCGGGCGTGTACAACCGGCGTTCCTGCGCGAATTCGTCGATCACCGCGCCTTCGGTGGAGTAGATGCGGCTGATCGTCGGCGGCGTGTATTGGGCAAGGTGGTCATGGCTGGGCAGATCGCGCCCATACATCCAGAACACCGCCCCGATGGTCAGCGCCACCATCATGGTGCCCATTGTCACGACGGCGAAAATCGCCCCGAAGAAGGAAAAGATGAAACGCAGCACCAGCCGCTCCCGTTACTCGTTCATCCTATTCCCTACAGGCCCCGGCGCGCGGCGTCAAAACACAACCGCGCGGGGTTTTGCCATAGGGGCAAGGGTTTGCCTATTGCCGCCGCAGCCGCGACAGCGCCGCGTCCTCGACCAGCCACGCGGCAAGCCCGTCGCGGATGCCCGCCGCCATGCCAGCCCGCCACGCCGGGTCTTGCAGATTGCGCAGGTCGGCCTGGGTCGACAGGAATCCCAGTTCCAGCAGGACCGAGGGGATGTCGGCGGATTTCAGCACCGAAAACGCCGCCTGACGCAGCGGGTCCTTGTGGACGTGGCCCAGTGAGGTTTCGATCCCGTCGACGATGTGACGCGCCAGCGCCTGACTGCGCGGCGTGTTGTCCAGCCGCGCGAGGTCCATAAGGATCTGCGCCACCCGGTCATCGGTGCCCGACAGGTCCAGCCCCGCCAGCAGGTCGTCCCGGTCGTGCCGTTCCGCCAGCGCCGCCGAGGCCGCGTCCGAGGCCTCTTCCGCCAGCGTATAGATCGCCGCCCCATGCGCCACGCCCTCGGACAAGGCGTCGGCGTGCAACGAGATGAACAGGTCGGCACCCGCGTCATGGGCAAATTTCACCCGCCCCTCCAGTGAGACAAACTGATCGTCCTGCCGGGTCAGCAGCACCCGGTAGTCCCCGGCCCGCAGCAGCATTTCACGCAGTTCCTGCGCGAAAAGAAGCATCAGATCCGCCTCGCTGATGCCATCGCGCCGGGCGCCGGGGTCGATCCCGCCATGGCCGGGATCCAGCACGATGGTCAGCGGGCGGTCAGGATCGGGGGTCACGCGCCGCGCCTTGGGCCGGGTCCGCACCCAGACCGGATCGGCGGGCTGACCGGCGGCGGCGGCAAAACTCTCGGCGTCGGTAGAGGTCAGGCTCAGGACCAGTTTCGCCCAGGCCCCGTCAGGTGCCACGCGCATCTCGGCCCGGTCCACCGCCATCGGCTCTGCCAGTTCGGCCACCAGCCGCGACCAGCCGGGCCGGAACACCCCCATGCGCAGCACCGCGATCCGGTCGCTTTGGTTGATCGCCTCGGGGTCGGCCCCCTGCCAGTCCACTTCGGCGAAATCCAGCACCAGCCGGTCCGGATCGGTCAGGGTAAACAGCCGCCACGGCACGCCCTGCGACAGGTCCAGTTGCAGGTCGGTGACGCCAAAACGGCGATCCTCGATCTGGCCCCCCATCAGGCGGGCAAGACCCACATCCTGCGCCGACACGGCACCGACCCAAAGGCTCAGCGCCATCACAAAGGAAAGAAATCTGCTCATATGCCCCGGTTCCGGTGGTTTGGGCGTAATCTAGCAGGCACCGCAGGGCGACGCACGCGCCAGTTACCCGCGCGCCAGCATAAACGCCTTTAACCGTGCCAGCCCCTCTTCGATATCGGCGGTCGCCCGCGCATAGGAAAACCGCAGCGTGCCGCCGCCCCGCACCGGATCGAAATCCAGCCCCGGCGTCACCGCCACCCCGGCCTGCTCAAGGATTTCACCGGCAAACGCGCGGCTGTCGTCGGTCAGATGGCTGACATCGGCATAGACGTAAAAGGCCCCGTCCGGCGGCGCGATCCGGTCAAACCCCGCCTTTGGCAGCCCGTCCATCATCAGCGCGCGGTTGCGGGCGTAGACGGCCAGATTGCCCTCCAGTTCCTCCTGCGCGTCCAGCGCCGCCAAGGCCGCGACCTGCGCCGCGTGGGGCGGACAGATGAACAGGTTCTGCGCCAGCCGTTCGACCTGACGGACCATGTCATCGGGCACCACCAGCCAGCCGACGCGCCATCCGGTCATGGAAAAGAACTTGGAGAACGAATTGATCACGATGACATCGTCGCTGACCTCCAGCGCGGTCACAGCGCGTTTGTCGTATTCGATGCCGTGATAAATCTCATCCGACAGGAAGGCCGCCCCGCGCGCCTGCGCCGCGCCGATCAGCGCCGACAGGGCGGGCTTGTCCAGCATGGTCCCGGTGGGATTCGCCGGGCTGGCCACCAACAGGCCCTCATAGGCGATCCCGGCAAGGTCTTCGGGCGTCGGTTGCAGGCGATTTTCCGCCGAGGTCTGCACCTCGACCGGCACAAGGTCCAGCGCCTTGAGGATCTGCCGGTAAGAGGGATAGCCCGGTGCCCCCAGCGCCACGCGCTCACCGGCGTCAAAGAGCGCCGTGAAGGCCAGAATGAAACCGCCCGAAGACCCCGGAGTGACCACCACGCGGGCCGGGTCCAGATCGACCCCGTACCACTGGGCATAGAGTTTCGCGATCCGCGCCCGCAGCGCGGGCAGGCCAAGCGCCACGGTATAGCCAAGCGCGTCCTGCTCCATCGCCTGCGCAAGTGCAGCCCGTGCGGCCGCCGGCGCGGGCGTTCCCGGCTGGCCCACCTCCATGTGGATGATGCGCCGACCGGCCGCTTCGGCCTGCCGTGCGGCCTCCATCACGTCCATCACGATGAAGGGATCGACCGCGCCGCGCCTTGAACTTCGCATGTGAGCCTCTCTACTGTGTCGCCAACACGGCTTACGAGCGCAAGGAGCAGCCCGTCAATGATCCGCAAACAGATCCTGCCCCGGTTGATCGCACTGGCAACGGCATTGAGCATGATGGCCGCCGCTCCGGTGCAGGCCGCGACCACGCTGTTGCGCGATGCCGATATCGAATATGCCCTGCGCCAGTTGGGCGCGCCGATCCTCAGCGCCGCCGGTCTCAGTCCGCAACAGGTCGACATCATCGTGATCGACGACGGGTCGCTGAACGCCTTTGTGGTCGATACCCAGCATATCTTTCTGCACTCCGGCCTGATCATGAAGCTGGACAGCGCCGAGGCGTTGCAGGCGGTCATTGCGCATGAAGCGGCGCATATCTCTAACGGCCATATCTCTCGTCGCCTTGGCAATCTGCGCGCGGCGCGCACCGCCGCCGGGATCGGCATGGCTCTGGCCGCCGCCGCCGCCGCCGCCGGGGCCAACAAACAGGCCGCCGCAGGTGTGGCGCTGGGAAGCCAAGGCTCTGCCATGCGGCTGTTCTTTTCCCACACCCGCGCCGAGGAATCCGCCGCCGACATCTCATCCGTGCGGTTCATGTCGCGCGCCGGGGTCGATCCGCGCGGCGCGCTGGAGGTGCAAAAGCTGTTTCGCGGACAAGAGGCCCTGTCGGTCGGGCGGCAAGACCCCTACATGCGCACGCATCCGTTGACCCGCGACCGACTGCGCGCCCTTGAGGGACTGGTGGCAGGCACCAAGACACCGGGCCGCGATGCCACATCGCAATACTGGTTCAAGCGCGCGCAGGGCAAGCTGAGCGCCTTCAAGCGCGCGCCGTCATGGACGCTGCGGCGGCTCA
Source organism: Antarctobacter sp. (assembly GCF_048262615.1). GTDB lineage: Bacteria > Pseudomonadota > Alphaproteobacteria > Rhodobacterales > Rhodobacteraceae > Antarctobacter. Next base: position 44,336 of record NZ_JBLXFB010000017.1, read on the forward strand.
AGGACAGCGGCAGTCAGGACATCGCCTACATGCGCGAGGCGGTGGCCTATCACCGGCAATCCAACCTCAAGAAATCCCTCAGCGCCATCGACCGCGCCATCGCCCTGCGCCCCAACGACCCCTACCTGCTGGAACTCAAAGGCCAGATCCTGCTGGAATCGCGCCAGTTCGGGGCCGCGGTGCAGGTCTATCAGGCCGCCGCCAGCCGTGCCCCGCGAGAACCGCTGATCCTGGGCGGGCTGGGGCGCGCGCTGCTGGCCGCCGGTCAGCCAAAACAGGCGCTCAGCGCGCTGGAGGCCGCGCGCGGGCGCGATTTCACCGATGCGCGCCTGTTGCGCGATCTGGCGGTTGCCTATGCCAAGACCGGGCAAAATGGCATGGCCTCGATCTCGACCGCCGAACGCTATGCCCTTCAGGGCCGTCTGGAAGACGCCAAGCTGCACGCCGAACGCGCCCTTGCCACGCTGCCGCGTGGCTCTGCCCCGTGGCAACGGGCACAGGATGTGATAAGTGCCGCCCAACAGGCCAAATAAACCGATAACCCAACTTTTTACGGGAGTTCCCATGTTCCTTTCCAAGTCTTTCCTGAGCAGTTCCGCTGCCGCCTTCTGTCTGTTCACCGCCCCCATGGCGCTGGCGCAGGACGCAGGCCCGTTCGATTTCGCCAACATGACACCGGAACAAAAGACGGCGTTTGGCGCAGAAGTGCGCGCCTATCTGCTGGAAAACCCGCAGGTCATCATGGAGGCCGTCGCCGTTCTGGAGGAACGCGAAAAGGCCGCGCAGACCGCTCAGGACGACACGCTGGTCGCAGACAACATGGCGCGCCTGCTGGACGACGGGTTTTCATGGGTCGGCGGCAACCCCGAAGGCGACGTGACGGTCATCGAGTTCTCCGACTACCGCTGCGGGTTCTGCCGCCGCGCCCACCCCGAGGTGACGGAACTGATCGAATCTGACGGCAACATCCGCTATATCGTCAAGGAATTCCCGATTTTGGGGGAGGCATCGGTGGTGTCGTCGCGCTTTGCCATCGCCACCCTGATCGTCGCGGGGGAAGAGGCCTACAAGTCTGTTCATGACGCGCTGATCACTCTTGAAGGCAACCCCGGCAACGGTCCACTGCGCCGCATCGCCGAGACGCTGTCTCTGGATGCGGACGCCATCATGGCCGAGATGGACAGCGAAGAGGTTACCCGCCGCATCACCGAGACGCGGGAACTGGCGCTGGCGATGAACATCAATGGCACGCCCAGCTTTGTCTTTGGCGACCAGATGGTGCGCGGTTACGCGCCGCTGCCGACCATGCGCCAGATCGTCGATGAGGTCCGCGAGGCGCAATGATATCCGGTATGGCGCGATGGCTGGTTGCAGCCGTCGCGCTATTTTCAGGTGCCGCTCGTCTGGCTGCCGACGCCGGTCCATTGCCCGCGTCCGACGGTGGCCTGAAGGCCGACTTTCTCGGGCGCATCCACGCGCTGCAAACACCTGCCGCGCCGCTTGATCTGTACAGCGATGAAAAGCAGGCCGATCTTGCCGGTATTGCCCGTCAAGACACCCTGTTCGACCCCGCAAGCCCCGGATTTGGTCCAGCGGGCGGGCCGGTCCTTGCCCTGTTCATTGGGCCGGACTGCCCCGACTGCGACGCCGCACTGGCGGAGCTTAAGCAGATTTCGCAGGATCTGGGAATTCGCGTCACCCTGCTGGAGACGACCGACCCGGAAAACGCCGCCACGATGGCGGCGCTGGGTCTGGACGTGCTGCCGTCCTACGTCATGCGTGACCGGATGATCCGGGGGCACATGCCCGCCTTTGTCCTCGAACGCTATATTATCGAGGCCGCTGACTGACCGCTATTCCGCCGCCTCGGTTGCGGCGGCCTCTTCGGCATCTATCACCGCGGCGCGTTTTTCGACTTCTTCCACGATATGCTCGACCATCTGGTCGTTCGACATCTTGTGGCTGGCCTTGCCCGCCAGATAGACCATGCCGCTGCCCGCGCCACCGCCGGTAAAGCCGACATCGGTCATCAGCGCCTCACCGGGGCCGTTCACGACGCAGCCGATGATTGACAGGCTCATCGGAGTCTTGATGTGCTCCAGCCGTTTTTCCAGCGTCTCGACCGTCTTGATCACGTCAAACCCCTGCCGCGCGCAGGACGGGCAAGAGATGATATTGACGCCGCGATGGCGCAGGCCCAGAGACTTCAGGATCTCGTAGCCGACCTTGACCTCTTCGACCGGGTCCGCCGACAGCGACACGCGGATCGTGTCGCCAATGCCCATCCACAGCAGGTTGCCAAGACCAATGGCGGATTTGATCGTGCCCGATGTCAGCCCGCCCGCCTCTGTGATGCCAAGGTGGATCGGCGCGTCGGTCTGGTCCGCGAGTTGCTGATAGGCGGCGGCGGCCATAAACACGTCAGAGGCTTTGCAACTGATCTTGAACGCGTGAAAATCGTTGTCTTGCAGGATCTTGATGTGATCCAGACCGCTTTCGACCATCGCATCGGGGCACGGCTCACCGTATTTGTCCAGCAGGTGCTTTTCCAAACTGCCCGCATTTACACCGATCCGGATGGAACAGTTGTGGTCGCGCGCCGCCTTGATGACCTCGCGCACGCGGTCCTGACTGCCGATGTTGCCGGGATTGATCCGCAGGCAGGCGGCCCCGGCCTCGGCGGCCTCGATCCCGCGTTTGTAGTGGAAATGGATGTCGGCCACGATGGGCACCGGGCTTTCGCGCACGATCTCGCGCAGCGCGCGGGACGACTCCTGATCCGGGACGGAAATCCGCACGATGTCGGCCCCCGCCTCCGCCGCGGCCTGCACCTGCGCGATGGTGCCGGGAATATCGGTGGTGACCGTGTTGGTCATGGTCTGGACGGTGATCGGAGCGTCGCCGCCGACCGGCACAGTGCCGACCATGATCTGGCGCGACTTGCGACGATAGATATTCCGCCACGGTCGGACGTGGTTGAGGCTCATGCGCTCTGTCCTGTGTTAGCTTGCGTTCGCCGGGAACATAGTCATTCGCGCGTGCTCAGACCACCCGTGATCCGAGCGCATTTCGCCGGATCACTGGCCCTGAAGCTGAAGTTCGGCCACCACCTTGGCAAGGGTCCGATTCTGGGTCAGGTCGGCCACTTCCAGCTTTTGCTGGATCGCCTCGGCCGACAGCGCGAGATCGCGGCCAAACTGCCCGCTTTGTCCGTAAGGGCCATAGGTCTGGCCGTTGACCGCAAAGAACACGCCACCTGCGTTGCCGGAAAAGATCGTCGCGGCCTGTTCGGTCTGCGGCACCTCATAGCTGTCGCCCGGTTTCAGCAGGCGCGCCAGCAGCTTCTTACCCGAAGGAGACGTCACTTCGACCCATGTTTCGGCCACCGCGACAACGGTGATGCCCGGCGCGGGTTCTGCGGTGACGCGCGGAATGGTCAGCTGCGGTGCCGGAACCGGGTCGGCGGTCAGGATCGGGGCCGCCGGTTCGGCCACGGCGACAGGCGGGGCGACCGGGATCGCCGCGGGCGCAACCGGCGCGGGCGCCTCGGCCAACACAGCCGCCAGCGCAATGCTGTCCGGACGGGCCACCGGCGGCACCGAAGGAATATTGCGCGCGAGTTCGGTCAGGATCGGCGTCTGCGCTGCGCGGTGCACTGGCTCGATCTCAACTGGCGTGACACTGGCCAGTTGTTGCGCCGGGGCCGCCTGCGGTGCGGCCATGTTGAGGTCCGTCAGCACCGCCATCAGGTCACGGTCTTTCGCGGTGTTCGCCACATCGTAGCGGTCCACCACGTCTGCCGCCGCCAGTGAAATCTTGCTGGTGACGCGTCCGGGGGTGCCTGCGGGGCCAAAGGTCTGCCCGTTGACAGAGAAATAGACCGCGCCGGATTCGCCGACGCGAATACGTGGGTTCACCGCGTTGCGCGGCACGGCAAAGGTGTCGCCGGCGTTCAGCACGCGCGAGATCAGCACACCGCCGGTTTCATCCCGCACTTCGACCCAAGCGGGGCGCACGGCAACCACGGTGACGCCCTTGGGCGCGGCCAGCGGCGCGGCAGGTGTCGCGGTGTCGGGGATGACCCCCTCGGCCACCAGACGCTGCGCCAGCGCGGCGGCGGCCAATGAACTGTCCTGTACCGACGGCAGGGCCGGACGGCCGTTTCGGGCAAAGAGGCCGACGCGCTCCGGGTCCAGTGTCGAGATCGGCGCATCGCGCGCGACCAGAACCGGCACATCCAGCGCCTGCGGACGGTAGAGGCGGTCAAATGCTTCGGTGGTGGGTGGGGTGAAGACACCGGCAAGCTGCGGGTCATCGTCCTCGGCCCGCGCGCTGGGGGCAATGGCCGCCTGTAGCGGGTCAAGTTCGCTCAACACGATCGGGGTTTGATCGACCGGCGTCACCTGAACGCGCTGCACTTCTTGCAGGACGCGGTAGCCGCCATACCCGATGCCGCCAATCAGCGCCAGCAACACCAGCGACGAGCCAAGCGCGCCGGGTTCGACCCGCGACAGCAGGCTGTCGCCTGCCGGGGCGAAAGGCATCCGGGGTTCGGCAATGGAATCGCGGGCGCGCGGGCGCGGCTCTTGCGTGCGCGGCTTGCGCACGACAGACGCCTCTTGTGACATGCCATGCGCGACGGAGAACCCGCTTTCGGCGCAGAAATGCGCAAACGCCTCATCCGGGTCCATCCCCAGATACCGTGCGTAAGAGCGGACATATCCAGCGATGAAGCCGGGCGTATCAAAGGCAGAGGGGTCACAGTTTTCAATGGCCGCAATATAGCTGGCCTTGATCCGCAGCTCACGCTGGACGTCAAGCAGCGACTTACCCATAGTCGCCCGTTCGCCCCGCATGACGTCACCCAGCTTCAACTTGAAGTCGTCAAAGCTTTGCGGCGATGCCCCATCGCCACTGTCGTCACGGTGCTGGGATTTTCGCCCAATCATAGCGAGACTGCCCCATCTTACCCATCTTTATGTGCCTGCCCGGTCCAGGCAGCACGATTCGCGCAACCCGGTTATTGCTGTAAGGGTAACACATCTCAAGCCGTTTGACAGGAATACGCGGGGTTTAGCCGGCCATTTCAGCGCGATTCAGCGCACAGTGGCTCCAAAGCTCATCCATTGCGTGAACAAGACGGTCCATTTCCTTCGGACCGTGCACCGGAGACGGCGTAAACCGCAGCCGCTCTGTCCCGCGCGGCACAGTGGGGAAGTTGATCGGCTGCACGTAGATGCCATAGCCCTCAAGCAACATGTCCGACAGTTTCTTGGTGTGGACCGGATCGCCGACGATGACCGGCACGATGTGACTGCCGTGATCGATGATCGGCATGCCCAGCCCCTTGAGCCGGGTCTTGAGGATCTTTGCCTGTGTCTGGTGTTGTTCGCGCAGCGACTGGTCCCGCTTGAGATGCGCGACAGAGGCGGTTGCGCCCGCAGCCAGTGCCGGGGCCAGCGAAGTCGAAAAGATGAAACCGGGCGCGTAGGAGCGCACCGCGTCACACATCTTTTCCGAGGCCGCGATGTAGCCGCCCATCACGCCATACGCCTTGGCCAGTGTGCCGTTGATGATGTCGATGCGGTGCATCAGGCGGTCGCGTTCCGCCACCCCTGCCCCGCGTGGCCCGTACATGCCGACCGCGTGCACCTCGTCGATATAGGTCAGCGCGCCGAATTCATCGGCCAGGTCGCAGAGTTCCTTGATCGGGCCAAAGTCGCCGTCCATCGAATAGATCGATTCGAAGGCGATCAGCTTGGGCGCGGCGGGGTCGTCGGCCTCCAGCTTGGCGCGCAGATCGGTCAGATCGTTGTGCTTGAAGATTCGCTTTGCGCCACCGTTGCGGCGGATGCCCTCGATCATCGAGGCATGGTTCAACTCATCCGAATAGATGATCAGACCGGGAAAAAGCTTGGGCAGAGTGCTGAGCGTCGCATCATTGGCGATATAGGCAGAGGTGAACAGCAGCGCCGCCTCCTTGCCATGCAGGTCGGCCAGTTCGGCCTCCAAACGCTTGTGATAAACCGTTGTGCCCGAGATGTTGCGCGTCCCGCCGGACCCTGCACCGGTGGCGTCGATCGCCTCATGCATGGCGGACAGGACAACCGGATGCTGACCCATGCCCAGATAATCATTGCCACACCAGACGGTGATCGGTTCTTCGCTGCCGTCAGGCTTGCGCCAGGAGGCGTGCGGGAACTGGCCGTTCTTACGTTCAATGTCGATGAAGGTGCGGTAACGGCCTTCCTCATGCAGACGATTAAGGGCGTCATCCAGTTTCGCGGTGTAATCCACCGGGCTCCTCCTTCTACTTACGGCCCTTGTGCCGGGGCCGGTGCTGCGGGCACAGCTTATTCAAGTTCATGAATACCTAAAGCCCACGGACCAATCTGTCTACCGTTTAGGGCCGGACCAAGCGTCGCATCCTTGATCTGAATCAAAGGATATCCGGGAACGGGCCACTTGGCGAAACGAAATGACGTATATCGGAAACATGATTGCATTGCCTCGGCGGGAGGTGGCACTAGTATCTCTGTCCTTGCAGACCGGAGTGCGCATGACAACCCGTGGCGACATAGAGACACTGATAGCGCGTACCGCGTTGCGCGACCGGGCCGCGTTTGGCGCGCTCTACGATGCAACCAGCGGCAAGCTGCTGGCCGTGTGTCATTCGGTGCTGAAGGACCGCCACGAGGCAGAGGACACCCTGCAAGAGGTGTTCCTGCGGGTGTGGAACAAGGCCGATCGCTATGCGGTGACCGGCCACAGCCCGATGACCTGGCTGATCACCGTCGCGCGCAACATCGCCATCGACCGCCTGCGGGCGCGGCAAAAGGCGCAGACCGGCAAGGACGGATCCGAAACCGATGTGCTGCCCGACACCCGGCCCGGACCGGAGGCCTCGACCATCGCCGCCTCGGAAAGCCGTCGGATCGTCGCCTGCCTTGGCGAGCTGCCCGGTGAGCGCGCCAATGCGGTGCGCGGCGCCTATCTGGAAGGGGCGAGCTACACCGATCTCGCCACGCGGTTTGACGTGCCGCTGAACACCATGCGAACATGGCTGCGCCGCAGTTTGCAAAGCCTCAGGGAGTGCATGTCCCGATGAGCGCCGATCTGCCAGAAATGCCCGAAGACGACGACCTGATGGCCGCCGAATACGTGCTGCGCCTGCTGTCCCCGGATATCGAACGCGCCATGGACCGCCGCGTCATCGACGACCCCGGCTTTGCCGTCCGGGTGCGGGACTGGGAGGCGCGGTTTGCGTCCATGACCGATGAACTGGGCGACATGACGCCGTCGCGGCGGACCAGACGCGCCTTGATGGATTCGATCGGCGGCGCGCCCGCGTCACCGGCGCGGCGCTGGTGGCTGGGCACCGGGCTTGGGCTGGCCACGGTTGCGGCCCTGCTGGTCATCTCGCCGCTGCCAACGCTGTTGCGGGGCCCGGAGTTCGAGGCGCAAATCGCCTCTGCCGATGGCACATTGCGGATGAATGCGACGATCACAGGGGCCGAACTGGTGCTTGCACGCCTCGAAGGCGGGCCGCGTCCCGGTCGCGCGCTGGAGCTTTGGCTGATCGCCGATGGCGCGCCCGCGCCGGTGTCGCTGGGGGTTCTGCCAGAGGCGGACAGCACCCGTATCGCGCTGACGCCCGCCCTTGCCGCGCAACTGACCGGCGCGGCACTGGCGGTCTCGGACGAGCCGCCGGGCGGCTCGCCCACCGGCGCGCCCACGGGCGAGGTTCTGGCGGCGGCCCCACTGGTCGCGCTCTGAGCCGACCGGCTGGACAGCGCCCTGCCCTCTGCTAGGGTCCGCGTGAAATCCAGCAGGAGAGTCTCATGTCCCTCGACGCCACCCTTTCCCAGATCGATTCCGACCTGCCCGCAGCGCTCGACCGGTTGATGGCGCTGCTGCGCATCCCGTCGATCTCGACCGATCCGGCCTATGCCGACAAATGCCAGCAGGCCGCCGACTGGCTGGTCTCCGATCTGCAAAGCCTTGGCATCAAGGCCGAGGCACGTCCGACCCCCGGCCATCCGATGGTTGTCGGTCATGTCGATGGCGACGGCCCGCATGTGCTGTTTTACGGGCACTATGATGTGCAGCCGGTCGATCCGCTGACCCTGTGGGACCGTGACCCGTTTGACCCGCAAATCGAGGAGACGCCCAAGGGCAAGGTGATCCGCGGTCGCGGTGCATCGGACGACAAGGGCCAGTTGATGAGCTTTGTCGAGGCCTGCCGGGCGTGGAAAACCGTTCACGGCACCATGCCCTGCCGCATCACCTTTTTCTTCGAAGGCGAAGAGGAATCAGGCTCGCCGTCGTTGATCCCTTTCCTTGAGGCCAACAAGGACGAACTGAAGGCCGATCTTGCGCTGATCTGCGACACCGGCCTGTTTGAGAGCCGGGTGCCGTCGATCATCACCCAGTTGCGCGGGCTTCTGGGTGAGGAAATCACCCTGACCGGCCCGGACAAGGATCTGCACTCGGGCATGTACGGCGGCGCGGCGCGGAACCCGATCACCGTCCTTTGCAGGATTCTTGGCAACCTGCATGACGTCACCGGGCGCATTCAGGTGCCGCAGTTTTACGATGGCGTCCCTGACCTGTCGGACGACATCAAGGCGCAGTGGGACGCACTGAATTTCGATCACGGCACCTTTCTGGGTGACGTGGGCCTGTCAAAACCCGCCGGTGAGCAGGACCGTTCGGCGCTGGAAATGATCTGGTCGCGCCCCACCGCCGAGGTCAACGGCATCATCGGCGGCTATACCGGCGACGGGTTCAAGACCGTGCTGCCCTCCAAGGCCTCGGCCAAGGTCAGCTTTCGCCTTGTCGGCCAGCAGGACCCGCACGCGATTCGCGAACATTTCCGCGCTTGGGTGCGCGCGCAACTGCCCGAGGATGTCACCGTCGATTTCCACGGCCACGGTGCCTCTCCCGCCAGCCAGATGCAGACAACCCATCCGGCCTTCGAATCCGCCCGCAGCGTGCTGGGGGCGGAATGGGGCCATGACGCCGCTTTTACCGGCTGCGGCGGGTCGATCCCGGTTGCGGGGTATTTTAAATCCATACTGGGCATGGATTCGATGCTGGTCGGCTGGGGCAAGGACGACGACCAGATCCACTCTCCGAACGAGAAATACGACGTCGAGAGCTTTCACAAAGGTATCCGCAGCTGGGCGCGTATCCTGCAAGCGATCCGATAAACCCGGCGGGCGGGGCCGTCGGCGTGTCGCTGGCAGTCACGTGGCGGGCCTTGGCGGAAGGCGCGCCACCATGCGTCGCATGCGAATTGTATTGTGGATAAAAACCCGGTTCTGGCCACAATTCGCCGCGAATCCCGCCCCATTCCCGCGTTAACGATTTGGGCATGACAATGCCCTATCGCCCCTCCGCCTTTCGCAAGCAAGACCACGGTGACTTCTGCCGACGGGTTCAGCTTATCGACCCCACCGCACAATTCGGCGGGCTGCCCAACCGATACCGCGCCCAGCCGAAAGTGGTGACAGCGGCGCTGCTGGGGTTCGGGGCCGCCTATACCGCCGCCGCGATCGGCACCAACCGCGACCGGATCGAAGCTGTACTGCGCCAGCAAGGGCTGACCCCGGACATCCACCACCTGATCCTTTCGGTGCTGACCGCCGCCTTGGCCGCGACGCTGGTCATGCTGACGGTTCAGGTTGTCCGGACCGCCCTGACCGCTGGTGTGGGACGCAAGAACGGGCGGGCCTATGTCCTTGGCGCGGCGCTGGCTTTTGCCATGTTCTACACGCCGGAAACCATCTGGTTGCTGGGATATGACCTGCTTGACGGCCATTCACAGGGCTTTCTGTCCAAGGCCGGTGAGATTGTCGGCGAGGTGATCCCCGGTCTCAACATCGACCAGATCCGCTTTACCTCCTCGCGCGGTTAACCCCGGTCAGATCAGACCCGTAAACCGGTCCGGCAGCACGTATTGCCCGTCGTAGTCCGGTCGCTTGAAGGCGTAAAACCCCGTCTCGCCGCGCGGGGCCCAACTGCGTTTCATGCGCCGTCGGACCCATGACAGGTCAAACCCGTCTTGCATCGGTAGCCGTGCAAACCCATCGAACACCTCGCGGTCCTCACCGCGTGCCTCGGCAAACCAGTGCCGTCCGATGGCGGTGTCCTGAATGCCGGTCCCCACCTCTGCCGTAACCTGATTGCGCGCATTCATGGTGGCCACGTAGGTGTAGAAATCGCAGAACTTTAAGTGAAACAAATACAGCTCGTCGGGCGCAATCAGATGCTCGAACTGGGTGAAATGGCCGCCGCGCGCGATCTTAACCCCGTGACTGATCACGCAGGGTTTGGAATAATGCGGGGCCAACCGGACGTGCCGCCGGGGACCAAGGATCGGGCCGCTGATCTCTGACGTCTCGATGTCGGTCCTGTGGATCACCTCCAGACCCAGCGGCGTCAGAACCCGCTTGGGCCGCACCTCTCGCAGGTAGTCCAGCAATGACCCGCCATGCGCCGGGTCAACCACCACCAGTTCGTCCACGTCGCCAACCACCACATGGGTGTAATAACAGCGCAGCCCCTGCACGAGATTGTTCAGCATACGCCAGCGTTTCATGTCGAAATTTGGGTGAGGATCACCGGGTATCCCGATGATATTGCACCCTTCTGCCAGTTCATCGACATCCTCGCCACGGCCATGGTTGACGATATAGCAGTTCTCTCGTCCCAGAGTTTCGCCATAGTGGCGCAGCCATGCCTTCAAAAAGAAGGCGTCCCCGCGCACCATGGTCAGCGCCGCCGCAACCGATTGCATCTGCTCTGGCCTCTTCGCCTGTTGTTTTGCCGCCAGACTACCCCAGACGGTTCATTCGGGGAATCGCATTTTGACAGCCTTGCCGCTAACCTGCTGAAAAACAGGCGGGCACCCCCATGATCGACCCAGAGTTTCGCGACATCGGCTGGCAGATAACCCGGCCCCATGGCCCGCCGCGCCGCTTTCAGGTCTTTGGGGAACGGTCTTCGGGGACCAATTTCATCAAACGCCTGCTGGGGCGCAATTCACCGCTCCAGCCGGTTGAGGATTTCGGCTGGAAACACGGGTTTCCGTCGATGACTGCCATCCCCGAGGATCTGGCGGTGATCTGCACCCTGCGCGATGCCCGCAGTTGGGCGCTGTCGATGCATGCCAAACCCTGGCACTGTCCGCCCGACATGCAGAGCCTGCCCTTTGCCGAGTTCATCCGCGCGCCATGGCGCACGGTGGCCGACCGCAAACGCTATTTTCCGCAGGTCGCCGCGTTGGGAGGACAGGGGCAGCCCCTGCAACACGACCGCCACCCGATCACCGGGCAGGCCTTTCCCAATCTCTTCGCCCTTCGGCGCGCCAAACTGCAAGGCCTGCTGTCCTATCACCGACGCGGCTGCACCGTCGTCCTGTGCCGGATGGAGGCGGTGCAGGCCGCGCCTGAGGCTTTTCTTGACGCGTTGCACGCGGGACTGGACCTGCCCGCCCGAACGGGCGGGTTGCGACCGGTACACAAACGCCTTGGGTCGAAATTTCTATCTGCGGTGGAGGCTCGTCCGACCACGCCAGAGACGCTTTCAGAGTTTGATCTTGCCCTGCTTTGGGAAAATCTGGACCTGCCGACAGAGGCCCTACTGGGCTATGACTACACCTGAGGTTTGATAAGTATAGCTCTGAAATCATTCACGTTTGTTCCGGTTGGTCCGGGCGCATAGATATCCCCAAGCACCTCAAACGCGCTGTAAGGGTCTTGCCTTTGGACAAACCCCATCGGGTCGTGCCCCAACCCGCGTATCCGGTCGAAACTGCTGCCGTCGACAAAGGCCCCGGCGTTGTCTTCGGTGCCGTCGATGCCATCGGTATCGGCAGCCAGAGCGGTCACCCCCGAAAGGCCCTCCACCCCCTCAGCCAGCCCCATCAGAAAGGCGGTGTTGCGGCCTCCGCGCCCCGGTTTCGCGCCAAGGGTCACGGTTGTCTCACCGCCGGACAGGATCACCACGGGTGCCGTGAATGGCCGCGCGCGCAAAGCCACCTCGCGCGCCAAGGCGGCATGGACCCGGCCCACGTCATGCGCCTCACCCTCGATGGCGTCCGACAGGATCGCGGCGGCGATCCCCTGCGACTCTGCCCGCGCCGCCGCCGCTTCCAGCGACAGACGGGCCGAGGCCACAACCCGCACCTCATTGTGGGCAAACACCGGGTCAGAGGGCAAAGGCGCGGCGCAGTCTTCACTTGAGATATACGCCATAATCCGTTCTGGTAATTTGATATTTCGCGCTTCTATCATCGCCAGCGCATCAAGGCGCGTGACCTTGTCCGGCACCGTCGGCCCCGAGGCCACCTGCGCCGGATCGTCTCCGGGCACGTCCGACACCACCAGCGACACAACGCGCGCCGGATGGGCCGCCGCCGCCAGCCGCCCGCCCTTGATCGTGCTCACATGTTTGCGGATCGCATTCATCACGCCGATCGGCGCGCCAGAGGCCAAAAGCGCCCGGTTCAGCGCCTGCTCATCCTCCAACGTCAAACCCTTTGGCGGGGCGGGCAACAGCGCAGAGCCGCCGCCACAGACCAGCGCGACCACCAGATCATCCGCCGTCAGACCGGACACCGCCTGCATCACCGCCGCACTTGCACGCATCCCGGCGGCGTCAGGCACCGGATGCGACGCCTCGATCACCGGCAGATGCCGACAGGGCGCGGCATAGCCATAACGCGTGACCACCACGCCCTCGACCGGCGCATCCCACAGGGTCTCAAACGCCGCTGCCAGTTGCGCGGCCCCTTTGCCAAGAGCCACAACCACGGTCCGCCCTTTGGGCCGGTCCGGCAGCACATCCTTCAGCGCCTTTTGCGGATCGGCCGCCGCGACGGCCTCTTCGAACAATTCGGTCAGAAAGCGCCGCGGTTCCATGGAATCCCCTGTCTTCTACTTGGTCAAACTATTCGGGGGCCTGTGAGGGACAGTCCCTCATGCCTCCGCGTGCATCCGGGCAAGCCGTTCGACCTGTGCGCGGACGTGATCCAAAGGCGGGCAACTCCGCCGCGTGTCCAGAGACACGTGTAGCAGGAACTGATCGCAGGTGGCCAGCACCTCGCCATCCTCCGCCCGCTTCATCTCATGCCAGAGGCGCAGTTTCTTGCCCTCCCCCAACAGTACCTTTGTTTCGACAAAAAACGCCTCTCCGGCAAGAGTTTCCGCCAGATACTTCACGTTGGTCTCAGCGGTGAAATAGCTGTTTCCCGCGTCGATATAGGCCCGGTCGGCACCGACATGGGTCATCAGTTCCTCAGAGGCATCGGAAAAGACCTGCCCGTACCGCCCCTCATTCATGTGGCCGTTCACATCGGTCCAATCCACCGGCACGATGCGGCGCACCGTGACCAGCGGCACGGCCTCCTGCAATGGGACGCGCATCATGGCATCATGGTCGCGGATCAGCTTGCCCGCGCCTGCCTCTTGCCCCTTGAGCGCGCGCAGGATCGCCACGAGATTGTCGTCGCGCAGGCGTTCCAGCTGGCGGATCGACAGATGCCCGGATTGCGCATCCGATTGCCCGGCGATCAGGTCCACCAGATCGTCAGTGAACTCTGGCACATCCATCAGCTTGGTCCATGGCCATTGCAGCGCCGGACCAAACTGGGCCATGAAATGCCGCATTCCGGCCTCTCCGCCAGCGACGCGATAGGTCTCGAACAAGCCCATCTGCGCCCAGCGAAGGCCAAAGCCATAGCGGATCGCGTTGTCGATTTCCTCAGTTGTGGCGATGCCGTCCTTGACCAGCCACAGCGCCTCGCGCCAGACCGCCTCAAGGAACCGATCGGCGATATGCGCGTCGATTTCGGCGCGCACATGCAGCGGGAACATCCCGATTTCGGTCAGGATCTTGCGCGCCGCATCGACAGTTTCCGGCGCGCCCCCCGGCCCCGGCACCAGTTCGACCAGCGGCAGCAGATAGACCGGGTTGAACGGATGCGCGACCATGATCTGGCCGGGCCTTGCCGCGCCCTCCTGCAACTCTGACGGTTTGAAACCGCTGGTGGACGAGGCCAGAACCGCGCTTTCGGAGGCCGATGACTGGATCTCGGCGTAGACCTTCTGTTTCAGGTCCAGCCGCTCCGGCACGCTTTCCTGAATGTACGCGGCCCCCTCGACGGCCTCTGCCACCGTGGCGTGAAAGCTGATCGCGCCTTGCGCTGGCATCGGCACCTCGTAGAGCATCGGCAGCGCGCGGGCCGCCCCGGCCATGACCTCACCGATCTTGCGCGCGGCCTCGGGATCCGGGTCAAAGACCCGCACGTCCCACCCCATCAGCGCGAAACGCGCGGCCCATCCGCCGCCGATGACACCACCCCCGATGATCGCTGCCCGTCTTGCCATCTGCCCGTCTCCTTTGTCGCGTCAGTTTCGCGCCCAGATTGCAGTCAACACCCCTGCGCACCCGGCAGAAAGCGCATTTGACCATGCAGAACCCGTCACGTCACCAGCGTTTCGGTATGTCCGTCGATTGCGATGATCTGCCCGGAGATCTTGCGCGCGCCGGGCGAGGCGAGCCAGAGGACGGTGTCGGCCACCTCTTCCGCCGTGACCCAACTGCGCAGCGAGACGCCCTTGACGTATTGCGCACGTACCGCGTCTTCGGACAGGCCCGAGGCCGCGCTTTCCATTGCCACAACCCGGTCCATCCGGTCCCCTTCGACAGCGCCCGGACAGATCGCATTGACGCGCACGCCCTCGGGACCCAGTTCCATGGCCAGCGTCTTGGTCAGTCCCACGATGGCCCATTTCGCGGCCGCATAAGGCGCACGCAAAGGATATCCGAACAGCCCGGCGGTCGAACTGGTCAGCACGATCACCCCGCTCTTTTGCGCCCGCATAACGCGCGCCGCCCAGCGACAGGTCAGAAAGGCCCCGGTCAGGTTCACGTCGATGCAGGCCCGCCACGCGTCGACCTCCAGCGTTTCAATCCGGCCTGCGGGGCCACCCGTACCCGCATTGGCGCAAACCACGTCGATGCCATCAAACGCCGCTTCGACGCGGCTCAGAAAGCGCGCCATGCCGGCCTCATCGGTAACATCCACGGTCTCGGCAATAGCCTGCGGATGCGCTGTGCGGAACTCTGCCACGGCCTTTGCGTCGATGTCGCAGACCGCCACACGGTCGCCGCGCGCAACAAACCCCTCGGCCATGGCGCGCCCCAGACCGGCAGCGCCTGCGGTGATCAGAACACGCCTCATGCCGGTGTCAGCCGGGACAGGTCATAGCCATACCATTCAAGGATCTCACGGGCGATGCGCAGCCGCTCTCCGGGGCGGCCGGTGCGGTCCATGATCCACACGCGCCGCCCGTCCGGGTCGCCAAGGGCGGCGGTCCGGTTGTCGGCGTCGATCCAGTAGACCCAGACGGGGGTGCCCCCCAACAACATCCGCCCGCGCCCCTGATCCGACAATGGCACCGCCTGCCCTGCCAACACCGCCTGATCCGCGCCAAAGCGCACCCGCCCCCCCGGCGCGATCCCTGCCGCCTGCACGACCTGCCAGTCACCGGCAAGCCGTCCCAGCGTGGCATCCGTCTGCGAGGCGACGGGCGCAGTGGGATTGCGCAAGGGCAGTTTGTTCATCGCGGGGGCCGCCGCGCAGCCCGCCAGCAGCAGCGCGGCCATCAGGTGCCTCACGCCAGCCGCTCCGCCACGTCTTGTGCCAGTGCCGCCCCAAATCGGTGGTGGTCTTCTGGGTCCCAATGCACGCCGTCCTGTGAGGAGACCGCAACATGCGCCCCCGCGCGGACAAAGCCAAAGCCCTGTCTTTCAGCGGCGGCGGCGATAAAGCCGTCAAGCCCGCGCTGCCGCGCCTCGGCCCCGGCAAAGACCTCTGCCAGACTGCCGATCTCACGCACCGGCGCAGGAGCGACCAGCAGAATGTCACGCACCACGCCCTCGGCGCGGGCCATCAGCGCCAGCCGTTCGACCGACCGGGCGATCTCCCATGCGCTGACGGAAAACCGGGTCTTGAGGTCATTGGTGCCCAGCATCAGGATCATCAGGTCGATGGGTTTGTGGCTGTGCAGCACCGCAGGCAGAACCGTCGCACCGTTGCGCATTCCCCCCTCGACCATGTCGTCATGCACGGTTGTGCGCCCCGGCAGACCTTCGTCGATGACCCGATACCCGGACCCAAGGGCCGCCGCCATCACGTCGGGCCAGCGGTCGCCCGGCGGGTGCCGCAGGTCGACTCCGGGCGCGGGCAAGGGACAGGTCCCATGGGTATTACTGTCGCCGTAACACAGGATCACCGTCATGTCGCACCCTCCGATTTGCCCCCATCCAGACGGGAACGGCAGCGCGGGTCAATCCCTCAAATGCGCCTCTTCCCCTTGTTTTGGCGTGCCAAACACGGCAAGACAGGAACCACTGATCGGACTCTCTGCCCGGTCACGGCCGCTGCCAGACGAAAGGCCACCATGAGAGACCCCAACCCGGACCCTGCGCCGCTGCGCAAGTCGCGGCATGCGCGGCTGTTCGATCTTTATCGGCAAGAGGCCCTGCCCTCTGAGGACCCGCGCCCGACGGGCCAGACCGATGCGCCGCTCAGCGCGAGCGATATCACCCGCCTGCAAAATACCGCCATCGCCTCTCTCAGCCGCGAAACCCCGTGGCGACAACGAATTTTTCGCTTGAATCGGCGCGGCTCGCACCTGGCTTGAAGTTTGAGACCTTTTCAAAGCGGCGTTTCAGTTCGGCCTGAAGCGTGCCTTCGGCCCCCCCCTGCAACACCTTGGCAACAAAGGTCCCGCCCTCTTCGAGCACGTCAAACGCCAGATGGGCCGCCGCCTCGCACAGCGCGATGATGCGCAGGTGATCCGTCTGTTTGTGTCCCGATGAGGCCGCCGCCATGTCCGACATGACCACATCGGCCTTGCCGCCCAGCCACGCCTTGACCTTGTCGTCGGCGCCGTCCTCCATGAAATCCAGCACATGCAGTTCGGCACCGGGGATCTGATCCACCACCTGTAAATCGACGCCCAGCACAAAACCCTTTGCCTTGCCGGGCTTTTCGCCAAGCGCGTTCACGCGCGGCACCGCCACCTGACACCAGCCCCCCGGCGCGCAGCCCAGATCGACAACCCGCGCGCCGGGCACGAGAAAGCGGTACTTGTCATCGGTCTCAAGGATCTTGAAGGCCGCGCGCCCGCGATAGCCCTCTTCTTTCGCCCGCTTGACGTAGGGATCGTTCAACTGCCGCTGCAACCAGAGCGTCGAGGACAGCTTGCGCCCGCGCGCTGTCTTGACCTTGACCTTGAGATCGCGCTGCCCGCGCCCGGACGTGTTTTTGCCAGAGGGTGTCTTTGTGGGTTTCTTCGCCATGCCACAGGTGCCTTTTCTTGATCTCACCGCCATACGCCAAAGTCGCTCCGACCGTAACCCGGATTAGGGCACGCGACATTCCCGTTGCAAATTGCAGCCGCGCCCCGCACCCTTTGACACAGGATTATCCGGGAGGAACCAATGCCATATTATGACCTGTTTCTTGCACCCGTCGCCGACGCCAAACGCGCCGACTATGAGGCCTTTCTTGACCCGATGCACAAGATGTTCATCGGCCTCGGCGCAAGCGAGGTTGTCGATCTGTGGGGGAGTGATGTCCCGGATGGCAAGCTGACCTCGCTTCCGCTGGCGGTCAAACTGCAAGAGGGAGAGAGCGTCGCGTCCGGTTACATCGTCTGGCCCTCGAAAGAGGCGCGCGATGCGGGCTGGGCCAAGATGATGTCGGACGACAGCCCGATGGAGATGCCATTTGATGGCAAACGGATGGTGTTCGGCGGCTTTGCAGAATTGAAACGCACAACCGCCTGAAAACCGGTCGGGACGGGTCGTCAGAGCGGCCCGTCCTCCAGAACGCCATCCGCCGACATCTGCGCATAAAGCAACCCTTCGCGCAGGCCCCGGTCCGCGACCGACAGCCGATCCGTCGGCCAAAGCCGCAAGAGCGCTTGCAGGATCGCCGATCCCGACATGATCAGCGCGTGCCGGTCCGGTCCGATACGCGGATCGCGGCGTCGCCCCGCCGGGCCCAGTTCCAGATAGCGGTTGATCACTGTATTGATCTGGTCGGACGACATGCGCAGCCCGTCTACCTTGGTCCGGTCATAGCGGCGCAGGCCAAGGTGCGAGGCGGCAACGGTTGTGACCGTGCCCGACGTGCCGACAATCTGGAACCCTTCGCGCGCCTGCTCGTCCTGATAAGGCGCGAATTCGGCAAGGTTTTCTTCAAAATACCAGCTCATTAGGGCGTAGCGCGCGGCATCGTCGTGGACGTCCGAGAACTGATCGCGCAGGGTGGCGACCCCCAGTGGAACGCTGATCCAGTCCACCACCTTGGCCGAGGGAAACGGGCTGTCGGGAGGGTGAAACCCGGCGTGCAACCGCATGATGGCGCGCGGCCTTTCGCGCGGAGCGACCTTGGACAGATCAATCCAGACCAGTTCTGTCGAGCCGCCGCCAATGTCCACCACCAGCAACTGCTCGGTCTTGGTCGAGACCAGCGGCGCACAGGAGATCACCGCCAGACGCGCCTCTTCCTCTGGCTGGATGATCTCAAGCTTCAGGCCGGTTTCGCGGCTGACATGGTGGATGAAGTCGCGGGCGTTGCGCGCGCGGCGGCACGCCTCTGTCGCCACCAGACGCATGCGCGTCACCTTGTGGCGTTCGATCTTTTGTCGGCAGACATGCAGGGCCGATACGGTCCGCCCCATGGACGACCGGCTGAGACGGCCAGATTTCTCAAGGCCATGCCCAAGCTGGACTGACTTCGAGAAGCTGTCGACCACATGAAACTGGCTGCCCTTCGGCTGGGCAATCAGCATGCGGCAACTGTTTGTCCCCAAATCCAGCGCAGCATACAGCGCGTTGGGATCGGGTCGTGACGGCGCGGGGCTCTCGACCGGTTTCGGGAAAGCGCCCGCAGCCTTGGGACGCTTAGGCGCCATGGTATCGCGCCTTTCCGAGATGAAGTTGGGTTCACGATACGCGCCGTTCCGGCAACGCGCAAGCATCATGTATTCGGGGTCCCAGCGGGTTGACAAAGTGGCCGTCCAGATACCGATACTCCGCCTCCAGGATCGGACGCAATCTGTCGATGGTGCGCCCGCTGAGATCCCAAAGCGACAGTGCCCCGCCCGATGGGTTGGCATTGGTCATCGTGACCCGCTCTCCCGTGTGGCGGGACAGGTCGTCGGCCAATTCGCCCAACTGGCAGGTGCGATAGACCCGGTCGTAATCCCCGGACAAGTTTTGCCCCAGAAAGACCGACGCCCCCAGAACGTGATGCTTGACGATCGAGGATTTGCGACGGTAACGCGCCAGCCGCATGAAAAACGTATCCGGGTCAGGCATCAGCGGCAGCCCCTTGGCCGCCCGCACCCGAGGGCTGTGTCCCAGAGCCCGGCGTTTGACGACGATATCCGTATAGCAGGACATCAGCCGGCTGGCCGGATCGCGCACGACGCAGAACCGGAAGCAGTCCTGATACCGCGACCACAGCTCAGGATTGAACCGACGGGTCGGATAGGCGCGGTGCCAAACCCCGACATCTGGCTGTTTCGGGACGTGAACCCAGGGATCAAGGCCTGCCAACGCCTGCTTGACCGAAGAGCATGCCGCCTTGGGCAAGGCGACATACGCCAGTTTCCATGCGTCCACCGCAATGACCAAGGTACCCTCCCGCGCAAGTGACGCCCGACCGCAATATCGGCGCGCTGTCGCAGGTTTGGGCCGGAAATGTTAATATTCCTCATCTCTATGGTGAGAACTTCTGGTCCCGGCAGCGGTTGGAACCCGCGCGCCGAACGCATAAGCTGTCGCGCATGACGCGGGACAAGTCGAAAACCGACCCGTCGTTGCGTCACACCGCGCGTAAAGAGTCTCGAAGAAACACAGGGAATCGGACCTATGGCAGAGCTGACCATCGTCTACTGGCGCGACATTCCCGCTCAGGTCATTGTGGGCAAGGGCCGTCGCGGCGCAAAGGTCCAATTGCCTGAACGGTTTGAACAGGCCATCGACCGCGCCGCCATGAAAACTGGCGCTGCCGAAACCGATGCCTATCTTGCAGAGTGGCACAAGGTCGCCTCGGGCACGGTCGAGGGCGACCCGCAAGAGGCCGCCAACGCCGCCGCCGCCCGGCTGGAGGCCGAATTCGACAACGAGCGCATCAAGGCGCTGATTGCCAACGACGGCTGGGCCTGAGGCCCGCCCGCGAAATGACCCTGAAGGAGACGTTGATGGCCCTGTTGAATTTCCGCAAACGCGACGCGGCTCCGCGCACCGGGAACCCCGATCTTGAGGCTTTTATGGCCGGATATTCGATCGAGGTGATGCCGCGCACCGCCGCCAAGGTCGAGGATTTCCGCGCACTGCTGCCCGAAGGCACCCGCGTCTACATCGCCCATATCGAGGGCACCCCGATCGAGGAGATGGTCAGCACGGCCAAGCGCCTGTCGGCGGACGGCTACAAGGTCATGCCGCATTTCCCGGCGCGGATCATCAAGGACGCCGCCACGCTGGAAAACTGGATCGCCATGTATCAGGGCGAGGCCGGTGTCGATCAGGCGCTGCTGTTGGCCGGTGGCGTGACCACCCCACACGGTGAATTCGACAGCTCGATGCAGCTGATGGAAACGGGTTTGTTCGACAAGGCCGGGTTCACCCGCCTGCATGTGGCTGGCCACCCCGAGGGCAACCGCGACATCGACGTCAATGGCGGCGACGCCGTGGTGATGGAGGCGCTGCGCTGGAAACAGGCGTTTTCCGAGCGCACCGACGCGCAAATGGCGTTGGCCACGCAGTTCGCCTTTGACGCGGGGCCCATCATCGACTGGGCCAACCGCCTGACCGCCGAAGGTATCCACCTGCCGATCCACATCGGCATCGCCGGTCCCGCCAAGCTGCAAACCCTGATCAAGTTCGCCATCGCCTGCGGTGTCGGCCCTTCGCTGAAGGTTCTGCAAAAGCGTGCCATGGACGTGACGAAACTGCTGCTGCCCTATGAGCCGACCGAGGTTCTGGAACAGCTTGCCGCGCACAAGGCGGCAAACCCGGACTTCAACATCGAGCAGGTTCATTTCTTCCCGCTGGGCGGCATCAAATCCAACGCCGAATGGGCCATCGCCAATGGCGGCGACGCGGCCCGTCCCGCAGCGGCGCACGGCTGACAGGATGACCAGACCCGCTTTGCTGTTCGATCTGGACGGCACCATGCTGATGACCGATGACATCCATCGGGAGGTGTTTGCCGACCTGATGCAGCCTTACGGGATTGATATCTCGGAACCCTTCTACATGGCGCATGTGCACGGACGCCTGAACGTGGATTTCTTCGCCGAGTTCCTGCCCGATCTGGAGGACCCGCAAGGCTTGTCCGATCACAAGGAGGCGCTGTTTCGAGAGCGCCTGCCGCGCCCCTACCCGGCGATGCCCGGAGCGGAACACCTTGTTGCGCGCGCCAGGGACGCGGGCTGGGCGGTGGCCGTTGTCACCAACGCCAACCGCAACAACGCCGAGGCCATGTTGGGCGCCGTCGGCCTGTCCGACGCGTTTGAGGCCATCATCATCGGTGAGGAATGCGCCCGCGGCAAACCCGATCCAGAGCCTTATCTGGCGGCCCTGCGGGCGCTGAACGTGTCCGCACGGCACGCCATCGCCTTTGAGGACAGCGCCTCGGGGATGCGCGCCGCCGCCGCCGCTGGCGTGCACACGGTCGGACTGCGGTCCGGCCTTACCGATGCCGACCTGCGCCGCCACGGCGCGCAGATCACCATTCAGGATTTCAACGACCCCGCGCTTGAGCTCGCGCTCAACCGCCTGACAGGAGAAGACGTGTTATGACCCGCACTATCGTCGAGTCGAAAACCAAAACCGCCGTGATCGGCTTTGACGAACCGTTCTGCGTGATCGGTGAGCGGATCAACCCCACCGGGCGCAAGATCCTGAACGTCGAACTGGAAGCAGGCGATTTTTCACGGGTCGAGGCGGACGCCATCGCGCAGGCCGCCGCCGGGGCAAGCATTCTGGACATCAACTCGGGGGCCGTGTTTTCGAACAAGATGGCCGAAGACCCGCGCTATGCCGACAACAACTTTGTCGAACCGACGCTGATGAAACAGCTGGTTGAAGTTGTGCAAAAGGTTGTCGACACCCCGCTGTGCATCGACAGTTCGGTGCCCGGCGCGCTGGAAAACGGTCTTGCCGCCGCCGAGGGCCGCCCGCTGCTGAACTCTGTGACCGGTGAGGAAGAGCGGCTGGAACTGGTTCTGCCGCTGGTCAAGAAATACAACGTGCCCGTGGTGGCGATCTCAAACGACGACACTGGCATTTCCGAGGACCCCGAGGTCCGCTTTGCCGTGGCGAAAAAGATCGTCGAGCGTGCGGCCGACTTCGGCATTCCCGCGCATGACATCGTGGTTGACCCGCTGGTCATGCCGATTGGGGCCATGGCCACAGCCGGGCATCAGGTCTTTACCCTTGTGCGCCGCCTGCGCGAGGAACTGGGTGTGAACACCACTTGCGGCGCGTCGAACATCTCATTCGGCCTGCCCAACCGGCACGGCATCAACAACGCCTTTTTGCCGATGGCGATGGGCGCGGGCATGACCTCGGCCATCATGAACCCGGTCGCCCTGCCGGTGAATGCGGTCAAGATCGCCGAGAAAAAGGCCGAGATCGCCGCCGCTGGCATCATCCTGCCCGAGGACATCGACGATGAGACCTTTGTCACGCTCTTTGGCATGGGCTCCACCAAGCCGCGCCCGGGCAAAGAGATGGAGGCGATCCGCGCCGCCAACTTCCTGATGAATCAGGACGACGGCGGGGCCGCCTGGATCGAGTTCAACCGTCAGGCCCCAAAGGCCGGGCATGAGGGTCGCGGCCGCGCTGGCCGTACCGGCGGACGTCGTCGGCGGGCCTGACCCGCAAAGGCCAAGGCCCGGCTATTGACGCCGGGCCTAGGTCCTAACAGCGCCGACTGCACAGATTTTCGCAGGGAATGCCGTCATTGTCGCGGTCTCGGATCTTTTGACCGCATTGGATCAGTTTGTAGCAGGCTTCGGCGCAGGACCGCAGCCGTTTGCAACTGACATTCCGGCAATCAAAGGCTTGGGCGGTGCGGAATTGCGCCAGCCGTTCCAGTGGGCTTAGATCCGGCGGGTTGGCAAAGGCAGAGCCGCAACACACCATCAGGCTCAGAAATAATATGCGCCCCATGACGCCCCCTCAATATTAATGAATTGTTAACTATTGGCGCGACCGGAGGTCCAGCGCAACATCAACAAGGTTGACCGGTCCACGCAAGCCTCTGAACGTTCAGGCCCTCCAAACGGCGACAATTGGTCAGATCCGGCCCAGATCCATCACAACGGCGGCGTGGTCGCTTGCATGTGGGCGATGGACGCCGGTGCCGGGCAGGCGCGCGACCGCCAACGGACCGCACTCAAGACCCAGCCCAATCCGCAATACTTCGGGGCGACGATCCGTCAGTTTTTCTGCCAGCGCATGTGACGCGATCATCCCGTCAGGCGTGTCCCATCGCCGGGTGGCGCGATGAAAAAAGGTCCACCGATCCGCCTCTGGCAGGCGCTGCATCAGGTTGTCTCCCAAGGCCTCCAACGGGGCCACCGCACGATTGTCGCCAAAGGGCTCATTGAAATCCCCCGCCACCAGCCACAACGGCCCCGCCCTTGCCGCCAACTGTGCGACGGCCTGCGCCTCCAGCCGCCGCACGGCCCATGATTTCTCCGAGTCCCGTGTCGGGGCCTTGAAATGCACGACAAACAGCGTCAATGCGCCAAAATGCAGTTCAAGGCAGTCACGGCGAAAGACCGGCTGCGCCGGGTCCATCCCTTCGGGCGGTATCACCCCCAGATCGGCAGAGGTCAGATCCGCGTGGCTTACCGCCTTATCCCAAGGCCGCCGCGCCATCACAGCCACGTCCAGCCCCCGGCCATCGTTGCCCGGCAGGCACAGCCGCCAGGGATAGGGCGCGGTTGCCTTTGTCAGCACCCGGTCGTGAAACGCATCCAGGCTGTCCTGATCAAAGACCTCTTGCAGCGCCACGATGTCCGCGTCTGCCCGGCCCAGAACCTGAGCCGTCAAACATCGGTCCGCCGCGTCCAGTGCCGGGTCCTCATGGTCATCCCTGTTGCGCGCGCCAAAAAGCGCGCCTCCGGGCATCAACCGCAGGTTCTGGACATTCAGGCTGACGATCCGCATGGCCCACCCCTTGTTGGCGCAGAGGCCGCCGTCACCCTCGGCCCCCGCCCGAAGATCAAATTGTCCCTCTGCCGGATCATCGTTTGACGGGCCTCTGTCCCACTGACCAAATCGGTCCCAAGTTTGACAGGAGTCCCCGGATGTTGCGATTGATTTTCGGTGTTCTCAGTATTTTCACCCTCCCTGCTCAGATTGCCAAAATGCGGATTACCGGGCTGGCCAAAATTGCCTGTGCTGTCCAGACCGCCGCCCCTGAGACCGGTTCTTCTGTCCACATGTCCGGCGAATTTGAACCCGGTGGTTGCGCAGCCGTGGCGCGGGCACTGACCGAGCCAATCGGCAATTGGCGCAAACCGGGACACGACGGCCGGGCTTTCATCTGTCTGACCAATCCCGGAGAGTTCTTTCCCACGGCGCTGATCCTCGGCGAGATGCTGCGCCGCGCGGCCGTTTGCACCACGCCAGAGCACCTGCGCAGCGGTGCATTTTGCAGGCCGCGACGAAGCCTTTGAAAGCGGACCGGTGAATTGGCGTTTCATGAGTCCACGCGCCCGATTGGGGTTCACGCCCCCCTTGGTCAAGCCACAGACCGGACCGTTTGCCCTGACAAAAGTCCTGCCCCGTTGACATGGCTTGCCTCCTGACACCACCCGGCACCCCACGCAGGATTTGACGCAACCGGCCCGGCGCGGCACACTTGGGAGACACCCCAATTCTCCGGAGGTCATTTTATGTTTCGCTTTGCCCTATGTCTGTTCGCACTTTTCGCCCTGCCCGTTCGGGCCGCCGATCTTCAGGTCATCGGCCTGACCAACAACGCTTTCGACATCCAGACCGCGGACCCCACCATCCCCTGCACCCACCGGATCACCGGCCAGTTTGCCACCGGTGACAGCGATCGCATGACACGTACCCTGCGCAATTCGATCCAGGGCTGGCGCAGTCAGGGTCAATACGGCGTTGCGGTGATCTGCCTCAACAGCCCGGGAGGCGCGATATCAGAAGCGCTGAAGCTGGCGGCCGTTTTGCGTGAGGACGGCATCGGCACCAAGCTGGAAGCCCGCGCCACCTGCGAAAGCGCCTGTGCGCTGCTTTTTATGGCTGGCAGTTTCTTCGCCCACGAAAGCGGGCTTTACAAATGGCGGGTCATGCACCCGACCGCGCGGCTGGGATTTCACGCCCCGTCCCTTCAGGTCAACCGGGGGCAATACAGCGATGAGACCGTCACCCGAGCCTATGGACTGGCGATGGAGACCTTGGCGCGCACCATTGAGGATCTGATGCAGAACCGTGGGTTTGAGGATGGCGAACACCTGAAACCTTCGCTCATGGCGGCCATGCTGCGCACCCCGCCTGACCGGATGTTGTATGTCGAGACCGTCGATCAGGCAGGTCGTTGGGGCATTGGCGTCGGCCCGCTGCGCAGCAGCGGAATCCGGGTGTCCGAACGTGATTTCCGCCGCGCCTGCACCAATGAAAAATCCTGGACGGCGGATGCAAGCGCCGTGCAGCAAGACACCTACTGGACCGAGAACTTTGTGAACTGGAAAACCGAGGATTGGGGCGACAGCGTCGAGGTGATCACCAACGACATGACCGGCGAAAGCTGTCTTTACAATGTGCCCCGCGGCAGCGCCCGCAGCCGGTCGGCCATGGTGGATCAGGTGAACAGTGGCTATGTCGATTTGGTCGCGATATCGGACCCGGACCAGCGGCTCGACCAGCTGCCCTACTGATGTGATCTGCCGGTCTTGGGTGGCTTTGCGGCAAGGCCGGTCAGTCTGGCGGACCAACATGCTGTTAATAAAACCGGTCATTCACCGCTGTTTTGCTCGCTGACCACCGGAATTTGACTGCGGCCCTTGCGGCCCCGGACGAGACGACAGCCCTGTCAAAACTGCGCAGGTTCGCGCCGCAGTCTCTGATCTGTGGCACGCGGACCCCCTCCCCCTGTGCACGGTCGATCCTGCCCCGCCGACAGTCAACAAGGCAGGGAATTGTTCCAAGCCCATGGTCTTTGGCAATCCGACAGCCAAGGGCGGGGCCGCCGGTCCGGGTGCCTAAAACTTCTGTGGGACCACCGCTCTGGTTGGACGCGCATCCGCGTGGAGAGGTCATTCAGGCCGCTCGCGACGGGCGCGCCGGTCCATCACCCCGTTGCGCGCAACCGCTCTCTGTGCAGGCCGATGCATGTGCCCGGAAGCGTGAAGGTCAACCGCGCGCCGCCGCCATTGGGTTTGTTTCCGACGGTCAATTCCCCGCCGCGCCGCCCCAGCAAGCGCCGCACCGCCATAAGCCCGAATCCCCCGCAGGACGATGGTTTGACCTCTCGATTCAGATCGTTGAACCCGATGCCATTGTCGTCGATCAGCACGCTGTAGGTCCCTTCCCGCGTCGAAATCACATTGAAACGCAGTTCCAGAGCCGTGTCCCCTTCTTGCCATTTCTCGTCGGGGTGGGCGTATTTCATGGCATTGTCGATCAGGTTCCGCAGCACGATCTGCGTCGTTGCGCGGTCGCCGTCGATGGTGATTGGCGGGGCGCACCAATCGACCCGCCCCATGGGATCAAGCATTTGCATGATCCGCCAGACCAGATCCTCAAAATCGAAATGCACCCATTCGGCGGTGGCGGCAGTGGCCTGAGCGTGGGCAAGCACATCGCCAATCAGAACCTTGGTCTTGTCGGCCATCTCGCCCAGCATTTCGATCAATTCAAGCTTGCCATCGCCGTGATCGACAAAATCCTCGCGCAGGATGTCGGCAATTGTGCCGACGTTGCGGATTGGTGTCCGCAGATCATGCGCCGCGAGGTAAACAAAATCCTCCAGTTCGGCGGCCAGCCGTTCCGCATCGGCACTGACGCTGATCATCGTGTTCTGGCTGGAGATGTCGAGCGACGTCCCGATCAGCCGCGTTACAC
The DNA here is from genome assembly GCF_048262615.1 of Antarctobacter sp. GTDB lineage: Bacteria > Pseudomonadota > Alphaproteobacteria > Rhodobacterales > Rhodobacteraceae > Antarctobacter. The sequence goes on from NZ_JBLXFB010000017.1 coordinate 71,531, forward strand.
GGCCCAAGGCGTCATGTTCGGGGGTCAGGGTCGTTCGAAAACACCGCTCGCCCTGGGGCAAGGGCAACAAGACCTCATAGCGTCTCTGATTGCCATCACGCAGCGCCTCTCTGTGATGCTCCTGGGCAATCTCGCCAAGCGGCCCCGGATACAGTTCGGCCGCAGAGTGGCCAATAATCTCATGCTCTTCGCGGCCAAGCGCGGTTCTTGCCACCAAATTGATTGCGGCATAGCGCGGCACACCTGCCGTATCCGGTTCGATGCAGAACACGGGGTGATCGATCAGGTCCAGCAACGCGCGCTCAGATGGGGTCATGACAGGCCTCCAGAGGTGGTGCAGCCCGAGATACCCGCCGATAATTAACACCAAGTGAAGAATTGGGCGGAGTGTTGAACCTCAGGCCTTGGCCCGTTTCTTCGCGGCCACGACTTTCTCGGCCAGATCGCGGGCGATGGCAAAGGCCCCCTGAATCTTGTCCTTGTCACGCTTCCAATCCCGCCGCACGACGATCTTGTTGTCCTTGACCTTGGCCAGCCCGTCCTGCGCGGTGATGAATTCCACCAACCCCTGCGGTGAGGCGAATTTATCGTTGTGGAACTGGATCGTGGCCCCTTTTGGCCCACCGTCCAGCTTGGCGATCCCGGCCCGTTTGCACATGGCCTTGATCCGCACGACCAGCAGCAGGGTGTTCACCTCGCGCGGCAGCTTACCGAAACGGTCGATCAACTCGGCGGCAAACCCTTCGAGTTCGACCTTGGTCGTCAGGCTCGACAGCCTGCGATACAGGCCCAGCCGCACGTCCAGATCGGGCACGAACGTCTCGGGGATCAGGACCGGCACACCAAGGTTGATCTGCGGTGCCCATTGGTCATCGGCCTCTGACAAGCCTTCCATTTCACCGGCACGGATCTTGGCAATCGCCTCTTCCAGCATCGACTGGTACAATTCATAGCCCACGTCGCGCATCTGGCCGGACTGTTCCTCACCCAGAAGGTTGCCCGCCCCGCGAATGTCGAGGTCCTGAGAGGCCAGAGTGAACCCGGCCCCCAGCGTATCCAGACTGCCCAGCACACGCAGACGCTTTTCCGCGGTCGTGGTCAGCTTGGCGCGGGGTTTCGTCGTGAGATAGGCATAGGCGCGGGTCTTGGACCGGCCCACCCGACCCCGGATCTGGTAAAGCTGCGACAGGCCGAACATGTCGGCCCGGTGCACCACCATCGTGTTGGCGGTGGGGATATCAAGACCCGACTCCACGATGGTTGTCGCCACCAGCACGTCATATTTGCCGTCGTAAAAGGCGTTCATGCGGTCGTCCAGCTCTCCCGCCGCCATCTGGCCGTGCGCGACCACGTAAGTCACCTCTGGCACCTGCTCTTTCAGGAACTCCTCGACCTCTGGCAGATCGGTCAGGCGCGGCACCACAAAGAACGACTGCCCGCCGCGATAATGCTCGCGCAGCAGCGCCTCGCGGATCGTGACCGGATCAAACTCGCTGACGTAGGTGCGGATCGACAGGCGGTCGACGGGCGGGGTGCCGATGATCGACAGATCGCGCACCCCGGTCAGCGACAGTTGCAGCGTGCGCGGAATCGGTGTCGCGGTCAGGGTCAGCACGTGGATGTCAGAGCGCAACTGCTTCAGCCGTTCCTTGTGCTGCACGCCAAAGCGCTGTTCCTCATCAATGATCAGCAGGCCGAGGTTATTGAACCGGATGCCCTTGGCCAGCAAGGCATGGGTGCCGACGGCAATGTCGACCGAGCCTTTGGCGATGCCGTCGCGTGTCAGCGCCGCCTGTTTCTGCGAGACAAAGCGCGACAGCGGCGCCACCTGCAAGGGAAAGCCCCGGAACCGTTCGGCAAAGCTGTTGTAGTGCTGACGGGCCAACAGGGTCGTCGGCGCGATCACCGCCACCTGCACCCCCGACATGGCCGCGACAAAGGCCGCGCGCATCGCAACCTCTGTCTTGCCAAAACCCACGTCACCACAGATCAGCCGGTCCATCGGCTGGCCAGAGTGGATGTCTTCCATGACATCCTCGATGGCCTTCAGCTGGTCGTCCGTCTCTTGATAGGGGAACCGCGCGGCAAAGCTTTCGTAGGCCCCCGGCGGTGGGTCCATGATCGGAGCCTTGCGCAGCGCGCGCTCTGCCGCGATACGGATCAACCGGTCGGCCATCTCGCGGATGCGTTCCTTGAGCTTGGCCTTCTTGGCCTGCCACGCGCCACCGCCCAGCCTGTCCAGAAGGCCCTCTTCGTGGCCGTATTTGGACAGCAGTTCGATGTTCTCGACCGGCAGGTAGAGTTTTGAGTTTTCGGCGTATTCCAGCAGCAGGCATTCATGCGCCGCCCCGGCGGCGGTCACCACCTCCAGCCCCATGTAGCGCCCGATCCCGTGATCGACATGGACAACAAGATCACCGGGGGCAAGTGACTGGTGCTCTGTCAGAAAGTTCTCTGCCTTGCGCCGCTTCTTGGGTTGGCGGATCAGCCGGTCGCCCAGAACGTCCTGTTCCGAAATGACCGTGACACGCGCCTCTTCCCAAGGCGCAACAAACCCGGCCTCCAGCGACCAGACCGCCAGATGCAACCCGCGCTTGCCGATCCGCGTGCCGTTGGTGACCGGGATCGCCTCGGCCAGTCCCTCATCCTCGATCAACCCGGTCAGACGCTCACGCGCGCCTTCGGAATAAGACGCGATGACGACCGGGCCATCCTGCATACAGCGTTTGATGTGATCGGCCAACGATTTGAAAAGGCTTATGCTTTCCTGTTGCCGCTCAGGTGCGAAATTGCGCCCGATGCGCCCGCCTGCGTCCACGACGCCGGGGCCGGACGCCTGCGGCAGAGGGTGGAACTGCACCTCGCGCCGCGCGCCCAAGGCATGGGTCCACGTGTCGTCGTCCAGATACAGGGTCTCTGGCGGGATCGGCTTGTAAACCGTACTGCCCAGAGACTTTTTCTGGCTCATCGCGTGTCGACGCGCATCATACTGGTCGGCGATGCTGTCCCACCGCGAAAGCCGTGAGGGCGTCAGTTGATCGTCCATCAACACCGGCGCGCCGGGTAGGTAATCGAACAGGGTTTCCAGCCGCTCATGGAAGAAGGGCAGCCAGTGTTCGACCCCCTGATGCTTGCGCCCCGCGCTGACCGCCTCGTAGAGCGGATCGTCGGTGCCCGCCGCGCCGAACTCGATCCGGTAGTTCTGGCGGAACCGCGTGATCGCCGCGTCATCAAGGATCACCTCGGAGACGGGCGCCAGTTCCACCATTTCCAGCTTTTCCGTCGTCCGCTGTGAGACAGGGTCGAACCGCCGCGCGCCGTCCAGAACGTCGCCGAAAAAGTCCAGACGCACCGGCCCGCCCTCTCCCGGCGGGAAAATATCGATGATGCCGCCGCGCACGGCGTAATCACCGGGTTCGGTCACCGTTGGGGCCTGACTGAACCCCATACGCACAAGGAAGGCGCGCAAACCGGCCTCATCCACGCGGTCCCCCACGCGCGCGGTAAAGGCCGCCTCGCGCAGCACATCGCGGGCAGGCAGGAACTGCATCGCGGCGGACAGGGTCGTCAGCAGGACAAAATGCGATGGCCCGCCGTGCACCAGCGTCGCAAGCGTCGCCATGCGCGCCGCAGAGATATCGGCATTGGGGGACACGCGGTCATAGGGCAGGCAATCCCACGCGGGAAAGACCAGCACCGGCATGTCCGGGGCAAAAAACGCCAGCGCATCGCGCATGGCCGCCAGCCGCTTGTCGTCGCGCGCGATGTGGATCACCGGGCCTTTGGCCCGCTCCACCTCGTGCAGCACCAAACGGGCGTCATAGCCCTCGGGCGCGCCGCCCATGATGATACGCTGTTCTGTCATGAAGGCTCACATGGCGCGACGGACGCGTCGCGTCAACCGCGCACAAGGCCGACACATCGCGGCACACGACGGGGCGTTCAGAACGCCAGCACCGTCAGGTTCATATACATGCCCCAAAGCGCGGTGAAAAAGATCGACACGACGCCGATGAATTGCGTGATCATCCGGTGCAGCCGCAGCCGCCGCCACAGCGCCTCACCCGAGTTCTCGCCAGCCTGAATACGCCGGGCCGAATTGATGCTCAGCAGTCCGACAAACATCATCGGAAAGGCCAGCATGAACACCGCCTGAGCGAATTCCACCCAGTAGTAAAACCCAAGGATCACCGCCGCGGTCAGAAAGGCAGAGCCGATCGCCACGATCCACAGCCCGGATTCCTCGACAATGAAAAGCAGGCGGTTGGTGTTGATCCGTACCAGATCCTCAAGGTCTTCAGCCGCCTGACCGCCAGCGCGCCGCGCGCGCGCTACCATGTCGAACGGCACGCCAAGCACCCAGTGGCTGGTCGAGGACCACAGCACCGCCAGCATGACCCAGAACCAGAGGTTCGAAAAGGACCGCATGTCGATGACTTCGAAAACGGTGCTGTACCAGTCCAATGCCTGCTCTCTTCCCGGATGTTTTTGCCTCAGCGATCCGCTTATGGCCTGCACCTGCCCCGGCTGCAATGGGCTTGTCGCCTGCGAAATTCCGTGTCACCCAAAGGTAACGCCACGAAGGACCACGCAGATGCAGCCGACCCTTGCCCCATACCCCGCCACCCGCCTGCGCCGGTTGCGCCGCACCCCCGCGATCCGCGCGCTGGTGCAGGAAACCACGCTGAGCCCCGCCGATTTCATCTGGCCGGTCTTCGTGCGCGACGGTGAAGGTGTGGTGGAACCCATCGCCTCCATGCCCGGCGTCAACCGGCTGTCGGTGGATAAGGTGGTCGAGGCGGCGGCAGAGGCGCATGCCCTTGGCATCCCGGCAATCTGCCTGTTTCCCTACACCGATCCGGGCCTGAAGACCGAAGACTGCGCCGAAGCGTGGAACCCCGACAACCTGTCGAACCGCGCGACGCGCGCCATCAAAAAGGCGGTGCCGGGCATCGCCGTGATGACCGATGTCGCGCTGGATCCCTATAATATCAACGGGCACGACGGCTTTGTCGAAGATGGCGAAATCGTCAATGACCGCACGGTCGAGGCGCTGGTGAAACAGGCGCTGTCCCAAGCCGATGCAGGGGCCGATATCATCGGCCCGTCGGACATGATGGACGGGCGCATTGGTGCCCTGCGGACCGCACTAGAGGGCGCAGGCCATCAGAACGTGCTGCTGCTCAGCTATGCCGCGAAATATGCCTCTGCCTTTTACGGACCGTTCCGGGATGCGGTGGGCGCAAGTGGCGCCCTGAAGGGCGACAAGAAAACCTATCAACAAGACCCCGGCAATTCGGACGAGGCTATGCGTCTGATTGCGCGCGATCTGGCCGAGGGCGCGGATATGATCATGGTCAAACCGGGCATGCCCTATCTGGACATTTGCCGTCGCGCGCATGAGATGTTCGGCGCGCCGACCTTTGCGTATCAGGTGTCCGGTGAATACGCGATGATTGCGGGCGCAGGGGAACGCGGCTGGATCGATGGTGAGAAAGCCATGATGGAAAGCCTGACCAGCTTCAAGCGCGCGGGCTGTGACGGGGTGCTGACCTATTTCGCCCCCGCTGCCGCGCGGTTGCTGAACGGGTGATCGCAACGCGGCGATGCGCCGCCGAGCACCTACAAGATTTCGTGACAATTCTTGCGCCTGCACCTATATTGCGGCGCAACCGGCGAAACAGCCGGATCAAGAGGCATATCAACACACAGGCGGACCCATGACACTCACCAGACGAAACGTGACCTTTGGCTTGGGCGCAACCGCCCTGCTGGGCGCCTGCAACGGCGTCGGCAGCAACGGCGACGCGCGTATCGACGCCCGCGTCGACCAGACGCTTTCAAAGCTCTATGGCGATTACCCTGCCACCCGCGACCTGTCCGCAAAAGCGGTGGGCCTGCTGGTCATGCCCGTGGTGACAGAGGCCGGACTGGGCTTTGGCGGCGGCTATGGCCGTGGCGCGCTGCGCGTGGGCGGTGCGACGGTGGACTATTATTCGGTGGCCAAGGCCAGCGGCGGCCTTCAGATCGGCGCGCAGCAATATTCGCACGTCCTGTTCTTCATGACCGACGAGGCCCTGCAAACATTCCGCCGCTCTCCGGGCTTTGCGGCGGGCGCGAACCTGGAATACGCGGTCCTCGAACGTGGTGAGACCTTGGCGGCAGAGACCACAACGTCCCTTGCCCCGGTTATCGCGGTGATCTTTGGTCAGGCGGGCCTGCGCGTCGGCGCAACGCTGGAAGGCGTGAAATACACCCGGATCATTCCCTGATCCCGGCCACGGCAGAGGGGCCATGCCCCTCTGTCGCATGCGCATGCGAGCCGCCCATATTGGCCGGTCGGCTCAGTGGTAGCGGAACTCCCCCACCATATTGCGCCATTCCCCGGCCGAGATCATCTTGCGGTGGGTGAACCGGACCGAATGTAACGGTCCTTCGATTTCATCCTGCCAGAATTCGATGAACTCGAAGAGTTTCGGATGGTCGGGCGCAAGATCGTACTCCTGCCAGATAAAGGTGTTCAGGACGTTCTTGTAGTCCGGCATTCGGTAGTAAAGCTCTGCCGTGGTCAGGCCGTAGCCCTTGAGCATCAGTTCGGTTTCGGACTCCTGCATCGGTTTTTACCTCGTTGTGTCAGCTCGTCCGGAAATGCTGCCAAGAGATTCTTTACTTTTCAATAAAAACAGTGTGTTAGCACTGTCTTGCGGTGGCTGCCAAAGCCCAGCTATCGCGCTGCCATTGCACCCTACAGATAGTCTCTGATATAAGGCCTCCAACAATATATGGCAGAACAAGCAGCAGGCCCCTTACGTGAGCGATACGCCAGAACCCCCTGAGAACGAAGAAGAAACGCGTCCAGAACCGCGCGGTCCCTCGATCTCGATCGAAGACGAGATGAAGGTGAGCTATCTCGATTACGCGATGAGCGTGATTGTGAGCCGTGCGATTCCCGATCTGCGCGATGGCCTAAAACCTGTGCACCGGCGCATCCTGTATGCCATGTTCGATGGCGGTTACACGCCCGACAAGAGCTATCGGAAATCCGCGAAATCGGTTGGCGAGGTGATGGGCAACTACCACCCGCACGGCGACAGCGCAATCTATGACGCGCTTGTGCGGATGGCGCAGGATTTTTCCATGAGTCTGCCGCTGATCGACGGTCAGGGCAACTTTGGCTCGATGGACGGCGACAGCCCGGCGGCCATGCGCTACACGGAATCCCGTCTGGCAAAATCCGCGCTGGCGCTGCTGACCGATATCGACAAGGACACGGTCGATTTTCAGGACAACTACGACGGCAAGGAACGGGAACCCACGGTTCTGCCCGCGCGCTATCCCAACGTGCTGGTCAACGGGGCCGAGGGCATCGCCGTCGGCATGGCGACGCGTATTCCGCCGCACAATCTGGGTGAGGTGATCGACGCCACGCTGGCGCTGATCGAAAACCCGGACCTGTCGATCGAGGAACTGATCGAATACATCCCTGCCCCGGATTTTCCGACCGGCGGCGTGATCCTTGGCCGGTCCGGCGCGCGCAAGGCCTATCTTGAGGGGCGCGGCAGCGTCATCATCCGGGCCAAGACGCGGATCGAAGAGATCCGCAAGGACCGTTACGCCATCATCATCGACGAGATCCCCTATCAGGTGAACAAGGCGACGATGATTGAACGCATCGCCGAGGCCGCCCGCGACAAGAAGATCGAGGGCATCGCCCACGTTCAGGACGAATCCGACCGTGACGGCGTGCGCGTGGTGGTCGAACTGAAGCGCGACGCCACCGCCGAAGTGGTAATGAACCAGCTTTTCCGCTTTACGCCGATGCAGGTCAGTTTTGCCTGCAACATGCTGGCGCTGAACGGCGGCAAGCCGGAACAACTGACGCTTTACGGTTTTCTGAGCGCATTCATTGACTTCCGCGAGGAAGTTGTTGCGCGGCGCACGGCCTACCTGCTGCGCAAGGCGCGCGAACGCTCGCACATCCTGTGCGGTCTGGCCGTGGCGGTTTCGAACGTCGATGAGGTGGTTGCGACCATCCGCTCCTCCGCCGATGCCGCCGAGGCGCGCACCCGCCTGATGGAACGGCGTTGGCCCGCCGGAGAAATCCTGCCCTATATCGCGCTGATCGACGATCCGACGCACAAGGCCAATGAGGACGGCACCTACAACCTGTCCGAAACGCAGGCCCGCGCCATCCTTGAACTGCGGTTGCAGCGCCTGACCCAACTGGGCGTCAAGGAGGTCACCGACGAACTCGAAGACCTTGCCAGCAAGATCAAGGATTACCTCGACATCCTGTCGTCACGCGACCGGATCATGACGATCATCGGCGATGAGATGCGTGCCATCCGCGAAGAATTCGCCGTGCCGCGTCGGACCGAGATCACCGATTGGGCGGGCGATCTGGAAGATGAGGACCTGATTGAGCGTGAGGACATGGTCGTCACCGTGACCCAGTCCGGTTATATCAAACGGACTGCTCTGGCCGATTTCCGCGCGCAGAAACGCGGCGGCAAGGGGCTGTCGGGTATGGCGACCAAAGATGACGACGTGGTCACCACGCTGTTTGTCGCCAATACCCATACCCAACTGCTGTTCTTCACCACGGACGGCATGGCCTACAAGCTCAAGACATGGCGCCTGCCGCTGGGCGGACGGACATCCAAGGGCAAGGCCATCGTCAACATCCTGCCGATCCCGCCGGGCGTCTCCATCGCGGCGATCATGCCCGTGGACCGCGCGGAAGAGGACTGGGACGATCTTCAGATCGTCTTTGCGACCTCCAAAGGCTCTGTCCGGCGCAACCTTCTGTCGGATTTCACCAACGTCAAACGCAACGGCAAGATCGCGATGAAATTCGAGGGCGAGGATGAGAATACCCGCCTGATCAACGCGCGCATCTGCTCTGAGGATGACGACGTGATGCTGGTGACCAATTCCGGCCGCGCGATCCGTTTTCCGGTGCCAGAGGTGCGGGTCTTCAACTCGCGCAACTCTACCGGGGTGCGCGGTGTGCGTCTGTCCAATGGCGATGAGGTTGTGTCGATGTCGGTGATCCGGCATTTCGAGGCCGAGTCAGATGAACGCGCCTCTTATCTCAAGATGCGCCGTGCCATGGCCGGACTGGCCGACGATGCGGACACCCCCGATGAGGAAGAGGGCAACGCCAACAGCCAGTTGCCGCCAGAGCGGTACGCCCAGATGTCGGCGGCGGAAAATCTGCTGCTGACGATCACGGCCAAGGGTCTGGGCAAACTGTCGTCCAGCCACGACTACCCCGTCCGGGGCCGTGGCGGCATGGGGGTCACCGCATGGGAGAAATCCATGCGCGGCGGCGAAATCGTGGCCTCTTTCCCTGTTGAGATGGACGACCAGATTATGCTGGCGACCTCAACCGGCCAGTCGATCCGCGTGCCGGTCGAAGGGATTTCCTTCCGGTCGCGCAGCGCGGGCGGCGTCAAGGTGTTCAACACCGGCGCGGGCGAAACCGTGGTCTCTGTCGCCTGGATTGCAGATCAGGGCGAGGAAGATGAGGCCGACGCGGGCGACGCGGCTGATTGATCCAAAGGCCGGGCGCGCGTGACACACGCCGCCCGCCGATCACATCAAAAACGGGACGGGTTATGCCCGTCCCGTTTTTTGTGTCACAACCCGTAGAGCGCGGTGAACTTTTCTTCGAGATAGTCCAGCAGCGGACCCTCGGACGGCGCGCCGCCGCTGGCTTTCTCGATGACCTCACGCGGGGTATAGAGCCCGCCATATTGCTGCAAGTTATCCCGCAGCCAGCCCGTCGCGGACGAGGTGTCCCCATCAGCCAGTTGCGCATCGAGATCGGGAACCGCGACGCGCAAGGCCTTGTAGAGGCAGCCGGCGTAGACATTACCCATCGAATAGGTCGGGAAATATCCAAACAGACCGGCGGACCAATGCACATCCTGCAAAACGCCGTCTGACGGCTTGTCCACGGCAAAGCCGAAATCGGCCCTGAACCGGTCGTTCCACGCGGCCTCCAGATCGTCGACCCGCAGATCGCCAGAGATCAGCGCGCGCTCCAGATCAAACCGCAGCAGGACGTGCAGGTTATATTGCAGCTCATCCGCTTCGGTCCGGATATAGCCGTTGCGCACCTGATTCACGGCGGCGTAAAAACCGTCCTCATCGGTGATGCCGAAATTGCCAAAGGTGTCGCGCATCTGGCGGTAAAGCCAACCGGTAAAGGCGCGTGACCGGCCCAGTTGGTTCTCGTAAATCCGGCTCTGGCTTTCGTGCACGCCCATGGACACCCCCGCCCCCAGCGGCGTCAGCCGATAGCGGGTGTCGATGTTCTGCTCATAACAGCCGTGACCGACCTCATGGATGGTCGAGTAGAAGCAATTGAAAGGCTCCAGTGGCATGGTGCGCGTGGTGATCCGCACATCGTCGCCGGACCCGGAACTGAACGGGTGCACGGCCTTGTCCACGCGGCCCCGTTTCATGTCATAGCCAAAGGTCTTGGCCAGAAGACGCGCTAGTTTCATTTGGCCGCCTTCTTCGAACGTGCCGCTCAGGCCCTTTGGCTGCGGCTTGGACAGGACCGCCTCGCGCAGGGCCACCAGACGGGGCCGCAACGCCCCGAACATCGCCTCAAGGTCTGCCGCCTTGGCGCCGGGTTCATAGTCTTCCAGCAGCGCATCATAAATATCGCCACCCGCCGCCAGAGCCGCGCCTTCTTCCTGACGGAGCGCGATCACCTCTTTCAACGCCGGGGCGAAGGCGGCAAAGTCATCATCCGCGCGCGCCTCGGCCCAGATCACATGACTGCGGCTGACCAGTCGCGCGATCTCGGACGCCAGCCGTTCGGGGACGCGCACGGCGCGCTCATGGCTGCGGCGGATGTGGCGCAGTTGCGCCCGGCCCACCGGGTCCAGCCCATCCTCGGAAATTGCCGCCAGCCAGTCGCCGACACGCGGATCGGTGCGACGCTGGTGCAGCACCGCCTCCATCGCCGCGCGTTCATCGCTGCGCTGGTCCGCCGCACCGCGCGGCATCATGGTTTCCTGATCCCAGCTCAGACGCCCTGCAACCTGTGCCAGCGCCTCTGTATCGCGCTGGAACGCCATCAACTCTTCATACGCACCCATTCAGGCCGTCCCTCTAATACTTTGTGGTGCGGGGTATCGCGCTGCAAAGCGCGCCCGCAGAATCAATGCCCAAAGGACCACCGCCCCCAACTGATGCAGGATGGCGATTTGCCAAGGAGCAGTATACACAACCGTGACGATACCCAGCGCAACTTGCAGGAGCAAGGCGGCAAGGACAGCATTGAAACGAAAGCGAGTATCCCTGTTCGGCGACCGACGCGCCCGCCGCCAGACCACGATGCCGAAGACCAGCAAAAGGTAGCCCGCGATGCGATGGACGAACTGCACCATCCCGGCATTCTCAAAGAAATTCCGCCACAGCGGTTCAAAATCCAGCGCGTTCGACGGAAAGAACTCTCCGCCCATGAGCGGCCAGTCATTGTAGCTGCGCCCGGCGTCGATCCCGGCCACCAGAGCCCCCAGCAGTATCTGCAAAAAGCTGAAGTGCAGCAGGCCTGTGGATATGGAAAACAGCTTGGGCTCGGCACTGCGCCGCGCCTGCATCAGCGCGCGTTCCTCATAGGTCAGCCGGTAAACATACCAGGCGATGAACCCGAGGATCACAAAGGCAAGGCCCAGATGCGTGGCCAACCGATACGACGCCACATCCAGCCGGTCCCCGCCCAGACCCGACGACACCATCCACCAGCCGATGGCACCCTGAAGTCCGCCCAGCACGCCAAGAACCAGCAGCCGACCGGTCCAGCCCGGTGGAATTGATTTCGTGGCGAGAAAGCCAAAGAAGCCGATGGCCCAGACCAGTCCGATCACCCGGCCAAGCTGTCTGTGGCCCCATTCCCACCAATAGATGAACTGGAACTCTGACAGGGTCATGCCGGCGTTTTGCAGTTGGTATTCCGGGATCTGTTTGTACTTCTCGAACTCCGCGCTCCAGGCCTCTGCGCTCATTGGCGGCAGCGCGCCGGTCAGCGGACGCCATTCGGTGATTGACAGCCCGGAGTCGGTCAATCGGGTCAAGCCGCCCACGGCGATCATGAGCACCACCAACACAAACAACAACATCAGCCAAAGCCTTACAGGCCCACGCGCCCCGCGCTTGCCCGCGTCGATCATGCCCCCCGTGGGCTTGGACGGGGCCTGTGCCTTGTCCCCCACTTCTTCGAACAGCTTGCGTTTCTCTGCCATGCCAGCCTCCGCCTTGTTGCGCGGGACACTAGTGCGCCCACCGGGGGCCTTCAAGCGCCCGCAGGCCGGGATGCGACCACCTGCAACGGGGCGGCACAGGGTCGGGAAAACCTCCGTCAGGTATGCCTGACTTATGGCGCACCGCCCGAACCGCTAGATTGATGTCACAGAATACGAAGACCCCAAAGACCCGCCACCGAGCCTCAGAGCTGCCAGTCAAAAGACTTTATCAAAGGATCAACACCATGAAAAAGTTCATTCTTTCCGCCGTCCTCGCCGCCGCCGCAATGACCGCTTCGGCCGCGTCCGCAACCCAGGCCTGGATC
>NZ_JBLXFB010000017.1:84133-98654 GCF_048262615.1 Antarctobacter sp.
GGCTAAGGTCTACTTCAACCACAACTACTACTGGGTGTCGGCCAAGTACCTGCAAGGGCATTCCTGCCACTGGGCACCCAAGAAGAAGCATCACAACAAGCACTACAACAAGCACTACAACTACTGATTTCTTCCTCCCAAACCGGTGCCGGTTTCTCCTCCCTGGCCGGCCCGGCCTCCTTGCGGATCGATCCCACCGGATCGGTCCGCTTTGTTTTGCGGTCCGGAAAACGAGGCGCCAGATTCATTTCCTTGGCCGGTCAGGAATGCCTGACTTATGGTAAAGTACTGAAGACCGTAAATTGTGGGTACAGGTTCACACGCGTCCACCATCATTCAAAAGCCAGCCAAGTTCATAGACTCAAAGGAACAAATCCATGAAGACCTTCCTGATTTCCGCGGCTATTGCAGCCACCGCCCTGACCGCCTCTGTCGCATCCGCCGACCAGGCCTGGGTTGGTCAGAACCACCTGAACTATCGCACCGGTCCCGGCCTGAACTACGCCGTTGCCGGCACCTTCCAGCCTTGCCATGCCTTGGACACCTACGACCGCCAGTATGGCTGGGTTCAGGTCCTGCATCAGGGTCAGTACTACTGGGTGCATCAGGATTACGTGGTGAACTACCAGTGCTCCTACACCCCGCCGCAGAACACCTACACACCGCCCAAGAACACCTATACGCCGCCCAAAAAGACCTACACCCCTCCGAAGCAGACCGGCGGTTACGGCGGCAACTACTGATCCCCACCTGAGTACCGGCGCCGGTTCTCCTCCCTGTCCGGCCCGGCCGACTTGCGGACTGACCCCCAGGGCTCAGTCCGCTTTTTTGTCTTTCCAGCGCACCACCTGCCGCATCATGCCGTGCAGCATCTGCACATCCGCACGGGTCAGCGGCAGGCGCGACCACATGTTGCGCAGGTTGGTTTTCATCCCCTCGGCCTTGGTTTCGGGGAAAAAGAAACCCGCCTCGTCCAGCCGGTCCTCATAGTGGCGGGCCAGATGTTCGACCTCATGGGCCTCGGCCACCTCGGTGCCAGCCAGCGTTTCGGTCACCGGCGCGATTTCAGCGGTGGCGCGTTGCCATTCATAGGCGGTCAACAGCACACATTGCGCGAGGTTCAGCGAGTAAAATTCGGGGTTCACCGGCACCGTGATGATCGCGTTTGCCTGCGCCACGTCCTCATTTTCCAGCCCGGCCCGTTCCGGCCCGAACATGACCGACACCCTTTGACCCTGTGCGATTCGACGCGCCGCCTCTGCCATGGCTTCGCGCGGCTCATAGACCGTCTTGGTCAGATCGCGCGACCGCGCCGTGGTGGCGAAGACGAAATGACTGTCGGACAACGCCTCGGCCAGAGTGTCGGTGTGGATCGCCTCATCCAGCAACCGCCCCGCACCAGAGGCCATCGCCACCGCCTTGGGGTTGGGCCAGCCGTCGCGTGGCCCCACGACCCGCATCCGGTCCAGCCCAAAGTTCCACATTGCCCGCGCCGCCGCGCCGATATTCTCGCCCATCTGGGGCCGGACCAGCACAAAGGCCGGTTGCGGTCTGTCAGTCGCCATGGAACCCTCCTGAAGATCGGCGGAGGGGTACTGCCCCGAAGCGCCGGGGGCAAGCCCGCCCGACATGCGAAAAACGCAGGTGCAAAGGGCGCAGACCCGCGTTATGAGAGCGTTCGGACCAGGAGAGCGCCATGACGACCGAAGACCGGGATGCCCCGCAGATCTACCTTGTGACACCGCCTGAGTTCGACCTCGGCAGCTTTCCCGGCCAATTGGCGCGCGTTGTGGGTGAGGTTGATGTCGCCTGCCTGCGCCTCAGCCTGGCGACCCGCGATGAGGATCGCCTGCTGCGCGCCGCCGATGCGGTCCGCGAGGTGGCGCACAAGGTCGACGTGGCCCTGGTGATCGACACCCATGTGGTCATGGCCGAACGTCTGGGTCTGGACGGTGTGCATCTGCTTGATGGCGCACGCTCTGTCCGATTCGCCCGCAAGACTCTGGGCCCGGACGCCATTGTCGGGGCTTATTGCCGCCAGTCCCGGCACGACGGGATGTCCGCCGCCGAGGGCGGTGCGGACTATGTGTCCTTCGGACCCGTGTCCGGCGCATTGGATGATGGCGCATTGGCCGACCCCGAGCTTTTCAGCTGGTGGACAGAGATGATCGAACTGCCCGTGGTGGCCGAGGGCGGATTGACCGCCGATCTCATCACCCAACTGTCGCCGATCACCGATTTCTTTTCGATTGGCGAAGAAATCTGGTCGACCGACGATCCGGCCGCAACGTTGAAGCAGTTCGAACAGGCCATGCGCGGCTGACGTCGCGTATGGGGTCACGCGGGGCCAAGCGGCCCCAGTTCGGCCTCATGGCCGGCCCTGACCTGAGACTCCAGTGCCCGCGCAACGCTTTTGCGATTGGCATAGTCATCCACCCGCACAGCCGGATGATAGATCAGAACTACGCGCCCTTGCCGCACCTGCGCCAGCACCCGCAACAGGGACGCGCCAAACTCCATATCGCCCCACCAGCCATAAAAGCACGCAGGCACACCCGGCGGCGCGTGGTAGACCACGCTCACCGGCTGGATCTGCATGGCATGGTGCAGCCGTTCGGAATAGAACGCGGCAAACAGCGTTGTCTTGAACGGCAGCACCCGCAGACCGTCGGTCGAGGTCCCCTCGGGGAAAAACAGCAGGCGATGACCGTGCAGCAGACGTTCCTCGAACAGCTGGGTCTGCGACTGCGCCTCTCGCGGGTCGCGGTTGATGAACACCGTCCCGGTCGCCCGCGCAAGCCAGCCGATCCCCGGCCAGCCAGAGACCTCTGCCTTGGAGACGAAATAGATCGTCTTGCGGCTGTTGAGCACAAAAATATCCAGCCATGAGGTGTGATTGGCCACCACAGCGCCCGCGCCCGTCATGCGCTGGCCCCGCACCTCTACCGGCAATCCCATGATCAACAGAACCGTGCGACAGACACACTGGGTGATCAGGGGCGTCACCGGACGGCGCGCGCCAAACAATGGCCGCTCTATCAGCCGAGCCAGCAACAAAAGGCCCAGACAACCGAAGATCACCACCACCATGAGCGGCGCCCGCAGGGCGATCCGCAGCCAGCCCATGACGCCGATGGGCGGCCAGTCGGGCGGATCGGCGCCGTCCCAAGTCTGACTCATGCCTGCCTCACAGAGCGCGCTCTTGGGTATAGCGCGCGCGCTGGCGGTCGTTCATCCGCTCTGTGTCCATCACAAGGCAGACGTCTACCGTATTGAAATCGCGATCGATAAAGGCCCCGTCGCCCACGCAGCCCCCCAACCGCAGATAGGCCTTGATCAGCGCGGGCACCTGCAACATGGCGCGGCGGCGGTCGATCTGGTCCTCTGACATCAGGTCCATGGATTGAAACAGACGGGCGCGCGGGCGCAGTTCCGCCGGGGACAAATGGCGGTGATGCAGCAGAGACAGCGGTTCGGCCAGTTTGGCCACGTCGATGCCGTGAAAGCTGGCCACGCCGAACAGCACCTCGATGCCGTGGTCCCGGACGTAGCTGCCCAGTCCTTGCCAGAGATGGAACATCGCAGGCCCGCCCCGGTAATCGCGGTGCAGACAGGAGCGGCCAAGTTCCAGAAGGCGACGCCCGCTGCTCTTGAGCGCGGTCAGGTCGTATTCATCCTCGGAATAGAATTGCCCTGCGGCCTTGGCCTGATCCTCACGCAGAACGCGGTAGACCCCGACAACAGCATCGCCGCGCAGGTTGTCGCAAATCAGCAGATGGTCGAAAAACGGATCGAACCGGTCCCGTTCCAGCCGCGCCTCATGATCGACCAAGGCCCCGTCGCCGCCCAGTTCGGCCACGAAGACCTCATAGCGCAGGCGCTGCGCAGCCTTGATGTCGTCGTCGTTTTCCGCGAGCCGGACCGTGAAGGCCTCTGTCACACTTTTGTCCCCCGCGCGTGGCCGCATGATGTCTGGTGGTCATAGGCAAGCCGCCGTTGGAGTGCAATGTTTCCCGTGTTAGTGCGACACTGGTTAACCATTCCTAAACCTGTGTAGGAATACGTTAACCATCAAACACCGGGAGGAGAGTGACCCGCGCACCGTCGATCACGACTTTGCCCTCTTCGCGGAAATTCACGGTGATCCGGCCGCCGATGTTTGACTGTACCTGGCCGGTGCCCCAATCGGGCTGATCCGGATGACGGACCAGCATCCCCGGTTCGAGTAAAGAGTTGAGATCTGCCATTCCTATTCCCTCCAGAACGGAGCCAGACATGTCCGAGCCCCGCGCCAATCTTGCCGCTCTTGTCGGGTCGCGCCTGTGCCACGACCTTATCAGCCCCATCGGCGCCATCCAGAACGGACTGGAACTGATCGCCCTTTCGGGACCCGCAGACACCAGCCCGGAAATGGCGCTGATCCAGGAAAGCTGCGAAAGCGCCGCGGCGCGCATCCGCTTTTTCCGGGTCGCCTTTGGTCAGGCCAGCCAGCAACACATGATGGGCCGCCGTGAGGTCATGTCCACCCTGACAGCGCTTGGCAAGGGCGGCAAGCTGCGCGCTGACTGGATGCCGCAGGACGACCTGCCCCGGATCGAGGTGCAACTGGCGTTTCTTGCCTATCTTTGTTGCGAAAGCGCGCTGCCCGGTGGCGGCACGATCCGCTTTGACCGTGACGCCGCGGGCTGGGCGCTCAGCGCCTCTGGCCCCCGACTGTCGATAGACCAACCGCTATGGGATCACCTGAACGGCAGCGGAGCGCTGGACGATCCCGCCGCCAACCGTGTGCAATTTGTCCTGTTGCCGATTCTGGCCGAGGCGGCGGGGCACAAGGTATATGCAATGGTGCGGGATGAGACGATCATCCTCAAGATCGCCTGACCCGACCGCGCAGGCCCCATCCGTCGCAATGCGATTGCGTCCGGGCCTAGGCCCGGACGGTGCCATCCCCTGTCACCAGATATTTGAAGCTGGTCAGTTGTTCGGCACCCACCGGTCCGCGCGCGTGCATCTTACCCGTGGCGATGCCGATTTCTGCGCCCATACCGAACTCACCGCCATCGGCAAACTGGGTCGAGGCATTGCGCATCAGAATTGCCGAATCGAGCCGCTCAAAGAACCGCGCAGCGGCGGCGTCATCCTCGGTCAGGATACAGTCGGTGTGGTTCGAGCCGTACCGGCGAATATGCGCGATGGCGGCGTCGATATCGTCCACGACCCGCGCGGCGATAATGCTGTCGAGGTATTCGTGCCCCCAGTCTTCGGACTTTGCCGGAACGGTTCCGGCGATCACCTGCAACTCGGCATCCGCCCGCACCTCGACATCCGCCTCCAGCAGCGCGCGGATCACGCCCTGCCCGATGGTCTCGGCCACGTCGCGGTGGATCAGCAGGCATTCAGCGGCCCCACAGATGCCGGTGCGCCGGGTCTTGGCGTTCTTGACAACAGACAGCGCCTTGACCGGATCGGCGTCCTTGTCGATGTAAATGTGTACGATACCTTCGAGATGGGCAAAGACCGGCACCCGCGCCTCACGCTGCACCAGCCCCACCAGACCCTTGCCGCCCCGCGGCACGATCACGTCGATGCTGTCGGTCATCTTCAGCATCTCGCTGACCGCCGCGCGGTCCCGTGTCGGCACCAGCTGGATCGCGGCCTCCGGCAGACCCGCCGCGCGCAGCCCCTCGACAAGGCAGGCATGGATCGCGCCGGAGGAATGAAAGCTTTCCGATCCGCCGCGCAGGATCACCGCGTTCCCGGCCTTGAGGCAGAGCGCACCCGCATCCGCCGTGACGTTGGGCCGCGACTCGTAGATCACGCCGACAACGCCAAGGGGCGTGCGGACGCGCTGGATGTGCAGCCCCGTGGGCCGGTCCCACTCGGCAATCACCTGCCCCACAGGATCGTCCTGCGCCGCGACAGAGCGCAGGCTGTCACAGATGCCCTGAATGCGCGTCTCATCCAGCATCAGCCGGTCCATCATCGCCTTCGACAGGTCCTTTTGGCGGCCATAATCCAGATCACGGGCATTCGCCTCGATGATCTGCGCGCGCGACGCCCAGACGGTGTCGGCAGCGATTTCAAGCGCCTTGCGCTTTTGCTCGGCTGGGGCAAAGGCCAGTTCCGCGGCGGCCGCACGGGCCTTTTCGCCAATGTCGTGCATCAGGGCGGGTATGTTTTCGAGATCTTTCATCGCAAGAACCCTCTGGCCTAGGTTGATTGAGCGTATGTCTAGAGAGAAGAAACGCAGGCGTCAAAGCGTGCGATCACACCGCCATGTCATCGCGGTGGATCAAAACGGCGCGGCCCGGATAGCCAAGGATGGCCTCGATCTCGCGGCTGTGGTGCCCGGCGATGGCGCGCGCCTCTTCGGCTGTGTAGCGGGTCAGGCCCTGACCCAGCGTCTTGCCGGTGAGGCTGCGGATGGTCACCGGATCGCCACGGCCAAAATCGCCCTCGACCGCGCGCAGCCCCGCAGGCAGCAGCGACTTGCCAGAGGCAAGCGCCCGCGCCGCGCCCTCATCCACGCGCAGGGTGCCCTGCGGTTTCATCGCCGCGATCCAGCGTTTGCGCGCCGCGTGCGGGTCCAGTTGCGGCGTAAACAGGGTTGACGGCGCGCCATCGGTCAGGCGCTTCAACGGGTGCAACTCGGCCCCGTGGCTGATGATCATCGCACAGCCAGAGGCGGTGGCAGTCTTCGCCGCCATCACCTTGGTTTTCATCCCGCCCTTGGACAGGCCCGACCCGGCGTCACCGGCCATTCCCTCAATCTCGGGCGTGATTTCGTCAATCACCGCAATCCGTTGCGCGGCAGGGTCGGTGGTCGGGTTGCCGGTATAAAGCCCGTCCACATCCGACAACAGCACCAGCAGATCCGCCCCCACGGTCACTGCCACCTGCGCCGCCAGCCGATCATTGTCGCCATAGCGGATCTCATCGGTGGCGACGGTGTCGTTTTCATTGACGATAGGCACCACGCCAAAGCCCAGCAAGGTTTCCAGCGTCGCGCGTGAGTTCAGGTAGCGGCGGCGGTCGGCGCTGTCTTCCAGCGTTACCAGCACCTGCGCGGTGATCAGACCGTGCGGGGCCAGCGCCTCTTGCCACGCGCGGGCCAGACGGATTTGGCCCACGGCAGCAGCGGCCTGCGATTGTTCCAGCGGCAGCACGCTGGACGGCAGACCCAGAATGCCCCGCCCCAGCGCGATGGAGCCGGACGACACCAGCACCACATCTGCGCCACGGCGTTTCAGAACGGCAATGTCTTCGGCGATGGAGGTCAGCCAATCGGTGCGCAAATCGCCACTGGTGCGATCCACCAACAGCGCCGACCCGATTTTGACGACGACGCGGCGCGCCGTGGTCAGGGCTGCCATTGACCGTCCTCCTCCTCGGCCTCCGGGGCCGGGCGGTCGGCGGCGCGGCGCGCCTCGACATGCGGGCGCAGGGCGCGCAGCACCTCGGTCACGCCCTCCTTGGTGGCACCGGACATCAGCATCACATTCTTGGCCCCTGCGGCCTCCAGTTCGTCCTTGAGGAAAACCCGCTCTTCATCATCCAGCGCGTCGATCTTGTTCAGAACCGTCACGCGCGGCTTGTCCGCCAGACCCGCGCCATAGGCGTCGAGTTCATTGCAGATTGTCTGGTAATCCTCGATCAGGCTGCCTGAGGTGCCGTCGATCAGGTGCAACAACACGGCGCTGCGTTCGACGTGACCAAGAAAGATATCGCCCAGCCCCCTGCCCTCATGCGCGCCTTCGATCAGGCCGGGAATATCGGCCACGACAAATTCAGTGTTGTCGATAGCCACAACCCCAAGGTTGGGATGCAGCGTGGTAAACGGATAATCCGCGATCTTGGGCCGGGCATTGGATGTCACCGACAAAAAGGTGCTCTTGCCCGCGTTGGGCAGGCCCAGCAGGCCGACATCGGCAATCAGCTTCAGCCGCAGCCACAGCGTCCGCTCAACGCCCTCCTGCCCCGGATTGGCGTTGCGCGGCCCCTGATTGGTCGAGCTTTTGAATTGCAGGTTGCCCCAGCCGCCATTGCCGCCTTTGGCAATCCGCACGCGCTGGCCCAGTTCGGTGATGTCGGCGATCACCGTTTCCTCATCCTCTTCAAGGATTTCGGTCCCCACCGGCACCCGTAGGACGATGTCGTTGCCATCGGCACCGGTGCGGTTTTGCCCCCGGCCCGACTGGCCGTTCTGCGCAAACCAATGCTGCTGATAGCGAAAGTCGATCAGCGTGTTCAGACCATCAACCGCCTCGACCCAGACCGATCCGCCGCGCCCGCCGTCGCCGCCGTCCGGTCCGCCGTATTCGATGAATTTCTCACGCCGAAAACTGACGCAGCCGTTGCCGCCTGCGCCGGAGCGAATGTAAACCTTGCAGAGATCGAGAAACTTCATGGGATGCGCTTTCGGCGAGGGACAGGCGGCGGTTTACCGGGGTTTCCGGGGGCGCTCAAGCACCCCCGGTATGGACAGGCCGCCGAACCGGACGCTCCGGCGCGATCAGCCCAGTTTTCGAATGTAGGTCCATGTCGGCACCTTGGCCTGGCGGGCGACAGAGTAGGCTTCGGCATCGCCGATGTATTCAAACCCGCAGTTCACCAGCACCCGCGCCGAGGCTGCGTTGTCCTGAAAGACAGAGGCGAACATGGTGGCATTGCCCATCGGGTTTGCCTCGACCAGCGCGCGCACCGCGTCAGAGGCCAGCCCGGTATTCCAGAACGCCGGCGCCACCCAATAGCCGACCTCTGACTGGTTGCGGTCCATCCGCTCCAGCGAGATCAGGCCCATCAGTTCAGCGCCGTCGACCTTGGTTGCGTCCATCGCCCAGACATCCTCTGTCCGGTCGGGCGCGGTGGCGCGCGTAACAAACGCTTCGGTTGCGCCCGGCGGCAAGGGATGCGGAATCGACGTGGTCATCCGCGCCACCCGTTCATCGCGGGTATAAAGATCCATCAACCCGATATCGGACTGGCGAACGGGACGCAGGTCGAACCGTTCGGTGGCCACGATCGGCTGGTTGTCGGTGGTATCAAGGACCATCTGCACTCTCCTCCTGTGCAACGGCCGGGATCGGCGGCACCTGCGCCTTGCAGGTCATCGTATTTTCCACGCGGTCGATCCGGGACCCGGAAAATGGCAAGGGGACCGGCGCGGTCGCCGATCCCCTGTCCGCTTCCGTGACATTATACTCGGCGTTATTCTGCGGCTTCCGCCACCGGCAGCACCGAAATGAACGTGCGGCCCTTGAGGCCCTTGCGGAAGGTCACGCCGCCTTCGACGGTTGCAAAGATCGTGTGATCCTTGCCCATGCCCACGCCTTCACCCGGCCAGAACTTGGTGCCGCGCTGACGCACGATGATGTTGCCGGGGATTGCGGACTGGCCACCGTAGAGTTTGACGCCAAGGCGGCGTCCGGCAGAGTCGCGTCCGTTGCGGGAGGAGCCGCCAGCTTTTTTATGTGCCATCTGTGTCTCTCCTTGACTGTCTTAGGCCAGAGTCTTGGCCTGTTCGACCCACTCAGGCTTGACCTTGGTGGCGTCGAAGGTTTCCGGATCGACCGCGGCAAGCGCGGCGAAAGTGGTGATGCCTGCCTCGACCAGTTTCTTGGCGGCGGCGGGGCCGACACCTGTGATTTGGGTCAGGTCGTCGCCGGTTTCAACCGCAGGGGCTGCGGCCGGGGCCGGAGCAGCGGCAACCGTCGCCACAGAGCCCGCACCGATCGCGGCCTTGACGCCAGTCTTGTCGCCACCCTCTGCGAGGATGTCGGTCACGCGGACCAGCGTCAACTGCTGGCGGTGGCCCTTGGTGCGCTGCGAGCCATGCTTACGACGGCGCTTGACGAAGTGAATGAGCTTTTCGCCCTTCACCTGATCGATCACCTCGGCCTGCACCGCGGCACCGGCCACGGTCGGCGCGCCGACAACGGTGGTGTCGCCGCCCAGCATGAGAATGTCATTGAATTGCACGGTTTCACCCGCGTCTGCGGCCAGCTTTTCAACCCGGAGCGTATCGCCCGACTGAACCTTGTACTGTTTGCCGCCGGTCTTCATCACCGCGAACATGGTGCGTCTTTCCTTTTTCTGCCGCGTTCTTTGGCCCCTTTGCAGGAGTTCATGGGGTCGATGCCCCGCCCCGAACAGCGCGCCCCTTCCGGAGCGTTCGTTGACAAAACAAAAAGGCGGAGCCGAGGCCCCGTCCTTCATGTGGGCGGCTTATGGTCTGTGGGCCCTGTCCTTGTCAAGGGGCTGTTGCAGGACCGGGCCGCCGTTGCCGCCGGGGCAGACCGCCACGAATGGATTCGGTGGATCGCCCCTCTGCCCGCTTACAGGTCTTGCTGTTGCATCTGCTGTGCTGCGGCCAGCCCCAGCGCATAGGAAATCTCATCGTACATCGCGTTGAACCCGGCAAACAGCGCGCGGTTCAGGGCACGGCCCTGCGTTGTCTCGGACAGCGCGATATACGCATCCAGTTCCTCGTCCTCCAACGGTTCATAGGCCAGCAACAAAAAGGCATAAAGCCATTCGCGCGTGTCCTCGCGGGTTTCCTTTTCCTGCGACCAGACGTCCGACAGGATATCCCCTTCAGACAGTTGCAGCCCGCCGCCGTCCACCAACCCGGAATAGAACTTGAACGAGGCGTTCAAAGCGCCGGTCACATTGGCCTCCAGCAGGTCGTTGACCTCGACAAAGCGGCGGATCTGGTCCAGCCGCGGGCCTTCGTTGTCCTTGATCTCGCGGTAGGACTGGCGCGCCGCCTCTTCGACGGCGTCGTCGATCATGGCCTCGCGGGCGGCCAGTTCAAGCTCGACTATGCGGCGACCAAGATCAGATGAGAAAAAGGCGATCAGCGGTTCCGGATCGGTGTCGGCGATGGCCCCGGAAAACCCCGTCCGGACAACGGTATGCATTTTTTCCGGGTCGTAAATCTGCGACAACAAGCTTTCCCATGGCGCGGAACTGCCCCCCGGCAGCATATCGCCCGCAAGCTCGCCGCCAAAAGACATGCCCTCGGTTCGCATTATGCCCAGCATCGAGTCGACCTGCAAAGCGTCCAAGAGCTCGTCCACCTTGTCGGCCCGCGCCGGGACCGCAACCACAAGCCAGGTCAGCAGGGCCAAGACCCCCACCACAAGGCGCCGGGCCGCGACAGCCGTAGAAAGCGGAGAGATTTGGTCCATGGGGTCCTCACAGATGACTGGTCAGGACAACAATTAGGGCACACGTGGCTCCACAACAACCGTCCTGCGTGTGAACCGGCGGTCTCGCGCCCGTTGTCGCCACGGCACAACCGGGAAAGCGGGCGGGGCACAAAGAAGCTGCCTTTTCTCTGTTGCGCATGGCGTTCGAATTGGCTAAACGCCCCGCTACCAAGACCCCCGCGGAGAGGTGCCGGAGTGGTCGAACGGGGCGGTCTCGAAAACCGTTGTGGGTGCAAGCCTACCCAGGGTTCGAATCCCTGTCTCTCCGCCATTTCTTCCAAGTCTTTGATGACAAAGAGGAAAATAGCACGATGTCCAAGAAGCCGTTGTCCAAAATGGACCACACGAAGAAGGCATTGGACATGGACTACCTCAAACAACCACGTGGTCCCGGCACAGGTTGGGTTTTTTATATGGTGACGCCTCCAGAATTGATCGGGAAGCCAAACCCATTGACTGGTAAGCTGTGTCGGAAAACGCTCATCAAGGGCTTGGGCACTCGCCACCCTGTCGAGGCCCGTAAACGACGTGATATTGCCCTAGGTGAGATACGCAAAGCCGTTGCTGAATTGTCCGACGAAGGCCGTTTCAGCCTTAGCTCTGCAGAAGAATGGCGAGAAGTGATCGCCAACGACGACAGCGAAGAACAAGGGATCGAACTGGTCCTCTCCGACCAACTTGAGAAAGCGGCAGAGCGGGGCGTGCCTGAAGCCCAACTCAGGAGTTTCAACCGTGTTGCGCTCGGCAAAGGCTACCCGATCACGACGGCCTTGGACCGCTACATCGAAGAGCGTAGCCCCGGCAATCGCCGCAATTTCAAGCCGCTCGCATTGACCACTGTGGGCAACCTAAAGACAGCCGTAGGTCACCTCCGGTCTTTTCTTGAGGACCATCAAAACATTGCCTGTATGGAGGACGTGACCCCAAATTCGGCCCGTGCCTTTCGCGACGAATACCTGCCAGAACTGAAATCTCCCCGCTCCCCATTGGGCATGTCTCACAAGACAGTGTCGAAGAACATTACGCTTCTTACGCAGTTCTGGGCTTGGGCCGTCGAACGGCGGATCACCATGGCGCGATATAAGAACCCGTGGATATTTCAAAAGTCGGTGCCTCGCGCATCAAGGTCCGACAAGCCGAAACGGTCAGATTTCACACCTCACGAGTTTTCGAAGCTCCTGCAGGCAGTCCCATCTGGCACGCACAAAGGCGACCTGATCCGCCTTGCGATTGTTACCGGCTGTCGGGCCGATGAACTGGCCACAATCACTCTCGACCACACTGAGGGAGACGGATCGGGGTTCTATTTGACCCACGGCAAAACCAGCAATGCACTGCGGTATGTGCCTGTCCCAGCAGACGCCAGAGCGCTCCTACAGCGACGTGTCACCCTCAATGACCCATCGGGCCGGATCTTCCCTGAGTGGCCTATCAGAGGGTCCTCAGGTAAGGCTGCGGCTGTCTCTCAGTGGTTCACACGCTTCCGTCGCAAGGTCCTCGGGCCTGAAACAGATCACCGCCTGTCTCTTCACTCCACCAGACACACATGGCGAACGGTCGCTCGACGAGCACGCGTCAATGAAGCCGACATCAACGATCTGGGAGGTTGGTCCGGTCCCCGCTCATCGAGTTCCGCCTATGACCACGGCATACTGAAGGAGCAACTTGAAGAAGCTCAACAGACGATATGGGAAGAGTTGAAGCGATCTGACTATTTGGAAGGGTTCTGAGGCGACGTCTGTCGGTGCATCTGGCGCGTACGTCCACGAAGCAGCAAGCGGACAGATCGACCGCGGGAATTATGACGCTTACTTCGTTGCCTTCTCCCTTGAAAGGTCGAACATTGAGGCGGTGGAAGGGACGCCAAGTATCATCGCCTTGACCTTTGAATCGGCCTTCCCCAGCTTACGGACGATAAAGCCGTGATAGTCCGCGACCTGCTCAGAGATGAAGGTGTCGAGGTGTTCGAAAGGTTGGCGTTGATTGCAAAACGCGAAGGACATTTGCCACCCATATACACGTCTTCCCAAGGCATCCAATGTGGCGCTCTGCGAGTACTTGGAACTCAAGTTGCTGCCTTTGCTTAGCGCCTCCTTGATCGCGGACTTAGAGGACGCAAGCGTCTGCCGAACCCCATCCTTCATGTTGTCTATCGATTTCCCGCTTGGAACGCATCGCTTGGGCTGAAGCTTGCAGCCAAGGAAATTGATGGCCTTGCTACACTCTCCCTGCGCTGCCTTGTCAGGTCCGTCTGACGGTGTGTAGAGGCCAAAACCAAAGTCGGTCAAGGTCTGCTCAGCGTGCGCTTTGGCTGCGTCAATTGACGCCTGATCGGCTCCGACCATGAGAATGTCGTCGATGTATCTCACCGCCGTCACGCCCATCGCGTTCAACTGCTGATCCATTTCGTAGAGCAATACGTTGCCGGCGAACGCTGATAGGGAAGAACCTTGAGCAACGCCGATGCCACCTTTCGGGAAGAGGTGAGTGTACCCGACAAGATCGGCTTCATTTCCTAAGTGAACCTCAAGGGCCTTAGTGAAAAGCTCAACAAGCGCTTCGTCTCCGGTTTCGCGCAGAACAAAGGCAACCACCTTGTCTGTCGGAATTCTCGTGAAGAAGGCACGGATGTCAGATTGGAAGTAGAACTTCGCGCCACCATCGATGGCCGCCATGATGGTCTCAATTGCGGGGCGGACACCTCCATACGGGTAAATCAGGCCTCCAACACCATACTTGGACCGATTAACGTCATTGATGCGACCAAGCCTATCATCGCGCTTAGTCTCGAACCGTGTGTCTGGGTCGCGTAGGTCACGCGCTTGCCTTGGCTGTAAGACCTGTAGGATTGCCCGCTGCACCACACGGTTCTGAATGGTGGATATTGCGATTGGCCTTGGGTCTTTCTTTGCCGCAAGGCGCTTGCGCTTGTCCTTCAAAATGCCCTCAACGGGATCAAAGGAAAGCTTGCCAGTTCGCAGTTGACGGATAATTCGCCTTAGGTGCCGTTGATGAGCATACTCGAACTCGGAGGCTTTGCCGCGAATGTCAGCGTTGCCAGAGGTCAACGCGCTTTTCTTGACATGCCGCCAAGCTGCGAAAATGTTCTGTTCGCTCCTGACTTCCTCGAAAAGTGTCTTCGTCATGTTCTTCGCTCGGGTCCTCCGCTCATACAATCCCGACCGTTGACGCACACCCATCCACTGCGCACGGCATGGCCGCGACTACAGACACCTCAGCGGCAAATGCCACCTTGGCGCGGTCTCCGTGGCGCACGATCCGCATGGAAAGGTCCAGCTTCACGTCCGACG
>NZ_JBLXFB010000018.1:0-91128 GCF_048262615.1 Antarctobacter sp.
TGATCTCCTTCTCGTCGAAGATCAGCAGACTGCAAATCATAGCTTATGTCAGTGTCCGAATTTCGGGAGGTAGCTCAACCGGCAACGGGAACGTGCCGTTCGTGATGCCTTTGTTAATATCGCGCTTCGAAATGCCCAGAGTGGCTTTTACCTTGCGTTCACTGACTGCGAACTGATCGAATGCTTCTAGAACGTAGCTTTTGTCGAGATCGGTCATCTGTCAGCCCTCCTTTCGCGGTGGCCAGGAATGCGGTCAAAAGCATCTGAAACCACCAACATCGGCGTAACCCAAAGGGCCGCTTCGAAGTCAGTCTGGGTGACGGGCTGCTCTTGTCTCAAAGGCTCTGCAAAGAGGTAGAGATCTTCCGTGCCGGGCCTATAAGCAACGCAGAATTGCCTTCCATCCAATAGTGCAAGCAAGGCCTCTGGCGGAGCGCTGCGATACTGAAAGAGTGGTCCAGCGCACAGCACTAAGTAATCGTATGCGTGCTTATTTGCAGCCTCGACGCCAACGCCCCACCGGACCATTTCCCTCGTTAGTGCGAGTACCGCGACGTCCGCTAGGGCGAAGTCAGTCCAGCCCTTTGTCTTATGGTCACTGACCAAGTGCAGCTCATAGCGCTGCAACCAATTGCGAAAGGCCTTTGGTGTAAGGTCAATAGCTTGAGCAACCGTCGAGAACCTTATTTTCTGCGTGAGCTCCATCAAAACACCTTCCTTTGAGCACTTATCTTTAAATGTGCTCAAAGGAGCACTTGTGTCAATGGGCACTAAGAGGTTTTTTGGCCTCGAGCAGCGCATGATCCGCCGCCGTCGCACTCAAATCAGCGATCAGCCCCAGCAGCTCCGCCACAGCCTTGTCGATGTGCGGTGTTGTCAGGTTCGTGTTAAGAGCCGCTTGGGCGACGATGGCGAGCTGGTGGATTTGCTCGAGGCGGTCCCAGGTCAAAGCGGTGCTGTTCGCGCAGGCGCGGTCTTCGGTCATTGTCATGGTCTCCAGATGTGGTATTGTCCGTTATGGGACATATCAGATTGTCCGAAAGCGGACAAGGAATAATGACGACACCTGACCAACTTCGCGCGGCTCGGGCAATTCTGGGGCTGTCACAAGCAGACGTCGCCGGGCTCACCGGGAAGACAACAAAGACAATTCGCCGGGCAGAAACGGACGCCGATACTGTCGCAGCAGATACTATCGCCGCTATCCGCGCTGCCCTCGAAGCCGCCGGGGTGGAGTTCATCTCAGAAAACGGTGGCGGCGCCGGTGTGAGGTTGAGGAAATAATGTCTTTTGGAAAAATATTTCGGTGGCGAATTGAAGCTGGAAAAGCCAAGCGACAATTGCGTAGGGCGGTCGATGAGTACGAACGCGACGGCGTAGACGCCGACGAAATGCGATTAGCCTATGAGGACTACTCCTACGCAGTATCTAGAATTACAATCGCAAATTGTGCAAGACTGGGTATCCCTTACCCTTCTCCCACCTACATAGGACTTGAGCCTGAAGGTTCCTACTGGGAGAATGTTTCGGAGTTGACCCACCGCCGCTTCCTGAACCGTTTTGGTGTACATGAGCTTGAGAAAGTGATTCATGAAACTAAAGCGCGGAGATTTGAAGTGGTCTCGCGTTGGGTGATGCTTGCAGCGACAATTATTGGTTCGATCACTGGGCTTGTAGGTGCATTGATTGGGTTGCTCTCAATTGGATAGGTTGCGCGCCGCGCCCGCATGAAACAAACGGGCCGCGCGCTGTCGGGGTTGTTCCGGCACTTACCGACTGATCCGGGCTGCTTTAGGGCCTTTCAATGCCCAAGGCGATCCTTGCCTTATTCCTTCCAATCCACCATGCGCATGGCCCCGGACACGTCAGCAGGCGGTATGCCCGCCTCTTTCGCTTCTGCCAGCGTCTTGATGATCGCGGACAGGGCGCGGGCGCGTCCGCCTGCGTCGAAGGCTTGCAGAGGGCGGATGGTGTCGATCTGGACCGGCGCGCCCAGCTTGGCCGCAGCCTCATCCGCCAGCAGGGCGGCGATGGGCTGCAAGGTCCAGATCGCCAGTTGGCGCTGTGCCTCTCGCACCGCCGGGCCGGTTGCCGCCCGATTGACCAGAGACGGCAGGACGCCATAGGCCATAAGGATGCCTTCGCGCGCCGCTGCCAGCGTCTCAGCCGTCATGCTTTTGGACAGGTCCGGTGACAGTTGGTCCGGCTTTTGGCCGATCTGCGGATTCATGCCCGCCGCCGTCGCCTGGGCGACACCTTCGACTACAAGGGTTGACCCGCGCCGCCCTTTGAAGGCGTGCCGCATGGTGGCCATGTCTTCGGCCCCGGTGTCGGGCAAGGGCACGATCAGCGATCCCAGAGGCGCGTTCTCGAAGGTCTCGCCAAGCGCCGATTCCACCGCGTGCAGCATGGCCCCGGTTAGGCTGGATCGCCGCAGCGGCGCGGTGCCGATCCATGGCGTCAGCACGTCAGAGCCGATCCGCAGGTGCAGCACTTCGGCGGCAAGGGCGGTCACAGTGCGTCCGCCGCCCGCCTCGGGGATGGACAGGCGATAGGCGCGCGGCCTGCCGTCGCGCGTGGTGACGTCCCAGTCGTTTGCCGGGACAAGCCCCATGTCGCTGATCAGGAACACAGCTTCGCCATTGAGCGCGACGGCGCGGGCGATCATCGCCATGGCTTGCCGGGTCAGGAGGTCGGTGCCGTCAACGTCCGCCATGGCAAAGCCGCCTTCCCAGAGGGAGACACAGCTTTGCACCGTGGCGGTCAGTTCGGCCACGCCGCGCCGCCCGCTGATAAAGCTGTCCCGCGCCGCCATGACCTGGGCGGTATAGCCTGCGCCGCTGGACCGTTCCTCTAGCGGGGTGTCGATCGGGCGCAGTTTGGTTTTCAGCCATCCGAACATGGTGTCACCTCCACCGGGACAGGTTGTTGTAGGCCAGATTGATCCGGCGCACCTCGGGGGTGGTCGCCCAGTCCCGCGCCTCGATCTGCGCCGCCGGATAGGCCGGTTTGGTGACGGCGCTGATTTCGATCAGGTCCGCCGCCCGGATGGTGCGCAGGACCGCCTTGCCGCGTTCCTCCACCGTCTCGCCACCGGGCCGAACCCGGAACCCCGGCGACAGGCCACGCACCAGACCGGCGGCATGGGCGGACAGGAAGTCGCGGACGTAGGACACCTGCGCCATGTCGGCGCTGATCTGCGCGTCAACGGTCAGGGCGTCGTCCGTTTCCGACAGGGTCAGCGTGCCTGCGGAGCGGGACGCCAAGGGCTTGTTGAAGTCATGGCCGGCCAGAAAGTGAATATCCTCTCCGCCGTCGATGCGATCCGCAAAGGCGCGGGCGGCGATCACCTCGCGGCGTTCACCTCGCCTGCCGATGCCCTCCGCCAGTACGGTTTCCCGGCCATAAGGGAAGGTTGCCCGAAGGCGGGTTTCCCCGCCCTCGGTGCGCAGCTCAAGGCTGCCGATATGCGCGCCCCAGAGCATCAGGCTTCCAGTTCCAGGCCGGTCAGCAGTTCAAGCTGGGCCGGGCGCGCAACGGTCACGTCCATGGTCGCAAGAGCGGTGATCCGCAGCCCGCCGGACTGGGCATCGCTGTAGGGATCGCGGATCATGTCCACCGCGCCCCATGCGCCGATAAAGATCGGGGCCACGCCGCCCGCGGCTGTGGTCAGCAGCGCCGAAGTTGCTGAAGGCGTGCCGAACGGCGCGGCAATGGCGTTGTTGGTCATAGCAATATTGCCCGAAGGCAGGTTCTTGACCAAGCGATCCCATTCCGACACGGCGGTGCCGCTGATCAGAACGCTGTCGAGGTAGTCCCAAAGCTCGGGCCGGATCAGTGCCCGCACCGCGTCCGGCGAACCGGCAGCATTGGCGGTCATAAACCGGGTGACAGCCGAGCGGAACGCGCCCCAGCTCGCCAGCGCATCCACCGCCGTGGACGTGATGCCGTAGGTTGCCGCGCCGGTGATGACGCCGAGCGGCTGGCCGTTGGCCCCGGTGCCGAGGAACGCCGCCTGATCCATCGCCGCGCCCATGGCGCCGCTCATGTCGCGCCGCACCGCCTGTTCCAGCGCAGCGCCGGACTGTTTCAGGGTCTTGCGGGTGATGCGCATCTGAATGCCGAGGTTGTGGTCCGGTGACATGGCCCGGTCGGTCGTGGCGTAAGTGGTCGGGCCTGCCACGTTGGCCGTCTCGCCATCCGCCCAACCTGCGGTGACGGCCGAGGTGGTCACCGGCCATTCCACAGCGCCCGCGTCGATGCTGATCATCTGCGCCCCCATGCGCGCGGCCACGCTGTCGGGAAACAGCCGGTCGATGATCGGGCGGGTCTGGGTCGGGTTGGGCGTGCCGCTGGCGACAGTCTCACCGGCGCGGGTTTCAAGCGCCTGCCACGGCACCGGAATGCCCCGGAAGCCGCCTGCGCTGCGCAGCTCGGTCACAATTTCGGCGGTCTGGCCGTCCAGTTGCCGCCCTTCGTCCAGGGCAAGCGCGACCTGGCGCAGCTCAAACCCCGCCATGAGGTCGGCCCATTCCTGGGCAGAACGGGTTTCCAGTTCGGACCCGGCATCACGGCGTTCGGTGTCCTCCGCGATCAGGGATGCGCGGTAGCGGGTTTCGTTGGAACGGTATTCCCGATCCAGCGTGTCCATCTGACGGATTTCATCGTCAGATGGGGTTTCCTTGCCTGCCAGTTCGGCAAGGCTTTGGCGGATTTCCGACTGACGCCGGGCGATCTTCACACTTTCGAGCATGTGTTTTCCTTTCTGCTCTTGAGGTTCTTGTCGGGACGCTCGAGCGCCTCGACTGCTTGCCGCCAGTCTTGGCGGTCTTCTCGGGGCGGCGGGTGGCCGCACTCGATCCGCGTCTTGCGCGTGTGGCAGGACGGGCAAAGGGCTTGCAGGTTCGGTGGGCTGTACGACAGCTCGGGATGTGTCCTGACCGGTTTGATATGGTCCACCTCGAGCCGTCCGCCGCAGCCACAGGACTTGCAGCGGTAGCGGTCACGCTCGAGGATCTCGACGCGGAGGACTTTCCAACGCTTGGTGCGCGTGACCTTCTGAGAGTGCCGCTGGTGCTCTTTTCTCAAACCCACAGCATCCTCGCTTTCTTCTGAGGTAGAGCCGCAATCCGCGCGCCTTGAGCGACTGCCAGTACCGACGCCGCAGCCGCATCTATCCGGCCCGTAGACCGCGCTTTGGCAATTTTGATGTTGTTGGCGGGGTCGCGCAGGCACACGGTGTCAGCGAATGCCGAGCGCAGCAGCAGCGACGGTTTGGCCATTACCATCCCGTCAAAAGCAGCGCGCCGAAACCGTTCGGCGTCTTCGCCACCGTCCCTAAAGCCTTGGCCTCTGAACACCAGCGGCGCGCGGATACCGGCCCGACTGATCGCCTCGCCCAGCTCGGCTTGTTTGTAACGGTCCATGGTGATCGCGGCGATCTGCTCATCTTGGACGTGCCGCATTACCTCGACCAACCAAGGTGCTACCGGAACTGTTTTGTCGCCCAGAGTGGTCAACTCGCCACGCTCTTCCATCTCGACGTAGCGCCCAGCCACGCCATCCGCTTGCCCCCGGTCAAGTAGGGTAGGGGCGCTTGGGAAGGTGCCGAGGGCTTCAAGGCGGCCGGTCGCAGGCCAGTAAAACGCGGCGGCGGTCATCGACGCCGAACCTCCAAGGTCGATCCCAATGACGCATCCCCCTTCGCGGGGTGGAAGGTCGGACGCTTCGCAGGCAAGCCATTCGTCCAGTGTGATCAGCATGTCTCGAGCTTCGCCAGAAACTCGTTCATTGCGGTTGTAGAGGCGGAAAGTAGAGAGGCTGGACCCGCCGCGCGCAATTGCCCGCGCGGCTTGTGCCTCGAGCCAATCAAGCGAGCCGCCAATGCCATGAGGTGCGCCGGGATTGGCAATCAAAAGACTGTCGGGATCGTCGGCCGGAAGGCCGGGGGGCGGGCGGTGTTCCTGCACATAGGTGCCGGGTGCCGGATCATCGATCCAGCGTGAAAAGGGGTGCGTGTCGTCGGCCGCCGAGGTGCTGATCAAGAAGGCCCGGCCGCCGCGTTTGCCAAGGCCAGACAAAAGCGCATGTTCCAGCTCGTCGCCGCGATCCAGCGCCCAGTGACCGCGCTCGTCCAAGATCACGATAGTTGGCGCGCCGCCGAGGGCGGATTTGCCGTCCGCAGCGATAACGCGCAGGATGTGGCCTCCTCCATCGCCCTCGTACTCGATTTCAAGCCGGGGTTGCCTGCGGAAGATCAGTTGGCTTTGAATGTCTTTCGGAAGCGATTGGCAGAAGCCCGCCACAAAGTCCCAGATGATCCGGCCCTGATCTCGCGTGCGCGCCGCAGCGATGATCTCGCGGCGGGGTTGGTGATCCCAGATCCCGAGGAGGCCGCCGAGGCCAAGGCCAGCGGTGATCGCGGACTTTCCGTTCCCTCGCCCGATGCTGAGAACGGCAGTTGCGGTTTCTTGCGCCAATGCTCCTTCGATGAACTGGCACTGGAAGGGGGCCAGCGAAACAGGCTTGCCCGAATTCGGCCCCTCGGGGATGCAAAGCCTATGCATGAATTGCATAGCTCTTTCGGCGGGGGCCGTTCCGTCCAGTTCCAAGCCCTGCGCGAAAAGAGAAAACTTGGTAGTACGGTTTCCCATATGGCCGGGAATTGCGGCATTGGGACCATCTCGAAATAGGCAGGCCTGCCGGGGATCCGATTGTAAGACGGCAGGTGAGAGCTTGGGCTCGATCTTCGATCCGTCTGCCTTTCTCCACTGCCTGTCTTTGTTTGCCGCCGTGTTCATCGTGTTTCCTCTTGCGCGTATTTCTTCGTTTAACCGTCGTTCAATTCTCACCTGCTCAATGGTGAGGTTCGGAGCGAAGGGCATAGGACGACTGCCCACAGCGCAAAGCTGTGGCAGTCCCTACGCCCTCCGCGTGCAAGTCCTGCTCAACGGAGCCGGTCCATCGCTTTGGGCCCGTCCGGTCACGCGCTCTTGCCGGTCGGTTAGTTGCTGCTTGCGACACCTGAGCGCGGTGCCGGGGATCGGGCCTCAACCTTTCGGACTGCCCTGGGCAATGTGATCCCTGCCCGTGTTTGCCCTTAGCTCCTGTTGGCGCACCGTGGTTTCCCCGACACCGACAGGCCCTACGAAAGCGCGTAGGGGCGCTATTGTTGATCAGTCCTCGATCACCTCACCCATGCTGAACGCTTCGGTGCCCAGTTCGGACACCAGTCGCCGCATGATCTGTTGTTGCTTGGAAGACGGACGCCACGACGCACGTTTGCCGTGCTTCGCGATTGATCGCACAAAGCCCTTGAGCCATTCGTCTGAGCCGTCCGCCATTATGCGCCGCAGAACGATGGGCCAGCGGTGGTTCAGAATCTCATCAAGCTCTTGGTCGGTCATACCTGAACCCCGCGATACCTTGCGCCGATCCGGGCCATATGCGGCGATGTGGTGAGGCTTTTGGCGTCCATCGGGGAGCGACCGTCATAGTGCAGCGCCGCCTGATCCATGAGGGCTTGGGCAAGATCGGGCGGGATGTCCGCCGTGTCTGTGCCAAACCCCGCTTCGTAGATCACAACCATTTCGGCGGGGGCAGGCGGTGCAAGATGGGTTTCCCAATGCACCAGCGGGCGAATGCCGCCGACAACTGAAAACGCGTCAAAGGCGGTTCCATCAATTCGGATTGCCACGCTTGTGACGTCGATCAGCGGACCAATGGGAAGCCTCAAGCACCCCTCCAGCACGGGCCTAACAATGGTCACAGTGATGGTCTGCGTCAGCAGAGCGATCTGTGCAAAGTGCTCAATCTCGGCACAAGCTGCATGGCCGATGTTCGTGATTGCCGCGTCTTCTTCGGTGCCGACCACTCGCAGGTGAAGTTTCACGCTATCAAGGTCAAACGGCAGGTCAGTGCCGTCCCGGCTGCGGTCCACAAGCATTCTCATGCCGCCAACTCCACTTCGCTGATGTGTCGGAAGAATGCCGCCTGATCTCCGTCGCTCATGGCTTCAAAGGCCGCAGCTGCATAGCATTTCAGCTCAGCCCGGCTGGCAAACGCCGCCCAAGACCGGGCCTCAACCATCTGGCCAAGGAACGCAGGGATGGGCGCGCCAGCGGCATGGATCGCGGCGCGCGCGGTCAGTTCCGCATGATCAGGATGCAGGGACCGCAGCGCGGCATAGGCCAGCGCGGCGCGTTCCTCAGTCGAAAGGCGCGCGGCGGCAACATCGCTGAACCCGGACCATGCCTCAGCGCCGCCCAAGGTCAGGGTGTATCCCAGCATCTTGGACAGGCGTTTGTGTGCCGGAGCCATGAATTTGGCTAGGCTGGAACGCTTTTTGCGGTTGGACAAAGCGGGAATTTCCGCTTTGTTTTCAGAGGAGATGTTGGCGCCGGTTAGACAACTTATGCAGTTGTTATTGTTGGATTCTGAGACAACCCTACGGGCTGCCACTTCTTCCCAAAAGAGCACGACGCGGCCGAGATCACCAATCTCTCGATGGCCTGCGCCATGTGAAAACGCCCGAGAATAATTGAAACCCTTGGCGCAGCCTTCAGCGTCGGGCCGATGGTATGTCGCGACCGCGCGGGCGCTGTCACCTTGCTACGCTGACGGCCATGTCGGATTCGGTAATCCTGACCGGATCAATGCGCCTTCGGGGGACCAAAACGCAACGTCGACACCGCCGCGATACAATTGGCCCGGCGGGTCGGAATCCAACCCGGCAGCGCCCCGATCAGGGCGAGGTTCTGTTCGTGAAAACCGGCCTCTCGGACGGCTGTCCGCTTTCATCACCGCAAGGGTGTCTTGGCGATCCAGTCGAGTACCTCGGTCAGGTGCGCCGTCATGGCTGCGTCAAAGGCCGCAACGACCATCTCTCTGGAGGTGTCAGGGGCCGTCGCCGAACTGTCGAAACTGCGCGATGAGACCACCCGACCGTCGCTGTCGCTCAGCAAACTCATCGTGCTCCGGATCACAATTGTCACGCTTTCCGGGCCGACCTCTGCCTGAAACGCCCGCAAATCGGTCATCAGCACATAGTCGGGCGACGGCCCCGATCCTGCGGCGGTCACAAGGGCAAAGCGTCCGGAATTCGCCAGCGACCGGACCAGCAACAGTTGAACGTGTTCCGTGGCGTCATTGATCCAGCGCGCATCGGGCAGCGACTCGATCTTGAGCGGGGTCGGTTTGACCACGATGCGGTCGCTTGCAAAGGCCCCGGTGGCGGAGGGCATCGCAACCTCCAGATAGCGGCGGCTTTGCCGGGCGGACACCGTGCCTGCGGGCAGGGGGCTAAGCTCAAAGGTGTCCAGCGGTTTTGACGCGGTCTGAATGCTCGAAATGGCAGAGCATCCGGCCATCGCCAGCAGGCTGAGCCCCAGCGCCGTCGAGCGAAGTGTCACAAAAAACGCCATAACCGATTATCTCCTGAACTCAGGCACGTTGTTGCCGAAAAAGAATCGCGCGGGATCGCGTTCCATCTTTTTGGCCAATTGCTCCAGACGGTTGACCAACTGCTGCGCCTCGCGCGCAAATTTGGTGAATTCCGGCAGCCCGGTTTGTGCAAAGGCCCGGATGGGCGGTGTGGTGGTGGCAACGGTTGTATCGATGTTCTCGACCACTTCCAACGCCCGCGCCATGATTTTGCGCAAATCGGCGGTGATCGCGGGCAGGTCGTCGGACAGTTTGGCCGTTGTCGTCTTGAACTGGTCGGCGGCGGCGCGGACGTCAGAGATGGCGGGGCCAAGGTCGGTCGAAATCAGCTTGTCGGCGCTGGCGAATGTGCCCTGCGCGATGTCCAGCGTTTCTGTTGTGGCGCTCAGGGCCACGTCCAGATTGGCCAGTGTCAGGTTGGCGTTTTTCAGCGTCTCGGTGGCGGCCTTCAACGTGGTTTCGCCGGTTTCGACCAGCGGGTCGAGACGCTTGGTAAATCCGGTGACGTCTTTCGACACCTGATCGACAACCGAGGTGACAGAGGCAACGGCCTTTTGAACATCGGTCAGGATGGTGGGGACGTCCTCTTTCAGGATCTTGTCCACGCCAGAGATGGCCTGCTGCACCGATGTCAGGGTCGTGCGGGCATCTTTCAGAAGGGCGGTTCCCTCGCCGTCGATCATCCCCTGAAAGTTGATCGACGCGCTTTCGATGGCGGCGAGCGACTTGCGCCCCTCCGCCAGCGTCAGGTCCAGAGAGGCGATTGTTTTCTCCAACTCGGCAAACCGTTTTGTCGCCGCATCGGCGGTCCCGCCGAATTGCGTCAGCACCTTGTCAAGTTGCTGGCTCAGGTCCTTGGTCGCGGTTTCGAAGGACAGGACGGCGGCGGACATTTGGTCTGCGATCTTCGGCACCTGTTTCTGGACGAAGGTATCCACCTCGGTGATGGTGGCCTCGGCGGCGGTGAACGCCCCTGTGGCCGATTTCATCGTCGGCTGAACCTCGGCAAGGGCGACCTTGGCGACATCCAATGTCTCATCGACCTTGCCCAGCGTTGTCTGGATCGACGTGCTGATGCTGTCCAGACGCCCGGTGAATTTTGATATTTCGGCTGTACCTTCGGAGACGGTGCGGGAAATCTCGGAGAAATCCGAAAGCGCGGTTTCCAACTTCCCCGACGCGCTTTCTAGGTTCTTGAGCAGCGAAGCGACAGAGGACTGGTTTTCGGACCCCAGAAAGGTCCGGATTTCCTTGATCGCGGCCAGCGCTTCGGCCACCAGATCGGGCGAATCCTCGGTCAAGGCCTGCACCACAGAACGTTCGGTGGGGATCAGCGGGACGGACGAGGGATCGACAGAGGTGCGCAGCAACAGCGCCTCCGGGCTGCCGCCGCTGAGGGCGACAAAGCCGACCCCGGTGACACCTTGCGAGTTCAGTTGCGCCTTGGTGTCGGTCTTGATCGGCGTGTCGGCGGCCACCTCGATTCGGACCCGCACCTTGGCCGGGTCGTCCTCGTCCAGCGCCAGACTGACCACCTTGCCGACCGAAAGCCCGTTGTAGCGCACGTCCGCCGCCATCCCCAGACCGGACACGTTTTCGAACAGAACCTCGTACAAGGTGTACTGGCGGTCGATCTCGACCTTCGCGAACCAGACCAGCAGCCCCAGGAGCCCGAGAACCCCCAGCACCGACACGGCCCCGATCAAAACGAAGTTTGCCTTGGTTTCCATTCGAACTCAGCCCTCGGTTCCTAAACCGGCCGCCCGCGCGCGGGGGCCATGGAAATACTCATGCACCCAGGGGTGATCCACCTTCAACATGTCGCGCATCGTTCCGGTGACAAATACTTTCTTTTCCGACAGAACGGCAATCCGGTCGCAGATTGCATGCAAACTGTCCAGATCGTGCGTCACCATAAAGACGGTCAGGCCCATCGTCGTTTGCAGTTTCTTGATCAGGGCGTCAAAGTCTGCGGCGCCAATCGGGTCCAGACCGGCGGTGGGCTCGTCCAGAAACACGATTTCCGGGTCCAGCGCCAGCGCGCGGGCCAGCCCGGCGCGCTTGCGCATCCCGCCCGACAGTTCCGAAGGGTATTTGTCGCAGGCGATTGGCGGCAATCCGACCATCGAGATTTTCAGTTCGGCCAGCGCGCGCCGGGTTTCGGCCGACAGGTCGGTGTGTTCGCGCATCGGAACCTCGACGTTTTCGCGCACCGTCAGCGAAGAAAACAGCGCCCCGTCCTGAAACATCACGCCCCATCGCTGCTCGACGGCGCGGCGGGTTTCGTCCGGCGCATCGGTGAGGTTGGTGCCAAAAACGGTCACAGTGCCGGCCTGTGGCCGCCGCAGACCGGCGATGGCGCGCAACAGAACGGATTTCCCGGTGCCGGAGCCGCCGACAATGCCCAGCACCTCGCCCCGATAGACGTCAAGGTCCAGCCCGTCGTGAACCACGTGATCGCCGAACTGGTTGCGCAGTCCGCGGACCTGGATGATGGCGTCGCGCGCGTCGGTCATCAGATGCCGATCACGGCGAAGAGGATTGAGAACATGGCATCCGCCACGATGACCAGAAAGATCGACAAGACAACAGAGGTCGAGGTCAATCGGCCCAAGGATTCGGCGTCGCCGCCGACCTTCATGCCCTCGTAACATCCTACGATTGCGATGATAACGGCGAAGAACGGGGCCTTTATCAGGCCGACCGCGTAGTGCCAGACATCGACGGAATCGTACAGTCGGGTCTGGAACATGCCGGGCGACACATCCAGTTCGATCCACGACATCATCGCGCCGCCCAGCAGGCCCATGACGTCCGCCACGAACCCCAGCAATGGCAGCATGATCACCAGCGCCAGAACACGCGGCAGGATCAGGATCTCGATCGGATCGAGGCCAAAGGTCCGCATCGCGTCGATCTCTTCGCGCATCTTCATCGACCCGATGGCCGCAGTGAACGCAGCCCCCGACCGGCCCGCGACAATGATGGCTGTCAGAAGAATGCCCAGTTCGCGCAGGACAGAGATGGCGATCAGATCGACGACAAACACCTCGGCCCCGAACTGCCGCAACTGGACCGCGCCCTGAAACGCCATGACAACGCCGATCAGGAAGGCCATCAACGAGACGATGGGCACCGCGTTCAGCCCGACTTCTTGCATGTGGTGAACCAGCGACGTCACCCGCAGCCGTCGGGGATGGATCGCGACGTAGCCAAGCCGCGCCAGCACCGCGCCCAGAAAGCCAAGCATTTCGATCACGCCAAGAATGCCGAACCATGTCTTCTGGCCGATCACTTCCAACCAGTCGAAAAATCCATGACGCGGCTTTGCCGTGGGGGCTTGATCCGGGATGCTCTGTCGGACGACCTCCAGTAGGTCGGCGTGATTCTGCGATGCGCCCGCGATCTCACACCGTCCGCCCCGGCCCTGAACAGCATTTTGCGTGGTCACAAGCAGCCAGGCCCCGGCGGTGTCCATGGCCTCGACCTGCGACAGATCCAGCGTGATATCGGCCTCAGTCGCAGGCGCAGTCACCTGCGCCCGGACTTCTTCAAGCCTTGCAATCACCAACCGACCTGACAGCGCGATTTTCATGAACAGAGGCGATACAGTGTAGTTGATGTGTCGGAAACCGGAATATTTTTGCAGTCAGGTCTTGTCGGATGCGGTGTGGGGGATAGGGCAACATCATTGCCACCAGCACCCCGGCGCGCGGCGGCGGGGATCACAAGGCGAAATCATCCGCTGTCAGCCCGGTGACATTCGCCACCAGAATTTCGGCGTCCGGGGCCAGATCGGTGTCCGTGTTGATCTGGACAATGCTCGATCCGTCTGTGGTCTCGATCACCCGGACCTGATTTGCTCCGGTGAAGGGGCCGCTTTCGACAAACGTCAAGGTTCCCGCAGCCATGCCCGACAGGTCGATCACATCGACCAATACCTCGAAATCCAGAATCCGGTCGCGGGTCGCCCCGGTGGCGGTTTCGGTTGTGGATGCAAAGACAAAGACATCCACCTCTTGCCCTCCGGTCAAGAAATCCTGCCCGAGCCCCCCAGTCAGACGGTCCGCCCCGGCGTCGCCGCGCAAAACATCACTGCCCGCTCCGCCCTCGATCGTGTCAGAGCCTTCGCGACCAATCAGCGTGTCGCTGCCGTTCCCGCCGCGCAGCACATTGCCCAGATGGTTGCCGCGTAGAATATCACCAAAGTCTGACCCGGTGAGGTTTTCGACCGACAGGTAACTGTCCGCGCGGGCGTCCCCGGTGTTCACGGTGGCATCCACCAGATCGGCGATCAGCCCGGCGCTGGCTGTGGCATAGGTCGCGGTATCGGACCCTGCGCCGCCGATCAGGCGGTCGCCGCCCGCGTCGCCGGACAGGGTGTCGTCCCCGTCATAGCCGATCAAGGTGTCGTCCCCGGCTAGCCCGGTCAGGACGTTGGCGCGGGCATCGCCGCGCAGGCTGTCGCGATAGGCGCTGCCGGTCAGATTCTCGACATCCAGATAGCTGTCCCCCAGCGCCTCACCGAGGTTCAGCGAAGGGGTGCCAAGGTCCGCGATCACTCCGGCGGTGGCGGTGACGTAAGAGGCGGTATCCAGACCCGTGGCCCCGATCAACCTGTCCCGACCGGGGCCACCGATCAGGACATCGTCTCCGGCCCGCCCCACTAGCGTGTCGTCGCCGGCCTGACCGGACAAGAGATTGGCCGCGTCGTCCCCCCGCAGGCTGTCGCCAAAGCGCGAGCCTGTCAGGTTTTCGATCCCCAGATAGGTGTCGCCGCGCGCCTCGCCAAGGTTCAGACCCGCGTCGCCAAGATCGGCGATCACGCCGCCCTCAGAGGTTTCATAGGTGGCGGCGTCCAGCCCGGTATTCCCGATCAGCCAATCCGCCCCCGCGCCGCCGTTCAGAATGTCGTTGCCGCCCAGACCGTTCAGGATGTCATTGCCATCCCCGGCGTCCAGTCGGTTGGCCATGCCAT
This sequence comes from Antarctobacter sp., assembly GCF_048262615.1. Lineage (GTDB taxonomy): Bacteria > Pseudomonadota > Alphaproteobacteria > Rhodobacterales > Rhodobacteraceae > Antarctobacter. The sequence continues at coordinate 14,420 of NZ_JBLXFB010000018.1, forward strand.
TGCCAAACAGCCTGTCGTTGGCGTCACCGCTGCGCAGGTGTTCGATGCTTAGCAGGGTATCGACCCCGTGCCCGGTGTCCTGCGGTCCGGTTATGCTCAGGTCCACATTTATGGCATCCGCGCCGGTGTAAGAGGCGGTATCTTCGCCTGCGCCGCCATCCAGCGTGTCGTCACCCGTGCCGCCATCCAGCACATCGTCGCCGTCGCCCGCCGCGATCAGGTCATCGCCCGCGCCGCCGTTCATTGTATCGTCGCCGCCGCCGGTCTGCGTCACGATGCGCGGCGGCGTGCCGCCGCCCCCAGTCGTTCCGGGCGACAGCGCCGCGCCGCCGGTGTCGTCCAGCATCAGACCAGAGACCGGGTCGGCGGTCCAATGCGACACCAGCCCCGGTTCGGTCGCCGGATCGTCGAGGGGGGCAAAGGCCGTGTCGGCGACCTCTGCGCCACTCAGCGCGCGGTCCCAGACGCGGACTTCGCTGACCTCTCCCTGTAGCACCTGATTGGGATCGAAGCCGCCATTGACCTGATCCTGCTCCTGACCCACCACAAAGGACCCACCCGAAGTCAGGCCCCCAAAAGTGGAAAACACCGGGGCGCGGTAGCTGTAGACGCTCTGACCGTCGACGTAGAGCGTAAAGCCCGCCTTGTCGCCGGGCGCCACCGAGCCCGGAACCGTGGCAACCGACAGGGTGATCCGGTGCGGCTGGGTGTCGAACAGCAGGGCGGTGGGCACATTGGTCACGTAAAGCCGGTCATTCAGCCAGATTTCCAGCCCGTTGCCGCCGCGGTTTCCAAAGATCACCAACTCATTGATGCTGCCCGGAACCGCGTATGAGACAAAAGGGCTGTGCAGCGCGCCAAAGGCCTCTGTCGCGCGGAACATCAGGTCTACCGTAAAGGACCCGCCGGGCATGTCGTCATAGCCGTTCAGGCCCAGCATCTGGTCCCGCGTTGCGCCCTCGTTCAGCCGAAAGGCCGGGACATCGCGGGAGTCCAGCAGCCTGTCGTTGCCGTCGCCCCCCGACAGGATATCATTGCCGCCGTGACCGATCAGCAGGTCGTCCCCGGCGTCGCCGCTTAGCTGGTTGTCCAGATGGTCGCCCACAAGACTGTCGTCGGACAAAGACCCGGTCAGGTTCTCGATCCCGTCCAGCGCATAGGAATAGGCCGTGCCGGTGGCCAGATCCCGAAATACGGCCAGCCCGTCGCCCAGGTTGACCGACGCCTGACCAAGCGTTTGCTCAGGCTGCCAGTTGGCCGTGCCGTCGGACAGTGCGCCGCTCTGGTTCGGGCCGAAACTCGCCCTGTCGATCCCGGCACCGCCGTGCAGCACGCCGCCGCCCAGCCCGACAACCAGCAGGTCGTTGCCGTTGCCGCCGCGCAGCGTGTCGACGCCGTCCCCGGCGAACAGGATGTCATTGCCCGCGCCGCCGTCGATCAAATCGTCGCCGCCCTGACCGTTGATTTTGTTGCCCAGATGGTTGCCGGTCAGACTGTCTGCGGACGGGCTGCCGCGCAGGTTCTCAACGCCGCTGGTCACAATCGAGGCGGAGCCGCCTTGCGACAGGTCCAGCGTGACCGGCCCACTGGCACCAGAGAAATCCGCCGTGTCGGTGCCGGGGCCGCCGGACAGATGGATCTGAGAGAAGCCGTTGAAGACGCGCAGGATATCATCGCCTTTGCCGCCGGACAGCAGGTCGAGGCCACCGGCAAGGCCCGCGCGCTCGGCATTGCGCAGATCGTCATTGCCGTCACCGCCACGGATCGTGTCGTCGCTGCTGCTGCCGATGACGGTGTCGTCGCCGCCGTCACCCGACAGCAGATCGCCGCCGGTCCCGGCATGGCCCAGAATGACGTCATTGCCGTTGCCGCCCATCAGGATGTTCGCGCGGTCGTTGCCCGCGATGAAATCATCCTGCGCGCTGCCAGTGACCGCTTCAAAGCTCTGGATCTCCAGATAGGATTCCCCCAACAGCAGGTCATAGCTGCCGCCCGGCTGGCCAAGCTGCCGTTGCAGGCTGTCGAAGGCGGCATAATCCGTCTCATCCGGCAGATCGACCGTGCCGGGTTCATGCCCTTCGGCCACGCCTTTGTACCCCAGTTTGAGCGGGTCGCCGATATAGCTGCCGTCAAGATCGACGATCCACCCCAGATCGCTGCCGGAAAAATCCAGCCTGTCGGATTCCGTGCTGGTGGCGGGCTCTGTCCGGTCGCTGCCGTTCAGCAACAACCAGCCCTGTTGCGTGATCTCGACGGTATCGTCGCCGCTGCCGCCTTCGATATTGGTGCGGCCCTGCGCCGGGCGGAACAGGTCCTCCCCGGCACCGCCATCGTAAAAGTCATGGACGGTAAAGCTGTTTTGCGGATCGGTGGTGTCCCAGATCGGGCGAAAGTTGCGCGCTGTGCCGATGAACAGGTCGTCGCCCGCGCCACCATAGTAAAAGTCCTGACTGGCCGAACTGGCAAAGGTGTCATCGCCCTCCGCGCCAAAGATCTGAAACCCGCCTTGCGTCCTGTCGATGCCCGTCAGGGCACCCGCCGCGTCGAATTTCACGACAGAGCCTGCGGGGCCGTTGACATACAGGTGGTCTGGCAGCATCGCGTCGATCTCGGTCGCCGTCAGGCCAACAGAGGTCAGCGAGGGAAAGCCCGGAAACGTGCTGGCGAAATCCACGCCACCGTACCAGAGGCTGGTAAAGTTGCCGCGTTCGTTGATGAACAGATCATTCCCGGTCCCGGCGACAAACAGCTTGCGCCCGATGGTCGAGGGGTCCGTGGGGTCATAGTCCACGCCGGTCGCCACCAGCGTGTCATTGCCCGCATCCCCCAGCATCAGGTCGGTGCCCCTGCCGCTGATCAGGGAATCGTTGCCGCCCAATCCCCGCAACACGTCATTGGATGCGCGCCCGTCCAGCCGGTTTGCCCCGTCATCGCCCCACAGCCAGTCGGCGTTGTCGCTGCCTGTCAGGTTTTCGACATCGACATAAATGTCTTCGGACACAAAGGGTTGACGCGCATCGCCCGGTGCCAGCAACGACGCGAAATGCGCGCTGCCCGCGTCGCCAAGGTATGATCCCACGTCGATTCCGCTGCCGCCGTAGATGCGGTCACTCCCCGCGCCGCCCTCAAGGAAATCATCCCCGCTGCCGCCGTTCAGCGTGTCATCGCCGCCGCGCGCGGCGATATAGTCCATCAGCGCGTAGGCAGAGATCGCCTCGGCGCTGTCGGTCCCGAACATGAAATCGCGCGCCGGAGCGTCGGGGACCGAGGGCAGCGAAAGACCGTCGCCTTCGGTTTCGCCATTTGCCGCGTCATAGAAATAGTCGAAGTCCGAGAGATGCAGCGTGCGGTCCTTGAAGATGAAATAGTCGACGTTGGTGATCACATCGGTGCCCAGATCGACCGCGCCGGGCGCGCCGTGGGTGTGGCTGACGATGATCGCGCCAGTGTCCGTGTCGCGCTTGATGCTGAATTCGCTGAGGTTGCCTTGCAGGATCACACCGTCGGTGTAGTCGATCCCGTTCACCGTATCGTCGCCGCCGCCGTCGATGATGTCGTCGCCCGCGCCGCCGATCAGGATGTCGTTGCCGAAGCCGCCGTTCAGAACGTCCCCGCCAAGCCCGCCAGACACCAGATCATCGCCGTCCCCGGCAAAGATCTGCGTCCCCCCGGCGATGATGCCATTGGGATCGCGGGTGTCGAAACCGTCATAGCCGACCGCCAGATTGGCGTTGTCATCCAGAATGATGTTCACCGGATCGAAAGGCGTGATCAGTTTGCGTACCTCAATCGCCAGCCGCCCGGCATCGTCCCGCAGCCGCGCCATCAGGTCGGTCTCCAGCGCGATATCCAGACCGGGCACGGCAACGGTCAGGTCGCCGAACTCGGTCTCGAATCTGCTCAGGTCAAGATCGACGCCGGTGAACAGGCTGAGCTCGGGGATCAGCTCGTCGATGGCCCCGGCCATCTTGTCGAACAGGTCGGTGATGCCCAGACTGTCCAGAATTGGATCAAGGACGGGGTTGATGACCGCGTCGATCACCGCCTCGGCCGCGTCCAATGCCCATTGCACCGGCTCCAGCGCGTCGTTCAGCGCATTCATCGGCGTTTGCAGGAAATCCACCTTGCCCAGCATGTCGGTAAAGTCGCGCGCGACGCCCAGCAAGGTTGCGGCCACCGCAGGGAAATCGCCCAGCACCGCGTCGATCCGTGCGTCCATCGCGTTGATGTCATCGGTCAGATCGGCAATGCCAGAGGTGGCGGCGTTCAGGTTGCCGGCAATGACATTGGCCTCATCGGCGGCGTTTTGCAGCACAGAGGGGATATCATAGGCCGTCTCGATCGCCCCAGCCGCGTCGGCGATGCCGTTTTCCACCGCAGCCAGTTCAGAGACCGCAATCTCAAGCACGTCGCGGACGGTTTCCAGCCCGTCGATCATCGCATCGACGCGGTCCTTGAACGCGCCGAACTTGCTGTCCACGTCGATGCCGTTGGCCACGTCCTCGGCGCGTTCCTCGACCAGCGTGATGACCCGCTTGAGGATCGGCGCGACGCTCGACAGGGGCGGCCCGACCTTGGAGATCAGCGCCAGCGCATTCTTCAACCCCTGCGCAATGTCCTGAAGTTTTTCCGCGTCCTCGTCGATCTCTTCGAGAACCTCGAACACATCGCTGACCAGTTCCAGCGCATCAATCGCGCCTTCGACCGCGTCCAATGATGTCTGCGCCGCTTGTTTTGTGTCCTGAACAGTGTCGTCCAACAGGGAAAGTTGGCTTGGCATTGGAATGTCTCCGTCAAATCAAGGGTCCGGCAATCCGGGTCTGCCCGAAACCTACGGACCCCGATGACCGAACTGGATGGGGTGCATCCCCCATTCGGCGGGTGACATTGACAAAGACGGCGCGTTACAGGTCCGGCGAGGGGGCGATCAGGCCCTCGCGCAGCGCAAAGGCGATCAATTGCGCCACCGAATGCACGTCAAGTTTCTGCATCAGGTTGGTCCGGTGCCGGTCAACGGTCTTGGCGCTGATGCCCAGAATCCCGGCGATTTCCCGGTTCGACCGTCCCGCGACAATCAGGTTCAGCGTCTGGCGTTCACGGTCCGACAGGGCCGGGGCCGGGGGCGCGTCCTCCAGCATCTGACGGAACACCTGCGCGATGTGACGTTGCCCGCGCAGGATGCCGGGCAGGGCGCGAAACATCTCTGCATTGTCGCTGCCCTTGGAAAACAACCCATCGACGCCACTGGCCACCAGTTCACTGATCTTGCCGGTCGCGGTCACACCGCTCAGCACAACCACCCGGCTTTCGGGGGACCAGCGCCGCGCCTCGATCAGCACTTCGAGACCTCCGGCCATGGGCATCTGCACATCCAGCAGCAACAGCGCCGGGCGGTGCTTGCGCACCGCGGCAATGGCCGACAGACCGTCCGCCGCCTCTGCCACCACCGCGATTCCCGCCGGTTCCACAAGGCCCGGTGTCTCAAGCGCGGCCCGCAGCCCGCTGCGGACAATGGCGTGATCGTCGGCGACAACGGCATGGAAACGGGGCTGGGTCACTGTATGCTTTGTCCGGGACGCATGGAGAGGATGTCTTGCGGACAGTCATAGCATTTTTCCTGTCCTGTTCGATGGTTCTGTTCGCCGCGTCGGCCCCTTGGGCAGAGCCGCCGCCCGTGCTGGTCCTTGATCCCGATGGCCCGGTGGACCTGAACGGCGGGCAGATGCGCTTTGCCCCCGACGTGGGCGATACCCTCGGCGATCTGGCGCAGCGGTTTTCCGATGGCAAGCTGTCGGCCTCCTTTGCTGACAGCGCCGCCGGGGTGCGGCCCTATCAACCGCTGTGGGGGCTGGTCGAACTCCAGAGCGGCGCACCCCGCGACGGGCGGCCGCCGGACGACTGGGTGCTGGCTTCGGACATTGACGGGCTGATCGCGCTGGACGTGGTTCTGATCCGGCTGGGTGCCGAAACCGAACAGTTGCTGGCGCATGACATCCGCCGCCCTTTTGCGCCCGGTGACTACGCCGTCACCCGGCTGGTCAGCGCCCCGTTCACGCTGCGCCCCGAAGAGCGGGCGCTGCTGGTGGTGCGCATGGTCCACGGCGCGGTCGAGTCGCTGGACCTGCGCCTTGAGCGCGGCGAGGCGGTGCGGGCGCAGGCCTTTGCCAGCGGTCTGGCGCTGGCCGCCTTCTACGCCTTCCTGCTGTCCTGTCTGATCATCTTCGCGGTGTTCAGCGCGTTGATGCGGGACAGTGTCGGCGTGACCTATGCGGCGCTTTTGCTGCTGGGGCTGGGGTTTGTCGCCTATCTGGACAACTTCCTGTTCCGCTGGCTGTACCCCGCGCGCCCCGAATTTCATCTGCCGTTCGGCATCGCCTTTCTGCTGGTCCTCACCGCGCTGGGTTTCTACAGCGCGGCGCTGTCGCTGAGCCGTTTTGGCGGTGCGCCCGGCGTCAGGCGGCCCCTTGTGGTGCTGGCGGGGGGGACGCTGGCCGCCATCGGTCTGGTTTTTGTGCTGCCGGTAGAGGTCATGGCGACGGCGGCCTATGTCCTGCTGGCGGGGATGCTGGTGGCGCAGGTTTTTGCGGTCTTTCACTGGGACAGGTTGGGCGAGCTGTCGCGCCGGTTGTCGCGGCTGATCCCGGTGATTGCGCTGATCGGGCTGGGCGGCGTCGTTGTGCTGGCCATTGCGCGCAGCCCGGTCGGGGCGCTGTCGATCCCGTGGGCGATCAAGGGCACCTACGCCACGCTGGCCGTCGGGATCATGGCCAGCCTGTCGGCGGGCCTGATCGACATGCGGCGCGCCCATGCCGCGGCGTTGGCCCGCGAAATGGCCGCCACCCGCAAAGAGGCGGCGACCGCGCGCGATCTGCTGGCGGCAGAGCGGAACCATGCCCGCATGCGCGAACTTGCGGATCACCGCAGGTTGCAGATGGCGGGCATGTCCCACGATATCCGCCAGCCGCTGGGCGCGTTGCGCCTGTCGATCGAGGGCATGGCGCGCGACGCGCCGCAAGAGACGCAGGCCCAACTGCAAGAGGCTTTTGATTATATCCAGACGTTGACCGCGCGCCAACTGGACGCGGCAAGGGATGAGGCCCTTGCAGAGGTTCAGGGCACACCCCGGCAGGACTCGGCCGATGAAACCGAACCCTATCCGGTGTCGCTGGTGCAGGAGGCCGTCGGCCAGATGTTTGCCGATGAGGCGCGGGCCAAGGGGCTGGACCTGCGCATCGTCGCAAGTTCGGCGCAGGTGCGCGTCCCGCCCCTGCACCTGATGCGTATTCTGTCGAACCTTGTGTCCAACGCGGTGAAATATACCGATCAGGGGCGGGTGCTTGTCGGTGTCCGCAGGGGCCGCGATCACCTGTGCCTACAGGTGCTGGACACCGGCCCCGGCATGGGTCCAGAGGATCTGGACCGGACCCGGCAAGCCTGGCAATCGGGTGCGGACAGCACCGGGCACGGGCTGGGCCTTGCCATCTGTCACCAGCTTGCGGCGCAGAACGGGCTTGACCTGACGGTTGTGTCCCATCCGGGGGCGGGCACGGTGTTTTCCCTACGGATGCCAAGGGAGACGGATACATGATGCGACCCGCCAGCGTTATTCTGCTGTGCACCGCCCTGTGGCCCGCTGCGGGCGGCAACGCCCAGACCACCGTGCCGGGCGCGGGGGCCGTCACCCCGCTGGAGGTGCAGGCCTTCACCCGTGCGGATGCCAACCGTGACGGGCTGTTGAGCTTTGCCGAATTCCGGGTGTTTGTCCGGCAGATGGCCGCCGGGGGGCAGTCCACGGCGATCACCATTCGCACCTTCGGGGCCTACCGGCTTGCATTCCGAAGGGTGGATGCAGACCGCAACGGTCTGGCCACTCCCGGAGAGTTGCGGCGCGCCGACACCGGCTTTCGCGCGGGCAACTGAGGGGCCGGGGAGCGCGCAAAACCCATCAGGGAATTGGGGGATCACCCCCATTCGGGGCGTGATGACCCGGCGCTATCCTTGAGGCCGTCTGCCGGGGCACCGCACCCGGCGTTGCACAGGATTGCCCCCATGCCCCCTCATGCCATTGCCCGTTGCTGCGCGATCCTGCTGGTGTTGAACCTTGCCCCCGAGAGGTCGCAAGCCGACCCGCCCGATGGCCCATGGCGGGGGGCTGACGGTCCTCAAGCGGCGCTTGTCAGCGGCACCTATGTCGGTCAGTGGCGCGACGGCCCGCCGCTGGTCGAGACCGTGCAGATGGTCACGCCGGACATGATCACGCTGCAACGGCACAGCTATGCCTCGTCGCCGGTGACGTTCCGTCTGGTGGCCCCCGGCGTGTTCCGGGACCGGGACGGCAATCTGCTGACCCTCGTCTCGGCCACGCGGCTGATCTGGACCGACCGGCAGGGGCAGACCGCGGTGACATTCGACCGGGCCGACTGACCTTGGCACGGGGTCGCCCCGGCTCAGGGCGATGTGGCCGCCACCTTGGTTGCTGCCTTGGTCGGGGAGGCTACGCCGTCCTCGTCAAACTGCCCGATCCATTTCCGCACGCTGACCACGTCGAAATAGATCGACAGGACAGAGGGGAACACCAGCACCACCAGCACCATCGACGCCACAAGGCCAAAGGCCACGGACACCACCAAGGGCACCAGCGTCTGCACCTGCGGGCTGTTGTCCAGAATGATCGGGATCAGCCCCATGAAGGTGGTCGAGGTCGACAGCAGGATAGGCCGGAACCGATCCCGGACCGCGTTCAGCGAGGCCGAGACATAGTCGTCGTCCGTCAGGTGCGTCTGGAAGAAGGTCAGGAACAGGATCGCGTTGTTCACCACGATCCCCGCCAGCGAGGCAAAGCCGATCAGGCTGGGCATCGAGATATCCATGCCAAGCCCCCAATGCCCTAGAATGGTGCCGATCAGCGCAAAGGGGATCGACAACATGACCACCACCGGCAGGCTGTAGGACCGGAACTGAAAGGCCAGCACCAAGTAGACCCCGACCAGCCCCAGCAACAGCGCCGACATCATCGAGGATTGCGATTGCTGCTGTTCTTCCGTGGCACCCCCGATCTTGATCCGGACGCCGGGGAACGCCTCGGCCAGTTGCGGCGCAAGCTCATCCAGCACAACCTTGGAAATGGCGGTCGAGGTGGTGACGCTGCGGTCGATCTTGCCCTGAATGCGCGCCACGGCCATGCCGTTCTTGCGCGTCACGGTGGGGTAGCCCGCCGAATGCGTCAGGTCCGCCACCGTGGACAGGCTGGTCAGGACACCGCCCGCCAGAACGATGGGAAACCGCTCCAGCTCTGTCAGGCTGGCGACGGTATCGGCCAGTTGCACCCGTACCGTCCGGTCGCTGGCCCCAAGGCGGAAACTGTCGGTCTCGGACCCCTCAAAGGCGTCGCGCAACTGGGCGGACAGGGATTGCGGCGTCAACCCGATGGAATAGCCGTAGTTGTTCAGCCGGATCTGTACCTCGTCGCGGCCGCCATAGAGGTCCTGAAAGGCCTCTGTCACGTCATCGCGGGCCAGCAGTTTGGTCAGCAGCACCCCCGAGGCCTCTTCCAGTTCCCCCAGATCGCGGCCCAGCAGTTCGACATCCAGATCCTGCCCGCCGGGGCCGGTCTCGGCCTGCGAAAAACTGATCTGGACAATGTCGGGCAGCGGGCCTGCGGCCACGCGCCAAGCCTCCAGCACGTCGTCGGCCAGCACGTTCCGCAAGGAGCTTTCCAGCAGGTCGACGGTGATCGTCGCGGTGTTCGACCCATTGTCCGACACATCGGCGTTGACGGCGTATTGCACCAGCACCCGCTCGACCAGCGGCGCGCCGCCTTCGGTGCCGGGGGTCAATTGCGCGTTCACCTGTTCCAAGCCGCGCAACAGCTGGTCCACCGTTGCCACGGTGCGCTCTCGCGCGATGCCAGAGGTCAGCGACACCCGCGTGACCACCGTATCGCTTTCTGTCGCCGGAAAACCGATCACCTTGATTTGGCCAGACGCAATCAGCCCGATCGACAGGATCAGCGCGGCGATCACGGACCCGAACGTCAGGTAACGCAGCCGCACAAGGGCCGACGCCAGCGGCATCACCAGCCGCTCCTTGAACCAGTCCAGCGCGCGGGCGGCGGGGCGGGTCTCATGGGCGTCGGGATCGACCTGACCCACGTGGCTGAGGTGGTTGGGCAGCAGCAGGAACCCCTCGATCAGCGACAGGGACAGGGTGATCAGCAGAACCATCGGAATGAACTTGAGGATCTGACCCATCTCGCCGGACAGGAACATCAGCGGGCCAAAAACGCAGGCGGTGGTCAGGAAAGAGGACAATACGCCCGGCAGAACCTCCATCGTGCCGCGCGCGGCGGCCTCCAGCGGGGGGACGCGGCGACGCCATTTGTCGATGTTCTCGGCGATCACGATGCTGTCGTCCATGATCAGACCCACGGCCATCAGCAGGGCGATCAGGGTGATCATGTTGATGGTGATGCCCAGCACGCTCATGACAAAGAGCCCGCCCAGAAAGGACACCGGCAGGGCGGCGGAAATCCACAACGCCTCGCGCAGCGAAAAGAACAGCCACATGGTCACAAAGACCAGCACCAGCCCCATGCCGATGTTTTGCAGGATCAGCGTCAGCCGTTCCTCGATCAGCTCTGTCATGTTGTTGATCACGGTGATTTCAAACGGATCGGGCCATGTGGCGCGTTCTGCCTGTAGAACCGCATCGACCCGTTCATAGACGCGGATGCTGTCCTCGTCGGCGGATTTGGAGATCGAGATGATCGCCGTCTGCACGCCGTTGATATAGCTTTGCCGGTTCTCGTCGCTGTCCACCAGTTTGACGCTTGCCAGATCGGACAGGCGCACCAGCCCGCCATCGGCGTTTTCGATCACGATCAGGTCTTCGAGATCGGCAACGGTGCGGCTGGCCCCGACATAGCGCAGGATCACGCTCGACTCGCTGAGATCCGCGCTGCCCAGCGGCTGGCGCAGGCTGCGCGCCTCGATGGCATTGACCAGATCGCGGCTGGACAGGCCGAAGCGGCGCAGCGCCTGCTGGTCAAAGGTCACCTGCAACTCGCGCCCGGTGATGCCCGACACGGTGGCGTCGGCCACCCCCTGCAAGGCCAGCAGGGTGTCGGCCAATTCGTCCGCATAGGCGATCAGCCCCTCTTTGCCGGTGATCCCGGAAATGGCGATCATCGCCACCAGATCGCTGCGCGAGGCGACCTCGACCGCCGGAGTATTGGCGTCGTCGGGAAAGTCGCCAATGCCCGAGACGGCGGAAAACACGTCGTTGAAAAACTGGATGATGTCGCCACCTTCCTCCAGTTCCGCCGTGGCGGCGGCGCGTCCATCGATGGACAGACATTGGAAGTCGGCAAGCCCGGACAGGCCGGTCAGCGCGTCCTCCAGCGGGCCGCAGACCTCTTCGTCCACGTCCAGCGCCGATGCGCCGGGATAGGCGACAGAGACGGCAACGCTGTCCGAGGTGAACTCGGGGAAGGTTTCGCGTTCGATAGTGCTGATGACAGAAATGCCCAGAATGCAGATCAGCGCCATCAGCAGGTTGGCCGCCACCGGGTGGCGCACAAAGTAGGAGATCATTTGGGTTCTCCGTCCACGTCGACCGGGCTAAGCGCCATGCCCGCTATCGGTGGACGCGGCGCGGACAGGACCAGACGGTCCCCCGCGACCAGCCCGTCGCGTACCAGAATGCGCGCGTCCGCGACCGGGCCCAACACAACCGGCGTGATCGCCAGCCGGTCGTCGGCATCGGCGACATAGACAAAGGGGGTGCCGTCATCGGCCTGATGAACCGCCGTGCGCGGAATGGCGATGGCGTCCTCCGGTGATGTCGCCTCCAGCACCACGGACACAAAGCCGCCGACGTTCAGCGGGGGCCGCCGGGCCGGTCCTCCGGCCAGAAACGGGTCGTCGACGCGGACCGCGATGCCGATGGTGCCGGTCTCGCTGTCGATGGTCCCCCGGAACCGGATGATGTCCGCCGGATAACGCGCCGCGCCCCCGGCCAGATCCAGCCGCACGCTGGCGGTCACGCCGGACTGCTTGAGCAGGTCCACCACCTTTGTCGCGTCGATTTCTGTGGTTTCGGCGATGCTCTGGCCCAGCGATGTCTGCACCACAGAGCCCAGCACCTGCGGCTGGAACGAGGCCACGACCTCGACCGCGTCGATGGCATCCAGCGTCAGCAGTTGCTCTCCGGTGCGGACGAACTGGCCGACCTCGACATTCGCCTCGGCCACGCGCCCCCGGAACGGGGCCGTCATGGTGGTGTTGTCCAGCGCCCGTTCGGCCTCGGCCAGTTCGGCCTGCCGCACCGCCAGCGTCGCCTCGGCAGAGGCGCGCCGCGCCGGGTATAGGTCCAGCGTGTTGGACAGTTGCGTGACCGCGTTTTCCTGCGCCAACAGGGCTTTGCGCGCCGTATCAAGCGAGGCCGCAGTGCTGGTGCCCCGGTCCACAAGGTCACGGACCCGGTCGAATTCCGCCTGCGCCACGACGCGGATGCTTTCCTCCAGCGCCAGCAGGCGGCGCGCGTTTTCCTCTTCGCGGTCCAGTTCCGTCAGCGCGGCCTCTGCGGCGGCGATATTGGCACGCGATTTCTGGATCGCCAGATCGAAATCGGTCTTGTCGATCTGCACCAGCAGGGTGTTTTCCTCGACCAGAGTGCCCTCTGCCAGATCGCCGACAAGGTCCAGAATCCGGCCGTCCACCTGCGTCACCGCTGTCCAGCTGTGCATCGCCGCGACCCGACCATAGCCGGTGGCGGACAAGGGCAGGGCCCCCGCCTTGACCGTCATCACCCGAACGGCAAGCCGGGCCTCCTCGCGCGTTTGCGGCTGGCTGTCCTGACCGCTGGTCATCCACATGAAACCGGCCACACCAAGCGCGAGGGGCGGCAGCACAAGCAGGGGTTTCAAATTCATCGGTCAAGGCTCCAGTCTGGCTCGGGACGGACCCCCGGCAACATGCGACCGGGGTTATACGCATCGGGCGGCAATTTCCGTCGCGCAATCCATGCCAGCCGTTTTGGCCAAGGGCAAAGGTCGAATTGCCGCCCTCAGCGATCTTGCGCCAGCGCCCAGTCCACCCCGGCCTCGGCCTGCGCCATCTGTGCGGGGCATTGCGACAGCCACAGGTTCAGCGCCCGGTCGGCCTGCACGGACAGCCCTTGCAACCGAACGGCCAGCACGGCGCTCTGGACGCACCACGCCGCGCGCAGGACCGCATCGGCAGCATAGAGACGCGCCTTGGTATCCGCCACCTTCAGCCGCCCGATCAGATCCGCGAAACGCGCCAGCAGCGGGGTGACGGAGCGGTCGTCGGGCACAGTGTCGGCAAAGGCGTCAAGCGCGCGGTTGTCCTTGAGCAGGCGACGCAGCACCAGATCCTGCGCCTGCATCCCGGTTGTCCCTTCGTAGATCGTGGCGATGCGCACGTCGCGGAAATGCCGCTCGGCGGGCCATTCGCGGGTATAGCCCGCCCCGCCCAGCACCTGAATCGCCGCGCTGGCGTTGTCCTGACCCAACTCGCCGCCAAAGGTCTTGGCCAGCGGCAACAGCACCGGGGCCAGCGCCGCCGCCCGATCGCTGCCCGCCTTGGCGGCGTCCAGCGTGCAGGCGGTGTCCAGCACCAGCGCGGCCAGCAGCAGGGCGCGGGCCTCCATCAGCAGCAATTGCCGGTCCACATCGGGATGCGCGGTGAGGGGAACGGCGGGCGCCGCCGGGTCGCCGCCCTGTCGCCGGTCCTGCGCGTAAGCGCGGGCAAGGCGCGCGCAACTGGCGGCGACACCCGCACCTTGGGTGCCCACTTGCAGGCGCATCCGCTCGATCATGGTGAACAATGCGGGCAACCCGCGCCCCGGCGCGCCGATCATCGTACCTGCCGCATCCTCGAACCGCAGCACACAGGTCGGAGAGCCATGCAGCCCCAGCTTTTCCTCGATCCGCTCAACATGGATGCCATTGGTCGCGCCGTCGCCGGTGACATTGGGCACAAGGAACAGTGACAGCCCGCGCGTCCCCTCTGCCGGGTCGCCGGTACGCGCCAGCAACAGGTGGCCGATGCGGTCGGTCATGTCCTGATCGCCGAAACTGATCCAGCATTTGGTGCCGGAGATGCGCCAGCCGTCGCCCTCGGGGCGGGCCTTGGTGCGGATGCGGCCCACGTCCGATCCGGCGTCGGGCTCCGAGATGCAGATGGTCGCGGCCCATGTGCCGTCCGCCAGCCGGGGGCACCATTCGGCGGCCAGATCCGGCGCGTTGGCCGCAAGGCAAAAGGCGGCTGCGCGGCTTGATCCCGGCAGCATCATAAAGGGCAGGGCGGCCCCCTCCATCGGCAGGGCGGCGGCAACGTGCAGCGCCAGCGGCAGGCCCAGGCCACCCAGATCGCCGGGCAGGTCGGCGGCCAGCCAACCGCCGTCCCCCAGCGCGCGATAGGCCGCGCCATAGCCCTCTGGCGTGCGCACCCGGCCCTTGTCGATCCGGCACCCCTCGGCGTCGGCCCGCGCGGCCAGCGGCGTCAGCGTCTCTTCGGCCAGCTTGAACGTCTCGGCAAGGATCTGCGTCACGGCGGTGTCATCCAGCCCGGCAGCGGTCGATTGCGCGGCCCAGCCCGGTGTGCGGGACAGGATCTGCGCCAACAGCTCTGGCGTCATGACGTCACCGTGATCACGCGGGGGTCTTCCCCCCACAGCGCGGCGACAAGGTCCGCCCGGTGGCGCAGCACCGCGCGTTGATTGATCGAGCCTTTGTCCGTCACCTCACCCTTGTTGAAATCCAGCGGCACCGACAGGAACATCATGCGTTTGACGCGGCTGGCAGAGCCGGTGGCCCGGCTGGCGTGGGCCGACAGCCGGGACGCGGCGGCGGCGCGCACCGCCGGGTGGGTCAACAGCGCCTCACCGTCCAGATCCGCGCCCGCGATCTCGCGCAGGGCGGCCCGGTCTGGCACCACCAACGCGCCCAGGTCGGTATGGCCTTCGCCCGCGATCACACAATCGGTGGCGATCCCGCCCAGATCGTCGACCAGCTTGCCGCGCAGCGGCCCGACAGCGACCCAAGTGCCCGAGGCCAGCTTGAAATTCTCGGCCAGCCGCCCGTCGAACAGCAGCCCCTTGGCGGGGTCGTCCGGGTCGGCGAACCGGAACGCATCGCCAAAGCAATAAAAGCCTTCGTCGTCAAACGCCTCTGCCGTCAGATCGGGGTTGCGCCAATAGCCCGGCGTGATCGACGGGCTCTTGATCCGCGCCTCCAGCTTGTCGCCCTGCGGCACCAGTTTGACCGTCACCCCATGGGCGGGCAGGCCGAGGTTGCCAGCGGTCTCCTGCCGGTCGCAATTGATCAGCGCAAAGGGGCCGGTCTCTGTCGCGCCAAAGCCGGTGGTCAGCAGCACGCCGCCCGGCACCATCTGGTCCGCGACACGGGTCAGACGGTCCCAGACCGGCTGGCTCATGCCGGCCCCGGCGTAGAACATCATCTGCAACCGCGCGAAAAAGGTCTCGCGCAGTTTGGCGTCTGTCTCAAACGCGTCCAGCAACATCTGGTAGCCCAGCGGCACGTTGAAATACCATGTCGGAGAGACCTCGCGCAGGGTTTCGATCGTGCGCCCGATCCCGTCCGGTGTGGGGCGGCCATCGTCGATGTAGTAGGTGCCGCCATTGCACAGCACCATGTTGAACACCTTGTTGCCAGAGGCGGTGTGGTTCCACGGTGCCCAGTCGACGACCACGGGAGGCGTCTGCGTCAGAAAGGGCCAGGCCTGCCGGACGATCTGCTGGTTGGAGCACAGCATCCCTTGCGTCTGGATCACCGCCTTGGGGGTGCCGGTGGTGCCGGAGGTGAACAGGAACTTGGCCACCGTGTCAGCGGTGATCGCGGCGTTGGCGGCCTCCATCCCGGCGCTGTGGGCGGTGGTGCTGAGCGCCTCAAAAGCGTGCATGGCGCAGCCCGGTACGCTGCCACGCAGGGACGCCACCGGGATAGCGGTGCCAAAAACCTCTGTGATCGCGGCGGCAAAGGGCGTGGCGTCCTCGGCAAAGATTAGGCCGGGCGTCAACTGCCCGGCAATGTCACGCAGCTTGGCGTAGTCGCCGCCGGACAGCGCATAGGCCGGGGCCAGCGCGGCGGAGGGCACGCCGACATGCTGCGCCCCCAGCGCCATCAGCGCGTGGGCGTTGGAATTGCCCGACAGGATCAGCACCGGGCGGTCCGGTCCCAGCCCCAGCGCCACCAGCGCCGCGCCGATGGACCGGATGCGGTCAAACGCCTCGCCATAGCGCAAGGTCTGCCATTCCCGGTTGGGGCCGCGCTGGGCGATCCAGTCGACCTCGGGTGTGGTTGCGGCCCAATGGGCAAAACTGTCGGTGATGCAGCGTGGATAGGGCGCCAGCGGCGCGGCCTGCGACAGCAGGATGGTGCCGTCGGGACGTCTTGTGATGTTCAGCTCCGGGTCCCAGAATGCGACGAGCCGTTCGGTATTGGCCATGTTTCCTCCTCCATGACCGGAGGCGGATTGCCCCCCATGTCGGTGCTGAACTTGACTCGAATCGGATAAATTGTCTACTAGGAAACAATAATGATATCGCAAACAGCGAAACACCGAGGGCGGATGCACGGAACCGGATGTCAGGTCAGCGATGCAGAGCGGTCCGGCGGACCGGCCGTCCGGACTGCGGCACACGCCATGCGGAGGGGCCAGTGCCATGAGTGAAGTCTCTGAAAACGCGACCGAAACCGCCGTGCGTTATGGCCGCCTGTCGGATTCTCTGGGCTTTCTGCTGCGACTGGCGCAGTTGCAAAGCTTTGCCGATTTCTTTCGCACCTTCGAGGGCGAAGAGGTCAGACCCGGAGAGATCTCGGTGCTGATGGTGCTCCATGAAAACCCCGGTATCCGGCAGGGGTTGCTGGCCCGCGCGCTCAGCATCAAGCGGGCGCATATGACCAAGATGGTGCGCCAGATGGAGGCCGACGGCCTGATCACCCGCCGCGTCCCCGAAGACGACAAGCGCGCCATGGAACTGCGCCTGACCCCGGAGGGAGAGGCGCGGGTCAGGGCCTTGATGCCAACCTTCGCCGACCACGAGTCGCGGGATGCGCGGGCTCTGGACCGCGCCGAAGCCGCGGAACTGAAACGGCTCTTGCGCAAGATGCTGGGCGTGGCGCTGGACGGAGGCCGGACAGGGACGGACCGGTGATGCGTCCGGGCCGGTCGGGGTGGTCCGGCGCTGCCATCCGCGCCTATATCACCGCCGTTTCCACCGCCCGCCGTTCGCTCAGGATCCGGTCGAACCGCATCGGCGTCAGGTCGAGACTGCGGAACCCGCCGTGGGTGATCAATTCCGCGATGGCCCGCCCCATGGCCGGGGCTTGTTGCAACCCGTGGCCGGAAAAGCCGTTCTGGAACAGCAGGTTGTCCACCTCTGGATGCGGCCCCACGATGGCGTTCTGATCCAGCGTGTTATAGGCGTAGTGCCCCACCCATTCGGTGACGACGCGGATCGCCTCGAACTGTGGGATGCGGGTGGCGATGATCGGCCAGACGTGATCCTGCCAGCGGTCGTGATCCATGCGAAAATCGTCCGGATCGACCGGCAGATCCTCGGCGGGGGCGGCCCCGGCCATATAGGTGGTCGGTCCGTCCTGCCGGGTGTGCACGCCCGAGGGGTCGATGGTCAGCGGCAGCGCGCGGTCCAGCGGCTTTTCCGCCGTATAGACCCAGTTGAAGCGGCGGCGCGGTTCCACCGGCAGGGCGATCCCCGCCATCGCCGCCGTGCGTGCGGCGCGCGGTCCGGAGGCGTTGACCACATGGCCGCAGGCGATGACCTCACCCGAGGCCAGCGTGACTGAGGCCACGCGCGCGCCGTCGCGGGTCATGGCCACCACCTCGTTGCCGATATACTCGACGCCCCGGCTGCGCGCCGACCGGCGCAACCAGTCGAACAGGGTGCCGCCGTCCCAGTACCCTTCGTCCTTGGTGTTGATCGACCCCAGCAGGATGTCGTCCAGCGCGTAAAACGGATAGCGCGCGGCGATATCGTCCGGGGTCAGCAGTTCCGTCTCGGCCCCGACGCTCCGCTGCATCCGCGCGTTGACCCGCAATTCATCCGCAAAGCGCGGATTGTCCGCAAGGTAGAGATAGCCGAAATTCTGCACCGACAGACGCGGCGCGCGGGCATCGCCGATGCGGTCCGGCAGGTCCTTGATAAACGCGGCGGTGAACTGTGAGATGCGCACGTTCAGCGGGTCGGAAAACTGTTGCCGGATGCAGGAATAGGTGTGCGCGGTCGAGCACATGGCATAGCTGGGGTCGCGTTCCACCACCAGAACAGAGCCGTCGAAATCCGGGTTTTCGGTCAGGAACCACGCGGTCGCCGATCCCATGATCGCGCCGCCGATGATGATGACGTCATAGGCCGTTTTGGTGGGCGCTGAGGGAAATTGCAGGGTGGCCATGTGGCGAACGCTCCATCCTCGGGCAGGGGTGATCCCCCGGCGCGCAATACCGCCGGGGTGTGAGTCTGCATAGCCAAGGCGGGCGCGGTTTACCATATCCCTGCGGCGCGCGGACCGCTTGACCGGGGCGTTGGCCTGCGCCACTCTGGCGGCGATGGTGACCGCGCCCCGGCGTGGTCGAATAGGGAATACGGTGCGGGGCAGGCCCCCAAGTCCGTGACTGCCCCCGCAACTGTAAGCGGCGAGCCATCCCGTAAACACCACTGGGCCATCGGTCCGGGAAGGTTCGGGACTGTGCCTTGACCCGCAAGTCAGGAGACCTGCCATCGCCGGGCCCGTCTTGGGTCCGTTTTCACTGAAACCGGGCGGGGTGCTCCGGAGATGCGAGGACCCATGGCGCGTTACCGCCTGCTGACATCGCTGATCCGATCTGCAACCCGCCCCTTGCGCGGAGGGCGCGATGTCGATCGAACTAATCCTGACCCAGTTGCAATGCCGGGCCGAAACGCCGGAACGGGCGCATGAACTGGGCTGCATGGGCTACATGCAATGGCTGGGCGGCTTGCCCGGATGTGCCAGCTATGAGGCCGAGGCGGCGCGCGCATGGCGGCGCGCACAGCCCTTCGCCCGGACCGATCCGGCGGTGGCGGTCTTTTGCGCGCTGCTGGACGCATCGCTCCGGCAGCCGCTGCGGGCGCTGGACCTGACGCTGCCACGCGCGCAGCGGCGCGGCGGGGCGCGGCGGCGGCGGCTGTTGCTGTGACGCCCGCCGGGCGGGGGCGCCCCCGCCCGCCGAACCACACGGGGCGCGCGTCAGGCCGGGGCGTCCTGACCCGTCTCGGGGGTGGGCCGCACCAGATGCACCGTCCGTGTGGGAAACGCAAAGGCGACGCCGATCTCTTCGGCCAGTGCAAGGATGTCGAGGATCAGCGCCTGTTGCGCGGCAACCTGCGCGTCGTAGGTGAACACCTTGAAATGGCCCCACAATTCGATGTCGATGCTCTGCGGCCCCAGCGAGGTGATACCAATGGTGACGTTGTCGGTGTCGGCGTCCGGCTGATTGCGATAGACCTCTTTCAGCCGCTCGACAAACCGCGCCAGATGGTCACGCGGGGTGTCGTAGGTCAGCTGGATCTGCATCTTTATCTTGCGCCGCCGACGACTGCCCCAGTTCGAGATCACCTGATCGGACAGTTGCGCATTGGGCATGATCATCAGCGTATCGTCCAGTGTCCGCAGCCGGGTCGACCGCAGGCCGACCGTTTCGATCACCGCCAATGTCCCCGCCGCCTCGATCATGTCGCCTTTGCGAAAGGGACGGTCCGACAGCAGGATCGCGCCGCCGATGATGTTCGCCACCGTCTCGCGTGCGGCAAAGGCCACCGCGACGCCGCCGATGCCCAGCCCGGTCAACACGCCCTCGTAGGGCAGGCCGACAACATCCGCGCAGGCGATCAGCGCCCCGAGGATGATCAGCAGTTTCAGCAGCCCCTGCGCAAGGGACAGGACAATTTCATCCGTAAAGGCCGAGGTGCGCTCTGCCTGTGTCATCAGCCCGCCAAAGATCAGCGATACGGTCCGATAGGCCAGCGCCGCCATGGACAGGATCAACAGCACCGCCGACAGCGCCGACACCGGGCCGAAGGCGCGCAGCGCCAGCCCCAGCCGCTCGCTGGCATCCAGAAACAGCAGCGCCGCCAGCAACAACCCCGCCGGTCCGGCCAGTTGCGCGACAATGTTGGCCAGGACCCCGCTGCCGGATGCCAACGCCCGCACCACGCGCCATGCCAGTGCCAGCATGACGGCCATCACCAGCAGATAGCCGGCCAGCCCGATCCATTGCCAGATCTCCAGACCCAAGACACGGCGTTGCAGCCATCCGGACCATTCAAGAACCGCCTGCCGCGTGGCGAAATACTGCGACAGCGGCGGCGGCGCGCTCAGACCGGGGGCCAGCGGCATCCGCTCCAACGTTTCGTACAGCGCGGGCAGCGCCTCAATCGTCTCGCGCGAGAACCGCCAGAGCCGCTCGACCGGGCGGCCGTCCTCGTCCCGGATTTCGGTCGGCGCGATGGTGATCTTGCCCATCGGATGCCGGTAATAGGGATAGGGCAGCGGCCGCGCGGGATCGTCCGGGATTTCTTGCCAGTAGATAAAGCCGATCCTGTCGAGGGTCCGCTTGAGATAGTCGGCCATCAGCGCGCCCTCGGCGCGGCGCAACTGGCGCGGCACGTGGTCAAGGTCCAGCGCGCGCAAGGCCCGCGCGCCGCCCGCGCCATCCCAATCCTTGGACCCAAGGATAAAGTCCATCATCACCATGCGCGGCGACCCGGCCCGCGCCTTTTCCAGCTCGTCCAGTGTCTCATGTCCGCGCGCCCGGATCAGCCGGGCCAGATCGGCCTGAAGGATCGGGCCGGGCGGCACCACAAGCCGCCAAAGGTCCGCGTCGTCCAGCCGGAATTTCAACTGGTACGTCGTGCCCGACCCGGCGGGGCCGATCTCAAAGCGCAGCTCGGTGCCCGGCTCTGCCTCGTCTGCGGGCACCGGCGCATCCCACAGCCGAAAGGTGGAAATGTCGAGGATATGCCAAAGCGCGCGCCGCCGCCGGTCATGATCCGAAGAATCGCCATCGGGTCCGTCATAGGCCAGCAGCGGCTCGATCCAGCGGACCTGACCCTCGCGGCCATGATATTGCGCGTCGTTGCCCGCGGCGAGAATGCTGCGCAGGGTCGCCTGAGGGGTTGCCCCGCTCCACCAGTCGGGGCGTTGCTGCTGGGCGATCCCGGCGCGGTGGCCGTTCCACCAGTCGCCGGTGCCGAAACGTCCGGCAAAGCTTTGGCCATCCTGAGACAGCACAAAAATGAAATCGCCGCTTTCCCCCGCCTCTTGCCAGAGGCCGCGCAGAATACCGTCCTGCGTGGTGCCGGTGATCCGCCCGTCGCCGGGTTGATAGGTGCCATAGACCGCCTCTCCGCGCTGTTCCAGAAGGACAAAGGCCTCTCCGGCGGACCAATAGGTTTGCCAGTCACCGGGCCAGCCGTCCTGCGCCGCACCATGGCGGGGCAGGGCGGCGCACAGGCCCAGTATCAGTATCAACAGCGGTATCCGGCGCAGGTCCAGAGGCATCGGCATGTCCTCGTCAGGGGTTCGGCGCAGCTTAGGTGCAATGCGCGCCGCTTCAAGCACCCTGCGCCGGGCGTGGCCCTCGTTTTTGTCCGATTCGGTCGGACCAGGAGGCGGGTCCGGGGCCAATTTGTTGCGAATTGACCACTTTTCCGGCACGGGCCGATACCGGCAATAATTGTTCCAAGCGGTTGAAAACAGGCCTTTTCCGGCCAAGGTCGCACCCCTGAACAGAGTGTTTCCCAAATGTGCCCGAAATCGCCACCAGAATGCGAACAGGTCTGTATAGGCTGCGCCCATTCGAGTAACGCAGTTTTGTGGCAACTTCGGGGCGAATAGGCCCCATGATCGACGTATGAGCTCCCGGTGGATGCGATCCGCCCCGGAAAAAGGGACAACCTGCGATGACGCTGCCAGCGCCGACCGGAACCTTCACAGGCCCGCTGCGGATTGACGTCGCGGTGCAGTATGACGGGCTGGGCACGGGGCCGTCGCAGCCGTTGGTTGCGCTGGGCGCAGAGGGGGGCGCGGCGCGCCTGACCCTTGGCCAGCTTGGGGCCAGTCACGATCTGTATTTCGAACTTGTGCAGGGCGGGTCGGTGTACCGGCTGGTGGCCGATGAGGCGCTGGTGTCCGGTGAAACCGCCAGCTTTGCCGCCGTGATCGACGAAAACGGCGTCATGGCGTTGTTCAAGGATGACACGCTGCTGGCGGAGAGGCCCGCCGAGGTGCCTTTGGCGCTGCCGGTCGATGACCTGCGCGGACCGGCGACGCCAAACGACGCCACGGTGATCGACCTCACCGTAGAGCCGATCAGCCCGGCCATGGCCGGCGGTGACATGGCGATTGTCGCGCATCCCGACGATGACCTGTTGTTCATGAACCCGCATGTGGCCGAGACCATCGCCGATGGCGGCCCGATGACCACGGTTTACCTGACCTCGGGCGACGCCGGGGACGATGCCGGCTATTGGGAAGCGCGCGAAATGGGGGCCAAGGCCGCCTATGCCCAGATGGCGGGCGCCGATCCGGCGGACTGGGTGGATGAGACCGTGACGCTGGACGTGGATGGCGTCGCCTGGGAGGTGCAAAGCAGCTATCTTGCCGATGATCCGCAGGTGCGGCTGTATTTCCTGCGCACGCCGGACGGGATCGACGGCGGCGGCACCGACACCTATGGCTTTGGCAGTCTGGAGCGGTTGCTGGAGGGCGAGGCCGACCGGATCACCACGGTGGACGGTCTGACGACCTACACCACCGAGGATCTGACCAAGGTGCTGGGCGCGATCATGACCCGGCACATGCCCGACGACATCCTGTTGCAGGACGACACCAGCGAGATCGAGCACAGCGACCACGTCCACACCACCGAGCTCGCCGAGGCGGCTCTGCCGCTGTACGGCGAGGACGTGACGGTGACGCATTTCACCGGCTACATCAGTTGGGCCGGAGAAGAGAACCTGACCCCGGATGAGGTCGCGCTTGTGACAGGTGTGTTCGAGACCTACGCCGCCTATGATCCGCTGGTGACAGACGAAACCGGCGCGCTGCGCGAACCCTATACCGACTGGGTACTGCGCGAATACGTGACCGAACAATACCACATCGTTGACGGTGAACGCATAGACGGCCCCTTGCCCGAAGAGGACCCTGAGCCAGTTGACCCTGATCCGGTTGACCCTGATCCGGTTGACCCCGAGCCAGTTGACCCGGACCCGGTTGACCCCGAGCCTGTCGATCCCGATCCGGTGGATCCAGACCCAGTAGACCCTGATCCGGTTGACCCCGTTCCATCGGGCGGCGGCGCTTTCGGCCCGAACGGGGCCTATGCCCAGTTCCTTGCCGGGAATGCCGGGAAATGGGGCGCTCTGCCCAACCCGACACCGGGGCCGACCGATCCCATCGACCCGACACCGGACCCCGTTGACCCGCCGCCTGTTGACCCACCGCCCGCCCCGTCCGGTGATCCTTTCGGATCTGGTGGATTGTATGAGCAATTGATGCTGTCGAGCGCCGCACATTGGGAAACGCTCGCCTCGGTGGACGAAGAAGACCCGCTCGACGACCCAGTTGATGTGGTCTGACCGCCCGGACACCCCGGCAGACACCCCGGAATTCACCCGGCCCTGACGGCGGCGGGGGCTTTGCCATGTCGCCTTTGGATCATGTTCTGGACATTTCTGTCTAGTGCTCTTTGAAAGCGCCCCCTAGCCTGCCTTCAAACAGCGAAGCCAGAGAGGGTCGGACATGAACACTCATTACCGCGTGGTCGTCATCGGCGGGGGCGTTGTCGGCGCGTCTGTACTCTATCACCTTGCGAAACTGGGCTGGCGCGATGTCTGCCTGCTGGAACGCGCGGTCCTGACGGCGGGGTCGTCGTGGCATGCGGCGGGCGGCATCCACGCGCTGAACGCGGACCCGAACATGGCCGCGCTACAGGCCTATACCATCGACCTGCTGCCAGAGATCGAAAAGGAATCCGGTCAGAACATCGGCCTGCACATGACCGGCGGTCTGACGCTGGCGGGCACGCCCGACCGCTGGGAATGGCTGCAATCGGCCTACCGGGTGTTTCAGTCCATCGGCATCGAGGATTGCGAACTGCTGACGCCGGAAGAGGCGCAAAAACGCTGTCCGATCATGTCGACCGACGGCATCCTTGGTGCCATGTGGGCCGACCGTGAGGGCTATCTGGACACCACCGGCACCGTTCACGCCTACGCAGGTGCCGCGAAAAAGCGCGGGGCCACGGTCCACGAACACACCAGGGTTCAGGCGCTGGAACAGACCGGGGATGGCTGGAAAGTGGTGACGGACAAGGGCACGATCACCTGTGAACATGTGGTCAACGCTGCTGGCCTGTGGGCCAAGCAGGTCGGCCGCATGGCGGGGATCGACCTGCCCCTGTCGCCGCTGAAACACCATTACTTCATCACCGACACCGTGCCGGACATCGCGGCCCTCGATTTCGAGGTGCCGATGACCGTCGACCTTGAGGGGTTCACCTACACGCGGCAGGACCAGAACGGCCTTTTGGTGGGTATCTATGAGGTCGACCACGAACACTGGGCGATGGACGGCGCGCCGTGGGATTACGGGATGGAGCTGTTTCAGGAACAGACCGACCGCATCGAAAAGGAGTTGATCTGCGCCTATGAACGCTATCCCGCGCTGGAAAACGTCGGCATCAAGACTTGGGTCAACGGCGCCTTTACCTTTTCCCCCGATGGCAACCCGCTGGTTGGCCCGGTGCGGGGCAAGCGCGGTTACTGGTCGGCCTGCGCGGTCATGGCCGGGTTCCTACAGGGCGGCGGCGTCGGCAAAACACTGGCCGAATGGATGATCCACGGCGAACCAGAGGCCGACGCATGGTCGATGGACGTGGCGCGCTATGGAGATTACGCGCAGAACAAACGCTATATCAAGGAAACCACCGGGCAGTTCTATTCGCGCCGTTTCGTGATGACCTACCCGAACGAACAACTGCCCGCTGGTCGCCCGTTGAAAACTGCGCCGGCCTATTCGGCCATGTCCGATGCGGGCTGCAAATGGGGCGTCAGCTGGGATTTAGAGGTGCCGCTGTATTTTGCCCCCAAGGGGTTTGAGGAGACACCGACGCTCAAACGCTCCAATGCCTTTGACATCGTGGGCGCGGAATGCCGCCATGTGCGCGACAAGGTGGGCCTGATCGACATCACCGGCTTTTCGCGGTTTGAGGTGTCCGGCCCGAACGCCGAAGGCTGGCTGGACCGCATCATGGCCTCGAAACTGCCTGCGCCGGGGCGGGCAAAACTCGCCCCGATGCTGGAACCGGGCGGGCGGCTGAAGGGCGATCTTACCGTGTTCAACTGGGGCGATGGCACATGGTGGATCATGGGCAGCTACTACCTGCGCGCATGGCACATGCGTTGGTTTGAGGATCACATCGACGACGGCGTGCAGGTCCGCGATCTGGGCGAAGAGGTCTGTGGTTTTGCCCTGACCGGGCCGCGCTCGCGCTCCGTGATCGACAAGGTCTGCGAGCGCGCGGGCGACCTGCCGTTCATGGGCTGCGCGGCGCTGGATGTGGGTCTGTTCCGGGCGCGCGTCGCGCGCATGTCGGTGGCGGGTGAACTGGGGTACGAGATCAACGTCCGCTACGGCGACCATATCAAGCTGCGCGAACTGCTGCTGGAGGCGGGGGCCGATCAGGACATCCGCGAATACGGCTTCAACGCCATGCTGTCGCTGCGGCTGGAGAAATCCTTTGGCATCTGGTCGGCGGAATTCACCCAAGGGTATACGCCCGGTGAGACCGGCATGGACCGCTGGATCGACTGGGACAAACCCGATTTCATCGGCAAACAGGCGGCTCTGGCGGAAAGGGAGGCCGGGGCCGCGCGCCGGGTGGTGACGCTGGAGGTCGACAGCCTGAAGGCCGACGCCAGCGGGTATGAACCGGTCTGGAAAGACGGCGCAAAGGTCGGCTTTGTCACTTCGGGCGGATACGGGCACACATTGGGAAAATCCTACGCCTTGGCGATGGTCCGGACCGATGCGGCGGCAGAGGGCACAAACCTGTCCGTGCATGTGGTCGGCGTCGAATGTCCGGCCCGCGTGATCGCGCCCTCACCCTATGACCCGGCGGGCAAGGCCATGCGCGCAAAGTCGGGCGCGGCGTCATGAGCACGCTGGCGGAAAACACCGGCCGTCGTCGCCGCAAACGCGGCGGCGACACCCCCACCGCCAAACGCCACGTCAACTATCGCCAGTTGAAGAACCCTTTCACGCCGCAAACCGTCTTTTCCGAAGACCGCGTTGCCGCGATCCACGACACCTCTTTAAGGGTGCTGGAGGAACTGGGCATCAAGGTGCTGCTGCCCGAGGCCCGCAGGCTGTTTGCACAGGCGGGCGCGCGCGTCGATGACGACAGCCAGATGGTCCACATCGGGCGCGATATTGTTACTGCCGCGCTGGCCTCCGCCCCGCGTCAGTTCACCCTGCACGGCGGCGCGCCGGACCGACATATTGACATGCAGTTAGGCAGCCTTGCGTTCCAGTCCGGGGCAGGGGCGCCGAACTGTTCCGACATGTTGCGCGGTCGCCGTCCCGGCACCTTGCGCGACGTTCAGGAACTGACCAGGATCGTTCAGCATTTCGACGCCATCCAGATGCTGTCACCGGGGGTAGAGCCGCAGGACATTCCCGTCCATCTGCGCCACTACGCCTTTACCCGGATGCAGCTCAGTATCTCGGACAAGGTGCCTTTTGTGTTCTCGCGTGGCACGGCGCAGGTCCGCGACGGGTTTGAGATGATCGCGGGTTTTCGCGGGCTGTCGGACGATCAGTTCATGCAAAACCCGCATTGCTATACGATCATCAACACAAACTCGCCGCGCCAGATCGACATTCCCATGGCGCAGGGGCTGATCGACTTTGCCCGCCACGGGCAGGTCTCTGTCGTCACGCCGTTTTGCCTGATGGGGGCCATGGCGCCGGTCACGGTGGCCGGGGCGATCACCCTCTCCCATGCGGAGGCGCTGGCCGGGATCACCCTCACCCAGCTTGCCAACCCCGGCGCGCCGGTCTGCTACGGGGCTTTTGCGTCCAACGTCGACATGAAAAGCGGCGCGCCCGCCTTTGGCACGCCGGAACAGGTCAAGGCCAGCCTTGCCGCCGGGCAACTGGCGCGGCTGGTCGGTCTGCCGTGGCGCAACGCCGCCGGATGCGCCGCCAACACCAACGACGCGCAGGCCGCGCATGAGACAGAGATCAGCGCTTGGGGGGCGCTGCTGTCGGGGCCAGCATCATCATCCACGCGGCAGGCTGGATCGAGGGCGGACTGACCGTCTCTTACGAAAAGCTCATCACCGATATGGAGATGGTGCAGGTCATGGCCGAACTCTGCGCCGCCACCCCGGCCGAGGACGCGGACATCGGCTTTGACGCGCTGGCAGAGGTGCAGCCGGGCGGGCATTTCTTTGGCTGCGCGCATACCATGGACCGCTACGCCACCGCCTTTTATGAACCGCTGGTGGCGGACTGGACCAATTTTGGCACATGGACGGAACGCGGCGCGCGGGACGCCAACGACCGGGCGCTGGACCTCTGGCAACAGATCCTGTCCGATCACCGCGCGCCCGCCAATGCCACCGGCGACCGTCTGGCGGCGCTGGATGGCTTTATCGCTACACGCACGCAGGAGGGCGGCGCGCCGCCCGCCGACTGATGGCCGAAGACGACCTCCCCGGCAATATCAAGGTGACGCGCGCCGACTGGCTGCGCACCGCGATGGAGCTGCTGGTTTCGGACGGTGTGCAGTCGGTCAAGGTGCAGACCATCGGCACCCGCCTGGGCGTGTCACGCTCCTCGTTCTACTGGTATTTCCAAAGCCGTCAGGATCTGCTGGACCAACTGCTGGCGGAGTGGGAGCGCACCAACACCGGCGTCATGATCGCCCATGCCGCGCTGCCCGCGCCGACGATCACCGCCGCGCTCAACAATTTCTTTCGCTGCGTGGTCGATCCTGAGGGGTTCAATCATCAACTGGACTTTGCGGTGCGCGAATGGGCGCGGCGCGATGCCCGCGTGCGCGGCGTGATCGACCGGTCCGACACAGCCCGCCAGCAGGCGCTGGCACGGATGTTCGCCCGCCACGGCTATGACCCGGCAGAAGCCGACATCCGCGCCCGCGTGCTGTATTATCAGCAGATCGGCTACTACGCGCTGGAATTGTCCGAGACCGTCGAAGAACGGCTAAGCCGGGTTGAGGGCTATTTGTATTGCTTCACGGGCGTGGTTCCGTCCAAGGAAGAGGTCGAAGACTTCAAACGTTACGCGCGGGGCGTTGCAGGCGGACACACGCGCCCTATCTGACAGGCAGAATCCGCGTGTCCGGCGGCACCACGGCAACTCCCCGCCGAAACCCGCGTGATTGTGACTCACCTTTGTAATTTGCCTCTTTGCGCCCGCGTCACATCTTATAGGGTGGAACCATGAAAACAGGGCTAGATATACCCTCGCGGGCCGTCAGGTGCCGCCGGACCGCGCGGGGCACCCCGCGCGCCGCCACCTTGTTGCGCGGCACGGTTTTTGCCGTTCTGACAGGCGTTTGCCTCACTCTGCCTTTCCCCGCGCAGAGCTTTGACAGTCTCGGCTTCAAGATCATCGGGCCTGACAGGGATACGCTTGAGGACAGTCTGCGCGCGGCCTCCATTCTGGCGCAGCTTGAGAAAGACGGCGACAAGGCCCCGCAGGACGTGCTGGCCGCCGCACAGGGCGATTACGCGCGTCTGGTCGAGGCGCTGTATGCGCAGGGCTATTATTCAGCCGTGGTGCGGATCACGCTGGACGGACAAGAGGCGGCGACCATTCCGCCGTTTTCCGCCCCCAAGCAGATCAACAAGGTACGGGTGCGGGTCGAACCCGGCGCACGCTTTACCTTTGGTGAGGCCAAGGTCGCGCCCGTCAACAAACGGGCCCCGCTGCCCGAAGGATTCGCCCCCGGCGCACCGGCGCAGGCCACCGTGGTCCGCGACACCGCGCAGGCAGCGATAGAGGGCTGGCGCGCGGCGGGGTACGCCAAGGCCGAGATCGCCGACCAGAGCATCACCGCCCGCCATGCCGCGGCCAAGCTGGACGTGGCGCT
Source organism: Antarctobacter sp. (assembly GCF_048262615.1). Lineage (GTDB taxonomy): Bacteria > Pseudomonadota > Alphaproteobacteria > Rhodobacterales > Rhodobacteraceae > Antarctobacter. The sequence continues at coordinate 43,627 of NZ_JBLXFB010000018.1, forward strand.
GGCCGTGGCGCGGGGCCGTCAGTTCCGTTTCGGCGACGTGCAGGTGACATCGGACAGCGCGGTGCGCGAGGCGCGCATCCGCCAGATCGCCGGGGTGCCGCGCGGCGAAACCTTTGATCCGGTCGCGGTCGAGGATGCGGCGCAGCGGCTGCGCGCCACCGGCACCTTCCGGTCCGTCACCGTGACAGAGGCCGATGAGGGCGGGCCGGACGACACGCTGGATATCCTGATCGACGTCACCGACCGCAAGCCGCGCCGCTTTGGCTTTGGCGCGGAACTGTCCACCTCCGAGGGCGTGATGCTGTCGGGGTTCTGGCTACACCGGAACCTTTTCGGCGGGGCCGAGCGGTTCCGGGTGGAGGGCGAGGCCTCGCAACTGGGCGGGGCGGGGATGAAACCGGACTACGATCTCACCGCGCGGTTCGAGAAACCGGCGGTCTACGGGCCGGATACGATGTTTTTTGCCACCACCGGTCTCAGCTATGACGATGAGCCGGATTACATCGACCGCAGTTTCAATTTCGGCCTTGGCGTGACGCGGGCGTTCTCCAAACAGGTCTCCGGCGAGGTGGGCATTTCCTACAGCCGGTCGAACATCACCGATCTCTATCTGCCGGGCGATCCGACGCGCCTGCTGACGATCCTGTCGCTGCCCACGGCGGTCACCATCGACCGCCGCGACGACAAGCTGGACCCGACAGAGGGGCTGTATCTGCGCGCCGAGCTGGAGCCGTTCGCCATCGTCAACCGGGGCGAAAGCGGCGGGCGCTATGCCTTTGACATCCGCGGTTACCGCGCCTTTGGCGCCGCTGAATCCGTGGTGCTGGCCGGTCGCTTGCAGGTGGCCGGGATGTTTGGGCCAGAGGCCGCCGACGCGCCGCCCGACTTTCTGCTGTATTCCGGCGGTGGCGGCACCGTGCGCGGCCAGCCGTATCAATCGCTGGACGTGGACTATTCCGGCACCCGTCTGGGCGGGCGCAGCTTTGTGGGCCTGTCGACAGAGGTGCGGGTGGATGTGACCGACAGCATCGGCGTCGTGGGTTTTGCCGACGCGGGCTATGTCGGGGCCGAAAGCTTTCCGGACGGCAGCGGCGACTGGCACGCGGGCGCGGGTCTGGGCATTCGCTATGCCACCCCGGTGGGGCCGATCCGCTTTGACGTGGCCGGGCCCGTGGCCGGTGACACCGGCGAGGGCGTACAGATTTATATCGGGATCGGGCAGGCATTCTGATGCGTTTTTTACGAGTTTTCTTGGTGCTGGTTCTCTGGCCGGTGACGCTGGTCGCGCAACAGGACGATCGCGGCTATATTCAGGGTCTGCTGGAGGACGCGCTGTCCGACGCGGGCCGCGAGGTGCGGATCGAAGGCTTTGCCGGGGCGCTGAGTTCGCGCGCCACCATCGACCGGATCATCATTTCCGATGAGGACGGCGTCTGGCTGACCGCCAGCGACGTGGCGATGATCTGGACCCGCACCGCGCTGGTGCGCGGCGCGGTCGAGATCGATGAGATCACCGTGGGCCGGATCGAGATGCCGCGCTTGCCGGTGCCGCTGGCCTCTGACGCGCCGCCCTCACCCGAGGCGCGCAGCGCGTTCAAACTGCCGGAACTGCCGGTGTCGCTGCGGCTGGCGGATCTGGACCTGCAAGAGGTCGTGCTGGGCGCGCCGGTGGCGACCGAGGATCTGGTGCTGCGGGTGCAGGGCAATGCGCAGCTTTCCGGCGGCGAGGGCGATGCCACCCTGACCATCGACCGGCTGGACGCCGGGGGCAGCCTGCGGCTGGCGGGGGCCTACAGCAACGCCAGCCGTGTGCTGCGGATCGACACCGCGTTTGAGGAACCGGCGGGCGGGCTGGCGGCGCGGATGCTGGGCCTGCCGGGGGAGCCGTCGGTGGCGCTCAGCCTGAAAGGCGAGGCACCGATCGACGATTTCGCCGCCGAACTGGTGCTGGCCACCGACGGGGTCGAACGACTGGCGGGCGACATCGTGCTGCGCGCCAATGGCGATGCGGACACGCAGCAGGTGTCGCTGGACATCGGCGGCGACCTTGCCCCGATGCTGGCCCCCGCCTACCGCGAGTTTCTGGGGGATGACATCCGCCTGCGGGCCGATGCGACCCGCCGCGCCGACGGGGCGATTGCGCTGGACCAGTTGAACCTGCGCGCCGATGCGCTGCGGCTGACCGGCTCTGCCGCCATCGCGGGCGACGGCTGGCCGCAGCGGCTGGCGCTGTCGGGGCAGATTGTGCCGCCCGAGGGCGAACTGGTGCTGCTGCCGCTGCCGGGCCAAAAGATCTATGTCGCCGGCGCGACGCTGGAGGGCGGTTTTGACGCCGGTGCCGGCAACGGCTGGACGCTGAACCTTGAGACCACCGGCATCACCACCGATGCGGGCCGCGCCGACCGGCTGGTGCTGAACGGCGCGGGTGAGATCGATCGCGCCGCGTCGCGCGTGACCGGTGGGCTGCGGCTGGCCGCCGGGGGGCTGGCGCTGTCGGAACAGGCACTGGCCGAGGCGGTGGGCACCGGCCTGCGCGGCCGCTTTGACTTTGACTGGCAACCGGGTGCGCCGCTGGTGCTGAGCGCGCTGGATCTGTCGGGGGCCGACTATGGCCTGACCGGTGCCGTCACCGTGGGCGAGGCTGAAACCCTGAACCCGGTGGTGACGCCGGACGTGCGGCTGTCGGCTGAGGACCTGTCGCGCTTTGCCGCGCTGTCCGGCATCGCCCTGCGCGGCGCTGCGCAACTGTCGATCAAGGGTGAGGTGCGGCCCGTCACCGGCGGTTTCGACCTTGGCCTTGATGGCACCACGCAGGGGCTGGCCACCGGCATTGCGCAGGTCGATCCGCTGATTGCCGGGGTCGGCAGCCTGCAACTGGAGGCGGTCCGCGATGAGGCGGGCCTGCGCGCCGACCGTCTGTTGCTGGTCACGCCAGAGGCACGGATCGAGGGCAGCGGCAGGCTGGTTACCGGGGCCAGCAGCCTGCGGGCAGAGGCCCGCATCCGCGAGACCGCGCTGGTCCTGCCGGACCTGTCGGGACCCACCACGCTGGACCTCAAGGCCGATCAGAACGGCGATCTCTGGACGCTGGAGGCCAATGGCGCGCTGGCCGAGGCGGGGCGGCTGATCTACGCGGGCACGGTGGATTTCGGGACCGATGTGCCCAAGGCGTCGGGGCGGCTGGAGGCGGCGATCTCGCGGCTGTCGGCCTTTTCCGATCTGGCCGGGCAGCCGTTGAATGGCGCTGCCGACCTGACCGTCACCGGCGAGGGCCGCATCGACGGCAGCGCCTTTTCGGTCGCCGCCGAAGGCCGCACCACGGACCTGCGCCTTGGGCTGCCCCAGATCGACCCGCTGCTGGCGGGACGCAGCGCGCTGAGCGTCAAGGCCGCGCGCACCGCCAATGGGCCGATCACCTTTGACCCGCTGACCCTGAACGGGGTGGTGGATGCGACATTCACCGGCACGGTGACGCCCGGTGGCTTGCAAGGCCCCAAGGTGGACGGGCGGCTGACGGCGGACATGGCCTCGCTGGCCCCGCTGTCGCGGCTGACCGGCCTGTCCCTGCGCGGGGCGGCGCAGATCGACGCGCAGGCCTCGGGCGGGGTGCTGAAAGGCCCGCTGGACCTGTCGGCGGTGGTGCGCGGGCAGGGGCTGGGCATCGGCCAGAGCACGGTGGACCCGCTGCTGACGGGCAATACCCGGCTGGACCTGACCGTGGCGCGGCAGGAAAACGGCGCGTATCGCATCAGCGAGGCGATGCTGGACGCCAGCGGCATCGACGCGCGCGTGACCGGCAGCTACGGGCCGGGGGCCGCCGCCGATCTGAACCTTGTGGTCGCGCTGGCCAATCTGGGCGCTCTGGTGCCCGATCTGCCGGGATCGGCGCAGGTCACCGGCAGCGCGCGGCGCGATGGCGGGCCTTGGCGGCTGGCGCTGGACGGCACCGGACCGGGCGGCATCGGCGCGCGGGTGAGCGGCACGGCGGCCGAGGATTTCAGCCGGTTCGATCTGAACCTGAACGGCTCCGCGCCGCTGGCGCTGGCCAACGGTCGGCTGGCCCCGCAGGTGGTCAACGGCATCGTCACCTTTGATCTGGGCCTGAACGGCCCGCCGCAACTGTCGGCTCTGTCGGGCGTGATTGCGACCAATGGCGCGCGCTTTGCCGCGCCCGCGCTCAACATCATCCTGAACGATCTTGGCGGGCAGGTGCGCCTGTCGGGGGGCCGGGCGCAACTGTCGGTCACCGGCGCGCTGGACAGCGGCGGACGGGTTGCGCTGGAGGGGCCGGTGACGCTGAGCCCGCCGTTCGACGGGGCGCTGGTGTTGCGCCTGCGCGACGCGGTGGTGCGCCAGCCCGACTTGTTCGAGACCACCGCCAACGGCGAGGTTCGCATCGACGGCCCGCTGACCGGCGGCGCGCGGATCGGCGGGGTGGTGGATCTGGGCACGGTGGAGGCGCGTATCCCCAACATCGGCGCCAGCTATGCGGCGCTGGACGGGCTGCGCCATCAGGGCATGCCGCAGGATGTGGCGCTGACGCTGAAATTCGCCGGTCTGGACGGAGAGGCCGGCGCGGCCCGCGGCCCCGCCGTCAGTTTTCCGCTGGACCTGACGGTGCGGGCGGTCAACCGAATCTTTGTGCGTGGTCGCGGGCTGGACGCGGAACTGGGCGGCACGCTGCGCCTGCGCGGCACCACGTCGGACATCGTGCCGGTGGGGCAGTTCGACCTGATCCGGGGCCGTCTGGACCTGCTGGGCCGACGGCTGGACCTGACCGAAGGCTCTGTGGCGCTGCGCGGCAGCTTTGACCCGGTTGTGCGCTTTGTCGCCACCACGCGGGTCGAGGACACCGACATCACCATCACCATCGAGGGACCGGCCTCTTCGCCGGAGCTGGTGGTCGGCTCGGTGCCGGAACTGCCGCAGGACGAGGCGCTGTCGTTCTTCCTGTTTGGCCGCTCGGTGACGGAACTGTCGGCATTGCAGGCGGTGCAGCTTGCCTCTGCCGTGCGCACCCTGTCGGGACGCGGCGGGCTGGGCCTGACGGAATCGCTGCGCAGCGGGCTGGGGGTGTCGGAACTGGACATCGGCACCGCCGACGATGGCACCATCGAGGCCCGCGCGGGGGCTTATCTGGGGGAAAACCTGTACAGCGACGTGACCGTGGACGCCAAAGGCGCCAGCGAGATCAACCTGAACCTGACGGTGAACCCAAACGTGACCGTGCGCGGGAGGTTGGGGTCCGATGGCACCAGCGGGATCGGCGTGTTCTTTGAGCGCGATTACTGAGCGGGATTACTGACCGGAATTTTGGGCCCGCGTTTTTGGGCCGGAAATTTGGGCCGGGAATTTGGGCCGGGGACCGGGGACGGCGCTCGACGCAGCCTGCGGCTGCGACGTCGCCCCGCCCACCGTCCCCGGCGGCAAGCGCGCCTTGCGGCGCGGGTCGCCACTTCAAGACTCACCCGCGAACAGGCCCGTGGCTGTTCCCCGCAGCCATCCCTCGCTTTTTTGCTGCCTGAACCAGCCGCCAGCGCCGCGCAAGGGCAGGCCGCGCAAAGGCGCGGGGCTGCGCCCCCTTGCGCGGCCCTGACGCCCGGCTCTTTTCGGCATCAAGCGAGAGACGGCTCCGGGGAACAGCCACTTGGTGGCGGGACGGGGGGATGCGCCTGTCAGCGCACCACCAGCACCGATTGTCTTGCGTGGCGGACCACACGGGCGGCATTGGGGCCGACCAGATAGTCACGCAGTTCCGGGCGATGGGCCCCGACCACAATCGCCTCGGCGTCGATGGCTTCGGCGGTGCGGATGATCTTGTCGTAGACCGTGCCCTGATCGATGTGCAGATGTGCCGCGATCCCCAGTACCTCGTCGACCCATTTGTGCAGGGCGACGCGCGTTTCCTCCATCATTGTGCCGGCGAAGTCTCCGCCAAAGGCGGAGCCCACCAGCGCGAAGCCCATGTTGGGCACCACGCTGATCACATGGACCTCGGCGTCGCACATCCGCGCCAGTGCCGCCCCGTATTCCGCCACGCGGGCGGAGCCTGCGGTGTCGTTCATATCAACCGCCAGAAGGATCTTGCCATACATCTTGTCTCTCCTTGCGTTGGGTCAGAACGGCGCTTGCGTGGCGCGGCGGCGCTGGACCAGCACGATGCCGGCCAGCAGCAGCAGCGCCGGGAGAAAGAAGATCTCCTTGGGGATGCGATCCGCCTCTACCTCGACGCGGGTGATGGTCACCGGGCTGTCGCCGTAATAGTCGAACTCTGTGCCACCCAGTGGCTGGATCACCTCGGGGCCGCCAAAGGGTTCGTCCAGCAGCAGTTTGCCGTCCTCCTCGAACACCGACAGGCTTTGGTCCGACAGGGTCGACGCACCGGCGGCAGGCAGCAGGACCGTGACCGGGCGCACCTTGGCGGTGTCGAAGTCCGGCCCTTCGACGGTGATCCGCACGTCCTTGCCCGGATCGGTTTCCTCGATCAGTGTCAGCGCGGCGGGGCCCTGGGCGGTGACATATTTCTCTGTCACCTGATCCAGGAAATAGCCCGGTCGGAACAGCATGAAGGCGATCAGCAGCAGCACGCCGGTTTCCCACATCCTCGATTTGGCGATGAAATAGCCCTGTGTCGCGGCGGCAAAGAGCAGCATTGCGGTCAGCGATATGAAGAACACGAAGATCGCCTTGAACAGCCCCACGTCGATCAGCAGCAGGTCGGTGTTGAAGATGAACAGGAAGGGCAGCAGCGCGGTGCGGATGTCATAGGCAAAGCCCTGAATGCCGGTCTTGATCGGGTCGCCCCGGCTGATCGCCGCCGCCGCATAGGCCGCTAGGCCCACGGGGGGCGTGTCATCCGCGAGAATGCCGAAGTAGAACACGAACATATGCACCGCGATCAGCGGCACGATCAGGCCCGACTGCGCGCCGACGCTGACGATGACCGGCGCCATGAGAGAGCTGACGACGATGTAGTTGGCGGTGGTGGGCAGGCCCATGCCAAGGATCAGCGACAGCACCGCGACAAGCACCAGCAGGATGATCAGGTTGCCGCCAGAGATCACCTCGATCACCTGACCGATGACCTGATGCGCGCCGGTCAGGGAAATGGTGCCGACGATGATACCGGCGGCCCCGGTGGCCACACCGATACCGATCATGTTGCGCGCGCCAAGGATCAGCCCGTTGACGAAATCACGCCAGCCCGCGACCAGTTCTGCCGCGTGGCCCTCGCCGCGAAAGAACGCCTTTAGCGGGCGGTGCGTCAGCGCGATGATGATCATGAAGATGGTGGCCCAGAAGGCCGACAGCGCCGGGGACAGCCGGTCAAGGCTTTCGGTGCGCACCATCAGGTTCCACACGAGGATGAAAATCGGGATCGAGAAATACAGGCCCCCGATCAGGGTTGGTGTCAGGCGCGGCGCGATGGGCGCGGCGTCGGTGTCCGTGTCCTCTTCGATGTCGGGATAGCGCGCGGACAGTGACACAAGCGCCACGTAGAGCACCCCGATCAGCGCCACGGCGGCATAGATCGAGTCGCCCATGATCGGGTCAAGGATGCCGCGCAGACCGATCATCAGGAAGGCGCAGATGCCAAGGAAGATAAAGCCCGACAGGAACAGGATCAGGATCATCAGCACGCCGATCTTGCGACCGGGCTTTTCCAGTCCCTTCAGCCCCATCTTGAGCGATTCAAGGTGCACGATATAGAGCAGCGCGATGTAGGAAATTACCGCTGGCAGGAAGGCGTGTTTGACCACGTCGATGTAGGGAATATTGACGTATTCCACCATCAGGAAGGCCGCGGCCCCCATGACCGGCGGGGTCAGCTGGCCGTTGGTGGAGGACGCCACCTCGACCGCGCCGGCCTTTTCCGCCGGAAAGCCGATGCGTTTCATCAGCGGAATGGTGAAGGTGCCGGTGGTCACGGTGTTGGCGATGGACGAGCCGGAGATCATGCCGGTCAGCATCGACGACAGGACCGACGCCTTGGCCGGTCCGCCGCGCAGCGCGCCCAGAAGGGCGATGGCCACCTTGATGAACCAGTTGCCGCCACCCGCGCGGTCCAGCAGCGCGCCGAACAGCACAAACAAAAAGATCATGTCGGCAGAGACGCCAAGGGCCACGCCAAACACGCCTTCGGTCTGCATCCAGTAGTGGCCCAGCGCCTTGGACAGTGAGGCGCCGCCGTAGTTGGTGATATTGCGGGCCCATTCGGAATAGCCGCCAAAGAAGGCGAAGAGGATGAAACAGGAGGCGATGACCACCAGCGGCAGACCCAGAGAGCGGTAGACCGAGACCATCAGCACGGACATGCCGACGGCGGACATGACGATGTCCGACGTGCTCCACAGCCCCGGACGGTCGGCGATCTGAAAGCGGAAGACCACAAGGTACAGACAGGCCGCCACGCCCAGCACCAGTAGCGCCCAGTCATAGGCCGGGATACGGTCACGCGGGGCGGATTTGGTCAGCGGAAAGGCCAACGTCGCCAGCATGATCGCAAAGGCAAGGTGCACGTACCGCGACTGCGCCACGATATTGGCGAAAAAGCCGATGCCGGTGGAGGTGGCCAGAATGCTGGGCACCTTCGAGGCGATGTAAAGCTGGAACAGCGACCAGACGATACAGGTGCCGATGATCAGTTTTGCCTGCCATGCGGCCGACGGATTGCGCGCGCCGGTATCGGCCTCTGCGACCATATCGTCGGCGCTGCGGTCCTGTGCCTTAGTCTCGGCCATGGTGTCCCCCTGGTTTGTTTTTCTTGGGCAAGGCTGCGTCAAAGCCCTGCAAATGTCTTCGAAGACATTTGGTGGCGCGGGGTGAAAGCGGCGGTTTGCACGATAATCGGTCAGACCGCGGCCACCGGGTGCCAAAAGACGCAGGGACTGCGTCTGCAAATATCTTCGAAGATATTTGATCGCCCAAAGGAAATGCGGCGGCGGGCATCTCCCGCCGCCGCATGTCGGGCGATCCTTATTCGATCAGGCCCAGTTCCTTGTAGGCCTTGGCCGCGCCGTCATGCAGCGGGGCCGACAGGCCGTCCTTGACCATCTGCGCCGGGTCGAGGTTTTCGAACGCCGGGTGCAGCTGACGGAAATCCTCGATGTTTTCCATCACCGCCTTGGCGACCACATAGACCACGTCCTCGGACACGTCGGCGGAGGTGACAAAGGTCGCGCCCACACCAAAGGTGGTCACGTCTTCATCGGTGCCGGTGTACATGCCGCCGGGGATGGTCGCGACACGGTAGTAGGGGTTGTCGGCAACCAGCTTGTCGATCGGCTCGCCCACGACGTCGACCAGTTTGACGTCACAGGTGGTCGCGGCCTCCTTGATGGCGGCGGCGGGGTGACCGATGGTGTAGATCATCGCGTCGATATTGCCGTCGCACAGTTGCTTGGCCATTTCCGAGCCTTTGTACTCGGTCGCCAGTGCAAAGCTGTCCATGGTAAAGCCGAAGGCCTCCATGACCACTTCCATCGTGGCGCGCTGGCCGGAGCCGGCGTTGCCGATGTTCACGCGCTTGCCTTCGAGGCCCTCAAAGCTTTCGATGCCGCTGTCGGCGCGCACGATCAGGGTGAACGGCTCGGGGTGGACAGAGAACACCGCGCGGATTTCCGGGAAGGGGTTGTCCGAGAAGGTCGAGGTGCCGTTGTAGGCATGGTACTGCCAGTCAGACTGGGCGACGCCGAATTCCAGTTCACCTGCCTTGATGGTGTTGATGTTGTAGACGGACCCGCCGGTGGATTCCACGGCGCAGCGAATGCCATGCTCCTTGCGCGACTTGTTCACCAGACGGCAGATCGCTCCGCCGGTGGGATAGTACACGCCGGTCACGCCGCCGGTGCCGATCGAGATGAACTCTTGCGCCGAGGCCATCGGTGCGGTGAGCGCCACACCCACGGCCGCCATGGCTGCAAGTTTTCCTTTGATAAACATACTTACTCTCCTGTCGGTTTTGTTGATTGAGGTGTCAGTCCGCCCAGAAATCGCCCAGACGTTCGTTTCTTTCCTCTACCAAGCGAATCTTTTCGCTGACGTCATCTTGGGATTGCGAGACGAGCATCGCAACCAAAGTTTCCATCAAGGCAAGTGTCGCTACGTAAGATGAAAAGAACTGCGGGCTGTCCGACGGCACGCAAAATCCGATGTCGGCATGCATCAACGCCGGGCAGGCGTGGCGGTCGGTCAGAACAACTGTGGTCGCGCCCTGTTCGCGCGCCATGCGGGTCGCCAGAACGGCGCGGCGGGCATAGGGCGTCTTGGTGATCACCAGAAAGACATCCTCTGGACACAGGGTTTCCAGACTGGCGGCCAGCGGGGTGCCGGAGTGCGACACCACCGTCCAGTCGGCCTGAATGTAGTTGGTCAGATAGGCGACATGTTCCGCCACCCCGTGTGAGGCAAACGCGCCGAACAGCATCACCCGGCGCGCCTGCGCCAGCCGGTCCACCGCCGTCTGCAACTGGCTCCGGTCGATCTCTTGCGTCAGGGCCGCGAGATTGGCCATGCAGGCCCCGACCTGCCGGTCGAGCATGGCGGCCTCACCGTCCCCTTCGCCGGAGGCACGCAATTGCGCCGCTTTTTCGGAGAAGGTCACGATCTGCGCGCCAACCACCTGCCGCGACAGCTCGCGCAGGGATTCGTAGCTGTCGAACTCCAGCGCGCGGGCCAGCCGTGAAAAGGTGGCGGGCGAGACGCTGCTGGACGCCGAGATTGACCGCAAGGATCGCGTCGCCACCTCGACCGGGTGGGCGATGACATAGTCCGCCGCCTCCCGCAGTTTGTGGCTGAGCCCGCCGTAACGGCGGGCAATGCGTGTCTCCAGACGCTCTACCGGCATCTTCCCCCCGGAAAACCTACTGTTTCAAGGTGTTTCATATGTTTTAAATCTTGTCAACATGGGAAACATGTGTTTCATTGGACGCTGCCGCAAGGTCAGCGGTGCGTCGAGAAAAGCAACCGCGCCATGGCGTTTCCCCCGCGATCCCTGCCTTTGTGCCCCTGCCTGTCGGAGGCCCCGAACGGGGCGGATCGGCACCGCGTCGGTCCTGTGGGCCGCGCACCCGACAGCACAGCGGACAAGTCCGCCCGGTTCCGGGCCGCGCTGGCGGCGCATCCCGCCGACCCACACGCCCCGCACCCCACAAGGTATTCACCCGCATGACCCATGTCTTTCACCGCAGCAGCACCCATGTTCCGCCCACGGTCAGCCGGGGCGAGGGCGCGTATCTGTACGACACCACCGGCAAGGCCTATCTGGACGGCTCCGGCGGGGCGGCGGTGTCCTGTCTGGGCCACGGCGACGCCCATGTGACGCAGGCCATCCAGCGCCAGTTGGAGGAGGTGGCCTTTGCCCATACCGGGTTTTTCACCTCCGCCCCCGCCGAGGCGCTGGCCGCGCGGCTGACCGCGTTGGCGCCCGGCGCGCTGAACCGGGCCTATCTGGTCTCTGGCGGGTCCGAGGCGATGGAGGCGGCGCTGAAACTGGCGCGTCAGTACCATCTGGAACGCGGCGACACAGGCCGCGCCCGCATCATCGCGCGGCGGCAGAGCTATCACGGCAACACGCTGGGCGCGCTGGCCACCGGCGGCAATGCATTGCGGCGCGCGCCTTTTGCGCCGCTGTTGATGGAGGTCAGCCACGTCGCGCCCTGCTATGCCTATCGCGGTCAACAAGACGGCGAAAGCGAAGCGGCCTATTGCGACCGGCTGATCGCCGAAATCGAGGCTGAGATCACCCGCGTCGGGCCGGAGAATGTCATGGCTTTTGTGGCAGAGCCGGTGGTCGGCGCGACGCTGGGCGCGGTGCCGCCGGTGGCGGGATATTTCCGCCGCATTCGCGAAATCTGTGACCGCCACGGCATCCTGATGATCCTTGACGAGGTGATGTGCGGCATGGGCCGCACCGGCACGCTGTTCGCCTGCGAGCAGGACGGGGTTGCGCCGGATATCCTGTGCGTGGCCAAAGGCTTGGGCGCGGGGTATCAACCGATTGGCGCGATGCTGTGTACCGAGGCGATGCATGAGGTGATCGCCGGTGGCAGCGGCTTTTTCCAGCACGGCCACACCTATGTCGGCCACCCGGTGGCCTGTGCGGCGGCGGGCGCGGTGCTGGACCGGCTGGTGGGCGATGATCTGGTGGGGCGCGTGGCGCCCATGGGCGCGGTGCTGCGCGGCTTGCTGGAGGACCGCTTTGGCCAGCACCCGCATGTCGGCGACATTCGTGGGCGCGGGCTGTTTCTGGGGCTGGAACTGGTGCAGGACCGCGACAGCAAGGCCCCCATCGACGCGGGCCGCAAGATCCATGCCCAGATCAAGGCGGCGGGTTTTTCCGAGGGGCTGATCTGTTATCCCGGCGGCGGCACCATCGACGGCAAGGACGGCGCGCATGTGCTGCTGGCCCCGCCGTTTATCCTGACCGAGGATCAGGCGCAGGAACTGGTGGACAAGCTGGCCCGCGCCTTTGTGGCGGTCGGTCTGTAGCGGCGGGCGGGGCAGGGGGCGCTGCCCCCTCGGCCTGCGGCCTCACCCCCGGGTGTATTTGGACAGAGAAGAAGCGATAAGACAGCAGCTTTGCCCGCCAGCGGTGCGCGACCGGGCGGGGAAGGCAGGGTATCGGGAAAGCTGAAAACGGCGGCCGCCGGACGGATCGTCGATCCGGGGTGTCAAACCCGGCCCGATGGGGCGTCGCCCCCGAGATCTGCGCAGATCAAAAGGCCCCCAAGCGGGGTCATGATCCGGTTTTCAGTGGTACCGGGGATGGGTATGCGCCCCGATCCTTGACGAAAGCTGAGGGCACCGTGCGGTGGGCGGGCGTCAGCGCGCCCATGCAAAGGCATTGTCCAGCGCCTTGGCGGCGTTTTCTTTGACAACCGGGCCATGCGCCATGACGATCTGCTGTACCGGCAGGCGGCGCAGTTTGGCGATGGCCGCGCGCAGGGCGCGGCGGTTGCGAAAGGCGATGCGGACCTTGCGCGGCACCGAGGGATAGTCCCCGGTCATCAGGTCGGCGCGGGCCACCGTGGCGCGCCCGCCCTTGTACCACCCGGACGGCATTTGTTGCAGCAGGTCGGTGAAGATCAGGGTGCCGCTGGGCTGATGGAAAAACACCACTTCCGTGGTGATCATGTTGCCGTCAAAGATCACCTGCTGGAACAGGTCGGCCCAGATGGCGGGCGGGTCCGGTGTCAAGACGTCATCGACCACGACGCCGGGGCTTTTCTGCGCCACGCCGGGGGCTGCGTGGACGATGGCCGCCGGAAAGGCCGCAGCCCAGTCGGAGAGAAACCTGTGGTGCAGATCGTTGGGCGCGACAAGGTGCCGGACCGGGCCCAGCCGGGCGATTTCGGATGTCAGGGCGGCGGTGAGCGCGATCGGGGAGTGGACCCAGAGGCTGCCGTCGGTCAGCCGGGCAAGGCACATGCGGGTCGGGAAATCAAAGCCACCGGCACCGCGGATCGCGGCGCCCTCGACGGTCCAGAGGTCATGTCCAAGCGGGATGAGCGACGTCATGCGGGTCAGGCCAAGCTGTTGGGATGGTGGCGTGTTCAGCCTAGGTGGGCGTCGCGGCATTATCAACCGCGCGGCCCACGAGACATGAAAAGACCCGCCCCGGTGCCGGGGCGGGTCTGAAACGCAGCGGGCAGGGGGCGTCAGATCGCCGCCAGTTCGCCCGCGAGGTCGCCCATTTCGGTCCCGCCGGACATCAGGCGGCGCATTTCCTGATCGCTGATGTCTTCGGATTTGCCTGCGCCGATCACCTGTCCGAGGGCCAGAAAGGTGAAGCGGTCGCCGACCAGACGCGAGTGGATCTCATTGTGGGTGATGAAGATGATGGCGATATCGCCACGCTTTTTCACCTGCTTGATCGTCTTGAGGACTTCCATCTGCTGCTTTTGCCCCAGAGCCGAGGTCGGCTCATCGAGGATCAGCACCTTGGCGCCAAAGTAGATGGCGCGTGCGATGGCCAGCGTCTGGCGCTGGCCACCGGACATGGTGCCCACCGCCTGCGTCGGATCGGAAAAGTCGATGCCGATCTTGAGCATCTCGTCATGGGCGATCTGGTCCATTTCGCGCATGCGCATGGTGCCCAGTGGCCCTTTGAGTTCACGCCCCATGAAGAAGTTGCGGGTGACGCTCATCAACTGGTTGACGGCGAGATCCTGATAGACCGTGCCGATCCCGGCGTCCGCCGCATCGCGGGGATTGCGGAAGCTGACCGGTTTGCCCTCGATGTAGAGTTGACCGGAGGTCGGGCTGTGCACGCCCGCCAGCGTCTTGATCAGGGTCGATTTCCCGGCCCCGTTGTCGCCCAGCAGCGCGTGGACCTCGCCGGGGTAGACCTCAAGGTTGACGCCGTTGAGGGCGATGAAGGGGCCGAATTTCTTGACGATATTTTCGACGCGAAGATATGGTTCCGCCATCTCAAATTCCCCCCGTGATGCGCTTGCGGATACGTTCGTTGGCAAAGACGGCGGCCAGCAGGACGACGCCCACGAAGACGCGGTAGAACGACCCGTCGAGCCACGGAATGTAGAACACTGCGTTGGCCACAAGGCCAAAGGTCACGGCCCCGAAGGCCACCCCGATCACCGACCCGAAGCCGCCGGTCATCAATGTGCCGCCCACAACCGCGATGGCGATGGCGTTCAGTTCCATCAGGTTGCCCTTGGCGGCGTCGGCGGTGTTGGTGTCGAACACCTGGCAGGCGGCGAAAACCGTCGCGCAGAAGGCGGTGAACATGAACAGGCCGGTCTTGACCCGGTTCACCGGAACACCGTTGGCGCGGGCGCTGTCCTTGTTGTCGCCGGTGGCGAAGATCCAGTTGCCAAGCTGGGTGCGCGACAGGATGAAATAGGCCAGACCGGCGATGACAATCCACCACAAGACGCGGGCGTCAAAGCCATCGACCCACTGTTCGCCGCGGCGGTTGATATTGCCGCCCAGCGCGAACCATGCGTCGTAGAACCAGCCAAAGACCTCACCGCCGAAAATCCATGCGACCCAGCTTTCTTCCTTGAAATCGGGCAGGCCGGAAATCTGTGTCGACTGGTTGATCAGGCGAAAGGAGACCTCTGTGGTGCCGCGCAGGAAGAACAGGAAGGCGAGGCTGACGATGAAGCTGGACAGGCCGGAGCGCACGACGATGGTGCCGATCAGCCAGCCCAGCGAGAGGGTCATGGCCAATGTGATGGCAAAGGCCAGGAACGGCGTCGCCTCGCCCAGACCAAAGGGCAGGCCCCATTTCAACATCATGGCCATGGACATGCCGGCAAAACCGATCATCGAACCGATCGACAGATCGAATTCGCCGCCGATCATCAGCAGGGCCGCGCCGGTGGCGATGATCCCGAACTGGGCGATGATGGCCAGATTGTTTTTCAGACCCAGAGCGTTGAACGCCTTGAAGTCCGATGCGAAGGTGATCATCGTCACCACGACGATCATGACGATAAAGGCACCGGCTTCCGGGCGGCGCACAAGGCGCGCCAGGGCGGATTCCTGAGCCAGTCGGTCCGCTTCACTGCGGTCAGACATGAGACCCCCCAATACTGTTAGGATTTATCAAAAAGGGGGACAGCCGTTGCCGTCTGTCCCCCCGTTGTTCCGGTCCGTGCCCGCGATCAGCGGTTCACGCCGGCCTGTGATTTGACGTCGCCCGCGTTGGTGGCGTCGACAAAGCCGGGGCCGGACGGAATGTTGGAGCCCGGCAACATGCCTGCGTTGGTGTTGTAGAGGTGCAGGACGATGACCGGCATATAGCCCTGAAGGCGCTGCTGCTGGTCGATGGTATAGGCCACATTGCCAGCTTCGATCAGGTCCATCACGCCGGGCGACAGGTCAAAGCAGGCCAGATGCACGTCGGCGCCGACCTCTTCGACGGCGGCCCAGGCGGCTTCGCAGACGTGCGGACCGGCGGCCAGCAGACCGTCGATCGACTCATCCGCCTGAAGGGCGGCGGCGGTGCGGGTCTTGATCTGGGTGACGTCGTTCGACACGTCGATCTGGTTCAGCTCGGCGCCGAACGCGTCGAAATAGCCGGTGCAGCGGTCGACGAGCGCGGTGTTGTAGGCTTCCTGGTTGAGGCACAGACCCTTGGTCACGCCTTCTGCCTTGGCGCGCTCACCGGCGGCCTTGCCGGCGTCGTACTCGGGCTGGCCGACGTGCATCAGGGCGCCGACGTCTTTCGAGAATTCGAGACCGGAGTTGATGGTGATGACCGGGATGCCGGAGTCGACGGCGTCACGGATCGCGCCGCCCAGAGCGTCGGCGTCGGGCAAGGAGACGATGATGCCATCGGGATCGGTTGCGGCGGCCGCTTCGATCAGCTTGGCCATGCCGGACATGTCACCGGAGGGGTCGAAGTTGTATTCGAGGGTTGCGCCAACAGCGGCGGCGGCGTCTTTGGCACCCTTTTCGACCACTGGCCAGAACGGGTCGGTGCCCTGCGTGTGGGTGATCAGGACATAACGCTCGGCTGCGGCGGCGGATGCCATGGCTGCGAGGGCCGCGGTGGCCAGCAGTAGTTTCTTCATAGATGTCTCCTCCATTGGACAGAATTCCCGGACAGCCGGGCTTTTCTTGACGGATCGGCCCTGTCCCGGACCTTGTTCCGGGGATGAGCCTAGCAATGCCCCGGTGTCTTGTCAGCAGAGAATGTCCGCTGCCTCCTCCCACCCCGGAACCGGCATGTTATCGCTAACCGATCCGGCGTCATCCGTCGAGGGGACAGGGTTTTGAAAGCGATGGTTTTCGTCATCCGTGAGAGTCTATTGCATCCAGAATGACGAAATTCCATCATCAAGAGGGCGGTGCAGGGGGAATCCTTGCGCCCGTGGGCAGGGTTGGCGGTGCGGCGTTCAGCGCCTCGATGGCAAAGCCGGCGGCCGCCTTGTAGTCGGCCAGAAACGCGGTGCGCTCTTGCGGTGGAATCACCGCGTCAATGTCGTCGAAGTGGCCGCCGCAACGCTCGTCGACGATGTTCAGCAGACCAAAGGGGCCAGCCCCCCGGTTGCGCAGGACCAGCTTGGACACCGGGCCACAGAGCCTGTCGTCATAGGCGCGGAGCGCCGCAGGCGTCACGCCATGGGCCACCAGACAGGCCCCCAATGAGCGCGCATCCACCACCGCCTGACTGGCCCCGTTCGAGCCGGTGGGATACATCGCATGCGCCGCGTCACCCAACAGCGCCACGCGCCCCTGTACCCATGTCGGGATCGGGTCGCGGTCGATCATCGGGTTTTCAAAGGCGCGGCTGGCCCCCCGGATCAGCGCGGGCACGTCCAGCCAGTCATAGCGGAACGGGTCGAAGTGATGCGCAAAGCTGTCAATCGGCACCTCGCGGAACCAGCCGGTCTTGCGCCAGTCCTCGCCCGCGTCCAGCGTGCGCTCGGCGATCCAGTTGATCTCGGCCAGCCCCTCCGCGTCCGGGTGCGAGATCGGATAGATCACCATGCGGTGCCGGTGCGTGCCCAGCCCGACAAAGCTGGACCCGGTGCGGATGGGTCTGGCGCGGGTGGTGCCGCGCCACATCAGCGCCCCGCCCCAGTGGATCGGCGGCTGATCGGGAAACATCTGGGCGCGCGTGGCCGAATGGATGCCCTCGGCCCCGATCAGCAGGTCGGCGGTTTCGGTGAAAGGGCCATTGGCGCTTTCACCCCGGACGGTGACGTCCTTGCCTGTCTGGTCGTAGCCGGTGACGCGACAGCCGGTGCGGATGGCGTCGGGGCCAAGCCGGGCCAGCACCTCTTGGTACAGCATCATGTGAAAGCGGCCCCGGTGCACGGCGTATTGCGGCCAGTGATAGCCAGCCTCCAGCCCGCGCGGTTCGGCATGGATGTCCGCACCGTTCAGCCCGACCAGCGCCCATTCGCGGGCGGGCAGGCCAACCGTGTCGAGCCTGTCCGCCCCGATGCCCAGATCGAACAGTTCGCGCACCGCGTTGGGTTGCAGGTTGATGCCGACGCCCAGCGGTTTCGGATCGCGGACGGATTCGAACACGGTGCAGGGCAGGCCGATCTGGTGCAGCGTCAGCGCGGTCACCAGACCGCCGATGCCGCCACCGGCGATAAGGGCGCGGGGGTGTGTCATGTCAGGCCTCATGTGGTGCAGGCGGTGGGTGCAGGCGGTGGGTTGAAAACCCACCCTACGCGGAACCTGCGGGTCTGTATCGGACAAGAGGTGCGGCAGGGGCCCGCGTCAGATGTTCAGCAACCGGCGGGCATTGTCCTTGAGGATCAGCGGGCGCACCTCTTCGCGGATGTCGAGCTCGGCAAAGTCCTTGAGCCAGCGGTCCGGGGTGATGGCAGGCCAGTCAGAGCCGAACAGCATCTTCTTGCGCAGGATCGTGTTGGCGTATTGCACAAACAGCTTGGGGAAGTATTTCGGCGACCAGCCGGACATGTCGATATAGACGTTGGGTTTGTGCTGGGCGACCATCAGCCCCTCTTCGGTCCATGGAAAGGACGGGTGCGCCAGCACGATGGGCGTGTCGGGAAAGTCGACGGCGACATCGTCCACATGCACCGGGTTGGAGTATTTCAGCCGCATGCCCATGCCGCCGCGCATCCCCGATCCGACGCCGGTCTGGCCGGTGTGAAACAGCATGATCGCGCCTTCCTCGGCAATCGCCTCATAGAGCGGATAGGCCCAGCGTTCATTGGGATAGAACCCCTGCATCGTCGGATGGAACTTGAAGCCGCGCACACCGAATTCCTTGACCAGACGTCGCGCCTCACGCGCACCGGCCTTGCCCTTGGCGGGGTCGATGCTGGCGAAGGGGATCAGGATGTCGTCGTTCTCAGACGCAATCTGGGCCACTTCCTCGTTCGAGTAGCGGCGAAAGCCGGTTTCGCGTTCGGCATCGACAGGAAAGATCACCGCACCGATCTTACGCTCGCGAAAGTATTCGGCGGTCTGCTGGACCGAGGGCAACATGCCGGAGGCGCCGGCGGGGTTCTTGAAGTACTTCGCCATCCCCGCCTGAAAGTCGTCATAGCCGTCGTCGCGCGCGCCGCAGCAGGGTTCCTCGGCGTGGGTGTGGAAATCAATGGCGATCAGGTCGTCGGCGTTCAGCATGGTGTCTCCTCCCGGGGCTTTGCCCTCAGTGCGCGTCGGGTGCCTGCACCTTGTCGGCGCGTTTTTCCAGAAAATCCTTCAGGCGTTGTTTCGCCTCGGGCGTCATGGTGGCCAGCGAGGCGACCATGGCCTCTGTGAACAGCCCGCTGTCGGCGGACATGTCGGCGATGCGCGGCAGGGCGTTCAGGATCGCGTAATTGGTGAATTCGGCGTTCTGGGCCATCCGTCGGGCGATTTCTGTCGCGCGCGCCAGCGCGGTGCCGTCGGCGACCACGTAGGACACGCCGCCCCAGCGTTCCATGTCCGAGGCCGAGACAGAGCGCCCGGTCAGCATCATGTCCCCCATGCGCGCGGGCCCGATCAGCCGCGCGATGCGGACCGACCCGCCACCGCCGACAAAGATGCCGCGCGTGCCTTCGGGCAGGGCGAAAAAGGCGCTGTCCTCGGCGACACGGATGTGGGTGCTGGCGGCCAGTTCAAGCCCGCCGCCCACGGCGGCCCCGGTGATGGCGGAGACAAAGGGGATTTCTCCCATCTCGATGGTCTCAAAGGTGCGATGCCAGAGGCGCGAGCCCTTGACCGCCTCGAACAGCGGCTTTTCGGAATGTTCGGCAAGGTCCAGCCCGGCGCAGAAATGTTTGCCATGTCCATGCAGGACGGCGGCGCGCGCCTCGGTCGTGGCGCGGGCCACGGCCTCGCCAAGGGCGATCACAAAACGGTCGGACAGGGCGTTGCGCTTGTCCGGGCGGTTGAGGCCGATAAGGGCCACGTCCCCGTCCAGTGAATAGGTGATCAGGCCGTCGCCCATGGTCTGTGGTTGCGCAGTCATCGCGGAATGCTCCTTCCCTCGAATGCCGGGCTCTCGAATGCCGGGATTTTGGTTTCCAAGTAAACAATCTTTGGGAGGTGAGTCAATCTTGTGCAGGGCCTGCGCCCCGAGGCTTTGACACTTTTCCTTACCCGCGTTCTGGTATACCAAAATCACAAACGAGGCCCAAGCGGGCCGGGGAGGGACCATGACCGAACTGAAACTCGCCGCGGGATTGTCCCGGCTGGGCACCGAATCCGCCTTTGTGGTACTGGCCCGCGCTGGGAAGCTGGCCGCCGAGGGGCGCGACATCATCAACCTTGGCATCGGCCAGCCGGATTTCCAGACGCCCGCGCATATCGTCGAGGCCGGGATCAAGGCGCTGCGCGATGGCCATCACGGCTATACGCCCGCCAATGGCCTGCCCGCGCTGCGGCAGGCGGTGGCCGCCGACCTGCACCGCCGCCACGGCGCAGAGGTCAACCCCGACAACGTGGTGGTGGTGCCGGGCGGCAAGCCGACGATGTTCTTTGCGGTGCTGATGTTCGGTGAGCCGGGGGCAGAGATCATGTATCCCAACCCCGGATTCCCGATCTACGAAAGCGTCATCAAGTATTCCGGCGCGACCCCGGTGCCGATCGCGTTGAAAGAGGAAAACGGCTTTGCCTTCAACGCCGAAGAGGTGCTGGGCCAGATCACCGACAAGACCCGGCTGATCATCATCAACTCCCCCGCCAACCCCACCGGCGGGGTGACGCCCAAGGCCGAGATCGACAAGCTGGTGGCGGGCCTTGCCGATCACCCGCAGGTGGCGCTGATGTCGGATGAGATCTATTCCAACATGCTCTATGGCGGGCGGGAACACACCTCCTTGCTGAACTACCCCGAAATCCGCGACCGGCTGATCCTGCTGGACGGCTGGTCCAAGACCTATGCCATGACCGGCTGGCGGCTGGGCTACGCGGTCTGGCCGGATGCCTTGGTGGCTCATGCCACGCGGCTGTGCATCAATGACCATTCCTGCGTGAACGCGGCGACGCAATACGCCGGGATCGCGGCGCTGGAAGGCCCGCAGGACGCGGTGCGCGACATGGTCGCCGCCTTTGACGAACGCCGTCAGGTGATCGTCCGCGAACTCAACGCGCTGCCGGGGGTGCGCTGCGCCGACGCGGCGGGGGCGTTTTATGCCTTCCCCAATGTCGAAGGCACCGGGCTGACCTCAAAACAGGCCGAAACGCGGTTTCTGGACGAGGCCGGTGTGGCGACGGTTGCCGGAACCTCGTTTGGGGCGTGGGGCGAGGGCTATCTGCGGTTCTCCTATGCCAATTCGACCGAAAACATTCTGGAGGCGCTGTCGCGCATCCGCAAACTTCTGTGACAAAAGGCGAGGACCATGAGCGATACGCAACTGCTGATCTGCGGCAAGAATTTCAAGCAAGAAGAGCGTGACCGGCTGAGCGCGGCCTTTCCGGCGGCCTTTGTGGACGGGCCTGCGGATATCGCGGCGCTGGACGCGGGTCTGCGCGCCAGCCTTCGCGCGGTGGCCTTCAAGGGGCACACGGCCTTTGGCGCGGAAACGATGGACCTGCTGCCGCAACTGGGCCTGATCGCCAACTACGGCGTGGGCTATGACGCCATCGACGTGACCGCCGCCAGCGCGCGCGGCGTCAAGGTGACCAACACGCCGGATGTGCTGTCGGACGATGTGGCGGATCTGGCGGTGGCGCTGTTGATCGCGCAGGCGCGGACGATGATCCGGGGTCATGCGCATGCCGCCTCGGGCCGCTGGGCCACCGAAGGAGAAATCCCGCTGAACCGCAAGGTGTCCGGGTCGACTGTCGGGATTGTCGGTCTGGGGCGCATCGGGCGTGAGATCGCCGACCGTCTGGCGGCGTTCAAGATGGACATCCACTATACCTCGCGCTCTGAAAAAGAGACACCGGGCTGGACCTATCACGCGGATGTCGTGTCACTGGCCAAGGCGGTGGATTTCCTTGTGATCGCGCTGGTCGGCGGGCCGGAAACCAAGGGCCATGTCAGCCGCGCGGCGATCGAGGCGCTGGGGCCGCGCGGTGTGGTGGTCAATATCTCGCGCGGATCGACCATTGACGAGGGCGCGCTGCTGGACGCGCTGGAGGCGGGCACCATCGCGGGCGCGGGTCTGGACGTGTTCGAGAACGAGCCGAACCTTGATCCGCGGTTTCTGAAACTGGACAACGTGGTGCTGCAACCGCATCAGGGGTCGGGCACCGTCGAGACACGCACCGCCATGGCGGTGCTGCAACTGGACAACGTGGCGGCCTTTCTCGAAGGGCGCGACCTGCTGACCCCGGTGAACTGACCGGGCCGGAAGGGTGGGTTGAAAACCCACCCTACGCCGGATGTCATCGCCATGACTTTGGTCAAGGCGGCGGCGAGCAAGACCGGCCATCCTCCGCGCCACAGGAGGATGTGCCATGAAACTGCTGATCGCCTATGCCTCGACCGAGGGGCAGACCCGCAAGATCGCCCGCTTTGTCGCCGACCGACTGGTGGATGCGGGGCATTCCGTCGAATTGCTGCCGGTGTCTGCCGCGCAGGATATTGATCCCGCCCGGTTTGACCGCGTGATCCTTGCGGCCTCTGTCCACGTTGGCCATTACCAGAGCGAGATAAGCGCATTCGCCGCCACGCAGGCCCGCGCCTTGCAGGCCCGTCCGGTGTTGTTCCTGTCCGTCTCTCTGGCCGCCGCCGGGCATGATGCCGGGGATTGGCGCGGGCTGGACGGGATCGTAAAGGATTTTGCCGATGCGACCGGCTGGCAGCCGGGGCAAGTGGCGCAGGTGGCGGGGGCTTACAGACCCTCCGACTACGACATTTTCCGCCGCTTCGTGATGCGCCGCATCGTGGCCGCCAAAGACCCCGGTGCCGATCTGGATGTGGACCACGAATACACCGACTGGGACGCGCTGGGCGCGCTGGTCGATGAATGGGTGGCCAAGGCAGCCTGACCGCGCGGACAGACCCGCCCCGAATCTGCTAGGCTTGCCCGACAGGACACCGCGCCGGCGCGCGGACCAACAGCAGGGAGACCACCATGAACCAGCGCAGCACAGAGGGGCGCGGGCGTCGCTATGACAGCGTGCTCGACACCATCGGCAACACCCCCGCGATCCGCATCAACCGGATCGCGCCAGAGCACGTCACGGTCTACGTCAAGTTCGAGGCCTTCAACCCCGCCGGATCGGTCAAGGACCGTCTTGCCATCGGCATCATCGAGGCGGCGGAACGCGACGGGCGGCTGAAACCGGGACAGACGGTGGTCGAGGCGACCTCCGGCAACACCGGCATCGGGCTGGCCATGGTCTGCGCCGCCAAGGGCTATCCGCTGGTGGTCACGATGGCCGAGAGTTTCTCTGTCGAGCGGCGCAAGTTGATGCGCTTTCTCGGGGCCAAGGTGGTGCTGACGCCCAAGGAGCTGAAGGGCTTTGGCATGTACTCCAAGGCCAAGGAACTGGCCGAGGCGAACGGCTGGTTTCTGGCCAGCCAGTTCGAGACCGCCGCCAATGCCGACATCCACGAAAGCACCACCGCGCGTGAGATTCTGGCCGATTTCGACGGTGACAAGCTGGATTATTTCGTGACCGGCTATGGCACCGGGGGCACGGTGACGGGGGTTGCACGTGTCCTGCGCAAAGAGCGCCCGGAGACCAAGATCATCCTCAGCGAACCGTCCAACGCGGCCATTGTCGGATCGGGCTATGTGAACACCCGCAACGCGGACCATCAGCCGACCGAAGGCCACCCCGATTTCAACCCGCACCCGATCCAGGGCTGGACCCCGGATTTCATCCCCTGGGTGCTCCAGGAAAGCATCGACAACGGGTTTTATGACGCATTGCTGCCGGTTGGCGGGCCGGACAGCATCGGCTGGTCGCGGCGGCTGGCGGCCGAAGAGGGGATCTTTACCGGCATCTCCGGCGGGGCCAGCTTTGCCGTCGCGATGGAGGTGGCGCAGGACGCGCCCGCGGGATCGGTGCTGTTGGTGATGCTGCCCGACACCGGTGAGCGCTATCTGTCCACGCCGCTGTTCGAAGGCGTGGCCGAGGGCATGACCGACGAGGAAATGGCGATGTCGCAGTCGACGCCCACGGCGCAGATGGCGGCGGAATAGCAGGGGACGGCGGGGGAAACCCCGCCCGACACCCGCGCCCTATATAGAGCCGCCCTCGACCATGAAGTTGCTGGCGGAGCACATGGCGCTGTCGTCAGAGGCGAGAAACAGCACCATCCGCGCCAGATAGACCGGCTCGATCAGGTCGGGCAGGCACTGGCGCTGGCGGTGTTTCTCGATGGCTTCGGGGGTGACCCAGAGATCCTTTTGCCGCTGGGTCATGATCCAGCCGGGCACCACGGCGTTGACCCGGATGCTGTGGTCTCCCAGATCGCGCGCCATGGTGCGGGTCAGCCCGTGGACGGCGGATTTGGCGGTGGTATAGGCGGGCATGCCGCCGACCGCCTCCCACCAGCTGTTTGACCCCATGTTGATGATCGAGCCGCCACCGGCGGCGATCATGCCCGGTGCAACCGTCTGGATGGCAAAGAACATGTGGCGGATATTGGTGGCCATGCGTTCGTCCCAATAGTCGGGGGTGACGTCCTGCCAGTTGTGGCGGTCGTCGCGGGCGGCGTTGTTGACCAGCACGGTCGCGGGGCCGAGTTTTTCGGCCAGCGCGGCGAAGGCGGATTTCAGGTCTTCGATGTCGCGCAGGTCGCAATATTCAAAGGCGACCTCGCCCTCGGTCTCGGCGGCCAGCGCCTCACCTGCGTCGCGGTTGAAATCGACAAACCCGGTGCGCGCGCCTTGCGCCGCAAAGGCGCGGACGATTTCCTCGCCAATGCCCGAGGCCCCGCCGGTGATGAAGACGGTCTTGCCCTTGAGGCTGGGATAGAGTGCGAAATCTGGCATGTGTGTCGTCCTTGTCTGGTCGGGGACGGGGGCGCTGCCCCCCGGCTCTGCGAGCCGCCCCCCGGGAATATTTTTGGACAGAAGAAACCCGAGGCCATTGTCAGGCGGGCAGGTCGTCCTCCATGAAATAACGGATGTTGTCCTCATAGCTTTCATCCGCTTCAAGCCCGAGGCGGGCGGCTTTTTCCGGGCGGATGTCCATGCGCCAGCCTTGCAGGATCTGGTCGATTTCCGGCTGCCTGTCCCATGTGATCAGCTTGGCCGGGGCCGGCCCGGCGACGGCTGTCAGGGCGTCGATCATCTGGCCGATGGTCCAGACCCGTCCGGGCATCGTCATGCAGTGGTTGAGGCCAAGGGCTTCGCGCGGGATTTCCGCGCCTTTGATCAGGTTTTCGACGCATTTGCGCGGCGAGAGGTAGAAATGCGGGAAATCCCTGTCGACCGGGCAATTGGCGGTTTGTCCTTGCAGCGGTTCGCGAATGATCGACGACATGAACCCGGAGGCGGCGCGGTTGGGTTTGCCGGGCCGGACAGAGATTGTCGGCAGCCGAAAGCCGCGCCCGTCGATGAAGCCGCGGCGCGAATAATCGTTCACGAGGATCTCGCCGATGGCCTTTTGCGCGCCGTAGCTGATCTGCGGGTTCGGGATCGAGTGATCGGTGAAGGGCTGGGGTGTCTCGCCGCCGAAGACCGCGATGGACGAGGTGAAGACCAGCACCGGCTGGGTGCCGAGGGCGCGGGCGCGGTCCAGCACGTTGAGCGTGCCGGTCATGTTGACCTTGTAGCCAAAGTCAAAGTCCTCTTCGGCATGGGCCGAGACCACCGCCGCCAGCAGGTAGATGACATCTGTGCCGTCGGGGATGGCCTGCGCGACCGAAGCGGGATTGGTGATGTCGCAGGTCAGGCTGTCGACCGCAAAGGGCGCGTCGACCGGGGCGGGGTCGGTGATGTCGGCCAGTGTCAGGCGAGAGATGGCCTGCCCGCGCAGGGTGCCGCGTGTGGCAAGGGCGCGGGCGAGTTTCTGGCCGACAAGTCCGGCGCCGCCGAGAATGACGATGTTCATAGGTTGTTTCCTTCATCGAAGATCTGTGGCGCCAGCGCGCCGGGGTGCTGGATGACCTCTGCGGCCAGATGGGCGGCGCGCGTCATGGCGGTGCCAAGACTGGCCCCGGTGGCGCGGGCGGCAAGGAAGCCGGCGCCGAAACTGTCGCCCGCCGCGGTGCTGTCGACCACGCGGGGCACCTCTGGCGGGGTGCAGGTGATGGTGCCGTCCGTGTCGGACCAGCCGTGGCAGGGGGCCTCGCCGTTCTTGATCACCACGCAGGTGGCCCCGGCGGCGCGATAGCGTCGCAGCGTGTCCTCTGGCGTGGCGTCCTGAAAGGCCAGTTGTTCCTCGTCAAAGCTGGGCAGGACGGTGTCGGAGACGCTTGCGCCTTGCAGCAGGCCGGAGCGCATCGCCTCGGCGCTGTCCCAGAGGCGCGGGCGCAGGTTGGTGTCAAAGGCGATGTGGCTGCCTGCGGCGCGGGCACGGGCCAGCGCGGCACAGAGCGTCTTGCGCGCGGCGGGCGTGAGGATCGCCAGGGTGATGCCGGAAAACTGGATCACCGCGCGGTCCTTGAAGACCGAGTCCAGCCAGTCCGGGTCATCGGCCAGCGTCTTGGCCGCCGATTGCCCGCGCCAGTAGGAAAAGCTGCGTTCGCCGTCGCGGGTCTGGATCATGTAGAGGCCCACGGTGCGGTCCGACACGCGGCGCAGCGTGTCGGTGGCGATGCCCTGACGCTCGATGAATTGGGCGAGGTCGTCGGACATCGGGTCGTCGCCGATCACGGTGCCATAGCTGACCGTCCATGTGGCGGGCAGCAGGCGGCGCGCGTACCATGCGGTGTTGAAGGTGTCGCCGGCATAGCCGAGGCGGAACAGGCCGGGGCTGTCCGGGGCCGGGGCCATTTCCACCATGATTTCGCCAAGCGTCAGAAAATGCGTCATTCTGCGGCCTCTTTTTGGGTCTCGGGCGGCAACAGCTTGCCGGGATTGAGGATGCCTTTGGGGTCGAAGGCCTGTTTGATGGCGCGCATGTAGCCAAGGGCAGGCCCGTGCTCGACCGTCATGAAGGCCTGTTTGCCGATGCCGATGCCGTGTTCGCCCGACACGGTGCCGCCAAGGCGCAGCGCGGTGTCGCCCAGCGCATGGGTGAACTCATGCGCGCGGGCCATTTCATCCGGGTCGTTTGGATCCACCGACAGACCGGCGTGGAAATTGCCGTCGCCCACATGGCCGACGATGGTGGCGGTCAGGCCAAGGCGCTGCGCATCGGCCTGCGACTGGGCGATGGCCTCTGCCAGATGCGAGATCGGCACGCAGACATCCGTCGGCCAGATGTGTTTGCCTTTGCCAAGCGCGGCGGAGGCATAATGCGCGTTGTGGCGCATCGCCCAAAGGGCGTTGCGATCTTCCGTGGTGGTTGCCGTCTTCCAGCCACGCGCGCCGCTGTCCTGCGCAATCTCTTCAAAGCTGGCCATCTGTTCGGCGACCGCCTCCGGCGCGCCGTGAAATTCGAGGAAGAGATGCGGCTCTTCCGGCAGGCCCGCGTCGGCATAGGCGTTGAAGCCGCGCACCATCATGTGATCCAACAGTTCGATGCGGGCCATCGGAATGCCGCATTGGATGGTGGCGATCACGCAGGCGACGGCCTGTTGGACGTCGGTGAACCGGCAGGTGGCGGCGGTGATGCATTCCGGCTGGCCGTGCAGGCGCAGGGTCAGTTCGGTGATTATCCCCAACGTGCCCTCGGAGCCGACCATCAGGTGGGTCAGGTCATATCCGGTCGCGGATTTGCGGGCGCGGCTGCCGGAGCGGATCACCGTGCCGTCGGCCATGACGACCTCGACCGCCAGCACGTTGTCGCGGATCGTGCCATAACGCACGGCGGTGGTGCCCGAGGCGCGGGTGGCCGCCATGCCGCCGATGCTGGCGTCCGCGCCGGGATCGACCGAGAAAAACAGCCCGGTGGCGCGCAGCTCTTCGTTCAACTGCTTGCGGGTGAGGCCCGGCTGCACGGTGCAGGTCAGATCCTCTGGCTGGACGCTGAGGACGCGGTTCATGCGGCTCATATCCAGACTGATCCCCCCGTGCAGCGCAAGATGCTGTCCCTCCAGCGAACTGGCCGCGCCGTAGGCCGTCACCGGGCAGGCGTGGGCGTGGCAGATCCCGAGGATCTGCGACACCTCAGCGGTGGAGTCCGGATAGGCCACCGCATCGGGCGGGGTGTCGGGGTAGTAGGTCTCATTCTGACCGTGCAGGCGGCGCTCTGCGTCGGAGGTGGACAGGCGGTCTCCCAACAGGTGGGACAGCGCTGCGATTGCGGCGTCATTCGGCATCCAGGGCACCTCCGGCGGAAAGGATGGCAAGGGCCACAACCGCCAGCATGGAGGCGGCCATGGCATAGTTGATGCGGCGATGCGCGGTCTGAGACAGGTTCAACCGGTGCAACGTCGCCCCGGCATAAAGCCAAACCAGATGGATTGGAATCCAGATGGCGTTGACGATGAGCAGTTTGGCGGTGGTCTCAAAGAGGATATTGCCCGGCGCAAAGGGAAACCCCGCAAACAGCGTGGTGTTGACCGCATAGGCCTTGGGGTTGATCGCCTGCAACAGGATGCCCGACAGGACGGCGGGCGGGGCCTTGGCCTCGATAAAGGCGATCTTGCTGCCGGCAAAGGCGATGCGCGCGGCGAGATACAGCAGATAGCCGATGGAGGCCGCCATCAGGACGGTGCGGATGACCGGAACCGACAGCACGATGGCCGCCACACCCGAAATCACCGCCAGCGCCACAAGGTTGGTGCCGATGAACAGACCCAGCACATAGGCCAGACCGGGACGAAACCCGTATGCCGCGCCCAGACCGGCGGTGGACAACACGCCGGGGCCGGGGGTGATGATCAGGAAAAAGACCGCAAGCGCAAAGGTCAGCATGGGGCGGGCCCCCGTGGTGCCGGCATGTTTTTCCTCCCGTGACGTGCTGTCGGGGCGCGCTTGCATGGCGGCCCATTTGGTATACCATCCGCACTCAAGACCAGCCGGGGCGGGAAGTCAACGGCGTGTGGGGGACGACTGAACGCCGCTCGCGGCCTGTCGCCGCATCACCCCGCCCGCTGTCCCGGCCGGGGTCGCGCAACAGGGGAGGCTGCGTATGTCGGAGAAGGTCAGTGTAGGGTTCATCGGTGTCGGTCTGATGGGACACGGGATGGCGAAGAACCTGCTGGAAAAGGGACACCCGCTGGTGGTGAAGGGCAACCGCAACCGCGCGCCCGTCGAGGATCTGCTGGCGCGCGGCGCCACCGAGGTCACAACCCCGCGCGAGGTGGCGGAAGCCTGTGAGGTGATTCACATCTGCCTGTCCAACGCCCCGCAGGTCGAAAGCGTGTTTCGCGGCCCGGACGGGATTCTGGCCGGGATGCGCGACGGGCTGATCGTGGTGGAATGCTCGACCTCCGATCCCAACGTGACGCTGGCACTGGCCGCTGAACTGGCAGAACGGGGCGGGCACATGGTGGACGCGCCGCTGGGCCGCACGCCGAAAGAGGCCGAGGCCGGTACGCTGGACGCGATGGTCGGTGCCGATGCGGCGGTGTTCCAGCGCATCCTGCCGGTGCTGGAATGCTGGGCGGGCAACATCAACCACGTCGGGCCTGTCGGCGCGGGCCACAAGATGAAACTGATCATGAACACCATCGCGATGAGCTATGCCGCGCTCTACGCCGAGGTGACATGCCTTGGGGCCAAGGTCGGCATTCCGCCCTCCACGGTCCAGCGGGTGATCGGCTCGTCCCGGCTGGGCAACGGGTTCTTCGACACCTTCATGAGCTATGCGGTGGACCGGGACCGCGACGCGCACAAGTTCTCGATCGCCAATGCGTCCAAGGACGTGCGCTATGCGCTGGCCATGGCGGCTGAGGCGGGGGCGCTGTCGCCCATGGCCTCGGCCACGCGGCAATATTTCGCCCAGGTAGAGGCGCAGGGCTACGCCGACGATTATGTCCCGTTCCTGTCCGACCACGTGGCCCGGATGAACGGACTGGATCTGGAACAAGAGGCAAAGAAAGGTCGTGACAATGCTGACTGACGCGCAAAAGGCTTTTTACGCTGACAATGGCTATCTGAAGGTCGAACAGGTGGTGACACCGCAGGAACTGGCCGACCTGCAAACGGTGACGGATGGGTTGATCGACGCCTCGCGGCAGGTGACGGAAAGCGACGAGATCTATGATCTCGATCGCGGGCATGGTCCCGATGCGCCGCGCCTGACCCGGATCAAGCTGCCGCACAAGCGGCACGCCATCTATGACCAGATCCTGAAACGGTCAAAAGTCACCGAGGTCCTGAACGACCTGCTGGGGCCGGACACCTTCCTCAACACCTCCAAGCTGAACACCAA
Organism: Antarctobacter sp.; assembly: GCF_048262615.1. Taxonomy (GTDB): domain Bacteria; phylum Pseudomonadota; class Alphaproteobacteria; order Rhodobacterales; family Rhodobacteraceae; genus Antarctobacter. The sequence goes on from NZ_JBLXFB010000018.1 coordinate 73,903, forward strand.
GGCGCCGGGCGGCGGCGCTGCGGTGGAATGGCATCAGGACTGGGCGTTCTACCCGGCCACCAACGACTCGCTGCTGGCCTTTGGCCTGATGCTGCGCGATGTGACCCCGGAGAACGGCCCGCTCATGGTGGTGCCGGGCTCTCACAAGGGGCCGGTGCTCAGCCACCATGCGGGCGGCGTGTTTTGCGGTGCGGTAGACCCGGACGACCCGCAGTTCCATCGCGACAAGGCGGTGACGCTGACAGGGCGCGCGGGGGACATGACGGTGCATCACGTGCGGATCCTGCACGGCTCGGCCCCCAATGTGTCTGACCGGGCGCGGCAAATCCTGTTTTACGAATGCGCCAGCGCCGACGCCTGGCCGCTCCTGGGCGCGTCGAGCTATATCCACTCGCTGGGGCAACGGTTGTTCTGGCAGGATTTGCAGGACCGCATGATCACCGGCCAGCCCTGTCTGGAACCGCGACTGGAACAGGTGCCGGTGCGGATGCCGCTGCCGCCCGCCCCCGACAACAGCTCGATCTTCAAGACGCAGCAAAGCGGCGGGGCCAAAAGCGCCTTCGCCTGACCGGGGGCGGAGAGAGGGGCGCTGCCCCTCTGCGCTTCGCGCATTCACCCCGGGTGTATTTGTACAGAGAAGAAGCCACGGGCTTTGTGTTTCTTCTCTGTAAAAATACACCCGGGGGAGCCGACCGAAGGAAGGCGGGGGCAGCGCCCCCTCTTTACCCGATCTCCACCGCGCTGCCGTCCGCCAGCATGGCCGCGATGTCCATCGGACTGCAAAAGCCGTCTTTGACCTTGACCTCCAGTTCCGCCTCCAGCCGGGCGACCTCCTGGAGTTTGGCGATCACCGTGTCGATCTGGGCAAAGGGGATCACCACGACGCCATTGCGGTCGGCCACGATCATGTCGCCCGTGGCCACATGGCGGCCGCCGACATTTGCCGATCCGCCGAGCGTTCCGGGGCCCGAGACGCAAGGCGAGTTCGGGTTCAGGCCGGTGCACCATGACGGCAGCCCGGCGGCCACGATGCCTTCGTAGTCGCGCATCGGGCCGTCGGTGACAAAGCCCGCTGCACCTGCGTTTTTCAGCATGCCCGACAGTTGGTCGCCAATGGTGGCGCTGCCCTGAAAGCCGTGGCCCGCATGGACCAACACGTCGCCCGGTGTCAGCAGGTTGACCGCTGCCAGCGTGGCGATGATGTCGCCGGGGCCGCTGTCGGCGACCAGCGCGGGGCCCGCGGCGACACAGGCAAGGTCGCGGCCAAATCCAAGTGGCGCGATGTTGGTGTCCATCGCGCCCATGCCGCCCATGGCATCGCAGAGAAAGGCGGTCTCGACGCCTTGAAAGGCGGCGATCTGGTCGGCTGTCGGGCGCGGCGCGCCTTTGACCAGTGTCAGCTTTGGCGGGACTTCGATCATGGCTGTTTTTCCTCCGGGGTGATCGGGTCGGGGTCGGGGTCGGGCAAGCGCCAGAGCAGGCGGATATAGGCCAGCCCCGAGGCGGTGGCGGTGCAGCGGCTTTTCTGGGTGCGGATCTCTTCGGAGGGGATCTCACGCAGGAGCGCCAGTTCTTCCATCCGGTCGCATTGCACCAGTGACGACAGCAGATCGTATTTCAATTCGATCCCGGCCAGCGCCGCGATGCGTTCCGGCGCGGTGTCGCGCAGGTGGTCCATGCGGTTGGCGATGGCCTCTGACCATTGCGTGCGGGCCTCTTCGAAACAGAGCGCGGCCACCGCCGGTGTTTCTGACGTGACACGCAGGCAGGCGGTGTGGGCGCTGTCGACGCAGCCGGTGGGTTTCTTGCCCAGATCGATGGCGGTCGCGACGCAGGCGCGCACCGCGTCAAGGTCCAGCCGGTCGTCTGCGGCGGCGGGTGTCGTGCAGGTCAAGACCAGCGCCAGTGACGCCGCGAGGCGTGCGGCGGGGTTCCATGCCATGATGTTTCCTCCGGGGGCAGGGCGTTCTGCGCCCTTGCTGTCTTTTGCGCTCTCGTGCGAGGTTGCTTGCATTTGGTATACCAAATTGAAATGCTCGCACAAGAGTTGAGACCCGTCAGAATCGGCGGGCGCCAGAGGGGGAGAATGGTCATGTCCGATACCCGCGCAAACAAGCGCTTTCGCTCACAGGAGTGGTTCGACAATCCGAACAATCCGGGGATGACCGCGCTGTATGTAGAGCGCTACCAGAACAGCACCTTCACCCGCGAGGAATTGCAGGGCGAGCGGCCGATCATCGGCATCGCCAACACCGGCAGCGATCTGGCCCCCTGCAACAAGATCCACGTCTTTCTGATGGACCGGATCAAGGCGGGCATCCGCGAGGCGGGCGGTGTGCCGATGGAATTCCCGGTGCATCCGATACAGGAAACCGGCAAGCGCCCCACCGCCGCGCTGGACCGTAACCTTGCCTACCTGTCGCTGGTCGAGGTGCTGCATGGCTATCCGATCGACGGGGTGGTGCTGACAACGGGCTGTGACAAGACCACGCCGGCGATGCTGATGGGGGCGGCCACGGTGGACCTGCCCGCCATCGCGCTGAACGGCGGTCCGATGCTGGACGGCTGGTGGCAGGGCAAGCGCGCCGGGTCCGGCACCATCGTCTGGGAATCGCGCCGTTTGCTGGCCGAGGGCAAGATCGATTATGAGGAATTCATGGCGCGGGTCTGCTCCTCCGCGCCCAGCCTTGGCCATTGCAACACCATGGGCACCGCCAGCACCATGAACGCCATGGCAGAGGCGCTGGGCATGTCGCTGACCGGCAACAGCGCCATCCCCGCGCCGTTCCGGGAGCGGATGACCATGGCCTATGAGACCGGCCAGCGCATTGTCGAGATGGTCTATGAGGACCTGAAACCCTCGGACATCCTGACGCGCGAGGCGTTCGAGAACGCCATCGTGGTGAACACCGCCATTGGCGGCTCGACCAATGCGCCGCCGCATTTGCAGGCGGTGGCCCGTCATGCCGGGGTCGATCTGAACGTCAAGGACTGGGAGACGGTCGGCTTTGACGTGCCGCTGCTGGTCAACATGCAGCCTGCGGGGGAGTATCTGGGCGAAAGCTTTTTCCGCGCCGGTGGGGTGCCGGCGGTGATGGGCGAATTGATGAGCGCGGGGCGGTTGCACGGTGAGGCGATGACCGCCACGGGCAACAGCATGGCGGCCAACCTTGCCGGGGTCGACAGTCTGGATACCGATGTGATCCGCCGCTACGACGCGCCGATGCGGGAAAAGGCCGGATTCAAGGTGCTGTCGGGCAACCTCTTTGACAGTGCGCTGATGAAGACCAGCGTGATCTCACCGGATTTCCGCAAGCGGTTCCTGTCGGAGCCGGGCAATGAGGGGGTGTTCGAGGCCAAGGCCGTGGTGTTCGAGGGACCGGAGGATTACCACGACCGGATCAACGATCCCGCATTGGAAATCGACGAAAAGACCATCCTGTTCATTCGCGGCGTCGGCTGCGTCGGCTATCCCGGCTCTGCCGAGGTGGTCAATATGCAGCCGCCCGACGCGCTGATCCGGGCGGGGATCAACCACCTGCCGACGGTGGGCGACGGGCGGCAATCGGGCACGTCGGAGTCGCCGTCGATCCTGAACGCCTCGCCGGAATCGGTGGTGGGCGGCGGGTTGGCCCATCTGCGGACCGGCGACCGGGTGCGGCTGGACCTGAAGGCGGGCACCATGAATGCCCTGGTGGATGACGCCGCGTGGCAGGCGCGCATCGACGCGTGGCAGGCGCCGGAGATCGTCCACCAGACGCCGTGGGAAGAGATTTATCGCACCCATGTGGGGCAGTTGGCCGAGGGCGGCTGTCTGGAACTGGCGACAGCCTATCAGCGCATCGCCAAGGACTTGCCGCGCGACAATCACTGATCGGGGATGGGGGGGTGAGGCCGGGAGGGGGGCGCTGCCCCCCGCCTTCGGCCCCCCCGGGATATTTTCAGACAGAAGAAATACAAGGAGGGGCGTATGTCCAAGACGATCATCATCACCGGGGGCGCGCGCGGAATCGGCAAGGCCTGCGCGGAGGTATTTCTGGGCGCGGGGTGGCGCGTGGGGATCGTCGGGCGCACGGCGGAGAGCGTGGAGGCCATGGCCGACAGCCACGAAAACGCGCTGGCGATGGTTTGTGACGTGGTGGATGAGGCGGCGGTGGATGCGGCCTTTGACAAGGCGTTGGCGCAATGGGGGCGGATCGACGCGCTGTTCAACAATGCCGGCGTATCGGTCATGGGCGGATCGGTGGACGAGATCAGCGTCGACGATTTTCGGCGCTGCATCGACATCAATCTGACCGGGTCTTTTATCTGTGCGCGGGCGGCTTTTGCCCGGATGCGGGCGCAGGACCCGCAGGGTGGGCGGATCATCAACAACGGGTCGGTGTCGGCCTATGTGCCGCGTTGGGGCTCGACGCCCTATACCGCGTCGAAACATGCGATCACCGGGCTGACGCGGTCGATTTCGCTGGACGGTCGGCCCTATGGGATCGCCTGCGGACAGATCGACATCGGCAATACGTTGACCGATATGGCGGCCAAGATGACCAAGGGTGTGCCGCAGGCGGATGGCTCTATCGCGGTCGAACCGGTGATGGATGTGTCGAATGTGGCGTCGTCCGTGCTGCACATGGCGTCTTTGCCATTGGAGGCGAACGTGCAGTTCATGACCGTGATGGCGACGGCGATGCCCTATATCGGGCGGGGATGAGAGGCGAATTTTCGACGAAAATTCGTGTCACCCCATGATGATCAGCGGGTGCTGGGAACGGGGCGGCGGACGCGGCCCCGGATCTTGCGCTCTCGTTGCCAGATATACAGGCCGGAAGCGATGATGATCGCGCCGCCGCCCAGCGTCCAGACGGTCGGCCATGTGTCGAACAGAAGGATGCCCGCCAGCGCGGCGAGGAAGATCTGGATATAGATCACCGGCGCGAGGATCGAGGCGTCGGCCCAGCGGTGGGCGGTCACGGCGGCGATATGGCCACCCGCGCCGAAGATGCCGATCACGATAAAGGCGATCCATGTGCTGCCCTGCGGCCAGACCCAGCCGCCCAGAACAAAGGGCAGCAGCGCAAGCATGGCGACGCCGCTGGACCAGATCTGTTGTGTGGCGTTGCCTTCGATCCCGGCCAGCAGCCGCGTCATGATGAAGTAGAAGGCCGCCATGGTCAGCGCGGCGAGCGACAGGAACATCGCGGGGTGGAACGAGACGCCCCATGGCTGCATCACAACGATCACCCCGAGAAAGCCGACGCAGACCGCCGCGATCCGGCGCAGGCCGACCTTTTCGCCGAGGATCGGGATGGCCAGCAGGGTGACGACGATGGGCCCCGCGAACATGATGGTCGTGGTCACGGTGATCGGCAGGTATTTCAGCGCGGTGAAATTGCACACCGTGCTGCCGAGCAGGAAAAAGCTGCGCAGGAGCTGGCGGACGGGGGCGTTGGAGACGAAGGCCGCCCGGCCCTCTTGCGAGCCGTAGAGCGCCACGGCGACGATGAAATGCCCGGCGTAGCGGGCAAAGACCACCTGAAGGGCGGGCAGGCCCGCGAGGATCAGCCATTTCGCGGCGCTGTCGATACAGGTGAAGCCGACCACGGCCAGCATCATCATCAGCACGCCGGAGGCGGTGCGGTCTTCGCGGGGTTTTGCTTCGGACATGAGGGGGTTTTGGGCCGTTCGTGTAGGGGCGTCAATGGGGTGTCCACGTGTGGACAGGTTTCGGGATATGTAAAATCAATGGGTTACAGAGACGATTTTACGAAGTGTTAGGACTTGCGCCCGCGGCGGAGGCCTGTCGCCGCCGCCCGGCGCGGGTGCCTCAGCCGGTGGCCCAGCCGCCGTCGATCACATGCGCCTGTCCGGTGGTAAAGGCGGCCCCGTCCGAGCCAAGGTAGATCGCCAGATGGGCGATTTCCTGCGGCGTGCCGATGCGGCCCATGGGCTGACGCGCGTTGAAGGCCTGTAACGCGGCCTCGTAGTCGCCCATGGCGCGCAGCCGGTCATGCAGCGAGGGGCTGTCGACGGTGCCGGGGCAGATGCAGTTCACCCGGATGCCCTTGGTCACATAATCCAGCGCCACGGATTTGGTCAGGCCGATCACCGCCGCCTTGGACGCGCCGTAGATACAGCGGTTGGGTGCGGCGACGATGCTGCCCGCGATGCTGGCGATATTGACGATCGACCCGCCGCCGCGTGAAATCATGCCCGGCAGCGCCGCCTGCATCGCGTGGAATTGCGAGCGGACATTCAGCGTCATGGCAAAGTCAAAATCGTCGTCTGTCGCGTCGAGCAGCGCGCCCGCGTGCACAAACCCGGCGCAGTTCACCAGAATATCCGGGGCTGCCGCCTCTATCGCGCGGGTGAGCGCGGCTTTGTCGGTCACGTCCAGCGCAAAACTGGTGCCTTGAAGCCCCTCCAGCAGGTCGGGGTTCAGGTCGGTGGCGGTCACATCCGCGCCCTCGCGGGCGTAGCCTTCGGCGATGGCGCGGCCAATGCCCTGACCGGCGGCGGTGATAAAGGCGCGTTTGCCCTGTAGTCTCATGTCAGAACTCCTGTGAAGTCGCCCGGCACCTCGCCGCGTTTGACGGGGCGGTGGGTCTGGCCGGACAGGGCCGTGGCCAGTGTCATTTCCAGCGCGGCGAATCCGTTTTCGGGGCGGCACAGAACGTCATCTGTTCCACCGTCCAGAAGGGCGGCAAAGCGGTCGATCTGGGCGCGGATCGGGTCGATCTTGTCGAAATGCGGGCCGGGGGTGCGCGTCAAGGGTTTGGACCATTCGACCTCACCCGGACCTGACGCGCCCCAGAGGGTCAGCGACGGAAAGGCCAGCGCGCCAAGGGTGCCGGTGAAGCGCAGGTAATCCTGATCCGATCCGGCAATCTCGGGGTTTTCTCCCGAGGTCGCCTCAAACGACCAGGGCGAGGCCCCGGCGTCGGACATCAGGAAAGACCCCAGAGCGCCGTTCTCAAACCGGAAGGCCAGTGCAGTTGTATCCTCGATCACCAGCCCGCGGGTGGCGGAAGAGGTCAGCGCCGTCACCTCTGTCGGGATGCCGGTCATAAAGCCCAGCAGGTCGATCTCATGGCTGAGGTTGCTGGCCAGAGGCCCCGCGCCGGGCAGGCGGCGCCACGGCACATCGTAGTAGGTGTCGTGTTTGCGCACCGACCAAAAGCCCTGAAGGCCCACAAGCGGACCGATGGCGGGCAGGGCGTCGCGCATGGCCATCGCATAGGGATGACAGCGGCGGTGGTGCCCGACGATCAGCGGCAGACCGGCGGTGTCGGCGGCCTGCATCATGGTGCGGGCATTGTCGAGCGTTTCGGCAAAGGGTTTTTCCACCAGCACCGCCCAGCCACACGACAGCGCGGCAAGGGTCGAGGGCATATGATCCGGCGTCGGCGTGGCGATGACGCAGGCGCGGGTTTCCTTTGGCACCTCTTCCAGCGAGGCGACCATGGGCAGGCCCTGTTGCGCCAGCTTTGCGCGGGTGTCGGCCTGCGGTTCGACCACCGCCGTCAGGTGGATGGCGGGGGACAGGGTGGCGACCTCAATATGGCGTCGCCCGATGCTGCCTGCACCGATCACGCAGAGGGGCAGGGGGGCGGCCATCACATCACCGCCCCGATCTGCCATGGTACAAATTCGTAATCGCCAAGGCCCTGCGCCTCTGATTTCGATTGCTCGCCAGAGGCCATGCGCAACCACATTTCATAGATCTCGCGGCCCACCTCTTCGACGCTGCGGCCATCTGTGAGGATACTGCCGGCGTTGATGTCCATGTCCTCTGTCATGCGGGTGTACATCTGGGTGTTGGTGGCCACCTTCATCGAGGGGCTGGGTTTTGCGCCAAAGGCCGATCCGCGCCCGGTTGTGAAGCAGACAAGGTTGCAGCCCGAGGCGATCTGGCCGGTGACGCTGGCCGGGTCGTAGCCGGGGCTGTCCATGAAGGTAAAGCCCTTGGCCGTTACCGGCTCGGCGTATTTGTAGACGCCGGTGAGCGGTGTGGTGCCGCCCTTGGCCGCCGCGCCCAGCGATTTTTCGAGGATGGTGGTCAGCCCGCCCTTCTTGTTGCCGGGGGAGGGATTGTTGTCCATGCTGCCCTTGTTGCGGGCGGTGTAATCTTCCCACCAGCGGATCAGGTCGATGAGTTTTTCGCCGGTGGCGCGGTCGACGGCGCGGGCGGTCAGCAGGTGTTCGGCACCGTAGATTTCCGGTGTCTCGGCCAGCACGCCGGTGCCGCCCTGGGCGACCAGCAGGTCACAGGCGTAGCCCACGGCGGGGTTGGCGGTGATCCCGGACCACGCGTCAGAGCCGCCGCATTGCAGGGCCACCATGAGGTCAGAGGCGGGGCAGTCGGTGCGCGTGGCCTCATTCACCACGGGCAGCATCTTTTCGATCTTGGCGATGCCCAGTTCGATGGATTTGCGCAGGCCGCCGACGTCCTGAATGTTCATCGACTGGAACAGCGGGCCGGGTTTGAGGCCATAGGCCTCGACCAGCCAGTCGATCTGGTTCATCTCACAGCCAAGGCCCGCCATCAGCACGCCGCCGACATTGGGGTTGCGGGCATAGCCCCACATGACCCTTTGCAGCGCCTCGAACCCTTCGGACCCCTGACCGGCCATGCCGCAGCCGGTGCCGTGGACAAAGGCGACCACGCCGTCGACGTTGGGGTAGTCGGCCAGTTTGTCTTCGGTGAAATGGGCGGCGATCTTGCGCGCGGCGGTGGCCGAGCAGTTCACGCTCGTTAGGACGGCGATGTAGTTGCGGGTGCCGGTGCGGCCGGTGTCGCGGCGGTAGCCTTTGAAGGTGTCTTTGGTGGTGGCGGGGGGCACCGGGCGCAGGTTGGTGCCGAACTCATAGGCGGTGTCGACGTTGCGGAATTCGAGGTTGTGAGTGTGGACATGGGCCCCTGCGGCGATGTCCTCTGCCGCGTAGCCGATGACTTGGGCGTATTTGATCACCGGCGCGCCTTTGGCGATGTCCTGCGTGGCCAGCTTGTGCCCGCGCGGGATCAGTTGCGTGGCGCCCTCCTGTCCGATTTCGAGAGGCAGGACGGCGGTGACGACATTGTCGGCGTCGGACAGACGAACGGTGGTCATGGGTTTCCTTTACGGGCTTGATCGGGTCGGTGAGGCGATTTTTCGTCGAAAAATCGTGTCGCGGTCAGGCGCAGACCGGGCTGTCGGCGCTCCAGCGGTGGATCGGGATATGCGGCTGGCCGGACAGGCGGGCGCGGGTGTCGTGCCACATCGCCTGCCAGAGGCGCCAGTCGCGCAGTTCACTGTCGGGGGCGCTGCGCGAGCGGGCGATGAACGCGGGGAAATGCGCGCGGCCCGTGGGCTGGCCGGTGACGTTGAAGCGGATGTCGAAGCTCCACCGGAACCGATCGGAGCGGTTGGCGAGCGAGGCGTGCGGTGTGAGCGGGTGGAACAGCACCGCGCCGCCGGCCTTGACGGGCAGGGGCAGGGCCTTTGTCTCATCCAGACAGCCGGGCGCGATGGCGGTCTGTTTCTGCGGGCAATGCGGGTACATCTGCGGTTTGCCGGGCACCACCTGCAAGCAGCCGTTTTCGACGGTGGCGTCGGAGATCGCGAGCCAGACGGTGACCATCTGCGTCTTGTCACCCGTCTCATGGGCGACGGCGCGGTCCTGATGCCAGTCGGTGGCGGTGACATGGGCGCGCAATTCATCCGAATGCAGCGTCACGGCGGGCGGTTTCAGGCGGACGTGCTGGATCGGGTTCGAGGTCAGCTCGGCCCCGATGAGATCCTCGACCATGTCCAGCAGGCGCGGGGTGGTCAGCATGTCAAAGACGGCGGGGCCAAAGTGGAACGGCGTGTCGGCGGCGATCTCGCCGCCGGGCAGCGAGATATCCATCGGCTGGAACCAGTCGCAGCCCGCCTTGTAGGAGATCAGCAGCTTTTGCCAGAAATCGAGGCCGGTGGCGTCGGCGGGCACGCGGCCCTCGGCCTGCCAGCCCGCATAAAGGCTGTCGAGCAGGTCGGCGTATTCCGATTTGACCGCGCCCAGCGTGGCGGTGTCCAGCACATCGTCGACGACGAGGTACCCTTGGGTGTTGAAAAACTCGATCTGGTCCGGGGTCAGCATGAGGGGCATGGACTCATCTCCCTTGAGGAACCCGTGGGGGGCTTGTCTGGGTCGTATGCAGTCGTCGTTGCGGGGCGGGCGCGCGCTGCGCCTGACCGCTTGTCGCGGAAACCGCCGGTGCAATACCCGGCGGGTGGTGGGTGGCAGGCCGGACCGGGGCAGACCCCGGTCCGGCCAAGGATCAAGACGTCACAGGAAGATCGTGACGATGGGCGGCCAGACCAGCAGCACCGTCAACGCCAGCAGTTGCAGCGCGATGAAGGGCAGGAAGCCGCGGAAGATATCTGTCAGCGAGATATGCGGCGGCGCCACCGATTTGAGGTAGAAGGCCGCAGGACCAAAGGGCGGCGACAGGAAACTGACCTGCATGTTCATACAGAACACCACACCGAACCAGATCGGGACAAAACGCGCATCCACGCTGCCCAGGAACCCGATTTCCTCTGCCGGGAGGCGCACCACGATGGGCAGGAACACCGGCATGATCAGCAGCACGATGCCGACCCAGTCCATGAACATCCCCATGATCAGGAAAACCAGCATCATGATCAGGATGATCCCCATGGTGGGCATGTCCGCGCCGACAATCAGGTTGGCCACATAGGTTGGCCCGCCCGCCAGCGTATAGGCCGCCGCAAGGGCCGCCGCGCCGATGGTGACCCAGATGATCGTGCCGGTGGATTTCAGCGTCCGCAATAGCGCGTCCCAGACGATCTCAAAGGTCATCTCGCGTCGGATCAGGCTGATGGTGAAGACCGCCACCACACCCATGCCAGCCGCCTCTGTGATGCCGGTGATGCCGCCGTAGATCGACCCGAGCACCACGCCGATGACGACGATGGGGGCAATCAGGCCCTGACCCATCTCCCAGCCCTTGGCGGTGCGTTCCATCCCTACGATGAAATACATGATCACGCCGAACAGCACGAAGGTGCCGATCAGCCACGGGATATCCGCGACCATGCCAAGAAAGATCGGATCGACGCCTTCGGTGATCACGTTGTTGCCGGTCACGGTGAAGAACAGCGCCCGCAGCGTCAGCACCCCGGTGATCCACATGCCAAAGCGCGACACGAAGCCAACGAACATCAGGCGTTTCTCATTGCCTTCGGGCGCGCCCGGTTCCTGCGGCGGCAGGGGGGCCTGATCGGGATCAAGCTGGGTGCGCACGATGATGTAGACGATAAAGAAGGTCGCCAGCATGAAGCCGGGCAGGAAGGACGCGGTGAACAGCGCCTTGATCGAGGTCTCTGTCACCAGCCCGTAGAAGATCAGCACGATCGACGGCGGGATCATGGTGCCAAGGCTGCCCGACGCGCAGATGGTGCCGATGGCAAGGTTCTGATTATAGCCCAGCCGCAGCATCTGGGGCAGGGCGATCAGGCCCAGCAGGACCACCTCACCGCCGATGATCCCGGACATGGCGGCCATGATGACGGCCATGATCGAGGTCACGATGGCGATGCCGCCACGGGTGCGCGACAGCCAGACGTTCAGCGACGAATACATGTCGCGCGCGATGCCCGACCGTTCCAGCAGCGCCGCCATAAAGATAAAGAGCGGCACCGATATCAGGACGTAGTTGACCATCTGTCGATAGACCGCCTGACCCAGCACGTTGAACGGCCCCTGCCCGAAACTGCGGAACAGGATGTCGACGTCGAATTTCAGCACCAGCGTGACAACGGCCAGAAAGGCCGAGGCAAAGCCCAGCGGCATACCGATGGCCAGAAGCACGAACATCAGCAGGAGAACGATAAGGGAGAGTGTGCCGATGTCGACCATCAGTTCTTGTCCACTTCCAGGGTTTTGCGGATGTTCTCGATCTCTGTCTCGTCGATCTCATCGGCGGGGTTGTGGTGTTCGGGGGCCTTGTTCCAGTCGGCGATCAGGTTCGACAGTGCCTGAAGCGCAACCAGAATGACAATCACCAGAACGGCGGTCTTGACGGTGCCGGGGATCGGCGGATCCCACGCAGAGCCATAGCCTTCGAGGCGCAGCAGGCGGCGTTTCGCGTCCGCGTAGCCGCCCCAGACAAGGCAGAAGGCAAAGACCCAGATCAGCGACACGGAAATCACGTCCGAGAGTTTCTGCATCCAGCGGGGCATCATGTCATAGATTACATAGATGCGGATATGGCTGCGCTGCTGCATCGCGTAGAGGCCGGCAAACAGAAAGACGATGGCGGCAATCCACAGCGACAGTTCGTTGGCCCAGAGCGTGCCGCCGCTAAAGACGTAGCGGGCGACCACCTCATAGGACATCACGATAACGATAAAGGTGATCCCCAACATCGCCAGCCGCCCCATCACCAGACTGATGATGTCGAAAGGTCCGGTGCGTTCGACCTCGATGCTGCCGCGTATGTCAGAGGTGAAAATCGCGCCGAAGATCAGCGCAAGCGTGAGTGTGGTCATCATCAGAATGACAAGGAAACGCCCCTGTGGACGGATCATGTCATGCATGCCGAGCGGTTCGGCCTTGATGAAAAGGCTGAGGATCAGCCATGCGTAAGTCGCCACTGCCAACGCCGAAAAGACGATCATGGCCCATCTAACTGGTGCTCTGAGTGGCCCCAGCCACACGCTTTCGGAATTCATGCCCAACCTCCCTGCTTTCATTTCCTGGTGTCCTGATGACGGCCGGATCGTCGATCCGGCGCGCTGCGGAGACGCGATGCGGCGGACCCCGAGCAGAGTCCGCCGCTTTGTCACACGTCCGTCAGGTCAGGCGATCAGTCGGCGATCAGGCCAAGCTGGCCCAGATAACCGCGGTGGCTTGCGACAAGTGCTGCGGCCTCCGGGGTTTTCTCGGCCCAGCGATCCCAGGCCACCTGAGCCGCCTTGCGGAAGTCGGCACGGTCCTTGGCCGACCAGTCGTGCAGAGTCACACCCTTGGCCGTCAGCATGGCGGCGGCTTCGGCGTTCTTCTTTTCGTTCGACAGGGCGGTGTGCAGCGACAGTTTCTGCATCGCGGTGTCGAGGATGCGGCGATGCTGATCGCTCAGGCCGTTCCAGACATCGAGGTTACACGCAAGGTGGTCCGACGGCATCGAGTGGAAGCCGGGGTAGGTCGCGTGGTTGACGAGATCGTAGAGGCCCAGACCGACGTTGTTGTTCAGGCCCGAGGCGTCTGCGCCGTCGATGATGCCGGTTTCAAGCGCGGTAAAGATCTCGGTGAAGTCCATCACGATGGGCTGTGCGCCCATTTCCTCGAAGATCTCGGTTTCCAGACCCGGAGGCGACCGGAATTTCCAGCCTTTGAGGTCTTCGGGACCGGCGAGCGGCTTGGACGAGGACAGCGATTCCTGACCGTAGAGCCACCAGCCCACAAGCTGCATGTTCTCGGCGTTGTAAAGCTCTTGCGCGGCCTCGTAGCCGCCGCCGTAGTAGAGCCAGCTGAGCTGCTGCCAGGGGGTGTCGTACCCGCCCATGATGTCGCCGACGAACTGGAACGCGGGGTTCTTGCCGGTCTGGTACGCGCCGCCGGTCATGTCGCAATCGAGGATGCCGTTGATGGCGGCGTCGAATGTCTCGGTGGTGGCGACGACGGACGAGCTGTAGAACATCTCGACGTCGATTGTGCCGCCCGACATGACCTCGACATCGTCGGCGAACTGGGCCGCGAGAATGCCCGAGGGGTGTTCTGTCGCGTAGTGTGTCTGGATGCGAAGGGTGACGTCCTGCGCGGATGCCGCGGACGCGGCAATGGCAACGGCAGCGGCCGTCGTCAGAAGATTCTTCATATATTCCTCCCTGCGGCGGGCTCCCCCCCGCCTGTTTTGACTTCCGGGGCGACGCCCCTGCTCGGGATGGTATACCATCCGGTAACGCCACGCTAACCAAAGCCTTATCGACAGGCAAGGAAATTTGGTATACCAAATATTCTTCATGCAAGGGTGCCTTGGCAGGCGCAAAAAGGGTGCGGAATCAGGGAGGTGGGCTGCGCCATGGGAGAAGGTACGCTGCCGGAACAGATCGCGACTCGGCTCCGCAGGGACATTCTGCGCGGGCTGCTGCCCCCCGGGACACCGGTCAAGGAACGCGACCACGCGGCGGAACTCGGGGTGAGCCGGACACCCATGCGAGAGGCGATTCGGATGCTGGCGAAAGAGGGCCTGGTGCAGTTGCGCCCGGCAAGATCGCCCATCGTCGCCAAGCCAAGCTTTGAGGAAGTCGCCAACAACATCGAGGTGATGGCCGCGCTTGAGGTGCTGTCGGTGCGGTTGGCCTGCCAGCGCGCCAGCGATGTGGAGATCGACGAGATCGCCGAAGTGGCGGACCGCATGGAACGCGACTATGACACGTTTGACCGGCTGGACCTGTTCGAGGTCGACATGAGCTTTCACCGGGCGATTGCGCAGGCGGCCAACAACCCGGTTCTGGCCGAAACCCACGCGGCGCTGCTGGCGCGGCTGTGGCGCGCGCGGTATCTGTCGGCCAGCCGCAAACGGTCCCGCGACAGGGTGCTGCGCCAGCACGCGGATATCGTGGCCGCCCTGCGTGCCCGCGATGCCGTCGCGGCGCAGGCCCATGTGCAGGCGCATCTGGACCATTTGCTGGTCAATATCGTCGATGTTTTCGATGCCGACGACACAGAGTACACACCGGCGGTGGAGTGACCCCGGAACGGACAATCACGGACCCCAGAAACAAGGATTGGGACAGAGATGAAACTATTGCGATTTGGCCCGGCGGGCAGCGAAAAGCCCGGCATCTTGGACAGCGACGGGCAGGTGCGGGATCTGTCGGCCCATGTGACGGATTTCGCAGGCGATTCCGTGTCGCTGGAGGCCCTGAACCGCTTGCGCGCCATCGACCCCGCCAGCCTGCCGGTGGTGGCCGATCCGGGCCGGATCGGGTCCTGCGTGGCCTCGGTGCCGAACTTTTTCTGCATCGGTCTGAACTATGCCAAACACGCGGCCGAGACCGGGGCGGAGCCGCCCAAGGAACCGATCCTGTTTTCCAAGGCCAGCTCTGCCCTGTCCGGCCCCTATGATCCGGTGGTGATCCCGCGCAATTCGGTCAAAGGCGACTGGGAGGTCGAACTGGGCGTGGTGATCGGCAAGACCGCCTCTTACGTCTCTGAGGCGGACGCGCTGTCCTACGTGGCGGGCTATTGCGTCATCAATGATGTGTCCGAGCGCGAGTTCCAGATCGAGAAGGGCGGCCAGTGGATCAAGGGCAAATCGGCCCCGACCTTTGGCCCGACCGGTCCGTGGCTGGTGACGGCGGACGAGGTTGCCGACCCGCAGAACCTGAAGGTGAGCCTGGACCTGAACGGCGAGACCGTGCAGGACAGCGATACCTCGGACATGATCTTTACCGTGGCCGAGATCATCAGCTACATGTCGCAATTCATGATGCTGCAACCGGGCGACATCATCGCCACCGGCACGCCCTCGGGCGTTGGCATGGGCATGAAACCGCAGCGCTTTCTGAAACCGGGTGACGAGATGGTGGTGCGGGTCGAGGGGCTGGGCGAGCAGCGCCAGACGACCGTGGCGGCATCGTAAGTCAGGCGGGGCGAATTTTCGTCGAAAATTCGTCTCACCCTTGAAACTGCGCGGCGGGCCATAGGTCCGCCGCTTGCGTTTTGGTCAGTGGATCAGCGACCCGCCGTTCACGTCGACCTCTGACCCGGTGACATAGGCCGAGAGGTTCGAGGCAAGGAACAGGCAGCACCCCGCCACGTCGCTGGCCGCGCCCGCGCGGCCCATGGGGATGCCGGCGAGGATCTGTGCCATCATCTCGTCGGTCAGCTTACCCTCGGTGATATCGGTGGCGATGAAGCCCGGACAGACCGCATTGGCGCGGATGCCATCGGGGGCCAGTTCGCGCGCCATGGCCTTGGTCAGGCCAAGGATGCCCGCCTTGGCCGCCGAATAGTGCGGACCGCCAAAGATGCCGCCGCCACGCTGGGCGGAGACGGACGAGATATTGACGATGCTGCCGGTCTTGCGGTCGCGCATGTGCGGGATCAGCGCCTGAGACATGTAGAGCGTGCCGCGCAGGTTGACGTCTGTCACCGCATCGTAGTTCTGCGGTTCGATCTGCATCAGTTTCAGCGGCTGGGTGATCCCGGCATTGTTGACGAGGATATCGACCTGACCAAAGGCCTCGATGGCGGATTGAGCGGCGGCCTCGCATTGCGGCTTGCTGGTGACGTCGCAGGGCAGGCCGATGTGGCCTTCGCCCGGCAGATCGGCGGCGGCGGCGCGGGCGGCCTCGGCATTCAGGTCCAGAATGGCGATGCGCGCGCCGTTTTCGGCAAAGAGTTTGGCAGTCGCCTTGCCAAGGCCGCGCGCGCTGGCGGCACCGGTGATCAGAGCGGTCTTGTGTTTCAGAAGCATCGTTTTTCCTGTGGTTGGCCGGGGAGGGGGCATCATGCCAGAGGCATGCTTTCAGCATGGCCCCCGCCGCCTTTGGGCGACTCCCCCGGGATATTTCTGGACAGAAGAAGCGCGGGTCAGAGCCGGGATTTCACGCGCTCCGTGATGGCCTTGACCGAGAGCCCGTATTGATCGTGCAGCGTGGGCAGGGCGCCCGCGTCGAGGAATTCATCCGGCAGGGCGATGCTGTCGAAGGCCGGGTGGATGCCGGCGCGCATGAGGTCTGCGGCCACCGCCTCACCCAGCCCGCCGACGATGGTGTGGTTTTCCAGCGTGACCACAAGGCGGCCGGTCTTGGCGGCTTCGGCGCGGATGGTTTGGGTGTCCAGCGGTTTGATCGTCGGCACGTGCAGGACGGCGCAATCGGTGCCGTCGGCCTTCAGCGCGCGGGCGGCGTCCAGCGCGCGCATGGTCATGAAACCGGTGGAGATGAAGAGCACGTCGCTGCCGCCGTGGATTACCTGTGCCTTGCCCAGTTTGAACGTGTAGCCGTATTCGCCCAGCACATCCGGCACCTGCCCGCGCAGGAGGCGCATGTAGACCGGGCCGGGGTGGTCGGCGATGGCATGGGTGGCCTGCGTGATCTCTGTCGCATCGCAGGGATCCACGATGGTCAGGTTGGGCATGCCGCGAAAGATGGCGAGGTCCTCGGTCGCCTGATGGCTGGGGCCGTAGCCGGTGGTCAGGCCGGGCAGGGCGCAGACGATCTTGACCGGCAGGTT
>NZ_JBLXFB010000019.1:0-90098 GCF_048262615.1 Antarctobacter sp.
TCAACCAACCCGATCAGCAGGTGCAACGAGTAGCTTAAATTACGCCAGATCCTGTCCAGCAGATGGGGAGTAGCTCAATTCCGAACTTGGCGAGCAGAACTCTGCTAAGCAGCGCCCGTAGCACTGCGCCTGCAGCCGTGAGCAGGACAAAGGTGGTAGACATCTATACATCTCCGAGATGGTTTCTTTGTATAGATGCTTGTTTCTGCTCAGTTTTCCCCAAGGAGCCACAAGAGGCTCCTCTACACAGCCATCACCAGAGCCCGTAAAGAGGTCGCCTTCTACGCCATGAAGGGTCACTGCGAGCAAGCGCGTGGAGCAGAGGTCATTCCCCTGTTTCCGGAGAATAAGAGCATCCAGAACGGTAGACCGCAGGGCAGCGATCTGTCGTCCGCAGCATAAGTCAACCAGACGACCTTCTTAACCTTCCCCCGTCCGGGCATCCTCCAGGGTGTTCGGGCGGGGGCTTATCCCCTACTTTTTTCTTGGCCACCCTCTCTTGTCCCTTTGCCGACCAGAGCCACGGAGAAGCCCTCAGGTCAGCACGCCAGCAACCGGCAGGATGAGACTACAAGGAAGGGAAAGCCCCCAGAAATGCCCCACTCTGAGCGCGTGACGGAGTAAGTCGAAGAAAGGAATCGAAAGGCTGGGATTCCTACCACCCCAGCCAGTTTTTCCAGATTGTGACCTTCGCCGAAGAATGGGGCCGATCCGCTCCGGCCTGATGGCTCGACCGGGCAAAACCGGCATCCGGGGCCAGCAGCGTGAGCGCGGAGGCCTTCAAACGCGCGTTTGATTGACAGGTATTGGCACCGCGGCGGTCTCGCTTCTAGACTGCGGGCTGACGAACACGGGACGGCACGGTTATGGCCAACTGGTATTCGGCCGACCTGCATTTCGGCCATCATCGCATCATCGACTTCTGCAAGCGCCCCTTCGCCTCGACGACCGAGATGAACGGGGTCCTGATCGCGAACTTTCAGGCCTGCGTCGGTCATGACGACGACCTCTGGATACTGGGCGATTTCGCCTTTGGCCACGCCGAGGACACGGTGCAGTTCGAGAACTGGTTTCACAGCCTCCCCGGCCGCAAACACCTGATCATCGGCAACCACGACGACGAAGCGGTGATCTCGCTGCCCTGGGCCAGCACCGAGTACATGGCCGAGATCAAGGACGGCGACCAGAACCTTGTGCTGTGCCACTATCCGATGCTCACCTGGAACGGTGCGCGCAGCGGTGCCTTACAGGTGTTCGGTCACGTCCATGACCAATGGTCCGGTTCCCGCAACAGCGTGAACGTCGGCGTCGATCAGTGGGGCTTTCGGCCAGTGCAGATCACAGACATCGTCAGGCGTGCCGCCAAGCTGCCGGTGAACAAACACTGGCACGACGTAGAGCCGGGAAACGACCTTGTCTAGACGCCGCTGTTGCGGCTTTGGCGCGCAGCGGACAAGCAATTTTATCATGAATTCAAAGTGATAGATGGGTGTCGCTCCGCGACGTGGACCGCCGGGATCGCCAAGCGATGAGTGTGCCTTTGGGATGCCGCCGGGGCAGACCGGAAGGCACATCGGCACGGGCCGTGCGCCTTCCGGTGCGGTACGAATGGCAGCGGGCCGGTCACCCAAAAGCAGGGTTGGGCAAGCGCGGCGATGCGGTCGCCAAAGGACCGGATCGTTCTTGCCAGAACCGGGTGTCGCAGGGGCGCGCGGCGTATTGCAGGTGGGTCATGGTGTGGGTGCGCTCGGCAGTGCGGGCGGCCAGTGCCTCATAGACCAGGGCCGCGTCCGGGTCGCCAGAGAGGACATCCGCAGCGGCCTGACCCGCAAAGAACCCACCCGACAGCGCGTTGAACAGCCCCTGTGAGGCAATCGGATCAAAGGCCGCCGCCGCGTCGCCGGTGGCCAGCCAGCCAGTGCCGGACATCCTGTCGAGCAGCGCGTTGCGGCAGTCCATCACACCCATGGGTCGAGACAGGGACTTTAGCGAAATCAGCTCCATTGTGTCCGCCGCCTGCGCCAGAAACGCCGGGGTCGCGGCGTTGATCGCCTTGGCGGTCGCCGCGCTGGTGACAAAGCCGATGGTGCGGCCCGCGCCATAAGGCACGGCGTACCACCAGCCTTGGCCCATAGCCTCGGCCTGCATCTGCGCCGGGCCGGTGCGTTGCGCGCTGTGCCACAGGACCGCGACAAGGTCGGTGTCCTGCAACAGGGTTGCACCTTGCCGCCGCGCGACCGCCGCGGGCCGCCCGGTTGCGTCGATCAGGTAGCGGGCGTGCAGGGCCTGTGCGCCCGCCGCGCCCGTGGCCTCGACCCGCCAGCCGTCGTCCGTTTGGTGATGGGCGGTGATCCGGGCCTGAAGCACCGGAATGCCCAGCCGGTTTGCGCGGTCCAGCATCGCCTGCGACAGGGCCTGCCGGTCTAGGCCCCAGCCGTGAAACCCCAGACCGGGCACCCCGTCATGGGCCTGTGTCCGTGCGGCCCCCCACCGGCTGACGACATCCTCGATCCGCAAGGCCGACGTGAGGACATGCGCCAGCCCCAGACGGCCCATGATGTCAAACGCGCCGTGGGCCAAAAGCTCACCGCGTTGCGATGAAACACCGCCGGTGCTGTCCACAACCACAGCGTCGACGCCGCGTTCGGCCAAGGCGATCGCGGCGGCAAGCCCGGAGGGCCCACCGCCCGCGACCAGAACATCGCTCACCTAGACCTCGCCACGGCCAAAGCGGCGGTCGGTCGGCTGTGCGACTTCCGTGCGCTCCTCGACGGCCAGACGTCGGACCTTGGCCGCCAGCACCTCTTCTTCGAGGGTCAGGTTGATCACGTCCTGCGCCAGCTTGAGGCTGGGATCGTTTCTGGAAAAGCTGGGCGCGCGGCCGGTTTCGACAAAGCAGGGATCGGGCAGGCCAGAGCCCTCGGGCGGGGTATGCGCCTCGACCAGTCCGGTCATCCACCACTTGTGAACCATATTGTCGATCCGCTCGGCATAGCCGGTGCCTTGAAGATCGCGCAGCCAGAAACGCCGGTTGCTGAAATGCCGTTGCACCTGAAGCGGGGCCAGTCCCGGCGTGGTCGCGATGGTGTAGGCCTCGATCGGCATGACCTGATTGGGCACCCGCGCGCCCCAGAAACTGGGCGAACTGAGATAGCGGCTGGGCGTGTAGACAAGGCCGGAATTGCACGACGCCTCATCGGTTTGCCACGGCACCCCCATCCAGCGGGTCAGGCTGCCCGCCCCTGTCGGCCCCCAAGGGCCATCATAGGCCAGCGCCTGTTCGCGGGTGAGTTTCGGGCCATAGTCCTGACGCACCGGCTCTCCCTCGGGCAGGGGGCGCAGCCGGTACGGCATGTCCGGGTTCCACATCGAGGCCAGCCGCATCGGCCATGTCAGTTCGATCCCCGGATGGAACGGCCCGCCTAGGCATTCGTGCAGCGCGGCGCGGTCAAGCTCTCTGGGGCGATCCTGTTCCGGGATGTCATGAAAGGCGGGGATCGGCGGAATGCCCTGCCAATCCGACTGGAACCGGCCATCCGCCCAGTTTTGCAGGTGCCGGTACTGGGTCTGGGTCAGAAACAGATCCTCACGCGCGGGGTTCACCAGCTTGCCGTCTGGGAACCTGTCGCCATAGGTGTCGCCGTAAAAGGGCGGCAGGGCCGCCGGGTCCAGCGCTTGGGTAAAGCTGTCGCGGAACAGGTTGAAAACGCTCCGGCGAAAGACCTCGCCCTCGGGCGTCGGGTCACACAGCAGCGAGATCACCTTTGGGTCGCGGGCATCCAGCGGCGTGCCCTGTCCCGCCAACAGCAGGATGCCCTCGTTGACCCACTGATGCCCCGTCATCCGGTCAAAGACCGGCCAGATGTCGCGGGTAAAGCGGGTGTCGGCGGGCGGCTCCAGCATCCCCTCGCGGAAAAACAGGTCGCGGACCACGTCGTCCATGGTGACAACGCTGAACAGGCCGGGGCCGAAATTGGGCGGCGCCACAACGACATGGGCCGGGGTGGCCTCAAAGTCCTGCCCGCCGATGGTGACGGTGGCCCGCACCGGCCCGTCGCAGGTGTCATCATGCCAGCCCTGATTGTTGGCGAAGGTGACGGGTTTGGTGCCGGGCACGATGGGTTCGGATTTGCCGCGCCCGCCAAAGAACATCAGCCGCCCGGCGTCATCGGTCCGAAGCTCACCCAGATAGATCGGCTTGCCGAAGAAGGTGCCGTCATCGAACGGCTCGGCCTGTGCGTTGCAGCCCGAGACCTGTCGCGCGGTTGGCCGGATGCTGAGTCTTTCGCGGTCGTCGCCGTCGAAATTGGCGTTGCGCTGCGGCGGCTCGAACACCTGTTCGGGGGGCAGGTCCATGCAGTGCTGGAACTCATACCAACCGGCCTTGAGGTTCGCCACCTCGACGCGCCAGTTGATGTCGGCCTCTTTGGCGGTGATCTCACGCACCTCGCCGGTTGTCAGGGTGGCGTAGATCCGGAACCGCGCCACCTGCCGCTTGATATGGCCATTTGCGTCGCGATAGCCGTCCGGGTCTTTCGGGGTTTCGCCGATCACTTCGGGCGCAAAGAAATAGCCATCCTCGGAATTGCCGATGCGCGCGATGCCGATCGCGGGGTGAATGGCGATGCTGTCAATCTGGTCGGGGGTCATGGGGCGGCTCCTAATCGGGGGATGGAAAAAAACGCGAACAATGCGGGCGGTTGTCAGACCTGAACTCAAACCTGTCTCTGCAACCTAGGCGAGAATTTGCGCACAGTCACCCAAAATTGGACGGCATTTGCAACAGGGGACTGGCGGTGTTTCTTGGGGCCTCACGTTGTGTCGAGCGGTTCCGGCGCCGGATGGCGGCTCGCCGCGCGCCGCGCCCAGAACGGGCTGTCTGACCAGCGTTGTTCCTGAGCGTAAATGCGTGTTCTTGCTTGCAGATAGTCCTGCACCCCGCGTGCCACGCTATCGGCATAGGCCTGCATTTTTGTCCGGTCCTGCGCGATATAGGCATCGGCGGCCTGAATTGCGGACCACAGGGCGGTGGTCATCCCGTGGGACGACAGCGGATCAAAGGCGGCAGAGGCGTCCCCAATCGCCACCCATCCGGGCCCGATGGCGGGGGCAAGCCATGTGCTGTTGCAGGCGATCCGGCGGGCCGCGCCGCTGATCCGGTAACCGTAATCAGACAGAAAAGCCGATATGGCCTGCGTTTGCCGGGCATAGCGGCTGAGGTCGGAGGTCGCGAAGCCGGGCAAATCCGCATCCGAATAGAAATTCACCACCGCTCGCCGGTCCGCCAGAACGGACAGGTACCACCAGCCGCGCGCCTCGGCCTCGATCAGGGTGACGGGTCTGGGCGTGCTCTGGGCCGGGCAGGTGAACAACGCATATTGGCAGGTCAGCCTGTCGGCCTGAAACCGGGGGGCGAATTTGGAGGCGACAACTGCCTTGCGCCCGGTGGCGTCGAACACGAACTGCGCCGTCACGGTCCGGTCGCCAAGGATCAAGTCCCAGGCATCCCCCGAGATGCGGACATCCACCACCGCGCCGTCGACCCGCTCTGCGCCCGCCGTGACGGCCTGCGTTGCAAGGGCACCCTCAAAGGCGGTCCGGTCCAGAACGGTTGGCGGGCCTTCAAGCTGCACAATGGCGTTGCGCTCGACCAGCAGGTCGCTGCCCCATGCGGAATAGGTGCCGTGGGCATGGCGGTGGACCTCGGCGCGCAGCAGCGCGTCCGAGGCCAGTTCCTTTAGCAGGGGCAGGGCAGCGGCGCTGAGATGCTCACCGGGTTTGAAACCGGTGTACGGCGTGCCGGTAATCCACAGCGGCGACGCGCCGCCCTGCGCCAGACGCAGGGCCGCCGACGCCCCGGCGATCCCGCCGCCAAGGACGGCGACCCGGTGGATCAATTCGGCAGCATCCCCTGATCGGGGGTCCACCTGAATCGCGTCTCCATGTTGTCAGCATGGCCTTGTTCCACAAAGACATCGCCATTGGGCGAGGGCATCCGCACGACAAACCCCATGCGCTGCCAGAGCGTGATCATATTGGTGATCCCGTCCCAATAGCTGCCATTGGCGTGATAGCCGATGCCGGCGACGCCGCGCGACCAACTAACCCGGTTGGCAAAGAACTTTTCGCGCTCTGCCTCTGACAGCGTGTCATCCATGCCCGCGGTGTAATAGGCCTCTGGCAGCACATCGATGGGCAAAAGGGCGGGCCACCAGACGGCGGTCGGATAGTTCTGCTGCATCAGGACCTGCTGACAGCTGAAGGCGTCGCATTGCCACGGCAGACCCATCCATCGGGTGAGATCGCCCGCCATTTGTGGCCCAAGGGGCGGCGGCGTGCCGTCAAACCCGTTAAAGGCAATCTCGGGCGTCAGCAGGCGGCCAAGGTTCTGGTTCAGGCTGGGGCGGTCGCCGTGGGCGATGCGGAACGGCTCTGCCTCGGGGTTGGTGTTGCGGGCATACATTTCCTTGAGCCGCAGGTAATAGGTCAGTTCCACGCCGGGGTGAAAGGCCCCGCCCGAACAGGGTTCAAGCGCGGCCTGAGTCAGCGCGCCGGGTTGGAGGTCCAGCGGGATGTCCTCAAAGCTGTCGAACTCTGAAGTGACGTCTTCGGCAACCTGTCCGTCGTAGTCGTTGAAGAATGCGCCGGAGGCCCATGCCTCCAGATAGGCATATTGCAGCTTGGGGAACTGGAACCATTGCAGCGGGCTGCCGTCGTAGTTCACCCCGTCGCCCAGCATGTAGGGGATCTTGAGCCGTTCTTCGAGATAGGCATCCGCGCCCAGATTGTAGGGATCGCGGAAGAGGGCGAATATCTGCTGCCGGAATTCCGCGTTGGCGGGATCGGGATCGGCCAGCCGCGCCACATAGTCCGGGTCGCCCAGATCGCCGATGGCCAGCCATCCCTGACGCAGGTTGGCGGCCTGTGTGACCCATTCCATCAGGGCCACGCGGCGGAATGTCGGGTAGATGTATTTCATGAACGACAGCGGCAGGTCGGGCGGCTGCAACCAGCCCTGTTCGACGTTCATGTCCTGAATCACGTCATACAGCGTGGTGATCGGCGGGATCTCAGGCGCAAAGTTCGGCCCCACGCAGGCCACCCACGCGGGCTCGGCCTCAAACACCTGATCGCCGATGGCCACCGAAGCGGTCACCGGGCCATCGCACCAGTCGTCATGCCATGCGTTGTTGTCGGCAAAGCTGGTGATCGCGGCCCCGCTGGGAGAGTTGGACACGCCGTCCGGTGGCACCACCAGCAGGCGGCCCGCGTCATCGGTGCGCAACTGCCCAAGGCCGACCTGTATCGCATCGGGCTGTCCGCCCCAGAAGGTGCCTTCAAACGCATAGGCGGCGTCCGTGCCGTCCGGATTGGCGTTGAGACCGGATATGTCCAGACGGCGACCGTCGATCATCAGGTTTTCTTCGCGGTCGGCGTCCGTGACAAAATACTGGTTGCGCTTCTGCGAGGGCAATCCGGGGGCCAGATCGCCATTGTCGAGCGGGTTGTTGAACCCGTACCAGCCGGCCTTGGTGTTCGCCAGATGCACGCCCCAAGTGATGCCGTCGCCGGTGATCTCGCCGATCACCCGGTTGTCGGCGTCAAAGCCGTAGACGCGGAAACGCTGGACCTGTTTCTTGATCTGTTCCAGCCCGTCCTTGAAGCCGCCTTCGCCGGGGTCGGCGGGCAGGCCCGGCACCTCGGGGGCGTAGAACCATTTGGCCGATCCGCCGACCCGGCTGATCCCAAGCGCCGGGTAGATCCGCACCTTGGCGACAGCCGCACCGGAGGGGGCGATTTCATAGGTTTCCTGCGGGGTCACATTCGCCCGCGCGGGCCAGGGCGCCCCCGCAATCAGCGCAGCGCTGGACGCCATGGCTAGAAATTGACGGCGCGACGTTGGCGGGATCTGATCTGACATTTTGGCCTCAATTTCGATGTGCAATGAACCTGAGGGCAAGCTTTCCCGCAAAGCGGGACTCAGTCAACCATGGATTGCATCTTTGGGTTGCGTTGTTGGCATTGCGGGAAATCGCAATAGGCCGTCGCAATGCAAAGTGATCAGGGGACGGCGGGTTGCCCCAGATCAAGGGGGCTCGGCGATCAGGACGTTTGTGCGAACGTGTCGGCCTAGGCTGTCTCACGCAGAAAGCCCGCGGCAACCACGCCAGCGGCGGCCCCCAAGAGGTGGGATTCCCAACTGACGCCGGGCTGGCCGGGCAACACGCCCCAGATCATTGTGCCGTAACCCAACGTGACACCGACAGCGGCCAGGATCGGGACGGGACGCCGCTCTACCACGCCACGGGCCACGAGAAAGCCGAACCAGCCAAAGATCAGCCCCGATGCGCCCACATGGATCGCTGTCTGGCCAAAGAGCCACACCCCCAGCCCGCCCAGTGCCACGATTATGACCGTGGCCGCCAGCGCCACATGCCGGGCCGTCACCGCAAGCAAGCCACCAAGCAGCACCAAGGGAACGGTGTTCGCGGCGGCATGTCCCACAGAGCCATGCAAAAGGGGCATGAACACAATCCCATCCAGCCCGCCCAGACTGCGTGGCCGCAGCCCAAGCATCCCGTTGAGCGCATAGCCCGTGATCAGATTGACCACCTCAACCCCCCAGATCACGCCCAACAGCACGATCAGCCACCTGAAACGTTCGAATGCCAACTTGCTTCCCCGGCTGGACACGTCCCGACCTGCCTAGCACACCCCCTGACTGCAACGAAGGCACTGTGTGGCGCAGGCGGCTTGCGGCAAGAGATTGAGACTTGGCAGTCCGGACCGGCGGGGCATGCGGCGGTCTGTCGGATGGGTGTCCCTGACGGGGCGCGGACAGGGACGCCCGCAGATGGCCTTGATGATGTGACTGCCCCGCATGGCCTCATTCTGGGGGGCGATAGCCGATCACAATGGACCGCCGTGGTGGAGGTGATCAGGGGCGGCGGCAATTTGGCGGCAACGGCGTCGCGGGCTCAGCCTCTCTGCCAGCCCGCCTGGAACTCTATGTCAGAGGTCCCGGCAAGGTTTGCCACCCGCTCCAGCTCGGCGATCAGTCCGGATGTGCGCGCCTTGCCCATCCGCACGCCCGCTTCTGGCCAGAAGGCCAGAACCTGCAAGACCTTGCCGCGGCGCTTGGCATCTATGCGGCCGATCACGCGATCACCCTGCATCACCGGAAACACGTAATAGCCATATCGGCGCTTGGGTTCCGGCACAAAAATCTCGATGCGGTAATGAAACCCGAACAGCCGTTCGGCGCGGGCGCGGTCCCGCAGGGCCGGATCGAAGGGTGACAAGAGCCGGACACGGGATGACGGGTCGGGCAATGACGCGGTCTGGTCAAGGATGGCCTCGGTCGTGAAACTGGCCCGCCGGGTTCCGTCGGCCAGTTTGATGTCCACCTCGATGATCCGACCGGAGGTCAGCGCCGCTGCGCACCACTGCCTTGCCTCGTCACGGGTCACGATGTCAAAGAAGGCGGCGAGTTCCCCACTGGTGCCAAAGCCCAGCCGGGTCAGAGCCTCTGACATGGCCCAGTCCACGGTTTCGGCATCGTCCATCCGGGCGTTCAGACGCTCTGCCGGGATCACGCGGTCGCTGAGATCGTAGAATTTCCGGAACCCCTCGCGGTGGCAGATCGCTAGGCGGCCAGAGCGCCACAGGAATTCCAGCGCCGTCTTGGAGGGATGCCAGTCCCACCACCCGGCAGAGCCCTTTTTTTCATGCGTGCCCACATCCTGCGAGCAGGTCGGCCCGTTGTCCGCGACGTGCCGAAGCACGGTATCGACTTCGGCGACCCAGCCGTCGCGCCGCCCCTGTGACCAGCGCGCCTGCATGTGCGCCTCGTCCCGCGCGAACTTGAGCCGCCACATCGGATAGCTTGGCATCGGGATGATCGCCGCGTCGTGGGTCCAGTGTTCAAAGGCCGTCCGGTGCCGCGCAACCAGATGGTCCAGCGCCTTTGGCCGGTATTGCCCACGCCGGGACCACAGGATCAGGTCATGCGCGCGGGCCAGCGTGTTGACGCTGTCGACCTGAACAAAGCCAAGGCCATGCAGAACATGATCAAGGTCGCCGCCCTTGCCGGGTCCTGATCCGGGCCGCAGCAACAGATGGCGGTCCAGAAACAGGCGGCGGGCGGTTTGGTTATCCAGCAAGGGGCGATTCATAGGGGCACCATATCGTGTATGCGCTGCCCGGACAG
Organism: Antarctobacter sp.; assembly: GCF_048262615.1. Taxonomy (GTDB): domain Bacteria; phylum Pseudomonadota; class Alphaproteobacteria; order Rhodobacterales; family Rhodobacteraceae; genus Antarctobacter. Next base: position 10,211 of record NZ_JBLXFB010000019.1, read on the forward strand.
GTACAATTTGCACACGGCCGAGACCTGTCCGCTGCCGGTCCTCCGATTTGTTCGAGTGACTGTGGATTGGGTTCGGGTTGTCCGGTTGCCCGACCGGCGCGCCCGCGAAGTCATCGCCGCTTGGGTGCTCGGCTTCAACACCGCGCGGCCCCATTCGGCGCTCGGGGGGCAGCCCCCCGCCAGCGGGATCAGGCCGCCCGCTGGAGAAATTCAACCCCTAGGACATTGCCGCCAGCGCCTGCGCGTGCAGGGCGGGATTGGCGGCCGCGATCACGCGCCCGTCCGAATGCAGCCCCAGCGCCGTGCCGGTCCAATCGGTGATGACGCCGCCTGCGCCCTCGATCACCGGGACCAGCGCCATGTAGTCATAGGGGTGCAGATCCATCTCCAGCACCAGATCCACATGGCCCGACGCCAGCAGCCCGTAAGCATAGCAATCGCCGCCAAAGCGGCGCATGCCGACCTGCGCGGACAGCGACTCAAACGCCGCGCGGCCTGCGGTGTCGAAGGTGTCCGGCGTGGTGGTGTACAGCGTCGCCTCTGCCAACCGGCTGCGCTTGCTGGTGCGGCACGGCAGCCCGTTCAGGGTTGAGCGCTGGCCGCGCACCCCGACCCAGCGTTCCGCCATCGGCGGGATCGAAATGATGCCGATGTCCGGCGCGCCATTGGCCAGACAGGCAATCAGCGTGCCAAAGGTCGGCATCCCGGAGACAAAGCTTTTGGTGCCGTCAATCGGGTCCAGCACCCAGACATGCGCCGCGTCCAGACGGGCGTTTTCATGCTCTTCGCCAAAGACACCATGCGCCGGAAACCGCTGTGTGATCCTATCGCGCATGGCGGTCTCAATGGCGCGGTCGGCCTGCGTCACCGGGGACAGGTCATCCTTTGTTTCAACATCCAGAGGCTTGCGGAAATAGGTCATCGCCATTGCGTCGGTCACATCGGCAAGGTCACCCGCGAACTGCGCCAGCAGTGCAGTCTCATGTGATGCCTCAGGGCTCTGCATGATTTTTCCTCATATGTCGGGGCTGGCACAACAAGACAGTGCGCTGTCAAAAATAAACATTAGACAAAGCGCACAAAAGTGCAAGACTGCACAAATAACCCCAAGCCCGTGCAGCGCGGGCGCGGCAATCAGAACGGGCCCCGGCGAGGGCCCGCACCGATCCGGGCGGGCAACGGGTCGGGAACGCGTGGAGCAACAAGGAGAGATGACATGACGAGTTTGACCAAACTTACGGCGGCGACATTGGCCACCCTGGGCCTGTCGGCCACGGCCTATGCGGATGAGCTGACCGTCTATACCGCGCTCGAAGAAGAAGAGATTGCGGCCTATGTCGAGGCAGCGCAAAAGGCGATGCCCGACACGGAAATCAACGTGCTGCGCCTGTCCACCGGCAAGCTGGGCGCGCGTCTGCTGGCCGAGGCGGGCAACCCGCAGGCCGACGTGATCTGGGGCTGGGCTGTCAGCGCGATGATGGACCCGCAGATCCTCGAGATGCTGGAACCCTATGCGGCGGCCGGTGTCGATGTCCTGCCTGCCACCTTCCGCGACGAGGGCGGCAAATGGTTTGCGCCAATCGGCTACATGGGTGCCTTTTGCGTGAACACCGCCCGGCTGGAGGAAAAAGGTCTTCCGATGCCGACAAGCTGGAAAGACCTTGAGAACCCGGCTTTTGAGGGCGAGGTGCTGATGCCCGATCCGAACTCTTCCGGCACCGGTTATCTGCACGTCAACGCCGTCTTGCAGACCCTTGGCGCAGAGGCCGGTTGGGCGCAGCTTGAGGCGGTCGATCCGAACATGGCGCAATACACGTCGTCGGGGTCCAAGCCCTGCAAATCGGCGCGTGTCGGTGAATACACCGTCGGGATCTCGCTGGCCTTTACCGCGATGCAGTCTGTCGCCGAGGGCTATCCGCTGGCGATGGTCTTTCCCGAAGGCGGCGTCGGCTATGAGCTGGAGGCCTCAGGCCTGATGAGCAGCTCGGACAACAAGGACGCGGCAAAGGCGTTTCTGGATTGGACCATGTCGGATGAGGCCATCGGGCTTTATCAGCAATACAAGGCGCTGATCACCGTGCCGGGTGTCGATGCCTCCAAGGCCGCCGAGGACGCGGGCCTGCCGGCGGACATTTCGACAATCCTTGCCAAGATCGACTTTGTCGAAGCGGCTGAGAACCAGACCGCCGTCAAGGCGACCTGGAAGGAAAAGCTGGGCCGCTGACCGAACCACCGGCGGCGCAGGCTGCCAGTCCTTGCGCGCGGGCCGCCAACGGGCCCGCGCCTCACCTTATAAAAGACATCGCCCCCATGTATCTGACTGTCCGCGACGCGACCAAAACCTATGGCACCTTCACCGCGCTGGACCGCGTGTCGATAGACATCGAACAGGGTGAATTTGTGTGTCTGCTGGGGCCATCGGGCTGCGGAAAGACCACGCTGTTGCGGTTGATCGCGGGGCTGACAGACCTCAACGGCGGGGACATCCTGCTGGAGGGCGAGACCCTGACCGACCTGCCCGCGCGCAAGCGGGGCTTTGGCATCGTGTTTCAGTCCTACTCGCTGTTTCCCAACATGACGGTGGCCGAAAACGTCGGCTACGGGCTGAAGATCCGCGGCATCCCGCAGCCTGATATCGCCCGCCGCGTCACCGAACTGCTGGATCTGGTCAAGCTGCCGCAGGTGGCCGACAGCTTCCCCGGCCAGCTTTCCGGCGGCCAGCAACAGCGCATCGCCTTGGCGCGGGCCATTGCCGTCGATCCGCGCGTTCTGCTGCTGGATGAACCACTGTCGGCGCTGGACGCCAAGGTGCGCGCCGACCTGCGGGCAGAGATCCGCCATGTTCAACGCTCGCTTGGTATCCCCACATTGATGGTGACACACGATCAGGAAGAGGCGCTGGCGCTGGCGGACAAGATCATCTGCATGAACCACGGGATCGTGGTGCAGGCCGGAACGCCCGAGGATCTGTATCACCGCCCCAAGACCCGCTTTGTTGCCGAGTTCATGGGGATCAGCAACATGCTGACCACCGACGTGATCCGGCGAAGCTTTCCACATTTGCTGGACACGCAGCCCGGCAGCACCGGTGACGGGCTTGTCGCCTGCATTCGCCCTGAACAGATCAGCGTGGCCCCGGCGCAGGACGGCCCCGCAACGGTGCGCAGCATCAGCTTTCTGGGCAACCTGCGGCGGCTGGAGATCGACAGCGAGGCCGGGCCGCTGGTGGTGGAAACCCACGGCACCAACCCCTGTCGCGAGGGCGACCGCGTCACCCTGACCATCGCGCCCGAGGCCTGCACATGGCTGGCGGATGACATCGTTGCCCGTCCCATGGCAGAGATGCCCGCATGAGCGTCGCGAATACGACACCCGCCTCCGATCGCCCGCGGTTTGACGCGGACCGGCTGCTTGTCGCGGTCTGTGTCGGGCTGCCCTTGCTGGGGCTGATCCTGTTTTTCCTCTATCCAATGGTCATTGTCTTCCTGCGCTCTGTCACCGTCGGCGACGGCTATGGGTTTGGCAATTACACGCAGGTTCTGGGCTCTGTCGGCTTCTGGCGGGCGACATGGCATTCGCTGCTCATGGGCGGGGCCACCACGGCGCTGAGCGTCTTTCTGGGCTTTATCATCGCGCATGGCCTGCACCGCTGCGCTTTTCGCGGCAAATGGCTGATCCGCGGTATCATCATCTTGCCGCTGCTTGCGCCCTCATTGGTGCAGGCGCTGGGCCTGATTTTTCTGCTGGGGCGCAACGGCGTGATCAGCCGGGCGCTTGGGGTCGAGATAGAGATTTACGGCTTTACCGGGTTGCTGATTGCCAACACCCTCTACGCCCTGCCGCAGGCGGTGATGATCATCGGCGCGGCGCTGGTGCTGCTGGACGCGCGCGTCTATGAGGCGGCCGAGGTTCTGGGTGCCGCGCCCTCGCGCCAGTTTCGCGACCTGACGCTGCCTGCTGCCCGCTTTGGCATCCTGAACGCGGGTTTTGTCTGCTTTACCATCACGATCACCGATTTCGGCAACGCGGCGGTGATCGGCGGTGATTATTCCGTTCTGGCGACAGAGATCTATTCGCAGGTCGTCGGGCAGAGGAATTTCAATATGGGCGCGGTTGTGGGGATCATGCTGCTTTTGCCCACCGTGATCTCATACGCGATCGAACGGCAGGCGATGAAGCGGCAGCAGACCGGGCAGAGCGCCGGGCAGGTGCTGTACCGGCCCAGCTTTGCGCCGCTGCGCGACACGCTGATGGCCGGGCTGTCACTGTTGATCTGCGCGGGCATCGTCGCGGTGATCGGCATTGTGGTCTACGCCAGCTTTGTTACCCTCTGGCCCTACAACATGTCCCTGTCGACCAAGCACTACGACATCACGCTGGCCGGTGGCTATTCGTCGCTCTGGATGACCATTGTCATCTCACTGATGGCGGCGACGGGCGGCACGCTGGCGCTGTTTCTGCTGGGTCTGGGATTGCGCCGCCTGCCGCGCGGGGTGGCGCAGCCGATCCAGATGCTGGCCGCCATGCCCGCCGCTGTGCCGGGCATGGTTCTGGGGCTTGCCTATATCCTGACGTTCAATTCGACCGCGACGCCGCTGTACCTGCTGTATGGCACCGCGGCGCTGATCGCGATTGTCAACTTTTACCACTACCACACGCAGGGTTTTCTGACGCTGATGACCGGCTTTCGACAACTGCCCCCCGCGCTGGAGGAGGCGGCTGGCAGTCTGGGGGCCGGGCTGCGCCGCAGCGCCCTTGATATCGTCGCGCCGTTCATTGCGCCCATGCTGGTCGCGGTGTTCTTTTTCCTGTTCATGCGGTCGATGGTTACGCTGTCGGCAGTCGTCTTCCTGACCACCCCCAAGCTGAGCGTCGCCGCCGTCACCATCATGCGACTGGACGATGCCGGGCTGACCTCACAGGCGGCGGCCTTTTCCACCTGTGTCATGGCGGTGGTCTGTCTGGCGCTTTTGATCATGAAGGGGATGATGCTGGTTATGGGGCAGCGGCGCGGCCCCAGGGGCGCGTCCTGATGTGGGCGCAGGAACGGCACCAGCGGATCCTGTCGATGCTGGCCGCCAGCCGACAGGTCAGCGCCAATGACCTTGCAGAGATGTTGAACGTCTCGAGAGAGACGGTGCGGCGCGACTTGCTGGATCTTGAGAAGACCGGGCAGGTGAACCGGGTGCACGGCGGCGCGGTCCTGCCGGAACCGCGCACCGAAGAGCCGTTTCGCCAGCGCATGACTGTCCAGCTGCGCGCCAAGTCGGAAATCGCGCGCAAGGCCGCCGGGCTGATCCAGCCGGGCCAGACGATCCTTGTGGATGCGGGCACCACCACGGCCATTTTCGCCCGTGAACTGGCAAAACTGTCGGGCGTGACGGTGATCACCAATTCGCTGGACGTGGCCACCACGCTACAGGGCGCCGGCAAGGAGGTGCTGTTGCTGGGCGGGCGGATGCTGGCCGATGTGCCGGCCACCGTCGGAGAGCTGACCCTGTCAGAGATCCGCCGGTTCAGCGTCGATCTGTGTTTCTCCGCCCCGGTGGCGGTGCACCCGGTCAAAGGCGCGTTCTTTTACGACCTGCAAGAGGCTGAAATTGCGATTGCCATGGCCGCGCAGGCGCAACGGTCCGTTATTCTGGCGGATCAAAGCAAGTTGGGCGAAACCAGCCGCGTCCGGTCATGGGAACCCGCCGAGATTGGCAGCCTTGTCACCAACAGGGCCGCCACGGCAGAGCAGATCGCCGCCTTTCGTGAGGCCGGGGTCAGCGTCATGGCCTGACGGCACTGGCGCGGGCGGTGTGACACCGTGGGGCCGGATTGGCCCGAAATTCCGCCTCGGCGATCTGACGCACATGGCGCACGGCCAAAGCCACCTTCTCTTGCGGCCCGCCGTCTAGGGAGATGCCCGTGTCGTGGAGCAATTGCATGATTTCATCATACAGGCCCTTCATATCAGCCCCCATGGGTGTTGTTCCAAAATGACTGCACCCATGGCTATGACGAGAGTGTGAACCGAAGATTAACTTCCCACAGGGAAGGCGGGTACTGGCGTCTCTGGGTGTTGCGGTTGCGCATCGGTTTCGGGGGGCTGGGCAGAGACGCAGGCCTGCATCTGCAACCCCAAGGCACGCAGCGACTGGGCTGTGGCGTAAAACCCTTGGGCTTCGCATTGCTCTGCGGCATTTCTGGTGCGTTGGATGAGATCCTCGGGCATCGTTGCTCTACCTTCCCGTTTCCAGTTTTATTCAAACTGACGCGGGTCGGTTAACGAGACTTTAACACACGTCCCCACTGGCTTGGCGCGCGCAAGATCTTGCTCACGGGTCTGCCGTCAGGCGGCGATCCGCCCGCGAACGGACGACCGCCATGATCCTGCGCAGACAGAGTCCCTAAAGAGGCTAGGCAGCCCCCGCACTGGCGTTCAGGGCGATCGTCGCCTCCAGCATGACAGGCGCATTTCGCGGCAAGCGGCTGACGCCAAGGACCGTCCTGGGGTGGCGTCCAGATGGGCCAAGCCGGGCAATAATCGTCTCTGATGCGGCATCCGCCACGGTCGAGATGTCAAACCCGTCATCCCCGACCGCCACATAGACCTGCAAGCGCAGCACACGATCTACCGTTTCCTCGGGCAGCCGTTCCGCTTGTAGCCAGGCAAGCACCTGCCCGGCGGCAAGGCGTGCGCTTTCGCAGGCGGTGTCCATGTCGATGTCTTCGCCGCACCGACCGGCCGCGTAGATGGTCCTGCGGTCGGTCTTGGGGATCTGGCTGGCCAACAACAGCACGCGCCCGTGCCGGGCCGCCATCAGATATTGATACTCGGTCCCGATCGGGTCCGGCAGGACATTGTTCTGGGTCATCAAGACACACTTTCCTTTACGCGTAGGACACGACGCTGAAGGCCATAGACGCCGATCAGCAGGAGCAGGCCAGCCAATGAGGTCCAGATACCGGGATGCACCATCATCACCGCCGTCAGGATCAAGCCGCCGCGCGCCAGCCACGACAGCGACGCGCCGAACAGCCAGCCGATCACAACCGCCGACAGCGCGCCCACCGCCACCACCGACCGGCCCAGCGTATAGACAAGATCGACAGAAGCCTCGGGCGTCAGCAAAACGGTATTGGACACAAACATGAAGGGGACGATGTAGATGGGCAGGCCGATCAGGAACGCGGTCCAGCCCACGCGGCTTGCCTTTTCGCCCGCGATGGGCGCGGCGGCATAGGCCGCCACCGCAAGGGGCGGCGTGATCTGCCCCAATACCGCGTAATAAAACACGAACATATGCGCGGCCAGCGGGTCAGCGCCCAGCTTGATCAGCGCGGGCGCCACCAGCGTGGCCTGCACGATATAGGCCGCCGTCGTCGGCATCCCCATGCCAAAGATGAACGCGGCGATCATGGCAAGAACCAGCGCCATGTCCAGCGATCCGCCCGCAAAGCCGGTCACAACAGAACTGAACTTGAACCCCAGCCCCGAAATCTGGACGATGCCGACGATTATCCCGGCAGAGGCACAGGCGACGGCCACCACGGCCGCCCCTTCGACCCCCAGCCGGATTCCGGCCACCACCTGCCGCCAACTGACAAAGGTGGAGGGCCGCAGATAGGGCACGGCCAACCCGGCCAAGACCCCGAAAAACGCGCTGTAACCCGGCGAATAGCCTTGCAGCATCAGCGTCACCAGCAGGACAACCGGCAAAAGAAAGGTCCATCCGCTGGCCAGCACCTTGCGGGTCGAACCGGCCTCGGCCTTGTCCAGCGGTTTCAGGTCCAGCTTCAAAGAGGCCAGATGCACCGCCAACAGCAGCGCGACATAAAACAGCACCGCAGGCAACAGCGCGGCGGCGACCACCTCGAGATAGGGAATGCCAAGGATCGCGGCCATCAGAAAGGCGGCGGCCCCCATGATCGGCGGCGTGATCTGCCCGCCGGTGGACGCAATCGCCTCAACCGCGCCGGCGAACCGGCGGGGATAGCCCAGTTTCAGCATCATAGGGATGGTCAGCGATCCGGTTGTGGCCACATTGGCCACCGAACTGCCCGACATCATCCCCATGAGGCCACTGGCCACCACGGCGATCTTGGCAGGCCCGCCACGGGTTTGCCCGGTCATCGCGCGGGTGATGGTGATAAAGAAATCACCTCCACCGGCCACCTGCAAAACCGCGCCGAACATGACGAAAAGAAAGATGTATTCCGCCGACACGCCAAGCGCGGTGCCAAAGACACCCTCAAAGCTGAAATACATCTGATCGACAAATTCGCTTAGCCCGACGCCACCGTGGGCCAGCGGGCGCAGCCAACTGACAAAACGCAGGTCCGGCCCGACAAAGGCGTAGGCGATAAAGATCAGGCACAGCCAGACAATCGCCATGCCCAAGGCGCGGCGCGTCGCCTCCAGTATGACGACCAGCGCACCGATCGCCACAAACACCTCGACCGGCGTGGCGTCCTGTGTCCAGGGCGGGCGGACCACGATGGACGGCTCAAACACCACCGCGTAGCCCAGCGTGACAACCGTCAGCGCGCCCAGAAGAACATCAAACGCGGCCCCTATCCGGTTGCGGGCCGCAGGCATCAGCAACAGGATCACCACCACCGCCAAAAGCGCATGGACCGCCCGCAGCACAAGGTTTGGCGCAAGCCAGAACGGCGAGGCCGCGGCAAGGTGAAAGGCGGCCATGGCCAGCGCCAGAACGGTGATTGCCCCGTCCCGACGCCGTGACCCCATGTCTTGCCCTGCCACGGTCTCTGTCATGGCTCAGGCTCCGAGTTTCGAGTCAGAGACAGGGATACCCATCTCATCGAAATAGGCCTTGGCGCCGGGATGCAGCGGAATGATCATGCCGCGACCCACGGTTTCGGCAGAGATATTGCCTAGCAGCGAATGCACCGCCTTGAAGTCATCCATGTTTTCCCAAAGCTGTTTGACCACCGCATAGGCCACGTCGTCCGGCATCTCGGCAGAGGCAAACAGGATGGTGTTCGTGCCCACGGTGTCCGCCGGCACATCCTGACCGCCGAACAAACCCGCGGGCAGCGTGACACGCTCAAAGCCCGCGCCGCTGTCTTCCATGAACTTGTCCAGAACGGCCGTGTCAAACGACAGCGCGCGCATCGGGCGCACGGTTTCGTTCTGCATGACGGTCGGATGCGGCCAGAGCGACAGCCACATCACCGCGTCCAACTGACCGTTGCGCAGCGCCTCGTGCGATTCGCTCCAGCTGAGGGGATGCAGCTTGCCGCCGTCGGCCTCGATGTCGTCGGTTGTCATGCCAGCGGCGGCCAGCAGGTTCTCGAACGCCAGCCAAGAGGTCTGGCCGGGCTGGCCGGCGCTGACCTGTTTGCCGCGCAGATCGTCGAGCGAGCGAATGTCGCTGTCGCCGTCCACCCAGATCTGGATGGCGCTTTGCATGATGTTCATCAGGCCGCGTGCGTTCTGTACCGGGGACTCTGGTGTTGCCGGGTCGCGGCCTTCCCAGGCGTCCAGCGCATTGTTGGCCGAAGTGATGCCCAAGTCCGCCTTGCCGTCGCGCACCCGCAACAGGTTGGGGCCAGAACCGCCGGGCTGCACGTCAATGATCGTCGACGGAAAGACCCGCGACAGGATGTCGGCCACGCCGGTTCCGACAATACCAAAGACACCGCCCGAAGGGCCGCCGCCGATGGTCAGAAAATCAGGGGCCTGGGCAAAGCCCAGACGGGGCAGGGCGGCCAGCGGCAGGGCGGCGGCTGCGGTTGCCAACAGTCTGCGGCGGGTGATTGAATTGCTCATTCGGGTCTCCATCGTCAAAGGCACGGAACCGTCCGTGCCGCCGTTGGTAATGATCCATAGGAGACGCGCGGCGACCGCTTCAATCAATTAAAAACTTGTGTCGCTAACTTCAGCTTCCCTGAAGTCATCCGTCGATGATCCGACCTGCGGCGCGGGCGCGCTCGATCCCGTCGACCACCGCCGTTTCAAAGGCGCTGGCAACCGGGGCCATTTCGGATTTGGCGCGGGTCAGGATCTCGACCTGACGTCGTGCGGTTGCATCGGCCAGCGGAACAAACAGCAATCCGGGGCCCAATCCCTCTAGAGCGAGGCGCGGCAGCACCGTCACCCCAACCCCGGCGCGGACCATGCCCAACACCGATGCCGTGTTGCGAATCCGCAGGTTAGCGGCCTCATCAATGTCCCGGAACGCGGCGTTTTCGATCACGTCCCCCGAGGCGTTCGAAATCATCGGGTGCCGTGCCAGTTCCTGCCATGTCAGCGGTTCTGTCAGCTTTGCCAGCGGATGTTCCACCGCGCAGATCACCCCGAACGGTTCCGAGAACAGCGCAACGCGCCGCAGCGTGCCGGTCGGCCTGCGGCACGATCCGATGCCAATGTCGATGCGCCCCATTTCAATCTCATGCTGCACGGTCGCGGAATCCATGTCGCGCACCTGAATCACCACATCGGGCCGCGTGCGCAGGAACCCCTGCACCACATCGGGCAGAATCGCCGTTGTCACCGACGGCACGGCGCCGATTCGCACCATGCCGCTGCGCGCCTGCGTCAGTTTCACGATACTGTCGATGCAGCGGTCGAAATGGACCGTCCCGGCGCGGGCCTCTGTCAGGACCAATTGGCCCAGCGTCGTCAGCCGGTTCTTGCGGTCGCTTTCAAACAGCGGCGCGCCCAGATGTTCGGTCAATTGCTTGAGCGACATGGACACCGCGGAGGGCGTGCGCCCCAGCCGGCTGGCCGCGTCGTTCAGGTTGCCCAACTCTGCCACGGCGACATAACACCGAAGCATTTCGATCTTTATGGCCATCGCGCTTCAATAATCCTCAAGTCCGGTTCAGAGGTTTGAGTGTGACTGAAGTTTTCGTTCGACGCCATAGTACCGGCGACCCTCAACAACAGAGTGACCGCCATGACCCAATCCTATCGGATCGACTGCCTGCAATATGCCAACTGGTCGGAAGAAATCTTTGCCCAGATGCGCAAGGGCGGGCTGGACGCCGTGCATGTGACCATCGCCTACCATGAGGATTTCCGCGCCACGGCGGCCAATGTCGCGGACTGGAACCTGCGGTTTCAGCGCCACAGCGACCTGATCTTCAAGGGCCGCACCGGGGACGATGTGCGCCGGGCCCGCGAAACGGGGCGCACCGCGATCTTTCTTGGCCTGCAAACCCCCGCCCCGATCGAGGCCGATATCGGGCTGGTCGAGATCCTGCACGAAATGGGCGTGCGGTTCATGCAGCTCAGCTATAACAACCAGTCGCTGCTGGCGACCGGCTGTTATGAGGCCGACGACCCCGGCATCACCCGCATGGGCCGTCAGGTCATCGCCGAGATGAACCGCATTGGCCTTGTGGTGGACATGTCGCATTCCGCCGACCGCTCGACCCTTGAGGCGATCGAGATTTCGGGGCGCCCCATCGCCATCACCCACGCCAACCCCGCGTCCTGGCACCCCGCCCGGCGCAACAAATCGGACGAGGTGCTGCGCGCGCTTGCACAAAGCGGCGGGATGCTGGGGTTTTCGCTGTACCCCTTTCACCTCAAGGACGGCGGCGATTGCACGTTGGACGCCTTTTGCCAGATGGCCGCGCGGACGGCGGATCTGATGGGGGCGGACCGGATCGGCATTGGCAGCGATCTGTGTCAGAACCAACCCGACAGTGTAGTCGAATGGATGCGCGTCGGGCGCTGGACCCGCGAAATGGACTATGGCGAGGGCTCTGCCAGTGCCGCAGGCTTTCCGCCGCAGCCCGATTGGTTCCGGGACAACCGCGACTTTGCCGGGATCGAGGACGGCCTGCGCCGCGCCGGGTTCTCCGATGCAGAGGCCGCCGGGATCATGGGCAACAACTGGCTCCGGTTTTTCGATGAGAACTTTGGTCCAGAGACCCTTGGCCCCGGAACATGAGCGGGTCGATCCGGGTCATCCGCCCCGAGGACTGGACAGAGATGCCATGGCGGAATGGGGGCGGCACCACGTCAGAAATCGCGGCGCAAAAGCAGAACGGCGCATGGCTCTGGCGACTGAGCACCGCCATTGTTGCGCAGGATGGCCCCTATTCGCAGTTTCCCGGCCTCACGCGGATCAGCACCGTGATCGCCGGGGCCGGGACCGACATCGCGGACATGGGGGCCGAGGACTGGCAACGGATCGGGCCATTGATCCCGACCCAACTGGACGGAAACCGCGCGGTTCAGGGACGTCTTGTGGACGGCCCGATCCGGTTCCTGAACCTGTTTTTCGATTCAACGCGGGTGGCTGCCAGCGTGGCCGTGATCCAACTGGACGGAGATCGCACCTCCGGCCCGCATGAAACCATGATTTTCTGCATAGAGGGTCAGTGTGGAATTGGATCCGAACCGGGCATCGGGATTGCGACAATGCATATGGCGTGTCGTTTGCCAGCAGCACAGCGCCTTTCCGGGCAGGCGTCGCTCGTTTCGATCCATCTGGAGCCGGTGGTGTAGCTTTCGATCACCGGGTTACCCGTCTTGAGGCTGCCGTGCGACCTGACTGGAATCCGCGATGGCAGGGTGCAAGTATCTGAAACAAAAATGTTAATTGGCAGTCCGGCCCTGCGTCGATCCTGTGAAACGATCAAGGGGCCGGGCGGTGAATGAAGGCAATCAGCGCTGGAAGGGGCGGTCGTGTTCCGCCTGAGCAAAACAGGCTGACGCCTTGCGGAGGATCTCGCTCGCCGGTGGGTTTGAACCAATGGGACCTTCACGGACGCGCCCCGGCGCTGCGCATGACCCTCACGTTCAAGCGCCTGCTGGCCGACACGATGCTCGACAATGTCGTCCTGAAGGATCTTCCGGGAAAGAACGGACGGTAAGCCATTGATGCGCCATTGGTTCAAGCACAATGGCGAACGACCAAGCGGCGAGAGGCGGCGCTCCGGGTGATGCGGGATCATGACATCTCGCAGCGCCGGGCCTGCCATCTTGTCGGTGTCGATCCCAAGACAGTCCGGCGCACAGGCCCGCCGGACTGCCCCGAGATCCGCGAGGAAATGAAGGAGACCGTGCTCTGCTCCCCGCGAAATCCCTCACCGTGATGTAGAGTCTGCGCCAACTCTGAAGGAGCAGATGAATGCGAAAGAGCCGTTTTACCGAGGCCCAAATCATCCACTGCCCGGCAGGGTATTGCGAAGCAATGTCCCGAGAGGGGGGATGATCAAGGAGCAGGGTTCAAGCGTTAAGCGATTGACCCAGTGGATCAATCGTAGCGCAGAACGGAATGCCGACCACGGAGGTGTGCCGCAGGCACGGGCTGAGCAAGGCGACGTTCTACAAGCTGAAGGCCAAGTATGGCGGGATGGACGTTTCGGAGGCCGCCAGGCTGAAGGCGTTGGAAGATGAGAACGCCAAGCTCAAGCGACTGCTGGCCGACACGATGCTCGACAATGTCATCCTGAAGGATCTTCTGGGAAAGAACGGACGGTAAGCCATTGATACGCCATTGGTTCAAGCACAATGGCGAACGACCAAGCGGCGAGAGGCAGCGCTCAGGGCAATGCGGGATCACGATATCTCGCAGCGCCGGACGTGTCGGCTGGTCGGTGTCGATCCCAAGACTGTCCGGCGAGAACTCCCGCCCGACAGCGCCGAGATCCGCAAGGAGATGCAGGAGATTGCCGGCAATCGGCGTCGGTTCGGTTACCGCCGGATCGGCGTCCTGCTGGAACGAAAGGGTATGAGCATGAACACAAGAAACTGTATCGCATTTACCGCGAGGAAGGGTTGTCGGTAAAACGGCGTAGCGGCCGGAAACGGGCGCGCGGGACCAGGACACCGCTGCCGGTTGCGGCGCATCCCAACGCGCGTTGGTCTCTGGACTTCGTGTCTGACAGCTTCGGCGCCTCGCGGAAATTCCGGATCCTTGAGGTGATTGACGACTGCACCCGGGAATGCCTGTGTCTCGTGGTGGACACCAGCCTGTCCGGGGAGCGGGTTGCCCGGGAACTGAGCGCCCTGATCCGGGTTTACGGCAAGCCCGGCTGCATGGTCAGTGATAACGGGACAGAGTTCACAAGTCGGGCCATCCTGAAATGGGCCGACAAGAACGGGATGCCATGGCATTACATCGACACCGGCAAGCCGCAGCAAAACGCGTTCATAGAGAGCTTCAACGGCAGCCTGCGAGACGAGCTGCTGAACGAGGAGCTCTTTGACGGCCTGGACGATGCACGGCGCAATCTGGCGCTTTGGCGCTACGACTACAACGCGGTCAGGCCGCCCTCATCGCTGGGCAACCAAACACCACAGCAAGCGCGCCGGACGCTTGAGCAATTTGACCGCTCCGCGCCCGGCGCGCTTGCGCCAAACGGTGAACCGAAATACCCAAATCCAACCTGCAGACTCTCATTATGAATGAGGGACCAGCGGGGGGCAGGTCACCCATTCGTCGTCCGTCATCAGGTCTCGTGCCAAGCTGGTTTCCATAGCAGATACCAGCTTGAATCACGTCAAGACCACGCTGTGAATCCCTTTTGTCAACACAGCCTAGTCGCGGTCGCAATGGGCGAAAAGAAGCCAGACATCCTACCTGGGGTTGGGACGCCGCCACCGAGTCGAGACATTGACGACGAAATTCCTTTCTAGAGGTTCACTGAAATGGCTGTTCGTTTCACAAAACTCACGCGTCCTGCCATCCGTTCTCTGAAGCCGGGGGCTTCGATAATGGAACATGGCATCACATTCCGTCGCGACGTCAATGGTGACGGCGTCTACTCCATCAACATCATGGTCGACCGTCGGCGCATTCATCGCGTGATCGGTCGAGAGTCCGAAGGTGTGACACGGCAGCAGGCGGAGGACTTCGTTGGCCAAGCCAGAACCGATGCGAGGCGTCAGAGATTGGAGTTGCCCGAGGGACGAAAGACCCCACTTGGTTTTGAAGAAGCCGCAAACCGCTATGTCCAGAGGCTCCGCGATACTGATGGTAATAATATCGACATCAAAGAGCGCCAGCTAAGACAACACTTGGTCCCGTTCCTTTCAGCCAAGCCGTTGAGTACCATCGAGACCTTCGACATTGAACGTTACAAGAAGGCTCGCCGCTCTGCGGGCGCAGCAAAAGCGACGGTGAACCGGGAATTGGCGACACTTTCCCACCTGCTGAACCAAGCTGTTGAGTGGAAGTGGATAAAGAGCAAGTCGGTCAAGATCGCTCGCTTCAAAGAAGACAACCAGCGGATCGTATACCTTGCAGATGATCAGTGCGTTGCGTTGCTGGAAGCAGCGGCATCGGATCACAACGAAAACGTTCATGCGTTCGTCATGGTCGGATTGCACACCGGGATGCGTCATGCCGAAATTCTCGCGATCCGTCGCGAAGACGTCGATGTCGGGAAGCGAGTGATCTGGTTTCCTCAGGCCAAGGCGGGGTCTCGCGAGCAACCGATCACCCGAGAACTGGCTGAATATCTGGAAAGACGCATGGACATGCTGCCGCCGGGCTGTGACTGGATGTTCCCTTCTCCGGGAAGTGCCACTGGCCATGTCCACACGATCCGCAAGGCGTTTCGCCGGTCTGCGGAACGTGCTGGGCTAGACCCAGATCAAATTACGCCTCACACGCTTCGCCATACAGCGGTAACCCATCTGGTGCAGGCGGGCGTTGACCTGCCCACAGTCCAGCGGATTTCAGGTCACAAGACATTGTCCATGGTTGCACGTTACGCGCATCAAAGTGGGTCGCACATCGAAGCAGCAATGGATCGGCTGGAAGGGCGGGTCAGCGGTGTGCAGGAAGACAACATCCGTAAGTTGAATCCAAAAAGTTCGGCCTGATTACACACGAATTACACGTGCACTTGAGTGCACCTGCTTGGGAGGCGGTTAAGTATTTGATTTTAATGGTGCCCGGGGGCGGAATCGAACCACCGACACGAGGATTTTCAATCCCAAATTGTGGATGGAAGATCAGGCGGTTACGGGCGAAAATTCTGTCAAACCCACCACGAGAAATCAGGCACTTAGCGGCCGATTGTCAAACCTTTTGCCGGCCTGGAAAGGGGATTTGGGCGGATGGTGCGGCGGCGTTTTCCGTTCTGTCAAGCGGTATGATCCGGCGCCTTTGACGCGTCGCCGCTTGCCCGCCCCGGGGGCCCGCGCATGAGCTGGAAGGTCGCCAATCTTTGCGCTGACCGGGTCTTTGGCAGCGCCGCGCGCAAGCAGATCATCATGTTCCTGGCAGACAAGGCGAGCGATGACGGCTCGGGCATCTGGTGTTCCAAGGGTACGATCCAGCGTCACACCGAATTGGGCGAAAGCACCGTCAAGCGGACGATCAGCGATTTCCTGCGCGAGGGCATCCTGATCGAGACCGGGCGGCGTCCCTGCAAGAACGGTTTCACCGTCATCTACCGGATCGTGCTCGACCGCGTGATGGCCTTGGAAAGCACCGCCGAACCTGACGAGGGAACGGGGTCCACAGTGGACCCCGTCCAGCTTGACCCCGGTAGGGGGTCCAGGGTGGACCGGGTACCGGGTCCACGGTGGACCCCAAACCACCCTGAAACCATCCATAAACCACCTACGCGCAAGCGCGCGGAGGCGGCGGTGGATGAAAGAGTTGAAAGGATCTGGGCTGCCTACCCCAAGGACCGGCAGCGCGGTAAGGCAGCGAGCATGGCCGCGATTGCCGAGGCGCTGGCCGAGGGCATCGACCCGGACGACCTGCTGCGCGCGGTGCATGCCTATGCGACCGAGAGCGCGGGCTTCACACGTGCGAAGGTCTGTTTCGCCGACAACTGGTTCGCCGGCCGCCGCTGGCAGCGCTTTCTCGAAGCGATGGACGAGGAACGGCAGGTGCATGCGGCGCTGGCCGCAGATCACCACGCACGGCTGGCTGCATGGGTCCGCGACCGCAGCCCGATGTGCAAGCACATCACCGCGCCTCAGGTGACGGCGCTGGTGGCGGCGGGGCTGGTGACCGACGGCCAGCTGCGCGCGGCAGGGTTGGCGGCATGAACGGCGCGTCGTTTGCAAGATGCACCGCGCATCGCGTCCCTTGCATCGCGCTTTCCGGAGCGTGTGCCCTATCCCGCGTCCCCTGCGCCGCGCCTTCCGCATCGCGCATCGCGTCTCTTGCGCCGCGTTTCCTGCCCAATGCTTTGCGCATCGCGTTTCCCGCATTGCGCAGTCCCCGCACTACCCCGCCCGTCAAACCAACCGAAACGGACTCCAAGCCCCTGACCCGCCTCCGCTGACGCTGGGAGGCGGGGGGCTTGGAGGAAGTTGGCAAGAAATAGGAACGTAAACTTCACATGCGCCACCACCGCAAACTGACCGATGACGAACGCCGCCAGATCATCGAGGCTAGGGCCGGGGGCACATCAGCCGCCACTCTGGCCCGCCGCTTCGGCGTCTCGACCCGGACGATCCACAACACGCTGAGCCGGGCCAAAGGCGCACGCTCTGTTTCGACAACAACGATCAGCACCCGCCTGAGCGCGCGCCAACTTGCGGGGTTACAGGCCGCATTGGCGCGTCGCGGCATCACCGACCAACCCGCCGCTCTGCGCCGCCTGATGGGGGCGGCCGACATCCTGCTGCGCCCGGCCGATCCGGTCGTGCTGGACCATCTGCAAGCCTGGGGCGCGCAGGTCGCCACCGATGGCGCTGCGGTCAACCACATCGCCCGCAAGCTGAACGAGGCCAAACTTCGTGGCTGCCCGCTGCCCCTCACCGACGATGACATGACCACGATCCACACCTTCGCCGGGGGCCTCGTCGAATTCGCCGAGGGGTTCCGCATCCTGTGGGAGGCACAGTTGGCCGCGAAGACGCGCGAGGTCGACAAGGCGTTGGAGGGGTTAGCCGCAAAGGCATCGGAACCCTACAGCAGGTCCCGCATTTGCGCTGCTCGCTGCGTCGCATCGTTTGCGACCGGCTCGCTGACCGCCGCCGGGACCTGATCGCCCACCGCCAGAAGCGTCCGCTCCAGCGCAGGGCCAAGCCGATCTACCATGTCCTGCAACAGCTCCAAGGCGCGGCCCTTGGGCAGACCCGCCGCGCGCCCCTCGGCTTCGAAGTGGCGGGGCACGATCTCGTCGATGCCGTAATGTCCATCGATCGACATGGCGAGGCGGTAGCGCTTGCGCTGCAAGCGTCCGGCGCGGACGACAGGGGCGACGCTCAGGATGTCATAGAGGGGCGCGAGCGTGAACCGCGCCCGACGCCCCAGACGCAGGCTGAAGTTCTTGGCGTGCCCATCAGAGGCCCCGATCAGGAAGAAGAAGATCTGAGTTCTAAAGAACGTTTCCCGATCCTCGATGGGCGTGTCGGATTCCCGCAGAAGCTCCATGACCTGCGCGACACCGGGGCCACCCAGCCTCTGGTATTTCATGGCAGACGGGTAGCCCAGCGACTGGCAGATATCCTCTTGCGGCAGGCGTTTCAGGATGCCGCCGTGCCAGACGCGATCGAACCGCTCGACCGACAGCACGACCTGCCCGGGAAGGGTAAGCTTTTCGACATGCGCGACTGGCAGGCCGATTTCGTCAGCCAGGGTCATGCAGAACAATTCGTTTTCGACGCTGTCGCTCAGGTCGATTTGCTCAGGGCCGGGAATGATGCCCATGGGCGTCTTGAAGATATGGCTGGTCGGCGTGATGCCGCGCGGCTTGGCCCACTGCCCGTCGATACGCAGATAGGCCGTTTTCTCCTGTGCGCCGGCGATGGAAATCCGGAAATCCTCATCTTCACTGAGGGCGAGCGGCGCGGCGGCGAGGTTCTTCAGATCGGCGACCATCTCCGCTTCCGAAATGACACGATACTGCATGTCCTGTTCGGACGGGGCCTCGTCCAGCGGCAGGAACTGCAGCGCACCGACACAGTCGCGCCCCAGCATCGACAACAGGGAGAACACATCCTTGCCCTGTGCGCCTACGCGCGCGGCGATCTTTTCACGTAACTCGCCCTCGGCATCGGGCAGGAGGTTGTCGAAGGCGGCGACAACGGGATCGCCCTGCCATTTGAGCTTGGTCAGCGGAAGGGCACTGGCAACCGGAAAAGCGGCCTTGGAGGCGAGCCAGTCAGGATCATAGGTGAAGGCGATGGCTCCATCGGTTGCGCGGGTCAGCGTGCCCACCCTCGCCCTTTCGTACCAGACGGCTGTCTTGCTTTGGCGTGTGCGGCGACCCGCGCGGGCGATGCGTGCCATCCTAGCGATGCCCCGGGTCAGCTATGCGATCCGTCGCGGAAAGTTCCGCCCCGAGGGCCTCGAGAAGGCGCAGGTACACGTCGAGGCTGACGGAAACGACGCCGTTTTCGATATCGGAAATGGTGGATTGCGCCGTGCCCGTCATCTCGCCAAGCTGCTTCTGGCTGATCTTCCGCGCCGCTCGCCGCGCCTTCAGCACGGTTCCAGCTTGGCGCAGGCTTCGGATGGGGTGTGGCGTCAAACTCGTCATGTCGAGTCGATAGCTTTTGGGCGATATTTTGTCAATATAGCCGATGAGCTATTTTGCAACATTATAGCTCCTGAGCCATAAGTGAGGCCGCTTCAAATGGGGCAGTCTTGGAGCCAACATTGGGAGCATTGGAATGATACCGTATATCTCTAGTAGATCTTGTAGAACCGAACCCGAAATTGCATTTTGTCTCCTAAAACCGTTATTTCGATGAGAGTTCAACCCTTTGCCGACCTTCCATCTCCCACGAAAACTGACGATAGGCGAGATGCAGATCTTGGAGGCCGACCTACTCCACAAGCCTGGAGTTGCAATCGTTCTAGCCGAACCTGGGGCGGGAAAAACTGCACTGTTGGCAAGTGTTGCAACACGCTTCGGCACCACACCGATCAAAGCCAGCATCTTTGAAAGAACGCGTGCGCCCTGCATTGTTGTCGATGCTTTCGACGAGGTTGCTCGTATTGATCCCACCGGCCTTCATCGCACTCTGAAAGAACTGCGTCACACGGGAGCAGATCGCACAATCCTGTCGAGCCGGTCCGGAGAGTGGAGCGACGCGGACACTCGTCTGCTGCATGACATCATGGGTATGGAACCAATCGTTGCGAGGTTGGTCCCATTTGATCAAGACGAGCAGGCCCTGCTCTTCAGTCACCGACATCCAGACGCCAGCTTCGAAGACTTCCTTTCCGATGCCGCCCGCCACGACCTAACTCATCTCCTTGGCAATCCAGAGTTCTTGAACCTGTTCGCGGATGCGTTCGCTCAGGCCGGAGGCCGATTCACGCAGCGACATGAGATATTCAGCGACGCGGTTCGGTATCTCGCTCGCGAAACGAATAGGTCGGTTCCCAATCGGGACGCGCCCACAGCTGAGCAACGCATAGCTTGGGCGGACGAGGTCTTTGCGCGAATTCTCTTGTCAGGTTCCGATGGCGTTGCAATGGCAGATTTCGCCGAAGGCCCGACGTTCCCCCGTCTCGCAGACCTTGGCTTGCCCGACCAACGACTACCCTCAATCCTTGATACCCGCCTCTTTCGTCCAGCCGCAGGTACCGACCGACATGAACCTGTCCATCGCATCGTTGCTGAGCATTGTGCAGCCCGCGCCCTTGTCCAACGGATTGATGATCCCGCAAACACTTTCACCGTAAATCAATGCCTGAGTCTCGTGGCTCCGAACGGAACCACCCGTGATGACCTTCGTGGCCTCCTTGGTTGGATGGCTGCACTGGGAAGTCAGAATGTCCAGGATGCGGCAATCGATGTTGACCCCTATGCCGTCCTCTCAAACGGGGATCCATCGCGTCTCTCGGTTAGGTCCAGACACCGACTTCTTCAAGCCCTGGGCAAATTGGAAGCGGATGATCCCTTCTTCCGCCGCGTAGATCGCTGGCGAAGTTTCAGCGCCTCGGGGTTCTTTACACCCGAAATAGTTGGTGCGATCCGCCCGAAGATCGTTCGCGCGACCGGCGGTGACTTGCGCGCATTGTTACTGGAGCTTCTATCGGGCTCGCCCGCGGTCACCTCGCTTCGTCCAGAACTGGAAGCGATTGTTCTGGACGACACTGCAACGCCACAGTGCAGGCACGCAGCGCTCGATTGCCTCGTAAGGGAAATGCTCGACCTGGCACTTATGGTCGATCCACTTATCGCGTCTGGCACGAACGAGGCGCTGCGTCTTGCTGCAAAGATCGTTACCAACGTGGGGGTAGGTCGGCTATCTCGCGAAAAGCTTCGAAACCTGCTTCTGGCCTCCGCCAACTTGTACCCGACAGATCCAAAAGAGCGCGAGCGCGTGATCGGATCACGGTATTTCATACGAATTCTAGTGCGAGACTTCGACGCTGATCTGTGTGGCTGGCTGCTTGATGAGATTACACGGGGCTTGGCTTGCACTTGTGGTGCGCGTTCATGGGAATGTCACTGCCGGGATGGCATCAGCAAGATTGCTGGGCATCTGCTAGACAGATATTTCGACGTCGCCGAGGAGCCGCGGGACCCGGGAAGGATCTGGGGATGGTTGAAACCGCTTCACTTCCATCGCTCGGTCGGTACCAAGGATAGCCCGGCAGTCCGCGTCCTGCACGAGGAACACCACCTGCGCCGTGAAATTCAGCGACTGAGGTTCGTCAGGCTGACCACGCGGGAGGCCATGATCGATGAAGGCATAGATCGACAAGGCCATGCGGGCCTGTCCTTTAGGTCTGTCGATATCCGGCCGATGATGGATCACGCATTCGCGACAGAAAATGTTGAGCTTTGGGACTTCTTCGTTCATTCGCACGACTTCTACCAAGCACGAGCCGAGAGGGGCCCAGACGAGCTTCGACATTATGCGCGGCAGCAAGCGCATCAGAAGCCGGATTTCCTCGCCAGGTGGGCACTCAGGCAACGCCGACAATTCCGAAGCTGGCAGCAAAATCGCGAACGGCGGTTTCGCTTCCAGGCCCGTCGGCGGCGTCGAGAACGCGTAGCTGAAGGCAAGGCGGTCAGATCACTGACCAGAGATCGCGGCATTATCGAAGCCGGCCAACACAAAGGCTGGCTGACCTACATCGCCCGCTACTACCTCATTCAGCCCGATGAAATGCAGGAACTTACGCACGGATTGATCGACGTGGACGCGGCCCTACGGAACTATCTCCGCGGCGTCGACGATGACATCCCGACGTTGGAACAGTGTGCGTTGGGCACGGCACGCGCAAGCGTTGTCAGGCTCCATGCCGCCTGCGTCGCCGAATTCAGGGCCACCAGAGATCTGTCGCATATTGATCGGCGCATCCTCGCTGCGGTTCGCACAGATATCGGCGGATACAGCGGGGTCAGCGAGGATGAACGCGTACAATTCGATGAAGCGGTCGACGCATTGCTTTTTCGCGACAACGTCGACGCCGACGCGTTCATAACAGGGTACGTTGAAGCTCAGCTCGCCTCTGGCAGCGAGACGCCAGACGTAAGCTGGCTGGAACGAAAGCCAACGTTCCATTTTCTGCTGCCAACCCGCCCTTTGGAATGGTTGCGCAAGTTTCCGGCCATCGCGCACCATCCCTTGGATCGGCTTTTCGATATGGCTGTTCGCCACGGGGATCGAGCAGACCTGCTTGCGTTGATCAGGGAACGCTGTGCAGAACTTGATTCCGGCATACTGCCTCACAGGCTTGAGGCGCAAAGGCGCTTTTGGTTCCTGCGCCACTTTTGGTTCTTGGATGACGATCAGTCAGCGGTCTGGTCGGTTCTGGATCGTGATCCGGATTTCATCTTTGAACTCGAACACATCAGAAGTGAGCAAAGAGGCGACGATGCGACGTGGCCCGACCTGAGTGCCGCGAAGATCGCGCGCATCTTGGACACCTTCATCGAGCGGTGGCCGCCTGTCCTACTTCCTTCAAGTTGGGGAACTGGTAGCCCGAAGCCTGAAACCGCCTACCGCTATCTGACTGATATCGTCTACATGATTGGACGGGAAAAGACGGACGCTGTCTTGCCGGTTCTGGATGGTCTTCTCGCCGATCCCCGGATGGCACCGATTCACAGAAATCTGCGGAGCATCCGTGCGGCGAGCAAGCGCACAAGAGCCCTACGCGACTTTACCCCACCGAGCGCCGCAGCTGTAAGAGCTGCACTTGATCAGGGACGGCCAGCAAGCGTTGAACACATGCGCCGCGTCGTTGTCGAGTACCTTGGACGCTTGCAGGAAGATGTCCAGGGCGGCGACCTTGGCGTGATCGATCAGTTCTACGAGAAAGGGCAGCGGCTTGGCGAGAACGCTGCCACGAAGCGCATCGTAAACTGGCTGAGACCTCGCCTTGAGCCCCTTGGGTTTGTGGACGTAATTGAACATCAGCTTGCCGACGGCAATCGATGCGACATTACGGCCTCCATCCAGACGCCCGCAGGGAGGAAGATGCTGGTTGTGGAAGTCAAAGGCCAATGGAATGCCGAGCTTTTCACGGCGGCCCAGATGCAGCTTGCAGATCGCTACGCGGTACATCCAACAGCGGAAGAACAAGGTGTTTACTTGGTCCTCTGGTTCGGTGCCGATGAAAAGATCGCAGGTCTGAAGAACCACGATAACTTGCAGGTTTCTGATCTGAAAAAGAAACTCGAAGAAGGACTGCCCGCCGAGCTTGTCGGCAAGATTGATGTTTTAGTTCTGGACATCGAGAGGAGGTAGCAACTTTCGGAGGCGAGATTTCCCCAAGTTTCTGACTATCTGATCAACCATGACGTGACAGCGCGGTGCTATGGAGGCTGGGAGTACTTTAGCTGCCTCCTAACCTTCCCTCAAACCCTTGATCTTTCATCCTTTGAAGCACGTCCATGGCGTGCTTGGCTTGAAAATCCGACGGAATCCTTCGCGGCATCGACCTGCAAATCTGCAGGATTTGCAGGTCCTTGGGCGACAGCTTCCGTTCAGCTTTCCCCCAATTCATCACCTTTGTCCAGAATTCTGCCCCTAGGTTGACCACCTCGGTCTGGGCGTTGATGCCCTCGGTCAACGCCTTCTTGGCCTTCGCGTCCCGCACCGCGGTTCGCACGGACTCCACCAGAGTCAGGCAGCTAGTGAAGTCGTCATCGTAGGCGAGCTGCCTGCCCTTGAGACCGTTCCAGCACGCCTGCTGCTTTGCCCACTCGGACATATTTCGGACCCCGGCCGGTGGGTGCGTGATGACATCGTTGGCCTCGGCCGCGGCGACGAGCAGCGCACGCAACAAGGCGTCCGAGACTGCCTGACGCCGCCAGATGGCATCGACGTCCAGCACCTGCTTTTCGCTCGACGCGTCATGGAAGACCTTGGCCATGGCGTAGGTCACGATGTTCGCGCGGTAGCCGCCTTCGTACCAAGGTTGTTTCGGCACCTCGGTTTCCAGCTTCCTGAAGATGATGGCCTTCGCGATCAGCCGCCGATACCAGAGTTCGTCGTATCGCGCATCGCTCTTGGCCCAGGCCTCGCCGATCTCCTTGGCGAATTCGGCGAAGTTCTTCTGTGCGCCTTTCGAAACCAAGTCAGGATGGCCTGCAGCCGAATACTCGAACTTCGCAAGGTCGGTCTTGCTGAAGAGCTGCGCCTTGGGGAACTCTAGGTCGAACTTCTTCTGCTGCCCAGGCGTCAGACGCCCGCGCGCGTTGATGAACTGACCCCGGGACCGCTCGTAGAACCACTTGCTGTCATGGCGCTCGCCTTCGCGGGCTGTGAAGATCACGCTGCGCGAGAACTGTTCGATCCGAATGTGGAACGGGTGGTTCGAGAAGAAGTCGGCCGCATTCACCTTGTTCTGGGTGTTCGCAAACTCGGAAATCTTGGGCACGATCTCCTCTGACCGGTCAGGCGGCACCACGGTCAGCTTCATCTGGACGAAAACCTGCGGAAGCTGCTCGCGGGCGTTCTTCAGCCCCGTGTGGATAGAACCGGTCGTCTGGGCACCATTCACGATCTGCAGATTGCTGATCGAGGCGATCGCAAGACCGTCATCCGTGCGTACGCAGTTCACGTCGTCGGCCGTCGCGGATAGCCCGTTGTTGTAGGGAAAGAACAGCTCCGGCTCTTCCTTGATCGTCTTCTGGATGCCCTTGTTGGTCTTGGCGCGCGCCTGAAGGAACGAGCGCACATTGGCCTCGAGAAGCCTTGCGCCCCAGCGGTCGTAGATCGAAGCCAACTGTTCGCCCGGCACGATCAGGAGGTAGCTTTCCAGTGCGGCGCCCGTCTGCGATGCCTTCAGCGCCGGCAAGGGCCCGCCGAAATCCCCGGCGAAGTCGATCACCATGTCCTCGCGCGCCTGGCCGGAACGATCAAAGCGCTCGAAGCGGGCAAGGTCCCAGACCGACCATGTGATGGGCACATTTTCCAATGTGCCGAGGGGCACAGCATCGTCCCGGCCGACATAATGCCGGTTCGAGACAAGGATCAGCTTGACCTTGGTCACATGCGACCATGTCGCGATGACAAGGTCCGAGACTTGGAATGCGGGATTTGCTTCGTTCAGCGCGTCCCGAAATTCCTCACTTCTTGCCTTCTTGAGAAATCTGATGAGCGGATTGAGAATTGGGGTGACATCTGTTTTCCCGAAGGTCTGCACCGTATCGCTGTCGGCAAAGTCACAGATGATCAGTCCGAGGACACCTTCGCTATCTCGAGGATCTCCAGCGTAACCATCGATGCGCAGTTTCTGCGCACCCTCACCAAACTGATAGTGAGCGGGGTCTGCAGTCTCCAGTTCTCCCGCCTCGGTCAGGCGATCTGCCATCAGATTGAAGAATGCTTCCAAGGGGAAGATCCCGCTGGCGTCGGCTTCGCGGCGGATGTCGGCCATAAGGTTCTGATGGTATTCCTGAAGCTCGCTCATGCCTGCCCACCTTCGGTCAAGCCGACGCGCACATCATCCCAAGCCTTGAGAAAAGGCGAACACGCGGAAAGCGCCAGCGCGTAGGTGACGCCGGACACGCCGAGCGGGACCGGCGCAGCGATCCGCGGAAACTCGTCCGCGACCGAGAAGAACTCGGGCGCGGACACGATCCAGCGCCATGCCGAATAGTCATGCAGGGCATCATAGCCGACATCCGCCAGGTGCAGGTCCCAATCCATCACCGATGATGGTTCAGTGCGCTCCAGAAGCTCCGTGACCATGTCAACATGTTCGGTCAGGGTCCGTCCATGCGGCGGCTGCACCTTGTCGACGGCCAGCACGGCCAGCCATATACGGCGATCAGGCACATCGGCGAGCTGATGCTCGCTGGTGATCTTCACGAAAGGCTGCGACGCGCCGCGACGTGCCTTGACCTCGATGCAATCCGCCGAGAGTTCGAAATCCTTGGGCGCGCCGGACGGTCCCATCCATGCTGACAAGGCAGGCTTCGGCCCAAGCACAGCGATCAGAAGCTTCAGGACCTCGATCTCGCCGATCAGACCTTTCTGCGCCTCCTCCGACAGCACTTCCAGCTTGCCGCCGCGCAGCAGGTAGTGCCACCGGAAGTTGCGCCCGATGGCGCGCTCCAGCGCCTCCGCTTCGGTCTCGGCCAGTTCCCCCGCTGCCATCACGTCGCGGCAGAGCGTCTCGAACAGTTCCATCTGGGCGTTGTCTTTCAGCCGGATGTAGAGGATCGGGCCGCCGGGAAGAGTCTGGAAACGGATTTCAAGGTTCTTGAGCTTGGGGAGGTCCGGGACGGGGCGCGGCAGATCACTGAGCTGCAGCACCAGCGTCGCATCCGCCCGCGGCATGACTGCCCAGAACCAGTTCCATCGTGCCGCGGCATCCACCCGCCGCGTATCGACCTTTCCTGCCTCGAGGCCCGACCATGGGGTGTCATTCGGGATCACCAAGCGCCTCCTCCTCGATCTCTTCCTCGCCGAACATCTCGCGCATGCGGATCGTGTTCACGACGTATTCGACGGTTCCGCCACCGATCCTGCTGGACGGGAACGAGAGGCCCCACACAAGCACCCCTTCCGGCATGGTCGGATCGTCCAGCTTCGGCTTGACGAGACGGAGGATCAGCAACGGGCGGCGGCCGGGAACTTGGCGGTAGATCCTCGGGTTGACGGTCTTGGGCAGCTTCTGATCTGGCCGGGAAAGGCGGAATGCTTCACGCGCATCGGCAATCTGCGTTGCGGTCAGGCCTTCGGTTTCGTCCTCGGCAGAGCCAATCCGACGGCTGGAACCACTGAAGGCAAGAACACCGCCCTTTGCGAGGTCCGGATCAACGGAAAGCTCGTAGGGCACGATATAGAGACCTGCAAAGGGTATGGCATCCATGTCCTTGCGGGTAGAGCTAGCGATGAAGACATCCCATTTCGCAAGCTCATCATCCGCTCGAGCGTCAATGTAATCGTTGATCAACTTGGGATCGGTAAGCGGGTTCACCGGCCGGAGACCCGGTTCTGTCCGGTATTTGCGAAGGAAATCCCTTATCGCCTCAACGCCTACCCCGCAGAGCAGGTAGCCCCTTGACCGCTCGGAGCGAGGTATTCCCATACTGGCGGCGACGGACAGGAGTTCTTCGCCCGCACCAAGGTTCGAATCAAGCTGCGCGTGGTCGAGGACGATCCGCGTGGTCTCGATAAGGTTCTCGGCCAGCCCAACCTTTACCGGGAACTCCTTTCCCGTCCCCATCTTGTTGCGCGCCGTCACGATCAGCGCCTCGGGGTGGCTGCGCACAGCGAGGCCGAATTGGGCCGGCGTCGCCTTGGCAAGCTCCATCCGCTTGAGCTGGGTCTGCAGGTCGTCCATGGCCTCGTGAATATGGGCATACCAGCCGACGCCATCCGCAGGCATCCAGACGCGGCACAGATCCTCGTAGCCGGGCCGGTAGCCGAACCAGCGGCCCATCTGCATCAGCGTATCGTACATCATGGAATTCCGCAGGAAGTAGCTGACCGTGAGTCCTTCGAGGGTCAGCCCCCGCGAAAGGGAGAAGCCACCGACCGCGATCACCGTGATCCCGTGCTCCCCGGCGTGGTCATAGTCCAGCGCCTGGGCTCGCTTGGAGGCGTTGACCTCGACCACGCGGGCCGCCACCAGAACCTCGTGCAACCGCGCTTGGACCGATGGCCAGTCGGCCCCCTCCGCGTCGGCAAACTCCCGTTTCCATGTCGCATGCAGCGCCGCGATCTCGGGGTTCCGCACCGCAGTCGGACCCTTTCCCGCCTCTACCGCCACGGCATCACGTATGCGCGCCACCACATCGGCGATCCGCGACCGCAGGCGCCCCTGGACGTCCGTGAACCGCGAGGCGTTGACCAGCATCGACGCATGGCCGGCCTGCTGCCCACGCGCGTTCCGGATCGCGCGGGCGACGATGAAGGCGCGCACCGCCTCCACCAGACTGCCGGGCAGCACGTCGACCGGATGGTCGATCTTGTGCTTCATCGGCAGCACATCCTCGTTGTCGTCGATCAGCCGGATGTGCTGGTCGCGTGCGTCGAGGAAGATCTTCTGCGCACCGAAGTAATTCGACGGTGCATCCAGCCCGATGATGAAATCCCGCGGAAACAGGTCCTGTTTCAGCGCCTCGTCATCGGTGTCGGGATCGATGAAGATGTTGGCGAAGGGCGTCGCGGTGTAGCCGACATAGCAGCTGCGATGGAACAGTGACAGCAGCTCGCGGATCTGGCTGTTGATCCGCGTCACCTCGTCCCGCTGATAGGCCGTGTTGATCGAGGCGTTGTCGGCCTCGTCATCGATCAGCAGCATGGGCTGGCTGACCATCTGCGTGCTCTGGTGAACGGAATGTTCCTTCAGCCATTCCAGCAGGTTCTTCAATGTGCTGGAGTTCTTCTTGATCACCAGCACCACCGGCACGTTGATCTGGCTCAGCTGCGCAGTGAACGTCGTCGCCGTCGCCTTGTTGAAATCGCGCAAGGTGTTGGTCAGCGATACGGGAAATTCGCGCTGATCGAACTGTCCGACGCCGATGATCTTCTGTCGCTGCGCCCTGTTGGCATGGGCCAGCCGCCCGGTATCCCGCCCGATGAAGCCTTCATCGATCCGCGCCTGGGTCTGGTTGCGCAGGTTGTTGTGGATGCCGGCGATCACCACGATCAGCCGGTAACCCGCATCGGCCGCCTTGCAGATCAGCCCGGTGTAGTTCGCGGTCTTGCCGCTTTGCACATGCCCCACGACCATGCCCCGGCGGCTCCATGGACTCAGGTTGTTCGGGTTGCCGAGGCGGTCCAGCACCTTGTCCGTGACCTCGTCCGTACCGTCGATCACCGACTTTGGAAGCCCCTTTAACCCCAGAAGCTTGCGATACCGCCCCCAGTAGAAATCCCCGACCTCGCCATTGATCCGCGCATCATGAAGCCAAGGTTTGAAATCCTCCGAATCCACGATGGCGCCAAGACCCATGCTGATCCCGTATTTCTCCTCGATCAAGCGCGCCAGTTCCTCGGCGTCCTCGTCCTCGATCTTGCCCGCGAACATCGGGGTTTCGCGCAGTTGGGCGATGATGTCCCGAATGGACTGTGCAGTATGAGGCCCCGCTTGGGACGCCATGTACATGGACGTCATGCCCTCGAGACTGCTGAGAAGCGGGGTCATTGCTGCTCCTTTTCTTCAAGCGTTGTCGCAATGATGCGCTGCGTATCGTCCCAGGCAGACCGAAACGGATCAACGTCCTTCATCAGGGCCATGATTTCCTTGATCTCCTTCCGCGCACCCATGAGAATGGAAAGGGTCGACTGAACGGCCTGTGCGAGGGTGTCCTCGTCCACCCGATCAGGCACGATCTCTTCGGCCGTCCCGGCCATGTCGGCGTGCAGGGTCTCGATCGGCAGGGAAGCACCGACCAGAGCGATGCAATTGAAGAAACCGCGGCGCAGGTCTGGCGGCAGGCTTTCGGCAAAGTCCGCGAAAGCCGGGTGCTCGACGTTGGGCCTGTACCGGATCTGCCCCTCGGCCTGGATGCGATGCCACATGGGCAGACGCTCGTGATCGACCAGCTTCTGACCACGCTTGCGGTAAGTGCGCTTTGAGCCGTCTTGGATCCGCTCGATGACTTTCTTGAGGCGGTCCCTGACGATGGGCGGCAACTGAGCCGAGGATTTCTTGACGTCGATCTTCCAGTCGGCGTCCATGCTGTTGGGAATGTCGATCCTGACCCGCGACAGCTTGGTCAGTTCCGACTGGCGGCACAGGCCGAACCAGGTCCCGTACAGGATCAGCCTCTTGCCACGATAGAGATAGAAGCCTTGCGACTTCAGGTGGCCCTCGGGTCCGGCAATGTCTTCCCAGTCCGTCTTGCCCATCTGCTTGTGGTGCGGAAGGGTGAAGCTTTGGATTTCGACATCACCCCGGATCAGCGAAAGCCGCTCCTCGGGATCGGGAATAGTCGCCGGGTTCTTTCGGGCAAATGGATCGAGAGGCGGAAGCACCCGGCCATTCAGCGAAATCGAAAGCGGTTTTGCATCTTCAATGAAACGGTGAAAGACGAGGCGCAGATGCCTTTCCGTTTCGGCAATACGCTGATTGATCACCTCGGCACGCTTTGCCGCGTTATGGGCGTATCCGCCTGACAAACGATCAAGCTTTTCCCAAAGAACGAGGGTGCCGGTTTCTCCCAGCTTTTCGACCTCGGGAATTCCGGAGACGTCATCGGGAAGCTGCACCGCCCACTCGTTCCGCTCCGCGACATCGTCCAGATCCCAGACCGCTGCCGATGTCCTGCCATCCCTACGCGACACGACTGTCAGCCGACGGCATTGCGAAAAACTTGCGCTCTTCATGCCAAGACCGAAACGGCCAAGGTCGGGTTCATCCCGTGATGCCAAGGGGTTGCGGCTCCCCGGACGCATGGCCGCAATCAATTCTTGTTCCGTCATCCCGCCACCATCATCGATGATGGCGATATGGGGCTCGTCCGCGAAAGTCTCGGTCACGATCCGGACGCGCCGCGCTCCCGCAGTTATCGAATTGTCTATGACATCGGAAATTGCGGTCTCGAGGGAATAGCCGATATCCCTCAAGCCCTCGATCAATGAGGCTGCATGCGGCGTTGCATCGGCGCGACGTGTCGAAACAACTTCCTGCATGCTATCCTTCGTTTCTCCGGGCTTCCCAACAACTTGGCGACAAGACCTCGATATTGCAAGGATTTCAGGGCTCTAGT
Organism: Antarctobacter sp.; assembly: GCF_048262615.1. Lineage (GTDB taxonomy): Bacteria > Pseudomonadota > Alphaproteobacteria > Rhodobacterales > Rhodobacteraceae > Antarctobacter. The sequence goes on from NZ_JBLXFB010000019.1 coordinate 41,243, forward strand.
TTGCCCTTGTTTGTCAGCGCAGCGTGGACAAGATCCGCGATCTGCCGTGCGAGGAACGGCGGCACGGCGTTCCCTACCTGCACGTATTGCTGCGTCCGGTTGCCGAGGAACAGATAGTCGTCAGGGAAGGTCTGCAGGCGCGCGGCCTCGCGCACCGTCAGGCTGCGGCACTGCATGGGGTCCGGATGGATGAAGTAATGACCATCCTTCGAAATGTGGCTCGTAACAGTCGTGGAGGCCTCGCCCGCCAGCTGGACCCGGAAGCGGTCATTGAATTTCCCGCTGTCCCAGTTCTTGTGGTCCGGGCTGATAAGATACGGGAAGTCGGCGGCCTTAGGGCTGTAGCCATGCACATCACCGAACGCGGCCGCGAAGAGGTAACGGCGAAGGTCCGACGCCATGTGCCCCCGCGTCTCGTGCTGCGCCAGCCCGCGCAGCCCCGGCCTTTCCAGCCACTGCAGCAGAGCGTCGTTGGAGGTGCCATACCCCTCTGGCAATCGTGACGCCGAGCGGGCCGCTGTGCCGCCCGCCTTCAGCCGTTTCGCGACATCCTTGAAGACGCCCCGGATCTGCGAATTCGCCTTGCCGCCATGAAGATTGGCCAGCAGCCGGGCAGCATCGGCGACAACCGTCCGCCATGCGTCCGGATCATCCTGCCCCCGGCTGATCCCGCTGCGCAGCATCGGCATGTTCCCGATCACGTCATCGACCGTTCGGGCAACATCCGACACGGCAATTTCGGCACAGCTAGCGCCCTTGGCGAGATCCGAGCGGATCCCGATGATGATGACGCGGTGACGCCGTTGAGGCACGCCGAACCGCTCTGCCCGCACGATGAAATCGGATGGCTGCGCTGCCTCGCGCAGGCTTGCCCTGCCGTCTTCGATATGGATCGCGCGCAGCTCGTATTGGTGCCCCTTGCCCGTGCCGAGCGATGCCAGATCCTCCATCAGCATCTCGAACACCAGACGGCTTTCGATGGTCGAGGACAGCATGCCCTTGACGTTTTCCATCACGAACGCCGCCGGGCGCAGGCGGTCGAGGACGCTGATGTATTCCCGGAACAGGTAGTGCCGCTCATCGTCCTCAGGGACATAGCCGGCCTTCCCCTTCGACCGGGCGCGGCCAACCAGCGAATAGGCCTGACAGGGCGGCCCGCCGATCAGGATCGTGTCGTCGTAGTCCCGGCGCAGGCTGATGATGGCGGCGTCGATGGCCGTGCCTGCGTCCTCGGTCCCCAGCTCAAGACAGCGCGCCTCTGCCTCGGCCTGTGCCCATGCATATGCGTCGATCTCGTGCCAGTCCGGTTCATCCGAAAGCCCTGCATGAAAATCGATGAAGGCTTGCGGCAGCGTTCCGTGCCGCGCCTGATGTTCCCGCAGAAAGGCCCGCAGTCTCAGCGTCCGGTGCGCCGAGGCTTCCTTTTCGACCGAGATGCCGATGTGGAAGGGCGCGTGGTCACCCACCTTGAGGCAGGAGAAACCCTCGCCCAGCCCGCCAGGACCGGCAAACAGATCGACAATGCCGAATTTGGCTGGCAAATCAGGGACCTCTCGTCAGGGGACTGATGCCTGTATACCAGGTGAGCGGGGCGATGCCAGGAGCCAAATGGCAGATATTGTCAACAAGGAGACCCGTTCCCGGATGATGTCGGGAATACGCGGCAAGGATACGCGGCCCGAGCTGTTGCTGCGCCGCGCCCTTCATGCGCGCGGGTTCCGCTACCGGCTTCACCCCAAGACCGTGACCGGCCGACCGGATATGGTCCTGACCAAACACAAGGTCACCGTTTTCGTGCACGGATGCTTCTGGCACCGACATGAAGGCTGTCGATTTGCATCGACGCCTGCCACGCGCCCCGAGTTCTGGGCGGCGAAGTTCGCGGCCAACATCCGGCGCGATCAGAAGGTCGTGGCAACGCTATCGGCAGAGGGCTGGCGGATCGCGCTTGTCTGGGAATGCGCGCTGAAAAAGCAGGCCGATGTTGATCTCACCGTCGAGCAATTGGCGGAATGGATACTCGAAGGCGGATCTTTCATTGAAATCGGCGGGAAGGATGCGGGTTCCTGAGCGGCTTTAGCGCCGAAACTCATGATCGGCCCTTCGAATTCGTCACACCTTCTCCAACCGGCCCCGCAGATACCGCTCCATCCCGACCGCCAAGGCAAAGGCCGAAGCACCAAGCACCAGCGCAGCCGCAGACACCGCCGCCACGACCACCATCGCCCCGGCAGCAGCCCCAAGCACCATCATTACCACCCAGCTCGCAAGATAGGCCACCCCGCACAGTCCCACGGCCCGGATCACCGGATGCGTCAAGCGCGCCAGATCCCTCTGCATCCGTTCCACCGTCGCCAGCTGGTGCCGCTGCCACGCATCGCTCTTCTCGATTTCCATTATCACTCTCTCAACAATTCGATCCAGTTGTGGACGTCGTCCATCGGGATTTCCTTTCCCTCCAGGAACGACCGGTACCAGCGCGCCACGATCGCACCGCGTTTCTCGCTTTTCAGGCGGATGCCGGTCGCGCTGAGATGACGGTCCAGCGCCGTCTCGAACCCTTCCAGCGCGGCCAGGTCATGGCCCGGGCGCACCGCTTCGACCCCCAGCAAGATCCAGTTCAGGTCCACGCCGAACTGGCGGTGCATATCGACCAGCGCCTCCACCGGCATCGAGCGCTTGCCGGTCTCGTAGCTCTGATAGGCGCGCTGAGACATGCCAAGCGCCTCGGCCATGCGGGCCTGCGACAGGCCAAGCTCATTGCGCGCGATCGCCATGCGCGCGCCGAGGCCGCCGAGGTAGGTATCCGGACGATTCACCATTCTTGACATCAATCAACTTGATATGACGCATGAACGCATATAAGCGCACGTTTGTGCGTTAACGCCTGCGTTCCAACATCGAACCACGGCCCGGCACCGCATTCAATGCGTTTTCGTCCATTTGCAGGAAAGGAGAGAGGTTTGTCACAGGAAAAGCTGCTGTCGCCCAAGGAACTTGGTGCCCTTGTGGGGCTCAGCACGGCGCAGATACGTGCCTTGATGAACGACGGGCGGCTCGAATTCGTCGAAATCACGCCCAAGACCCGCCTGCTGACCATGACCGGCTGGGAGCGGTTCCAGAAGCGCGCCACCAAGCTGCGCGGGGACGAGAGGGAGAGGGATGGTTCGGTGTCGAGTGTGAATTGATCAGGGGGAGAGCCGATGGGCACGACCAATCTCAACATCAGCGTGATCGACAAGCGCATGCTGAAACAATCCGAGGCCGCCAGCTACACGGGTCTTCCTATCAAGCATTTCAAGGCAAGCTGCCCGGTGCGGCCGGTGGAGCTGGCGCGGGGCACCCTGCTGTGGGACCGGCGCGACATCGATCGCTGGATCGACACGATGAAGGCCGACCATGTCGAGATGACGCGCGACGACATTCTGGACCGGCTCTGATGACCCATGTGCGCGTAAAGGGGTTCAAGATATTCAAGGATCGTCACGGGCGTATGCGCTGCTACCACCGCGCGACGGGCCACAAGATCGACCTGACCGAGGCACCGCTGGGGTCGGTCGAATTTCTGGCGCAATGCGAGACGATCCGCGCCATCGCCATGGCGCAGAAGGAGAAAGGCCCGCGCGCGGGCACTTTGGGCGGGCTGATCAAGGGCTATTTCGAAACCGGGCATTTCGCCAATCTGGCCGAGGCCACACGCCGCGATTACCGCAAATGCGCCGATTTCCTCGCCCCCATCCGCGACACGCCGGTCCATGTGATCGACACACCGCTGATCGCGGGCATCCACGACAAGGCCGCGAAAAAGATCGGCTGGCGGCGGGCCAACATGGTCCGCACCCTGCTGAGCGAGGTGTTCCGCCATGCAATCCCGCAGGGCCTGATCGCGGCGAACTACGCCAAGGACGTCATCCCCAAGCGCCGCCCACGCGACCGCGCCTATGCCAACCGGCCATGGAGCATGGAGGAGCGCGACATCGTCCTGTCCCGCGCCAAGCCGCATGTGCGGGTGGCGCTGGCGCTGATGATGAACACTGGCCTTGATCCCTCGGACGCGTTGAATCTGCGCAAGGACCAGATCGACGGTGACACGATCTGGGGCGTGCGTGGCAAGACGGGGGAGGAGGTGGCGATTCCCGTCAGCCTGACCTTGCAGGCAGCCCTCGACAGCATCCCTGCGCATGAGGCGGCTACCGTGCTGGCCAGTTCACAAGGCGCAGCTTGGACCTACAACGGGTTTTCCACCGTCTGGCACCGTTTCAAGACCGGGCTGGAGGAGGAAGGGCTGATCGCGCCGGGCCTGACGCTCAAAGGCCTGCGCCATACCGTGGCGACGACGCTGCGCGAGGCGGGACTGGATGAGCGGCGCATCGCGGACCTCTTGGGGCAGAAAACGCCATCGATGGCGAGGCACTATTCCCGGTCGGCGAACCTTGCCGACAAGAACCGCGAAACCATGGCGACGCTGGAAAAAGAGAACGCAAGGCGGGCGAAGATTGTCAAACCTGTCCCCGAAAAGCGTCAAACCCGATCCGAGTAAGGACCAGCCATGACCACAAAACCCAACTATTTCAGCTTGTTAAGTGGTGCCCGGGGGCGGAATCGAACCACCGACACGAGGATTTTCAATCCACTGCTCTACCCCTGAGCTACCCGGGCACGGGAGAAGGATTTCCTTCGGGTGGAGGCGGTTTAGCCGAGGTCCGACCCGGTGTCCAGCAGGTTTTACAACTGTTTTTTCACCACACAAATCCACCTCTTCCCAAGTGTATCGGGGCAGGCTACATCCCTCGGATGGCTCTCGTTGCGGACACCCTGAACACGTTTTTCACACATGATTTCGACTGTGTTATTGACGTCCGTAGCCCGGCGGAATTTGCCGAAGATCGTGTTCCAGGGGCCATCAACCTTCCGGTTCTGGACAACGAGGAACGCGCGCGGGTTGGGACAATTTACAAGCAGGAAAGCCCCTTCAAAGCGCGGAAAATCGGCGCGGCGCTGGTGTTTCGCAATGCCGCCGCGCATGTGGCGGGACCATTGGCGCACCATCAGGGCGGCTGGCGGCCATTGATTTACTGCTGGCGGGGCGGGCAGCGGTCCGGCACGTTCACCTGGATGCTGCGCGAGATCGGCTGGCGCGCCGAGGTGGTGCAGGGCGGTTACAAGGCGTATCGCCGCCTCGTGACAAGCGCGCTCTATGATAACCCGTTGCCGCACCGCCTGATCCAGCTGGGTGGATACACCGGGACGGCCAAAACAGCGCTGTTGCCGCGACTGGCCGCGCGCGGAATTCAGGTGCTGGATCTCGAAGGTCTGGCGCGGCATCGTGGATCGTTGCTGGGGGAGAGGCCCGAAGGCCAGCCGGCGCAGAAGGGGTTCGAATCCGATCTGATCCGGGCGCTGCATGCGCTTGACCCGGCCTTGCCGGTGGTGGTCGAGGCGGAAAGCAGCAAGATCGGTCAGATCAACCTGCCGCCCGCGCTTTGGGATGCGATGAAATCCGCGCCCTGGATCGAAATCTCCGCCCCCATCGAGGCACGCGCGCGCTACCTGGCCGAAGCTTACGCGGATATTCTGGCCGATGGGCCGCGACTGACCCAACAACTTGCACCGCTGCGCTTTTTCCGGGGCCACGGGCTTGTGGACCGATGGGATGCGATGATCGCCGAAGGGGCGCGTCTGGCATTGTGCCGGTCCTTGGCCGAGGATCATTACGATCCGGCCTATCGCACCTCGATGCGCGCGCAGGCGCCGCGCATCCTGCACCGGGAAGAGACGGCCTCCCTGACGCCTGACGCATTGGATGAGCTTGCCGACCGGCTGGCCGCGCACCTTCAGAAGATCCGGATCTGACCCGTCTCCGACGTGATCTGCCCGATGGCGCAGGCGTCATATCCGGCAGCGCGCAAGGCGGTGACCAGTTGTCCCGCGTCACCCGGCACCGCGGCCAATAAGCCGCCGGAGGTCTGCGGGTCGATCAACAGATCATGTCGCGGCGTGTCTGCGAGGTCGGGGAAAGGGGCGCGGTTATCGGGATACAGGCTCGACCGGATTCCGCTGGCGGACAGGTCCAGCGCGCCGGGCATCAGCGGCACCGCGTCGAGGGTCACATCCGCACCCACCAATGAATTCAGGCAGATATTGCGCAGATGGCCCAGCAATCCAAAGCCGGTCACATCCGTCATCGCATGAGCGCCCCTGAGAATCGCGGCGGCCTGTGCCTGCGATTGCACCATCAGATCCAAGGCGGCGCGCACATCCTCGCCGCGCGCCTTGCCGGCCATATCGGCGGCCATCAAAACCCCTGACCCCAAGGGTTTGGTCAGGATCAACGTGTCGCCCGCACGCGCACCGCCCAGTCCGATGGGCTTGTGTTCACATATGCCGGTCACGGTAAAGCCTATGGTCAATTCCGACCCTTGAGAGCTGTGCCCGCCGACAATGTCTGCCCCGGCGTTGCCCATTACCTCGCGTGCGACCGTCATGATCTCGCGCAATGTCCGCGCCGCGAGCGCGGGGGACATGCGCGGCAGGATAACATTGGTCAGCACCGCTGTCGGTCGCGCGCCCATGGCCCAGATGTCGCCCAGGGCATGTTGCGCGGTGATGCGGGTCATGATCGCGGGGTCCGGAACGATTTCGCGCAGATGGTCGGTGCTGATCACCGTCTGGACCCCGCCGATGTCCATCACCGCCGCGTCGTCTCCGGGCAAGTCCCCGGATCCAAGCGCCTGCTGCAACGCGTCCTGTCCCAGCTTGGCACCGCATCCGCCACACAGGATCTTGTCGCCAAGCGCCTCAGTCCCCGCCGCCCGAACCGCAGGCAGCGGCGCGGAGGTCATCTGTGGCAGGTCTTTGAATTTCAACATGAACTTGCGATCAATCCGGTCTTTCCAGCGCCAAACCCACGGCCCTGAGAATGTCAGTCCAAATCGGTCGCCAAGGGCCGATTTGCCGCCCAGAGAGAGCAGTTTCAGATAGTCCTTTTGCGGGTGATAGCTGTGGGTCTGCCCCGTTTCGCGCAATGCAGCCCGCAGGTTACGGGCAAGGATCGGGGCCTGCCGCACCGCGTAGACACCTGCCTTTGGACGCGGCGCAAACGCCATGTGGGCGCAATCGCCGACGGCAAAGACATGTCGGTCAGAGCTCCGCAAACCGGCGTCCACGGTGACAAAGCCGTCGCGATGGGCCAGTCCGGTCTCTGCAAGCCATGCATGGGGACGGGCACCGGCGGCGCCACAGACGAAATCGGCCTCGATCCATCGGTTCGCCAGTCGGACACCTGTGGCGGTGACTTCTATGACTTCGGCGGCGTCGTGGACCTCAATCCCGGCTACGGTCAATGCCTGCCGCATACGTCTGGCCGAACGCGACGGGAGTGCGGCCAGCGCCGTGTCCCGCTCGATCAGATGCAGGCGGGCAGAGCGCCCGGCCTTGGACAAGGCATGGCCCATTGCAAGGATCAGTTCCGCACCGGCCACGCCGCCGCCGATCACAGCCACAGAGGCCGCGCCCGTGCCTGCCAGATAGATCTGCCAGGCGTCAGCGAACCCCTCCAGCGGTTTTGCCGGCGCGGCGTGTTCGGCAAAGCCGGGCAGCTCCGGCATGGCGGTGGTGATTCCGATGTCGATGCTGGCCAGATCGAACCCAATTGCCGGACGACCCGCCACATGGATTTCTCTGCGATGCAGGTCGATCCCCGTGGCCGCGCCAAAGACCAGCCGCGCACCGGCAAAACGCGCCAGCCTTGCAAGGTCAATGTCAAGCGCCTCACGTTCATAGTGTCCGGCGATATGTCCCGGCAGCATCCCGGAATAGGCCGCCGTCGGGTTCGGACTGATCAGCGTCAGCCGCGCACCGGGCAGCGGGTTCATTCCCCAGGACCGAAGGACAAGCGCATGGGTGTGGCCGCCGCCGATCAGCACCAGATCGCGGGTCAAAGGATGGGGCGTTGACTGCAACTCGGCCTCCTTCGGCACACCGGACCGCTTTTTGCGACAGCCCCCGGCATAGCGCCGAAGTGCGTGTCAGAAAAGCGTGATCTCGTCGGCCACGGGACGCGGGATTGGGGCCGGTTTTTCCGGCGGGAGCGCGACAGCTTCGGCCGGGACCAGCAGTTGACGCACCCGTCCGTCTGTCGGCCAAAAGCGGATGCGCCGCGCTGCCGTACCTGCCACGCTTTCCGCGATGCAGGGGATGCCTTCATCGGACAGGAATTGCCGGGCAAAGGCCGCGTTTGACGCGCCGATATCGCGCAGGTTGCCCATCATGCTGGCACCGCCAAAAACCTTGGCCTGTAGCCGCGCGCGCTCTGCCCCCTGACGCAGCAAGCCGTTTATCAACAGTTCCATGGCATAGGCACCGTACCGCACGCTTGCGCCGCCGCCGCCGTCCCGATTGGGCAAGAGAAAGTGATTCAGGCCGCCGATCCGGCGCGTCGCGTCAAACATGCAGACTGCGATGCACGACCCCAAAACAGTGGTCAACACCACCTCCGGATCGTCGGAAATCTGGTATTCGCCCTGAATGACGTTGACTACCTTTTCGGACAGGCCTCTCATTAATGTATCTCCCTGGAGACGCGCGTGGCCTCGCCCTGTTCGCGAAGGAGCGCCTGCGCAATCCGGTCGAGGGGCAGGATCTTGTGGACACTGCCGTTTTGAACGGCTGCGCGCGGCATTCCATACACCACACAGCTGGCCTCATTCTGGGCGATGGTAAAGGCCCCGGCCGCAAAGAGGGCTTTCATCCCGTCGGCGCCATCCCGTCCCATGCCGGTCAAGAGCGCAGCCGAGACACGGGCCGCATGGGGGACAGCGGACCCGAATAGCCTGTCCACAGAGGGAATATGCCCGGCAACGGGGTCTTCCTTGACACAGGTCGCGCGTGTCCCGGCCCGGCCTTCGATGACCAGATGGCTCCGCGTGCCGGCACCTATCAAAATTTGACCGCGCCGAAGGGGCAAAGGCCCGGTGGCCAGCAGCACATTGGGCAGACATTGACGGTTCAAGAGCCCCGCAAGGCTTTGGCCAAAGCCGAGCCCGGTATGCTGCACGATCAGCGTAGGCGGACAGTCCTCGGGGAATTGCGACAATACGTTCAGCAAGGCGTCAACGCCGCCTGTGCTGGCACCGATCAAAACCATGCGCCCGGCGCTGTCAGACGCGCGCGCGTTCTGATCCGTCCCCGCGGGCGCGACCGGCAAAGTGGACCGTCGACTGGCCGGTGTCTGCTGGGCCGGAACCTGCTGGGCCGCCGCCGAAGCGCGGATCGCGCCGATCCGGGGCGGGGCGGCGTGATGCCTGCCATGGCCCTCCGCGCCGGGGAGTGTTATCGGACGTCCGGGGGGCGTCCTGGCAACATCCCTTGGGGCCGTCGGTCTGTCTACTGCCACCGGCGGCGGTGCCGACGACAGAGGTTTCTTGGCGGGACAGTCCTTGCGATCGGTGCGGGTCAACGCACACAGCTGCCGGACATAGACCTCTTCCGGCGCATCGGCCGGTATGGAGAAGATATCCGATCCGGGCTTGTCAAACCCCACCGGGGCGGTGGACCGCCGCGAAGACCGGTTGGGCATCGTCACAACCAACCAACGGATGTCGAGGGTCGCGAACAGGGCGCGCATCACTTCGAATTCCGGCAGGTTGGCCAGCACGTCGGCGATCAACACCGCCTTTGGCAGGCGTTCCTCCACAACATTGTAGGTGTTCATCAGGTCACCTGTTCTGGAGACCACTTCGAAATCGGCCATTTGGTCGACCAACCGTCCAAGCCGGGCTTGCTGCGCGCGATCCGGCGTGGCGATGACAACGGTCTTCCTTGGCATTTGTGATCTCCAGCGGCGGTCCGTTTACACCAGAACCGGGGCAGGTTGTCGGCCCATCAAAACAGCTCCGCGTGGCCGACGGCAGCGGCGGAATTCGCCGTGCCGCCCAACCGTGTCGCCATGTCGCGAAGTGGCACCGACGACAGGGCCTGAACCACGTCCACCATGCCGGTGTCATCGGTCGCGGCAGAAATCTGGTCGAGGTAGTCCGCCAATGCGCCGATCGACTGACGTAGCATGTCCAGTTCCTGCAACATCCCGATGGATTTTGTATCGAAGGCGTGGGTGGCGTGGACGATGACAGTGTCTAACCCGTGCTCCAACCGCTCAAGCCGCACATAGAGCCCCTCAAGCTCGGCCGAGGCGCGTCGGGTTGCGACCTTCAATGGCAGGGTGGTGTCTGTCATGGCGGTCATAGACGGCCGACCACGCTTTCGATGCATTGTTTCATCGAGGCCGATGTAAACGGCTTCTTGATCATATTGTTGAGGCCAAGCTGCTTTGCCTCCGCGACGATTTCCGGGGTGGGCCGTCCGGTGACAAGGATAAAGCCCATCTTCTTGAGCGCTTGATGGCTGCGCACAGCCTTTAACAGACCAAGGCCGTCCAGACCGGGCATGTTGTAGTCCGACAGCACCAGATGCACCGGACTAGAGGCCATCCGGCCAAACGCGGCACGGCCGTCATTCTCCGTGACGTAGTTCTTGATTCCGATGTCGTCGAGGGCCTGTGTGATCAGGCCGCGACTCGTCGCCATGTCATCGACGACCATGATCCTCAGAGAGTCCTTCAATCCCATAATGCTCTCCTATTGCAGCGTGGGCTGCGCGCTGGCGCGCGATTTGCAGTAACTGGTGATGCCGACGCCTTCGAGATTTTCAAGCGCCGGGCCTGTGACGCGCTCGGAGTGCCCGATGAACAACAGGCCGCCGGGGGTCAGCATGGCGCTCATGCGCTGCCAAAGGCGCCGTTGGGTTTCAGGGGCGAAATAGATCGCCACGTTTCGGCAGAAAATGGCGTCGAACGGTCCCTTGAATGGCCAGTCGTTCATCAGGTTCAACTCATTGAACGTCACCAGAGGTTTCAGTGTTTCGGTGATGGCGTATGTTTTGCCGGACGGGTCATTGGTCGCCATCCACTCCTTGCGCAGCGGGGCAGGGACGCCGGAGGCCTCTTCGGCGGAATAGACCCCGGCCCGCGCCTTCGCGACGATTTTTGGATCGATGTCCGTGGCCAGGATGCGGACATCCCTGGCATGTGCGTCCGGTATCGTTTTGAGCAGGGTCATCGCGATGGAATAGGGCTCCTGACCGGACGAGCAGCCCGCTGACCAGATCCGCAACCGCCCGCCAGCCCGGACCTTCTCGCCAAGCTCTTGCGCCAAGCCCCTTTGCAAAATGTCGAAATGATGGTTTTCCCGAAAGAAACTGGTGACGTTTGTGGTCAACGCCGAGATCAGCTCCAGCCTTTCGTCCTCTTCTTCGGCGCGATTGAGCAGCGCAAGGTAGTCGGCAAAGCTCTGGACTTGCCGGGACTTGAGCCGCCGCGCCAACCGCGAGTACACCAATGGCTTTTTGCTTTCGGCAAGGCTGAGGCCAAAACGCGCATGCGCAAGATCGGCAATCGAGCGAAAGTCGTCGTCGCTGAAGGGAATGTCGCGCGTGAAGGCGCTCGGCGCCGGGCTGTTCATGCAGGCAGACCTTTTTCGCTGTCGACCACGGCCCCCAGGTTGACGACCCGAACCATGGACTCGTCGACCGAGATCATGCCGAGGATGCTGTTGCGCGTGGCCTCGGACTTGATGTCCGGGGTCTCCTGGATCGCGCTTTTCTCGACGGACAGGATTTCCGACACCGATTCCACCAACAGTCCGATGGTGGCGCCATCGACGGCGGCGACGATCACGACATTGCGTTCATTTGCGGGTGTCGCGCCCAAGCCGAATCGGGCCGAGAGATCGAAGATCGGGATCACCGCACCACGCAGGTTCATGACCCCCAGCACGTCCTGAGGCGTGTGCGGGAGCGCGGTCACCGGTGTCCATCGCCGGATCTCGCGGATCTGCGTGATCTCAAGGCAATAACTCTGGCCGCCTGCCGAGAAGGTGATGAATTCGAACTGCGTGTCCGCAAGTGCTTCAGCGGTCTCAGCCATGACGAAGCTCCATTCTGCTGTGCTGTGCAAAGGGATCGTGACCCGACGAGTGGCCCAGTTTGATCAGCTCTTCGGGATCGAGGATCAGTGCGATTTTGCCATCCCCCAGAATGGTCGCCGCAGAGACACCGGGGATGGCGGCATAGTTGCTTTCCAGACTCTTGATCACCACTTGGCGCTGGTCATGGATGGCAGTGACGCGCAGCGCGGTCAGTCCTTGCATCTCTGTGCTGACCAGCAGCAGAATGCCGTTTCGGTGCTTGTCATCAGGTTTGCCCAGCCCAAGGCTGTCGGCCACGTCAATGATCGGCACGTAGGACCCACGCACGCTGACCACTTCACTGTCGGTGCCGACCACATGGATGTCGCGCGGGTTGGGGCGAATGGTTTCAAGGATCGAAGAGATCGGAATGACCATGGTCTGGTCAGCCACGGAGATTACAAAGCCATCCATCACGGCCAGCGTCAGAGGCAGGACGATTGCAAATGTTGTGCCCTTTCCGGGGGTTGAGGTGATCGATACCCGACCGCCAAGGGCGTGCACCGCATTCTTGACCACATCCATCCCCACGCCGCGGCCCGACAGGGCCGAAACCTGTCCTGCGGTTGAAAATCCGGGCAGGAACAAGAGGTTGTCGATCTCCGGATCGGACAGTTCGACATCCGGCGGGACCAACCCTTTTTCCATCGCCTTGGCGAGGATCACTTCGCGGTTCAATCCGGCGCCGTCGTCGGAAATTTCGATAAAGACGCTTCCGGAACGATGCGCCGCCGAAAGCCGGATTGTTCCCGTCTGGTCTTTGCCTGCCTCGGTGCGGGCCGCAGGCGATTCCAGCCCGTGATCAACAGCGTTGCGCACCATATGGGTCAGCGGATCGGCCAGTCGTTCGATCACCGTTTTGTCCACTTCGGTGGAATCGCCGACGGTGACCATCTTGGCTTTCTTGCCGGTTGCGTCTGACGCCTCGCGCACAATCCGGGACATGCGCTGGAACAGCGGTTTGACGGGCTGCGCACGGATCGCCATGACGCCTTCCTGGATATCGCGCGCCAGCAGTTTGTAGGCCTCCAGTTCATTGGTCAGGTGGGCCACGGTGGGCAGGTCAAGTTCCTCGATCCGTTGCGAGATCATCGCCTGATTGATGATCAACTCGCCAACCGTGTTGATCAGCCGGTCAACCCGGTCCAGATCGACCCGCAGCGTCGGTTTGGGGCCGCGCGATTCCTTGTTTGCCGCCGCGGGGGCCGGTTTTTCCGGACCCGGTTCGGCTTTCTTGGCGGGCTCTGTCGTGGCCAGTGCCGCCATTGCCGGTTCGTTGACAGGGGCTTGCGGAAGCGCCGTCTCTTCCAGTATCGAAAGGGGTGCCTCGTCCGGCATGTCCGGCGCATCCGGAATGTCAATCACCGGCGCACCTGCCGCCTGATCGACTGTAATCTCCAGCGTGCACAGCCCTTCGACGAATTCGAACACTTCGTGCAGCGTGGTCTCCGGCTCGCTGGTCGAGAGCGACAACTGCCAGGACAGGACCGCATCCGCTGGATCGAATGCGTCGAATTCCGGCAACCTGTTGAGATCCACCTCGACCGACAGGCTGCCCAACTCGGCCAGCGCGTCGAAGATCAACAGCGGTTCATGCCCGTTTTCGTAAAGCGCCCGCGACGGGGTAAAACGGATGTCGAAAACCCGTGTACTGCTTGCGCCATCGTCGATGGACAGGTCGATCTGGGGGCCGTCAAAGTCCAGCGTGACCGCGTCAAAGCTGAAATCCTCGGCGGCGGTGTCGCCGTCCAGATAGCTTTCAAGTTCGTTGACAAGCCCGGCCTCGATCTCATCATCCAGATCGGTTTCGTCCCGTGCCGCCGCAACGAGGTCAGACAGGTGATCGCCGGCCCGATGGAACAGGCTCATCAGTTTTTCGTCGACGGCCAATGCGCGATCGCGGACCTTGTCCATGACGGTTTCAAAGCTGTGGGCAAACCCCACCAGCCGGTCGAGGGCGAACGCACCGGCGCCGCCCTTGATGGAATGCACGGAGCGGAAGACCGCGTTCACGACCTCCATGTCGTCGGCGGCGTCCTCCATCTGGGACAGCCCCTCAACAAGGGCTTCGAGCAATTCTTCACATTCCTCGAAGAAGGTATCTTTGATCGAATTTCCCGACATTTCAGCTCACATGCCCCGTCAGTCTCCGCAGGACCGACACCAGTGAGGCGTCGTCGAATGGTTTCACGATCCATCCGGTGGCCCCCGCGTTGCGCGCCCGCGACTTCAGATCGTCAGAACTTTCGGTGGTCAGGACGAGAATGGGCACATTGGTGCGGTTGGGGCCGCTGCGCAGCGTGTCAATCACGCCGAACCCGTCCATCTTGGGCATGTTGATATCGGTGATCACCACATCCGGGTCGACGTCGGGAAAGATGTCCACACCTTCTTGGCCGTCGCAGGCAGAGTGGAATTCGAACCCCGCGCCTTCAAGTGAGACACGCAACAGGTTGCGGATCGTTCGCGAGTCGTCAATTGCCAGGACTTTTGTCGTCATTGCAGCAGTTCCTTGTCGAAATGATCGGAAGAGAGACCAAGCCTTTCCAGTCCCTCACGAAATCCGGGCGCCATATCGGTCACGTCGAAATTTACGCCGTCCTCGGCCCATTGCTTTTGGGCCACCAGCAACAATTGCAGCCTGTGGGAATCAAGACGGGCCACATCGCGGGCCGAGACGGTGACCGGCAGCCGTCGGGCGTTCAAAAGAAAGGCGACCAGCGGGTCTTCACCGGAACGGGCCCGTGCGGGTCCGAGAGCGTGGAAACTGATGTCTGACATCGCGGTACTGCATCCTTCGTAGCACTGTGTGCGTCTTGGCTTGACACATCTGACGCCACGAAGAGATAGGGATGCGACCTTAACAAAGCGTTCCGACGGTCGCTGAGACAGTGCATGGCACCGGCTGGCCGGGATCGGGAAATGCGCGGAATTCAGGGCGGTTTCCGAAACTATCTGATTTCAAACATGAAAACCGCAGGTGCGTGACCACTGTGCGCCGTTTCGGCCGGTGGCATCGAAATTCGACAATTCGAGATATCGCCAGCCACGTTGATGACCGCCCGCCATTGCCGGGGCGGTCACCCGGTCGGTGCTACATGCAAGGCGGGGCCGGTCCCTCTGGACCGGCCCCGCCTGACGGGCGTCGCGCCGGGCGCGTCGCCTGTTGTTCCGTGTTGCCTCAGGCGGCTTCGGCCTTGTCCGGACCAAACCGGCCGTAAAAGCTTTGCGTCTTGTCGGCCATCTCGCGCAGCAAGGGCGGGCAGGCAAAGCGCGGGCCATAGGCCTCGGCAAGCTGGTCACAGCGTTCCGCCGCATAAGGCGTACCGATCATGTCCAGCCACGACAGCGGCCCGCCGGACCACGGCGCAAAGCCCCAGCCAAGGATCGCGCCCACGTCGCCTTCGCGGATGTCCATCAGCACGCCTTCTTCCAGCGCGCGCACCGCCTCCAGTGACTGCACGAACAGCAGGCGATGCTGGACCTCGGTCACCGTCGGCTGATCCTCGACCTGCGGGTACTTGTCCTGCACCAGCTGGCTCAGGCCCTGACGCTTGCCCTTTTCGTCGTAGTCGTAAAAGCCCGCCTTGGTCTTGCGGCCCAGCCGGCCCTCACCTTCCATCCAGAAGATGACCTCATCGACCTCGCCATCAGGATAGGCGTCGCCCATCGCCGCGCGGGTGGCGCGGGCGATCTTGGCCCCCAGATCGATCGAGGTTTCATCGACCAGTTGCAGCGGACCCAGCGGCATCCCCACCATCTTGGCGGCATTCTCGATCAGAGCGGGCGCGATGCCCTCTTTCACCATGCGGATGCCTTCATTGATGTAGGGGATGATGCAGCGGTTGGCGTAGAAGAACCGCGCGTCGTTGACCACGATGGGCGTCTTGCGGATCTGGCGCACGAAATCCAGCGCCTTGGCCACGGCGCGATCCCCGGTCTGCTTGCCCTTGATGATCTCCACCAGCATCATCTTCTCGACCGGCGAGAAGAAGTGGATGCCGATATACTGCTCGGCATTTTTGGACGCCTTCGCCAGATCGGAAATCGGCAGGGTCGAGGTGTTGGTGGCAAAGATGCAATCGTCGCCGGTCACCGCATCGACGGCTTTGGTCACCTCTGCCTTGATCTTGGGGTCTTCAAACACCGCCTCGACGATCAGGTCACAACCTTTGAGATCGTCATACGAGGTGGTCGCGGTGATCCGCGCCAGCATCGCGTCGGCCTTGTCCTGGGTGATCTTTTTGCGGCTCACGCCCTTGGCGGCATAATCGGCGCTATAGGCCTTGCCCTTGTCGGCGGCGGCCTGATCGCGGTCCAGCAGCACCACTTCGATCCCCGCCTGCGCCGATACCAGCGCAATGCCCGCGCCCATCATGCCCGCGCCCAGAACGCCAACCTTGGTGACTTTCTGGTCGGCCACATCTGCGGGACGCACCGCGCCCTTTTCCAGCGCCTCCTTGTTGATGAACAGCGACCGGATCATGTTCGCCGACGACGGGTTCATCAGCACATTGGTGAACCAGCGCGCCTCGATCTTCAGCGCCGTGTCAAAGGGCACCATCGCCCCTTCATAGACCGCGCTCAAAAGCGCCTTGGCGGCGGGATAGACGCCCTTGGTCTTGCCGTTGACCATCGCGCTCGCCCCGACAAAGGTCATGAAGCCTGCGGGGTGATAGGGCGCGCCGCCGGGCATTTTGTAACCCTTGGCGTCCCAGGGCTTGAGGATGTCCGCGTCCTTGGCGTTCAGCACCCACTCCTTGGCAGCGGCCAGCGGATCCTCGACGACCTCGTCGATCACCCCGGCGGCCTTGGCCTTTTTCGGATCGTTCAGCTTGCCCTCCAGCAGCAGAGGAGAGGCGGCCATCGCGCCCATCTTGCGCACAAGGCGCGTGGTGCCGCCTGCGCCCGGAAAGATGCCGACCATGATCTCGGGCAGGCCGATCTTGGCCTTGGGGTTGTCGGCGGCAAAGATCCGGTGCGTCGACAGCGGGATTTCCAGACCGATGCCAAGTGCTGTGCCGGGCAGGGCGGTGGCGATCGGCTTGCCGCCCTTGTTGGTCTTGGGGTCCATGCCCGCGCGCTCGATCTTGCGCATGATGCGGTGGGCATTCATGATCCCGTCAAACAGACCCTTGGCCGGGTCGTCGCCCGCCATTTCCTTCATCTTGGCGATAACTTTCAGGTCCATGCCACCGGCAAAGCTGTCCTTGCCAGAGGTGATCACGATCCCTTTGACCGCATCCTCTGCCAAAGCTTCGTCGATCAGCGCGTCAAGTTCGTCCCACGCCTCCAGCGTCATCACGTTCATGGACTTGCCGGGCACGTCCCATGTGATCACCGCAACGCCGTCTGCGTCCGTTTTCATCGTGAAATCAGTCATTCTCAGTCTCCAGTAATTTTCGGGGGGCGCCCGGTCCACGCATGATGGCCACGGGCGTTGAGGATTGCCGACATCTTCCATCCGTCGTCGGTGGGATGCAGAAGTGCGGTAGATGTATAGGGATCGGTGATCCGCTTGCCCTGCCGCATCAAATCGGTGCGGTAAGAGGCCAGAACGGTGCCGTCTTCACAGTGTTCGACGCCCATCCGTTCCCTGTGCACAAGATCCAAAGCCATCGCATCGCAGGCTTCGAGATACAGGTCGAAATTCTGCCGCACGTCGTCGTCGGTGGACAGGGTGACGGGCCCGGACCCGGTGACCATGCTGAACGGCAGCAGCATCCGGGCGCGCCAGTGTGTGATGTCGCGCGTCAGGAAAGGCTCGGATATATCGGTCAGGAACTGCTCGAATTCGGCATGTGTGAAGGTGGCTGTCATGACTCTGCCAACGCCCCACCGTCTCGGCGCAGAAAGCGCATCTTGCCGCCTTCAACCTCGACCTTCAGGTCAAGGTCCGAATACCAGCCGGTCTCACGGTCCGTCCGCGTGCCGATGACCACAAAGGCGCCCTCGATATCCGACGTGTTCAGGATATGATGCCCGTTCGGATCGCCCGCCGGAAAGGCACAGCAATCGCCGGGGACAAGCGGCGTCTCACCGTTGTCATCGACCAGTGTCAGCGCCCCTTCGGTCACCACCAGAAACTCATCCTGCCGTTCATGCCAGTGCCGAAGCGAGGACATCGCGCCGGGGGCCAATCGCACGAGGTTTGCGCCGAATTGGGTCAGCCCGGCGGCATCGCCCAGCCGCTGCTGGCGACGCCCGATCATGGCCTCATCATGCGGGGCAGGGTAGGAGGACCCGGTGCGCAGGGGTATTTTGTCCAGATCGATCCGCGGCATCAGATGAACTGCCTTTCACGAAGACGGTCGACCGGTTTGGACCCGAAACTTGTGTGGCCACGGTATTTCATGCCGCCGCAAAAATCGCGTGCCGGCCGATGTCCCGCGTCCGCCAACAGCGGTTGTTCGCAGAAATTGGGATCGACGGGATGCGTCCCGCCGCACATGGCAGGGGCCTTGTGGCGGTCCCGGAGCCGCGTTGCCAGTGGTGCGATGACCTCGCCATCGATGCAGATGCGACGATTTTCGAATGTACCAAGATCCGAACGGTCGCCGGGCTGCTGACGCTGTTTGACCACAAGATTCATGAGCCACCGGATACAAAGCCGCGCACCCGCGGTCTGGTCCGGCGGTGCGATTGCGGTCACGCCGTCCAACCGGGACAGGTTTCCGTCACGGGCCTGTTGCGTCGGCGTGTCCGGATCGGCCCGGCAAATCTGTGTCGCCATGTTCTTGGTCATGTCAGCCCGCCATGGCCGGGGGCGTCCTGCGCATCGATTTGCGCCTGCATGGTCAGATGGCCCATCGGGTGGATGACCGATGTCATGCGCCAGGTCAGGTCCGCGCCTTGTTCGATGGTCATGGCGCTTTTGTAGGCCGGAATAACCAGACGTGCGCCGCTCAGAATATGGGTGCGGTAGGCACCGTGAATCCTGCGATCCCCGACCATTTCGGCGATATGGACGCGCCGGACAATGTCACTCACGCCGTGAACGCGCAATTGCGTGACCGTCCGGTTAAAGTCTTCCTCAAGGTGGTCCGTTCGCATCACGACCATCGTTCCCGTGCTCGTCTGAACAAAAAGCGGCAGTTGAACCGCCTCGCTCAAGGTGGCGAATTGGCCGTCCAGATAGGCACGGGTCACCCGGTCCAGATAGCTCTGGAAAACCGCTTCGGCAGCGTATTTTTGCGCCTGATCGGTTGACGGTTGCGCGCCCCCGCTCAGCAACGCCCGACCATGGTCGCTGTCAGACGGCACCGAATACAGCATTCCGGCGATCCGCCATTGATCGTTCTCGCACACCAGTTGCGACAGCGTCACCACGGGGTCCTTCAAAAGCTGGCCGTCCGCTGACCGAATATGCGTCATATGGCAGGATCGTATCACAGTCGGCCCGTCAAAGAGCGCCAATTCGATCCACCGGTCCAGTTTCGCCAGTCCGATGTCCGCATAATGCGCGCGCACCCGGTCAAAGGCGCGTTCCAGATCCGCCTTGGTGTTCAGAAGGCGGACACCGTCGATGGTCCCAATGGACTGTGGCAGTCTGAAACAACCTGCGAAGGCGTCGAAGTCGCCGGACATAAGCGCGCGTCCAGTGGCATCCAGCAGGCTGGATGCCACCTTTTTCGCGGTGTCCGGCGTCATCGGCACCGGGGTTACACGCGCTCGATGATGGTCGCGGCACCCATGCCGGACGCGATGCACAACGTGGCAAGACCGGTGCCTTTGCCGGTCCGCTCCAACTCGTCCAGCATCGTGCCCAGAATGATCGCCCCGGTTGCGCCCAGCGGGTGGCCCATGGCGATGGAGCCGCCGTTCACATTGACCTTGCTGTCATCCACGTCAAAGGCCTGCATGAAGCGCAGCACAACCGAGGCAAAGGCCTCATTGACCTCGAACAGGTCGATGTCGCTGATCGACATGCCGCTGTCCTTGAGGATCTTCTGCGTGGCGGGGACCGGGCCGGTCAGCATGATGGTCGGATCGGTGCCGATCTTGCAGGTCGCCCGGATACGCGCGCGCGGCTTCAGACCGTATTTCTCGCCGAACTCCTTGTTGCCGATCAGCATGGCCGCAGACCCGTCCACGATGCCAGAGCTGTTTCCCGCGTGGTGAATGTGGTTGATCCGCTCCAAATGCGGGTATTTCATCAGCGCAATGGCATCAAAACCCGGCATCACCTCACCCATGTCCTTGAACGATGGCTTGAGCGCGCCCAAGGTTTGCATGTCAGTGCCGGGGCGCATGTATTCGTCGTGGTCGAGGATCGGCAGGCCGTTCACGTCGCGCACGGTGATAAGCGACTTCTCGAACCGGTTGTCTTTCCAAGCGGCGGCGGCGCGACGTTGCGATTCAACCGCCAGTCCGTCTGCGTCATCGCGGGAAAACCCGTATTCGGTGGCGATGATATCGGCCGAAATGCCCTGCGGGACAAAATAGCTGTCCATGGCGATCGAGGGATCGACCGCGATGGCCGCGCCGTCGCTGCCCATGGCCACACGGCCCATCATCTCGACCCCGCCGGCGATATAGGCCTGACCCGCACCGCCCTTGACCTGGTTGGCGGCAAGGTTCACCGCCTCCAGCCCCGAGGCGCAGAAACGGTTGATGGCAAGGCCGGGGATGCTCTCGTCAAGATCAGAGGCCAGCACGGCGGAGCGCGCAAGACAGCCGCCCTGCTCACCAACCTGTGTGACATTGCCCCAGATCACGTCCTCGACGGCGTGACCGTCAAGACCATTGCGCTCTTTCACAGCGTTCAACACCTGTGCCGAAAGACGCAGCGAGGTGACTTCGTGCAGCGCGCCATCCTTGCGGCCCTTGCCGCGCGGCGTGCGGACGGCGTCGTAAATATAGGCTTCGGTCATGTGATATCCTTTTCTTCAGGCCCGGTCCGCAGGGGATCCGGGCATCAGCTCATAAGGCGCTTTCCATCGGGGCAGCCCCTCGATGTTTGCCAGCCACCGGTCGATCGCGGGCCAGTCGGCGCGCTCGAAACCGAAAGGTTCGGGGTAAAAGAGATAGCCGCAGCAGGTCAGGTCGGCATTTGTGGGCGCCTCCCCCACGATCCATTTGCGGTCCGCAAGATGTGCGTCGAGAACGCCATAGGCGCTCTTGAGCCGCCCCTGCATGAAGCCGATCACTTCTGCGGGCTGTTTCTCCTTGGGCAGGAAGTTCATCAGGAACCGCGTCATGCCCGCCACCGATGACAGCTTATGGTTGTCCCAGAGTATCCAGCGCAGAACCTCGCGCTCCTCGGCCCTGGTCGCTCCGCCGAAATGGCCGTAGGTCTCTGACAGATACTGCTGGATCACGCCGGATTGGCTGAGCCGGATGTCGCCATCTTCCAGCACCGGACATTCACCCATCTCGTTGACGTCCTGCCGATAAGCATCGCCGCGGGTTTCGCCGTTGAAGAAATCGACCTTGACCGGCTGCCAGTCCAGCCCGGCCAGTTCCAGCGCCAGTGCCGCCTTGTAGGAATGTCCCGACTCACCGAAGCAGTAAAGTTTCATGGTCATCGCGCAGCGCCTCCCGTCGCGCTTGTTGTTCCCGGCAGAGCGGGGGTTTCACACCCCCGCACCCCCGTGGGCGTATTTGTCCAGAGAAGAAACAGCAGGCGCCTTCCCTGATAACGGCGCGTTAAGGTTAACGCGTCATGGTTGGTCTTGCGGTACAGGCTGGGGAGCCGATGACCGCCAGAGGAGAAGCCCCGTGCCTGGCCAAAGGCGCGGGCAAGGCGGGAAGGTTGATTGCAGCCCTGCATATTGGGTCCGATACGCAACCTTCCTGTTTCTTCTCTGTGGCAAATACCCCAATCCTTTCTCACCGCGCAGCGCCGTCCTAGAGGGCGCGTGCGATCAGTTCCTTCATGATCTCGTTTGTGCCGCCGTAGATGCGTTGCACACGGGCATCTGCCCACATTTCAGCCACGGCGTATTCCTGCATGAAGCCATAACCGCCGTGCAATTGGACGCATTCGTCCAGAACTTCGCCTTGTGTGTCGCTCAGCCAGTATTTCGCCATTGCCGCCTTTTCGACGCTCAGTTTGCCTTCCAGATGCTCTGCCATGCAGGCGTCGAGGAAGGCGCGGGCGACGGTTGTCTTGGTCTGACATTCGGCCAGCTTGAAGCGGGTGTTCTGGAACTGGGTCAACGGCCCGCCAAAGGCCTCGCGTTCCTTGCAGTAGCGGATCGTGCGGTCCACAGCGCCCTCCATCGCGCCGACCGCGCCGCAGGCGATGATCAGCCGCTCCTGCGGCAGTTGCTGCATCATCTGGTAGAACCCTTGTCCCTCGGCGCCGCCCAACAGGTTTTCTGGCGGGATCTCGACATTGTCGAAGAACAGCTCTGATGTATCCGCCGCGTGGCAGCCGATCTTGTCGAGGTTGCGACCGCGGCTGAACCCTGCCGCGTCTTCGGTTTCGACCACCATCAGCGACATGCCCTTGGAGCCTTCCTTGGGATCGGTCTTGGCCGCCACCACGATCAGGTTCGCGTGTTGCCCATTGGTGATAAAGGTCTTTTGCCCGCTCAGGCGATAGGCGTTGCCCTCTTTCACGGCCTTGGTCTTGAGCCGCTGCACGTCCGACCCGCCGGAGGGTTCGGTCATCGCCAAGGCGCCCACCAGCTCACCGGTCACCATCTTGGGCAGCCAGCGCGTTTTTTGCTCTTCGGTGCCGTAGGACAGGATGTAATGCGCGACGATGCCAGAGTGGATGCCGTGACCCCAACTGGCCAGATTGGCGCGGCCCGCCTCCATCAGGATCACCGCCTCATGGCCGAAGTCGCCGCCTGCGCCGCCGTATTGCTCGGGGATCGAGGGGCAGAGCAGGCCCAGTTCCCCCGCCTGCGCCCAGGTTTCGCGGTCCATCTGTCCCTGCTTGCGCCATTTGTCATAGAGCGGCTGCCATTCGGTTTCGATGAACTTTGCTGTCATCTCGGCCAGCATGGCGTGCTCGTCGGTCATCCAGTTTTGCGGCATGGGGTCCCCGTTATTTCTTGCGTTCGTCCAGATCGGCGTTGAACAGCCGCAACCTGTGCGCCAGCGCATCGGTGTCGGTCACGCTGTCGAAGTGTTCAAAGAGGAAAGACAAGGCCTCGCCTTCGTCCAGCCCCGCCTCATGGGCGAACCGCTTGAGCTTGCGATAGCCGTCCTCGGTCATCGCGACCGGGAAACGGCGGGTCAGGCGAAATCGTTTTGGCATAGGCTCCTCCGAGGCTGGGTGTGCCGGGCGGGTCGCCCGGTCACGGGGGCGGCGGCGGGGACATATCCCGCCGCCTCTACCTTTGCCTCAGAACGCGTCCGCCTCAAGCGCCATCACCGTTTCTGCGCCGCTCTCGATCCGTTTGAGATGGGTGCCGGTCATCGGCAATTGTCGCGCCATGTAGTAGCGCCCGGTGGCGATCTTGGTGGCGTAGAAGTCCGTATCGCCCCCGCCTGCGGCCAGCTTCGCCTTGGCGGTCCATGCCATTTTCGACCACATCAGCCCAAGGCAGACATGCCCGAAGAGGTGCATGAAATCGTAAGAGCCGGACAGCGCGTTGTTGGGGTTCTTCATGCCGTTCTGCATAAAGTACATGCCCGCCGCTTGCAGGTCCTTGGAGGCCGCCTTGAGCGGGTCGAGGAAGTGCTTGTCGAAATCCTCGTCCTGACCTTTGTGCTCAGAGGCGAAGGTCTTGACCATGTCGAAGAAGGCCATGACGTGCTTGCCACCGTCCTGCGCCAGCTTGCGGCCCACGAGGTCCAGCGCCTGCACGCCATTTGCGCCTTCGTAGATCATGGCAATGCGGGCGTCGCGGGCGAATTGCGACATGCCCCATTCCTCGATGTACCCGTGGCCGCCGTAGACCTGCTGCGCGGCGGTGGCCATCTCAAAGCCCTTGTCGGTCAAAAAGCCTTTGACGATCGGGGTCAGCAGGGAAATCAGCCCGTCGGCGGCCGCATCGCCTGTCTTGTGCGCGCGGTCGATCATCGACGCGCCCCAAAAGACAAAAGCCCGCGCCGCTTCGACAAAGCTTTTCTGGTCCATCAGGTTGCGGCGGATGTCGGGGTGCACGATCAGCGGATCGGCGGGACCGTCAGGGTTTTTCGCCCCGGTCACGTCGCGGCCTTGAAGGCGGTCCTTGGCGTATTCCACGGCGTTCTGATAGGCGACTTCGGCCTGGGCATAGCCTTGCAGGCCAACACCCACCCGCGCCTCGTTCATCATGGTGAACATGGCGCGCATGCCCTTGTGCTCTTCGCCCAGCAGATAGCCCGTCGCCTCGTCGTAATCCATGACGCAGGTCGAGTTGCCGTGGATGCCCATCTTTTCCTCGATCTTGCCGACCGAGACACAGTTGCGCGCGCCGGGATTGCCCTCGGCGTCGACGATGAACTTGGGCACGATGAACAGGGAGACACCCTTGATGCCTTCGGGGCCGCCGGGGATCTTGGCCAGAACCAGATGGATCACGTTCTGGCTCATGTCGTGGTCACCGGCGGAGATAAAGATCTTCTGGCCGGTGATCTTGTAGCTGCCATCGTCCTGCGGCACCGCCTTGGTGCGCATCAGGCCCAGATCCGTGCCGCAATGCGGCTCGGTCAGGTTCATGGTGCCGGTCCATTCGCAGGTGACCATCTTGGGCAGATACATGGCCTTCTGCGCGTCCGACCCGTGGGCGTGGATCGCCGAGTAGGCGCCGTGGGTCAGGCCCGGATACATGTTGAACGCCATGTTGGCGGCGGAGAACTGTTCGCCCACCGCCGTGGCCAGCACATAGGGAAGGCCCTGGCCGCCATACTCCGGGTCGCAGTCCAGCGCGGTCCAGCCGCCTTCGCGCATCTGGTCAAAGGCCTCAAGAAACCCTTTCGGCGTGCGCACGACACCGTTTTCAAGGACGCATCCCTCAGTGTCGCCAACCTGATTCAGCGGGGCCAGCACGTTCTCGGCCAGTTTGGCCGCTTCGCCGAGGATCGCGTCAAGCGTTTCGCGGTCCAGATCCTCATATCCGGGGATATCTTGGGTGCTGATTTTCAGCACATCATCGAGGATGAACATCTGGTCTTGGATCGGCGCCGTATAGCTGGGCATGTCTCTCTCCCTGGGGTCCTGCCGGCGTCCCGGATTACCGGATCGCGCGTTTCTGTTCCATCGAGGCCAGCATCCGCTCGCCCCATTTCATCTGTTCCTGCAACTCACCGATCGCGGTGTTCAGTTCGTCCCGTTGCCGGATCAGGTCCGCCAACCGGTTTTTCGCCACCCCATAGGCCGCCTCCAGCTGCGTCTGCTGCCGGTCGCCCACATGGTAGAGGTCAAGCAGTTGCCTGATTTCCTCCAGGCTGAAACCAAACCGCTTGCCGCGCAAGATCAGCTTTAGCCGTGCCCGGTCGCGCCGGGTAAACAGCCGTTTCTGGCCTTCGCGTATCGGGAAGAGCAGCTCCTTCTGCTCATAAAAGCGCAGGGTCCGAGGGGTCACCTCGAACGTGTCGCACATTTCCCGGATCGTCATCAGTTGCTCGTCTGTCATGTCTCGCATCCCCGGCTCTCCGTGTCCGTCACAGTCGTGTCACGGAATGGAGGTGCAGGTTGCGCTGCCTTCTTACAATGGGAATTCTCGTTGACGTAACTCATACGCTACGTCACTCTTTGCTTGACGTAAGATAAAGCAAGGTCAAGCGCTGTTTTGCGCAATATTTTTACCAAAGGATAAAATTTCTGCGCGCCGAACCGCTTTGGCTGATTGCCGTGGCAACGCGGACAGCGTCAATCAGGCGTCAACCGGCGCCGTTCAGCGTTTCGTCGGTCTCGTCGCGCAGGGCTTTTAGTTCGTTCATGGCGTCGTCAAGCTGGCGCCGCTCGTCTTCGAGATGGGCAAGCTGCCGGTCCGCCATGGCGATCCAGGCCCGCATCTGCGCCTCGGTGCCCTCGTGTTCGTAGATCAGAAGCCACTGGCGGATTTCTTCGAGTTGGAAGCCGAACTTCCGGCCACGCAGAATCAGCGTCATGCGGGCAATCTCGCGCGGGCCGTAGTGGCGCGCCCGGCCATCCCGTTCGGGCGTCAAAAGCTCGATATACTCGTAGTATCGCAGGGTTCGCGGCGTGACGTCGAACTTTGCGCACATTTCCTTGAACGTCAGACGCGTGTCGCCCATCACCTGTCTCCCCATCAGCCACGGTGAAACCTAAGCCGCAGCCGAGCCCGAGACAACCCGACGTCAAAGCGCAGCGTGTTCCCCGATCGCTTGCAGCCCTTGACCCGCGCGCCCATAAAGACCCCAAGGAGATCCCGCATGACCGCAGACAAGGCCCGCATTGCCCGTCAGTTCATCGATTCCATACCGCATTGCCGTGCGCTGGGCATGGAAATCACCGAAATCGGCAACGGGCTGGCAGAGATTCGCCTGCCCTACGACGCCCGCTTTATCGGGGACCCGGAAACCGGCGTGATCCACGGCGGCGCGGTGTCGGCCTTGATGGACACCTGTAGCGGCGCGGCGGTCATGAGCCACCCGCAGTCGCCCGCAGGCACCGCCACGATTGACCTGCGCATCGACTATATGCGGCCCGCCACGCCGGGGCAGACCATCACGGCGCGCGCCGAATGCTATCACATCACCCGCTCGGTCGCCTTTGTCCGCGCGACCGCAATGGACGAAGACCCCGAAAGGCCGGTGGCGACCGCGGCCGGGACATTCACCGTGGAGGGCAAATAATGGCGCATACCCCTCCTGAACCCGTCCAGATCATCAAGCAGCGTCGTGACGCCGCGTTGTCGGCGCTGGTGTCGGGCGTGCCTTACATGCAGTACCTCGGGGTAAGCTTTGACCGCCGAGGCGATGAACTCACCGCCGTCCTGTCTTTTGACGAAAAGCTGATCGGCAATCCCTTCCTGCCCGCGATCCACGGTGGCGTGACCGCCGCCTTTCTTGAGATGACAGCCATGGTCACGCTCAGCTGGACCTATCTTTGGCAGGATATCGAGTCCGGACTGCTCGATCCCGACGAAATGGCGCGCGGCGCGCTGCCCCGCCTGCCCAAGACCATCGACTTTACCGTCGACTACCTGCGCACCGGCCTGCCGCGCGACGCCTATGCCCGCGCCCGCGTGACCCGGTCGGGACGGCGCTATGCCAGCGTGCAGGCCGAGGCATGGCAAGACAACCGCGACCGACCCATCGCCGAGGCGACGGCGCATTTTCTGATGCCGCGCCGGGAGGAGTGAACACGCCGGGATGCGGCCCTTGCCGCCCGGTCCCGACTGCCATACTCCGACAGCATCATTTCAGGTGACGGGGCTGTGCCCCGTTGCGATTTTCGACAGCCGAATTGCCATGACCACGCCAGAGCCCATCACCCACACCCGTGTCCTGCGGATCGCTGTTCCCATCGTGCTGGCGAACATGACCGTGCCGTTGCAAGGCGTGGCCGACACCGCCGTGATCGGCCAGATCCCCGACGCAACCCCCATCGCCGCCGTCGCCGTTGGCGCGGCGCTGTTGTCGACCCTGCTCTGGGTCTTCGGGTTCCTGCGGATGGGCACGGCGGGCATGACCGCGCAGGCGCATGGCGCGGGCGACCGGGCAGAGGTCGCGGCGCTGCTGACCCGCGCGCTGATGGTCGGCGGGGCAGGGGGGCTGTTGCTGATCCCGCTCATGGGGCCGATTGCCGATCTGGGGTTTGCCTATTCGCCGGCCGCGGATGAGGTGAAAACCCTTGCCCGCGACTACATGGACATCCGCATCCTGTCAGCCCCGGCGGCGGTGGCGATCTTTGGCATCAACGGCTGGCTCGGCGCGCAAGAGCGCACCCGGTCGATGCTGGCGCTACAGATCTGGATCGTCAGTCTGAACATCGCGCTTAACCTGCTGTTTGTGGTCGGCTGGGACCTTGGGGTGCCGGGCCTTGCATGGGCGACGGTCTGCGCCGACTGGACCGGCTTGGCCCTTGGCCTCTGGCTTTGTCGCGGGGCTTTTGCCAACCCGGCATGGCGCGACTGGCCGCGGGTCTTTGACCGCGCCCGCCTGCGCGTCATGGCGGTGGTCAACAGCGATATCCTGCTGCGCTCGCTCATGCTTGAGGCGGTGCTGCTGTCGTTCATCTTCTACTACAGCGCCGGATTCGGGGTGGTGGTTTTGGCCGCCAGCCACGTTCTGCTGCATTTCATCGAGATCATGGCCTATGCGCTGGACGGCTTTGCCTTCGCCGCCGAGGCGATGGTGGGACAGGCCTTTGGTGCTCGTGCGCTGGACCGGCTCAGGCGGGCGGTCCGGTTGACCAGCCTCTGGGGGTTCCTGTCGAACTTTGCCTTTGCCCTGACCTTTGCCTTGCTGGGCGGGCTGATCATCGACGGGATGAGCAAAGATCCGGAGGTGCAGCAGGCGGCGCGGCAGTTCCTGCCATGGATCGTGCTGGCCCCGGTGCTTGGCCTGCCGGCGTGGATGCTGGACGGCATCTTTATCGGCGCGACCCGGACCCGCGACATGCGCAACATGATGGCCGTCTCGGTCGCGATCTATTTCGCCGCCGCCACGGTGCTGATCCCGCTTTTGGGGCCACACGGCATGTGGGCCGCGCTGATGATCGCCTTTGTCGCCCGCGGCATCACGCTGGGCCTGCGCTACCCGTCGCTGGAGCGGGCGGTGATGGCCGGTTAAGCCGATCTTAACCAGACCTGACGGACCCTGCGGCATGGCGCAACTGCCCGATCACCTCACCGCCGGTCAATGGCTCAACCAGATTTTCGCCTCGCGAGAGGCGTTGTCTGGCGGCGTGGTCAAGCGCAAGGTGCGCGATGTCGAAAGGCTGGTGGGCCGCGCAGCCTTTGCTGAGGCCGTGGCGCGGCGCGGATTTCAGGCGGTCGAGAACCATCGCCATTTTGTGATCTTCTGCAATGCCCACCCCATCCGCAGGCTGCGGTGAAAGGGCCTTCGAAGGCCCTTGGGCCGCCGCGTGAAAACAGCTTGGATCGCGCGGGTCGAAACAGGCCCGCACGCGGCGGCAAAGCCGCGTGTCCAAGGCGCTTCGAAGCGCCTTTGCCCGCGCTCCCCGGATCGCGTATCGGTCACGGCACCCTTGCCACGTCGCAATTCCGCCACCGCACCGCGCCTGTATCGAACCCGATCGCTCTCTGCCATTTGCCTCTGGTCACCGGGGGGCCATTTGCCCTATTCAGACGCCCAGACAGAGGAGTGGCGAAATGGACGATCTCGTAAACAGCTTCATGAATGGTCCGGATGAGAAGGGCCGCTTTGGCATCTTCGGGGGCCGCTTTGTCTCTGAGACGCTGATGCCGCTGATCCTCTCGCTGGAAGAGGAATACGAGAAGGCCAAAACGGACGACAGTTTCTGGGCGGAAATGGATTTCCTCTGGAAGCACTACGTCGGTCGGCCCTCGCCGCTGTATTTCGCCGAACGCCTGACCGAACGCCTTGGCGGCGCCAAGGTCTATATGAAGCGGGATGAGCTGAACCACACCGGCGCGCACAAGATCAACAACGTCCTCGGCCAGATCATCCTCGCCCGCCGCATGGGCAAGACCCGCATCATCGCCGAAACCGGGGCAGGGCAGCACGGCGTCGCCACCGCCACCGTTTGCGCCAAGTTCGGCCTGAAATGCGTGGTCTACATGGGCGCGCATGACGTGGAACGCCAGGCGCCGAACGTTTTCCGGATGAAGCTGTTGGGCGCAGAGGTTGTCCCGGTGACCTCGGGCCGTGGCACGCTCAAAGACGCGATGAACGACGCGCTGCGCGACTGGGTGACCAACGTGCGCGATACCTTCTATTGCATCGGCACCGTCGCGGGGCCGCACCCCTATCCGGCCATGGTCCGCGATTTCCAGTCGATCATCGGCAAGGAAGCCAAGGAACAGATGCTGGAGGCCGAAGGCCGCAACCCCGACACGCTGGTGGCCGCCATCGGTGGCGGGTCCAACGCCATGGGCCTGTTCTTTCCCTTCCTCGACGACAAGGGGGTCTCGATCATCGGGGTCGAGGCGGGCGGTAAAGGCGTCAACGACAAGATGGAGCATTGCGCCTCGCTGACCGGCGGCCGCCCCGGCGTGCTGCACGGCAACCGCACCTATCTGTTGCAGGACGACGACGGTCAGATCCTCGAAGGGTTTTCGATTTCCGCTGGCCTCGACTATCCGGGGATCGGTCCGGAACACAGCTGGCTGCATGACGTGGGCCGGGCGCAATACGTCTCGATCACCGACAAGGAGGCGCTGGCCGCCTTCCAGCTGTGCTGTGAGACGGAAGGCATCATTCCCGCGCTGGAACCCAGCCACGCGCTGGCCCATGTGGCCAAGATCGCACCGGATCTGCCCAAGGATCACATCATCTGCATGAACATGTGTGGCCGGGGCGACAAGGACATCTTTACCGTGGCCAAACACCTTGGCGTTGACATGTCCGCCACCGAAGGGCGCAACGCGGGCTGACGCCGCGCTCTGGCACCCGACCGACTGGAACGGCCCGGACCCCCGATTGGTCGGGGCCGTTTCCTAATCGGCAGGTCTGGCAGGTGCGTGGGCACAGGGCATCGCGACCCTCACACCCACCCAAGCCTTCGAAAAAATCCGCAATATCCGCAATTTCGCAATCGCTTTGACCCTCAGGAAAAGCTAATACCGCGGGCGTGTGGTTTCCATTAATTGCGCGCGGGCGCAATATTGTTGCGCTTACGTCACGGCACCCCAAGGCCCGGAATTCCATACTGGAGCGAGTCAGGCTTTCGCGGCTATCCAGCACTCCCGGCTCCAACGGACCGGACCCTAGCGGGCGGAGGTGATCACTCCCCCGGTGCAGTCGGCGCTGCCGTTCCTGTATGCCAGGGCCTGTTCAAAAGGTCGGGATGACATTGTAGCTCAGCGGTAGAGCGGCAGGCCTTTGCCTGTGTGTCGGGGGTTCAAATCCCTCCTGTGTCTCCAAATGTAGCTCAACAGGTAGAGCATTCGACATCTAATCGAAGTGTCGCAGGTTCGACTCCTGCCATTTGACCAAAGCCCTTCATGGAGGGCACCGGCCTCAAAACGCCGGTCCGCGCAAGCGGTCCAACTCATAGGGTCCGGGGTGTCCTTTGCAGGGAACACCCACGCCAATCTCTGCGCGGCAACGCAAAGGGGGCGGCACCGGTCTTGCCTGCTCCGGCTGCTGGCCGGAGCGTCGGATGACGGTTCCGCCGGGTTCCGGTCCGCCTTTCGATGCCCGCATCGAAGGCGCGCCGGGGCTCCGCGCCCCTCTCGCCGGCCTCCCGTCCGCAGGTGTGGCACGGGGGCATTCCGGGCCCGCCACATTCACACCTGTGGGGCAAACCTGCCTCCAACCCGATCAAAACAAAGGAACATCGCTTTGCGACGACGATAGGCACGCGAAAGAGGAGACTTGAGATGACAAACGTGCTGACTTTTTTCATGGATGCATTCACGGGACGTGACCGCATCACGCTGTCCGAAAACGAACGGATGCTGGTTCTGGTCCGGGGGCGCTTTGACGCGCTGCTTGGCCCCGGTGAGCACCGGGTTCGGCGTGCCAAAAGCACGCGTGAGACCCACAACATCGACCGTCTCCGGTTTTCCTCGGCCTTCGACCGGGCGCTGTTCCGCAGCCGTCCCGACCTGACCGTGGGGCACCTGACAGAGGTGCGTACCGCCACGGGTGAGATCGCCGTGGTCTCGCGCGACGGGCGGCCGATAGAGGTGCTCTTTCCCGAAGACCGGGCAGTCTGGTGGACCGACGCGGGGCCGTTCACGGTCGAACGGTTTGACCTTGCGGCCAACCCCCGCGTCGACGCCGCGCTTGCGCGGCGGCTGGACCGGGCGGGCCTGAGCCGTGCGCTGACCTCTCTGCACGTGGCAGAGGGGCAGGTCGGGATGCTCTTTCTCGACGGGGTTCTGGCCGGTCGGCTGGAACCGGGGGCGCACGCCTTCTGGGCAGCCGGGCCGCGCGCCACGGTCAAGCTGGTGGATACCCGCCAGCGCGCGCATGAGGTCTCGGGGCAGGAGATCCTGACCAAGGACCGCGTGACGATCCGGGTCAACCTGACGGCGGTCTTCCGCGTGACAGACCCGGAACGGGCCGTGACCATGGTGACCGACTTCGAAGAGGCGCTGCACCGCGCGGTGCAACTGGTCTTTCGCCGCCGCCTTGGGGCGCTGACACTGGACCAGCTTCTTGCCGAGAAGGGGGCCATCGACGTGGAAGCAGGCCAGACCCTGCGGACCGAGATGGCGGCGATCGGGATCGACGTGCAGGAGATCGCCCTCAAGGACGTGATCCTGCCGGGGGAGATCCGCGAGATCCTCAACCGCGTGGTCGAGGCCGAGAAAAAGGCCGAGGCCAACGTGATCCAGCGGCGCGAAGAAACGAACGCGATGCGGTCGCTTCTGAACACCGCGAAGGTCATGGAGGACAACCCGGTGATGCTGCGGCTCAAAGAGCTTGAGGCGCTGGAGGCGATTGCCGGCAAGGTCGATCACCTCACCGTCCACAACGGGACGCAGGGTCTTATGCAGGACATCGCGCGGCTGCGCGACTAAACCTGCCTGAAACAGGCCGCTCCGGGGAACCGGGGCGGCCATGCGCGTGCCTGGGCCGATGCCCTAGTGTGCCTGTGTATTTATCGTATAAGTGAAATTTTTCTATCGTGTTCCGGATGTTCTTCACGCATGTGATCCGGAAATGACAAGGTTTCTGCCGTCACCCAACTGGCCGCTGCCCCCCGAACCGCCCAAAGCAGATGCGGGTCCACGAGTGCCCCACGTTTTTCAGCCACCCGCCGGATGGTCAGCCATTCGCGTCGTCCGCGTGGCGCTCCAGCACGGTCAATGGCACTATCTCCAGCGCGGCGCGATGGGTTGCCGCCAGATTTACCTTGGGCGCGCAGCCCTCGTCATGCGCCTGCAAGAAGCGGGACGCGCAAAGGCACCAGTGATCCCCCGGTCTCAGCCCGGAAAAACCGAACTCGGGCCGTGGCGTCGACAGGTCGTTGCCGACATATTTCGAATAGGCCAGAAACTCGGCTGTCATGACAGCGCAGACCGTGTGGCTGCCCCGATCCTCGGCGCAGGTGTTACAGTGGCCGTCACGAAAGAACCCGGTCAGCGGCACTTGTGAGCATGGCTCAAGAGAGTTCCCCAATACGTTGAAAGACGGGTCTTTTTTCAACATCGCTGATCGCTCCTTACCGGCCCGTCAGATGGCGCAGCATTTGCAGCGCATCGTCAAAGGCCCCTGTCTCGCGAAAGTTCCGGTCCGCCGCCGTCATTGCGACAACCGTACCGCTCTGCCGATCAACATAGACGTATTGGCCGTAAATGCCACGCGCCATGAATTCGCCCGCGCGCGCATCCGAAGGCATCCACCACTGATAGCCGTATTTCAACTTGCCCGGCGCGGTCTTGGCCGACGGGGTGGTGCTTTCCATGACCCATGGTTCGGGGACGATCTGCCTGCCGTTCAGACGCCCGCCGTCGCGAAACACCTCGCCCAGCCGGGCGTAGTCGCGCAGCACCATATTCAGCCCTCCCAGCGCGAAGGCCACTCCGTAACCATCTGACAGATAATAGGGTTCACCTTCGACGCCCATGGGATCCAGAACATGCTCCGCCAGCAAATCCGGTAGATCGCGCCCGGTCGCCCCGCGCGCGACCATCGACAGCACATGCGTGTCGATGGACACATAGCGCCAGACCTCGCCCGGCGGCTGATCACGCGCATCCAATCCGGCGGCAAAGCCGTCCATCGACCCGCCAAGCGCAAGGACGCGGCCCATCTTGTTGATGTCGCTCCAGAAATCCAGATAGTCCTCATCAAAAACAACGCCGGTGGACATCTGGATCACGTTGCGGATGGATGCACCGTCATAGGCGCTGCCCACCAGGGCGGGCGCGTATTTCGTCACCGGATCGTCCAGACTGTCCACATCGCCTTGCGCCAGCAACATCCCGAAAAGAGACGACAAATAGGATTTGGCAATAGACCACGAGATGCGCAGGTCGTCCGGGCCGGTCCCCAGATGATAGCTTTCATGACGCACTGTGCCGTCCTTCAGGACAATCACGCCGGTCACAGCGCGGCGGGTCAACCAGTCCTGCCACTGCGCCGGCAAGGCCATGTCAGGCCCCCGCAGCAGGCCGGTGGCGCGGGTCTGCACCGGGATCGGAACGGTCTCGAACAGTCGGTCCATATGGCTGAAATTCTCGACGATTTCGCCCTCGTCAAAAAGCGTCATCGTCGCGCGCAGGCGGTGCACCTCTTCGCGATAGACATAGCCCGCACCGGCTATCCCGATCAGCAGGATCAGACCGATCGAGGCGGCGCGCCGCCGGATCATCGGAACTTGTCCGCCAGACGCTGCAACGGGTTGCGGGTGTCCGCGCCGCTGGCGCTGTCCTCCGGCACCGGTTTGGGCGTTGCCGCCGCCGGTGGCGTCGCCTCCGTCTTTGCCACAGTCTTTGCTACAGTCTTTTCCGGGGCCTTTGACGATCGCGGCGGTGCTGTGCGCAGCGCAACGGCATTCATGAACTTGCCCGGATCACCCTCGGCCAGATGCGCGGCCCCGTCCGACATGCCGCGCAGCAGATCGTCCAGCCACGCCTGATCCGCCTTGTGGAAATCGTGCAGCACATAGGCCGCCACCAATTCCTTGCGCCCCGGATGCCCGATCCCCAGCCGCACCCGCCGGTAGGCCTCGCCGATATGGCCATGGATCGACCGCAGCCCGTTGTGGCCCGCGTGCCCGCCACCGGTCTTGACCTTGCACTTGCCGGGGGCAAGATCCAGTTCGTCGTGAAAGACGGTCACATCTCCCGGCTCCAGCTTGTAGAACCGCATCGCCTCACCCACCGATTGCCCGGAGAGGTTCATGAAGGTCTCCGGCTTCAGCAGCAGTACCTTTTCGCGGCCCAGCCGCCCCTCGGCCAACTGCCCCTGAAACTTCGCCTTCCATGGCCCGAACCCGTGATCGCCCGCGATCCGGTCCAGCGCCATAAAGCCGATGTTGTGCCGGTTTCCGGCGTATTTCGCGCCGGGATTGCCGAGACCCACGAATATCTGCACTCTGCCCTCCAAGACCGTATCTGCGCCCTATGTAGGCCAGAGCGGACAGATATCACAACGGGAGAGCAGGATGTACCTGACCATGAACCGCTTCAAGGTGGTCAAATCAGAGACACAGGCGTTCGAGCACCTCTGGACAGGCCGCGACAGTCACCTCAAATCGGTCCCCGGCTTTGTCAGCTTTGCCTTGATGAAGGGGCCAGAGCGCGTGGATCATGTGCTTTATGTCTCGCACACTGTTTGGCAGGACGAAGCCAGCTTTACGGACTGGACCCGGTCACAGGCATTTCGGGACGCACACGGCGGGGCCAAAAGCTCTGGCCACATGTATCTGGAACCGCCGGACCTCGAAAGGTTTCAGGCGGTTCAGGTGCTGACCGCCTGAACAGAACGCCGTCCCCCGTTTCTTCTTTGTCCAAATACACCCGGGGGGGAGGCCGCAGGCCGAGGGGGCAGCGCCCCCTCTGCGCAACAAAAAAACCCCCGCGCACCGGCGGGGGTTTCCAAAATCACCTTGCAAAAGACCTCAGTCTTCCGCGGCCTCGGTCTCGACCTCTGCCGCATCGGCGTCATCGTCATCGCCCGCAGCCGTCAGACCCGACGGAGCAGAGATGTTGCAGATCACAAAGTCGCGGTCGATCGTCGGCTTGGCGCCCTCGGGCAGGGTCACGTCCGAGATGTGCACGATATCGCCGATTTCCATGCCGGTCAGGTCAACGGTGACCTTCTCGGGGATGTCGCCGGCGGTCACGATCAGTTCCACCTCGGGGCGCACCACGGTCAGCATGCCGCCGCGCTTGATGCCGGGAGCCGCTTCCTCGCCAACGAAATCGACCGGGATAAACAGGTTGATCTTCGAGGTACGGCGCAGGCGCATGAAATCGACATGCGTCGGCAGATCCTTGACCACGTCACGCTGCACGTCCCGGCAGATGACGCGCACGTCCTCATGGCCTTCGACTTGCAGGTTGAACAGCGTCGACTTGAACCGACCCGCTTTCAGGCGGTGGAACAGCTTGTTGAACGGGAGGTTGATCGGCAGCGGGTCTTTCTCACCACCGAAAACGATCCCCGGAACCATGCCGTCGCGACGGGCCTGACGAGCGGCGCCCTTGCCTGTCCCCGTCCGTTCCAGAGCTTTGAGATCAGGAATCTCACCAGCCATTTGAAGTCTCCATCTATCTGTGCAGGGTGCCTCCAAGGCTGTCACCCCGCGTGAAGCCGTGCCGGTAAACCGGATCGCCCTTCAAGGCAAGCGGTTTCCTGCCTTGCGGCGCGGTTTCGTGCTGGACGAGGCGGCTGTGCCGTGGCACCCGCAGGGCATGTTGCGAGATTTGTACATCAGCCGTGGCCCGGCGTCAGGCTTTGTCGCCGTGGGCCTGTACTGGGGCGCCTTTGCCGCCCTTGTGCCGGATCTTAAACCGCAGGTCGGGCTGTCGGATGGCGGGTTCGGTCTGGCGATGCTGGTGTCGGCCACCGGGGCGGTCCTTGCGATGTGGCTGGCGCCCTGGGTGCAGCGGCGGTTGGGGGCGGTGGATCTGCCGGTCTTGGGCGTCACCATGGCGGCGGCGTTTCTCTTGCCGGGGCTGGCGGGCACCGGCACCGGCTTTGCGCTGGCGATGATGGCGGGGGCGATGGCCTCTGGCACGCTGGATGTGTCCATGAACGCGCGGCTGTCGCTGCTGGAGGGCCAGACCCGGCGCTCCCTGATGAATCTCAACCACGGTCTGTATTCGCTGTCTTATGCGGCGGCGGCGCTGGGGACCGGGGTCGCACGAGAGGCGGGGTGGTCGCCTTTGGCGGTGTTTGCCGCGCTGGCCGTGCCGGTGCTGGCGCTTTGTATCCAGATGGCCCGCGCGCCGGTCCGCGAGACCCCGCGCGCCGAGGATGCGCCCCTCGCCGCGCCACTGTCCTGGGCGCTGCTTGCGCCGCTTGGGCTGATTGTGCTGCTGGGTTTTATGGCGGAACAGGGGACAGAGGGCTGGTCGGCGCTGCATCTGGAACGCGGGTTGGGTGCAGGCGCGGCCATGGGCGCGCTGGGGCCCGCGATCCTTGGGCTGACAATGGCGGTGGGGCGGTTTGGCGGGCAGGTGGTGGCGCAGCGCGTGTCAGAGGCGGCGGTGATCCGGCTTGCCGCGATGCTGACGGCGGTCGGGGCGGTCTGCGCGGCCTGGGCGCCGGGTTTGCCGGTGGCCTATCTGGGCTTTGCGATTCTGGGGTTCGGAGTGTCCGTGGTGGCGCCGATGGCCTTTTCCTGGTGCGGTCGTCTGGTCGCGCACGAGGACAAGGCTCTGGCCATCAGCCGCGTGGCGGTGATGGGCTACGCCGGGTTCTTCATCGGCCCGCCGCTGATGGGCGGCCTCTCCGAAGCCTTCGGCCTTGCCGCCTCCTTTACCGCGGTGGGGGGGCTGATGCTGGTGATCCCGCTGGTGCTGGTGCCACTGGCGATGCGGTTCGAAGGCGGCGCGGCGCGGCCTGCCGAGTGACAGGAGGGTGGTGTTTCGCGCGCGAAACATCTGTTTGTTAACAATGTGTTAAGTCGGGCGGGACCGGTCACAGGTGCACCCGCGACCGGTCCCGCCCGACAAGGGGGGCGATTTTTCGTCGAAAAATCGTTTCAGCTCCAATCGCCGGAGAACCCCTTGGGCACCATCAGGATGTCGCGGTTCACGGTGTTGATATCCGTATGCCCGCAGAGCGCCATGGAATGGTCCAGTTCCTTGTGAAGGACCTGCAAGGCCTCGGTCACGCCCTGCTCTCCCCGGGCGCCCAGCCCATAGACATAGGCGCGGCCAATCCATGCCGCCTTGGCCCCAAGCGCCCGCGCCTTGAGCACGTCCTGCCCGGACCGCACGCCGCTGTCCATATGCACCTCGATCCTGTCCCCCACCGCGTCCATGATCGGCTCCAGCGCGCGGATCGAGGACAGCGCCCCGTCCAGTTGCCGTCCGCCGTGGTTGGACACCACGATGGCATCCGCGCCGACATTGCAGGCCTCCAGCGCATCGCGCGGGTCGATGATCCCCTTGATGATCAGCGGGCCGTCCCACATCTTGCGGAATTCGCGAATGCGGTCCCAGTTCAGCGACTGGTCAAAGCTTTCTGCGGTCCATGTCGCCAGCGAGGACGGATCTGTGACCCCGCTTGCGTGGCCCACGATATTGCCAAAGAACCGCCGCTTGGTCTGTAGCATCCCCAGACCCCAGCCGACCTTGGTCATCATGTTGGCCACCGATTTCGGCGTCAGCTTGGGCGGGGCGGACAACCCGTTCTTGAGATCCTTGTGCCGCTGGCCCAGCAATTGCAGATCGACGGTGATCACCGCTGCCGAACAATTGGCCGCTTTTGCGCGGTCAAAGAGGTTCTGCATGAACGCGTTGTCCTTGAGCGTATAGACCTGCATCCAGAAAGGTTTGGTGGTGTTCTCGGCCACGTCTTCGATCGAGCAGATCGACATGGTCGAGAGGCAGTACGGCACACCGAATTTTTCGGCAGCACGGGCGGCAAGGATTTCGCCGTCGGCGTGCTGCATGCCGGTCAGGCCGACCGGGGCCAGCGCCACAGGCATCGCCGCGTCCTTGCCGATGATTTGCGTTTGCGTCGACCGGCCCGCCATGTCGACCGCCACACGCTGCCGAAGATAGATGTCGTCGAAATCCGAAGAATTCTCACGGAAGGTCTGTTCTGTCCAACTGCCGGATTCGCAGTAGTCGTAAAACATCTTGGGGACCCGGCGGCGGTAGAGGCGCTTGAGGTCCTCGATTTCGGTAATGACAGGCATGGTGCGGCGCTTTCTGAGAAATTGGTAAGTTTCGATTACCAATGCTGTGAGTTTCTTGCAATGCGACTCTTAAGACATCGTTCACCGCAGTGCGCTATCGCATCAGCATTAAGGTCAAGGAGTTGCCATTATTAAAGGTGTTGTTTTCACCGAATTCCTAGAGATGACGGAACGGGCCATCGGTGAAGACGCGGTTGATGACCTTTTGGACCAGCTGGCTCTGGAGTCCGGCGGGGCCTATACATCGGTGGGGCATTACCCCTGCGCCGAACTGATGCGGATCGTCGGCGCGGTCAGCGATCTGACCGGCGTTCCCCGCGACGACCTGCACCGCAAGCTGGGCGGATGGATGCATGGCCGTTTCGTCCAGCAGTATCCGCGGTTCTTCAGGGACAAGACAACGGCGCTGGACATGCTGGTCGCAATCGAAACAGAGGTCCACGCCGAGGTGCGCAAGCTGTATCCGGATGCCGAGCTTCCGCGGTTTGACACCGTCTGGACCGGTGCCGACAGCCTGCGGATGACCTATCGGTCCGACCGCCCGCTTGTTGCTTTTTGTCACGGGTTGGTCGAGGCGTGCATCGACCATTTCGGAGGGCGCGCAAACGTCGTTGTCGACCGGGTATCGGCGCGCGAGGCGGTGTTCGACGTGCGGCTGGAGCGATGAGGCATGGGCCATATCGCGCAGAACAACGCTGATGGCCGGGTTTCGCGCCGGCGCTATGAACGAGAGCGGACAGCGCGCAACGAGGCAGAGCAGTTGCTTGAGGCCAAGAGCCGCGCCCTGTTCGAGGCGAACGCCGCGCTGAAAGCGCAGGCCGCGGCATTGGAACAGGCGGTACGGGACCGCACGCGCGAATACGAAACCGCCAAGGTCGCTGCCGAATCCGCCAGCACCGCGAAAAGCAGTTTTCTGGCCATGATCAGCCATGAAATTCGCACGCCGCTGAACGGTGTTCTGGGCATGGCGACGGCGCTAGTGGAAAGCGATTTGGCATCCGAACACAAGGAGATGGCCGAAGTCATCCAGTCGTGCGGATTGTCGCTGCTGGACCTTTTGAACGACCTATTGGATCTGTCAAAGATCGAAGCCCACAAAATGGAGCTTGAAGAACGCGATTTCGACCTGGATGCGCTGTGCCACGAAATCCGTCAGGTCTATGAACCCAGGGCCGAGACGAAGGGTCTTGAACTGGTGCTGCGGCAGGACAGCAGCGCGCAGGGCTGGCTGTGCAGCGATCCGACGCGGCTGCGACAGGTGATCACCAATCTGGTGTCCAACGCGCTGAAGTTCACCGGCACCGGCGGTGTGTATCTGGATTTCACCCGGGTAGGCGACGTGCTGGAATTGCAGGTGCGCGACACGGGCCCCGGTGTGCCCGTCGAAAAACGCGGCCGGTTGTTCGAGGCTTTTACCCAGACGGATGCCTCTATCACGCGCAAGTTTGGCGGCACCGGGCTGGGGTTGACGATCGCGCGCAGGATCTGTCGGCTGCTGGGGGGCGATCTGTTCTACCAATCCGTGCCAGAGGGCGGGTCGTGCTTTGTCGCCCGCATCAGCGTCCGCGATGCCCGCCCAAGGTCACTGACGGACGGCGAGGCAGCCAAACGGACAGAGGCAGTGCTGCGCGCACGCCCATGGCGCATTCTGGTGGCGGAGGACAGCGAGACGAACCAGCGGGTGCTGCGGCTGCTCTTGCGGCGCTACCCGTTGAGACTGGACATGGTCAGCGACGGGTCCGCAGCGGTCGAGGCGCATTTCGCCGCACCGTTTGACCTGATCCTGATGGATGTGAACATGCCGGTCATGAACGGACTGGAGGCCGCCGCGATGATCCGTCAGGTCGAGGCGGCGCGCGATCTGACGCGGGTGCCGATCATCGCGCTGACCGCCAATGCCATGACCCATCAGGTCAGCAGCTATCTGCGGCAGGGGATCGATGCGCATGTCGCCAAACCCATCAAACGCGAAGAGTTGACCGCCAGCATGGGCCGGTTGTTGCGCCGTCAGGCAGAGTGAGCGCCCTCGGCAAGTCCGGCCACAAAGGACAGGATCTCCTCGACGGATTTGCCCGCCGCGATCTCTGACACGATGGCAGAGCCAACCACGCAGCCATCGGCGACCGAGGCGATCTCACGGCTGGTTTCCGGCGTGCGAATGCCAAAGCCCACGATCACCGGCAGGTCGGTCTTGGCCTTGATCCGCGCCACCTCGGGGGCGACATCCGCCGCCTGTGCCGCAGCCGCGCCGGTGATCCCGGTGATCGACACGTAGTAGACAAAGCCGGATGTGTTTTGCAGCACCTTCGGCAGGCGCTTGTCGTCGGTGGTCGGGGTTGCGAGGCGGATAAAGTTGAGGCCAGCAGCCTGCGCGGGAATGCACAGTTCCTCATCCTCTTCGGGCGGCAGATCGACGATGATCAGCCCGTCGATGCCAGCCTCGTTCGCCTGTGCCAGAAAGGTGTCGACGCCGCGCGCATAGATCGGGTTGTAATAGCCCATCAGCACGATGGGCGTGCTGTCATCCGCGGCGCGGAAATCGCGCACCATTTGCAGGGTGCGGTCCAGCGTCATGCCGCCCTCCAGCGCGCGCTGCCCGGCCAGTTGGATGGTCGGCCCGTCGGCCATCGGATCGGTAAAGGGCAGACCCAGTTCGATCACGTCCACGCCCGCGCCGGGAAGGCCCTTCATCACCGCCAGCGAGGTGTCCACATCGGGATCCCCGGCCATGATGTACGATACAAAGGCTTTCCGTCCCGCGGCTTGCAGCCGGGCGAAGGTGGATTCGATGCGTGTCATGGCTCACTCCCTGCAAGGCTTTCGCGTCTTGCCGGATGCGCGCGGGAAAAGCAATGGCGGGCGCGCCCTGCGCAAAAGGTGAGAGCTTTGTGAAGGTTTCTTGACGTACCGCAAGGCGGCGGGCGCGCTTGCCTGCGAAACTCGGGCGGAGAGACAAAAGGAGCCCCCATGCCGTCAGAAATTTCCGCCCGCGTCGCCCTTGATCCCGAACCTGCCGCCGATGCCGCCGCTCCCGCGGCAGTCGCTTCGGCACCACACAGCGCGCCCGCCAATCCGGCAGAGGCCCGCCGTGGCCCGGTTGACCGGCGCCACCCGTCAACGGATGAAATCCGCCGCGCCTTTGAGACCGGCGAATATCCCTATGACTCCAAGGTGTCGCGCCGCGCCTATGAGCGCGAAAAGGCGCGGCTTCAGGCCGAATTGCTGAAGGTTCAGATCTGGGCGCAGGAGAGCGGGCGGAAATTTGTGCTGTTGTTCGAGGGGCGGGATGCCGCCGGCAAGGGGGGCACGATCAAACGTTTTACCGAACACCTCAATCCGCGAACCGCCCGCGTGGTCGCGTTGAACAAACCCACCGATGAAGAGCGCGGTCAGTGGTATTTCCAGCGCTACATCGAACATCTGCCGACCAGCGGCGAAATCGTCCTGTATGACCGGTCGTGGTACAATCGCGCCGGTGTCGAGCGGGTGATGGGCTTTTGTGAGCCCAGCGATTATCTGGAATTCATGCGCCAGACCCCGGATCTGGAACGGATGCTGGTGCGGTCGGGTATCCATCTTTACAAATACTGGTTCTCGGTCACGCAACAGGAACAGCGCGCGCGCTTTACCAGCCGCGAGACCGACCCGCTGAAACAGTGGAAGCTGTCGCCGATCGATCTGGCCAGCCTGAACAAGTGGGACGATTATACCGAGGCCAAGGAGGCGATGTTCTTTTACACCGATACCGCCGATGCACCGTGGACGGTGATCAAGTCCGACGACAAGAAACGCGCGCGGCTGAACTGTATGCGGCACTTTCTGGCATCGCTGGACTATCCGGGCAAAGACCCCAAGATCGCCCGCGCGCCCGATCCGCTGATTGTGGGCGGGGCGGGGCATGTGATCCACCGGTCGGAACACATCCTTGGCAAGGCTTTGCATCCCGACACGCGGCGTAGTTGACTCTCAGGCGACCTCGTCGCCCAGCCAATCCATGAGCGGTGCAAGATCGGTTATGGCCTGCCTGAGGGTTTCCTCCGGGTCGAGGGCAAGGCCCTCATCCAGATTGTCCCGCCAGGCGACAAACCCCTTGTATCGCAACAACGCCTCGCGCGGGTGGTCGGCGCGGTAGGGGGATGGCACCCGTTGAAGCGTGGGCGCGTCCACCCGCCATCCCGCCTTGTCGATCATATCCGCCAGCGCGGCCCCCTGTGCCGCGGCCACGGCCTCGCGCCAGCGGTCAAGCTGCGCCGGTTCAAAGCCCATCATGCCCGCGCCAAGGGTCGCGTAGTCGGGGGAAACCCCCAGCATCCACGCCCGACCGTCGGGCAGGGACCACATCATGTGAAGATGGATGTGATAGGGGGTCTTGTCCTCGGCGAATCGCACATCGCGGTGCGGGCGGAACAGTTTGGTGCGCGGGGTCAGGCCCAGCGTGTCGCCCATCCAGCCTGCAATCTGCGCCAGCAGCTTTTCCGACGGGCGTTTGAGGTCGCTGTCGTAGCGCGACTTGTTGGCTTTGAACCAGTCGCGATCATTGTTTGCAGCCAACTCGGCAAGGAACGCCCGAGCGTCCGGCAGGAGCCGGTTGAGATCGACAGGTTCGGCCATGAAACTGCTCCAGGCAGGAGGTTGCCGCCAGCTTACCACAGGATCACCTTCGACGCACCTGCGCCCTTGCCACGACTTGGTCCGATGCGTAAGGGCAGGCCATGACCCGCCCAGACAGCCATATGACGCACACGCGGTCCATTCTGCGCCTTGGCCTGCCATTGATTGGCGGGCATCTGGCGCAGTTTGCCATCGGCCTGACAGATACGATCATGATGGGCTGGTACGGGGTGCCGGAACTGGCCGCGCTGACGCTGGCGGGATCGTTCTTTTTCACGCTGTTCCTGTTCGGCTCGGGCTTTGCTTGGGCGATCATGCCGATGGTCGCGCGCTTTGCCGCGATGGGCGATGAGGTGCAGGTACGGCGGGCCACGCGCATGGCGCTTTGGCTGTCGATCATCTACGCCCTGCTGATCCTGCCGCTGCTCTGGTACTCCGGGGCAATCCTGACGGCGATCGGGCAGAAAGAGGCCATCGCGCAGATGGCGCAGGTCTATCTGCGCACCCTGTCCGTTGGGATGTTGCCCGCGCTGGGCGTGATGGTGCTGAAAAGCTATCTTGCCGGGCTGGAGCACACCCGCGTCGTGTTGTGGATCACAATCGCGGCCGCAGGGGCCAATGCGCTGGTCAATTACATGCTGATCTTTGGCAACTGGGGCGCGCCCGAGATGGGGATCGCGGGTGCGGCTGTGGCCTCTGTCACGGTGCAGCTTGTGTCTTTGGGGCTGATCGTCGTCTACGCGCTGCGCATCCTGCCCGAGCATGCCTTGTTCGTGCGGTTCTGGAAACCCGACTGGGAGATGTTCGGCCGGGTCTTTCAGCTGGGCTGGCCCATCGGGCTGACCACGCTGGCGGAGGTGGCGCTTTTCGCGGCCTCTGCGGTGCTTATGGGCTGGCTGGGTACAATCCCGCTGGCGGCGCACGGCGTTGCGATCCAGATCGCGACGGCGGCCTTTATGGTGCAGGTCGGCCTGTCCAATGCCGCCACGGTGCGTGCGGGCGCGGCCCTTGGGCGCGGGGAT
The DNA here is from genome assembly GCF_048262615.1 of Antarctobacter sp. Taxonomy (GTDB): domain Bacteria; phylum Pseudomonadota; class Alphaproteobacteria; order Rhodobacterales; family Rhodobacteraceae; genus Antarctobacter. The sequence continues at coordinate 85,726 of NZ_JBLXFB010000019.1, forward strand.
ATCGCCAACCTGCTGCGCGGGGCCGAGGTGGTCGCCCTGCTGGGCGCGGTTGCGGTTGCGGTGACGGTGGCGGTGTTCCTTGTCTTCCCAGAGACATTGATGGGCCTGTTCATCGATCCAACCGACCCGGACCGCGACGCGATCATCGCGACGGGACGCGGTCTGTTGATCATGGCAGCGCTGTTTCAGGCTGTGGACGCCGCGCAGGTGATCCACATCGGTCTGCTGCGCGGATTGCAGGACACCCGCGTGCCGATGATCATGGCGGGTGTCGCCTATTGGGGGGTCGGAATGCCCTGCGCCTGGCTGTTCGGAATCTATTTTGGCTGGGGCGGCGAGGGGATCTGGCTGGGCCTTGTGTCCGGCCTTGCGGTGGCTGCCGTGTTGTTGATGCAGCGGTTTTGGCGGCAGAGCCCCGCGATTGTGGCGCGTCATCTGGCACACGGATAATGGTTTCACCGTCCGGTGGCGACTGGAGGTATTCCGCCATTGAGCGAATGCGGGACCAGTGATTAAGTGCGTTTATCGGGCTGGAAACGCGGCCTGCATTACTTATCGCTCACAGGACAGGTTTCAGGAGACAGCATTATGGCACACACGATGGACGCAGGCGCCGGCGGGTACACCCGCCAGGTTGGCATGGGGGAAGCATTCAAGCTTTTCTTCACCAACTACATCAATTTCGAGGGCCGGTCGAACCGGGGTGAATACTGGTGGGCCTTCCTTGCCATCATCCTCATCTCCGTTGTTTTGACGTTGGTCGACGGAATGATCGGCATGCCGCTGTTCGGCAGCATCTTTTCGCTTGCCACGCTGGTGCCGGGTATCGCCATCGGCGTCCGCCGCCTGCATGACATCGACAAGTCAGGCTGGTGGCTGCTGATCGGTCTGGTCCCGCTGATCGGCGCGCTGGTTCTGATCTACTTCTTTATCCAGAAACCGACACCGGGTCCGAACCGCTTCGGCTGACACGGTTTTCAGACTTTGGACGTGATGCCCCTCTTCCTCGCCGGAAGAGGGGTTTTGCGTTTACGCACGTGTCGCGCCTTGCGCCGCTGCCCGCCCCCGACTAGAAGCGGCGCGTCACGCAAGATGGAGGGTGTCGCATGGGCTTTCGGATGGGAATCGTGGGGCTGCCCAACGTGGGCAAGTCGACGCTGTTCAACGCGCTGACCAGAACCGCTGCGGCGCAGGCGGCAAACTTTCCCTTTTGTACGATCGAGCCGAACGTGGGCGACGTGGCTGTGCCCGACCCGCGGCTGGACCGGCTGGCCGGGATTGCCCAATCCAAGCAGATCATCCCGACGCGGATCACCTTTGTCGACATCGCTGGTCTGGTCAAAGGCGCGTCCAAGGGGGAGGGGCTGGGCAACCAGTTTCTGGCCAACATCCGCGAGGTGGACGCCATCGCCCACGTGCTGCGCTGCTTTGAGGATGAGGACGTGACCCATGTGGACGGGCGCGTCGATCCGGTCTCTGACGCGGAGACCATCGAGACGGAATTGATCATTGCTGACATGGAATCGCTGGAAAAGCGGTTGCAGAACATCGTGCGCAAGGTGCGCGGTGGCGACAAGGAAGCAATCCAGCAGGAGCGCCTGATGAAACTGGCGCTTACCGCGCTGGAAGAGGGCAAGCCCGCCCGCGTGGTCGATGTGGATGACGACGACCTCAAGGCATGGCGGATGATGCAATTGCTGACCGCCAAGCCGGTGCTCTATGTCTGTAATGTCGACGAGGCCGACGCCTCCGAGGGCAACGACCTGTCGCGCAAGGTGGGAGAGATGGCCGCCGCGCAGGGCAACGCCCATGTGGTGATCAGCGCCAAGATCGAAGAAGAAATCAGCCAACTTGACGCCGAAGAGGCGACAGAGTTCCTGTCGGAATTGGGGCTTGCGGAGGCCGGGCTCGACCGGTTGATCAAGGCGGGCTACGAATTGCTGGGCCTGCAAACCTATTTCACCGTCGGTCCGAAAGAGGCGCGCGCCTGGACGATCCGCGAAGGCACGCTGGCGCCGCAGGCGGCGGGGGTGATCCATGGCGATTTCGAGCGCGGTTTTATTCGCGCCGAAACGATTGCCTACGACGACTACATCACCTGCAACGGCGAAACCGGTGCCAAGGACGCGGGCAAGATGCGCGCCGAGGGCAAGGGATATGAGGTCAAGGACGGCGACGTCCTGCACTTCCTCTTCAACACCTGATATCGTCGCATTTGTCCGGCCTGTGAGCCGCGGAGATTGATCCAATTGGACGCCCCGGCAAAGTACCTTCCAGAAATGGAACGTATTTTGACAGGCCCCGATGACCGGCCAGAGCGTTCCCCGTGACTCTGTTCGCAAGCGTCTCATGGCGGTGTCCGGGCTGTCTCTGGCGCTGAACGCTGGTGGCATGCCCGGTATTGGAGCCGCAGCTTGCCCGTCCAGATCTTGCCCTTTCGGTTCCGGTGCGGTTCCAGTCCATCGGCGCGGTCGGGCAGGGGGGTGATGGCGACATGGCTTGGCCCGCGCGGCTTTGTCGACCTCGTGCCCAGGGGATGGCGGCTTCACCCGGTCGGGGTGGTGGCGTATTGGGCATCGTCCTTTTGATTGCGTTGATCGTGAGTGTCACGGGCTGGATTGTGCGGACTTCGCCGGACCTGACGCGCGGCGACATCCGGCGACCGGGGGGTATCCCGCCGCCTTGTTGCACGCATCGGCTTCAAGTCGGTCCGCCTCAAGGTCTTTGCCGGATAACACTTGCCGGACAGAGGATGCCCATGGAACACGCCTCCAGTGCCACCGGCCTCCAGCACGGCCCAGCCGATGTGAGCCTCTCGGGGCAGATTGCTCAGCGGCGTCGAGTGCCCGGCGTGGACCCCTTGTGGCAGAGAGCGCAGACAGCTGCACAGCGCTGGCACATAAGGTGAACCGCGCTGCGCCGCCACCTACGCCGACCGTCGGACAAATCGCCCGCTCGCCGGATCCCGCCCCGGATCCCCCTCGGTTTTGCCCAGGGATCTTGCTGTTCGGGGCCTTGACCCGGTATCCTCCGAACCTTGCGCCCTGCAATGGTTTGGAGGCTGGTGCACGAACCCAGCGGGCTTTTTTCCGAAAGGCCGAGATTTGCCTTGTACCCCTCATGTTTCCTTGGCTATACGCGTCGGCGGAGACGTGGCCGAGTGGTCGAAGGCGCTCCCCTGCTAAGGGAGTAGGCGGGAAACCGTCTCGAGGGTTCGAATCCCTTCGTCTCCGCCACTTGCCCCCGCGAAAGCGTTCTCCCCATCCGTAGGCGGCCGAAATTTCCCGTGTTTTCAAAGGGGTTTGCAAGACAGGCTGAGCACCGCCGCGCCGTCCGTTGACCCAAAATCTGTTCTCTCAGCCGGTTATTCTCCGGACCTGATGACTGCGTTGATTTGGTGAAGTTTTTGCAAGGTATTGAAACCAAGCTGTTTTCTGGAGATGCCATCTGAACACTTCGACCGGGGTCGTGTTCGCTGAGATGGAACGGAAATCGAACATTCGCTGATCGTCCGGTATGTATCGAAGCACTGAAGTTTCCGCAGCGCAGCATCTTGCCAGGCGCTGCGGGAAGGGCGGGAAGCTGCCATTATCCGCGGGCGCGAACCTGTTACGCCGCACGCAAGGAAGCTGACGGTCGCGAGGTAGTAAAATCGATGAGTATGCTTCGCCACTGAATGGCTGCATCGAACCCACTTCTACCGAGAAACCCGATGGCCACCGAAAGCTACACCACGCCCTGGGACGTCAGCCGTAGGGACTTGGAGTGGCGAGAATGTCGGTTTCAAGATAACTTGTTAGCTGAAACTCAACTTGACAGCGGCTCGAACGATCCAAACAATGTTGGAGCGTGGAAGATTCCTTGGAGAAAACATTGGAAAAAGCCATAATCAAGATCGAGACGAGTATTTCGGCCGCTGAATTCAAGGAGGAGCTCTCTAAGGGGCTCAAGGATTACAACGCCAGCCTGAAGAGTGGCGACAGGCGGATTTCAGAGGAAGACATAAAGGTCGCAACCTCTCCCGGTTTCACAGGAGCCGAAATTGCGCTCTTTGTGGGTGCCGCGATTTCGTCTGGAATAACATACGATGTCTGCAAATACGTCGTTGTAGCACATGTTCTGCCTAGAATAAGAAACCGCTTTGGCTCAGATGCAGCGGACCTCAAAGAGGACGACTGAGTGAACCATACACAGCGTGCGATTTTTCTAGGGCGCCTGAATGCGTCTCAGCTTTATGCTGAGGCAACCGCCAATCGTCCAGCCAGCGCCACGGAGTTGGCTGCAGATCAAGACGTATGAGCTACTCCCCATCTGCTGGACAGGATCTGGCGTAATTTAAGCTACTCGTTGCACCTGCTGATCGGGTTGGTTGA